>JAXGOR010000001.1:0-403379 GCA_040767365.1 Clostridia bacterium
ACCAATATTCCTCCTTAGCTCAGCGGTAGAGCATTCGGCTGTTAACCGAAGGGTCGTTGGTTCGAATCCAACAGGGGGAGCCAAAACACCGGTCGTCAGGCGGCCGGTGTTTTTTTAGTCTGTAATCTAATGGGTCTTTTGGTTATGGTTGTGATTGGTTATGGTCCGGCTCTTTTGTCTATTTCAGACACAACTTCTCCCATAGCAGACAAAATATCACTATACTTGGGAATCGCCTCCTTAATTTGCCGTTCATTGGATCCTCCCTTGTATTCACAGCCTGAAAGAATTTTCCCCAGCTGATGCCAGTAATGATCTGCAATGTCCACAGGAAGATTCAGATCTTTCAACTGATTGGGCAGGAAGTCCACATAGATGTTCCCGCTTGCATAGACTCCGAGCAGGGAGAGCATTTGTTTGGGGTGATATTTATTTATATATCGGATGGAGAAACTGGACTGCTTCATTTCGACGGTATAGCCTGCTTCTTTTGCGTCACTCATCAGGTTCTGTGCGAAATTAATCTCATCCTTGCCGGCATTCTCGGATAGTCTTTCAAAAAATCTTGCTCCGATAACTTGTATCGTTTGGATGAATCATGCCGGTCAGGAGGACCCACATCAGTATCAATAGAGATGCGGCCCGGTTGATTTCCTTCGATCCTGATAATTGCTCTTGTAATCTCTCTTGTCCGGGCAACAATCTGTGGAACCACAAGCAGTCCCTTGTCCGTCTGGTAGAGCTTTAATTCCACTAGGGCAATGGTGAAATGCAGCTGAGGAGTACTTGAAAGATAATTGGTAAGTACCTCAGTGCTTTCCCGGATCCCGTCACCGACAATCAAAAAAAGAAATCGGCCTTGCTTGATATTTCTCTCTATAGTATCAATGAGTATGCCTTCTTCTGTCTGGGGAACTTCTGCGATCGTACGGATTTTGTCTATGACTCCGGGAGTTTTTCCTGAGGGATCCGCATTTTTTCCTTTTAACGGCCAGATCCAGATCTTGGAAAGGCCAGTTGCTTATAACCTTGGCGTACTCAATGATTTGTCCAAGGACTGTCCTGCGCGCTTCAGGATTGCGCCACAGTTTCATTTCGACGATTGTGAGATAACCTTGAGGGCTGATGAAGAGATTATCAATGGACCAATCGTCAGCATAAATCTCCCTTCAGAGAGCTACCAAAGGGTTGAAACAGGTTCGACCTCATCTGTTGGCAGTAAGGAGGGGAAATCATGAATCAGACGCTGAAGATCGCCTTCTTGCAGGACTTTGCGGTTCAGGGGAATTCGCTCAAGTCTTTCCGCAGCTCCCTGCTTCGGCAAAATAATTGGCGTTGCTTTGATCCTGTCACCGAAAGAAATCATTCTGGGCCTCCTGCTGTGTGATTACCAATCGCGTTTCGATATTCCGGATTATGCCCTGTTTCATCATTTTTATTAGTATTTTGATACTACACAAAATATTTCAATCCTGTTTATTATGCAAATATCTTATGCGATTGATGGTTATTGTATGTCTGGCAGCTGATGGCAAAAACAACCAAATTATATCCTTCTAATACACTTGCAATACACTGGTAATATGTTGATAATGCAATGTATAACATATATAATTGACTTAAGATTGGGAGGTGATAAGATGGCTGATAAAACAAATTTCAGTGTACGTATGGATAAGAGGATCAAGGAAGATAGTGAGGCACTGTTCCGGGAACTGGGAATGAATTTAACAACAGCGATCAATGTCTTCCTGCGCCAGGCTATCCGTAGCGGCGGCTTTCCTTTTGAGATAAGAAAGGATCAGCCAAACAGGGAAACCTTGCTTGCGCTCCTTGAGTCGGATCAGCTTCTTGACAGCCCAAATACAAGGCGCTTTCAGGATGTTGAGGAAGCCTTGCTTGAACTGAAGCGATGAAACTTGGCATTACCTGGACGACCCGATTTAAAAGAGATTACAAACTTGCTATGAAACGAGGACTTCCCATAGACTTGCTGGATGAAATTATCCGCACGCTTGCCGCGGGGAAGCAATTGCCGGAAAAGAATTTGGATCATCCGCTCACTGGAAACTGGCGTGGACATCGAGAGTGCCACATTCGGACTGACTGGCTACTGATATATAAGATTGACCGTGGCGCGTTGGTGCTGACCTTGACAAGAACCGGCAGTCACGCCGATTTGTTTGACCGTTAACTGCCTATAAATTGTAAATCAGCTCCCCTATAATAGACAAAAAGGAGGACAGTCATGATTACAGATACGGACAGGAAGCACCTGCGCCGGGCGGTTGACCTGGCCAAGGAGGCTTTGGATAAGGGAGATGCGCCCTTTGGATCCGTCCTGGTTTCCGCCGAGGGAAAGGTCCTGATGGAAGACCATAATCACGTGGCCGGTGGTGACCATACCCAGCATCCTGAATTCGCGATTGCCAAGTGGGCGGCCGAGAATATGACTGAAGAGGAAAGGGCCAAGGCCACCGTCTATACCTCGGGTGAGCACTGTCCCATGTGCTCTGCGGCCCATGGCTGGGTGGGTCTGGGCAGGATTGTCTACGCCAGCAGCTCCAAGCAGCTGGTCCTGTGGATGGAGGAGATGGGGATCAGTCCAGGCCGGGTTCGGAGCCTCCCCATTCAAGAGGTGATCCGGGATACCCTGGTCGAAGGACCGGTTCTGGAATTTGCGGATGAGATCCGCGAACTTCAAAGGCAGTACCGGGCTGGGTCGGGTGAAGACTGAAGTGGCCTTTACCTGGACCCCTGAACAAATCCGCTGGTACGAGAACGCAAGCGATTTCGTTTCCTTCCACCGGCAAGTGGCCGGCCTGCTCATCCCCTATCTCAGACCCACCGACCGGGTCTGCAATTGGGGCTGTGGTCTTGGCCGGCTGAGCCAGGAGCTGGCGGCCTATGTCTCCCACATCACCTGCATTGACAGTGATCAGGCTGTTTTGGCCAGCCTGGAAGGTCGGATCAAGGAAGAGAGGATTGACAATATCACGACCCAATTAGGGGATGCCTGGGAGATTGAAGAGACCTGTGATCTTGGTCTCATGGTCTTTTTCGGAAAACCGGTGGAGCTTATGATCCGATGCCTGGAGCATACTAACCGGCTCCTGATCAGGGTCGTGAATGCCGGCAGGAGGGACGGGCCCGCGGGAGGGGAATCAGTTCAGGAACTTGAGAAGTTTTTGAGCGGGAAGGGTTACCCCTACGAGCTGCTGGAAGCATCTTTTGAATTCGGTCAACCCTTCAGTTCCTTGGAAGATGCCCTTGCTTTTATGGAATTTCATAAGCTCTCAGAGGAAGGGGAACAAGGGGAGATCCCGGTAGGGGACAGGCTCATCCCGGCCGCCTCCAAGAGATTTCCCTACTATCTGCCCAAAAGGAAGGACCTGGCGATCTTCCTGATCGACACGGCAAGGGGCAAAATGGAATGACCCTTTTGTATGAATTAACGGTAACAGTCAACACCTTATTAAAGATCATTGTTATTTATTGATTCTATCCGTATAATTAGTGCTAATTAGAGTTGTGGTGCTGATCGGATAAGCCTCTTCGTACAGGATCACAAGACTGAAGATCAACATTCTGTATATCGGCTGGAGCAGGAGCGTGAGCATCCGATAAAGTCGGATACGACAAAAAAGGAGGTAATGAGAATGGCTTACTTAAACAGCAGTAGTGAACAGGTCGGGGGGACAATGGCATCAGCCCCGGTAGTGCATCAGGCTACAAGCGCGCCTGGCGGCCCACAGCCGCCGCCCCAGCAACCCCATCAGCAGCAGAATTACCCTCCCCAACCCCCCGGTTTTATGAATACGCCGGATACGACAGGGGAGTACACGCAGGAGGATATTAACCAGAACAAGATGATGGGAGTGCTCGCTTACCTGGGCATCCTGGTCTTGATTCCCCTCTTTGCGGCCAAGGAGTCCAAGTTTGCCCGATACCACACGAATCAGGGGCTGATTCTCCTAATTCTCTATGGCATTCTCCTGGTATTCAACATTCTCCTGGGGGCGGTTTGGAGGATACGTTTCTTCTACGCCAGTGTCGCGCACCCTGCGGTGACCTGGATAACCTTCCTTCTTTCCATACCGCTTCTGGTCCTGTCCATTATCGGTATCGTCAATGTCGTGAATGGAAAGGTCAAGGAACTCCCCGTGGTAGGAAAGTTCAAGTTGATAAAATAAAATCTTAGACAACCTGGATTTGTAAGCAAGCCCCGCCATCAAGTGCGGGTCTTGTTTTGTCCGGAGCTGGAGGAAGCTGGAAAGGTGTTCCCGGTGAGAAAGCCTATTGACAAATCAGGCGATCTGGCCAACGCTAATAGACATGATTAGAACATTTAAGTATATGGGGAGACGGGATTGGCTGATTGCCCTGGTCGCTGTCTCCTTCACTATCCTGCGGGTCTTCTTTGAACTGAAAATCCCTGAATTGATGAAGCGGGTGACCGAGCTTGTCATGACGGAGGGTAATACCCTGGAGATGATTCTTGGGACGGGTGGCTGGATGCTCCTGGCGGCCCTGGGCAACCTTTTGGTCATGCTCCTGGTTTCAACCCTCTCGGCATATGTGGGTGCCAGCTTCGCTACCCGTCTCCGTATCCTTCAGTTTGACCGGGTCTCCTCCTTTTCCATGGAGGAGATCAATCGTTTCTCCACGGCCAGCCTGATCACCCGTTCCACCAACGATCTTACCCATGTTCAGTTCTACACCGGCATGTTGATCCGGATCATGATCCCGGCGCCCATAACGGCTGTCTGGGCCATCACAAAGATCACCAGCCAGGGACAGATGGAGTGGTCGATCGCCATGTCGGTAGCCGTGGTCATCCTGCTCTTTTTGATCGCCATCATCTTCACATTCGCCATGCCGCGTTTCAAAAGGATTCAAAGCCTTACCGACAACATCAACCGGATTGCCCGGGAGCACCTGCTGGGGATCCGCGTCGTCAAGGCCTATAACGCGGAGGCCTACCAGGAGGCCAAGTTTGAGGAGGCCAATGAGGCCTTGACCCATAACAATCTGACGGCGCATCGGATCATGATGTTGCAGGGGCCCGGCATGGGCCTTGTGATGAACGGTCTCAGCATCGCCATCTACTGGATTGGGGCCATCCTGATCAGCGCGGCCGGCGCCCAGGAAAGGATCTACCTCTTCTCCAGCATGGTTGTTTTTATGAATTACGCCATGCAGATCGTCATGTCCTTCATGCGGCTCAGTATGCTCTTTGCCATGGCGCCCCGTGTTGCCGTATCGGCCAACAGGATAAGGGAGGTCATCGAGACGGAGCCCGTCCTCAAGGATGGTTTGCTGGAGGAATCCCCTGATCCGGAAGCGGCGGCGATCGAATTTCGCAAGGTCAGCTTCCGTTACCCGGACGGCGGGGAATGTGTCCTGAGGGATATCTCCTTCCGGGCGGAAAAGGGGGAGACAGTCGCCTTCATAGGGGCCACCGGAAGTGGCAAGACGACCCTGCTCAACCTGATCCCGCGTTTCTATGACACGACGGAGGGGGAGGTTCTGATCGAGGGGGTCAATGTCAAGGATTACAAGCAGGGGGCCTTGCGGAAAAAATTTGGTTATGTGCCCCAGACCGCCTTCCTGTTTTCGGGAACCATAAGGGACAATATCGATTATGGGGAAAACGAGGGAGGGCCGTCATCGGCTCAATCATTGGATGAGGCCGCCTCTGTCGCGCAGGTCAAGGACTTCATAGATACCCTGCCCGACCACTATGAGGCGCCAGTCGCCCGCGGCGGAACCAATTACTCGGGTGGCCAGAAACAGCGTATCTCCATCGCCCGTGCCGTCCACCGCAGTCCGCGGATCTATCTCTTTGATGACGCCTTCTCCGCCCTTGACTACAAGACGGACAAGGCCCTGCGTGAGGCTTTGAAGGCAAGAACAGCGGGCGAGACAAGCCTGATTGTGGCCCAGCGGATCGGAACCATCCGTGACGCCGACCGGATTCTGGTCCTCGACGAGGGCCGCCTGGTCGGGTCGGGAACCCATGCCGAGCTCATGCGGACCTGCAGAGTCTATCAGGAGATCGCCCTGTCACAGTTATCCATGGAGGAGTTGGCGTCATGAGTCAAAAAGAATACAAGATAGGTGACTCCACCCGCGCGCGGCAGCAGCCTCCCAGAATGGGTGGGGGCCGGGGCGGCATAGGCCGGCCGGTTGAAAAACCGAAGGATTTCAGGGGAAGCTGGGGCCGGCTCATCCGCTACAGCAGGACTGAATGGCTCCCCATACTTCTGTCCTTTGCCGGAGCCGCCATAGGGGCTGTCCTCTCTCTCATCGGACCCCGGCGGCTCGCCAGGATGGTTGATGTGATCGAAGAGGGGCTGGCGGGTTCAATTGATTTCCAGGCCATCCACGGCATCATAATAGGGCTCATTGTCATCTATGGGCTGAACGCGATTTTGAGCTACCTGCAAAACTTCTTTATGACCACGGTATCGCAGACCATCTCCAAACGTATGCGGAGGCAGGTGGGGGAGAAGATCAACAAGGTGCCTATGAGCTATTTCAACCGGGTCTCCTACGGTGACATCCTGAGCCGGGTGACCAACGACGTCGACGGCGTGGGCCAGGCCCTGAACCAGGGCATTGCCTCCATCGGTTCCTCGGTTACCCTGTTTTTCGGCTCTCTGGTCTTGATGCTGATCGCCAATGTCTGGATGGCCCTGGCGGCGGTAGGGGTGACCCTGATAGGTTTCACCCTCATGGCCTTGACCATCCGGGCCTCCAGAAAATATTTCGTAGCCCAGCAAAGGGATCTGGGTGATATGAATGGCCATGTCGAGGAGATTTACGCAGGCCACAATATCGTTCGGGCCTACAATGGTGAGAAGGAAGCGAGGCGGGTCTTCGACAAGATCAATGACCGACTGAAGGTCAGCGCCTTCAAGTCCCAGGCCCTGTCCTCCATGATGATGCCCATGATGTTTTTTATGGGCAATCTGGGTTTCGTAGCGGTCAGCGTCATGGGGGGCGTCCTGGTCTTCCGTGGCCAGATTCCCTTCAGCGTCATCGTCGCCTTCATGATGTACATCCGCCTCTTCTCGCACCCGCTCCAGGAATTTGCCCAGGTGGCGACCCGGCTCCAGTCGGCGGCGGCGGCGGGTGAACGGGTCTTCGAATTCCTCGATGAGGAGGAGGTCGAGGATGAGACCGGCAAGACCAGGCAGCTGACCGATCTCCAGGGTTCCATAGAATTCAGGGATGTCAGGTTCCGCTATGAGGGTATGGAATCGGATGTGATCGAGGAATTCACGGCCTGGGCCAAACCGGGTCAGAAAATCGCCATTGTCGGGCCGACCGGGGCCGGCAAGACCACCATGGTCAACCTTCTCATGCGTTTTTACGAGATAGAGCACGGGTCCATCACCATTGACGGGATCGATATCCGTGAACTCAGGCGGGAGCATGTCAGGGAACAATTCTGTATGGTGCTCCAGGATACCTGGCTTTTTGAAGGTACCATCAGGGAGAATATCGTCTACAGCAAGGAAGGGGTGAAGGAAGAGGAGGTTATCCGTGCCTGTGAGGCGGTCGGTCTCCATCACTTCATCGAAACCCTGCCCCAGGGCTATGATACCGTGCTGGGCGACGAGATGAATCTGTCGGCGGGCCAGAAACAGCAGATTACCATTGCCCGGGCCATGATTGAGAACGCGCCCATGTTGATCCTGGATGAGGCGACCAGCTCGATTGATACCCGGACGGAGCTCAGTATCCAGCAGGCCCTGGACCAGCTCATGGGAGGACGGACCTCCTTTATCATTGCCCACCGCCTGTCCACCATCAAGAACGCGGATGTCATCCTGGTTATGCAGGAGGGCAGGATCATTGAGCGGGGCAGCCACGAGGAGCTCATGGCATTGGATGGCTTCTATGCCGGCCTCTACAACAGCCAGTTCGAGACGGCGGCCTAGCCAGGCCCCGTCCGGACAGCCTGTTTGGATTGACAAGGCGGAGGCCTTCCTATATCGTTAACAAAATAGTTTGCGCTTAGAAGATCAATTTTATGGACAGGGGTCCCTGAAAGCGGTAAACTTTGTTGGGGACCAAGAGAGTTGGATTCAAAATACATAGGATGGACGATGCAGCTGGCTGGGACCAGCCGTATTTTCTGTTGAAGCCCTTGCCTTTGGGGCAAGAGCTGTGTTTCTTTTTTTTGAGTCACAATAGCAGTTCATAAAAGGAGGAGGAAACAGGACTATGTGGCGTTACGCGTTGAAGCGGGTGCTTCTGGCCATCGTAACAGTTTTTATCGTGATAGCGATAACTTTCTATGCCATGAATGCCATTCCGGGGGGACCCTTTGATAAGGAAAAGGCTTCTGACCCGGCGACAATCAAGGCCTTGACGGAACGTTACGACCTGGACAAGCCCCTGGGTGAGCAGTTTATGATGTATCTCAGCCGTGCCATGCGCCTTGATCTGGGGATATCCATGCGCAATGGCCGGGATATCATGAAGACCATCCGGACCAAGTTCGCGGTGTCTGCACGGATCGGCGGCTATTCCATCCTCGTTTCCCTGGTGATCGGGGTCGCGCTGGGTGTGCTGGCGGCCCTCCGCCGCAACAAGATGACCGACCGGGTGATCATCTTCTTCACGACCCTCTTCCAGTCCGTCCCGGGTTTTGTCATGGCCACCTTGCTACTTTTGATATTTGCCCAGGAACTGGGGTGGTTCCAGGTCTACAGCGGGGAAAAATCGAATTATTTCCTGGCAGTCCTCTCCCTCTCCCTTTACCCGGCCGCCTACATAACGCGACTGACCAAGTCCAGCATGCTCGATGTGCTGGCCGATGACTACATCCGGACAGCGCGGTCAAAGGGGGTCAGCCCTGGTATGGTGGTCGTCAAGCATGCGCTCCGTAACGCCATCCTGCCGATTATCACCTATCTGGGGCCCATGATTGCCTACACCCTGACGGGCAGCATGGTCGTCGAGACTGTCTTTATCATGCCCGGTCTCGGTATGGAGTTTGTCCAGAGTATTTTGAACCGTGACTACACCATGATTATGGGGACAACAGTCTTTCTCGCTTCCCTTATGGTCATCATGACCCTGCTGAGCGATATTATCTATAAACTGGTCGATCCCCGGATCAGCTTTGATTAAGGAGGCCGATGAATGCGTAAAGAAGAGAAGCCGTTTGCCAGAAGTCCTTTGAGCATGCAGCTTGATCTGTCGAAATTTACCCGGGCCTCAGAGGAAGACAAGCAGAGTTTTGATGTCTTGCGGGAGCCGAGTACCTTCTGGCGCGACGGCTTCAAGAATTTCAAGAAGAATAAAATGGCCATGGCCAGTGTCATCGTCCTGCTGCTGATCATCCTGGCCATAATAATCATCCCGAAATTCGTTCCTTACAAATACAGTGAAATCATCCGTGTAGACAACAAGAGGGACCGGACGGTCACCAACCTCCGCCCCTATGAATGGTCGGAGAAGGAACAGGAATACATAGATGGGGGGGGCAAGCTCTTTCCCCATGTCATGGGGACCGACCAGCTGGGCCGGGATTATTTCATCCGGGTCATCATCGGGACCCGGATCTCCCTCCTGGTCGGCTTTTTCGCCAGTCTTATCGTCCTGGTCATCGGCCTGGTCTACGGCTCGATCTCAGGGTATTTGGGAGGAAAGATCGATCTTGCCATGATGCGGATCGTCGATATCATCTACTCCCTGCCCGATACCCTCATAATCATCCTGCTCTCCTTCGTGCTCAAGGAGACCATAGGCAAGCAGATACAGGGGACCATCCTGGCCAAGCTGGGGACGGGTATGATCAGTATGTTCATCGTCTTCGGCCTCCTCTATTGGGTGGGCATGGCCCGCCTGATCCGGGGCCAGATCCTGTCGATCAAGGAAAACGAGTATGTGCTGGCCGCCAATTCCATGGGCGCCTCCAACGCCAGGATCATCCGCAAACATATCCTGCCCAACTGCATCAGCGTCATCATCATCTCGACCGCCCTGCAAATCCCCGCGGCCATCTTCACGGAAAGCTTTCTGAGCTTCCTCGGCCTCGGTGTCGCGGTCCCCATGCCCAGTCTTGGATCGCTTGCCAGTGAGGCCAGGCAGGGCCTGCAGGCCTATCCCCTCAAACTCGTATTCCCAGCCGTCATCATCTCGCTGATTGTCCTGGTCCTGAACCTGATCGGCGACGGCTTGCGTGACGCATTTGATCCCAAGTTGAGGAAGTAGCCATGGCAGAGACAATTTTGAAAGTCAATAATTTAAGTACATCCTTCT
Organism: Clostridia bacterium; assembly: GCA_040767365.1. Taxonomy (GTDB): domain Bacteria; phylum Bacillota; class Clostridia; order Saccharofermentanales; family DTU023; genus UBA4923. The sequence goes on from JAXGOR010000001.1 coordinate 10,282, forward strand.
TTACCGACGCCGGTGAAGTGAAAGCCGTCAACGGTGTGTCCTTCGAATTGGAGGAGGGCAAGGTGCTCGGCATCGTCGGTGAGTCGGGGAGCGGCAAGAGCGTGACCGCCTACTCCATCATGCAGATCCTGTCCTATCCCGGGCGGGTGACGGGCGGTGAGGTCTTCTTCAAGGAAGTCGATCTGCTGAAGTTGCCCGACAAGAAGATGAGAGAATTCCGGGGAGAGAGCATCAGCATCATCTTCCAGGATCCCATGACCTCCCTGAACCCCGTCTATACCATAGGCAACCAGCTCGACGAGTCCATCCGCCTGCATACGGACCGGACCGGGAGCGCCATCCGGGAGAGATCCCTGGAGCTCCTGAACCTGGTCGGGATCAATGACCCCAGCCGGCGGGCCAGGCAATATCCCCATGAGCTGTCCGGGGGTATGCGCCAACGGGTCATGATTGCCATGGCCCTGGCCTGCGAGCCGGATATCCTGATTGCGGATGAGCCGACAACGGCCCTTGACGTCACCATCCAGGCCCAGATCCTGGAACTGATTGCCGAACTCCAGTGCCAGCTGGGCATGGCGGTCATCATCATCACCCATGATCTCGGTGTCATCGCCGATATGTGTGATGAGATCATCGTCATGTACGCCGGGTCGGTTTGCGAGCGGGGAACCACGGACGATATCTTCTATTCGCCCAAGCACGAATATACCAAGAACCTCCTCCGTTCCATCCCCAAGTCGAGGAAAACGGATGAGAGGCTGGTCCCCATCGCCGGCAACCCCATCGATCTTTTGAACCTGCCCACCGGCTGCGCCTTCGCGCCCCGCTGCCGGGCGGCCATGCAAATCTGCCTGGAGGAACAACCGGAGGAGATCCCCCTCAGCCCAACCCAATCGGCGGCCTGCTGGGTCAACGTCAAAAACCAGTTGCAGGAAGAGGGGAAACTTGCCGGAGACAGCGATCCGGATACGGAAGGAGGTGACAGCGTATGAACCAGTTGGACAAGAATCTTACCCGGGAGACAGACCTGAAGGAAAACGGGAAACCAACCAGCTCCCTCTACCAACCCGATCCAGACAATATTCTGGAAGTGGAAGGACTGAGCAAGCACTTCGATGTCAAGACCGGCCTCTTCAAGTCCCTGCCCCTGAAGGCGGTGGACGACGTATCCTTCTTTATCAAGTACAAGGAAACCCTGGGCCTGGTGGGAGAATCCGGCTGTGGAAAAACGACGGTCGGGAGGACACTCATGTGGCTTTATCCGCCGACTTCGGGCCAGGTCTACTTTGATGGGAACAAGATCACCTCAAAAAATGTTCGCTCCCTGCGCCGGAATATGCAGATGGTCTTCCAAGACCCCCACTCCTCCCTGAATCCCAGGATGACGGTGGAGGATATCATCGGTGAGTCCCTGACCATCCACCATATCTACAAGACAAAAAAGGAACGGCGGGAGCGGGTCTACGAGCTCATGCGGCTGGTGGGCCTGAACAAGGAGCATGCCACCCGGTATGCCCATGAATTCTCCGGCGGTCAGCGCCAGCGGATCGGCATCGCCCGGGCCCTGGCCATCAACCCCAAGTTCATCGTCTGCGACGAATCGGTCTCCGCCCTGGATGTTTCAATCCAGGCCCAGATCCTCAATATGTTCAAGGATCTGCAGGAACAGCTGGATCTCAGCTATCTCTTCATCGCGCATGATATACTGGTCGTTACCTATATGAGCGACCGGATCGCGGTCATGTACCTGGGGAAGATCGTGGAGCTGGCCAAGGCGGACGATATCAATGAGAACCCGATCCACCCCTATACAGAATCGCTTTTCTCCGCCGTTCCGATCCCTGATCCCAAAACGGCGAGGGAGAGTCATAGAATAGTACTTGAAGGGGACGTCCCCAGCCCACTGCATGTGCCGAGCGGCTGTGCCTTCCGCACACGTTGCCCCTACGCGACAGAGCAGTGTGCCCTGGAGGCCCCTCCCTTTGAGGATAGGGGCGGCGAGCACTTCGTCGCCTGTTGGAACCGTTAAGTTGTGAACACAAGCCAGCTTGTGGGACTGAGATTATAGGCTGTACGCCGTGTGGGCAAGTCCCGCGCGGCAGCCGGGACCGGACCGGCACAGACATCCGGAACCAACTTCCCGATCCCGGGAAGCAATAAGGAGGAAAGAATGAAGAAACTACTGACAATTCTTTTGATGTTGGTCATGGTCTTCACCTTGGTCGCTTGCGGACCACCTGCACCGGGCCCCGAGCCTACCGCGACCGAAACGAGCGGCGGTGATGAACCTGGAGGCGATGATGAGCCGTCAGGTGAAGTCGCGAGCTTTGACTGGTCGGGTTACGATGCCTTGATCGAGGAGATCAAGACAACGACCGACCTGGAAGGGCGTGTACTCCTCATGCATGAGGCTGAGGATATGTTGATGGAGACCGGCGCGATCGTGCCCATCTACCACTACAACGACAACTACATGGCCAAGCCTGATCTGAAGGGTTACTATGTCACCCCTTACGCCTACAAGTATTTTGAGAAGGCGACCTACGGTGACGCGAAAGAGCTCAAGCTCTGTATCGCAAGTGAACCCCAGTTCATCGATCCGGCACTCAACTCAGCTGTTGACGGCGCTGTCATGGCGGTCAACTCCTTCTCCGGTCTTGTTACCTACAACGAGGATATGGAGCTGATACCCGATACGGCTGAAAGCATTGACATCTCAGAGGATGGCATGACCTATGTCTTCACCATGCGTGAAGGCTTGAAGTGGTCCAATGGCGATCCCTTTGACGCCAAGGACTTCGAGTATTCGCTCAAGCGGGCGGCTGACCCCGAGGTCGGCGCCGACTATCGCTACATGCTCGACTGCATCAAGGGCTGGCCGGAAGACGACACGGAAGATGTCGATGATCTGGCTGTCACCGCTTCGGAAGACGGCAAGACACTGACGATCGAATTAAAAGCCCCCACGGCCTACTTCCTCGATCTGTGTGCCTTCCCGACCTACTTCCCGGTCCACGAGGCTTCCGTTGAGGGCGCCGAGGACAACCGGGACGCCGACGGCAACATCAAGGATCCCGCTGCCTGGACACAGGAGGGCGGCTACGTCTCCAACGGCCCCTTCATGAACGTCGAATGGGTCCACAACAAAAGGATCGTCTTCGAGAAGAACCCGAATTTCCACCGCGCTGACAATGTCAAGCTCGAGACGCTTGACTTTATGCTGAGTGATGACGACGCGACGATCTACGCGGCTTACAGCGTTGGCGATCTCGACTTTATCGACAACGTCCCGCCCGATGAGATCAAGCAGCTCCTCGAGGATAAGAACCCTGAATTCCATGTTGTTGACAATCTGGGCACCTACTTTGTCATCTTCAACGTCAAGTCCGACATGTTCGCCGGCCTGACCGTTGAACAGGCCAAGAAGGTCCGCTGGGCTGTCATGTATGCCATCGACCGTCAGTACATCGTTGACGCGGTCGGCCAGACAGGCCAGACCTTGGCCAACAGCTTCCTCCCGCCGCTCATGCTGGATGGGACGGGGAACGAGTTCAAACAGAATACTGACAAGTACACCTATCCTGACGAAGAATCTGCGGGCTACTATGCCTATGAGCAGGATCTTGACAAGGCCAGGGACATGCTGGTTGAAGCCGGCTTCGAGCTCGATGACGACGGCAGGCTGCTTGACAGCAACCCCATCCACATCGACTACCTCTTCAACACGCACGAGGCCCACGCCGCCATCGCGCAGCTGATCATGGAAGACCTGGCGGAGCTCGGCATCGAGATGACCTCCAACCAGATGGATTGGGATACGACACTGGCCGAGAGAAAAGCCGGTAACTATGACGTTGCCCGCCACGGCTGGATCGCTGACTTCAACGACCCCATCAACATGCTTGAAATGTGGACGTCGACCAGCGGCAATAACGACGCGCAGTTCGGTAAATAAAACTGACTGACAAAGTCGTGAGGCCGTACGTCAGGTACGGCTGAAGGCGAAGCCCGGCACCCTGCAAGGAGCCGGGCTTTTCCCTCGCCTGGCTTAGCGGCTTGTCTTTTGAGAAAATAGAAATATGGAAAAGCGTGAAAAGAGACTCTTTACAGCCATCAGCCTGCCGGAAAGCTGGATCAGGGCCCTGGCCCGGACGGAGAAGGCCCTGAAGGAAGAAGGGGTCCGGGGCCGCTTCCTTCCCCCTGAAAGATTGCACGTTACGATCAACTTCATCGGGGAGACCAGGAGGGAGGAAGAAATCCTAGAGCTTCTGGGAGCCCTCGGCAGGTCGGGCCGGCCCTCCATCAGGGCGGCGGGCGGCGGCCTCTTCCGCCGGCGCCGGGGAGGGAGCCTGATCGTCTGGCATCTTGAGGCCGACCAGGTCCTGCTCAGCTACCGGAAGAAGGAGGCGGAGGCCCTGGCCCGCCTGGGCCTTACCAGGGATACCAGGCCCTACAGGCCCCATTTGACCCTGGCCCGGGATGCGGAAGGTCCTTTTCTCCATTCAAGGGCATTTGAGGAAATCTTTACTGATCTTCCGACTTTTGAAGCAGAAGAGCTCCTCCTGTTCTGGTCCCACTTTGATCAGGGCAGGCTGACCTATACGCCAGTCGCCCGCTTTCCTTTCGGGGCGACCGGGCCGGATATGTGCTAGAATCAGGCCGTCCGAAGAGAGGATGGAGACGGGGAGGGGCCATGTACAGGATTGATAAAGCCTTGGTGACAGGTGGAAGCTCGGGGATTGGCAAAGCCCTTGTCGACCTGCTTCTAAGTCGCGGCTGTCAGGTTTTCAGCCTGTCAAGGACCAAGCTCCCCCAGGAGGCCTTCCCCCCGGGCGGCCGGCTTTGCCAGATCGCCTGTGATATCACGGACCAGGAGTCACTGGAAAATGCCTTTGCCCAACTCTCGGCACAGACCGATTCCCTGGACGCGCTCTTTTCCAATGCCGGTTATGGTATCGCGGGCGCCATCGTCGATACGCCCAAGGAAGAGGTCATCCGCCAGTTCGATGTCAATGTCTTCTCCGCGGTCGAAGTGATCAGGAAGGGCCTGCCCTATCTGGAGAAGGCCCGGGGCCGGATCATACTGACCAGCTCGGTTGCCGCGGTTGTCTCCCTGCCCTTCCAGAGTTTCTACTCCTGCAGCAAGGCCAGTCTCAATATGCTCTCGCTGGCGCTGAACTCTGAATTGAGGCCTTTTGGGATAAGGACGATCGCCCTGATGCCGGGGGATGTGTCGACAGCCTTCACCGACAACCGGGTCAAGGATGCCTGCCCGGTGACAGTCTACGGGGAACGCTGCCAAGAGTCGGTTGCCCGCATGGAGCGGGATGAACGAGGGGGGACCGCGCCGGCCCTGATCGCGCGGAAGATGCTGAGGATCGCGGGCAAGACCTGGCCCAAACCCTATTATGGGCTTGGTTTTTTCTACCGTCTAGTCCTTCTGGTCTTCAAGTTCCTGCCCGTCAGGCTTACCAATTGGATCATCGGGAAGATCTATGGCTAGGGGCCGGAGGATGGAAGGAAGAATGGAGACCTATGCTCAAGTTGATATCCTGGAATATTGATTCATTGAACGCGGCCCTGACAGGGTCTTCCGACCGGGCCCACCTGTCCCGGGATGTCCTGGACATGATTGCCGGACTCCAGCCGGATGTAGTCGCCTTGCAGGAGACAAAGCTTCCTGCCGGCGGGCCGGGGAAAAAGCACAAGGAGCTCCTTGAAGCGAGGTTTCCAGCCTACCGGGTCGTCTGGAGCAGTTCCGTGGAGCCGGCACGTAAGGGTTATGCGGGCACCATGTTCCTGTACAGGGATCATCTGGAGCCAGAGGTGACCTGCCCCCGTATCGGGGCGCCCGAACCTATGGACGATGAGGGGAGGATCATAACCCTGGAGTTTGAGAATTATTACCTGACCCAGGTCTATACGCCCAATGCGGGGGATGGTTTGCTCCGCTTGGAGGATCGCCAGATCTGGGACAGGCAGTACAAGGATTACCTGACTGCCCTGGACAGGGAAAAACCGGTCCTGGCGACAGGGGATTTCAACGTGGCCCACGAGGCCATTGATCTGGCCAACCCGGACAGTAATCGTGGAACCGCCGGCTTCACTGACGAGGAACGCCAGGGCTTCAGCGATTTACTGGCCCAGGGCTTCACGGACACCTTCCGCCATCTTCACGGGGGGGTAACCGGGGTCTACTCCTGGTGGGCCCAACGGGCCAGGACCAGCAAGATCAACAATGCGGGCTGGAGGATTGACTACTGGCTTGTCAGTGACCGTCTGGCCGGCCTGGTCAGAAGGTCGGAGATGCTCGATTCGGGCCCACGGCAGGATCATACCCCGGTCCTGCTCGAGATCGATCTGGGCTGAAGGATTCTTTTTTGCTGGACAAATACCCAGCATATGATAAAATGACTTGGCGTCCGGGAATAGACGGACGTGACCCGGGCGATTAGCTCAGTTGGGAGAGCGCTGCGTTCGCATCGCAGAGGTCGAGAGTTCGAATCTCTTATCGTCCACCAAAGGCGCCCGCTCAAAGAAAGCAGGCGCTTTTTCTATCCAACGGGGTATTCCTATGCCGGTAATTCGTAAAAGAAAAGAGATAGCCGCCGTCTTCGATCTGGACGGCACCCTGCTCAACACCTTGCCCTCCCTGGTTGCCTCCTGCAATCTGACCCTTGAAAGACTCGGCCTGCCCCCCTTCGAGGAGGCGGAGATCAAGGGTTTTGTCGGCAGGGGGAGACGGGCACTCGTTGAGCGGATGATGGCGGCCGCGGGCCAGGAGGATCGCGCGATCATCGATGAGGCCCACCGGATCTACCGCCAGGTTTTCGCGGAACTGAGCACCCACAAGGTGGTGCCTTTTGAGGGCATCCCGGCCATGCTGGAGGATATAATGGCACTGGGGCTCAAATTGGGCGTTGTCACCAATAAAAGCCAGAAGGCGACACCGGCTGTCCTGGCCACCAGTTTTCCCCCGGGGCTCTTCTCGGCCGTCAGGGGTGGCCGCCGCTGGGTGCCCCTGAAACCTGATCCCAGATCAACCCTGAGCCTCCTGCGTCAGTTGGGCGCGGACCCTGCCCGATCCTATTTCATCGGAGACAGTGACATCGATATCCTGACCGGCCGGGCGGCCGGTATGCATACCATCGGCGCGAAGTGGGGTTTTCGGGCGCCTGAAGAGCTCGAAGCCCTTGCCCCCGACCTTCTGGCGGCAAGGCCGCGGGAGGTCAGCGAATACATCCGCCGGACCCTGGGCCGGGAAGTCCAGGCCCCCTAATCTTCCCTGGCTTCCTGCTTCTGACTTTCCTTTTCTTCCAGCAGTTTGACGTCGATCTTGCCGACCAGGGTCTTGGGGAATTCCTCCAGGTACTCAAACTCCCTGGGGATCGCGTATCTGAGCAGGCGGTCACCGACCTTTTCGACGATCTGGGCCTCCAGCGCCTCCCTGTCCGTTCCCTCCCTGACCCGCAGGAAGGCCTTGACGACCTGCATCTGATAGGGATGGGGGATGCCGATCACCGCTACCTGAAGTACCTGGGGGATCTCCGCGATCAGGTTCTCGATCTGGATAGGGAAGACGGGGATGCCGGAGACCTTGATCATACGCTTCATCCGGCTGGTGAAGTGGTAGAAACCATCCGGGTCCCGGTAGCCCAGATCACCCGTCTCGACCCAGGTCTTGCCGTCCTCGTGCTGGACAAGGGCCTCCCTGGTCAATTCGGGCTGGTTCAGATAACCCTTCATCATGGTTGGCCCCGTGACGCAGATTTCACCAATTTCACCGTCAGGCAGGAGAGCCTTGGTCTCGGGATCAATGATCTTCATCTCCATGTTGGAGAGCGGCAGGCCGATACCGCTGCGGTCGGATGAGATGGCATGGGTCAGGCTGCAGACGGTGACGGTCTCCGTCAGGCCGTAGCCCTCACGCAGGCGGCTGGTGGAGCCGTGTTCGGCCAGGAAGCGGTCGAAGCGGTCCTTCAACTCAGGCGTCAGGGTGTCTCCGCCGCAAAAGAGGGAGGTGAAGCAGGAGAAATCGACCGTCTTCATGACGGGGTCATTGAGTACGGCTTCAAACAGGGTGGGGACACCGGCCATGATGGTCGGTTTCTCCTTGCGGATGATCTTGGCCAGGCCCTTGGTTGAGAATTGGGGTACCAGGATACAGCAGGCGGCATTGACCAGCATGGCATGCATGCCGATGCAGAGGCCAAAGCCATGGAAGAGGGGGAGGACATCGACAAAGGACTCCCCGTAGGGGCGGGGATCGTCGATCGGAAAGCCCAGACCGCTGAAGATCTGGCAGGCAATCCCGTTGAAATTCCGGTCCGACAACATGATGGTCTTGGCCGCGGCCGTGGTCCCCCCGCTGTGCAGGTAGACGGAGACCCGGTCAGGGTCATCGGCGGGAGCCGGCAGTTCGCCGCCTGCCTGTCGGCCCAGCGCCAGCATCCGATCCCAGCTGGTCCAGGCCTCATTTTTAGGCATGGATCGGTTGGCCTGACGGCCCTTGGTCAGCCAGAGGCCAAACCGGCTCAAGGGATCGCCCGACCGGGCCATGGGCGTGATCACGACCCGCTCCAGGGGTGTCTCCTGTCGCTTGGCGTCGATCTGTGGGGCCAGGCGATCCAGGAAAATCTCAGGAAAGCAGAGGTAGCGGCTACCGGTTTCCTCAAGGATTTCAAGCACTTGGGCGGCCGGAGCCAGGGGGTGGATCATGTTGCAGATGCCACCCAGCCGGTTGACAGCATAGAACAAGATGACGGTTTCCGGGATATTGGGCAGGCAAAGCGCGAAGACGTCACCGGGCAGGAAGCCCAGGGCGGTCAAGCCTCTGGCACAGGCCTCGATCTCTTCCTCCAGCCTGCCAAAGGTCAGCCGGCGGCCGAGAAAGGAGAGGGCGGGTTCGCCGGGTCTTGCCCGACAGATGCCCTCGACGATCGAATACATGGTCTCATCGGGAATCTCAAATTTTTCCTGGAAACTGGGATCCAGGATAGAGGGGTCGGGGAACTGTTTATACATGAGCCATCTCCTCCTTCGGGGGTAGCCAGGGGTCTGCTGGGTAAGCCCGGGTGGCCGGGCGACCGGCCGCAATGCCGCGATTAATAATCAATCGGTCTAAGTATTCTATCATTTTATGGTCCCTTCCAATATACTTTATGTGGATTTAGGCATGGGGGGGAAGGGAATGGCAAAAGCAAGGGTCCTTTATGTATGTGAGGAATGCGGGCACGAAACCAGCGGCTGGCTTGGCCGCTGTCCTGCCTGCGGGGCCTGGAACTCCTTTTTCGCCCAGAAGGAAGCGGGACCGACAAAGGCCGGTCTCAGGGCGGGGAGTTGGCTGGAGACAAAAAGAGGGCAGGAGGCGGATGCCGCCCTAGTCGACCTTTCCAGCCTTGATCCTACCCAGGAACTCAAAAGGCCGACCGGCATCCCGGAGCTGGACAGGGTCCTGGGAGGTGGCCTGGTATCCGGTTCCCTCCTCCTCCTGGGCGGAGATCCCGGGATTGGCAAATCGACCCTGGCCCTCGCGATCCTGGGTAACCTGGCAGAGGAATCCGTACTTTATATCAGCGGAGAGGAATCCGCCGACCAAATTGGCATGAGGAGCAGGAGGTTGGGCCTGGGTGACAGGAAGATCCCCCTGCTGACGACGACCAAGCTGTCCTCGATCGAGCAGGCGCTGGTCGACGGCCGTCCCTCCGTTGCCGTCGTTGATTCCATACAGACTGTCTATTCGGAGGACCTGGCGGCGGCGCCTGGGACAGTGTCCCAGGTCCGGGAGGCGGGGATGGGTTTCCTGAGGCTGGCCAAGTCCCTGGGCATTACCCTGATCCTGACGGGGCATGTCACCAAGGAAGGGGCGATCGCGGGACCGCGGATACTGGAGCACATGGTCGATACGGTCCTCTATTTTGAAGGCGAGAAGGATGGCTGGCTCCGGGTCCTTCGGGCCTACAAGAACCGCTTCGCCTCAACGGATGAGATCGGGATATTTGAAATGACCGAAAAGGGCCTGCTTTCCGTCGGCCAGGCGACCGGCCTCTTTCTGGACGGCAAGCCCAAAAATGTACCTGGTTCGGTTGTCAGCGCTGTCCTGGAAGGCACAAGGCCGCTTCTCCTGGAAATCCAGGCCCTGACAGTCAAGTCCAACTATGGCTCACCAATCAGGATGGCGCAGGGGATCGACCGGTCGCGCCTGGTCATGCTCATGGCCGTGGCGGAGAAGAAGACAGGAATCGATCTCAGCCTGCTCGACGCCTACGTCAACGTGACAGGGGGTTTGCGCGTCAAGGAAACCTCAGTCGATCTGGCCGTCCTGGCCGCCCTCCTTTCCAGTGTCCGTGATGAACCGGTTTCGGCTGACGCGGTCGTCCTGGGGGAGGTGGGGCTGACCGGCGAGATAAGGGCGGTCGCCAGGATGGCCGACTCCATTGAGGAGGCCTACCGGGCGGGATGGAAACGCTTTATCGTACCCGCATCCGCCAAGGACAAGCTCCGCCGCTTTGAAGCGGAAGCCGGGCTCAGCCTCTATTATGTCAGCGAATTGAATGAGGCCTTCGACCTGATCTTCTCGAAAGAGGCCCGACCTTGAAGGCAGGGCGGGAGACAGGTGATTCCTTCGAGGTCCTGGCCATTTTGCTGGCCGCGGGCCGGGGCAGCCGGTCAGGGCACTTCGAGAACAAGGTATTCCGGAAGCTGGGGGGGCAAAGCATCCTGGAGAGGGCGGCGGCCTGCCTCCTGGAGCATCCGGCCCTGTCCGGGCTTGTGGTGGTCGCCCCGGCGGGAGAGGAGGACCGGATGGAAGGCATCCTGACCTCCGCTTTTGCGGGCCGCTCCATCCAGGTGGTGACGGGGGGGGCGACCCGGCAGGAATCCGCTCTTGCCGGACTTCTTGCCCTCAAGGGGATCGCCTCCCGAGGGCGGGGCCGTACCCTGGCCCTGATCCACGACGCGGCCCGTTGCTTCCTGCCCGCTGACCTGATCACGGCCCTGGTTGAGACCATAGGCCGCCATCGATGCGGGGCAGTGCCGGTTGTCCCGGTCACTGACACCCTCCGGCTTCTGGATGGATCCGGTGAACTGTTTGTGGAGACCCTGCCGAGGGAACGGCTTGCCGCCATGCAGACCCCTCAGGGGGCCGATCTGGACATCCTCCTGCAGGCCGCGCGCCTGGCCGAAAGGGAGGGGGCCCAGGTGACCGATGACATGGAAATTCTGCTCCGGATCGGTTATCCCGTCCGGCCGGTTCAAGGGGACTCCCGCAATATAAAGATCACGACAGCCGAGGATATCCGTTTGGCTGAATACCTCTGCGGGGGGAGTGATTCTTAAGCTTATTGTTGCGGCCTTTTGACTTAAAGGCCGGCCATTTGTGATAGACTGTCAGAAACAGCAGGAACGCGTACAGCCGTTTCAAATCACATCTCTTTAGGAGGCTTTTTATGGCTATGGCACCGGTGCCGACGACGACCCGCTTGCTTACAACGGTAAATGCGCGCTATTACCCTGTCGAGGGTGTGGCGGATGCCTATTGTCTTGACGGGAAGTTTCCGGGAAAACGAGAATTGCGGGCTGTCAACAGTACGCATGACCGCGAGGCCCGCGGTTTTTTGGTTTCCGTTTTTGCCTATCCCTCGGATGCCCGCAATCGTGTATCCGCCTGGCAGGAACCACTCAAGAAACTTGCCGGACAGATCAATCTTGCCACCGGCGACATTGACACGGATATCAATGACCTGGCAGAGGCGGCCCTCGATGTGACGGGCGGCCTGAAGCTTGCGGATGAGTCGGTGCGTGAGCCCTATTTCGCGGGCATTGTCTTCAGGGACGGCGAGCTGGCGGCGGTTACCGTGGGGGAAGGCCTGGCCTTCATCTACAGGCAGGAGGTCCTCTACCCCCTGACCGGCCATACCAAAAGGCTGGACCCGGTGGATCTATTCGGTGACCAGGTTGAAGGCATTGAGGATTTCATCGCCGGGGAGGCCGGGGCCATCCGCTATTCGAACATCGCCCAGATTGAAACCGGTGATGTCTTCGTTCTCTGCAATGGTGAATTATTCGATGTCATTGGGCAAAAAGAGCTGATGAGGCTTCTGTCTGAGTCGGAAGACCAGCAGGATGCCGCCGCCTCCCTGCTGACGGCGGCCGCTTCCCAGATGCCTGGTACGCCGATACAAGTCGCCGTTTCCAAGGTGGAGGAATTGAGGACCAGTGAGCAGGCTCCCAAGTTCAGCCTTGGCCGCTTTGCCACCCAGGCCATGGAACCCGTGGTCGTGCCCGAGCCCCAGGCGCCCGAACCCGTGGCGGCCGACCCCAGACTCGCCCGGACCCAACGCTATGAGCGTCAGGATATGGTGGACCGGACCAGGCGGAAACCCCCGCAGGACAGCGGCGGCCCAGCCTGGGACCTGCCTCCGCTTCCGGTAAGCGAAGCGACGGAGCCCTTTGAAACTGTTGTGCCACATATTGACCGGGGTGGCCGGGATGATATCTTTGATGAGCCCCCACACCCCTCCGCGTTCACCGGTCGGGATGGATTCAGGGAGAGCGATATCTTCTCCGAGCCGCCGGTCGGTGGGAGCCAGGAGGACGACCTGCCTGTCTTCGCCTATTCCCAGGCGGCGCAAAGGCGGAAGCTTGACCCCGCGCCCTATGATGACTATGGCCGTCGCGATGACCCCTGGGAAGGGGATGATGAAATGGGAGGCGGCCGTCAGGCCTACGATCCCTATGGCGATTATGACGACTATGACGACGGGTACGGGAGGCGGCCGCGCAAGGGGTCGGACCGGACGAGAAGGATTGTCTTCTACGCCATCCTGATCACCATAATCCTGATTTGTATCGTGGCCCTGATCAAACTACTTTCCGGCGGCAAGAAGCCGGTTGAGACAGAACCCAGTATATCGGTACCCGAGTTCGTGGAGACGGAGCCGACACTGCCCCAGATCACGGAAGAGCCCGAACCGACTGAGACGGAGCCGACCGAACCGGAAGGTGAGGACAAGATCCACGTGGTCGCCGAGGGGGATACCTGGTGGGGTATCTGTTCCAGATACTACGACCGGGCCAGTGAGACGCTTTGTGAGAAACTGGCTGAATACAACAACAAGAGTGTCTCCAATCTCTTTGTCGGGAACGAAATCGCAATCCCGCCCCTGTCTGAATTACTGGGCGAATAGCCGCCAATCGGGCGGAAGCTGTAGACAAGGCCCGGCCAGACCGGGCCTTTGCAACTATCTGTAAGGGAGAATCCATGGAACCGCTGAGTCTCAATACCATACGAAGCCGCTTTCTGGCGTATTTTGAGGAGCAGGACCACCTCATCCTGCCAAGTTTTTCGCTCATCCCCGAGGATGACCCTTCCGTCCTCCTGGTCAATGCCGGGATGACCCCTCTCAAACCCTGGTTCACCGGGGCGAAGACACCGCCTTCACCCCGTGTGGCAAGCTGCCAGAAGTGCATCCGGACGCCGGATATAGAAAGGGTGGGACGGACGGACCGCCATGGTACCTTCTTCGAGATGCTGGGCAATTTCTCCTTCGGCGATTATTTTAAGAAGGAGGCCATCGAATGGGCCTGGGATTTCTCCATAAGGGTGCTGGGTTTGCCTGAGGACCGCCTCTACGCCACGGTCCATATTGAGGACCAGGATGCCTACGATCTCTGGCTGGAGACAGGGCTACCCGCCGACCGGCTTTCACGTTTTGACGAGGAGAATTTCTGGGAGCATGGGACGGGCCCCTGCGGGCCCTGCTCCGAGCTCTTCTTTGACCGCGGAGAGGCGTATGGATGTGAAGAACCCGACTGTGGGGTCGGTTGTGAGTGTGACCGCTACATTGAATACTGGAATCTTGTTTTCACCCAGTTCGATAAACAGGAGGATGGGACCTATCTCCCGCTGGAAAAAAAGAACATTGACACGGGAGCCGGCCTGGAACGGATGGCCGCCATGGTCCAGGATGTCGGGAGCATGTTCGAGGTCGATACCATCCGGACCATCCTGGACCGGGTCTGCGAGGAGACCTCCACCCCCTATGGGGTGAGGGAGGAAGACGACATCGCCGTCCGCGTCATCACCGACCATGTGCGTTCGGCCATGATGATGATTGCCGATGGAATCCTGCCGGGCAACGAGGGACGGGGCTATGTCCTCAGGCGCTTGATCCGGCGCGCCTCCAGGCAGGGCCGCCTCCTGGGCCTGGACCGGCCCTTCCTTTCGGTAATCATGCGGACCGCCATCGCGCAGTCAAAGGAGCACTATCCGGAGCTGCAGCGGGAGGAGGCCATCCTGGCCGTCCTGGAGACCGAGGAGAAACGTTTCGACAAAACCATCCGGCAGGGCCTGGCCTTGCTGGAAGAGGCCTGTGAGGCGGAAAAGGCCAGGGCTTCCGATACCCTTCCCGGGGATCTGGCCTTCCTTTTGCACGATACCTTTGGCTTCCCCATAGAGCTGACGGTGGAGATCGCCCGTGAACAGGGCCTGGAGGTTGATCTGGCCGCTTTTGATTCAGCCATGAAGGAACAACGGACCCGGGCCCGGGAGGATTTTCTTCAGAAGACGGCGACAGCCTGGGGGACCCTTGCCCTGCCTGAACAGGTCCGTGCCTTGGAGCCGACCGTTTTCGAGGGTTACGACCGGCTGGAGGGGGAGGTCCCCCTCCTCTACCTCCTGAAGGAAGTCGAGGGCGGCAAGGCGCTGAAACTTGTCGAGCAGGCCGGGGAAGGCGAGGAGGTCTATCTGCTTGTCGGGGCGACCCCCTTCTACGCCCTGGGCGGCGGGCAGACAAGTGATCGGGGACAGGCCAGGCAGGGCTCCGCCAGGGCCCGGATCCTGGCGGCCGAAAAAACGGGGGACGGACTGATCCTCCACAAGGCCAGGATCGAGGAGGGGACATTCAGGCCCGACCAGCCCCTCCACTTGTCGGTCAGCCCGGATGAGCGGAAGGCGACGGCCAGGAACCATACGGCCACCCATCTCCTGCATGCGGCCCTGCGGTCCATACTCGGGGAGGAGGCCGGACAAAAGGGCTCCTTTGTCTCACCGGACAGGCTGCGTTTCGATTTCCTCTACGATGGCCCCCTGGCCTATGAGAAGCTGCGTGAGATCGAGCGCTTTGTCAATCAGGCGATCCTGGACGATCTTCCTGTCAAGACGGAAGTGATGAGTCTGGAGGAGGCGCGGGACGCGGGGGCGGTCGCCCTCTTTGGGGAAAAATACAGTGAGTCGGTAAGGGTCATCTCCTGCGGCGACCTGTCACGCGAACTCTGCGGGGGTACCCACCTGAAGTCAACGGGCCAGATAGCCCTCTTCCGCATCCTTTCCGAGAGCGGCATCGCCTCGGGTGTCCGGCGGATCGAGGCTGTCACCGGGGCCCGGGCCATGGAGGAGGCGGAAGGGGACGCCGAGCTCATCCATCAGATGGGCCAGCATCTGCGGACCACCCGGGAGGGCTTGATGGCCAGGCTGGAGGCTCAAGATGAGCATATACGTGAGCTCCGCCAGGCCGCGAAGCAACTGGAGGACAGGAAGCTGGCTGAGTCGGTTGAGGGGCTTGCGGCAAAGGAGGAGGGGATCGGACCCTTCCGGACCCTCTTCCATGTTTTTTCAGGCTATGAGGCCGGGAGCCTGCGTGAGGCGGGCGATCGCTTCCGTGACCGGCTGGGGGAGACTGCCGTCATTGTTTTGGCCTCTGTCCTGACGGACAAGGTCCTCTGGCTGGCCATGGCCGGCCCTGCCGCGGTGAAGGAGGGCATCAAGGCCGGGGATCTGGTCCGCGAAGCCGCCAGGATCACAGGCGGTGGCGGTGGTGGAAGACCTGATATGGCGCAGGCGGGCGGCCGCCAGGTTGAAAAGGTGGATCAGGCCCTGGAGGAGGTCCGCCGCCTGATAAGTGAAGCAGCCGCGAGGCGGGAAGGATAGACCATATGGAAGACTGCGTATTCTGTAAAATCGTAGCGGGGGAGATCCCTTCGAAAAAAATATATGAGGACGAGGACGTTCTGGCCTTTGAGGATCTCAATCCCGTCGCCCCCGTCCATGTCCTCCTGGTGCCCAAGAGGCACTATCCCAATCTTCTCGACATGTCAGCCGATCCTGTCGGCCGGGAGTCCCTGAAGAAGGTCCACAAGGCCCTGCCTGCCGTTGTCCGCTCCTGCGGCCTGGAAGAGCAGGGCTTCCGCCTGATCAACAACTGCGGCGAGGACGCCGGGCAGACCATCATGCATGTGCACTTTCACCTGATCGGCGGCCTGCCCCTCGGTCCCCGGATCCTCTAGTTCAGGACTGGCCGTCGCCGACGGCGCGGAGAAGTTTCCTGATCCTGGCTGTCGGGTCGAGCAGGGAGGAGAGGGAGGCGTTATGGTTCAAGGCGTCGATGATGAGGGCGACAAAGCGGGAGACGCTCACATCCCGGTACCAGGGGGCCGCCAGCAGTTCAGGCGTCCTGTAGATCAGGTTGGTGCAGAAGACCGCGTCGATAATCCCGTCCTCATAGGCCTGGTTGAATAATTCGAGACCGTCGGTGAAGAGGCCGAAGGTCGCGACGCAGAAGATCTTGCGGGCTTTTTTGGCTTTCAGGGTCTTGGCGATCTCCAGCATGGATTCCCCGGAGGAAATCATATCATCGACGATGATGACGTCCCGGCCATCCAGGGGCTGGCCCAGGAACTCATGGGCGATGATGGGGTTGCGTCCATTCTTGATCCGGGTATAGTCCCGGCGCTTGTAGAAGGTGCCAAGCGGGATGCCCAGGACCGAGGCATAGTACATGGCCCGGTAGATCGCGCCTTCGTCAGGGCTGATCATCATCATCTCCTCGTGCAGGAACTTCATATCGGGGTAGGTCCTGACCATGGTCTCCAGCACCTGATAGGTGGTCGGGACACTTTCAAAGCCCGATGTGGGCGTGGCGTTGGCGACCCGGTCATCATGGGCGTCGAAGGTGACGAAGTTATCAACACCCAGCTGGTCGAGCTCAATGAGCATGTGGGCACAGTCGAGGGACTCCCGCGCGTTGCGGCGGTGCTGCCTCCCCTCGTAGAGATAGGGCATGATGACATTGATCCGGCGCGCCTTGCCGGATGAGGCCAGGATCACCCTTTTCAGGTCCTGGTAATGATCGTCGGGGCTCATGCGATTCTCCGCGCCCTGCATCTTGTAGGTGATCGAGTAGTTGGTCACGTCGCAGAGGATATAAAGATCGTGGCCCCGGACGGTCTGCTCGATGACCGCCTTGCCCTCTCCTGAAGAAAAACGGAAGGTATTGACGGGGACATGGAAGTCCTCACGCAGGAAGCCCAGGGAGATCATATCCGGCTTAGTTTCCGTCAAATACTCCTCCCGGCGGGCTACCAGGGCCTGGTTGACCTCAAGGGAGAATTCCCTGGCCCCCTTCAGGGCGATGAGGGCAATGGGAGCGATCGGCTGCATGGGGTTGTTGCCGTACTGATCGTAGACATAGTAATTCTTATCGCTTATCTTCTTTGCATTTTTGATTTCTTCGGGTGTCATATCCCATCACTCCTGCCTGATTGCCGGCTACTCCATATCCGCGAAGGAGAGCTGCCTGTCCAAAGCTTCTTCTTTATCTTCTGAGGGCTCCCTTTCCTCCAGGAGGGCCTTGATGCGGGCCGCGGGGGCCGTGAGGCGCATGAGGGAGCTGTTGTGATTGAGGGCGCTGATGAGGGAGGCCAGGTCATCCGCCATGGGGATGTCGGTATACCAAGGGGAGGAAAGCACCTCCGGCGGCCGGTAGGACATATCGGTCGAGAAGACCCGCTCGATGATCCCGCTCTCCCAGGCCTGCCTGATGGGGGCGATCCCCTTGGTGAATTGCGTGAAGGAGACCGCGCAGATCACCCGCTTGGCCCCCCTGGTCTTGAGCTCGCTGGCGCAGGCGATCATGCTACCGCCGCTGTCGATCATGTCGCTGACTATGATGACGTCCTTGCCCTCCACCGACTCTCCCAGGAAGGTCTTGGTCACGACCTGGCGGAGTTCGGTCCCGACATACTGGAAGTCACAGCGGGAATAGAAGATCCCCAGGGGCACCTGGAGGGAGGAGGCGAAGAAGATGCTGCGGTTGATGCTGACTTCATTGGGGCTGACTATCATAAGGGAATCCCCATCCAGCCGGAGGTCGGGAATTGTCGAAAGGATGGTACGGATGCTCTGGTAGGAGGTGGGGAAGGACTCGAAGTTGGAATTGGGAACGGCATTGGCGACCCGGGAGTCGTGCGCGTCAAAGGTGATGAAGCTGTCGATGCCCAGCCCGAACAGGTAGCGGAGCATGGCACCGCAGTCGAGGGATTCCCTGGCTGTCCTCCGGAAGCGCCTGCCTTCATAAAGATAGGGCATGATGACATGGATGCGGGCTGCCGAGTCGCGGGTGCAGAGGATGAGGCGGACCAGGTCCAGGAAGTGTTCGTCGGGCGCCATGGACACGGGTTCGCTGTAGCGGTTATAATGGGCGCCGTAGTTGAGGACATCCGTCAGGATGAAGAGGTCGTGCCCGCGGACGCTGTCGATGACCCGGGCCCTGCCCTCACCCGACCTGAAGCGGGAAAGGTCAACGGCAATCCGATACTCTTCCCGGACATAGCCGGGGATATCGATCAATTCAGGTTTTTGGGCGGCGACGGCCTGTCTTCTGATGCTTAGCTGGTGGTTGACGCGTTCAGCGAGGGCGGGATCAATTTGTTGGGTGATCAAACCGATCGGTCCGCAAGAGTCAAGTTCTGGCTCCACTTTAAATTGGTTTTCAACGGACTGATCAGCCGGGAAGGCAAGGTTCAGCATTAATAATCCTCCGGTGGCATAATTATAACAGATGAAAGGGGGTTGCCGGCTATGGCAGCGACAAGAAAACCCAGGCGGGAGACGGCGGGCGTCGCCTATACAGCGGCGGCTACCAGTAGCCAGTTTCCCAAGCCCTCCCGACGGGAGATCGCCTTCGCGGGCCGGTCCAATGTCGGTAAATCAACCCTGGTCAACGCGCTCAGCCAGCGGAAAAACCTGGCCAGGACAAGCAAGACCCCGGGCAAGACCCGGATGGTTTTTTTCTACCAGGTCTCCCCCGACTGCTATTTCGTCGATCTCCCGGGTTATGGCTACGCTCAGACCTCGCGCCGGGAGCGGGACAGCTTCTCCAAGGTAACCAATGCCTATTTCGAGGCGGGCCGGCCCATCGACCTGGTCCTTCTCCTGCTGGATATCAGGCGGGGATTCGGGGAACTGGATTTGCAGATGCTGGATTACCTGTGTCATTTCGATCTCGAATGGCAGATCGTCTTGACCAAGGCGGATAAGCTGTCCCGCCAGGAGGTTCTGAAGGCGGAAAGGGAGGCGCTCAAAGTCATCCAAGCTTATGCCAGCCAATACGGGCGGAAGGCCTTGCCGCCCCTGTCGGTTTCCGCCGGCCTCAATCCGCGTGACAAGAAGATCCTTGAATTGCGGGAGATAATCGCCGCCCACGTCGACGGGGCGATTTGACAGATCCCGGCAGTCTGAAGGGGGGGGCCGGTTACAGGAGACCGGGGCAAAGAAGCATAATCCTCCTATGACCGAGAATCCGGGATTCAAAGACCGCCTGGCAAGGGCTGCCCTCCGGCCGGGATCCATCCTCTTCCTCCTGGTCATCCTGACGGTGTTTTGTCTGACACAGTTCCGGATCAGGCGCTGGGAGAGGGGACTGCCTGCCGGGGAAATCACCTTTTCCGCCGTGATCAAGGATCCGGGGACCCCGGTGCCGGGAGACACGGGAGGGTCACGGGCGCAGACCCTGGTCCTGGCCGATGGCACCCCCGTCCTCCTTTGGATGGATCGGCCAGGCCGCAAGGGAGACCGGGTCGAAGGCAGGGCCCGCTTCGAAATTCCGGAGGGAACCAGGAATCCAGGCGGCTTTTCCCGCCGCAACTGGCTCTGGACAAAGGGGGCGGTCTGGACAGGAAACGCCAGCCGGGTCCAGGTCCTGGAGGAGGAGGGCCTGACCCTGGGGATCAGGAGATTTCCCCAACTCATCCGGGATAAGGTCCGCTCGGATCACAGTCCCTTCTGGCTGAAGGGCGGGGGCCCCTTCCTGCTCTCCCTCTCGGTCGGTGACACGCGCCTCCTCAGCGACCGTCAGAAATACATGCTGAGGACGGCCGGCCTGTCGCATCTGACCAGTGTCTCAGGTACCCACCTCCTCTTCATCCTGACCCCCTTCTTAAGACTGACAGGGAGACTCAGGCTCCCCCGCCGCCTGCGGCAGGCCTTCCTGATCCCCCTCCTGCTCCTGCCAGGTGTCCTGAGTGGCTGGAAAAGCGGCATCAGCCGCGCTTCAACGGTTTCGCTCCTCTCACAGCTGGATCTGCCCATGAGGCGGCGGGGCGATCCCTTTAATTCCCTCTGCCTGGCCGGATCACTTATCCTGGCCCTCCGGCCCTACTCCCTCTATAACACGGCATTCTGGATGAGCCTCTCCACAGCCGCGGCCGTAAGATTCACGGCTGGCAGGATCCCGGGTCAGGAGAGGGACCTCCGGGGCAGGCTTGCCGGCTACCTGCGGAGGTCCCTGCTCTTCTCCCTGGCCGCCCAGGCGGTGATCCTGCCCTATCAGATCCTGTCGGCCCCGGGCCTTCATCTGCTGGCCCCGATCGCCAATATCCTCGCCCTTCCCCTGGCGGCCTTCCTGACTGCAGGGACCTATCTGGCCCTGGCCATCCTCTCCTTATTCCCGGCGGCCTCCTGTGGGGCCAGGCTGACAGCTTCCCTCTTCTCTTCCTGCCTGTCCCCCGGGGTCCGCCTCTTCGAGTGGCTGGCGGAATCCACAGCCAGGAGCCGAGCCGCCTTCCTGCCCCTGAAATGGTTTCTCCTGCTCCTGCCCCTGATTCTTGGGATCATTCTTTTTATGAGGGGGCAGGGGGGGAGGATCCGGCTTCACCAGAAAGGGGCTGCCCTGGTCACGCTCCTTTGGACCCTCCTGGTCCTGGCCCTTTTCTTCTGGCCGGCGGGTCATCAGGTCCTCTTCCTGGATGTGGGCCAGGGGGACGCCACCCTCTTCATCAGCAGGGGGGGCCGGGCCCTGCTCCTTGACGGCGGCGACAGGGGACAGGGCTATCATACGGTGATTCCGGCTGCCAGGAGCTACGCCGTGACAAGGATCCATCTGGCCCTGGTTACCCATGCCCACAGCGACCATGCCGCCGGCGTGGCCGAGATGTTGGAGGCGGGACTGATCGACCGCCTCTGCCTGCCGGCCGAGGGGGATACCGGAAAGCAGGGACCGGGGGACGGCAAGGAGGACATGACGGAAGAGCTGCTCCGGCTGGCCCGGGAGGCCCAGGTTCCCGTTGACCGGATCCAGGCGGGCGACCGGATCGAATTTGCCGGCTTCAGGATAGAGGTCCTGCACCCCCAGGCGGGTTACCGGACGGGGGACCTGAATGAAGCCTCCCTGGTCACCCGGGTCACCCTTGACCAGATCAGCTTGCTCATGACGGGGGATCTGACCGACGCCGGTGAGGCCAGCCTGCTCAGGACAGACCGGCCCCTGGCCTCGGATCTTCTACATGTCGGCCATCATGGGTCCCGGTATTCAACGACAGAGGCTTTCCTGGAAGCTGTAGATCCGGGCCTGGCCCTCATTTCAGTGGCGGAGGGGAACCGGTACGGGCACCCGCACCAGGAGCTGATCGACAGGCTCAGGGAGCGGTCGATCGAAGTGCTTCGGACAGACCGGAGCGGGGCCATTCTGTTGAAGATAAGGGGAGGAAAGGGTAGGATTAAAAGGTGGTTGGACTAGGGAAAAGAGGCCCTGCGGGCAGGGGAAGAAGCGGATGATACCAGTGGCGGAAAAATGGATGGATTACCATGAAACGGTCGAGGATCTTGACCGGGCGATCGACCGGCCCGCCTACATCCTGACGGGGGAGGAAGTCTTTCTGATTGGCCAGGTCAAGGCCAGGCTCCTGTCCGCCTTGCTTACCCCGGGTTCGGAAAGCCTGGACAGCGTCAGCTTCAAGGGGGACGGGAACCCGGCATCGATTGACGCCCCGGCCCTTCTCGCGGAGATTTCCACTCCGCCCCTTTTTTCGGTCAACAAGGTGATCAGCCTGGACAGGACCGGTTTCTTTGAAAGTTCAAGGTCAAAGGACCTGATCCCGGCTGACCTGGAGACGGCCCTCCTCTCCCTGCCCCCGCATTGCCATCTTATTTTCAGGGAGGAGGCCGGGGTCCAGAACAGCCTCTTGAAGAAAATGCGAAAGAGCGGGGCCCTGTCCGCCAAGTTCGGCCGGCAGACCACAAGGGACCTGCAGGTGTGGGTATCCGGGCTCTGCCGCCGCGAAGGCTACCGTATTACCCGTGAGGCGGCCGATTCCCTGATCCGGCGCTGCGATTACGCTATGTCGGATATCCTGAATGAATTGACGACTGTCTTCCTGTATTTTGCCTACACGGGGAAAAAGGACATTGGCCTGGCCGATATCGACTATCTTTGCCGGGAGGATCTGACCGGCAAAATATTTGACCTTACCGATGCCATCGCGGCCGGCAAGGTCGATCGGGCGCTTGAACAGCTGGACATCCTCCTGGCCCGCAGGGAGGCCCCCCTCTTCATCCAAACCATGCTGGCCCGGCAGACCCGGGACCTTCTGGTTGCCAAGGAATCGAAAACCAGCGACAGGATCCTGGCCTCCGGCGTGACGCAAAGCCGCTTTTTCGCGGGCAAGCTGGCCAGCCAGGCCAGGCGGTTCACGGCCGGCAGACTGGAGGCCCTGCTGGAAACCTGTTTTCAGGCGGACCTGGCCGTCAAGACCGGGAAGCTCGATGGGGAGGATGCCCTGGCCATTCTGGTCATCCGGGCCTGTGGACCGGCCTGACCGGGGATCCGCCCGACTCCGCCCTCTGAAATAAGTTGATCTCATCTGGTCGACCGGCTCGGACAGCCGGTTTTTCCCCTGCCTGTCGGGCGGGGAACAAGAAAGGAGATCAGGAGATGTCAAGAGACCAGGAGGTCCCACAGGCCTCCCTGACCATGAAGGAACTGCCACCAAGTGAGCGGCCCTATGAGAAAGCCGAAAGAGAGGGGGTCCGTTCGCTCAGCCATGCGGAGCTCCTGGCCATAATCCTCACCTCGGGACGGGGAGGGGAGACGGCCGTCCAGATCGCGCAAAGGCTGCTCTTGAAATGTGAGGGGATCAAGGGACTGCTTGAAACCAGTCCTGAAGAGTTGCGGGAGCTACCGGGGATTGGCCGGGTCAAGGCCATCCGGGTGCTGGCGGCGGTGGAGATCGGCCAGCGGGCCGTCGCGGAACGACAGGCTGAGGTCAGGACGCCGGCGGCAGGGCCGGATGACGTCATCCGTCACGTGGAAGCGACCATGCGCTACCTGCCCAGGGAGGAGTTCCATGTCCTCCTCCTGGATACGAGGAACAGGATCATCAAGTCGGTCAGGATATCACAGGGCGGCCTGGCGGCCGCGGTCATCCATCCCCGGGATATCTTCCGGGAGGCGGTCAAGGCAAACGCGGCTTCCCTTGTCCTGGTCCACAATCATCCAAGCGGAGACCCCTCGCCCTCCCGCGCCGACATCGAGTCCACCCGCAAGTTTTCTGAATTGGGGAAAATGATGGGGATACCGGTCCTTGACCACGTCATTGTCGGTGCTGAATCCTCCGCCAGTTTCAGCCGGCTGGGCCTCTTCTGAGGGGCTGTTTTTGACGCTTTATGCTAAACTGGTTCCGTTATTCCTTGGAGGTGACGGATGGCGGAAGGAGCCGGTTGACTGTGAAACGACGTGGTCCAAGGATCATGGTGATTGTCCTTATTTCGGCGGGTCTGCTGGCGGCCTTTATTCTGACGGCCCTGCCGGGGACGACGCGCTCGCGTCTCGGCGACCTCTTCGGCCGCGTCTTCGATCCGGTCGTCTCGGTCTTCCAAAAGAGCGTAAATTCAAGCCGTGCCTACTTTGGGGCCGTCAGTGAAAACAAGAGGCTGCGCGATCAAATCGCGAGGCTGGAGGAGGAGAAGGCAAAACTCAATCTACGGATCCTGCAGGATGAAGACAAGATCAGGGCCTACGAGGAATTGAAGGATGCCTTCCATCTGGTCACGACCTTTGAAGACACGTATATCCAGGGTGCCGCCGTCATCAACCGCGAACTCGGCCCCCTCTTTGACCTTTTCAGGATAAAGGCCGGCAGGCTGCAGGGGCTCACCGCCCAGGCCGGCCGGACCCTGCCCGTCATCGATCAGGACCTGGCCCTGATCGGCCGGATCCACTCCTCCGAGATGACCTCCAGCAAGGTCCTGCCCCTGCTTCACGAGGCCTTTGCCGTGAGCGCCCGGGTGGAAGGGACCTACCGGTCCTCCTTCCGGGTCAGGGGCGACCTGGAACTCCGCCAACAGGGCCTCTGTGTCGCTGATAACATCGCGGAGGGTACGCCGGTCCGGGTCGGTGACCAGCTGGTGACCTCGGGGGATGGGGGGGCCTACCCGGAGGGAATCATCATTGGGGAGGTGGTGGAGATCCGCACGGACCTGCACGGTAAAACCGTGACCTGCGTCGTCAAGCCTGCCGCGGATCTTGACCACCTGCTCTATGTCTTTGTTCTGATGGAGCGCGATCATGAAGCCTGAAGCGACCCTGGGAAGGAGAATCGCCGTCTACGCCCCCGGCCTTTTGCTTTTCGCCCTGGTCCAGCTTTACCTCACCCTCAATCCCGCCCTCCCGCCACCTGCCTTCCTCCTGATATTCCCCCTCCTGGCCGGCCTTTGGACACCCGGCAATGATGCTTTTATCCTGGGACTGCTTGCCGGCTTCATAAGCGATTATGCCGCCGGCCGGGGTTATGGCCCGGGCATGCTCCTCCTCATGGCCTTTGGCCTCTGCGGCAGCTACCTGGCCCGGGAGGGTTGGCGGCCCTACGCCTTGAGAGGGGGGATACTCCTTGTCGCCGCGAGCCTGGTCCAGGCCGTGGTCTTTTCAATCGTCGCCTATATGGTCCCCCTGGGGCCTTTGGAGGGTAGCCTCCCGGCCCTGCTGGGACAGTCTTTTTCCCGTCTGCCGGCCCAGATCCTTTCCAATGCCCTGGCTGCCCTCCTGGTAACCGGCTACTTCTGGCTGGCCTTCCGTGACTGGAAAGCCCTCAAGAGACGGGAACGGGCGGGGTTGGCGGCGGAGGAGGCCCTGGATGTCTGACCTGGCCGGGCCTCCCATCCAGAAGGCGGGAGCCAAGCGGAGCTATTCGCTCTTTCCGGGCGGCAGCCGTTTCGCCCTCCTGGGGGCCCTGATTGCCCTGGCCTTGTTCCTGATCATGATCCGGACGGGGGCCCTCCAGCTATTTGGCAGCCATGAGGTCTATGTGCCCGAGACGGTAGGCCGCATGAGCGAGATCAAGCTGGATGCCCCGCGCGGTGATATTGTCGACCGCAATGGCCTGCCCCTGGCGGTTTCGGATGCCGTCAACCGGGTTGAGCTTGTTTCCACCCAGATGGCCAATGACCAGCTCAACCGTTTCCTGCTCGACATCGCCCTGGTCTTCCGTGACTACGGCTGTGATTTCAACAGTCCGCTCCTGACCTGGTTTGATCTGCCCGAGGAGTTGAGGGATCGGGATCTGCTTGAAAGGGATGAGTCACTCCGCTTTGTCTTCCGCCGGACCTACGATGAGATCCTGGACTGGCAGACGGACAAGGACCTCTTCAATCTCATTGAGCCGGACAAGGCCGTGACCGAACGTCAGAAGCGGCGCCAGGTCCGGGAGGATCCAGACGAATTCTTCGACTATCTCCTCTACGATTTCTTTGTCATTGAACCGGACCGGATGTCAGGGAGCCGCCTTTACTCGGACGGCGAGGCCTTCCTGATCATGCAGCTCCGTTACCTGATCCTGGAGAACAACTGGCTTTTTGCCAGCCGGCAGCCCTTTGTACTGGCGGACCAGGTCCCGGAGGATCTGGCCGCCCGCTTCATTGAACAGAACTACAGGTTCCCGGGCCTTGTCATCACCAAACACTACAAGCGCCGTTACACGGCGGACAGCCGTTATGTGGGTCATGCCCTGGGGTATGTCGGCCAGATCTCCTCCAATGAATACAACCGCCTCAAATCGGCTGGTTATTCCATCCAGGATGTGGTTGGGAAAACGGGGGTTGAACAGGCGGCGGAACGCTATCTACGGGGGGAGAGTGGCTCCTATACCCTTGACCTGTGGTACGCGGAAGGGGCGGCCGAACCCGTCACCTACCCGGGGGAGATCGAACACCTCCCCCTGGCCGGCAACGAGGTGAAGATGACCATCGATATGGATTTGCAGAAGCTGGCCCGGGATGAGCTTGAACGCAAGATCATGGAGTACCGGGGCAGCAGGCACCGGGAGCGGATCCTGGAGGCGCCGGGAGGCTGCGTTGTTGTCCTGGACGCCAAGACGGGCGCTGTCCTGGTCAATGCCAACTACCCTGATTTCGACCCCCGGGATTTTGTCGTTCAGGACAGGGATCCCGACGCGGCCGACAGGGTGGCCGCCCTCCTCAAGGACACGGAGGGCCGGCCGCTCCTCAACCGGGGCATAGCGGAAACCTATACGCCCGGGTCGACCTTCAAGCCGGTCACCGGCATCGCGGCCCTTGAGGCCGGTGCCATCACCCCCTACAACAATGTATTGACCTGCCGGGGCGCTGAGGAGATCGGGGGCTTTCTCTGGCGTTGCTACGCCTATCACGGGGACATCAACTTCAGCCGGGCGGTCGTGACCTCCTGCAACCTCTATTTCTTCCAGATAGCGGTTGAGACGGGGATTGACAAGATCAGCGATATGGCGGAAACGCTCGGACTCGGGGAGATGCCGGGACTTGACATCTCTGGCGAGGCGGCTGGCGTCCGTCCCTCCCGGGAGGTGAAGAAACAGCTCAACGCCCGTCCTGAAGATCAGACCTGGTTCATAGCCGACACCTGCCAAACCTCAATCGGCCAGTTTTACAACAGCTACAGCATGATCCAAATGGCCCGGGCCGTGGCAGGCTATGCCACCAATGAACTCCCCACCCCCCATTTCATCAAGGAAATCGTGGCCCCCGACGGAAGCCTCCTTATCCCGGAGCGGATCGAGAAGGTCCCGGTGGGGCTTCAACCAGCCAACATGGTGGCCCTGCGGGAGGGCATGGTCGCCCTGTCCAGGGAGCGGACCAACAGGACCGGTGTGCTCTTCCACGATTTCCCCGTCCGGGTGGCCTGCAAGACGGGAACGGCAGAGGCCTACAACGATAAGATGGAAGCCATCTCCAATTCCGTTTTCGTCTGTTACGCCCCGGCGGACGATCCGGAAATCGTGATCGCCCATGCCATCTCGGACGGTCCCTTCGGTGAATATTCCGCGGATATTTCCTACCGGATCCTTTGTGAGTATTTCGGGATCGAACCGACCCACGACAGGATGGGGCCCTATGACGCCTACAGGGGCCGCTAGCGTCATCTTGTAACCTGCGTCCTGTTCGTCTACAATAGTTAACAGCGGTTTTCGGCCGGAATATTTATAGGGAGGGAAGGGTTTGACCGCATAATTATTTTGCTTGTCGCCGGTGCTTGAAATGAGAATTGTCCTCTTGTCTGACGCTTCAAAAAATGAATTACTGGTCAATTTTTGCATAGCCTATAAGCAGATCCTGGCCCGGCACGACTTGATCTCGCCCCACAATACAGCCCGCCTCATCAAGGAGGCTACCTCGCTGCCGCTTGAAACCTATTCCTCGGATCTCGACAGTACCTACAGCCGGCTGGCCTCCCTGGCCCTCTTCAATGAAATAGACGCGGTCATCTGCATCCGTGACCCCGCCCTGCCCTCACCTGAATCACAGCAGAGGCTTTTCCAGTCCTGTGACGTCAACAGCATTCCCTTCGCGACCAATACGGCCACGGCGGAAATCCTGGTCCTGGCTATACATCGGGGCGATCTTGACTGGCGTGAACTGGTGCGTACATGAGCAGAATAGTTGAAATTACCAAAGAACTATCCTATTTCCCCGAACGATTCAGAACCTGCAATGTCTTTCTCCTGAAAGGCCTGGACCAGGTCATTCTCTTTGATCCTTCCCTGAGTGTCGAGCAGGCCGTCTCCGACCGGCCCGTGACCATGCTTATCGCGACCCATGCCCATTACGATCACATCGGCTCGCTGGACAAATGGAAGGAAGCCAGGCCCGACCTGCCCTTCCTCATGCATGCCGCGGACATCCCCATGCTGGATGACCCCGCGGTCAACGCCTCCATGTTTTTCGGCAGACCGGCCTCCTTCCCACATCCGGACAGGACCTTCGAGGAAGGGGACAGGATCGAGCTCGATCCGCTTTATTCCCTCCGTGTCTACAATACGCCGGGACATACCATGGGTTCCTGCTGTTTTCTCATCCTGAAAGGGGAGGAAGAGGTCCCGGTCGCCCTGCTGACGGGGGATACCTTGTTTGACCGGGGCTGGGGGCGTACCGACTTCGTCACAGGCAGCGACGCCCTCATGCGGCGTTCCCTCGAGCGGCTGTACGGCCTCTTGTCCGGCTTGCCGCCCGACCTTCCCGTCTGCCCGGGCCACGCCTCCATGACAACCGCGGCTCTTGCCTGCCGCTTTCTCCAGCTCATGGGCTTCACTGACAATTAGACTTTTCAAAAACCAGACGATTCAGCCGAAAAGACAAGAGGGGACCCACCCTGCCGGCCAGGGATAAAGAGGCCTGTCCAGGCTCCTGCCATGCTGATGGGGCGGATACCGATCAGCCGCGAAGGAGTGGATTGTTATGGGTTTTTCTCTTGAGGCCCTGGTCGCCATCCCTTGTTGTCTCTCCATCCTGGCCCATACGGCCGGATTGGCCGGACCGGTCGCGACCGAGATAAAGGGGACGGCCAGGATAACGGCATACGCCGCCCTGCAGACAAGAAGCGACGGGGACAGCTGCCGTCATTACCTGCTCGAACGGGAGGGGGCCCGATTGCCGCTTGTCGAAACCAGCCCCCAGAAGATTGTGGAAACCCTGTCACTTGTCAGGGATCTTTCCAGGACATTGAAAGCCGGTTTCCTGCCGGAGGAGGGGTCCCTGCCATGAGGGGCCGGCGGGCCGCCTGGCTGAAATCCTCAGGCTCGATCAGCCTGGCGCTTTGCATCGTACTCCCGGTCGCCCTCCTCATGTTCAACAGCATCCTCCTCCACAGCCGGCGGGTGAGGGCAGAGCTTGACCTGGTCCGGGGGGCCGTATCAACAGGGGAGGCGGCCCTGGCCCTCTACGACCGTGGGCTCTATGCTGACTTCGGCCTTTTCGCCCTGGATGGCCTGGTCCTGGACAGGGCCCTTTCCAGCCTGATTGGCCCGGAGGAGGGGGCCCGCTACAGCTTGACGCCGGAAGGACCCCTGTCGGACAGCAGGGTCCTCAGGGCGGGCATTGCCCGGCATATGACCTTGCGGGCCGCCACCAGCCTGCTGACCGACGCGGTGGACAAGCTACGGCAAATCAAGGATCTGGGCCGTGAGATTCCGGATTCCAGTCTCTCGGCCTTGCTGCCCCCGGGCTTTGACGCGGGCTATGAGGCGGTTGACAAACCCCTGCGCTTTCCCGACCAGGAGGAGCCGGAATGGTTTGAGGACTATAGCCTCGCCATGGATGACCAGGTGCGGGCCGTCTACCAGGAAGGCCTGTCCTATCTCGCGCCGGCTGTCCTGCCACGGGATGATGGTTCCCTGGAGACCCTGGATTTCGATCCCTTCAACGGCAGCGGCCTGGACAAGCTGGGCCAGGCCTTGGACAAACTGCTCTACACGGTGCCGGAAAGCGGGCTGGACCGCCTTATCCTAAGCGAGTACAGCCTCGCCTACTTCAAGAACGACACCCCCTTCGTAATCCGGTTGGGGTCGGAGCAGGAGGACCGGACACCGGATGGCAGGATCCTGGCTTCCTTACCCGCCAGCCGGGATCAGGAGGCAGAGGAGATCGCGACGGGCCTGGAGGGCAGGAATGCCTCTGCCGTGGTCTCACTTTTCATTGGCTCGATCCGCTTCGTCCTCCATCTGATCCATTGCCTGACCGACAGCTCCCGGATGGCCAATTACCGGGCCACGGCGGCCGCGGTCGCCGCGGCGATCGCGGCCATCTCCCTGGGGGAAGTCGTGATAGATCCCGAGGTCATGACCTGGATCCTGCTTGTCACTGCCACGCTTGGCAAGTCCGTCCACGATACCGCGCAATTGAAGAAGGGCTATGAAATAGATCTCTGGCCGGGTGAACTGGGGGTGAACGTCCCCATGCGCTACCGGGACTACCTGAGGTTTCTGATCATACTTCAGCCGCCAGACACCATTTCCTCCCGATTGTCGAACGTGATCAACCGCCTCCATCCCGGCCCCTATTACACGGAAGTAGCCTGCCTGGCCGAGTGGTCGGATGTCCGGGTCACGCATACCGCTTCTTTCAGGAGCCGGGAACTGGAAGCACCGGCGCCATGAAAGTGGCCCTGACGCGGCCCGGAAGGAGGATCCCATGCCAGGCCCCCGCTTGAGGAATGAAAGGACCAGGCCCGGTCCCGCCAGGCCTGTCAAGGCCCTGCTCTCACTGGAGGCGGTGCTCATCTTCCCCTTGGTGCTCCTCCTCCTCTTCACCTTCCTTGGGGCCATACAGGGCGAACACGACGCCATGATCCTGACCCATGCCCTTGACCAGACGGCCCGAGAGGTCGCCCTGCTCCTCCCCCTGGCCGACCTGGCTGAGCAATATCTGGATCCGGCCTCCTGGATCAGGGAGCTTGTCCCGGACGAGTTCCTGGCAGGGGTGGCGCTCGACGGGCTCGCCGATATGGCGGCGACGACCCTGGCCTCTCCCTTTCTTTTGCGGCGCCTGGACGTCTGGGCCAAGGCCACGGCAGAGAGTCGTCAGGTCAGACAGCCGTCGGGGGCCAGGCGGATGGCCGTGGATTTTGATGAGGACAGGAAATCCATCTGGCTCTGTCTGTCATTTGAACGCTCCAACCTCTTTGTCAGCGACTGGTGTCAGATCCGGGCCAGGGTGCCGGTCTGGAATACCCACAGTTTCACGCAGACGGGGGAGGGGACGGATCCCTCCCAGGATCCCATCTGGTCCCTGTCCAATTTCGAGCGGGGCCTGGCTTTCCGGAAGATGTTCGGCGGCCACCTGCCCCAATTTTATCCAGTCATCGCCGCCTGGAACGGTCACGAGGCCCTGGCGGTGAAGAGCATGGACTGGACGGCGCCGACCTGGTCATCACCGGCGGCCGTTGAGGGACGGATTGATGGTTTTGTCAGCGATCTGGCCAATTTTGAGGGGGCGGGTGGGGAGGGACCGTCGCCAGGTGAAATAGGGGCCAGAAGATTGATCCTGGTGATCCCGGGCAATGAAATCGCCTGGAAGACGGAGGCCCTGCTCGGGGAATGGCGGCGGAAGGCAGGGAGGGCAGGGGTGACCCTGGATATTCGTGAATACGGCATCAGCCGTGTCCATCAGGCGGTCGATTAGGCGGGAGGCCACATAGCCCGCGGACGCATTGTCATTTAAAATAGAGTAAGATGAAAGCTGTACGAAGTTTGCGCGGGAAGTAGAATATGAGTTTAATTACCAGTCTTATCGGGACTTATTCGGAACGGGAATTAAAGAAGACCCGGTCCTTGACGGCCGCGGTCCTTGACCTCCAGGACCACTACGCGGACCTGCCGGAAGAGGAGCTGAAACGGTCAACGGGCCGGTTCAAGGAAAGGCTGGCCCAGGGTGAAGCACTGGAAGCCCTCCTGCCGGAAGCCTTCGCCGTGGTCCGCGAGGCCAGTACCCGGGTCCTGGGTATGACCCATTTCCCGGTCCAGATCCAGGGCGGGATTGTCCTCCATCAGGGGCGGATCGCCGAGATGAAGACGGGGGAGGGGAAGACCCTGGTCGCCACCCTGCCGGCCTACCTGAACGCCTTGTCGGGTGAAGGTGTCCACATTGTCACGGTCAACGACTACCTGGCCCGCCGCGACAGCGAATGGATGGGCAAGATCTACCGTTACCTGGGCCTGGAGGTCGGCCTGATTGTCCATGGTCTGGACAGGGCGACAAGGAGGCAGTCCTACGCCGCCGATGTGACCTACGGGACCAACAATGAGTTTGGATTCGACTACCTCCGCGACAACATGGTCATGTCAATTGAGGACTGTGCCCAGCGGGTCCTCAATTTCGCCATCGTCGACGAAGTCGACAGCATCCTGATCGATGAAGCAAGAACCCCCCTCATCATCTCCGGGGCGGGGACGGACTCCTCGGAGCTCTATCTTCGGGCCGAGCAGTTCGTCAGAAGACTCCAGCCCAAATACGTCATCCAAAAGGAGGCGCTCCGGACCTCGGAAGAGATCGAGGAGGTGGAATCGGGCGCCGACTTCATCGTTGATGAGAAGGCCAAGAGCGCAGTGCTGACCAAGGTTGGTGTCAGCAAGGCGGAATCATTCTTTGCCATTGAGAACCTGTCGGACCAGGAGAACTATGAGATCAACCACCACATCTCCAACGCGCTCAAGGCCCACGGCACCATGCATGCCGACAGGGACTATGTCGTCAAGGATGGGCAGGTCATCATCGTGGACGATTTCACCGGCCGGCTCATGTTCGGGCGACGCTACAGCAATGGCCTCCACCAGGCCATTGAGGCCAAGGAAAGGGTCGAAATCCAGGATGAAAACAAGACCCTGGCCACCATAACCTTCCAGAATTATTTCCGTATGTACAGGAAGCTGTCCGGGATGACAGGCACCGCTTTGACGGAAGAGGACGAATTCCGTCAGATCTACAACCTGGATGTGGTCAGCATCCCGACCAACAAGCCCATGATCCGCGCCGATGCCCCGGACGCGGTTTACAGGACGGAAAACGGTAAATACGGGGCCCTCCTAGAGCAGGTGGCCGCTATTCATGGGACGGGCCAGCCCATCCTGGTCGGTACCGTGTCGGTGGAGAAGTCCGAGCTCCTGTCCAGCCTCTTCAGCCGGGCAGGGATCAGGCACAATGTGCTGAACGCCCGCCACCATGAGCGGGAGGCCGAGATCGTAGCCCAGGCCGGGCGACTGGGCGCCGTTACAATCGCCACCAACATGGCGGGCAGGGGGACCGACATCCTGCTGGGCGGCAACCCTGACTTCCTGGCCAGGCAGGAGATGCGCCGGCAGGGTTATGAGGATGAGTTCATCGAGCAATCGACCGCGCACAATATCACTGACGATGAGGAGATATTGAAGGGGCGCCGACTTTTTTCCTCCCTGCAGGAAAAGTTCTCCCGGGAGATTGCGGCCGAGAACATCCAGGTAATCGAGGCAGGCGGCCTTTGTATCATCGGTACGGAAAGGCATGAATCCCGGCGGATTGACAATCAACTGCGTGGCCGGGCGGGCCGGCAGGGGGATCCGGGTTATTCCAAGTTCTTCCTGTCGCTGGAGGATGATCTCATGCGGCTCTTCGGCGGAGAGCGCATGGACCGGATCTTCTCCACGCTCGGGGTGGAGGACGATATGGAGATCGCCCACCCCATGCTTTCCAGGAGCATCGAAACGGCGCAAAAACGTGTTGAGGGCATGAACTTCGCCATCCGCAAAAATGTGCTCGAATACGACGACGTCATGAATATCCAGCGCAACCTGATTTACAAGCAGCGCCGGCCGTACTGGAGGGCAGGACCTCCACCCCTACTACGAGCGGATCATCAGCTCGACCATGGAGAAGACCCTGGCCGATTTCCTTGCCGGCTCGGAAGAGACGGAGGGCTGGGACAGGGAGGCCTTCCTCTCCCGGGTTTCCGACCTGTTCGGCAACCTTCCCTCCCTGGAAGCCTTTATCAGGACCGGGCAGCCCCATAGGGGCCGGCTCCTGCTGGAGCAGCTCTGTTCCGACGCCTTCGCGCGGCTGGAGGCCCGGGCGGAAGAGCTGGGATCCCAGGACCTGCTCCGGGTGGCGGAGCGCGTAATCCTGCTCCAGGCTGTCGACAACCATTGGATGAACCATATTGACCTCATGGACGACCTGCGTGACAGCATCGGCATGCGGGGCTATGCCCAGCACGATCCCGTCCTCGAGTACAAGCGTGAGGGCTTTGAAATGTTTGAAGCCATGAACGAGGCGATCCAGGAGGACGCCGTCCGCATGATCATGCGGGCGAGGTTGACCCGGGAAACCAGGAAGCCGGCGGAGAGGCGAAGCCGGGGCCCACTCACGGAGGGCAGGGGATCAAGCGGCTGGTCGCGTGAGGCGGCGGCCGTGGCCGGCCAACTCCGGGCGGGGGAAGCAAGCCCTGGGGGAGGCGAAGGGGACCGCGAAAGACAGGATCCCGTGAGAAGGAAGCAAAGACCTGGCCGCAACGACCCCTGTTGGTGCGGCAGTGGAAAGAAATACAAGAATTGCCATCTGGCAGAAGATGAGAGGGACTTGCATTAGGAGGTGCTTGAATGAAGAACAGAAGAATGGACGATCGGGCAGTCGCGGCTATCCGGGTACTTTCAATTGAGGGTGTGGAGAAGGCGCGTTCCGGTCATCCGGGCCTGCCGCTGGGAGCGGCGCCCATGGCCTACGAACTGTGGGCCCATCATATGAACCATAATCCCAGGAACCCCAAATGGCTGAATCGTGACCGTTTCGTCCTGTCTGCCGGCCACGGCTCCATGCTTATCTATTCCCTGCTCCACCTCTTCGGGTACGGCCTTGACAAGGCAGACCTCGCCTCCTTCCGCCAGTGGGGCAGCGTGACCCCCGGCCATCCCGAGTACGGCTTGACAAGGGGTGTCGAGACGACGACGGGACCGCTTGGCCAGGGTTTCGCGACGGCCTGCGGTATGGCCATGGCCGAAGCCCATCTGGCGGCCCTGCTCAATACGCCGGACCACAAAATCATCGACTACCGGACCTATGTCCTCTGCAGTGACGGCGATCTCATGGAGGGGATCTCGGGGGAGGCGGCCTCCCTGGCCGGGACCCTCAAGCTGGGCAAGTTGATTGTGCTTTACGATGACAATTCGATCAGCATAGAGGGTTCGACCGACCTGGCCTTCACGGAGGATGTCGGACTCAGATTTGAATCCTATGGCTGGCATGTCCTTGAAGTATCCGATGGCAATGACCGGGACGCGATTTCCAGGGCCCTCGATGAGGCGAAGACCCGGGAGGACCGCCCCTCCCTCATCAAGATAAGGACCAAGATCGGATTCGGATCCCCCCTGGAGGGATCAGAGGCCTCTCACGGGGCCCCGCTTGGTCCGGAAAATGTGGAGATCACAAAGCGGGCCCTGGGTTGGCCGGCCGACCTTGCGCCTTTTGACCTGCCTGAGGATATCCTCTCCTACTGTGAATCCCTGGTAGCGGAACACGCCAAGGCCGAGGAAGATTGGAATCGCCTCTATCAGGACTGGGCCGGGGAGAATCCCGGACTGGCCAGGACACTTGGGGAGGCGAAGGAGGGCAGGGATCTCGATGGACTTGAGCTTGAGGAGCTCCTGACCCTGTCGGACAAGGATGAGGCGACCAGGGCGTCCTCGGGACGGATCCTGAGTCAGGTCGCGGCCAAGACCCCCTTCATGTTCGGTGGCAGTGCCGATCTGGGGCCTTCCAACAATACCCTGATCAAGGGGAATGTCTCCTTCTCCGCCCAGTCACCCCAGGGATCCACGATCCACTTCGGCGTCCGTGAATTCGCCATGGCGGCCATGGCCAATGGGATCGCCCTGCAGGGGATTTTGAGACCCTATGTGGCGACCTTCCTGGTCTTCGTCGACTACCTCAAGGCCGCCATCCGGCTTTCCGCCCTCATGCAGCTGCCGGTCATCTACATCCTGACTCATGACAGTGTCGCGGTAGGGGAGGACGGACCGACCCATCAGCCGATCGAACACCTGACCATGCTCCGCTCCATTCCCGGGCTTACTGTCTTCCGACCGGCCGGCCGCCTGGAGACAGCCGCGGCCTGGTTCGCGGCCCTGCGTAACAAGGGGCCTACGGCCCTGGTCCTGTCCCGGCAGGCCATGCCTTCAGAGGAGACGGATGGGGAGGGAGCCTTGAAGGGGGCTTACGTGGCCAGGGACGGCGCTGATCCCCAGGCCCTGATCCTGGCTTCGGGTTCCGAGCTCTCCGTGGCCCTGGGCGCGGCTGACCTGCTTGATGGGGAGGGGGTCAGGACCCGGGTTGTTTCCCTGCCCTCCCTGGAAGTCTTCGAAGGCCAGGACCAGGCCTACCGGGATCAGGTTATTCCTCCCGGCCTGCGCAAGCGGGTGGCCGTTGAAGCGGGATCCCCGCTGCCCTGGTATCGTTATACGGGCCTGGACGGAAGGATCGTCGGTATTGACCGTTTCGGCGCTTCGGCGCCGGGGGGGCTGGTACTTGAAAAATATGGATTCACGGCTGAAAAGGTCGCGGATGCCGTCCGCAGCCTGGTAGCCACTGATTGCGGCTAAAGGAGGATCTTATGTCGAATGATTACAGTTCCCTCTTCCAACCCTTTTCCGTTGGAAAAGTGGAAGTCAAGAACCGGATTTGCATGGCCCCCATGTTGCCCAATGGCTGGTTGGATGAGACGAAGAATGTGACCGACCAGACCATTGCCTACTATACGGAGCGGGCCAAGGGCGGTGTCGGATTGATATTTGTCGGGGCCAGCTTTCCTGACGATGGGCTGGAAAAGGCCAACTTCAACATATCACCCTTCAGTGCCCCCGAGCACTTTATCGTACAGACCAAGAAACTGACCGACTCGGTCCATCGCTATGGGGCCCGGCTCTTTTTCCAGATCCAGCTGGGCTCGGGCCGGACCGGTTTTCCGGCGGCCTCCCCGGGGACGACCCCGGTGGCGCCATCACCGGTTCCCAACCGCTGGGATCCGGATTTGACCTGCCGGGAACTGACCCGGGATGAAATCGAAAGGCTGATCGATGAGGTGGTCAAGGGGGCCCTTCTGGCCAAACAGGCCGGTTGTGACGGCATTGATATCAATGGGATCAAGGGCGGCTACCTGGGGGACCAGTTCGCCATAGACGCCTTCAACAAGCGGACGGATGAGTACGGGGGCAGCCTGGAGAACAAGACGCGGATTCTCAGGACCATCGTCAGCCGGATCAAGGAAAGCTGCGGGGAGGACTTCGCCGTCACCACCCGGCTGGGGACCAAGAGCCATATGAGGGACTTGGGTCTGGGGCATCTTCCCGGGACCGAGTACACGGAATATGGCCGGGACCTGGCGGACAGCCTCAAGATAGGGCACCTGCTTGAAGAGGCGGGTTTTGATGCCATACTCTTTGGAACCGGTACCTATGACTCCCTCTACTGGCTTTATCCCCCGCTCTACATGCCGGAGGGCAGCTACATCGAGGAGGCCTCCCTCCTGAAAAAGGAACTGACCATCCCGGTGATCTGTCCCGGCAAGCTCAGTGACCCGGACCTGGCGCGGGAGGCAGTATCAGACGGTCTGATCGATGCCGTGGCCCTGGGCCGTGGCCTGGTGGCCGATCCCGCCTGGGCCAACAAGATCAAGGCGGGCAAGCCCGAAACGATCAGACCCTGCATCTACTGCAACAATGGCTGTCTGGCCAGGGTCCTGGGAGGACTCAATATGCAGTGCGCTGTCAACGCGGACTTGTTCGCGGAGAAGGAAGAGGCCTGGAAGTACAGGAAGGTCGAGGAGCCGAAGACAATTGCCATCATCGGGGGTGGCATCGCCGGCCTGGAAGCCGCGAGGGTCGCCTCCCTCCGCGGCCATAAGGTGACGGTCTACGAGGCCAGCGACCGGCTGGGCGGCCTCATGATCCCCGGTCACAGGCCGGATTTCAAGATCCGGGACAAATGGCTCCTTGATTGGATGATAGACCGTTGTGAGGAACAAGGGGTGGAAATGGTCCTGAACCACCGGCTGGATGCCGACCAGGTCCTGGCCCTGGACGCCGACACGCTCATCATCGCGACAGGGAGCCGGCCCAAGGGCCTGAAGGTCGAAGGCGGTGGGGAGATCATTACAGCGGCCGAGGCCCTGCTTGACCAGGACCGGGTGGGCGAGCGCCTGGTCCTGGTAGGTGGCGGTCAGGTCGGGGTTGAGACAGCCATCTGGCTGAAGGAGGAAGGGCACGAGGTCGAGATCGTCGAGGCCCTGGACGGCCTGATGCTGGCCCCGGTTGAACCGATAGCCTTCCCCAACCTGCATATGCTACTCGAGCTTCTGGACCAGCTGGAGATCCCCGTCCATCTGAAGAGCAGGATCAAATCCTTTGACGGCAGGGAGGTGACCCTCGAAACACCGGAAGGTGAGGCCAGGATTGAAGCCGACCAGGTCATCCTGTCCATTGGCTATGAGGCGGATGATCAGCTTTACCGGGCAGTCTACCCCAGGACGGAAAAACCGGTCTGGCTCCTGGGCGACGCCAAGATGCCCGGCACCATCATGATGGCGATCCGGGATGGCAACGCCATCGGCGCGGAGGTCTAACCAGCCGACAAAAAGGACCGGGCAGCAAGCAACTGCCCGGTCCTTCCTTCCCCGAAGGGTTCCCCTGGAGCCGAAGGTGAGAATCGAACTCACGACCTATTCATTACGAGTGAATTGCTCTACCGCTGAGCCACTTCGGCGGACGATACCTATCTTACAAGGCAACATTTGGCCTGTCAAGCTGGCTGGAAACCCTTGAAAAAGCGGTCCCCCAGGCAGGGAGACCGCTTGGCGACAGGGGTCTGGCGGCAGCTAATCCTCCAGGTAGGGGATTTCATCCGCCTCGAACTCGCGGTCGGCATACTGTCTTTCGAGTGCCAGCACCGCTCCTGGATGGTCACCGGCCCGTTTCCAATACATGACATTGTCATTACCGTTGACCTCTTCCTCGACCTGCTCGAGAATGTACCAGTCAAGGAAAAGCCTGGCTGCCCGGTCGCCGTCCTCCTCGGCCGCCTGGGCCATCTTGTCGATTGAATCAGTGACGAATTCCTCGTGGGCCAGGGCCTCCTCGAAGGCCTCAAGGACACTGTTCCACTCCTTCTTGGGGGCCTCGATGGCCGGGAGCTCGATTGGCTCGCCCCGCATAAGCAGGTAGCGGATGAAACCTTCGGCGTGGACGATTTCCTCCCGGTACTGTACATACATCCAATTGGCCGCGCCGGGATAGTCATGCAGGTTCAGCCAGTTGCTCATGGCCAGATAGAGGTAGGCCGAATAATACTCTTTGTTGATTTGCTCGTTGAATAGTCTTCTAACTGTTTCAGTCATCTTCATAGTCCTGTTACTCACTTTCAAGAGGATGGACGGGGAACCGAAGGGAGTCCGGCCCTTGCCGTCAAGTGGATTTTCGACATCAGTATAGGAAAAGGGCGCCCCGCGCACGGTTTCCCGTGTTACTGCCGGGCTCTTTTTCCGGCTTGCTCCGGTGGCTTCTTTGGTGCGGAGGTCGGCGGGTTCGTGGTAAAGTTAAGGGACAGGAGACGGTGTTTTTCCTGACTAGCGCAGACAGGAGATCCCATGCAAATTACTGAGATCCGTTGGGCCGCCGGCCACCAGGAGCATTTGCCACAGCGCCTCCGCCTACCGGTTGGACCTGGCATTACCCTGGTCGACGGGCGATCCGCCCAGTCGGAATCCCTCTTTGCCCGCCTGCAGGCGGATCTGGTCCTGGAGCCGGACGGGCTGACCGGTCCGAAGGGGTCCGGTGATTTCCGCTACTGGCAGTTCATCCTTAAAGAGGGGGACCGGCGCTATAGCTTCTCAACCGACCAGGCCATTGAAGGGCGGGGGAGCTTTTTCCGGCGCGCCATCCTGGGCAGGGAGAGCGAGATCCTTGGCGCCTCCCTCGACTATGCCTTCCTGGCGGATGCCAGCCGGTCATCGGAAGAAAAGAAGGAGCTGATGGGCCAACTCCTGGCCAGGCTGGAAACCAGCCGGTCACAGGTCTACGATCCCGCCCTGGGAAGAGGCCGGCTTACCCTGCTCCGGCAGGACCTGGCCGAGTGTGGGCAGGAAATCGATCGTCTGGGCAAACAGGCAATTTCGCCCAGGGAACTCCTCGAGAAGGTTACGGAGGGAGAAGGCCGGCTCGGCGCGCTGAAGATAGAGGATGGCAGGCTGGCCCAGGAGCAGCGGAAGCAGAAGTATCTGGCCATCAAGGACGAATATGAGACCCTGATCCGGCTTGAGGGGGAGTTGGAGGAGACCAAGGAGCGGGAGGGCGCTTTCGGTTCCCGGATAACAGGGCTTGGTCATAATATCACGGTCCATGAGCTGACCGAGCTGGCCCGTATGCGGAATCAGGTACAGGAGTTGGAGGCTGAACTGGAGGAAGAGGCCGTAAAGGCGCTGGAAGCGGTCCGTCAGGAACGCATGAAGACGGAGAACAGCCGGGCCTTTCTCAGGCGGAGACTGAATGAACTCGAGGAAGAGAAGGCAGCCAGGCCCCAGCCCCTGAACCTGATCGCCCCGACCGATTGAAAGGGGAGCCTGCCGGAGGCGGAACCGGCCCCTCCCGGGCCCGGGAGGAGGGGGGAGAGAAAGCTTCCCCTCCCCCAAACAGTTGGCAGGGCTGGTCTTCCTCCTCCTATTTGCCGCCGGCCTCTTCCTCTCCCTCTATGTCAGCTTGCCGGGCCTCCTTGTGAGCGGGGCCGCCCTCCTGGGGGCAGCCGGTCTGGGCCTCCACCATCTCATCTTGAAAAACCGGACTGGACTGGATCTCCCGGCCAGCCAGGAGGAGTCCGTCGGCGCCATCCTCGGGCAGACAAGCTTTGATCAGCTGGAGGCGCAAATAGGGGAGGCCGGGGTTGAGCTGGACCTGATCCTGAGCCGGATAGCCGAGCTGGACCAGAAGGAAGCCGGCCTCGCTACCGCCTGTGAAAACGGGGGAAGGCGCTTCAGAAGGGCTGAAAACGACCTGCTTCGGAGGCTACGACAGTATGCCGGCCCCAGTGAGATGACGGAAGTCGACGCCATCATCGAGACCCTTTCCCGGCAGCGTGATTCGAGTGCCTACTACAATGAGACCCTGGCCAATCTGACCAGGCAGATCGCCGATTGAAACATGGGCGGTCCGGACAGGGAAATGAAGCGGGAATATGACCGCGCCTCCGCCAGGCTCAGCGGCGACCCGGCCTCCTCTCCTGAGGCCTTGGCTCTCCCGGTGGGGGAGCTGGTCTACGAGCCTGGGAGACTCCAGCAGATCACCGCTGAGCGGACCGAGCTGGCCGGCAGGATTGACAGCCTGCTTGCGGGGGAAATCCAGTGAGCACAAGCGGGCTGAGCCAGTCAAGGGGCGGCGGTCAGCCTGGGAAGTTTGGAACAGCGACGAGAAGTACTTCTGCAGTCACTCCGGGACGCGGAAGATGAATACGAACGGGCGGGACAGCGGCCGCCTGGCTGGAGGAGCTTCTCAACTCCTGGGACGGGCTGGATCCCGGGGCCTGGATGGAGAAGATCAGTCGGCTATCTCCTACCCTTGCCATGGGCGGCGCCGGCCGGCCGCGGGGCTTGCGGGGGGAGGCCGGCGGCAAGGGCGGGGGCCTTAGGGCCCCCCGGGTAGCCGGGGGACAGGCAAGCCCAAGGCCGCGGAGATCCTGGATATGTCCTTTTTCATGGACGCGCCTCCCTCCCTCCGTTATCTGGCTGCCCGGCTGGCCCTGTCCCAGTTTCAAGGTCAGGAGGAGGGGAGGGGGGGACCGCTCCTCCTGATCGAGCCGGCCCTGATGGCGGGAAGCTCCCCCCGGGAGCATCTCTTGAACGCCCTGGAGGAATGGACCTTGGAGACGGGCAGGCAGGTCGTCTATTTTACTGAGGATGAAAGCCTGATAGGCCTGGCCCAGGCCAGGAAAATGAATCTTTACGGAATGGCCTGACCGGCTGAAGGCTGGAGGCCGGCGGCAGAAAAGACAGGGGGATGGCATGAAAAAAGGAATAGCAATCATCGCGCGGGAACTGGAAGCGCTCAAGGCATCAGGCGTCTACAGCGAGGAAAGGGTTCTGACGGCGGCCCAGGGGAGCAGGATTGACACCACGGACAGGGAGGGTGTCGTCAATATGTGCGCCAATAATTATCTTGGGCTGGCCAACAATGAGACCTTGCGCCGGACGGCGCAGGCAAGCTACGACAAATGGGGTTATGGCCTCTCATCGGTCCGCTTTATCTGTGGGACCCAGCTCCTGCACAAGGATCTGGAAAGGGAGCTGGCCCGGTTTTTCGGCTTTGAGGATGCCATCTTGTATTCCTCCTGCTTTGACGCCAACGGTGGCCTATTTGAGACCATCCTGACCGAGGAGGACGCGGTCATCAGTGACCAGCTGAACCATGCCAGCATTATCGACGGTGTCCGGCTCAGCAAGGCGAGACGCTATGTCTACCGCAATAATGACATGGCCGACCTTGAAGCCAGGCTGAAGGAGGCGGACCAGGCGGGGGTCAGGACCAAACTGATCGCGACGGACGGGGTTTTCTCCATGGACGGGATCATAGCTGATCTCAAGGCGATATGTGACCTGGCTGACCAGTACCAGGCCCTGGTCATGGTTGACGATTCCCATGCCTCGGGTTTTGTGGGGCGGACGGGGCGGGGTACCCCCGAACACTGCGGAGTCATGGGCCGGGTGGATATTATGACCAGCACCCTGGGCAAGGCCATGGGCGGTGCCTCAGGCGGCTTCACCCTGGCCCGGAAGCCGGTCATCGATTGGTTGCGCCAGAAGAGCAGGCCCTATCTTTTCTCAAATACCCTGGCACCGGCCATAGCGGCCAGCTCGCTCAAGGTCCTGGAAATGCTGAGACAGGACAGCTCCCTCATTGATCGGCTGAATCAGAATACAGCCTACTTCCGTGAGGGAGCCGGGAAGATCGGTCTGGACCTGATCCCCGGCCAGCATCCCATCGTCCCGGTCATGGTCTATGACGCGGTCAAGGCTATCCAGCTGGCCGACTACCTGCTCGAACTCGGCCTCTATGTCATCGCCTTCAAGTTCCCGGTTGTTCCGGAGGGTCAGGCGCGGATCCGGACCCAGGTATCCGCCGCGCATAGCAGGGAGGACCTGGATTTTGCCCTGGCTTGTTTTGCCAGGGCCAAGGAGAAATACGGGCTTTGACAAAAGAAAAAAGTCCTCCTATAATGACCGGTGTTCGCACCATTAGCTCAGTTGGCAGAGCAACTGACTCTTAATCAGTGGGTCCGGGGTTCGAATCCCCGATGGTGTACCAGGGACGGCGGCGGAGGTCGCCGTCCCTTCCATTTGGAGGCAGCTGGCCCGGGATCAGCGGTAGGCCACGGTTGCCAGAGCCCTGTCATCCACCACGATCACCCAGGTCAGGCCAGGATTCAGGATCAACTCCTCCCCGGCCAGATAGAAATTCATAGGGGCGGTGCGGGAGTCTTTCTCCCAGTGGATATCATATTTCCGGCCTCCGGTCAGGTAGACGGCCTCGGCCTTGTCGACCCAGTTGACCTTGACGTGGACCCCGTTGGGCATGAGACTGTGTGGCCGGTGCAGGACTATGATATTGGCGATTTCCAGTTTTTCACCACTCTGCTCATCGTTCAGGACGGTGCCGTCGTTGTACTTGTAGTAGCAGTTCCTGTCCCCGTCAAACTTGAAGGCTTCCTTCAGGGCGGTGTAGTTGTAATCCAGTTCGGAGACCTCGTCACCTCCAGGGGGGAGTTGGAACTCAAGGTAGGCGCGGGGGCCGGGGACGGGCTCCGGCGGGGTGATGGAGCCATAACTGCCCTCAGCCCGCTTGTAGGCGTCCTCCAGCTTGGTATAGAGGTTGTGGGGCGCCTTCCGGTGGCTGGTCCGGTAGTAGATCCCGTAATGGTTCTTGAGAGCATCAAGGATCCTTATGGTATTAACATGAGGGCTGTCCTCAATAACGACGTAATTGCCCGCGTAGGCATAGAAGGCCTGATACTGGGCTACCAGGTCCAGGAAGGCGGGCCGGGCGCTCCGGACAGGGCCCACCACCCCCTCTTCCTCGTCGGTTAGGAGGAGGAGGCGGGTTGTCCGGCCCTCGGTCATGAGCTGATAGATGAATTTTGCCTTGTCCAGGCCGGACTGCGGCCGGGCTGCCCCGACATTGTTGA
The DNA here is from genome assembly GCA_040767365.1 of Clostridia bacterium. Classification (GTDB taxonomy): domain Bacteria; phylum Bacillota; class Clostridia; order Saccharofermentanales; family DTU023; genus UBA4923. The sequence goes on from JAXGOR010000001.1 coordinate 54,335, forward strand.
CCATAAAGGCGATGGGGTAGCGGCCGGGGAAGATCAGGCCGGCCTCCGGCCCAGGGGGGGCCTCCGTCTCAGTTGGTTGGGGCAGGGTGGTCGGGCTTGTGACGGCTTGGGTCTGGCTGGTCTCTAGCTCAGTCTCTTCCGGCTCCTTTTTTCCGCAGGCGGCGGAGGACAGCAGTAGGGCCAAAACAAGCAGGATCAGGAACAATTTTTTGAAGTGGGCGGGATTGAGGGCCGGTAAAAACAAACGCATTGAACTTCCTCCCAGGGGCCTGCCCAGGCTCGGCGCGAGGGCAAAGAGGGCCGGATCTTTATGGTAGAAAGTATAGCATGCCGGCCCGGCTTGTCAGCTGGATAAGTTCTCCTCCCTTGCCCTGCTTCCAGAAAGGGAGGGAGGGTCTACATAAATGGCGGAATCTGAATTATGATGAATCGTAAGGAATGCCATAACGTAAAAGGAAGGAAGAATTATGCCCTACTTCAAGTATACGAATATCGAGATTACAGGCCTGGCCTCGGCCGTACCGGCGAACGCGGTTCCGACGGACAGCTTCATCCCCCTGTTCGGCGAGGAGGCGGTCAGACAGTTCCAGGAGATGACGGGGATCCTTGAATTCCGCAAGACAAGACCGGAGCAAACTGCCTCGGATCTGGGATTTGTGGCGGCTGAGAGACTCCTGTCCGAACAGGCCCTGGACAGGGAGTCGATCGGGGTCCTGATCTTTGTCTCCCACTCCACTGACTACAGGAGGCCCGGCACGGCCTTTGTCCTGCATAAAAGGCTGGGCCTGGGCAAGGAGTGCTTTGCCTTTGATGTAGGCTTGGGCTGTTCAGGCTTCGTATCAGGGGTCAATCTTGCCTGCTCCCTCCTGCAAAATTCCGATAGGGACCGGGCCCTGGTGATTGTGGCGGAGACGGTCTCCAAGCTGACTTATCCGGAGGACAAGTCAACCGCCATGGCCTTCGGGGACGCGGGCAGCGCCATCCTGCTGGAGAAGACAGACAGGGGGACCGCCCTGACCGGGCTCTTCCGCTCGGACGGCAATCAGTACAAGTCCATCATCGTGCCCGCGGGCGGCTTCCGGAACCTGGAGGCTTCTGACGAAGCGAGGGTCTGGGCCGACGGGAATACCAGGACCCTCTACAACACCCATGTGGATGGGACGGCCGTCTTTCAATTCATCCTTTCCGATGTCATCGACCTGGTGAAAGACTATATGGAAAAAACCGCCAGCACCGTGGACGACTACGATTGCTTTGTCTTCCATCAGACAAATGAATTCCACCACAAGCAGATCGCCCGCAAGCTGAAGATTCCCATGGAGAAGATGCAAATGAGCATGAAAGGCTATGGCAATACCTCAGGGCCCTCCATCTCCCTCACCTTGTGCGACAAATACGGCCAGGCGGCGGACTCGGATATCAGGGCCCTCCTGTGCGGCTTTGGGGTGGGCTTCTCCTGGGGCGCGCTGGCGGCGACCCTCAAGACCGGGACCATCCTGCCTGTCGTGGAGACTGACGATTATTTTGCGGAGGGGATCATCAATGGCCCGGAGGATTTCTAGGCTTTCCGGAAGCCAGGGGCTGAATGAGGAAGGGTAGGACCTGGATGAAGAAAATAGCCTTTCTTTTCCCCGGACAGGGGGCTCAATATGTCGGCATGGGAAAAGATTTTCATGATCACTTCGACCTGGCAAGACAGACCTTTGAGAAAGCGGACCAGGCCCTGGGCCTGAGCCTTTCAAAGCTCTGCTTTGAAGGACCGGAAGACAAGCTCCTGTTGACGGAGAACACACAGCCGGCCATCCTGACGACCTCCCTGGCCCTGCTCCGGGTCCTGAAGGCGCAGGGACTTGCCTGTGACTATACGGCGGGCCTGAGCCTGGGCGAATATTCGGCCCTGGTAAACGCCGGTTCGCTCGATTTTTCGCAGGCAGTCCCGCTTGTGAGGAACCGGGGCCTCTATATGCAGGAGGCGGTCCCTGAAGGAGTCGGCGGGATGGGCGCCATCATCGGCCTGCCGGCCAGCCAAGTGGAGGAAATCGTGGTGGAGGCGGCTGACACGGGCATAGTCGAGATCGCCAATTACAACAGCCAGGAGCAGACCGTTGTGTCGGGGGAGAAAAAGGCCGTGCGGAGGGCGCTAAAACTGGCCAGGGAAAAGGGGGCCAAAAGGGCGCTCCCCCTGCTCGTCAGCGCGCCTTTCCACAGCAGCCTGCTGGAGGCGGCCGGCCAACTGCTCGAAAAGGATCTGGACCGGATCGCCCTCGCCGATCCCGCCATCACCTTTATCTCAAATGTGAGTGCCCGGCCGGTCAAGGAAGGGGCAGGCATAAAAAAACACCTGATCGAACAGGTGAGCCATCCGGTAAGATGGTACCAAAGCATGACCTTCCTGCTGGATGAAGGGGTCAGATACTTCATCGAGATCGGACCGGGGACAAGCCTGGGCAATTTTGCCAAAAGTATCGCGGCCCACAGGGGACTTGAGATCACCAGTATTTCCCTAAGCGACCGGGAGGGCCTGATTGAAGTCCAGGAAGCCCTGGCGTGAAGGCCCGGGACCGGGACCGGAAAGGATCAATGCAATACAAGGGGGAAGGATTGAAAGATGACCAATGAAGAAAAACTGGCCCTGCTGGAAGAGGCCATGGATGTGGAGACAGGCAGCCTGACTGCCGACCTGGAGCTCAAGTCGCTGAAAAAATGGAATTCCATGGCCAGGCTGTCCCTGATCGTCCTCATGGACGATGAATTCGACAAGACCCTGTCAAGTGACCAGGTCAGGGCTTTCGAGACCGTCGGCGATATCCTGGCCTTCATGGGCTGACAGGGGAGCCGGCAAGACGGATCCGGATGCTGGAAGTTTACTATGCCCTGCCGGACGGGGCCGGTCTGCGGTCGGAGGATTTTATCAGGGGCATTGCCCGCACCTGCTATGGACTGGAAGGGGAGGAGCTTGCCCTGGTCAGGGATGATTTCGGGAAACCCCGTTTTCGGGATTACCCGGGCCTCCATTTCAATCTCTCCCACACGGAAGGCCTCATGGTCTGCGGTTTTTCTGACAAGGCCGTCGGCCTTGACGCCGAAGGCCTGACAGGCTGCAGGCAGTCGCTTGTTGACAGCTATTTCGCCCCCGCCGAACAAGCCTATGTGGGCGGGGAGAGGGAAAGACAGGACAAGAGGTTCACGGAAATCTGGACCATGAAGGAGGCCTGGCTCAAATGGCGGGGATCCGGGATAGGAATACCCCTTGAAGTCTTCAATGTCCTGGACAAGAAGATAGTCCGGCCCGGTTGGTGGGGGCGCTTCTGCCTGGCGGTCTGTTCCCGGGAGCTGGAGGGGGAGGACCCCCTCCGCCTCCGGCGGATCCAAGTCAGGAACCAGGCCCTATGGGCTATACTGGATGAGGATATCAGCTTGCCGTCCCTGGGCCCGGAAGGGCGGGAACCAGGCAGGAATCTTTAGCGGATGATAGGGTTGCGGACCAGGATAAATCGGGAAAGGGTGGCGAAAACGCAGTCACCATCCTACCTGGTTTATTTTTTCGCGGGCCATCGGATAACAATTCTGAAAAGGAGATTTATGTATGGAACTCACAAGTGAGCAGCAGGCGCTGCTCGACGGTCAGAAGGGGGAAACCATGGCCAGGGTGATGAAGACCCTGGTCATGTATGGGGAAGCCTTCTCTGCCAGGAGGATGCTTCCTGTCACCAGTGAATACGGCCACACGGTGATCAGTTTTGGGATCGGCGTTATGAAGCCGGTCTACGATCTCTATGACAGGCTACTGGCCGATCAGGCGGTCAGCCAGCAGAAATTCTCTGCGGATCCCAGGCCGCTCGACAGGAAGGTTCCGTCCTCCTTCTTGCAGGACCTGGTCTTCAAGGTCATGTACAGCAAGCAGGACAGCTTCGAGGAACAGCTGAGGCAGTTCGGCCTCATGGACGAGGATGCCTACACCTGCGCCTGCTATCTGCCGGAGGTGGGGAATGTCCCCAAACGAGGCGATATCCTGTCCTGGGCGGAGTCTTCTGCCGTGGTATACGCCAACAGCGTCCTGGGGGCCCGTTGCAACCGGAATTCCGGCATCATTGAGCTTATGGGCTCGATCGCGGGCTTTGTCCCTGAATTCGGTCTCCTGACCGATGACGGACGGAAGGCGGATTGGGTTGTGGAAGTCAGGACCGAGCAATTGCCTGAGGCCCAGCTTTTCGGATCAGCGGTCGGCATGAAGGTGCTGGACCAGGTTCCCTACATCAAGGGACTTGACAAGTGGCTTGGCAGCGAACTCGATGACCGGGCCCGCGCCTACTTGAAGGATTTCGGCGCCGCGACGGCCTCCAATGGTTCCGTCGGTCTCTATCACATAGAGAACCTGACTCCGGAGGCGGTGGACTTCGGTGACCGGCTCATCCGTGAGCAGGCGCCTGTCTATGTCGTCGATGACAAGGAGCTCGAAAGAATAAAGGCCAGCTATCCCGTCATCTGGAAGAATCCCCAGGCCAAGCCGAAACTCTGTTTCATGGGCTGTCCGCACATGACCTTGCAGCAGCTGAAGGACTGGACCGACAAGGTCGAAAAAGGCCTTGAGGAGGCCGGGAACGCCCGTGTGAGGATCCCCACCGTCTTCACCTCGGCGCCGGACGTGATCCGGGCCTTCCAGGAGACAGACTACGCGGCCCGCCTGGAGGCGACAGGGGTCATCCTGAGTTATATCTGCCCCCTCATGTATATGAATAATCCTCTCTCAAAGAAGATGCCGGTGATCACATCGTCGAATAAGCTGCGAACCTACACCAGTGCCCGCTTCTATACCGACCGGGAGATCCTGGAAATGATCACCAAGGGGGTGAAGTGAGATGTCAAAAGTATTTAAAGGGCGTGTGATCACGCCGGGTACGGCCCAGGCCGAGGCCCTGGTCTCCAGGATCGGTTTCAATACCCTGGCCAGCTACCAGACGGCCCTCATGTTTGGAGACAAACAAGTCAAGTGCGGGGATCAGAACAATCCTGACCTCTACAAGAAGCCCATGCTGGCCAAGGCCCTTTGCCTGCCTGAAACCATTGGCTCGACAACGGGCGGCATGATCCTCTACTGTGCCTGTGCCCTGGGCAGGCAACCGGCCTGTCTGCTTTTTTCCAAGCCCATCGACCCGCTCGCGGCCTCGGGGGCTATCCTGGCCGCCAACTGGACAGAGGCCTCCATGCCGGTCGTCGACAGCCTGGGCCAGGATTTTCTTGACTATGTGCAGGACGGCATGACCCTTACCGTGGCCCGGGACGGCACGGTCACAGTTGAATAGAAAGCAGGAGCAAGCAATATGAAGCAAGACTACCAAACACTGTTTACCCCCTGGAAGATCGGCAAGCTGGAGATCAAGAACCGGATTGTCATGTGCCCCATGGGAGGGACCTCCATCTTCGGCTGGATGGAGCCCAGCCATTTTGACAAGGAAGCCGCCAACTTCCTCCTTGAACGGGCCAGGAACAATGTCGGCCTCATCATCCCCGGTATCGCCCCCATCCGCAATATCATGGGCGGGCAATGGCTATACAAGGGCAGGGGCAAGTACAGGAAGCTGAAGGAATTCATGGAAGAGTTCCATAAGACCGGCGCCAAGATGTTTGTCCAGATCACAGCCGGTATGGGCCGGTCCATGGCGGTCAATGACCTCATGGCCCTGCTTATGAAAAATAAGGTCCTGGGGACCCTGGCCAAGCCCCTCTTCAATATGGACTATATTTGCGCCAGCGCCTCGGCCACTCCCAACCGCTGGGCCGAGGATGTCAATTCGCGTCCCCTGACGGTCAAGGAGATCGAGGCCATTGTTGAGGCCTACGCCAAGACCTCGAAGTTGCTCATGGAGGCGGGTGTGGATGGGGTCGAGGTCCATGCCGTCCATGAGGGCTACCTGCTGGACCAGTTCTCCATGAAATATACCAACCTGAGGACGGATGACTACGGGGGCTCCTTCGAAAATCGCTACAGGATCGCGGCCGATATAGTCAAGGCCATAAAGAAGGCCTGCGGCGAGGATTTCCCCGTCTCCCTCCGTTATTCCGTTGTTTCCAAGACCAAGGGCTTCGGCCAGGGGGCGGTTCCCGGCGAGGAGGACTATGTCGAGGTAGGGCGGGACATGGAGGAATCGGAGAAGGCGGCCAGGTTCTTGCAGGAGGCAGGCTACGACATGCTGAACTGCGACAACGGTACCTATGACGCTTGGTACTGGGCCCATCCACCGGCCTATATGCCGGAGAACTGCAACCTGTCCTATGTTTCCCATATCAAGAAATTTGTCGATATACCGGTTGTATGCGCCGGCAAGATGACTGTCCCGGTCGGCGCCCAGGCCATCCGGGAGGGGGAGATTGACGCTATGGGCGTTGCCAGGCAGTTCCTGACGGACCCGGCCTGGGTGACCAAGCTCCTGGAGGGCCGGGAGGAGGATATCAAACCCTGTATTGACTGCCACAATGCCTGCTTTACCATGGCCAAGTACAAGGGGACAGCCAACATCCAGCCCCTGGGTGACGCCTTGAAGATGGCCCGTTGCGCCCTCAACCCGGAGACCATGCAGTCGAGGAAATACAAGATCGAGAAGGCTTCCCGGACCAAGGAAGTGGCGGTCATAGGTGGGGGCATCGGGGGGATGGAGTCGGCCCTGGTCCTGACTGACCGTGGCCACAAGGTCACCCTCTATGAGAAATCGGATGTCCTGGGCGGGGTTTTCATCCCGGCGGCGGCCCCTGAATTCAAGAAGAGGGACAAGGCCCTGATCGAATGGTACAGGCGGGAGATCGCCAAGAGGCCGATAAGGGTCGAGCTCAATACGGAGATTACCGATATCGCCTCCCTCGAGGCGGATGAGATCGTCATCGCGACGGGCTCAACGCCCAAGCGCCTGCCCATCAAGGGCTTGGACCAGGCCCTGGAGGCAGTCGACTATCTCTCCGGCGCCGAGGTCGGCGACCGGGTGATCGTTGTCGGCGGCGGGCAGACGGGCTGTGAAATTGCCTATGATCTGATACTCAAAGGCAAGAAGCCGCAGGTCGTTGAGATGATGAATGACCTGATTGCCGTCCCGGGGGTCTGTCTGGCCAATTCCTCCTTCCTGAGGGAGATGCTGGCCTTCAGGGAGACCCCGGTCCACCTCAACACCAAGGTCCTGGAAATAAGGGCGGACGGGGTGACCGTCCAGGATAAGGAGGGTCAGGTTTTCGACCTTGACGCCGACACCGTCGTAACCGCGATTGGCTACGACCCGACCCCCCTGGTCAGGTCAGGCGGACGGGTCCACCTGGTCGGTGATGCCAGGAAGGTGGGCAATCTGCGCACGGTAATCTGGCGGGCTTGGGACGTCTGCATGAAGCTGTAAGCCTTACCCGGGGGCGGCCTCCCTGCCCTTGCCAGGCCGGGCCGGGAGGACCGGTATGCTATCATTATGGAGGTGGACAACCAGGTCAAATCCCCAGGGAAAATGTAGAAAGTGAAGGACCGCATGACCCGCGATACTGTATTGGAAACTCTGACGGAATGGATCCATGAATCGGAGGACACCGTATTTTTTGGCGGTGCCGGCGTCTCGACCGAGTCGGGGGTACCTGATTTCCGGAGCGCGACGGGGCTTTACGCCCAGATGGGGGGGGCCGAGCGCTACCTCTCCATTGGTTATATGAACAGCCATCATGAGGACTTCTACGATTTTTACAGAAAGTATTTCATCCTGGAGGGCATCCTGCCCAATGCCGCCCATGAGAAATTGGCCGAAATGGAGGACAAGAAGAGATTATCCGCCGTTATCACCCAGAATATTGACGGGCTCCATCAGAAGGCGGGGAGCAAGAAGGTCTTTGAACTCCACGGCAATGGCGAGCGCTTCTATTGTCAGCGCTGCGGGACCAGCTATCCGCTGGAGGAAGTTGCCGGCTCCACCGGGGCCTTCTACTGCCGGCGTGAGGACTGTGGCGGTTTTGTCCGTCCCGACGTGGTCATGTACGGGGAATCGCTCGATCAGGCGGTCCTGAGGGGGGCTGTTGACGCCATCGCCGCTGCCGACCTGATCATAGTGGGCGGGTCTTCCATGACGGTCTATCCCGCGGCGGGCCTGGTCCATTACCGGAAACCCGGATCAAGGCTGGTCCTGGTCAATCTCGACGCGACCTCCTATGACCGGGAGGCCGATCTTGCGGTAAACGAGTCAATCGGGAAGTTCTTTTCCCGGCTTGAGATTGCGTCAGGATAGGCGGAGGGCGGCTTCCAGCGTTGATTATCAAGCTCGGTTTTGCTAGCATAATGTCGCTTCGCGCCTACAGGTCATTAGGATAAAGTTGCCGAAGCAGCCCCGCGGGGGCTCAGGGAGGTAAGGCTCATTGGACGGCAGTAGCTGTACCGGCCCTCTTTGGAGGGCCCTACTCGAGAAACAAGCAAGCGACGGATCGGTCCGTGGTTCGCTTTGGTTCGACTTGATCCTGATTTTCATCCTCATCCTGATCAATGGTTTCTTTTCAGCCGCCGAGATGGCGGTTGTCATGCAAAATGACAACAAGATCCGTCAAATGGCGGCCTCCGGCCATACAGGAGCCAAGCGCCTTCTCCACTTTGTTGACAACAAGACCCGCTTTCTCTCGACAACCCAGGTGGCCATCACCCTGGCTGGTTTCCTCTCCAGCGCCTTTGCGGCGGAGAAATTGGCCGGAAGGGTCTACGCCCTCATGGACCCTCTTCTGACCAGACCCTCGCTCCGGATGGTATGGGTCGTCCTCCTGACCATCCTGCTCTCCTATATCACCCTGGTCCTGGGGGAGCTTGTCCCCAAGCGGCTGGCCATTCGCAAGCCGGAAGCGCTCGCCTTGTCGATCGCGTCCATACTGCGGGTCTTTGACTTTCTCTTCTATCCCTTTACCCGTCTACTGGAATGGTCCGGGAATGGCGTCCTCAGGATCCTGGGCATCGATCCGGCGGAGACGGCCAAGCGGGTGACGGAGGAGGAGATCCGGATCCTGGTCGAGGCTGGGGCCGGGAAGGGGGACCTCCAGGAGGAGGAGGCCGACCTGATCAACAATATCTTTGCCTTTGACGACAAGTATGTCTCCGAGATTATGACGCCCCGCGTATCGGTCAAGGCGGTACCCCTTGACGCCAGTTATGACCAGGCGGTTGAAATCGCCGCCCATGCCCGCTATTCCCGATTCCCTGTTTACGAGGAGGATATCGATGACATCGCGGGTGTACTGACAGTCAAGGACCTCCTCCGTGTCGAAAAGGACAGCAGGCAGGAGGGTTTCTCCCTCCGCCAGATCCTCCGGCCGGCCTTTTTTGTCCCAGAGGGTAAGAAGATAGACGTTCTTTTCAAGGAGATGAAAAGGCAGCAGATCACCATGGCGGTTGTGGTCGACGAATATGGGGGCACGGAAGGTATCGTGACCCTTGAAGACCTCCTGGAGGAAATCGTCGGTGAGATTGAGGATGAGTATGACGCGCCGGAGACCAGCGTGATCATCAACAGTGACGGCTCCTATGTCTTCAGTGGCCTCCTGACACCGGCCGAGGCCGGCCGCTATGTACCGGCCCTCGACGCCCTCAAGGAAGACGATGATTTTGATACCATCGCCGGTTTTTTCCTTTCCCTGCTGGGCCGGATTCCGGATCCGCAGGAGAGGCCGGAGGCGAGTTTTGGCAATTTGAGATTTACGGTTCTGGAGATGGATGACAGGCGGATCGCCAAGATCAGGCTTGAAGTCCTGGATGAGGGCCGGGCGGAAGCAAAAGATGAGAACCCCGGAAGCGGGGCGGACAGGACCGGGGAATAACTGGGAACGACCATGAAAAAAGACTTGGATAGCGGGCGGGAGGCAGCGGACTTCTTCAATAAGGATGAAGACGCCTGCCTGATGAGCTTGGAAGCCCTGGAGGACCGACTGGGCTCAAGACGTGAAGAAGGGCTTAGCGAAGAAGAGGCCGGGCGGAGGCTGGCCCGCTTCGGGCCCAATGAACTGGAGGAGGAAGAGGGCGCCTCCTTCGCCGCCATGCTTTTCAATCAGTTCAAGGATTTCCTGATCATTGTCCTGGTCATAGCGGCCCTAGTCTCGGCCTCTCTGGGCGAGATGATTGACGCGGTCATCATCCTGGCGGTCGTCGTCGTCAATGCCCTGCTTGGGGCCATACAGGAGAACAGGGCTGAGAAGGCCCTGGAGGCCCTCAAGAGTATGTCAGCCCCCTTCGCCCGTGTCATCCGGGGGGGACGGACGCGCCAGCTGCCGGCTGCCCAACTGGTGCCCGGTGACCTGGTGGAGCTGGAGGCCGGCGATGTGGTCCCTGCCGATATCCGCCTCTTTGAAAGCGCCAATCTCAGGGCCAATGAAGCGGCCTTGACAGGAGAGTCGGTCCCGGCTTCCAAAAACGCGGCCGATCTCTTTACGGAATTGCCGGGGATCGGTGACCGGACCAACATGGTCTTCAGCAGTATGGAGATCTCCTACGGCCGCGGGAGGGGGCTGGTGGTCGCGACAGCCTCCGATACTGAAATCGGCAAGATCGCCGACCGTCTGAAAGAGATCGAGACGGAGATGACCCCGCTCCAGGTGAATCTCAACCGGCTGGGCAAACTCCTGGGCCTGCTCTGCCTCCTGATCAGCGCCGTCATATTCGCGGTGGGCCTACTGCAGGGAGGCGCGCCCCTGCCGCTCTTCATGACGGCCATCAGCCTGGCGGTCGCTGCCATACCTGAAGGTCTCCCAGCCGTGGTGACCATCCTGCTGGCCCTCGGCATGAGGCGGATGGCCAGGGAAAACGCCATTGTCAAAAGGTTGCTGGCCGTCGAGACCCTGGGCAGCGTGAATACCATCTGTACAGACAAGACTGGCACCCTGACCCAGAACGAGATGACCGTTACCAGGCTCTATGCCGGGGACAGGCCTACAAGGTCTCAGGGACTGGCTACAGGGGGAGGGGCGGATTGAAGCGGAGGAGGGGGAGGAGGGCCCGCCCCCCAAGCTGGAACTGGCCCTGACCGCCTGCTGGAGATCGGCGTCCTCTGCAATGACGCAGTCTTGACCCCGCCAGACAGTGAGGGCCCGGCCCTGATCGGGGATCCGACCGAGGGGGCCCCTTTGGTGGTCGCGGCAAAGGGTGGTCTTTCAGCTGAGGCGCCGCCGGGCCTACCCCCTATTTGGGAGCCGCCCCTTTGATTCAGGGCGGAAGATGATGTCAGTGGGTCGCCGTTACGAGGACGATCAGCTCTATTCATTGACCAAGGGGCGCCTGAAATCATCCTCAACTGGCCGCGACAGGGAGCTGAGCTCCGGCCAGATCCAACCCCTGACCGAGGAGAGGCGGAAGAGCTCCTGGGCCTGAACACGGACTACGTGCCCGCCAGGCGCTCCGGGTCCTGGCCTTGCCTCATAAGAAGATGAGGACGAGGCTTTGAGGGTGCTGAAGAAGGCATGGTCTTCGTGGGGCTCATGGGCATGATCGATCCGCCCAGGCCGGAGGTCCGGGAAGCCATCGAGGTCTGCCATGCCGCCGGCATCTCGGTCGTCATGATCACGGGGGATCATGAGGCGACAGCCGCCGCGATCGCGGATGACCTCCTCCTCCGCCTGCCCGACGACAGGATCCTGACCGGCCGCCAGCTGGAGGGGATGTCGGATGACGATCTCTACGCGATCGTGGAGGAGACCTCGGTCTACGCGCGCGTCTCGCCGGAACACAAGGTCAGGATCGTCCAGGCCCTGAAGCGGGCGGGCAGGATCGTTTCCATGACGGGGGATGGTGTCAACGACGCACCCGCCCTCAAGGGGGCCGATATCGGTGTTGCCATGGGGATTACCGGCACGGAAGTGGCCAAGGGCGCCGCCGATATGATCCTGACGGACGACAACTTTGGGACCATTGTCAGCGCGGTTGAGGCAGGCCGCGTCATCTACGCCAATATCCGCAAGGTGGTCGGGTTTTTGCTTTCCTGCAATATGGGGGAGATCCTGGTCATCTTTTTGACCAGCATGCTCTTCGGTCCGGCCTTTACCCCACTGATCCCGGTCCAGCTGCTCTGGCTGAACCTGGTGACCGATACTTTTCCCGCCCTGGCACTTGGACGGGAGAGGGCGGAGGAGGGCATCATGCTGGAAGCGCCGCGGGGGAAGGGCGAACCCATCCTCAACCGGCCCCTGGCCTGGTCCATCCTCTTCCAGGCCCTGGCCATCTTCGTCACGGTTTTTATTGCCTTCAATATCGGCCGCCTCCTCTACCCGGATCTCACAGCCGCCGGCCTGGCGGTCCCCTCCTTCAGCTTCCTGCCACAGCCGGCCACGGTCCCCTCCTGGGGGGCACGGACCTACGCCTTCTCGGCCCTGATTCTCTCCGAGATGTTCCGGGTCTTCTCGGCCCGATCCGAGCGCCTGTCTGTCTTCAGGATCGGTTTCTTCTCCAACAGGACACTGAACAGGGCCGTCCTCCTGTCCCTGGCCCTGACCCTGGCGGTAATTTACATCCCCTTCATCGATCAGTATTTCAGGACAGTCCCGCTCCTGCTTCGTGATTGGGCGATCATAGTCGGCCTGGTCCTGATTCCCTTTTGCTCGGGTGAACTTTTCAAATATGCCTATCACAGGAGGGGGGAGGCCGGGTTTGAAGCTTGACGGGCCCGGCAAGAACCGTTATACTCACTTCCGAATAAGTAGAAGTTCCGCTTCTCACCTCCAGCTCACGCGATGAGGTTCACAGATACCGGTCAGGGCAGGCGGTTTTTGTTGGGCGGAACAAGACCGCTTTTTTATTGCCCGAAAGGAGATTCGATATCAGACAAGCAAACAGAGGCCATTCGATCAACGAGGACATAAGGTTTCCTCAAGTACGCCTGATCGATGAAAATGGAGACATGGTTGGTGTTGTACCTGTCGAAGAAGCCCAACGCAGGGCGTACGACGCGGGACTGGACCTGGTCCTGATCTCGCCCTCACCCGACAATCCCGTCTGTAAGATCATGGATTACGGCAAGTATATCTTCGAGCAGGAAAAGAAGAAACGTGAGGCCCGTAAGAACCAGAAGACTGTCAATGTCAAGGAAGTCCAGCTCAAGCTGACGACAGAGGAACATGATTTCGATGTCAAGGTCAGGAATGCCAGGCGTTTCCTTGAGGCCGGCGACCGCGTCAAGGTGGTCATCCGATTCCGGGGCAGGGAGATGACCCACACGGATCAGGGCTATGACGTCATGGAAGATTTTGTCGATGCCATCTCGGATCTTGGGGAAGTGGACCGCCCCGCCAGGGCGGAAGGCCGGAACATGATCATGTTCCTGTCGCCCCTGAAAGATTGACCAGCCGGGGCAGGGCCCCGCTCACATATAGTTACGGAAAACCTGAAGGGAGGGCATTGTCATGCCTAAACAGAAATCACACAGCTCGTCAAAGAAACGTTACAAGCTGACCGGTACGGGGAAGTATCTCCGTTCCCAAGCCTTTACGAGCCATATACTGACAAAAAAGTCACCGAAGAGGAAACGCAATCTGCGCAAGACCACCCTGGTATCGCCGCAGGACGCCAAACGCCTGCGCCGGCTTTTACCCTATAAATAATTTCGGTGTATTTAAGAAGAAGGGGAGGATAGAACCATGTCAAGAGTCAAGAGAGGGCCGGTCCTGCGCCGGCGCCATAAAAGGGTTTTGAAGCGGACCAAGGGTTATTTCGGCCGCAAGGGGACCCAGTATAGAGTCGCCAACCAGGCCCTTATGAAATCAGGCCAGTATGCCTACAGGGACCGTCGCCGGAAGAAGCGGGATTTCCGCCGCCTGTGGATCGCCCGCATCAACGCGGCCGCCCGGTCCAATGGCTTGAGCTACAGCCGCTTCATCAACGGACTGAACCTGGCCGGCGTCGAATTGAACAGGAAGGCATTGGCCGATCTGGCCGTCAACGATAAGCCCGCATTCACCGAGCTGGTCAATATTTCGAAGAGTGCCCTGAAGGTCTCCTGAGATCAGGGGGGAAGTTTTGCTGGGACTGAAGGCGGAGAGATCCGCCTTTATCCTGTCAGGCGGTGGACAGATGCGGCTCATTGAATCCAAGGAAAACCCGCTCTACAAGAAGCTGATGGCGCTCAAGTCCGCCCATCAGGCGAAGAAGCTGGGCCTGGTCCTGGTGGAGGGTCTCCGCCAGGTGGCTGATCTCGCGGCCTCCGGCATCCTGCCGGACTATCTCTTCTTCCAGGATGATGAGAAAGGGCGGAAGGCCCTGGTGAGGCTGACGGGGGAAGCTGGCCCCTTCAGGGACCTCCTGGCCGAGGACCGTCTCATCTTCCTGTCCAGCCCCCTCTTCAACCGGGCCACAGCCCATAAGACGGCCCAGGGGGTCATGGCCCTGGCTGTGCCACCTGTTACCAGCCTGGACGCCTGGCTGGAGAAGCTGGAGGCGTCCAGGCCCTGCCGTCTCCTCATCCTGGAGGACATCCAGGATCCGGGCAATGTGGGGACCCTGATCAGGACGGCAGACGCCTTTGCCTTTGACGCTGTCCTCCTGTCACGGTCCAGCGCGTCAATCTGGAACCAGAAGACGGTCGCTGCCAGTATGGGTTCCCTCTTTCATCTGCCGGTCTTTGAGATACCGGGCCCCCTGGCGGACAGCCTGGCCCTGCTCAAGCAGGTGGGATTCACCTTGCTGGGGACGGCCCTGGAAGGGGACAGCCTGGCGGAGGGCCTGGATCCGGGCAGGAGGGCCGGCCTGATACTGGGCAACGAGGGCAGTGGACTCTCCCCCGGGACACTGGCCCTTGCGGACAGGGTGATCAGCATCCCCATGAAAGGCGGGGCGGAATCTCTGAATGTCGCCACGGCCGGCGCCATCCTCATGTGGGAGGCCGCCAGGAATCATTGAAGGGACGCTTCCGCTATGGTAGCGGGCCCTGTCTTATGCTACAATTATCGGCAGTTCATTCCCAATCAGGGTTTGCGGCTGTGTCCGGCCCTGACGCTGATTCGGGAGTATAGGAGGAAATATGGACAAAGAAACGAAACAGACCCTCATTGACGCCTATGCGACGCATCCGGATGATACAGGATCACCGGAGGTCCAGGTGGCTCTATTGACTTGGAGAATCAACCATCTGACGGAGCATTTGAAAATCCACAAGGGGGATTTCCATTCCCGGCGTGGACTGTTGAAGCTGGTCGGCCAAAGGCGGGCCCTGCTCGATTATCTGATCAAAGTGGATATTGAGCGTTACCGTACCTTGATTGCCCGACTGGGTCTAAGACGTTAACGACAGCAACCGGGGCGGCGGTCGTGAAGACCGCCGTCATCCTGTAGAGGTTGAGGAGTCGGGAACAGGCAGTGGGACGTAGATTGCGCGGCTCTTCCACGGGAAGGGAAGCGGACTCTACACTCTATTGCCTGTCGTCTGACTCCGTTGAGAACTGAATCATACGTGACCGCGGCGGTTGCCGGCCGGCCTCCTGGCCGACCACAAGGGACAGCCCCGGCGGCGCGACACTTGTTCTGCTTATGGAGGAATAACGAACATGCAAAAACGTATCTATGAAATGCAGCTGACAGGGACCCCCCTGACGCTGGAAACGGGAGAATTGGCACAGTTTGCCAATGGCGCCGTACTCGTCCGTTACGGTGACACAGCCGTACTTACGACGGTGACCGCCTCCTCCGAACCCCGGGAGGGGATTGATTACTTCCCCCTGGCCGTGGACTATGAGGAAAAGATGTACAGCGTGGGACGGATCCCCGGCGGTTTCCTGAAACGCGAAGGCCGTCCGACCGAGAACGCGGTCCTGATCGCGCGTTCAATTGACAGGCCCATCCGGCCGCTTTTCCCCGATGACCTCAGAAATGATGTGGTCGTCAACAATCTGATCCTGTCCGTCGATCACGATCACTCGCCCCAGGTGGCGGCCCTGATCGGAACATCTGCGGCTATCGCCATCTCGGACATTCCCTGGAACGGCCCGGTCGCCGGGGTCCAGGTGGGTCTGGTCGAGGGGGAGGTCGTCGTCAATCCCAGTATGGAAGACGCCGAGAAATCCGACCTTGACCTTTTCCTGGCCGGGACTGAGGACAAGATCTGCATGATCGAGGCGGGGGCCGACGAGGTCACCGACGAGAAAATGCTGGAGGCCATTGAGCAGGGGCAGAAGGTCATTGGGGATCTCTGTCGCCTGATCATCAGCATGCGCCAGGAGATCGGCAAGGAGAAATTCTCCTATGAATCCAACAAGGCGCCTGACAGCCTCCTTCATGCCGTCCGTGACGGTTTCCGGGACCGTATGCGCCAGGCCGTCCTGTCGGCTGACAAGGCCGTGCGCGACAAGGCAGTAGCCGAAGTGAGCGCCGATATCCGCCGCTTTATCGAAGAGGAGCGCGAGGAAGATGCCGGCTTCACGGCCCAGGTGATCGACGAGCTGGAGAAGCTGGTTGTACGTGAGTACCTGCTGGATGAAGGGCGGCGTGTTGACGGGCGGGGGCTCGAGGAGATACGCCCGCTCGTGGCCCAGATCGATCTTTTCCCCCGGGTTCATGGTTCCGCCCTCTTCTCGCGCGGCCAAACCCAGGTCATGACCATCTGTACCCTGGGTACGGTGGATGACGCCCAGCGGCTCGACGGAGTCGACACCAGGGAATCCAAGCGCTATATGCACCAGTACAACTTCCCTGCCTACAGCGTGGGAGAGGCGCGGCCCAACCGGTCGCCCGGCCGGCGGGAGATCGGCCACGGGGCCCTGGCGGAACGGGCCCTGGTACCCGTCCTTCCAGACCTGGACGATTTCCCCTATACCATCCGCTGTGTTTCGGAAGTGACCATGTCCAACGGCTCGACCTCACAGGCTTCGGTCTGCTCCAGTTCGCTGGCCCTCATGGCGGCCGGGGTCCCGATCAGGAAGCCGGTTGCCGGCATTTCATCGGGCCTCATCATCGACCCCGAGGATCAGGACCGTTATCTGGTCTTCATGGACATCCAGGGGATCGAGGACTTCTTCGGCGACATGGATTTCAAGGTCGCGGGTACCCGGGACGGCATCACGGCCATCCAGGTTGACATCAAGGTTGACGGACTCAGCTTCGACATGATCCGGGATGCCTTCGCCATGACCCGTGAGGGCAGGTTGCAGATCCTCGACCAGGCCATGAACCCTGTCATCGCCGAGCCCAGGGCGGAGTTGTCCCCCTTCGCGCCCAAGATCGACATCATCGACATCCCCTCGGACAAGATCCGTGAGGTAATCGGCGCGGGTGGCAAGGTAATCCGCAGGATCGTGGAGCTTACCGGCGCCCAGATCGACGTGGAGGAAGACGGGCCGGTCGGCCACGTCTATATCGCCTCGACCGACACCGAGGCCAGGGAGAAGGCCATGGGCATCATCCGGGCCATCGTCTTCGACCCGGAGCCGGGTACGGTCTTTGACGGCGTTGTGACACGCCTCATGACCTTTGGGGCCTTCGTCGAGATCGCCCCGGGCAAGGAGGGTCTTGTCCATATCTCCAAGATGGCCTGGCAGCGCGTCAACAGTGTTGAGGACGTGGTGCAGGTAGGGGATCAGGTGAAGGTATCGGTTACCGAAATCGATGACCAGGGCCGGCTCAACCTCTCCATGCGGGACCTGATGGAAAAACCGGAAGGTTACGTGGAGCGTGAGGATGAAGGGTCAGGCGGACGTGGTGGGAGACGGTCCGATGGTCCGCGCGGTGGCCGTGACTACCGCCGGAACGACCGTGACCGGGGGAGCCGCGATGGCGGACGCTCCTCCTACCGTGGCGGTGGCCGTGACCGCGGTCCCAGCCGTGACGGTGATGACCGTGGCGGACGCCGGGGGGATCCCCGGAAGGAACGCAGCTTCTAGGCTTGCTTGATTGACACGGCTTTCATCTCTTTGCTATGATGGACGCCGTCCGGTGGCGGTCAGCCGCCACCGATGGAGGGGAGTGGCTCAACGGTAGAGCAACGGTCTCCAAAACCGTGGGTTGCGGGTTCGAATCCTGTCTCCCCTGCCAGGAGGGACCCCGGCGTCCAACGCCGGGGTTCGCCAAGAAGATCGGGGTGTAGCTCAGGTGGCTAGAGTGCTTGCTTGGGGTGCAAGAGGTCGCAAGTTCAAGTCTTGTCACTCCGACCAGAAGGGGATGTCCCATCGCGGACATCCCCTTTGCTGTTGGGGGGACTTTTGAAGGGCCCGGCCGCCCTGTATCAAGGGGCTCATGTATAATAATGGCATGAGAAAGAGCAACAAGGGCAGGACGGATCTCACCCAGGTGACCATCTACACGGACGGCGCCTGTTCGGGCAATCCAGGGCCCGGCGGATGGGCAGCCATCATCCGCGCCCTGGGAGTCGAAAAAGAGATATCCGGTTTTTCACCCGACACGACAAATAACAGGATGGAGCTGACGGCGGCGCTTGAGGCCCTCCGCTCCCTGAACCGGCCCTGCCGCGTCGACCTCTACAGCGACAGCGCCTATCTGGTCTCCGCCTTCAATGAAAACTGGATTGAGAACTGGCAGAAGCGTGGCTGGAAAAACTCGGCCAAGATGCCTGTCGCCAATCAGGATCTTTGGGAGGGACTCTGGGCGGAACACCTCCGCCATGACATCCGCTGGCATAAGGTCAAAGGCCATTCAGACAACGAATACAACAACCGTTGTGATAAAATGGCGGTCAATGAAATAAGCCGGAATACGTGACGGTAAGGCTGGGGACAGAGGTGGTTATGAGCAGGGGAGCTGATGGTGGACGGGACGGCCGGTCCTCCGGGGCCGGCAAACGCAGCCCGAACATTCGCGGTCTTCAACCGGATCAGGCGGGGGGCAGGCTTCCGGAAATCCGGGAAACCGAGTATGTCCAAGTCCCCGGTTCAGCTCAGCCCGGCTGCCTGGCGGAACCCATCCTCCATGAGGAGCTGCTCCAGGTTGACCCCCGCTTCATTGGCCGGGTCTTCACCGTGGAGGTGCAGAGGGTCAGGCTGCCTGACGGTCGTGAGACCAGCCGGGAGGTCGTCCGTCATCCCGGCGGGGCCTGTGTCGTCGCCCTGGACGAAGAGGATTGTGTCTACCTTGTCCATCAGTACCGGGTGGGGACAGGGGGGCCCCTTCGCGAGATCCCGGCCGGTAAACTGGACGCGCCTGAAGATACCCTGACCTGTGCCCGCCGTGAACTGGCCGAGGAGACGGGGCTGACCGCTGATCACTGGGAACTTTTAACCCGCTTCCAACCCTCGCCGGGCTTCACTGATGAAGTCATCCACATCTATCTGGCCCATGGCCTGACCCGGGGATCCGCCCGCCCTGATGAGGGGGAGTTCATCGCCTGCGAACGCCTGCCTCTGAGGGCGGCCCTCAATGAGATAGCGGACGGCACCCTGACGGATGGTAAGACCTGTCTGGGTCTCTTGTTGGCGGCCCTGCGTATGGGCTTCCTGGGATAGGCGGACAGTATGCGGGAAGCGGACGGACTTGAGGGCGGCCGGCTGACCCGGCGCCAGCAGCGCGATATCCTCGGGACCCTCTTCCTGGCGCTTGCCCTCCTCCTGGCCTTTGCCCTCTACGCGCCAACCGCCTGGACCGGCTGGCTGGGTCGCACCCTGTCCACAGTCACCTCAGGCCTTTTTGGTAGCCTCGCCTTCCTCCTGCCCGTCATCCTCCTCGCCTTTTCACTCATGTTCTTCCTGCAGCGTCAGGTCGCGGTCACCAGCCGGCAGGCCGGCTCACTCTTTCTCATCTACCTGACCGGGACCGCTTTTATCTCCCTCTATGCCTTGCCCTACCAAAGCCTCAGCCAGGTCGCCCGACCCTTGCCCGACAAGGGGATCGGCGGTTTCCATCTCCTGGCGGAGTTATGGCGGTTTGGCCGTTTCCCGGCCGCCATCAGCCCGGACAACAAGTTGAGCGGTGGCTTGGCCGGTGGCCTGATCGGTCTTTCCCTTGAACGGGTGGCGGGATTGACAGGTGCCCTGATCATCCTCTTTGCCTTTTTGGCCACGGTCCTGGTATTCGCCTTTGGCCTGTCGCCTTCCAGGATGGCGGACTGGAAAACCAGTACAGGCAAGGATCTGCCGGAAAGTGGATCCGAGGACGGACGGGAGGCCGGAGCCGGCTTGTTTGCCCGCCTCTTTGGCTGGGCCCGGGAAGCGGAGGAAGTGGAGGGGGAAGGGCTGGAGGAAGAGGAAGTCGGCGATTCCGATCGGACGGGGAGAGGTCCCGTGGGCTGGGAATCCCTCTACAAGGCGTCGGCGGAGCTGGATGAGGCGGAGGCGGCCGACAGGGGGCTGGCCTTTCAAAAGCCCCCGCCCGGCTACCAGGGCGTAGGGGGTGAGACGACCCCACGCCAGCCCCTGGCGGGTGTTCCCTATCTGTTCACCCCTGCGGACGGGAAACCCCCGACCGGTCAACCGGAGCTCCTGCCCCCCGCCGACTATCAGGCGCCGTCCGGTATGCGGTCCCCCTTTTCATCGGCCCCGGGTGAGCCGGCGGGAAAGGTGGGCAGGAAGCCGCGGGTACGAGGTCAGGGCGAACAACTGAGTGTCCTGGCTGAGTACAGGCCGCCCCCCCTGTCCCTCCTGAAGGAGGACAAGGGGATGAAGAAAACGGCACAGGAAATCCGGGAAATCCGGGAACTCGGCCGTAAGCTTGAGGAAACCCTGGCCAGTTTCGGTGTCGACGCCCAGATCGTCAACTATACGACCGGGCCGACCATAACCCGCTTTGAACTGGCGCCCGGCCCGGGCATCAAGGTCAGCAGGATCGTCAATCTCTCGGACGATATCGCCCTGAGCCTGGCGGCCATGGGGGTGCGGATCGAGGCGCCCATCCCCGGCAAGGCCGCCATCGGGATTGAGATACCCAACAAGAGGATGCGGCCGGTCCTGCTCAGGAGCCTGCTTGAGTCCGAGGAGTTCAGGCGGGAGAAGAGCCCGCTCCTGGCGGCGCTCGGGCGGGACGTGGGCGGTGACGCCATCCTCTGTGATCTGGGCCAGATGCCGCACATCCTGATCGCGGGCGCGACGGGATCCGGAAAGTCGGTCTGCATCAACGCCATCCTGGTCAGCATCCTTTACCGCTCTTCACCTGAAGAGGTCCGTATGCTCATGATCGACCCCAAGATCGTGGAGCTCAATGTCTACAACGGCATCCCCCATCTCCTGCAACCCGTGGTCACCAACCCTGAGAAGGCCTATGGGGTCCTGAATTACGCCGTGGCCGAGATGGACAGGCGCTACCGCCTCTTTGCCGAGAAGAGGGTGAGGGACATAGATTCCTATAATGAAGCGGTCAGGAAGGGGAAGCAGGCCCAGGATGAAGAGGAGACCATCCCCTATATCGTGATCGTCATCGACGAGCTGGCCGATCTCATGGCCGTGACCCAGCATCAGGTGGAGAGCGCCATATCCAGGCTCATGGCCAAGGCCAGGGCGGTGGGCATCCATGTCATAATCGCTACCCAGAGGCCATCGGTCGATGTAATCACCGGCATCATCAAGGCCAATATCCCTTCCCGCATCGCCTTCGCCGTGGCCTCCCAGGTCGATTCCCGCACCATCATCGATTCGGGTGGGGCCGAAAAACTCCTGGGCAGGGGGGACATGCTCTACTACCCCATCGGCTCGGTCAAGGCCATCCGGGGACAGGGCGCCTTCGTCAGCAACAGTGAGGTTGAACGGATCCTCTCCTTCATCAAGAGCTACTATCCCGAGGATTATGACGATCAGGTGGCGGCCGCCATTGAAAATCCCGAAGGCCCCGGCAAGGGGGATCTTCCTGAAGACGGTGAGGATGAGTATCTGATGGAGGCGCTCCGCATTGTCGTCGAAGCCGACTACGCGGCTGTCTCCCTCCTGCAGCGGAAGCTCCAGGTGGGCTATCCGCGGGCGGCCAGGTTGGTGGACAGACTGAGTGAGCTCGGCTATGTCGGGCCATTTGAAGGAAGCAAACCGCGTAAGGTCCTGATCACGCGGGATCAATACGAACAGCTTTCAGTGGAAGACCAGGGGTCGGGTGACCTTGCGTAAATTGGATTTTTCAATCGAGAGGGCTGAGATCATTTCGGTCGGCACCGAACTTCTCCTGGGGCAGACAGTGGACACAAACGCCCATTTTCTGTCAGGGCATCTGACGGAGCTTGGTATTTCGACCTACCGGCATACCGTGGTCGGGGATAATGTCCTCCGTCTGGAAGAGGCGATCCGGTCCGCCCTGGCGGAGAATGATCTGGTTATCCTGACGGGGGGCCTGGGCCCTACGGCGGATGATGTGACGGCAGCTGTCGCCGCCCGCGTCGCCGGCGTGGGACTGGTCCAAGATCTAGCGGTCAACCAGGCCCTGGATGAAAGATATCCCGGAGGGGTCTATGGCGGCTTTGCCCCCTATCCGGAACTTCCTGAAGGGGCGGTCGCCCTGATCAATGAGAACGGGACAGCGCCCGGTTCCTTCCTGACCCTGACCTGGGCAGGGAAGAGGAGGGCCCTCCTCCTCCTGCCCGGACCGCCCCAGGAGATGGAACCCATGTTCCTGTCAGGGGCCCGGGAGCTTCTGGAGTCCGCCAGCGGATATAGGTTCATCCATCGCTATGTCAGGCTCTTCGGCCTTGGCGAATCGGAGGCGGAGGGGGCCGTCCGCGACCTGATTGAGGGACAGGGGGAGGTCACCGTGGCCCCCTATGCCTCACCCACTGAACTCGTCTTCAGGATTAGCCAGAAACTGGACAGGGGTGGAGGGGAGGACAGGACCGGGCCTGTGGTCGAGGCCCTCCGCAGCCGGCTGGGCAAGTATATCTTTGAGATCGGGCCCCGCCGCCTGGAGCAGGTCCTTCTGGATCTCCTGATTGAAAAATCCCTCAGCTGCGCCTTTGCTGAGTCCTGTACCGCCGGCCTGGCCGCCGCCAGCCTGGCTTCCGTTCCGGGGGCCTCCCAGGCCCTGGCGGCTGCCTTTGTCACCTACCAGGAGGCTATGAAAACCCGACTCCTGGGTGTGCCCCAAGCCATCCTGAGGGAAGAGGGGCCCGTCAGCCGGGGTTGTGCCCTGGCCATGGTGGAGGGTTGCCTGGAAAGGACCGGGGCGGACCTGGCGCTGGCCATCACCGGGATCGCAGGCCCCTCCGGTGGCCGGGAGGGCCTGCCCGTCGGTACTGTCTGGCTTGCCAGCGCGGGCAAGGGGATGGCGACAGAAGCCAGGCATTATCACTTTCCCGGCAACCGGGACCGGGTGAGGCTGCGGGCCGTCTACACGGGCTTCGATCTCCTGCGAAGGCGGCTACTGGAGCTATGAGGAGGGGGCGGAAGGCGCACAGCGGTCTTCTGACCGACCCCCGCAAGGCCGGCATGCGGGTCCTGTCCCCGGGCCGGGCGACCGCCCTGCTCATGTTTTCGCTGGCGACGGCGAAGTTGACGGGCTTTGCCCGGGAGATCCTGATCGCCCCCACCTTCGGCTACGGGGTCAATACGGACGCTTATTTCATCGGCTTCCAGGTACCGGATCTCTTCTACCAGCTCCTGGTCGGAGGCACCTTCGCGGCGGCGGTCACCCCCGCTGTCTCGTCGGCCCTGGCCCGCAATGAGGAAAAGAAGCTCTGGCGGAGCCTGAGTACCCTGATCAATGTCTTCCTGATCGCCTTCCTGGCTGCCATCCTGCTCGGCGAGGTCTTCGCCGGCCCCCTAATCCAGCTGTACAATCCCAATAAGGACGCCGCCATCATCGAGCGGGCCGTCATGGTAGCCCGGATGCTCTTCCCCCAGACCGTCTTCCTCTTCCTGGCCGGAATGTGCGTCGGTGTCCTGAACGGGCACAAGCTCTTCCAGCGGGCGGCCTTCACGACCACGCTCTATAATGTTGTCTGCATCTTCTTCATGCTGCGCTGGGGGGATCAGTCTGCCGGGGCCCCGGCCAAGGTGGCCTTAGGAGTCGTCATCTCCGCGGTGGTCAACTTCCTCTACCTGGCCTTCATGGCCCGCCGGGTCATGCACTACCGGCCCCTGATCGACCTGGAGGATCCCGGCTACAAAAGGCTCCTCCGCCTGGCCATCCCGACCCTGATATCGGGCTCGGTCATCCAGCTCAACTCCATTATCCAGACCGGATTCGCCAACCAGTTTACCGGGGCGGTCACCTCCCTCCGCCATGCCCAGACCACCTGGAAGCTTCCCTACGGCATTTTCGCGCTTGCCGTCGCCAGCGTCATGTCGCCCAGCCTGACCCGGGCCTTCGCCAACCGCCGATTCGATGAGATGAGGCGGACCTATACGGAGTCCCTCCGGCGGTCCCTCTACTATGTCACCCCCTTTGTACTCATTTTTTCCGTCATGGCGGAGGAAACAGTCGAGGCCATCTTCCAGTGGGGGGGAGCCATCCCCCTGGAAAATCTCCTGATTGAGGGCAGCCTGCTCAGGCTCTACGCCCCGGCCATCTTCTTCCTCACCTTCTACGAGATCGTCAACCAGGCCTTCTATGCCCGGCATGTGACCCGGATCTCCCTCCTGACCTCCCTCATGTCCCTGATCCTCAATCCGCTCTTCTGCGTCCTCTTTACCCGGGTGCTGGACTTTGGGATCTACGGGCTTCCCCTAGCCTATGTCCTGAACAGCTTCATCAATGTCCTGGTGATCGCCTCCCTCTACAGGCTCCATATCAAAAAGGCCCGCCCCTACAGGATGCTGCCCTTCTATCTCAGGTTGGTCCTCTGCTCGGCAACCACCGTCATCGTCCTCCTGGGCCTCAATACCCTGCCCCTCAACCCGGGGAACAAGCTTATCCAGCTGGCCCTCTACGCCGTGAAGGCCTCCCTGGGCATGATGACCTACTATCTGACGGGCCTGGCCATCAATTTCCGGGAATCAAGGGACCTCCAGGGTATGATCCGGCGTTTTCTCAAGCTGGCGCCGGCCCGGGGCTGACCCGGGACGGCAGGAATCGACGGCTAGGGGGCGCCGGATTCATTGACCTTTCCGCCCGCTTCCAGTAAGATGGAAGCAATCGAGAAGGAACATAAGTTCTAGTCCGTAAACAATGAAAATGTAAGCTGACAAATAGAATCAGGAGGATGCCATGGCCAAGGGAGCCAAGTCGAAACAGGACGTTAAACCAAGAGAGGACAAGGATCGTCAAGTCGCGCTGAAGGCGGCGCTTGACCGCATAGAAAAGGATTTCGGCAAGGGGGCCGTCCTTACCCTGGGCGACACCGGCATCATGGAGGTGGAGGCGATTCCGACAGGGGCGCTCTCGCTTGACGTAGCCCTGGGGATCGGTGGCCTGCCGCGGGGCCGGGTGGTCGAGATATTCGGTCCGGAGTCCTCCGGCAAGACGACCGTGGCCCTGCACAGTATCGCCGAGGCGCAGAAACTGGGCGGCATTGCCGCCTTCGTCGACGCGGAGCACTCGCTTGACCCGGCCTATGCCAAGAACCTGGGGGTTGATATCGACAACCTGATCGTCTCCCAGCCCGATTACGGCGAACAGGCCCTGGAGATAACGGAAGCCCTGGCCCGGTCCGGCGCGGTGGACGTGATCGTCATCGACTCGGTGGCGGCCCTGGTCCCGAGAGCCGAGATAGACGGGGAGATGGGTGATGCCGTTGTGGGCCTCCAGGCCCGGCTCATGTCCCAGGCCCTCAGGAAACTTGCGGCCGTGATCAATAAGAGCCGGACCATGGTCATCTTCATCAACCAGCTCCGGGAAAAGATCGGTGTCATGTTCGGTAGCCCCGAGACGACGACGGGCGGCCGGGCCCTCAAGTTCTATGCCAGTGTCAGGCTGGATGTCCGGAGGATTGGCAGGATCGAGCAGGGGGATCGCATGATCGGATCCAAGACCCGGGCCAAGGTCGTGAAGAACAAGGTCGCCCCGCCCTTCCACGAGGCGGAATTCGACATCCTCTATGGGCGTGGCATCTCACAGACAGGTTGTGTGCTTGATATGGGCGTTGAGGCCAATATCATCAAGAAGAGCGGTTCCTGGTTCTCCTACGGGGATCAGCGCCTGGGCCAGGGACGTGACAATGTCCGCAATTTCCTGGAAGAGGAGGAAAACCGCGGGCTCTACGAACAGATAGAGAAAGAGGTGAGGGACCACTATCTGGACGAGAGCAAGGTGGCCCTGGCAGCGGACGGGATTCCGGATGAAGGGGATATGATCGACGCGGATGTCGACGCCATTCTCGGACTTGACCTGTGACAAGGACGCCGGAATTTGAAAAAGCGCGTGAGCTGGCGGTCGCCTTCATCGGTATTGACCGCTCCAAGTCCTCAGGCCGGGTCAGGCGCAATCTGATCAAAAAAGGCGTGGAGCCCTCTTTGGCTGACCAGGTGGTCGCCTATTATCGCGAGATTGATTACATCAATGATGGCCGGGCCGCGCGGAAGATCGCCGCCCGCTACCAGGGCCGTCGCCTGCGTTCCAGGCGGGCCATGGTAGCCGTTTTCATCCGGAATGGGGTGGCTGTTCCTGTCGCTGAAAAAGAGGCCTCGCGGCTGGACGGGGATCAGGAGACCGCCCTGTCACTTTGCCTCTCCCATTTCCCCCGGCCCAGGCGGGAGGATGAGCTGGCCATGATGAAGCTCCTGACCCGGCGGGGCTACCCAGCCGGCCTCTCAAGGGAGACGGTCCGCCGCTGCCTGGAGGGGGAGGATGACTAGCCGCGGCTGGCCCTTCCGCCTATGACGACCAAGAACAGCTATTATCTCCTCTCCCTGGGTTGCCCCAAGAATGAGGTGGATTCCGAATGTATGGGGGCCCTGCTGAAGGAGGCAGGCTATGCCTTCACGCCGGACCCGGGATCTGCCCGCTTCCTGATCGTCAACACCTGCGCCTTCATTGAGCCGGCCGTCGAGGAGGCCATTGGGGCCATCCTGGACCTGGCTGCCCACAAGGAGGGCAGGGAAGGGGTCTTCCTGATCGTTACCGGCTGTCTTCCCCAACGCTACAAGGAAGAGATCTTTCATGAATTCCCTGAGGTCGATGCCCTTCTGGGGACCGGGGAATATGACCGGATCGCGGATGTCCTGGGGGAGCTGGCGGAGGGCAGGGACCTCCGTGGTCACCGGCCGGGCCCGGCCGGCAATATCGATTACCTTGACCTCAGGCGGAGACCCTCCACCCCCCCGGGCACCTATGCCTACCTGAAGATCGCCGAAGGCTGCTCCCAGGCCTGTGCCTACTGCGCCATACCGCGTCTGAGGGGGCCACAAAGATCCCGGAGACCGGAAGCCATCCTGGCGGAAGCGGCCCATCTGGCCGGCCTGGGCTTCAAGGAATTGATCCTGGTTGCCCAGGACACTTCAGGCTATGGCCGGGATCTGCCGGACCGGCCCACCCTGGCCTCCCTGCTTGAGGGGCTGAGCCGGGAGCTGGATACCATCGAACTGATCCGCTGCCTTTATTTCCATGCCCATTCCGTCACGGAGGAATTGATCGGGACCCTGGCGGCCGATCCGAAACTGGCCTCCTATGTCGACCTGCCGATCCAGCACGCCTCGGACAGGATCCTGGCCGCCATGCGGCGGCGGGAGACAATCGATGTCATCAGCCGGAAGATTGACAGGATCCGGACGGACCTGCCGGATGTCATCCTCCGGTCCACTGTGATCACGGGCTTCCCCGGGGAAAGTGAGGAGGACTTCCGCCACTTGCTCGATTATGTGAAAGAGACCCGGTTTGACAGGCTGGGCTGTTTTGTCTTTTCCTGTGAGGAGGGGACCCCGGCCGCCGGAATGCCGGGCCAGGTGGACCCGCAAATCGCCTTGCGGCGGCAGGCCCAGATCATGGAAGCGCAACGGGGCATCGCCCTGGAAGCCAATAGGAAGCGGATAGGCCAGGTTACCCAGGTCCTTCTTGAGGGCGTCGAGGCGCGTGGTATACTCTTTCAAGGGAGAAGCTACGGCGAAGCGCCGGATATCGATCCCATTATTTATGTTGCCGCCAGGACACCGGATCTGTCGGTCGGCAACCGGACAGCCGTGCGTATTGTTGACGCGGGGCCCTATGAGTTGACTGGGGTAACACTCGATGAATATTGCGAATAAGCTGACACTTTCCAGGATCGTCATGATCCCCATTATCTTATTCTTTCTCCTGCCGCTTCCCTATTGTGAGACCTGCGCCTTTTCACATTTCATTGTCTCGGCGCCAGGCCGGGTCATCGCCTTCGTCCTCTTCGTCCTGGCAGCCGTGACTGATCTTTTCGATGGCATGTTGGCGAGAAAACAGGGACTTGTCTCCAACTTCGGCAAACTGGTCGACCCCATCGCCGATAAGCTCCTGGTCCTTTCCATCTTTGCCGCCTTCGTCCAGCTGGGCCGTGTCTCGACCTATATCATCGTCCTGATCGCGGCCAGGGAATTTGCCGTGACCGGGATCCGCATGGTAGGGGTGGAGCACGGGCAGGTCATCGCGGCCAGCTGGTTTGGGAAAGTCAAGGCCATCTTCCAGTTCATCACGCTGGGGGCGCTCATGTTTGAGCCCATCCTGGTCCAATGGATCGACCCCTCCCTTCCCTTCATCGGCTACGGGGCGCCCTGGACCATACCCGGGGATATCCTGCTGGCGGTTACCGTACTCCTGACGGTCCTGTCGGGTTTGGACTATTGGCTGAAAAATAGGGAGCTTCTGTCAAATACCTTGAAAATTTGATAAACTTGATAATCCGGCGGATAAGACGCGGGAGCCTGAATTGCATTGCAAGGAGGATTGTCCATGACAAAACAGGAAATACTGAAGAGGATCCAGACCATACTGGCCAACCAATTGAGCATCGAGGAGGAGTCGATCGAGATGACCTCCAATATCATCGAGGACTTGAACGCGGACTCGCTTGATATCGTTGAGATGGTTATGGAACTCGAATCTGAATTTGATATGGCAATTATGGATGAAGAGGCGGAGCGTATCCGCACGGTCGGCGATGCCGTCGAATTCATCTACGCCCAACTCTAATGAGAACCGTGTCCCGCCTCCAGAGGGCGGGGCAGCCTCATGGCAGCTCGTGTCAAAGGAACTTTCAATACTGGAAAGCCGTCTGGGTTATTCTTTCAGGAGTCGGGACCTGCTCCTGGAAGCCTTGACACATCCTTCCTATGCCTATGAACACCAGGAAGTGATGGCGGACAATCAACGCCTGGAGTTCCTGGGCGACGCTGTCCTGCAGCTGGTGGTTTCCGAATATCTTTACCATACCCGGACAGACGCGCCGGAAGGCCTCTTGACCAAACTCCGGTCCAGGCTGGTCTGTGAGCCGACCTTGACAGAGTTGGCCCGTGCCCTCGGACTGGGGGACCATCTGCGCCTGGGCCATGGGGAGTCATTGTCGGGGGGGGCCGACAACCCCTCCAACCTTTCGGATGCCCTGGAGGCTGTCTTCGGGGCCATCTACCTGGAGGCGGGCCTGGATCGGTCCGGAAGCATGATCCGCCGGCTCCTGACCCCCTATGCCGAACAGGCCCTGCGGGGGGAGCTCACCTACGACCACAAGAGCCGGCTCTATGAATGGGCCCAGGCGGACGGGAAGAGGGAAGTGACCTTTACCGTCCTGGAGACGGAAGGGCCTGAACACGACCGGGTCTACAAGGTTGGCCTCCTGCTCAACGGTCAACTGAAGGCGACCGGGAGCGGGAGGACAAAGAAGGCGGCGGAACAGGAAGCCTCCCTTCATTTCTTCCAGGATCTGGAGAACTGAGCCCGCCATGCTGAAATCACTTGAGATCCAAGGGTTCAAATCTTTTCCCGAATACACGGAAATAAATTTTCATAAGGGCATCACTGCCATCGTCGGCCCGAACGGTGCCGGCAAATCGAATATCACGGACGCCATCCGCTGGGTATTGGGTGAACAGAGTGCCAAGACCCTCCGCGGCCAGCGCATGGAGGATGTCATCTTCAATGGGACGGCCCAAAGGCGGCCGGTCAGTTTCTCCGAGGTGACCCTGACCCTGGACAACAGCAAGCGGACCCTCCCCATCGATTACGGGACAGTCGCCCTCACGCGGCGCTACTACCGTTCCGGCGAAAGCGAATACCTGATCAACAAGACGCCCTGCCGGCTGAAGGATATCAACGCCCTTCTCATGGATACGGGGATCGGGCTTGACGGCTATTCCATCATCGGCCAGGGCCGGATTGATGAAATCCTGAGCAACCGGTCCGAGGACAGGCGGGCCATTTTCGAAGAAGCCTCCGGCATCGTCCAGTACAGGACCCGGAAGGATGAGGCCCTCCGCAAACTTGACCGGAGTGGGCATAACCTGGTCAGGGTGGATGACTTGCTCGCGGAATTGCGTGACCAGGCCGTCCTCCTCGAGAAGCAGGCCGGGCATGCCCGCTCGCATGTGGAGATGGCGGCCCGCTACCGCAAGCTGGATACGGCTCTGACCCTCCGCCAGATTCAAAAACTGGAAGACCAGAAACTCAAGCGGGAGGAGGACGCCCTTCTGCTCAAGGCCGACCTGGACCAGGCCAGGGAGACCCGGGCAAAGGTCCGGTCGGATTATGAAGCATCCCTCTCCCGGATCAAGTCGCTCGACCAGGCCCTGGAGGAGGAGCAGGCGAGCTTCAATGCCATATCAGTCAAGGAAACAGAATGCATGGGCCTTGACGCCCTCCATAAGGAAAAATTCGCGGGTTCCAAAAAGGGGGCGGAAACCCTCCTGGAGGAAAAGAACCGCCTGCTTGTGCAGCTTATGGCGACCGAAGAGGAATTGGCCGGTCAGGAGGAGAAGGGCCGGGACTTGCGGTCGCGGAGGAGCTCCCTGGAGAAGGAACTGGAGGAGGCCCGCTCCGGACAGGCTGAGAGGGAGGCGGCCCTCGAGGGGACCAGCCGGACCATCAATGCGCTTCAAGAGAAGCGGGAAAACCTGGCGGCGACCCTTTCAAGTCAGCAGGTCAGCCTGCGGGAGGGAATGGCGGAAGGCCAGTTCCTGGAGACCAGGCTGGAGCGCTTGCGGGTCGAGGAGGAAGGCCTCCGGCAGGAAGAAGAAACGAGCGCCGCTTCCCTGGACCAGCGCCGACGGGACCGCCAGGCCCTGGAGGCGGCCATTGAAGAGGGTGAAAAAGAGGCGGTGGAGGCCAGAAAGCTGACGGAGACCGGCCACCGGAACGCCGACCTGCTCCAGGGGGCCAGGGAGGACAAGTCCCGGTCCGTCAAGCAACTCCACTATGAGATAGAGACACTGACAAGATTGGAGTCGGATTTTGAAGGTTACACAAGGCCGGTCCAGCTCCTTATGAAAGAGGTGGAAAGGACCGGAAAGAAGGGGATCCATGGCCCACTGGGCTCACTTCTGACCGTTCCGGAACCGCTTCAGCCGGCCCTGGAGACGGCGCTCGGCGCCGCGACACACAACCTGGTCTGTGACGGGTCCGGGACAGCGGAGGACTGGATCGACTGGCTGGGTCGGGCCAAGGCCGGCCGGGCCACCTTCCTGCCCCTGGATTCGCTCCAGCCCCGCCCCCTTGATGCCAGGACCCTGGCGACGGCCAGGACGGCCGAAGGCTGGATCGGGGTAGCCGCGGATCTGGTCCAATACGATCCGGCCGTCAAAGCGGCGGTCCTATTTGTCCTGGGCAGAACCCTCCTGGTCGAGAGCCTGGACCAGGCCGTCGACCTGAGCAGGAAGACGGGACGGGCCTACAACATAGTGACCCGATCCGGGGATCAGGTCAATCGGGGCGGCTCCATGACAGGCGGCTACAGGGCAACCAGGGTGGCGGGAGTCCTGGGGCGGCCGGGCCGCATCAAGGCGGCACGCCTGGAGGTGGACGCCAGGCAGGCTGAAATAGAGGAACTGACCCTCCGTTTCGAGGCCGCCAAGGAGGAGCTCCGGGAGGCCGGGACCAAGGAGGAGGCCCTGCTGGAGGCCCTGGCGGCGGACCGGAGGAAGCTGGCAGGCCTGATGGCGGAGGAGGAGGCGGGGCTTGCTGCCCATGACCGCCTCCGTGCCGACCTGTCCGGCCGGCGGGAAGAAAGAGGCCAGCTGGAAAAGAGGCTGTCTGAACTGGCCGACGACAGGACCGCCTTGGAAGACGGGCTGGCCCGGCTTGGACAGGCCCTGGAGGGAACTGTCAAGGAACTGGCGGGGCTGGAGGAGGGACGCCAGGCCGGCCAAGCGGACTACAACGACAAACGGGACCAGCTGACACGGCTGGAGGTCACCCTCAAGTCACTGGAGGAGACCCTGGCCGATTTCGACAGCAGGGCCGAGGCCAGGGGCCAGGAAATCGAGGGGGCCAGGCTGAGGCTGGCCTCGGTTGAACGGGAGTGGCAGGACCAGACCAGGCGGATGGAAGAGGCCAGGGGGGCCATAGAGGATAACCAGGCAGCCCTGGACCGGGCAGTCACTGAAAGGAAAGAGGTCCAGGACAGGCTCAGTCAGCTCCTGGCGGACCGGGAGGAGGAATTATCCAGACAGGGGACCCTGCTGGCCCATATGAACAAGGCCAATGACCAGCTTGCCTCATTGGGGGCCGTCTGCGAGAGGCAGGATTCCGATATTGAAAGACTTGGCCTGCAGGTTGACGATCAACTCAACAGCTTGTGGGAGGCGCACGGCCTGACCCGGAGCCAGGCGGAGGCGGAGGTGGAGGACCTGGGCCCGATAAGCCGGGCGACGGCCGAGCGGGCGGACCTGAAGCGGCGGATAGAGGAGCTGGGCCCCGTCAACCATAATGCCATCCGCGATTATGAGGCCCTGGAGGCGAGGATCGGATTCACGGCCTCCCAGCGCCAGGATATTGAAAGGGCCCAGGCGGAGCTGGAGGCCATCGTCCATGACCTGGATCAATCCATGCGGGAACAGTTCAACCGGACCTTCCACGAGATCAATCAGAATTTCAACCAGGTCTTCGCCGAGCTCTTCTCGGGGGGCCAGGCGGAACTGGTCCTGGAAGGGGAGGACGATGTGCTCCTGGCGGACATCGGGATCCGGGCCCAGCCGCCGGGGAAGAAACTGCAAAAACTCTCCCTCCTCTCGGGCGGGGAACGCTGCCTGACCGCCATCGCCCTCCTTTTTGCCATACTCAAGTTGAAGCCGGCCCCCTTCTGCGTCTTCGATGAGGTTGAATCGGCCCTCGACGACGCCAATGTCAAGCGTTTCACGGATTATGTCCGCCGCTACGCCTGGTCCATGCAGTTCATCCTGGTCACCCACCGCAAGGGGACCATGGAGGCGTCCGACAGGCTCTACGGCGTGACCATGCAGGAGCGCGGCATATCCAGGGTTCTTTCCATGGTGCTCTCCTCGGCCCTGCCCTATGGCGATTGAGGCCGGGAAGAAAGGAGGGGGAATGGGTCTCTTTGACAGCTTCAAAAAAGGCTTGGAAAAGACACGGGGCTTCATGACAGCCAGCTTCAACCGTCTCGCGGCGGGCCTGGGCGTATTCGACGAGGACAGTCTGGACGAGCTGGAGATGATCCTGGTCCAGGCAGACTGCGGTATCCAGGCGGCAGGCGAGGCGGTGGAGGCCGTCAGGGAACACATCCGCCAGACAGGTGATGCCTCCCGTCAAGGGGTCCTGGCCGCCCTGTCAACCACACTGGCCGCCATGATCCAGGCAAGGAAGCTTGAGCTGGAAGCCGGCCGGCTGACCATCTATCTCCTGGTCGGTGTCAACGGCACCGGCAAGACCACGACCGCCGCAAAACTGGCGCAAAGAGCCAAGGAAAAGGGGCTTCGGGTACTCATGGCCGCCGCCGATACCTTCAGGGCGGCCGCGGTTGAGCAACTGAAGGTCTGGGGCGAGCGGACCCAGACAGCGGTGATTGCCCATGAAACAGGCTCGGACCCGGCCGCCGTCGTGTTTGATGCCATCAAGGCCGCCCAGGCCCGCAAGGCCGACCTGCTGATCATTGACACGGCAGGCCGCCTGCACACGAAAAGGAACCTCATGGAGGAGCTGGCCAAGATCCGGCGGGTCATCGACCGGGAGGGGGCTGAGGCCCAGGTCGAGACCCTCCTGGTCATAGACGCGACCACCGGCCAGAATGCCGTCATCCAGGCTCGTGCCTTCCATGAGGCCATCCAGGTGACCGGGATCGCCATCACCAAGCTGGATGGCAGCGCCAAGGGGGGCGTCGCCGTCGCGGTCGCGCGTGAAACCGGTCTGCCCCTCTGTCTGGCGGGCTTGGGGGAAGGGGCCGGGGATCTCCAGGATTTTGACCGGGACCTCTTTCTGAAGGCCCTGCTGCCAGAAGCTTAGAGGCCTGTCAAACAAAAGACTTGACAGCCAGGCGTCCGCTCCTTATACTGGCTCCATGCCTTCACGGGAAAAGAAAAGAAATGAACCCAGGCACACGGACATCTGTCTGTGGCTGGATTATTATGGCGCCCTCCTGAGCGACCGGCAAAGGGAGCTCCTCTCACTCTATTACCAGGAGGACTGGTCCCTGTCCGAAATCGCGGATCTGACCCAGCTGTCCAGGCAGGGGGTCCACGATCAGCTGAGGCGGGGCGTGGCCCGGCTGGCGACCCTTGAATCCTCACTTTCCCTGGCGGCCCGGGACAGGCTCTTTGGCAGTATCCTGGCCAGGGCCAGGGAGCAGGAAAAAGACGAGGACAAGGAAGGCCTGCGGCAATCCCTGGATGAACTGCAGACCCTCATGGGACTGGCCCTTGAGGATGACAGGGGAGGGGACCATGGCCTTATTTGAGAACCTGAGCGCCCGCCTCAGCCGGATAACGGACGCCATGCGAGGCAAGGCCAGGGTAACGGAACAGGACATCAAGGCCATGATGCGGGAGATCCGACTGGCCCTCCTGGAAGCGGATGTCAACTATCAGGTAGTCAAGGACCTGACGGCCGAGATCACGGAAAAGGCCCGGGGCGCTGAAGTCATGGAAAGCCTCACACCGGGCCAGCAGGTTGTCAAGATCGTGCATGAAGCCCTGATCCATATCCTGGGTGAGGAGGAGAAGCTGGCAGTGTCGCCGACAGGTTTCACCGTCTTCCTCCTCTACGGCCTCCAGGGGACCGGCAAGACCACGACGGCGGCCAAGCTGGCCCTCCAGCTGAAGGAAAGGGGCAAGAAGCCCCTCCTGGTCTCCGTGGACGTCCATCGGCCGGCGGCCCAGGAACAGCTGCGGATCCTGGCGGACCAGATCGGTGTTGACTATTACCTGGACCCTGATGACAAGGACGCCGCCAGGCTGGCGGTCAAGGGCCGGGACCGGGCCCGTTATCTCATGTGTGACAGCCTGATCATTGACACGGCGGGCAGGATGACCGTGGATGACCAGCTCATGGATGAGCTCAAGGCTGTCCAGGCGGCCGTCAAGCCCCATGAACGCCTCCTTGTCGTGGATGCCATGATTGGTCAGGAAGCGGTCGCCATCGCCGAAAGCTTCGACAGGGAGGTGGGCCTGGACGGCTTCATAATGACCAAACTGGACGGTGACGCCAGAGGCGGGGCCGCCCTCTCGATACGCCGGATGACGGGCAAGCCCATCAAGCTGATCGGCACGGGGGAGAAGGTAGGCGACCTGGAGCCCTTCCGGCCCGACCGGCTGGCCTCCCGGATCCTGGGTATGGGTGATGTGCTGACCCTGATCGAGAAGGCGTCGGAGACCCTGGATGAGCAGCAGGCCCAGAAGGCCCTGGAGCGGCTGAAAGCCAACCGCTTCACCATGCAGGATATGCTGGACCAGCTTGAGCAAATCCGCGGGATGGGGTCCTTGAAGGAGATGCTCTCCCTGATACCGGGGGCCGGCAAGAAGCTGGGGAATGTCGACATCGACGAAGGAAGCCTTGCCAGGACCCGGGCCATCATCCAGGCCATGACCGTGGGGGAAAGGGAGAATCCCAGGCTCCTTAACGCCTCCCGGAGACGGCGGATCGCCGCCGGAAGCGGGGTTGAGGTCCAGGATGTCAACCGCCTGGTCCGCCAATACGATGACATGATGAAGATGATGAAGCAGTTTGGCCTCCTGGGCGGCAAGGGCCGGGGCAGGATGCCATTCAGGAATCTTGGCTTTTGAATAGATGTGCCGGGCCCCAGGCCCGTGACCATACAAATTAAACCTTTTGGAGGTAAACATGGCAGTAAAAATCCGCCTCAAGCGAGTAGGCAAGAAAAAGCAACCCTATTACCGGGTCGTAGTCGCTGACGCGCGTTCACCGCGTGACGGCCGCTTCATCGAAGAGATTGGCACCTACGACCCCCATACCGACCCGTCAACCTTCAAGGTCGACGCTGAGAAGGTCAAGGACTGGATCGCCAAGGGAGCCCAGCCGACCGACACGATTAAAAAACTTCTCAAGTACAATGGCATTTTGGAGTAAAGGATGAAAGACTTACTGAAATCAATCATCGAACCACTGGTGCAGCATCCGGAAGACCTGGTGATAGGTGAGGAGTCACGCGGACGCGAGACAGTACTCACCGTCAGCGCCCATCCGGAGGATATCGGCCGCGTGATCGGCCGGGGAGGCCGGAGGGCCCAGGCCGTCCGCGCCATTATGAAGGCCAAGGGCGCCATGGACAACAAGCGGATCTCGGTCGACATCAATTCATGAGGCGTCCCTACCTATTGATCGGGGTCTGCCAGCGCGCGCACGGCGTCAAGGGCGAGGTGCTGGTCAAGAGCCTGACGGATGATGACGGCCGTTTTCATCCGGGGCTCCTCTGTTTCCGCATGGCCGGCGCCGATTCCGAGCCTGACGGCAGTTGCCGGCTGGTCGGGGCAAGGCCCGTGCCCCAGGGACTCCTCCTCTCCTTTGAAGGGATCGGGAGCCGGGAGGAGGCTCAGGACCTGGCCGGTGTCTATCTGGCTGTCAGACGGGAGGACGGGCTCAAACTCGAGGACGAGTATGAATTCTATTCCGCCGACCTGATCGGTATGGAGGTCAGCGACAGGGAGGCGGGCCCGCTCGGCCAGGTGGCCGATATCCTGGACACGGGAAGCAGTCAGGTCCTCATTGTCGAAAAGGAGGGGGAGGCGGAGGTCCTCATTCCCTTCCTGCGGGCCGTGGTCCTCTCCGTCGATCAGGACAGGGATGAGATCAAGGTCGACCTTCCCCCCGGTCTCCTGGCCCTGTACAGGACCGGGAAGGGGGAGGGCCGGAAGGTCTGAAGATGTCCATCAAGTTCTCAGTCCTGTCACTTTTCCCGGACCAGGTGGAGACTGCCCTGGCCTTCAGTATGACGGCCCGGGCCCTGGACAGGAAACTGCTGGAACTAAACACCATCCAGATCCGGGACTTTGCCGTCAACGAGTATGGCCAGGTCGATGATGCCCCCTACGGCGGTGGCCGGGGCATGGTCCTCATGTGTGACCCTGTCTACCAGGCCTGGCGCTCCGCCCTGGAGCAGGGGGGAGAACCGGCAAGGACCTTCTATCTTTCGCCCGCCGGCCGGGTCTTTGATCAGGACCTGGCCCTGACCCTCTCAAAGGAAAGCCACCTTATCCTGGTATGCGGCCATTATGAAGGTGTTGACCGCCGGGTCATCGATGAAATGGGGGCGGAGGAGCTGTCAATTGGCAATTTCGTTTTGACGGGCGGTGAACTGGCCGCGGCCGTCATCATTGACGCCATCAGCCGGCTTATCCCCGGAGTCCTGCCGGACGAGGAGGCCTGGAAGCAGGATTCCTTCGCCTCAGGCCTGCTTGAATGGCCCCAATATACAAGGCCTCCCCTCTGGCGGGGCCGCCAGGTACCCTCTGTCCTTCTCTCCGGCCACCAGGCCAGGATCGACCGGGAACGCCTTCTTTCACAAGTCCTGGAAACCCTGCGAAAGAAGCCCTGGCTCCTCAAGGACCAGGAACTGGACCAGGCGGTGTGGGAGGAACTGGCGGAAAGGATCCTTACCGGCCAGGAGGTCTGTGAGGACCGATAAATGACAAGCTAACCTGGACAGTAGAGTAGGGATCCAAGAAAACTTGAAACAAACTGTAGCGAGGGGTTTGGCAGTCACAAGAAAAACCCCGTAAAGCGAAGATAAATGGTAGAATGGGGAGCACGGCAGGAAAGAAGAGCGCGCTTAACAGAACCATCGAGCTATTTGTCGTTTACGACACTTTAAGCTGGATGGCCTGGAACGTTAGAGAAGAACGGCGTTCGAGGCGGGCTTTTCCCGAAAAAATCAGCGGTCTACTTTTGTAGGCGCTGGGCCGTCAAACTACTTGGGAAGGATCGATACAAGGAACGCCTAAGCGTTCCAGGATGTCCCTCCCGAAAGTAGCGCTGAATGACTGGGTTGGTGACCGGTCATTCAGCTTTTTTCTGGGGAAACGCGTTGACGGCCATGACCTGGTTCAGGTCTTCCTGGGTCAGATCATTGAAAGACGTCCCCTTGGGTAAAATGCGCCTTAAGTGCTTGTGGGCCCCTTCCACTCCAGGCTTCTGGTTTGGCATCCCCGGGTCACAATAGTAGATCCGGGTCCGCCTTTGGCCTTCTTGGTCAAACTCAATGGCAACAGGATTGGAGAACTCCGATCCGTTGTCGGTGAGGAGGACCGGGAAAAGAGTCGACAAAAGCTGTCCCGGCCCAGGACATCGTAGAGGCGATTAAAGCAATCGATGACGGACTGGGCCGGCAATACGTTCTCTCAAGTATAAGAGAGGAGCAAGGAGGACTCTTGGAAATAGAGGACAAGATGACCTGTGCCCCCGGTCCCGATGACCGTGTCCATCTCGACGACGGGCCAGGGTCCCTCCCCCATGAAGGCCAGGTAGTCGGCAGGTCCTCCCCTGACGGCAGCGCGTGTCCAATCTTGTGCTCCCGCCTCTTTCTTCTGGGCCGGTAACGGATCTTGTAGGGCAGGTCAAAGCCGAGACTTCAGCCAGGAGGGCTCGGTCCTGGATGAGCCGGTAGATGGTCCGGTGAGAGCAAGGCAGTTCGTTCTTGTGGTTGGCCCAGATGATGTAAGGCGATAGCCCCGCTTGAGATCTGCCTTCACGATCTTGCGGATGGAGTCGATTCCCTTCAGGCGAATAAGACCTCCCTTGACGGGATTCGGACAGGAGCTCCAGGTATTGATGGTGAGCAACGGTGGGCATGTACTCGTAGCGGGTCAGGCCACAGCGATTCTTTTGCTTGCAGCCATGGCAGACATAGGGTGCCTTTTGCAGGCGTGGGGCAGTATTCTTCTTCGAAGTCAGGGCAAGAGAGGAGAGCAGCCTTCCTTGCAGGAGGCACAGGTTTTCTCTTGCAGTAGAGCCTGCCACATAAAAGTTGGGCAGGACAGTGGAATCGGTGCTTACAAGGGTTGTAGCGGGTATTGAAGGCATTCTTCTCGATACGGCTCGATGCTTTTTTATCTCCTGGGAGATGGTGGTGGGGGATTTACCCTGTAAGTCTTTGCGATCTTACGAAAAGAGTCGGCAGCTTCCAGTTTCATTTTGATTAACACCCTGTCCTCCAGGGTCCCAGGTGTTGGTAGTGGCTCAGACCTCCTTAGGGAAGGCCCGCCTTGAGCTTGGTTCTTCTCTTGGGACAGTATAAAGTTTTGGTTGACGAAAGAGGTCACTCTTGCCAGATTAAGTAGGACATTCTATTTGCCAGATTAAGCTGGACGTTTTTTTTGATCTGTCCAGGTTACATTGTCATTTATCTGGTCTGTGAGGACTGAGAAAAAGGCGCTTGCCAGGCCTCTTTGCTTCTGTTATGATGCTTGAGGCTTATACGGGTGGTCCGCTGCAATTGCGTGCAAGAACATCCGATGATTGATAAAGGAGGAACGCAATATGGACTATATCAAAGCGGTTGAAGAACCCTATCTGCGCGACCAGTACGATAAGGTCGAGATTGGTGACCGCGTCAATGTTCATCTCAGGATCACGGAAGGATCCCGCGAGAGGATCCAGATATTTGAAGGAACCGTGATCGGCCGCAAGGGCGAGGACTAAATGAGACCCTCACGGTCAGGCGCGTGGCCTATGTGGTGTTGGCGTGGAACGGGTCATTCCGGTCCATTCGCCTAAAGTTGCCAGGATTGAGACACTGCGCAAGGGCCGGGTCCGCCGTGCCAAGCTCTTCTACCTGCGCGACCGCGTAGGGAAAGCGGCCCGGGTACGGGAAAAACTGCCGACGAAGAACTGATCGAGTCGCAGCGGAACGAGGATAAGACGGCGGTCCAGCCGTCTTTTTCTTGTCCGGATTTCCCCGGGGATGGCGTATACTTAAGTGGCAGGAAGCAGGGGAGGGGGACTTGGGATGAAGGGCTCGGAAGGCAGGAGGGGCAAAGGGATTCATTGGTATCCGGGCCATATGGCCAGCGCCACGCGGGAGCTTCGGAAGGTCTGGTCCCATATCGATGCCGTGGTTGAGATCGCGGACGCCAGGATTCCCGCCGCCAGCCGCAACCCCCTCTTTCTTGACTTCGAACCAGAAAAACCCCATCTCCTCCTCCTCTCCCACGCCGACCTGGCGGATCCCGCTGTCAGTAGCAGCTGGCTGGAAAACTACGGGGAAGCGGGGGTGACGGCGGTCGCGGTCGACCTTCGGGCGGCCGCTGATATCCGCCTTATCCGGGGCCAACTTCTCAGACTCCAGGCCCCCCTCCTGGCCAGGGCGAGGAAGCAGGGCCGCCTGGTCAGGCCCCTCCCGTGTCCTGGTGGCCGGGATCCCCAATACAGGCAAATCGACCTTCATCAACCAGATGGTGGGCAAGTGGTCGGCCCGGGTTGAGTCACGTCCCGGGGTAACCAGGCAGCTTGCCTGGCTTCGTTCAGGGACAGAGCTCCATTTCCTTGACACACCGGGTATCCTCCCCCCCAAACTGGCGGGCCGGCATGAAGCCCGGTGCCTGGCGGTGACGGGCGCCATAAGGGACAGCATCCTGCCGCTGGAGGAGGTCGCGGCCTGGTTCTTCGACCGCCTGGCCCAGCTCTATCC
This sequence comes from Clostridia bacterium, assembly GCA_040767365.1. Lineage (GTDB taxonomy): Bacteria > Bacillota > Clostridia > Saccharofermentanales > DTU023 > UBA4923. Next base: position 95,128 of record JAXGOR010000001.1, read on the forward strand.
CCGGGCCCTGTTTGACCGCTACGGTGGGGGAGGGGAGGGGGAGGACCTGTCCTTCGAGGCAGCGGCCCTCCGCATGGGTTGCCGCCTGGAGGAGGGTCGGCCCGATCTCCTGCGTTTTTCCACCAGGCTGCTTGACGATTACCGGAGCGGACGGATCGGCCGGCTGACGCTTGAATGGCCACCGGGGGAAGGACCGGATGAAGAGCGGGCCTAAAAAGGGGATCCGGATCACGGAGCGGGACCGGCTTCGCTTTGAAGCCATGGCCCGCCTGGAAGGGGAGCTTCGCGACCAGGGCTACCAGCTGATCGCCGGCGTGGATGAGGCGGGCAGGGGACCGCTGGCGGGGCCAGTCGTCGCCGCGGCCTGCATCCTGCCCCAGGAGCCGGCCCTTTACGGCCTGAACGATTCCAAGAAGATGACGGTCAGGCGGCGGGAGGCGCTTTATGGATCAATCCGCGACCAGGCCCTGGCCTGGTCCATCGCCATGGTCGACCAGGAGGAGATCGACCGGACCAATATCCTCCTGGCCACCCGGGAGGCCATGCGGCGCGCCCTCAGGGAGCTGTCCCGCCAGCCCCAGATTGCCCTGATCGACGCGGTGGCCCTGGAGGGACTGGCCTACCCGGTCCTGGCCAAGACCAAGGGCGACGCCCTCCACAATGTCATCGCTGCCGCCTCAATCCTGGCCAAGGTTGCCCGGGACAGGCTCATGGTCAATTGGGACAAGGTCTACCCCCAATACGGCTTTGCCGCGCATAAGGGCTATGGCACGCCCCAGCATATGGAAGCGCTTCGCGAGCACGGGCCCTGCCCCATCCATCGGAGGAGCTTCCTTGGCTCAATCCGCAAGGGGAAGCCTGGACCCTCCTCCTACGCTAAGGGCTGGCGGACCGAATGGGCTGTGGCCGAGGACCTGATTGCCAAGGGACATACCCTGCTGGAACACCGACTCAGGATTGAGGGAGCCGGTGAAATTGATTTCATCAGCTGCCGGGATGACAGGGTCTATGTAATCGAGTGCAAGGGGCGTGGGCCAGGTTCCCTGTCCTTTGGCGGTCTCGATCAGGCCCTGACCTCCGACCAGGTAAGGGGCATCCGCCGGGCCGCCGAAGCCTGGCGGGAGGGCCAGGAGGCCTTCAACACGCACTCCCTTGAATTCCTCTACGCGGCGGTGGACCTGGACCGGGAGGGCTCCCCCCAGGACGTGCGGTATATACCTTTTTAGGCTGGCGGGCAGCTTGTCATAACCACCCTGCACAGCCTCTTTGGCCTGATATTTTTGCTTGTCTCTATGATATGATGTTATTATCAGTTGGCAGGAGGCGTCATCATGAAACTCGACAGGCATAGCAGTGTCCCGCTTTACGCGCAACTTCGGGAATTGATTGTCGAGCGCATCCAGGACGGAGTCTACCGTCAGGGAGAGCGCATCCCCTCGGAAATCACCCTTTGCGAGGAACTCGAATTGTCCCGGCCGACGGTCCGCCAGGCCATTGCCGACCTGGTCTCGGACGGGATCCTGGAGATCCAGAAGGGGCGGGGAACCTTTGTGGCCGTGGAGCCCGAGCGCCTGCTGGTCCCTCACTTCAATGCCCTGACCTTCAGCTTCCTCAACCTGTCCTCCTACGATGACATCAATCTCCAGCCCGTCCAGCACCTGGACCCCGACCCGGAACTTGATACCGCCTTCAATATCCCGGAAGTCAAGCATGCCGGCTACTGGATGCTCCAGTGGCCCATCATGTTCGACGGACAGGTCTATGGCTGGTGCACCTCCTATATCTCCGCCCAGATCTTTCCCGACCTGGGCCAGAGCATCGCGGCCGGCAAGCGGATGATCGACATCAAGGGCAACAAGTACGCCTTCCTGCCTGTCAAGGGCAGTGTCGCCCTCCTGGCCAGGCCGGCCAAGAACAAGGAAGCGGCTGTCCTGGAAATACCGCGGAGGACCATGGTCCTCACCGCTTCCGGTCAGCTGTATGGACGTAACGGGAGTGTCAGCGAGCATATCCGGATCGTCCTCCGACCCGACCTCCTGAAACTGGAAATCAACTAGACAACCTTGCTTTACGATTTTGACACAACTGCCACTTCACCGGTCCTGCCTGAAGTGTTGGCGGGCTATGTCCGTCGGCTCTCGGAAGCCGGCAACAATCCTGCCTCCAGGCATGCGGGGGGCCTCGCGGCGGCCTCCCTCCTGGAGGGCGCCCGCCGTTCCATCGCCGGATCCCTGGACTGTCAACCCGGGGAGGTCTTTTTCACTTCAGGGGCCACGGAATCCATCAATCTGGCGCTTAAGGGCGCCGTCTGGGGGAAGAGGCGGCTCCCCAAGCGGCTGATCAGCTCCGCGGGAGAGCATGACGCGGTCCTGTCAATCCTGCCCTTCCTGAAAAGGGAGGCCGGCTTTGATGCCGTCCTCCTGCCCCTGGAGGCCGACGGCAGCGTCAGCCGTCCCTCGCTGGAGGAGGCCCTGGACCAGGCCCCCTGCGGCTTGGTCAACCTGATCGCGGTCAACAATGAGACGGGTTCCATCAACCCCTTGGAGACACTTGTCCCCCTGATAAGGCAAAAGGCGGCCGGGGCCATCATCCACAGCGATATCGTCCAGGCCTGCGGCAAACTTCCCTTTTCGTTCAAACAATCCGGGATCGACCTGGCCTCTGTCTCAGGCCACAAGCTGGGCGCGCCCAAGGGGATGGGCCTGCTTATCAAGAGGCAGGGGTTGACCCTGGAACCCCTCCTCCATGGCGGTGGCCAGCAATCCGGCCTGCGGTCGGGTACGGTTGATCTGCCGGGGGCCCTGGCCCTGGCGGAGGCCCTGGCCCATCATATCGAAAACCTGGCGGACAGGGTTGAAAGAGTGAAGGCCCTGCGGCGGGACTTCCTTCTGGCCCTGAAAGAGGAGGGCCAGATCTACCGGCTCCTCTCGCCGGAAGAGGCCTCGCCCTACCTGATTTCAATCGCCTTTCCCGGCTTGCGGGGCGAGACCCTGATGAATGCCCTGTCGGCCGAATCCATCTACATTTCCACAGGCTCGGCCTGCGGCTCAAGCAAGGCCGGCCGAAACCATGTCCTGGCCGCCATGGGCCTGGACAAGAAGACAATCCTGGAAGCGGTCAGGATCAGCTTCAGTCCCGGCCACAAGACTGAGGACGTCCGCCATCTGGCCGGGCGGATCGCGGACCTTTATGACCGCTACGCCCTGGGCTAGAAGGGAACCGGATCATATGACGTCAAAGGGTGAAGAGAGACTCATTCTGGTCCGCCTAGGCGAGATCACGCTGAAGGGGCTCAACCGGGGCCGCTTCATCGCCCGCCTGATCGGCAACATGCGCTGGCGCCTCCGCGATCTGGGAACCTTCGATATCGAACAGAGTCATTCGCGTATCTGGGTCAGGGGCCGGGAGGGACTGGACCTTTCAGATCCCAGGCTCCTCGGGGAAACCCTGGACCGGCTGTCCCGGATCTTCGGCATTGTCTCCATCAGCCCCGCCCTGGAGATGGAGGCCGATTTCGACAGGCTGAAGGAGAGGCTGAGGGACTACGCAAAAGATCTTCTGGAAGGGGCCGGTGACAAGACCTTCAAGATCGAGGTCCGCCGGGTCAATAAATCCTTTCCGCTCGACTCCTATACCCTTGCCTGCGAACTGGGGGCCCTCCTCCTGGAGGAGTTCCCTGACCAGCTGACCGTCAGGATGCTGGCGCCCGATTATATTTTCCATATTGAAATCAGGGACAGGCTCTACCTCTTCCATGACCGGGTGGAGGGGTCCAGGGGCCTCCCGGTCGGCATGAGCGGCCGGGGCATGCTCCTCCTGTCGGGTGGGATCGACAGCCCGGTGGCCGGCTACAGGATGGCCTCCCGTGGCATGATCCTGGACGCGGTCACCTTCCACACCTTCCCTTATACCAGCCCCCAGGCCCTGACCAAGGTCGAGACCCTGGCCGCCCTGCTGGCCCGCTATGCTGGCCGGATCAATCTCCATGTGGTCGATTTCACCCCTACCCAGCTGGAACTCAACCGCTTCTGCCCCGAGAACATGCTGACCCTGGTCATGCGCCGATTCATGATGCGGATCGCCTCCCGCCTGGCGGACCGGACGGGGGCCAAGGCCCTGATCACGGGAGAGAGCCTGGGCCAGGTGGCCAGCCAGACCCTGGAAGCCCTGGTCACCACTGACCTGGTCGTCGACAAGCCTGTTTTCAGGCCCCTCATCGGTCTGGACAAGAACGATACCATCCAGACGGCCCGTGAAATCGGCACCTTCGAAACCTCCATCCTGCCCTATGACGATTGCTGCACCGTCTTCGTCTCCAAGCATCCCAAGACCCACCCCTCCCCTGAGGATGCCCTCTACGCGGAAAGGGAGCTCCCGGTGGATTTACTGGTGGAAGAGGCCCTGGAAAGAATAGAGCTGAAAACAGTGACGCCGGAGCTCCTGACAGGCGAAGCAAAATAGGTCCGGATGCCCCGGGCCTTTCACTTTTGTATGATACTATAACAAATGGACAAAAAATAACCTTATAGGAGGTCTATATGCCATACGATCACGTCAAAAAAGTCGATCCCGAAATCTATGAATCCCTGCAGAATGAATTGGGGCGCCAGCGCCAGAACCTGGAGCTGATCGCGTCCGAAAACTTCGTCAGCCAGGCTGTCCTGGATACCATGGGTTCCATCATGACTAACAAATACGCGGAGGGCTATCCCGGCAGGCGCTACTACGGGGGCTGTGAGTATGTTGATGTCGCCGAACAGCTGGCCATCGACCGGGTGAAGGAACTGTTTGGGGCCGATCACGCCAATGTCCAGCCGCATTCAGGGGCGTCCGCCAACACGGCCGTCTATTTTGCCATGCTGGATCCGGGCGATACCATCCTGGGTCTTGATCTCTCCCATGGTGGCCACCTGACGCATGGCATGAGGATCAATATTTCCGGCAGATACTATCATGCCGAGGCCTACCAGGTCGATCCCAAGACGGAGCAGGTTGACTATGATGTGGTCCGGAAGCGGGCCCTGGAGGTCAAGCCCAAGATGCTGGTGGCAGGCGCCAGCGCCTATCCGCGCGCCCTTGATTTCAAGAAATTCCGGGAGATCGCGGATGAAGTCGGCGCCCTGCTTTTCGTGGACATGGCCCATATCGCGGGCCTGGTCGCGGCGGGCCTTCATATGAACCCCGTTCCCTACGCCGATTTTGTCACCTCGACCACCCACAAGACCCTGCGGGGCCCACGTGGAGGCCTGATCCTCTGCAAGGAGGAATACCGCCGCAAGATTGATTCGGCTGTCTTCCCGGGGACCCAGGGCGGGCCGCTCATGCACGTCATCGCCGCCAAGGCCGTCGCCTTCAAGGAGGCGCTGGATCCCTCCTTCAAGGTCTATCAGAAGCAGGTCATCGACAACGCGCGTGTCCTGGGCGAATCCCTGGTCGAAAAGGGAATCGACCTGGTTTCCGGCGGCACCGATACCCATCTCATGCTACTCAAGCTGAAGGGGACCGGGGCCACGGGCAAGGACATGCAGGAGCGCCTGGACAGCGTCCACATCACCACCAACAAGAACACGGTCCCCTTCGAGACCGAGTCACCCATGGTGACCTCAGGGCTCCGGATCGGGACCCCCGCTGTCACGACCCGGGGTATGGGGGAAGCGGAGATGCGGGAAATCGCCGACCTGATCGCCAAGGCCATCTTCGACTTTGAGGGCAGTCAGCAGGAAATCCGCGACCGGGTCGCCACGCTGGTTGAGAAGTTCCCCCTCTACCATGACCTTAGCTGACCTGAAGAAAACCGAAGCCGGCCGGCCTGAGCCGCTGGCTTACCGGATGATGCCTGAGACGCTGGCCGATTTTATCGGCCAGCGTCATATTCTCGAGGAAGGCAGGATGCTCTGGCGCATGATCACGGCGGACCGCCTGGCCTCGATCATTCTCTTTGGGCCGCCCGGGACAGGCAAGACCTCCCTGGCCCGTGTCATTGCCAATTCCACCCAATCCGTCTACCGGAAACTGAACGCGGTGACCTCGGGGGTGGCCGATATCAAGCAGATCATCTCCGATACGGAAAACCCCCTCCTGACGCCGGGCGGCCGTACCGTCCTCTTCATAGACGAGATCCATCGTTTCAACAAGGCCCAGCAGGATGCCCTACTGCCTTCAGTGGAGAGCGGCCGGCTGATCCTGATCGGGGCGACCACGGAAAACCCCTTCTTCCAGGTCAACAAGGCCCTGATCTCACGTTCCACCGTTTTCCAGCTTTATCCCTTGACCACGGAAGAGGTGATCGAGGTCATGACCAGGGCCCTGGCTGACCGGGAGCGGGGACTGGGGAATCTCACCATAAAGGTCGATGAGCGGACCCTGCTCATGATCGCCGAACTCTCCGGCGGAGACGCCCGGATCGCCCTGAACGGCCTGGAGCTGGCCGCCATGACCACACCTGTCAACGCCGATGGCTCGATCACCCTGACCCGGGAGACGGTCCTGGACTCCATGCAGAAGAAGACCAGCCGCTATGACGTGGACGGCGAGGAACACTACGATACGGTCTCCGCCCTGATCAAGTCCATGCGGGGCAGCGACCCCCAGGCCGCCATCTTCTACCTGGCCCGCGCTTTGGCGGGTGGGGAGGATATCGGCTTCATCGGCCGCCGGATCACCATCTGCGCCGCGGAGGACGTTGGCCTGGCCAATCCTTCCGTCCTCTCGATCGCCCTTGATGCCTGGCAGGCCTCGCTCATGACCGGTCTGCCGGAGGCCCGGATCCTCCTGGCCGAAGCTGTCATCGCCATCGCGACCAGTCCCAAGTCCAACAGGGCCTACCTGGCCATCGACAAGGCCCTGGCCCAGATTGAAAAGGGCGATACCGGAAGCATCCCCTTCCACCTCCGCAATGCCCCCGCCAAGGGTATGAAGGAGCTGGGCTATGGGGAGGGCTACCTCTACGACCACGATTTCCCATCCGGCATTTCAGGCCAGTCCTTCCTGCCCGAGGCGGTGGAGGGGGCCGTCTACTATCAACCGACGGACCGGGGCTATGAGAAGAGGATAGGCGAATGGATGCGAAAGACTGATGAGAGACGCAGCCAGGCAAGAGAGAAGACTGGGGAAAAGATGGACGGGAAGGACCAGGCTTCCCCGGACGACTTGAAATAATCAATTGAAAGTTCTTGGACTGAGGATCAGGTCATGGAAATAACTTTGGAGCAAAGAATAAAGGCGGCGGCGCAAGCGCCCCGGGTCTATTTCGACCATGCGGCGACGACCGCCCCCCGGCCTGAAGTGGTCGACACCGTCCTGTCTGTCCTGAAAGACAACTACGGCAACCCCTCTTCTTTTTACAGGGAGGGCCACAGGGCCGCCCGGATCCTGGAGGAGTCCCGCGTCACCATGGCCTTGGGCCTGGATGTACTGCCTGAGGAGGTCTTCTTCACCTCCTGCGGGACCGAGTCGGACAACTGGGCCATCAAGGGGGTCGCCCAGGCCAGGGAGGGGAGGGGCCGCCACCTGATCACCAGTGCCATCGAGCACCACGCCGTCCTACACACCATGGAGGCCCTGGAGAAGGAGGGCTTTGAGGTGACCTACCTGCCGGTCGACGACCAGGGCCTGGTTGACCCCGAGGATGTCCGTGCCGCCATCAGGCCTGATACCATCCTGGTCTCCCTCATGATGGCCAACAATGAGATCGGTACCATGGAACCGGTCGGGGAGGTGGGCGCCCTCTGCAAGAAGGCCGGCGTCATCTTCCATTCAGATGCCGTCCAGGCCCTGGGTGCCGTCCCGGTCCGCCCCCATGACCTGAATGTTGACCTCATGTCCTTTTCCGGCCACAAACTCTACGCCCCCAAGGGCATCGGCCTCCTCTACAAGCGCAAGGGACTCCGGATCGGCCGCCTGCTTGACGGGGGCGCCCAGGAAAGACGGCAGCGGGGCGGGACGGAGAATGTTGCCTACGCGGCCGCCTTCGCCAAGGCCTTTGAGCTGGCAAGCGGGGGTATGGAGGCGGAGGCCGCCCGTCAGACCAGGCTTCGGGACCGCCTGATCCAGGGGGTGATCGAACGTGTCCCCCATACCAAACTGAACGGCCATGCCACCCAAAGGCTACCCAACAACGCCAACTTCTCCTTTGAGTTCATTGAAGGGGAGTCCATCCTGCTCTTGCTGGATTCCTTGGGCTATGCCTGTTCCAGTGGCTCGGCCTGTACCTCGGCCTCCCTGGACCCCTCCCATGTCCTCCTGGCCATTGGCCTGCCGGCTGAGATCGCCCACGGTTCCCTGCGCGTGACCCTGGGAATCGGGACGACAGATGAAGAGATCGATCGCTTCCTTATTGATATCCCCCTGGTCATTGAGAGGCTCCGGGATATGTCCCCCCTCTACACGGATTACCTCAAGGGCAAACTGGAGGCCCTGATCCCGCCCGAGGGAGGAATCGATGTTAAAATAGGAGGCGGTTACGGGCTATAGGCCCGGCGCTGGATTACCCGGGAGGTTGACATGGAATACAGTGAAAAAGTACTGGATCATTTCATGAGACCGCGGAATATGGGCGAGATCCCCGATGCCGACGCGTCCGGGACGGTCGGCAATCCCATCTGCGGGGATATCATGAAGATGGATCTCAAGATCGTGGACAATGTCATTGTCGACGCCAAGTTCAAGACCTTCGGCTGCGGCTCGGCCATCGCCACCTCCAGTATGGCCACGGAGCTGATCATAGGCAGGACCACGGACGAGGCCCTGGACATCACCAACCAGGCGGTGGCGGAGGCCCTGGACGGTTTGCCCAAGGTCAAGATGCACTGTTCCGTCCTGGCCGAACAGGCCGTCAAGAAGGCCCTGGAACAGTATTATCTGGACAAGGGCCTCATGACACCGGAGCGTAAAAGAAAATTCAAGATACTCAATGAAGATACAGATGATCAAGACTAAGAAAACAAGGTGTGAAAGGACCCGATATGAGTGAGCAAAACGATAGGAAAAAGGACCCGGCGGAGGAACTGCGCAAACAACTGACCTTCTCCTTCAAGAACCTGTGGGACCCTGACAACCAAGAGGAGATCAAGGCCATCATGGCCTTTTGTGAGGACTACAAAGTTGCCCTGGACCAGGGGAAGACGGAACGCGAGTTTGTCGACTATGCCGTTGACTGGCTGGAAGAGGAGGGCTTTACGGCCTTCAATTCCTCATCGGAGCTGAAGCCGGGCGACCGGGTCTACGAGACCCTGCATGGCAAGGCCCTGGTGGCCGCGGTTATCGGCAGTGGGGACCCCCTGGAGGGTTTCAACCTGGTAGGCGCCCACATCGATTCCCCCCGGCTGGACCTCAAACCCAACCCCCTCTACGAGTCGGATGAGCTGACCTTCCTGAAAACGCATTACTATGGCGGTATCAAAAAATACCAGTGGGCGGCGACCCCCCTCTCCCTGCATGGGGTCGTCATCCTGAAGGATGGGAAGACAGTCAAGCTTAATATCGGGGAAAAGGAAGAGGACCCTGTCTTCACCATCACGGACCTCCTGCCCCATCTGGGGGCTGACCAGATGAAGAAGACGGCCAAGGACGTGATCGAGGGCGAGGAGCTCAATGTCCTGTTCGGCAGCCTGCCCCTGACCGGGGATGCGGAGGTCAAGGAACGTTTTAAGCTGGGGATCCTGAAACTCCTCTTCGATCAATACGGAATAACGGAACGTGACCTGGTCACGGCCGAGATTGAGATTGTACCGGCGACCAAGGCCCGCTGCGTTGGCCTGGACCGGTCCCTGATCGGCGCCTATGCCCAGGATGACCGGGTCTGCGCCTACACGGCCCTCCGTGCCCTGGTCGACCTGGAAGTACCTCTCAAGAGGACTGGCCTGGTTGTCCTCTACGACAAGGAGGAGACCGGTTCCGGTGGGATCACGGGCGCCCGTTCCCAGCTCGTCCCCTCCGTTCAGAAACGCATGGTCCGCGCCCTCCTGGGCCGGGAGCCTTCCGCTATCGAGCTCCAGGATCAGATCGAGAAATCGACCATGCTCTCCTCGGACGTTTCCAATGCCTATGACCCCACCTTCGCCTCCGTGTCCGACCCCAGGAACAATACCTACGCCGGCCGTGGGATTGCCTTCTTCAAGTACACGGGCTCGGGCGGCAAGTACAATACCTCGGATGCCAACGCCGAATACTTCAATGAGGTGACCCGGCTCCTGGACGAAAACAAGGTCCCCTGGCAGACGGGTGAACTGGGCAAGGTCGATCAGGGAGGGGGCGGCACTGTCGCCATCTACCAGGCCGACCTGGGCATGTCCGTCATTGACTGCGGGGTTCCGGTCCTGTCCATGCATGCCTGCTTTGAGATCACCAGCAAGATCGATGTCTATACGACCTACCAGGCCTACAAGACCTTCCTGGAGAAGATGAGAAGCTAATGAGAGACTAAATGGAATCAAGAAAAATCAATTCAAGAGGGCGGTCCAATAGGGCCGCCCTTATCTAATCCGTCTTTCCGCCCCTCTCCAGATTCAAGGGATTCTGTTCAACCGCGTCATGGAGGGCCCGCTCATCGATATGGGTATAGATCTCCGTGGTCGCGACCGAGGAGTGGCCCAATAGGGCCTGGAGACTCCTGATATCCACCTCCCCATACTGGTACATGAGGGTAGCCGCCGTATGGCGCAGCTTGTGGGTCGAGTAGCGGTCGGGGTCAAGGCCGGCCGAGAGGATATATTTCTTGATGATGTTTTGCACGGCCCGGGGGGTTATCCGTTTACCCAATCTTGAAATGAAGAGGGCGTCCTTATCTTCCTTGACCGGCTTGATCCGGTCGGGGAGATAGGCCTCAATCGCGAGGATGCAGGCACTGTTCAGGTAGATGGTCCGCTCCTTCCCCCCCTTGCCCAGGACCCGGAGGGTATCGGTCCGCCAGGAGGACAGGTCAATGCCGCATAGTTCAGATAAACGGAGCCCACAGTTCAAGAAGAGGGTCAGGATACAGTAATCCCGGCTGGAGAAACGTGACTCTTCGAGGGAAGCCGCCCTCAGAAGATCCCGGCTTTCATCAAGCGACAGGTGCCGGGGAAGCCGCTTGACCTGCTTGGGTGACTCCAGGTTGGCCGTCACATTCTCAGTTAGCACATTGGCCTTGCTGGTCAGGTAATCGAAGAAGGTTCTAAGAGAAGAGGTCCGCCTGGCCCTCGTTGAGGGCGCTGTCTTCCGGGTCGTCGCCAACCAGCTTATATAGGAGTAGAAGTCAGACAACTGCAAGGATCTGAGAAAACTGTCATCCACAATGGAAATATCAATGGATCCCCAGCCCTCATCCTCAGGTTGCAAAGTCCGGTCATCGGCAATAAGGAAACGAAAGAACAATACAAGATCATACCGATACTGGCGGACAGTCCCCTCTGAACGCTCCAGGATGGCCCGGATATAGCCCAGGAACTCCTCCAGCCGCGGGAAACTATCGATCGATGACCTGGCTTTGCCCTCCATGCCATCCATCTTAACACGGGAAGACTCCAGAACCGATCAGAAAACCATAATAATTATGAGTATATATACCATATTATCAAGCATTTAAACAAATGTATAAAGTAGTACCAGAACTATCCCTCGTATGGCTAAGCAAAAGGCTTAGTAATGCTAAAAGCCTTATGTACCAGACATTTGAGCCATAGGTTACCGCCAGACACCTAAATTGCATACCCCTATCATGTGTTGTATAATCCACTTGGTTGTTAAGTTCATCTCGAACAAGGTTTTCGTTGTTACTGTTAAAAGAATATATATGAAAGTGGAAAATGGTTTTAAATCCGTTATGAGGTAATTTCCATGAACATGAATGAAAAACAGTACGAGTCATCTACGAAACACGAGGACTTCATCCCCCAATCCGGGAAGATCAAGACAAAGAACAAACCGAGTAAATGGCTGGCAGTCCTGCTGGCGATGGTAATGCTGGTGAGTGGCCTGGTGTTTGCGTCTGGGCCGGTACAAGCGGCGAACGGAGAGTACACAACCAGTAAGGATGTCATTGACCTTGACATAGAATTAAAACAACTCTCTGGCAACGATCAGACCAGAGCGTACAGAGTATGGGCCGGCAAAGAAGGCAATGCGGATTACATCTTCTTCGCTGTCAATCTGCTACATGATTTCCAATACGTAGAGATTGATGGAGGAAAGGCGGATGCGTACGATAAATACGCAGAAGGCGTTGCTATCTGGATCAATAATGAAAAGCATGAGCCACAAGAAGGTTTTTCCAAAGGACCTACACATAAGGCGTATTGGGTGGTCGCCAAGTTCCCGATTTCAATAATCGATCCTTCCCAAGATGGTAATTATTCGTATTTTGTGAGTGCCCAGTCGGGAAATGATCATGACAGCAATCACAATGTGAGCGGCATCTTTACAGTGACGGTGCCGAAACCAAAGTCTGTCAAGGCCACCATTACTGTTAAGAAAATCCTGAGCGGCCGAGATTGGCAGTCAGGTGACAGCTTTACCTTCAAACTGTTTGACAACAATGACGTTGAGAAAGGCACTGCTACAGCAACTAGCGAGAATACTGTAAGCTTTCCAACCTTGACCTTCACGAAAACTGGAACATACTTGTTTACAGTAACAGAATCACCCGGTGACCTTCCTGGAGTTGCTTACGATGTAGCACCCAAGACTGTGAAGATCACTGTTACTAAGAACAAGAATAAACTTGTCGCAAAAGTCTCGCCTAAAATACTCGAGGTCACCAACGTCTATACACCTGCACCAGCCAAGGCAACCATCCGGGTTCAAAAGCTTTTGCTCGGCCGGGACTGGCAGGAAGGTGATTCATTTACCTTTAAGCTGGTTGGAAAGACCAATGCATTGGTTATTGATCAAGTCATTGTAGAGAATGGAAATGCTGCAAGCTTCAAGGAACTGACCTTTAATGAAGAAGGCAAGTACACATTCTTTGTAAGTGAGGTCGCGGGTTACCTCCCTGGTGTCAGCTATGACAAAAGCATAAAAGAAGTAGAAGTCAATGTTACCTATAATTCTACGACAGGAAAATATGAAACTGTTGTTTCAGAGGTGGGTGCCGCTGGGGGACTGTCGGCTTCTAATCTACTCACATTCACCAATACCTATAAACCGGATCCAGTGAAGGCAAGCATCAAGGTCCAAAAAATCTTGAATGGCCGTGACTGGAAAGAGGGCGATACATTTACCTTCAAACTGTCGGGAAGAATTGGCAGAAGGTGGATTACAAGAGAAGTAACCGTTATGGATGGCCAGGTCAAGGCTTTTGATGAACTGACCTTCGCCCATCCCGGTGAATATGAATTCTCCATCAGTGAGGTCAAGGGTTCCCTCCCTGGCGTCCACTATGACAGAAGCGTCAAGAAAGCCAAGGTCAGTGTTACCAAAGATAATGCGACCGGAAAATTGACTGCGCTCGTTACAGGGGGAGGCACAGCTGGCGGAAACACGGTGACAGCATCCGATCTCTTCATCTTCACCAACAAATACAAGGCGAAGTCGACCAAGGCCACAATCTTTGGTAGCAAATCCTTGGAAGGCAGAGCCTTGAAAAAAGGTGAGTTCACTTTTAAGCTCTACCGTGCAGATGCTGAAGGCCGAATTATTGGTAACGCGATCGCTTCAACCAGAAATGATGCCAATGGCAATTGGAAATTTACGCTCAATTACAGACAGGGGCAGGCAGGTAGATACTACTATGTCGTCAAAGAAGTCGATGATGGTAAAGACTATATAGGATATGCCACCAATGAAATCCTCTATACCGTTGAAGTAAGTGACAATCTGGCGGGCGCTATGGTTGCGGATGTCTCAGTGTCGAGCGGTGTTTCGACTGAATTTATTAACACATACTTGGCGAGTGGTTCATGGACCCCTGAGGTTACTAAAGAATTGACAGGACGCGCTCTAAAATACCAGGAGTTTACCTTCGTACTTAAAGATTCTGAAGGTCAAGTACTGCAAACAGTAAAGAACGACGAGGATGGCAGCATCCCCTTTGGGCCGATCGAATACTCAGTGAAAGATATAGACAAGAAATTCTACTATACGATTTCCGAGGTTATCCCTCCAGCGGTTGAGCAGGAATCCGGCATGACCTACGATAATTGGCCCATCTTTTACCAAGTTGATGTTAGTGATCCTGATGGTGAGGGTACATTAAGTGTTGCTGTTTATAGTAGCGTTAAAGATACGGTCTTCCGTAACGATTACAAAGCCAGTGGAAGCCTCGAACTTGAGGCAACCAAGGTCCTGAACGGCCGAGATTTGAAAGAGGATGAATTCAACTTCCTTCTTAAGAACGATGATGGGATTGAGGTGGGTAATGCCACCAACGCCCAGGATGGATCGATCGTCTTTAACCTCGACTTCACACAAGAAGATATCGGCAATACCTATACCTACACCATGGAGGAAGAAGCCGGTACGGAAAACGGCATGGATTACGCTACAAATGTCGTGAATGTCACGGTAGTAGTATCGGATGCCGGTAACGGGGACCTTGGCTTTGATGTGATCTATGAAGATGAGGCCATATTTACCAATACCTACGAAGCCAGCGTCAACTATCTCTTGAACGTTACAAAAGAATTGACCGGTGGAGATCTGGTTGAAGGGGAATTTGAGTTTGAGCTCCTTGACGCTGAAGATAATCAGCTGCAGAAGGTCAGCAACCTGGCCAGTGGCCAAGTGCCTTTTGCCCCCCTTAGCTTCGATCAGAACGATATCGGCAAGACCTATACCTACAAGGTCCGTGAGCTGTTGGGTGACCAGGATGATATCGATTACGATGATACTGTGTACACCTTCACACTCAGGATAGAAGATTTGGGTGAAGGCGCCCTGGATGTCATCTATGAGTCCGAGGCCGATGAGCTCAAGTTCACCAACATCAAGGAACAGGTTGCCGGCGCGGAAGAGACGGAAGATAAGGGCAAGGAAGATGACGATACAAAGGAGAAGGTCAAGGGAGATGAAGTCAAAGGTGACGATGACAAGAAGGCTCCCGTCTCCGGTGAGCAGGCTTCGATCTACCGCTACCTGAGCTATGTCATGCTCCTGCTGGCGGCTTCGACAGTAGTACTTGTGCGGCGGTTCTCCAAGAAGGAGGAAGGCGCTGAGTAGATAGAAGGATACTTTTTATCCAAGACTATTAACCCATAACGGTTGGGAAAAGCTGTTCATCCCCGTGGAAGCGGGATGGACAGCCTTTTCCTTTTAGGCCATCTTTGGTCACATTCTAGGAGGAAGCCCCATAATTGATATACTGGCGCTGTAGGCCAAGAAGGCCTGCGGTGGAGGTTTGACGTATGAGAAAATTCCGGGTAGGAATATTGGGGGCGACCGGCTTTGTCGGTCAGCATTTTGTCCTCCTCCTGGAGGACCATCCCTGGTTTGAAGTGACCTGTCTTTTGGCTTCGCCAAGATCCAAAGGGAAGCCATATCTGGAGGCGGTCGGTAACCAATGGTTTATGGAGGATCCGATCCCGGAAAGACTGAGATCTCTTCCGGTCCTGGGAACGGACGAGCTGGATCTCCTGAGCGGTCAGGTTGACTTCATCTTCAGCGCCGTCAATATGGAAAAGGAAGCCCTCATCCGCCTGGAGGAAACCATTGCCCGGGCAGAAATCCCAGTTGTCAGCAATAACTCAGCCCTGCGTTGGGGGCTTGATATCCCGTTGGTAATACCAGAGATTAATCCAGATCATACTAATATGATTCAAAGACAGAGAGAGAGGCTGGGGACCGAACGCGGATTTGTCGTAACCAATCCCAACTGCTCCATACAAAGCTTTATGACGGCCTTGACACCCCTCAGGGACCTGGGTCTGGAAGAGGTCTTTGTCACTACCTACCAGGCGGTGTCGGGGGCGGGGAGACGGCTTGCTGACTGGCCTGAGATGGAGGGCAACGTCATTCCTTATATCGGTGGGGAGGAGGAGAAGAGCGAACGGGAACCCCTGAAGATTTGGGGCCGGTATGGGGATGAAGGGATTGAGCTGGCCTCTTACCCTGTCATTTCGGCCCAGTGCCTGCGGGTGCCGGTGGAATTAGGCCATCTGGCGGCTGTCTTTGTCAAGTTCAGGAAAAAACCTGAGCGGGAGGAGATCCTGGCCAGGTGGCGGGACTTTATAAGTGAAGTAGGGGAGGCGGGCCTGCCTTCGGCCCCGGTTCCCTTTTTACACTACTTTGAGGAGCCTGACCGGCCTCAACCCAGGCTGGACGCCTCCCTCCAGGGAGGTATGGGGATTTCAATCGGGCGGCTGCGGCCTGACCCCCTCTTTCATTACAAGTTCGTCTGCCTCTCCAACAACCTGAGCCGGGGGGCGGCGGGAGGGGCCATCCTCCTGGCTGAACTCCTGGTCCATCAGGGTTGGCTGGCTTAGACGGGGAGGGGGAGGCATGCGTTTACCTGACTTGCTGGCAGTCCTGTCAGAGGCAAAGATCCTGAACCAGGTCACCGGAGCTGAAGTCCTGGGCGTGACCTGTGACTCGCGGGCGGTCCAGCTGGGCTATGTCTTTGTCGCCATACGGGGAGCCCTGACGGATGGTCACCTCTATATAGAAGAAGCCCTGGACAAGGGGGCCCTGGCCGTCATCCTGGAGCGTCCTCATGGCCTTTCCGCCACTGAGGTCAAGGTGCCAGTGGCCAGGCGGGCCCTGGCCGAGCTGTCGCGGGCCTTCTATGGTTATCCTGACCGGGAGCTCTTCATGGTCGGGGTGACGGCGACCAACGGGAAGACCACCACCACCTCCCTGGTCCACCATATCCTGACAGGGCAGGAAATAAGGACGGCGGTCATAGGTTCTGTTGCCTACCGGTATGGGGAGGTGAAGACCCAGGCCTCGCTGACGACACCGGAAAGCTCGGAGCTCCATGCCATGCTCCGTCAGCAGGTGGAGGCGGGGGTCAAGGTGGTCTCCATGGAGGTATCCTCCATCGCCGAAGAGCAGTACAGGGTCTATGGGATTGACTACGATGTGGTCGCCTTCCTGAATATCACGCCCGACCATATGCCGGACCACGGTTCCTTTGAGGCCTATTACCAGGCTAAGGCCAAACTGATCCGGACCGTGGCCCCGGGAACGCCCGTCATCCTGAACCGGGATCAGGAAGAGGTCTACAGGCTCCGGGAGGAAACAGCGGGCCAGGTGATCAGCATGGGGATCGATCATACGGATGCCGATGTGGGCGCGGAGAATCTACGTCTACCCGGTGGCATCCCCCATTTCGATCTGGTCATCCGCCGCCCCCTGAAAACCAGGCGGGGAGTGGTAGAGCCGGGTCGCTGGCCCGTCCGCCTGAAGGTGCCCGGCCGCCACACGGTCTACAATGCCTTGGCTGCCACGATTATCGCATTATGTTATGTCATACCTATAGAAGAGATAGTATTACTTTTAGAAAGCTTCAAGGGGGTGGAGCGCCGCCTGCAGATCCTTTACCAGAAGGAGTTCACCCTGATCGACGACCACATCAGCGACGAGGACAACACGCGGAAGATGCTGGAGGCCTTGGTCCTGATAACCGCTGGCCTTCCCGTCCATGTCATCTACGCCGTCAGGGGCAACCGGGGTGTCCAGGTCAACCGGGAAGTCATCGCCCAATTCGCGAAATATCGGGAATCCATCAATTGGAAGAACTTCATCGTCACCGACAGCGTGGATGTGGCCAGAAAGCGGGACATGGTCCTGCCCGAGGAAGGTCAGGCTGTCCTGGAGGATCTCAAGGCAGCAGGTTATGAGGTCGAATACCAGGCGGAGCTACGGCCTGCTATCGAAAAACTGATGCCTCTTGTTGGGGAAGGTGAATTTTTCGTCCTGGCCGGATCCCACAACATGGACAAGGGGGGCCGGATCGCCCTGGAACTTCTGGCGGAGGGGAGAGCTGAATCCGAAAGGGAGGCCATCCTGGAAATCCTGGAGGACCGGGTCATGGGTTGACCGGATTGTGAAATCGTACTTCGTAAAATATAAATTTTACGAAGTACGGGACAGCTTATCAGGGAGAGGGGTCGAAAACGGACTATTTTGATTCATTAAGCTGAAAGGCTGTAAACAGGGTCTTTTTAAAAGCTTGCGCGTGACCCATCGTCTGTCCGGGATCTTTTAAAAGCATCCTGGAGCAATCCCAAACAGGCTATTTCTTCATCTTTAGGGAAATCCCACCGTCATGTCTTCCTGGGTGACTGATTCCTGTTGTTTCTTATAAAAGCTGTCGTCGCCACTAATTTTTCTCATCTCCTCGAGATTGGTAAAAGGATTATAGATGGCGAACAGGATGACCAGGAAGATCAGGATCATGAGGAAGGTCAAAAGACTTCGCAGGGTTCTCTGGTTTCTTTCTTGCTGGAACTTCCGATTGATCTTGTCAACCGTCGTGTAACCTTTCAGGCGGAAAATCCGATGACCCGTCCGGGCATCCTCCTGGATGCTGCCCCGGGCCGGTTCATAATACTTGGTCAGGAAACTCTGGGTCCGGCTCAGTTCCTGGCCGGTATCATTTTTCTGCCTTTGAGGCAGATCAGACGAACGGCCCTCCAGCCTGGGGGTCCGTTTCTTTTCAGAAGGTCTGCGAATACTGGGTCTTTGTTCCTGCATGATGCTCACTCCGGATCGGCTATATTTTAGCATATACCCCAGCTAACCATGCTTATAATGAGACTTGATAGTGAACAAATGTTTTGTTATTATGTTGACAGGAAGAGGCAGCCGGAAGTGTGCCAGTCCAGTGGAGGCCCTTATGCGCGAGAAGACAACCTACCCCTTTACCAGAGCCAATGTGGATCAGACCCTTGATTCGGTTTATGACTTTATCTGCGACTATATCAGGGAGTACGCCTATGCCCCCTCTGTGCGGGATATCGCCCAGGGGACCGGGCTCCGTTCGACATCAACGGTCTACAGCCACCTGAAGCGGCTGGTCGACGAGGGCCGGATCGAAATGGATCCCGGCAAACGCCGGTCCATCCGGGTGCCTGCCCTGGAGGCCGAGACACCGCCCGCCATCCCCCTGCTGGGGACGGTAACGGCCGGCAAGCCCATCCTGGCGACAGAGAATATCGAGCGTATGATCCCCCTCCCCTTCCCCGTCCGCCAGGATGCTGACTCCGTTTTTGCCCTGCGTGTGGAAGGCGACAGTATGGCAGGCGCGGCCATCCTTGACGGTGACATCGTCATCATCGAGAAGCAGAGCATTGCGGACGATGGTGAGATCGTGGTCGCCCTGCTTGACGACGAGGCCACGGTCAAGACCTTGAAGCGGAAGCGGTCGGGCCAGTACTACCTCCACCCGGAAAACGAACTCTATGAGGACATCCCCCTCGACCGGGAGGGAACCATGATCCTGGGCGTCGTCCGGGGCCTGCTCCGCATGGATCTTTGATCAGTGTTGCCTCAGGGCTGTCTGGGAGACGATGCGGGGGTAGCTGACCCCAGTGCGTGAGTTCCGATGCGCCTCATTGAAGATGAGGTGGAGCTCCTCAAAGGGCTTGACGCAGACAACTGAGGTCTTGTAGAGGAGTTGCTGGGTTCCGCGCGATGAGACGATGATCGATTCCTGGTCGAAACCGACGATCAGGCCTTCCACAATGGACTGATCAAAGAGCTGGATGATGACATTGATTTTCTCGCGCCGGCAATGATTCAAGAAGGTTTCCTGGATACGGAAGGTTTGGGCATTCGCGGTTTTCTTGGCGGGGGTCTTGTCCTTGCGGTTGTAGCGATCCATGGCGCAGCCTCCTTTGCATGGAACTTTCAGCGACAATAGGAATAAAGTGTTCTCCCAGCATAAGGGGCCCGGGGCCCTATTTTTTTGTTAGCGGCGAAATCCTGCCCGGTCAACCCTTGCATTCACGGATCAGGGGGTAGAGGTCCCCCCTTCTTCGCAGCCAGGTCTGCTGACGCTTGGCGTAGCGCCTTGTCGCCTGGGCTACCCTGACCAGCGCCTCCTCCTTCGAACAGCCGCCTTCAAGGAAAAGGACCGTCTCCTTGTAGCCGATCCCCCTGAAGGCCGGGCAGTCAGGGTAATCGGGATGGCGGTCCATGAGGGCGGCGACCTCCTCCACCAGCCCCTGCCTGAACATGGCGGCGGCCCTTTCATCGATGGCCTGGTAAAGGGCCTGCCGGGGTTGCCAATCCAGCCAGAAGGCCTGGAAAGGGAAGCGGGGTCCGCGGATTTTTGACAGCTGGTTGATCTCTGTCTTGGTCTTCCCGGTCAGTTCGAGGATTTCGAAGAAACGTCCGATCCGGCGGCGGTCAGCCGGATCGATGGATTCAGCCGCCTGGGGGTCCAGCTGGCGGATCCTCTCCCAGGAGGCGGCAAGTCCCCGGCTTGCAATCTCCCGGTCAATCCTGTCCCGCAAGGCCGGATCCGGTTTGGCTTTCGCGAACTCCAGCCCGTCCAGGAGGGCGGAGATGTACTGGACGCTGCCTCCGCAGATGACCGGCTTTTTGCCGGCAACCAGGAGAACGTCAAGCAGGTCATGGACCTGCTCGCTGTAGCTGGCCACACTTATGCTCTGGCAGGGGTCCAGGATATCCAGCATGTGGTGCGGGATGGATTCCTGATCCTCTTTTGTGGGTTTGGCGGTCCCAATATCAAAACCCCGGTAGACCTGCATGGCGTCACAGGAGATGATCTCCCCGCCCCATTCCCCGGCCAGCCGGAGGGCCAGCCTTGATTTACCCGTGGCGGTGGGACCCGTGATCACGGGTATTGAGCCGGGCTCTTCCCGCACCCTTGCCAGCAGCTGGTCATAGAGCGGGTCAAGCGTGTGAGGCATCTAAACCAGCCTCCCAAATCGCTTTTCAATTTCCTCCCGGCTGAAACGGAGGGCGACCGGCCTGCCATGCGGACAGTGGTAGGGGTTGGTGAGCTTGGTCAAGCGTTCCATCAGGAGTCTTATCTCCTCCTCACTCAGCCTGTCCTTGGCCTTGACGGCGGCCTTGCAGGCCATGCTGTGCAGGAGCTCCGTATGGTCGACGGGGGCGCCAGTCTGGGCGGCTGCCATCTTGACGTCCAGAGCGGCCCGGAAGGCCGCGGCCGGGTCCAGTCCCCCCCGGCCGTCCGCCCGTCCCATGGGGACCGTCCTCAAGGCGATTGAATTGCCGCCGAAGGGCTCATAGTCGAAGCCCAGCCAGGAAAAATAGGCGGCCTCCTCCTGGAGCAGGGCCAGCTCCTGGGCGTTGACGTCGATCCGAAGGGGCATAAGGAGGGTCTGGCCCGTCCTCGGCCGGTCCTCTTTTTCGTCCCAGGCCAGGAGGAGTTCCTCATAGAGGATCCGCTCGTGGGCGGCATGCTGGTCGATCAGGATCAGTGAGTCGCCATCATCCAGCAGGATATAGGTACCAAGGAGGTTCCCAATCAGCCTGGCCTGGCGGAGGGCCTCCCAGTCCCTGGCGGCTGGCCCGGGGTCAGGCCCTGTCCTGCCAACCGGGTCTGCCGCTTCCTTTTCCAGCGGCTGGTCAGCTAAGGGCAGGGCTGGCTTGAGGCTGGTGGGAGCTGACCTTGGGAGCTCATAGCTTTCCCTGGCCGGACCCTCCTGGGGCTGGATGCTGAGCTGGCCCCCCTCCCCTCCTGCCTCCCGCGGATCCTCCTCCTCTTTTTGGAGGGAGCTTTCCTGGATCCTGCCCCCGCTTTCCAGGGAAGCCCGGACGGCGTGGTAGACGGAGCGGAAGACGATCCGGTCATCCCAAAAGCGGACCTCTGTCTTCTGGGGGTGGACGTTGACGTCGACAAGGTCGCCGGCAAGCTCCAGCCTGATAACCAACTGGGGGAAGCGCCCCTTCATGAACCAGGTCTTGCAGGCTTCATCGACTGCGCTTGTGAGGATGGCTGACCTGACAACCCGGCCGTTGACCATGAAGACCTGGCGGGAACGGTTGTGGCGGGCCCCTTCCGGCCCGGTCAAAAAGCCGCTGACCCTTACCGGGCCCTCCCGGCTGTCAAGCGGTCTCATATGCCGGGCCGTGTCCGATCCGAAGACCACGTGCACCGCGCTCAGGAGTTCGTTGTCACCCGGGCTGTAGAGCAATTCCTTCTGGTCATCCAGCCTCTCCAGCCGGAAGGATACGTCGGGCCGGGACAGGGCCATCTTGCCGGTGATGGTCGCGATGGCGGCCGCTTCCGCCGCGTCCGTTTTGAGAAACTTGTAGCGGGCCGGCATATTGAAGAAGAGGTCCCGGCAGATAACCTGGGTGCCGGGCGCCATGCCGTGTGGCCCCTCAAAGGTCTTCTCGCCCCCCTCGATGACGATCCTTGTCCCCTCCCGGTCCTCCTGCCGGCGGCTACGAAGGTCCAGGCGGGCTACCGAGGCTATGGAGGGCAGGGCCTCCCCGCGAAAGCCCATGGTCTGGAGCCGGGCCAGGTCCCCGCTGGTCGAAAGCTTGCTGGTCGCATGGCTCTCGACCGACAGGAGGGTGTCTGCCCTTGCCATGCCAGAGCCATTGTCCTCGCAGGTCAGAAGCTTGATCCCTCCCCCCTCCAGGGTCAGCCTGATGATGGAGGCGCCGGCGTCGAGGGCGTTGTCGATCAGTTCCTTGGCGACGGAGGCTGGCCGCTCGATCACTTCACCGGCGGCGATGCTGTTGATGGTTTGCTTGTCCAGTTTGTGGATAAGGGCCATGGCCTAGTCCTCCTCCTTCCAACCGTTTTTATTCTGTCTCTTGCGGCGGGCGGCCAGGTCTTTCAGATCGAGCAGAAGACCGTAGGCCTCGACAGGTCTCATATTATCGAGGTCGGCCTCCTCCAGGCGACCAACAATCTCATCGGCCGTCCTGACGGCCTGGGCGCCGCTGAAGAGGTCCTGCTGGCCATCCATGACCCGGGACTGCCGTCTCACGATCTTCCGCTTATCACGGCCAAAACCTTCCAGATGGGCCATGATCTCCCGGGCCCGGTCAACGACCGATTCAGGGACCCCGGCCAGCTTGGCCACATCGATGCCGTAACTCTCATTGGCTCCGCCCGGTCCCACCTGGTGGAGGAAGACAATCTCGCCCTCCCGTTCGGCCACGTCGATATGGGCGTTGAATACGCCCGGCAGCCTGTCCCCCAGATCGATCAATTCGTGGAAGTGGGTGGCGAAGAGGGCCCTGGCCCCCAAAAGGGCCGGATCCGAGATGTATTCCATGACCGACCAGGCGATTGAGAGTCCGTCGGCCGTCCCGGTACCCCGTCCTATCTCATCGAAGATCAGGAGGCTCCTGGGGGTCGCCTGTTCGAGGATGGCCGCCATCTCCTTCATCTCGACCATGAAGGTGGACTCCCCGCCCGCCAGGTCGTCGGAGGCCCCCACCCGGGTCATGATCCGGTCCACCAGGCCGATGGAGGCCGACCCGGCCGGGACGAAGCTGCCGATTTGCGCGAGCAGGACAATCAGGGCCGCCTGCCGCATATAGGTAGACTTGCCTGACATATTGGGTCCTGTCAGGATCATGGCCCGTCTTTCCCGGCCGTCAAGGTCAAGGTCGTTGGCAACGAAACTGTCCTCCCCGCTCAGGATCTGCTCCACGACCGCGTGCCGGCCCTCCTTGATCAGAAGTCTCCCGTCCTCGACTATTTCCGGCCGGCAGTACTTCTGCCTGTCAGCCAGGTCTGCCAGGGCGAGCAGGACATCGAGTTTGGCCAGGGCCTGGGCCGTCTCCTGCAAGGGGGCCAGCTGGCTGGCCACCCGGGAGCGGATTTCGGTGAAGAGTTCATATTCCAGGGTCTTCTGCCTCTGTTCGGCGCCCAGGATCGCGTCCTCCTTCTCCTTCAGCTCAGGGGTGATGAAACGTTCCGAATTGACCAGGGTCTGCTTGCGGACAAAGTAGTCGGGCACCTTGTCCAGCTGGCCGCGGGACACCTCGTAGTAGTAACCGAAGACCCGGTTGTAGCCGGCCTTCAGGTTCTTGATCCCGCTGGCCTCACGCTCCTTGGCCTCCAGGGACAAAATGTAGTCACGCCCGTGGATGGTCGCCTGGATCAAGGCATCAAGATCCTGGTTGTAACCCTCCCTGAAGATGCCGCCTTCCGTGATCAGGAGCGGGGGATCATCCAGCAGGGCCTCCGTCAGCAGGTCGCGGAGTTCCTTCAATTCATGGATGGAACCGGCAAGCTCGACCAAGCCTGGGTCCTTGTGTTCTCCAAGTTGTGAGCGCAGGCCTGGAAGCCGGTCCAGAACGCCCCCCAAGGCCACCAGATCGCGCGGGGTCACGGAGGCTGACGCTATCCGACCTGACAGCCGCTCGATGTCGTAGAGGCCGGTCAGGGCCTCCCTGAGGGCCTGCCTGGAAACAAAGGCCTCCAGCAGGGCCGCCACCGAAGCCTGCCTTTCCAAGATCCGCTGGCGGTCGATCAGGGGCTGCTCCAGCCAGGTGCGGAGCAGCCGGCTACCCATGGCCGTCCGCGTCCGGTCCACGGCCCAGAGGAGACTTCCCCTCTTCTTCCGGTCCCGGAGTGTCTCAGTCAGCTCAAGATTGGCCCGGGTGGCCCGATCCAGGAGCATGGTCTGGTGGAGCAGGTAGGGTTTGATCGTCCTGATCTGGGAGGGTGTCTTTTTCTGGGTGTCCTCCAGATAGGAAAGCAAGGCCGCGGAAGCCCGGGGCCAAAGCAGGTCGGAATCAGGAAAGGACAGGCCCTTCTCCCGGGCCAGATCCAGGGAGAAGACCCCATCCTCAAGGACCGTATAGGTGATCTGCTGGCGCTCGACATAGTTGAGGAAGCCCCTGTGTTTCGCAAAGGCGGGATTGACAACAAACTCAAGGGGTTTCAGCCGGGACAGTTCATCAAAGAGCTGGGCCTCCGCCCTTGCCGACAGCATCTCCGTGGTTTCAAAGTGGCCGGATGGCAGATCACAGGCCGCGAGCCCGAAGGCCCCGCTGATCTGGCAGACCGCGCAGATATACTGATAGGCGCCGGCCTCCAAGCTTTCAGGATCCGTCAGGGTCCCCGGTGTCAGAACCCGGACGACTTCACGATCGACCAGTCCCCTGGCCGTCGCGGGGTCCTCCACCTGGTCGCAGATGGCCACCTTGTAGCCCCTGGCGAGAAGGCGCCGGAGGTAGCTGTCAGCCGCATGGTGCGGGACACCACACATGGGGGCCCGCTCATCGAGGCCGCATTCCCTCCCGGTCAGGGCCAGCTCCAGCTCACGGGCAGCGACAATGGCGTCGTCGAAGAAAAGCTCATAGAAATCCCCCAGCCTGAAAAATATCAGACAGTCCGGGTACTTCTCCTTTTCAGCGACCAGCTGCCGCATCATGGGGGTCAGCCGCTCCTTGTCGATTTGGTCAAAGCCAGGATGCATGGGATCTCCTCTGATACATTCTAATCCAAGACGGCAGAGCCCTCCAAGGAAAAGGAACCAGCCCCCACAAGCCTGACAGGGGCGAATTTGCCGGCCGGTAAGGACCTCCTCTGTTCGCCCTTAGCTTGTAAGGATGTCTTATCAATGACGGTAACATTGACCAGACGGTCGTCCCGGGTCCTGCCTGAAAGGATGTCAGGGTCCCGGCGGCTGGGACCATCAATAAGAACCTCCACAGTACGGCCTACCAGGGTCCGGTTGGATTCCAGGCTGATTTGGTTTTGCAGGTCGACAAGGGCCTCGAAACGCTCCTGGTTGACCCCTTCACAGGCAGGGTCATACAAGTCGGCCGCCGGTGTTCCCCCACGGGGGCTGTACAAGAAAGTGAAGGCGGCGTCGAAGCGGACCTCCTCCATGAGGCGGAGTGTGGCTTGAAAGTCCTCTTCCCTTTCACCCGGGAAACCGACGATCAGGTCGGTCGTGACCGTCATGCCGGGCCGGCTCTCCCGCAATTTCCTGATCAAGTCAAGATAGTGGGCCGCCGTATAGCGCCGGTTCATAAGTTTCAGGACCCGGTCGCTGCCCGATTGCAGGGGCAGATGGATGTGCGGCTCAATCAGCTCGCACGCCCCGATCACCCTGATCAGCTCATCTGACAAATCCTTGGGATGTGAGGTCATATAGCGCACGATTCCCAGGGAGTCGATCAGGCTGACAGCCTGGAGCAATTCAGCGAAGCTGGGGGACTGGCCCCCTGCCCGCCTGACATCATTGCCGTAGGAATTGACATTCTGCCCCAGGAGCATGAGCTCCAGGGCCCCTCTTTCAACGGCCTGGCCTGCCTCTTCCAGGATCTCCCCGTAGGTCCGGCTGATTTCCCTGCCCCGGGTATGGGGGACGATGCAGTAGGAACAGAAATTATCACAGCCGGTCATGATGGTGATCAGGGCCCGGTGGGGCCTTTCTCTCTTGACCGGCATCCCGGAGGCGAAGGCATCCCTTGCCTGGCCGGTCAGGTCCCGGGTCAGGACGCGGCGGCCTTCGTCCGCCAGCACCTGGTTGAGGGCGGCCGGCAGGAGTTCCATGGCCCCGGCCCCCAGGATGAAATCAACATAGGGGAAGGTGGATCGGATCCTGTCCCGGTGGACGGCCTGCTCCATCATGCAACCGAAGATGCCGATCAAGGGTGCCCCTCCCTGTTTCAGGGGCTTCAGCCGGCCCACATGGCCATAGAGCCGGTTCTCTGCCCTGGCCCGTACGCTACAGGTATTGAAGAGGACCAGGTCCGCCTGAGCGTAATCCCTGGTCTCAAGAAAACCGGCCTCCTCCAGGATGCCCGCCGCGATCTCACTGTCATGGTCATTCTGCTGGCAGCCGAAGGTCTGAAGGTGGTAGGTGGGGGCCCGGCCCCTGGTTGACTGGAAATGCTCCGTCCAACGGAACAAGCGTAATCTATCTGAAAGACCCATAATTCCTTATTCGCCGGTAGGCTCTTTTCTATTCCTTGTCCCGGTTCACCGGCAAGGGCAAAATTTCAACGGTATCCTGGCGGATCGGTTTGCCGGCCAGGTGATGGGACAGCTCCCAGGGGAGGGGTTTGTAATCCGCCTCCCGGGAAGCGGCGTCAATATTTTCCCGGTCCTTCCGGGTGGCCGCTGAACGCCTGCCCAGAACCATGACCTTCACGGCGATTTCAGGCCGGAGGGCAAAGGCCCGCATGTTCCCGACATTATCCAGGTCACAGAAGACCGCCATTTCCGAATACTCAAGCTCATTGAGGGGTTGACCGAAGCGGATGGCCAGGATCAGCCGTTTTCTGGCCTGGGGATTCCGGGCGACCCAGGCCCTGACATTTGAGAAATGCGGGACCGAGGGAAATTTCAGGCTCCTCATCAAATGCCTGTCACTTTGTTTCTCCAGGGTCTGCCCGTAAAAGAGGCCGATCCGCTCCACCTCGGACAGGGGGATGATCCTGGCGCCGGCCAGGTCCTCGACGACCAGCTCATCGTTGCGGGTTATGAACAAGTGGCAGGGGGTGCCGGTGAAGCTTGACAGGCCCGAGACGACGGTCAGGATACCGCCCCACTTGGCCCGGCGTTCCTTGACCTCACGCCGGATCCTCCGCCGGGTCTGCAAAATCCGCAACCGCCTCCAGATGATGGCACTGATTGAAACGGCCATGAGGCCGAAGCCGATTTCAAGGGAAAGCGTGCCCTGCCAGACCAGGAAAAGGGCGCTGAAAAAGATAACAAAAAGTGCCAAAACCATGCCAATATTCTAGCATATGGCTGGAAAAGACGGCCTAGTTATCGGTCCTGTAAGCGATCAGGCTACCCTCATTCTTGTGGATATGGCCGGCCGGGACAGAGCAGCGGACACAGGAGAGCGGATAGACGATAGACCCGGCCCCCAGGAGGATGCCGGGATTCAAGACGGCATTGCAGCCGATCTCCACATCCTCAGCGATCATGGCGCCGAATTTCCGCAGACCCGTCTCAATTTTTTGCTCCCCGTAGCGGACCGAGATCAATTTACGGTCAGCCCGGATATTGGAGGTGATGGAACCGGCGCCCATGTGGGCCCCGTAGGCCAGGATACTGTCCCCGACATAATTGAAATGTGGGACCTGGACGTCACCGAAGAGGAGGACATTTTTAAGCTCCGTTGAGTTGCCGACGACAGAGCCCCTGCCGACATAGACATTGCCCCGGATAAAGGCGCCAGGCCTCACCTGGACCTGGTCCCCGATGATGGCCGGCCCCTGGATGGTCACAAATTCCGCGATCCTGGCCGAGCGGGCGATCCAGACCCCCTCCCCTCCCTGCCTGTAAAGGTCGGAGGAGAGCTGGGGTCCCAGGCCGAGGATGAAAGAACCGATCCGGCCCAGGAGCTCCCAGGGATACTTTGAATCCAACAGGAAGGGATAAAAGACTTCATCCGCTTTGGGATGAAAGAAGTTCCTGGTCAGCAATTGTGAAATGTCCATGATTTTTCCTCCACCGCTTCCCTATGTCATCCATTATAGGTGAAATAGTCAGACCCGGCTTCCTTTGACTTGAAAAAGATCCGCCCCTGGAGCGGATCTTGAACGATTTGGTGCCGGTGGCCGGACTCGAACCGGCACGGGGATGTCCCCATCGCATTTTGAGTGCGACACGTCTGCCATTCCATCACACCGGCAGGTCTTCTTTAGAAAGCAGATCGCCCACTGGGGGCGATCCGGCTGACAGTGGTGGGGGAGAGTGGATTTGAACCACCGAAGTCGTTGACAACAGATTTACAGTCTGCCCCCTTTGGCCGCTCGGGAACTCCCCCATTACTTGTCATGCTGGTGGGCCATCAGGGACTTGAACCCCGGACCGACCGGTTATGAGCCGGCTGCTCTGACCAACTGAGCTAATGGCCCTAATGCCCTGAACGGCGCCTCGTGATTATATGGAAGATGAGCGGCTATTGTCAAGTGGCGGACGGTTGACGTCCTGCCCGTCCGCCCTTATGATGTGAACTGCGAGGTGTGGCGCAGTTGGCAGCGCGCTTGCTTTGGGAGCAAGAAGCCGCAGGTTCAAGTCCTGTCACCTCGACCAGACGGGATGCCCTGGGAGAATTCTGACATACTCCAAGGGCATTCTTTTTTGATCCGGAGCCATCAACCCTCAATGAATGCTTCGATCTCCCGCTCCAGCTGGTCTGGGTTGTCAAAGACGGTCCCGTGGCCCGCGTTTTTGATGACGCTGAGACGGGACCCCCGGATTTTGTCATGGAGATACTGCTGCTGCCTCCTCGTCATCCAATCCCGCTGGCCGATCAGGATCAAGGTGGGGCAGTCTATAGCAGGCAGCCCCTCCCGGCTCTCCATACTTGTCACCGCCTTCCAGACCCTGTTGAAGACATCATGGTCCAGGCTCCCCACCACATCCCGGATATAACGCTTGGCCCCGGGATCCTTGCCGCCCAAGGCCAGGGAGGAGAGCCAGGCAATCCAGGTCATGGGCAGGAGCCGTTGGCAAAACCGGTTGACGGGCACCAGGAGGCGCTCAAAGCGATTGAACTTATTGGTGAAAGGCGTGCCGATCAGGATCAGGCTTTCTACCCTTTCCGGCGCCCGGATGGCTGTCTGAATAGCGATATGGCCGCCCAGGGACAGTCCGCAGAGGATGGCCCTGGGAAGATCCAGATGATCCAGCAGGGCCACCAGGTCCTGCCAAAACATATCTGGTGACAGCTCACCTGCCGGGAGGGAGGATCTCCCATGCCCCCGGGCGTCCAGGGTAATGACCTGGTAGTTTGGACAAAAATAATCGACCTGCCTCCCCCATTGGCGTCCATCCCAGCTGGCGCCGTGAAGGAAAACAAGCGCCTTGCCTGAGCCGGCCAGCTCGTAGTAAAGAGACGCGCCCTGGTTTTCAAAATAAGGCAACTATGCCACCCCCCGCTCCAAGCTTAGCCGGGCCCGGGATTACAGTCAATATCAGGTTTCTGCCTCCCTGACTTGAGAACGGAAAAACAGATAATGCGGCCGAATCAAGTTCATGTAGGTGAAAGCTTGAAATTATTTTCTTTTAAAGTACAATGGTGTTAACGATTGTATACAATCGACATTAGATCAAGGCAGGTAATGAGTTAGGTGAAACTTAGACTGGCAAATTTTCAGGTCGAAACACTCGATTTTGGAAATAGAACCGAATTTCGTGATGGGATACTGACCATCAATAAGGAAGAAGCCCTGTCCATTGTATTGGAAGACCAACACATCACAGAGGCAGAACTGTATATCGTCAACCCCGGGGATCCGGTCCGTCTCTTGCCGGTGAAAGACGCCATAGAGCCCCGTTACCGGGTCGGCGGCGGCCCGGTCTTCCCTGGCGTGACCGGTCCCCTGCTACAGGCAGGAGCGGGACAGACAAAGGCGCTCAAAGGCATGAGTGTGGTCGTCGTGGGTAAGCATTATGGTGGTTTTCAGGATGGCTTGATCGATATGGCGGGCGAGGGGGCAAAATTCAGCTACTTCTCACAGCTCAAGAATCTTGTTCTCGTCGCCCATACCGATGAGGATTTCGAATACTTTGAACAGCAAAAGAGGAATAGAGCCTTGCGTTGGGCCGGATTCCGCCTGGCAGAATATGTCGGTGCCGTTACAAAAAATTTAGCTCCTGATTATGAGGAAGTCTTCGAATTTGAGGCACTGGTGAAACGGGACAGCAAGTTTGATGACTTACCAAGCCTTGCCTTGGTCCTGCAGCCGCAATCACAAATGGAAGAAATGGGTTACAATACCTTGCTTTACGGCTGGGACTGCAACCATATCCTGCCCACCCTTATGAATCCGAATGAAGTGTTGGATGGGGCCCTGGTTTCCGGTTCCTTCATGCCCAGCTCCTCCAAATGGTCAACCTATGATTTCCAGAATTTTCCCCTGATCCGGAGTTTACTCAATGAGAATGGCAAAAGCCTAAATTTCCTCGGGGTCATCATGTCCAACTTGAATGTCGCACTCGAGCAGAAAGAGCGGGCAGCCCAGTTTGTTGCACAAATCGCGGGAAGCCTGGGAGCTGATTCAGCTATTGTCGTCGAAGAAGGTTACGGGAATCCTGATGTGGATTTTATCGCCTGTATCGTTTCATTGGAGAAAGCAGGTGTCAAGACGGTGGGGCTGACCAACGAATGTACGGGAAGGGATGGGGCAAGTCAGCCACTGGTCTCCATGGACGAGAGGGCCGACGCGATTGTCTCTTGCGGGAATGTATCCACCCTGATTGAACTCCCTGCCATGGAAATCGTTCTGGGCGACCTGGAATCCCTCGCCAGGGACGGTTTGTCGGGCGGCTGGAGCAAGGATGATAGTCTTGGACCCTCTGTCCGCCCGGACGGATCTATCATTCTTGAAAATAATGCCATGTTCTGTGGCGATCAGGTAGTTGGCTGGTCGGTCAAGACAGTAGCAGAGTATTAATAGGAGAAAAATGGTGTGAAAGCGATTGTCTATGTGAATCAATTTTTTGGCCAAATCGGTGGTGAAGAGGAAGCGGATCTCAGA
Organism: Clostridia bacterium; assembly: GCA_040767365.1. GTDB lineage: Bacteria > Bacillota > Clostridia > Saccharofermentanales > DTU023 > UBA4923. The sequence goes on from JAXGOR010000001.1 coordinate 126,457, forward strand.
CCCCTAATTCGTGAAGGGCCTGTTGGCCCTGCCCTCGCTATACAAGAGGCCCTGGGGGGCCAGGTGGAAGTAACTCACACCCTGATCGCCGGTGACAACTATATGAGCAGTTCCGGGCAAGAAGCCCTTGAAGAGACTCTGGCTTTGATTGAAGGCAAGGCTCCCGACATATTTTTCGCGGGCCCCGCCTTTCGCGCCGGCCGATACGGCATCTCCTGCGGCAAAATCTGTAAGGCGATACAAGATAAATACGAGATCCCCGTCCTGACCTCCATGAATGTGGAGAATCCCGGCCTTGCCTTGTATCGATCCAATGTCCTTGTTTTTAAAGGTGGGGTCAGCGCGGCATCCATGAAGAGGGATGTAGCCGCGATGACGACTTATGCTTTGAAGCTTCTCAACGGGGAGCCCCTCCTGCCTGCTGGCCAGGAGGGTTATTTTGGCCGTGGGAGTCGGCGACAGTATTGGCCCGATCCTCCTGTAGCTGCTGTAGACCGGGTACTTTCCATGTTGTCTAAAAAAATTCAAGGACTCCCCTTCACATCCGAACTTGAAATTCCGAAGTTTGAGCATACCCCCATTGCGCCCGCCCTCACTGCTGACGAACTCAGCCGATCGAAGGTAGCCCTCATAACCACAGGCGGCATTGTGCCCGCGGGCAATCCCGACCGCATACAATCCGCCTCTGCAACTAGATGGGGGAAGTATGACATCAAGGCTAGGGAGGGTCTGATGAAAGGGGATTATTTGACTATTCACGCCGGCTTCGATCCGGGCGCGGCCAACAATGATCCTCACGTTATCCTGCCCCTGGATGCCCTGCTTGCCCATCAAAAAGAAGGTAAAATAGGAGCTGTCTACAACTATTTCTTCTCCACCGTGGGAACCGGGACCACACAGGCGGAAGCAGCCCGTATGGGTAGCGAGATGGCTGAACAGCTGAAAAAAAACGGAATACGCGCGGCAATCCTGACCTCCACCTGAGGTACCTGTACCCGTTGCGGCGCAACGATTGCCAATGAAATAGAGAAAGCCGGCATCACCATCGTCCAGATGGCCAATTTGATCCCCGTTTCAAAGACGGTGGGGGTCAACCGGCTGGTGGCTACCATTTCCATCCCCTATCCACTGGGAGATCCCGCCAAATCAAAAGACGAACAGTTTGACCTGCGTTATAAACTAGTCGGCCTCGCCTTGGACGCGCTAACTGCGGATATTACTGAGGCTCGAGTTTTCAACGCTTAGTCCGAAGGAGCAGGTGATACAAAATGCCATTTTTACAGGAGAATCAAAAAAAGAGTCTAAGTGATATAGCGGTCGATTATATAAAGATCAATATATTAAGCGGCCATTACAAGAGTGGGGACAGGCTTATTGAATCGAATATTTCATCCGTATTGGGGATAAGCCGGGCCCCTGTTCGTGAAGCCATGCGTCAGTTGAATGTCGAAGGTATCGTAACCTTCCTACCGCGCAGAGGTAATTCCGTCCTGGACCTGGCCCTGGAGGAGTCACTTGAGATTTTTGAAATCCGCAGGAGCCTGGAGAAACAGATACTGGAAATCCTCCTCGATCAGGATCTGCTTGATGGAGATGATATGGAGGAACTAAAGACAATCGTAGCGGATATGTTGTCCTATGAGTATGACCCCAAGAGTCCGCACAGCATGCTCTACCAGCTGAATTCCAGGGACTTGCAGTTCCACGAATACCTGTGGCGGGCTTCGGGAAGCAAACACAGGGCCCAGATTCTGGAAATACTATTCTATCAATTGCTCATGGTCATGAATCGCAATACCATAACCCTGGGAACCTTCAAGGAAAAAGCACTGGAGCACCGGCGTGTCCTCCAGGGCTTGGAGGAGAAGGATCTTCAAAAGACCCTCCAGGAATTTGATAGCCACATGGATGCCTACATCAGGGCCTTGAAAAACAATGTATTTCCCAGCTGAGGCTCTTCCTGCCCCATAGGAGGTGAGTCATCGGCGTTTCAGTTGTCCGATCTTGCTGTCTATACCCAGCCTTTGACAGATCCCTCTGAGGATGCGGGCCGAGTTGGCTAGAAAAAGTTCCGGGTCCCGATAGTTCTCTGAATACAACTCTGTTGAGAGATAACCATCATAGCCCCAACGTTGGAAGACAGTCAGCATATCCTCCAGGGGGACTATGCCATCCTCCAGCCGGAGATGCGCGTCGCTGACCCCATCCGTATTGCAGATATGTATGTAATCCATCTTGTTCCCCAGCTTGGAAAAGTAATCTGAATAAGGCTCAAAGGCAAGAATGGGCGGCACCATATCCATAAGGAAGTGAAGTTGTGGATGGTCGACAGCTCTCTTCAGTCGAACACAATCATCGGCTGTACAGACAACTGGGCTTTCCATGGCCGTAAGGGGTTCAACTGAAATTTTCACACCCGTCCCGGAGGCATGGACAAGCAGTTCCCGGATACTCTGGACAAAGGCAGCCCAGACAAGGTCCGGGTCCTGACTGTAACCAGGATGGTCTGCCACGGTAAGGACACGTGGACACCCCAAGGACTTCGCCAGATCAAGGTGCCTTTTCATGCTCTCCACGGCCTGCTTTCTCTCGACCTCATTCAGGGAAGCCAGGCTTCTGGAAACATTGAGCTCCGCGGGGACCAGCATGGGGATCTCAAGCTGGTACCTGTCCTTCAAGGTAAGAATCTTCCTTACAGCTTCCTGGTCCATATCGTCAGGATGCGCATGGGGCCTCCCACACCAGATCTCAACACCGTCAAAACCATAGTAGCTGGCACATTCAAAACAGAAGTCGAGGGGATATCTTTTGAAATCAAGTGTAATGAAGGCAAATTTCACGGGCTCTCCCTTTCTCTCAATACTAAACCGTTATCAGGTTGGCCAGGCCCGAATAACGTCTTCTTTGTTCATGGCTGAAGCCGTTATCCGTGATAATAGTATCGATTTCTTCTATCCCATAGACACGAATGAAGGACACCTTATCAAATTTACTGCTGTCGGCAACCAGGATCTTCTCATCACCGGCCTTCAACATGGCCTGCTTGATCCCCACATCGAAGAAGCTGGAGTTGGTTACACCCGCTCTTTCATCAACGGCATCGGCGCTAAGAAATACTTTGTCCACATTGATATTATTGATGAATTCCTCGGCGTAACTGCCTACAAGGGTGTAGTAACCATCTGTCCGCACACCCGCGGTCATGATTACCCTTGAGCTACGGTGAAGGACAATATTATAGGCGATATAGAGGTCATTGGTAATGACTGTGATATTTCGGACATCGGCAAGGCCCAGGGTTATCGGATAAGTCGTCGTACCCGAGTCGAGCAGGATGGTCTCCCCTTCCTTGATCATTGAGCAGGCCGCCTCACCGATCCGGCGTTTCTCGTCCGGATGGACTGACATTTTCTCACTGTGGAGTTGCTCGTAAGCCTTGTGGATACGGTTGCATACGGCTCCTCCATGGGTTCTGCGCAAGGCACCCTGATTATGCAACTCATCCAGGTCGCGCCGGATAGTCGCCATGGAAACCCCGAATATTTCGACAAGCTCCTTGGTATTCGCCCCCTTCTTCTGCTCGATGTACTCCAGGATTTTATTCTGGCGCACAGCGGGAGCCCCACCTTTGTATCCAGTATGCTTCTCACTCATTTTTACTCCCCTATTCGTCAAGCCAAATAAATATTTCAGGGATAGAGCGTACACGCTACTTTATGCGTTGGTGTAATATTTTTCAGTTCCAGATCGGCTTCTCTGCAAATGTCCTTGGCGTAGGGACATCTTGGGGCAAAACGGCAACCCGGCTTAGGATTGATTGGGCTGGTAAGTTCACCTTTGATAATCGTACGTTCAAGATTACGATATCTCAAGTCCGGTATCGGAATCGACTTAAGGAGTATCTGTGTATAGGGGTGCTTGGGGTCATCGAAGATTTCCTGGGGCTTCCCCGATTCGATACATTGTCCCAAGTACATGACCACAATTTCCGTTGAAATATGTTTAACAACACTGAGATCGTGCGTGATGAATAAGAAGGTCAGGCCCTGGTTCTCTTGCAGGTCCATCATCAAATTCAGGATTTGCGCCTGAATACTGACATCAAGCGCCGAGACAGGTTCATCACAGACAATGAATTCCGGGGAGAGGGCCAAGGCCCGGGCTATCCCTACCCGCTGCCTCCTGCCACCGTCAAGTTCATGAGGATAGGCATTCACCAGCTTACGGGAAATGCCGACCGTATCCATAAGCTCCCGTATTCGAAGATTCAAGGCTTTCGAATCACGGACGACCTGATTGACAAGCAAGGGCTCAGCGATGACCTGACTGATCGAAAACCTTGGATTCAAGGAGGCGTAAGGGTCCTGAAAGATGATCTGCATTTTATTACGCATGGCTTTCATCTCACGATTGGATATTTTCAAGATATCCTGGCCTTCCCAGAGAACCTCTCCTCCTGTCGCGGGCAACAAGCGCAGGATGGTCCGTCCAAGTGTACTCTTCCCACATCCGCTCTCCCCTACCACTCCGAGGGTATTGCCCCTTTCGATGGCAATATTGATCTTGTCCACGGCGTGGAGGTTTCCCGACGGTGTCTTGAAATACTTCTGAAGATTTTTTGTTTCCAATAGCATAGCGATACTATTTGCCTCCACTCTTGTACGATTCAAATAAGTGGCATTGAATCGTATGGCTACCCAGGGTATAGGCTTCCGGTATCCTTTGGCGGCAAATTTCCATACATTGGGGGCAACGTTCGTGAAATTTGCAGCCAGTTGGAAGCGCCGTGGGATCCGGCATCAAACCATCGATCGGTTTCAGGCGATTTGTATCTTCCTGGAGGCTGGGCAGTGAACCAAAAAGGCCCAGGGTATAAGGATGATGGTTTTTGCTCTCCTTGTCGAAAATATCGTATACACTTCCTTTTTCGACTATTTCGCCCGCATACATGATGGCGACCTGATCACACATCTGGGCGACAATGCCCAGATCGTGAGTTATCAGTAGCATTGAAGTATTAAGCTTTTCTTTCAGTTCGCTGATAATATTCAAAACCTGGTTCTGGATCGTCACGTCGAGGGCTGTCGTAGGTTCGTCAGCAATCAGGAGCCTGGGCTTGCAAACCAGGGCCATGGCAATGACAACCCGTTGCTTCATCCCACCCGAAAACTGATGAGGGTATTCATTCTTCCTGAAAGGCTGAATGCCCACCAGCTCCAGGATTCTTTCAACCTCCTCCTCTGTTTCCCTTTTATTGGTTTTGGAATGAAACTCGATAGCCTCACCGATTTGCCTGCCAATGGTCAAAACGGGGTTGAGACTGGTCATGGGATCCTGGAAGATCATGGATATCTCGGATCCCCTCAGTTTACGCATCTCTTCTTCCGGAAGACCCATTAATTCCAGCTCATCGAAGTAAATCTCCCCCTTGGTCACCTTTCCGATATCCTTGGGCAGAAGCTTCAATATGCTAAGCGCTGTTGTCGTCTTGCCGGCGCCAGTCTCCCCGACGAGGCCGAAAATTTCCCCCTCCTCAATTTTGAAACTGATACCGTTTACGGCGAAAAATGTATCTTCCGAAGTTTCGTACTTTACGTGTAGATCTTCGACTGAAATCAATTGTGACATCTTGTACCTCTTTAACAGCTAGTCCTTCAACTTGGGGTCAATGGCATCACGTAGCCCGTCACCCAGGAGATTAAGGGCCAGGACTGTAAGCATGATGGCAATACCCGGGAAGAGGACGAGCCAGGGCGAATAACGTATGAAGCGCTGACCCTCATTGAGCATATTCCCCCATTCAGGCGTGGGTGGCATAACGCCCAAACCCAAATAGCTGAGTCCGGCTGCTGTGAGTATGTCGTACCCGACTCCCAGGGTCGCCTGTACAATGAGCGCCGGAACCGTATTGGGGAAGACGTGTTTCAGCAAAATCCGCCCGTGTCCGGAGCCAGTGGCCACGGCAGCCTCAATGTACTCATTGTCCTTGATGGAAAGAACAGAGGATCGGATAACCCGGGCGTAGAAGGGGGTATCGGCGACGCTTATGGCGACAATTAGATTCAAGAGACTTGGCCCCAGGGCAGATACAACGGCTATCGCCAGGAGGGTCGGGGGAATGGACATGAGGACATCCATAAATCGCATGATGACATTGTCTACTGCGCCACCAAAGTAGCCAGAGATGGCACCGATGGCCCCTCCAACGAAGAGGGCAACGATGATGACAGAGAATCCGATTAAAAGGGAAAACCGACTCCCGTAGATGACCCTGGCCAGAATATCCCTGCCAAAACCGTCCGTACCGAAGGGATGCGCAAGACTGGGGGGTTGGAGCTTGTTCTGAACGTCCTGCGCCACAACCTGTGTCTCATAATCGATACCGAAAAAGCTGTAGATACAGACCCCGACAATGAAGAGTAGAAGGAAGAATCCGAAAATGGCAAGCTTCTTACGTCTGAAACGCCGAAATGCGCCCTGCCAGAAGCCGATACTTTCCCTGTCGACCTGCTCTGCCAGTGTATTGACTGCGTATGTGTTCATATCTGTCTAAGCCTTCTTTCCGTATTGAGCTTTAATCCTCGGATCAATGAAGCCGTATGAGAGATCGACCAAAAGCGTAACGATGCTGAACACAAAGGATAAAAACATGACACATCCCATGACAACGGGAATGTCCTTGGAACGAATTGCCGTCAATAGCAACATACCCAAGCCGGTCATGCCAAAAACCGACTCTATGATTATGGAGCCACCCAGTATGTATCCGAAATTGGCGCCCAAGGTTGTTACAACCGGCAAAAGCGCGTTACGGACGGCATGCCTCCAAATAATAACTGAATTTTCCGCCCCCTTCGCCAGGGCCGTCCTAATGTAATCCTGGCGGATTACTTCCAGCATGGAAGACCTCGTCATCCTCATAATCTGGGCGATACTCCCGGCTGACATGGTGATGGTCGGCAGGATGAAATTTAAAAGGCTGTCGGAACCAGTCGCCGGCAAGAGGTTGAGATAAAGGGAAAATAGGAGCATCAATAGAAGCCCCAACCAAAAGGAGGGCATGGCAAGGAAGATCAAAGCGATGACCATCCCAACACCGTCTATAAATGTATCTTTCTTAAGGGCAGATAAAACCCCCATCGGAATCGCGATGACAGAAGTAAAGGCGATGACGAGCGCGGACAGTAAAAGAGTTACCGGGAACCTTAACATTATGTCATCGATAACCTTGTAGCCGGACCGGTAGGATGTGCCAAAATCACCTTGGAGCAGATTGCCCATATAGCGGGTGTATTTGACGAAAAAGGGATCATAGTAGCCGAGTTTTTCATTCAAGGCTTCGACGGCATCCGGCTTGGCCATCTCGCCAAGGATAAGTTTGCCTGGATTACCGGGGGTGAGGTTGATGATTGCGAAAATGATAAGGGAGATGCCAAGCAAAACAGGTATCATTAACAGCAGTCTTTTTAGAATATATTTGTACATTGCAAAAGTACTCCTGACCTGACGGAACGATTCCCAAGGCTGTGCCGGCTTCCTGGGAAGCCGGCAGCTATTTCCGGAATAAGGCTAGCCTTATTTCCCATTAATCCTGGGGATCTGCCAGCCTTCCGCGATGGGAATTCTCTCAATATCCAAATCCTTGTTGAAGGCTACGCTGCTGATTTTCCACAAAACAGGAATGTAGGGTACTTCCTCGTTTACGATGTCCTGGAATTCCTTGTAGATTTCATGACGTTTCCCGGGATCTGGCTCCACCTTGCCCGCCATCAGAAGCGCATCCACCTCAGGATTGTTGTAGCGGCCGTAGTTGCCTCCCAAAATCTCATCACTCTTGTAGATGGGGTACAAGGCGACATCGGGATCGGGGGTCCAGCCCAACCAGGCGTAATAGGTGATGTCGAAGTCACCGGCTTCCATGGCTACCCAGAAAGCTCCGGCTTCCAGAACTTCAATTTCAGCTATTATGCCAATTTTGCGCAGGTCTGCCTGAATGCATTGAATGGCCACGGAATTGGTGGAGAAGGTAGACAGGGTGATTTCAAAACCATCGGGGAAACCCGCTTCAGCAAGCAGCCTTTTACCTTCCTCTATGTCATATTCATTCTTGACATAGCCCTCGACGTATCCGGGATAACCTTCGGTCATCAAGGAATAGGTGGGAATCCCATTCCCCTCACGTGAGGCTTCAATGAGGGCATCCCGATCGATGCATCTGGCTATGGCCTGGCGGACCTTGATGTTGTCCAGGGGCGGATTCATGGTATTGAGCAACATGAAGTAGAAGGTCGCGTTGGAGTGCTTGACCACCTTCAGGTTGGGGTTGGCCTCCAAGGTGGCCAAATCCGCATCGTCCGGATGGAGATACATGTCAATTTCGCCCTTCTCGAGGGCAACCGCGCCGGTGGACTGGTTGGTAATGATCTTGTAGGTCACCTTCTTGATGGAAGGTTTCTCGCCAAAATAATCCTTGTTGATCTCGATGACCACCCTATCACCCTGGACCCATTCGACAAACTTATAGGGTCCACATCCAATCGGTGACCGGGACATGGATTCTTCGCCATCTGCCATAAAGCTCTCTTTGACAATCCCAGAATAGGCCGCAATCAATTGTAGGCCAGGCTCGTAGGGGTATTTGTAGAAGATCTTGACCGTGGTGTCATCCACCACTTCGGCGCGATCGATGAAATTCATATAGGGGGCGGAATACTCGCACTCAACCATATCCTTGACTGTAAAGACCACATCTTCAGGCTCTACGGGATCACCATTGTGATACTTGACCCCTTCCGCCAGATGGAAGGTGTACTCCATACCGTCATCGGAGACATCCCAGGACAATGCGAGTCCGGGCAAAACATTACCGGCGTCGTCCGTTCTAACCAAGGGTTCAAAGATATTCTTGGTCAGGGCCAGCGAGGTGACGTCGAAAACCCTCCGCGGATCAAGTCTGGTGATATCCTCGCCCGTACCGATTACCAGCGTATCCCTTTTCTCTCCTGGTTCATCTGCTTGGTCATCCTGCTTTTTCCCGCTGCAAGCTGTAGACAAGAGCATAGCGGCCGCCAGGATGAGCACCAGGACGATAGCGTAACTTTTCCTCATTTCATTTCCTCCTAATGAATAATATTCAATGAAGCTTTGGGCTTCTTCACACCAGACAGAATGATTGTTTTTGCGTTATTTAGATTCTATTATGACGGTTTTTGATTGTCAAGGCCTTTTTATTTTGATTAATTTGGACAAATTGAGACATATTGTTGCACTTATTCTTGACTTTATCATTTTTCAGTTCTAGTATTCTGGTGAAGTGAAGGTGTCATGGAAGTTGAGAATCTTCCGGGGGAGGCAGTTTAATATGGGCAAGATCAATTTCGTCGAACTGAAAGGTGACTACGAGGAACGCGGCTACCAACACGGTCGGCAACTTAGAGGTGAAATCCATTCCTTCTACGAAGAATGGATAAGTAACTCCCAGAAGGGCAGCAACTCACCCTCGGAAGAAGAATTATTGGGATATGCCGGACTTCTGCTCCCTGACGCCAAGGAATACGCGCCGGAGTTGATAAGGGAGATTGAAGGAATAGCGAAGGGGGCTGAAATTGGATTTGAGAAAGTTTTCTTCCTCAACTGCTTCGATGAGATCTGCAGCTATGACGACGAAAAGGTTTCAACAAACTTCAAGGGTTGTACCGTGCTTGCTGCAGCTGGATCTGCCGTCAGCTCAGGGAATGCCATAATCGGCCAGGGTTGGGATGTCGATGGATGGTACCCTTCGGTAATTTTCCATAGCCTACCTACTGATCAGGATCCCGAGTACCTTTGCTATACCCATCCCGGGATTGTTGGAGGCACGGGGCTGAACAGCGCGGGGATCGCCTCAGTCTGGAACAGCCTGAAAACCACCGACGCCAGGCCAGGTGTTCCCGCCACTTTTTTATGCAGAAAAATAATGGGCCAGAGAACGCTCTCGGACGCTGTTGGGGCGGTAATATTCGCAAAAAGGGCCAACGGTACGAATCTCTTGATTGCCAATCCCTACGCCGCCATCAATATTGAAACCACGGCCGAAAAATTCTATACCAATTATGTTCAGGAGATCTTCTCTCACGCCAATCATATTGAGTCGGACTACCTCCGGCCCTATGACATGGGCATGGGCGCGGATACTTTAATCCGTTCAGGCAGGATGCTTCAAATGCTGGTGGAACACAAGGGAGCCATCGATGTTGAGGTCTGCAAGTCTCTATTGCGTGACCATGTCAACTACCCCAACAGTATCTGCAGGCACGCCTCTGAAAAAAGCGAGGCCAGGACAATTGCCGCCATGATCTATTCCCCAGCAGATGGCCTCATGCTGGTCAGCAATGGAAATCCCTGTGAGGTCGATTTTGACGAATATCGCCTGCCTGTGAGCACCCAGGCTTGACAACGGAAAAACCTATACGACATAATGACCGCAGTGGGATGTTTCCAAGGAACGTCTGCGCCGGAATGAAGCGGTACACACCAAAAGGCTGTGCAGGCGGCTGTGTACACGTGTGGTTCTGTGGCCACTAAGTGGCCGTCAAAGGCTTTCCCACGAGCACAGCCCCGGGATCGCCGGGGCTGTGTTTTCATGAAGAGCGTGCTGGGGAAATTGACTGACCAGGAGGAATGGCTGGCCTTCCTCCATTATAAGACGGACCGGCGGCTCATGGGCCGGGCCGAGATGGAGGAGCTGGAGGACTTCATTGAAAGGCGGGGCTACCTGCCTATCGGGCAGGCCATCCAGGCAGGGAGCTTCCGCTTTGGCATCCCCAGGCGGCGGGAACTCAACAAGATGGGCACCCGGAAGAAAAGGGTCGTCTACACCTTTGAAGAGGATGAAAACTGGCTATTGAAGTTTCTGGCCTACCTCCTCTACCGCTATGACGGGGCCATGGCGCCCAACTGCTATGCCTTCCGGAGGGCGACCGGCGTCAGGCGGGCCTTCACCGACCTGGCTTCCAAGCCGGACATTGAATCCTTCTGGTGCTACCGGACGGACATCCGGGATTACTTCAACAGTATTGACAGGGATATCCTGGCCGGGATCCTGCGGGAACAGATCCAGGACGACCCGCCCCTGCTCGACCTCCTCCTTGACCTCTTGGGGGACGACCGCTACCTCTGGCAGGGGGAGGTCAGGCAGGGGCCCAAGGGGGCCATGGCCGGGACCCCCACCTCACCCTTCTTCGCCAACCTCTACCTCCGGGAGCTGGATCTTCATTTCGCTGAACAGGGGATCCTCTACGCCCGCTATTCTGACGATATCATCGTCTTTGACGAAAAGGAAAACCTGTTGGGTCACGCTGAACTGATCAAGGATTTCTTCGACCGCTACCGCCTCCGGGTCAATCCGGACAAGGAGGTCTGGGTGGAGCCCGGGGGAGCCTGGTCCTTCCTGGGTTTCCAATACCACAAGGGGGAGGTGGATATCGCCCCAGCCAGCCTGAAGAAGCTGAAGGGCCGTATCCGCCGGTCCGCCCGTTCCCTCCGCCGCTGGATGCTGAAGGCGGACGCGGAGCCTGACAGGGCCCTCAAGGCCTTCAACCGGAAGTTCAACCGGAAATTCTACAGTGACAGCGGCCAGGACCTTTGTTGGTCCCGCTGGTACTTCCCCCTCCTGACACGAGATGTCTCCCTCCGGGCCATTGACACCTATATGCAGCAGTACCAGCGCTATATCGTGACGGGGAAACACAACAAGGCCAACTTGGGGCGGGTCCCCTACGCCCGGCTCCGGGCCTGCGGCTATTTGCCGCTTGTCGCGGCCTATTACAGGAAGCCGCCTGCCGGTGAGGGTCAGCCCTCCCCCTGCCTGGACTCCAGATAACGGGTAAAGGCCAGGCGGTCAGCCCCACTGAAGGAGGGGTTGACATCAGGCCCTTGCCAGAAGACCATTTGGGTCTGCCGGGTCGGATGGGGAAAGCTGAGGCCGCAGGCGTGGAGGGCGACGGTAGCCATCTCCTGGTCGCGCCCGTCCATGAGGCCATAGCGCCTGTCACCCAGGAGGGGGAGGCCGTGCGCCGCCATCTGGGCCCGGATCTGGTGACGCCGCCCGGTGACAAGATCGATCAGGAGGAGCGCTTCCCCCCTCTCTTCCTCCCGGGCCAGGAGCTGCCAGGACAATTCAGCCTCGTAACGGCCGGGCCCCTCCCCTACCCTGACCCGGCCATCGATTTCCTTCCTGGAAAGCCAGTCCTTGAAGGTGCCCTTATCCTGGTCCGGGATGGCCCGGGTGACGGCCAGATAGGTCTTCTTGACCGCGCGGCCCCGGAAGGCCTTGGACAGGCGCGAGGCGGCCTTGGATGTCCTGGCGAAAACCATGATCCCGCTGGTCGGCTGGTCCAGCCGGTGGACCAGGCCCAGGAAGACCCTGCCCGGCTTGCCATGCCGGAGGGCCAGATCCCTCTTCAGGAGTCCCAGCATATCCGGCGTCGCCGTCCGTCCCGGCTGTGAGGGGACCCCGGGCGGCTTGACCACAACCAGCAGGTGATTATCCTCATATAGAAGGCTTGGAGACATGAGTTCCGGCATGGTTTCAGGATAACACGGGAGGGCCGGGACAGAACCTGTCCCCTGTCTGATATATAATAAGGGCAATGTCCCGGCGCGTCCCTGCGCGTAAAGGAGGTTTTCATGTCAACGACCCCTCACATTTTGATCTGTGATGATGACCCCGTCGTCCACGAGTCACTCGGTCTCTACCTGGACGCGGAGCATTTCCCCCACTCCTCGGCCTATGATGGGGAGGAGGCCCTGGAAAAGGCCCTGCAGGAGAAACCCGACCTGATCATCCTGGACATCATGATGCCCAAGATGTCAGGTACGGACGTCTGCCGGACCATCCGGAAGACCAGCAATGTCCCCATCATTATGCTGACGGCCAAGGGGGAGGAAATCGACCGGGTCCTGGGCCTGGAGCTTGGCGCTGATGACTACATTGTCAAACCCTTCAGCCCCCGGGAAGTCATCGCCCGGATCAAGGCCCTCTTCCGCAGGATCCAGGACACGGAATCAAGCCAGAAACCATCCATCCTCCGCTTCGAGGGCCTGGAGATCAACCTGGACAACTACCAGGTCAAGGTGAACGATGAGGTGGTCGCCTTCACGCCCAAGGAGGTTGAGATCCTCTACTTGCTCGCCTCTCATGCCGGCCAGGTCATGGACCGGGAGCAGATCCTGTCCAAGGTCTGGGGCTATGATTACTTTGGCGACACCCGGACAGTCGATACCCACATCAAGCGGATCCGCCAGAAGATTGACAGCGACAACCCCAAGTACGGCCTGATCACAGTCTATGGCGTCGGTTATAAATTCGAGGCCCTGACCTAAGAGGAAACCATGAGAAACCGCTTCCTCGTACGGCGCATCTTCCTGCTCCTGATCGCGGCCATCATGCTGTGGACGGTTCTGACCGCCATCTTCTACAGTTTTGTCGCCAACCCTGTCTTCAACCGGATCAAGGCGCGGGAACTCCTGCCCCGGGCCCATCTGATCTCGCAAAACGCCCTCCGCGAGGACGGGCGGTCCTTCTGTATCGATCTGGTCGAAAACGCCCATGAGCTTTTCGGGAACTGGATCTACCTGATCGACAGCAAGGCCGGCATCCACTACCATACCGACCTGCCAGAACCCCTGGCTGGCCTGTCGGCCGACCTTGAGGCCCTGGTCGTGAAGGAACATACCAAGCTCATGAAGAGTGGCGACCCCTATCGCCTGAGCCATATCAACCTCCCTGTCGCCGGGGACCGCTTCATCATCCTCAGTGTCCCCATCGGCCAGGAGCTGGACGAGCCCCTGGGCAGCACCGTCTTTGTGCAACCCATGAAGGAGATGGGCGCGGGCATCCAGAGCCTGAACTTTGCCCTCCTCACCTCCTCCCTCATCGTCCTGGTCATCATGGTCATCCCGGTCATCATCGCGGCCTTCCGGATCGTCCGCCCCATTGACTCCATGCGGAGCGTAACCCTGGCCATGAGTCAGGGGGACTTCACCCGCCGGGCCGATGAGACCCAGGAGGGGGAAATCGGTGACCTGGCCCGGACCATCAACAAGATGGCAGAAGACCTGTCGGAGTCCTTCCAACAGTTGCGCGATCAGGCCATCCATCTCAAACAGATCATCGACGGGGTCGGTGAAGGCCTGGTAGCCGTGGACCGCCAGGGCCACATCACCCAGTACAATGACCGGATCTACTCGGTCTTCGGACTCGACAGGCACTATGCGGATAGCGCCGGCCCCGAAAGCTTCCTGCAGGAGAGCCGGATCAACCACTTCTTCGATGAGGCCATGACGACAAAGAAGACAGTCACCTGTGTCATCGCCAAGGATCACAGGCAGATCCAGGTGGTCATCACCCCCCTCCTGGGTGAACAGCACCAGGTCAACGGGGCGGTCGGCCTCTTCCGGGATATCACCCAGGCAGAACGGCTGGAGCAGACGCGCCGGGAATATGTCGCCAATGTATCCCATGAACTCCGGACGCCGCTGACTGCTATGCGGGGCCTGCTCGAGCCCCTGACGGAGGGCATGGTCACCTCACCGGACGACCAGAAGCGCTACCTGGACATCCTCCTCCGGGAGACCCTCCGCCTCTCCCGCCTGATCAATGACATGCTGGAATTGTCCCGGATCCAGGCCGAGACTACCACGGTCACCCAGGACGCCATCGACCTGAACAACATTGCGCGCGATGTGATCAATAACTTCACCGGCATCATAGAGGACCATGACCTGGTCCTGAAGACCGCCGGCATCGAGGAAGACCTGCCCCTGGTATGGGGCAATGCCGACCGGATTGAGCAGATCCTGGTCATCCTGATCGACAATGCCATCAAGTTCACCAAGGCCGGGGGTAGCCTGACGATCAGGACAGGCAAGCAGTACAACGGCGCCTTCATCGCTGTCGAGGATACAGGGACCGGGATCGACCCCGACGACCTGGAAAATGTCTTTGAGCGCTTCTACAAGGAGGACAAGGCCCATGGGGAACCCGGCACGGGCCTGGGCCTGTCTATCGCCCGGGAGATATCGCTCCAACTCGGTTATGACCTCATGGCCCAAAGCGTCAAGGGCCAGGGCTCCGTCTTCAAGCTGGTCATCCCCTATGCCTCCGACGTCCTGAGTTCGCCCCCTCATTTGAAAGATGTCTATGACACCGAACAAGGGCATACGGATTAACCGCTACATCGCCTCTTCCGGCGTCTGCAGCCGGCGGCGGGCCGATCAGCTGGTCGAAGAGGGACGGGTCCGGGTCAACAGGAAGAGGGCCCTGCCCGGCCAGGTCATCGGCCCTGAGGATACCGTAACGGTCGACGGCAGGACGGTCTCCCCCCTCCCCGAGGAAGACCGGGTCATCCTGGCCTTCAATAAGCCAAAGGGGATCACCTGCACAAGTGATCCCTCAAGAAGGGACAGCATCATCCGTTTCATCGACTATCCCCGGCGGATCTTCACCGTCGGCCGCCTGGACCGGGACTCCCGGGGCCTGATCTTGCTGACCGATGATGGGGGACTTGCCCACCAGATTATGCACAGCAGCCACCGGCATGAGAAGGAATATGCTGTCACGGTGGACAAGGCCGTCACGGAGACTTTCCTGGACGCCCTCCGCCGGGGGGTCCGGATCGGAGACCGGACAAGCCTCCCCAGCCGGGCCTGGAAAACGGGGGAAAGAGCCTTCCATCTGGTCATCACCCAGGGTTTGAACCGGCAGATCAGGCGCATGTGCCAGGCGCTCGGCTACCAGGTGACCGACCTCCAGCGCGTCCGGATCCTCCACATCACCCTGGGCTCCCAGCCTGAGGGAAGCCTGCGGGAGCTCAGCCACAAGGAGAGACAGGAACTGCTAAGGCTCCTGGGGAACTGAACCGGCGGGATCCGTGGATCCGCCTGCTTCCTCCTCCCTCTCCCCGGCTTCTTCCCCCTCTTCCGGATCCGGGAGCTCCCCCTTGTCCGCCTTCCTGAAGGACAGCCGCCAGACCCGGCCCTCTCCCTCTTCCTTCCTTTTCCTGATCAGGACCAGGCCCAGCCGCCAGAGGATTATCAGGGCAAGGGCAAGCAGGGCCCCCAGGCTCAGATACAGGCCCTCATAGAAGCCGACTGGCGTGAAGTTGAAGGAGAACTCATTCTCTCCCGCCTCGAGCCGGAGGGCCATGAGGGCGTCATCGACTCTTTCGATGCTTGCCGGCTGTCCATTCAGGCTGGCCCTCCAGCCCGGGTCATAGGGAATGGTAATAAAGAGCAGGGCCTCCTCCCCGGCCGTCACCTTGCCCCGGAAGGAACCCTCCTGGAGGGAGAAGTCGGTCACGCCCCCCTCCCTGGCTCGTTCTGACAGGATCCCTAGCAGGTTGGGATCCAGGCTGGCGACCCTGGCCTCAAAATTCCCTGCTTCTGATGCCGCCTCCTTCAGGGTGAAGGAGAGGGTGAAGCTGGAAGCTTCCGGGACCGTACCGATCTCGACGATCCCCCGCTTGGAGCTGTCACAGGTTATTTCACCGTCATCCAGGACCAGCCTGGCGCTTTCGACTTCAAGCCCCCGCAGATCCAGATAAAGATAATGGGGGGCTGTCCGGGCCGAAACCCAGCTGACACTGTAGTCAAGACCTGAGCCGGTGAGGGAGAAGCGGGCCGAAGCAGCAGAGGGGTCCGTCAAACCCTGGCCCTCAACCCGGTCATGCCGCAAATCCTCAAAAAGGATCAGGGTCTCCCCGTACAGGGCCCCGGCCAGGTCATTCTGGGACCTGAAGGGGTTGCCGTGGGAGCTCTCGAAGTCCAGGGCCTCCCGGTCGGCCAGGAAGGCGGGAGGAAAGGCGTAGGGGTTTTCATAGACGGTCACATAGTCATTGCCCAGGACAATCCTCCGCTCCGTTTCCAGGGCCTGGGACTTCTCCCGCTGGATCAGGTACTTGATGTCGAAGAGGGCCTCGCTGAAGAGGGTGGCCCCCCGGTACTGGTAGCTGTTGATGCCGTTGTTGTAAAAACCCAGATTGCGGAAGAAGGTCACCGGGGCGGAGGGGGAGGTGGAGGCGAAGAGGGAAAGGCCCCTGTAGCCATACAGGGCCGGGTCATTCGACGTCTTGTGAGGCCTGGTCTCGACCCGGTAGTAGCCGCCGTCGTCAAGTTTATCCACCTGCGCCACCGCTTCACGGATGGACTGGACCGTGGGGCCGGCCGAATAGCCGTCCCGGTTGCCGTAGTATTCATTCTTATCCATGAAATAGAGGCCTGAAAAAGTCGACAGGAGGAGCTCGAAAAGCATGACGGCCAGAAGGACGTTGGCCTGGAAACGCCTCTTGTACTTGCGTGACTTGAAGGAGGAAAAGAGGAGGGTGTAGAGGACCATGAAGGCCAGGGCCCCCCATTGCGTCCAGGGCGCCAGCTTGATGTCAGGCTCCAGGGCGGCGACAAGGGGGATGACGAAGACCAGGCAGAGGCCGAGCAGGCCGATCTCGGTGGACCTGAAATCACGTATGGAGCGAAGGCCGTCATAGGCAATCGTAAGCAGGAGGAGGATCAGGACAAAGGAATAGCGGAAGGGAAGCTGATTGGGATAGTGGAGGCCATGCCAGAGGAAGTCCAGGACATTGGTGTCAAAGGAGAGGACCAGGAAGAAGACCAGGAGGCCGTTCAGGATCTTTTCCCGCAACCTGACCCGGCTGGAGATGAAGTAAAGGGGGAGGAGGATCAGGAGGGGGAGGCCGGCGTAGAGGTTGGGCGACCCGGACCGGACAGTGGGTTGCAGGAAGGGAAAGAGCTGGCCCAGATAGGCCAGCGGTCTCCCCGCCAGCTCCACGGCGGCCGGCAACTTGTCGCCGGAGGCGGAGGTGATGGCCAGGGAGGTCCAGGCCGGATAGAGGACCAGGGCCGGCAGGGCCGTGCCGATCAAGGTAAGGACAGCGGTCTTACCGAAGACCAGCAGCCTCTTCAGGAACTGCCTGTCCCTGGTATAGCGGAGGAGGAGGATGGGATAGTAGAGGGCGATGAAGATACAGGCGAAAAAGGCGACATAGTAGTTGGCCACCAGGAGGAGGGCCAGTGAAAGGGGGTAGAGGAGCCACTTGCCGTCCCGGATCAGGCGGACCAGGGCCAGGAGGACCAGGGGCAGAAGGATCAGGCCGTCAAGCCACATAATGTTCCAGGAATAGGCCAGGACAAAACCCGAGAGGGCGTAGAAACTGGAAAAGGCGATCGCCAGGGCCCCCCGCCGCCTGAAGCTGACCCGGAGGTAGTGATAGAAGCTGAAACCGGCCAGGCCGATCTTGAGCAGACTGACGATCAGGACCCCCTCCGCCAGATAGGCCGGCGGAAAGAGGAGGAAGAGGAGGTTGAGCGGGCTGGCCAGATAGTAGGCGAACAGGGCATAGAAATTGGTCCCCAGGCCGATTGAGCTGGCATAGAAGAGGGAACTGCCTGTGAGCAACTTGTCCCGGAGCAGGGAGAAGAAGGGCGTGTACTGATGAAAGAGGTCGACGGTCAGGCAATGCCTGGAGCCGAAGGGGAAGACCTGGAGGGCGGCGTAGGTGATGGCCAGGATGACCAGGGGGACGATGAAGGCCAGGAAGGCAAGTCCCCTGTTGCTCCAGAAAGGTTTCCGCTCTCTTTCAAGGGTAAACATGCCTGGCGGCGGATTCTTCATATCATCTCCTGATTGCCACGATCGACCAAGTGTCCGAGTCAGCCTGTAAGCCGGGTTCTGTCTTGAATGGCCATTTATCTGGGCCTGCCGTTGCCGGCAGGCTCGAGCCGCCTCCATGGAACCTGCGGGCGACAGTTGTTCCTCCACGGCGTTGCTCCGGATGGGGTTTGCAGGGCTACCGCGTCGCCGCGGCACCGGTGAGCTCTTACCTCACCTTTCCACCGTTACCGGACGAGTCCGGCTGTCTCTTTCTGTTGCACTATCCTTGAAGTCGCCTTCACCGGCCGTTAGCCGGCATCCTGCCCTGGGAGCCCGGACTTTCCTCAGCGCCTTCCTTTCGAAAGTACGCCGCGGCCATCCGGCTGACTCAGACCTTGGTCCCTTCCATTATACGGAATAGGAACCCCCGGTTCAAATGAAAAGTGCCCTAGGGTAACTCCAGGAGGTTCTGAAATTCATCCAGCAGGGCCTGGGAGGAGCCCTGGTGGGGGGCCTGTTTTCTTAGCCGGCGGAGACGTTTTCGCAGATAAGCCTCCAGGGCCCTGTCCCCTTCCGGCAACCTGCCCGAACGGAGGGCCCTGTATTTTTGAAGGATGTGGGGTCCCAGATAGATCTCCAAGGGGGACAGGGCTTCCCTTTCCGGCCCGTCCGCCCCCACCACCAGGACCAGGTAGACCTGCCTCCCCTCCTCCACACAGTGCTCCTCCAGGATCGACAGGCCGAGCCGGTCCAGGCACTCCCGGAGCCGCTCCTCCCTGGTCTGCGGCTGGAGGATGAGCCGGGCCGGGCGCCTGGCCTTGATAGGGTGACGGCCCAGGATATGGGCTATGGTCTCCCCGCCCAGGCCGCTGATCAGGAGGATGTCGTCCCTCTGGATCTCAAGCCCGTCGAGGCCATCCGTCTGCAGGGTTTCAAAGCCTGGGCCGGCGCCTTCCCGGGCCGCCCGCCTCCGGGCGGCGCTCAGGGGTCCCTGGCGGAGGTCGGTGACCAGGACTGATTGGCAGTGGCCGGCCCTGAGCAGTTCAAGGGGCACACTGGCATGATCACAGCCGATGTCGATCAGGCGGCGGCAGGGTATCCGGCTGGCCAGGTCCACCAGCAAGGCCAGCCTCCCGCTCGGGTTCATATCCCTGTTTTATTCCAGGTACTCGCGGAGTCTGGCGCTCATATTCGGCCCCCGCATCTTACGCAGGGCCTTGGCCTCGATCTGCCGTATCCGCTCCCGGGTGACGTCGAACTCAAGCCCGACCTCTTCCAGGGTCCTGGCCCGTCCGTCGTCCAGGCCAAATCTCAGGCGGAGGACCTTTTCCTCCCTGGGCGTCAGGCCGGAGAGGACTTTCGTCAACTCCTCCTTGAGCAGGGTCGTCGCCGCCTGATCCGCCGGCGAGGGCGCGTCCTCATCCGGGATGAAGTCACCAAGATGGCTGTCCTCCTCCTCCCCGATGGGTTTTTCAAGGGAGACCGGCTCCTGCGAGATTTTCATGATTTCCCGGACCTTTTCCGGAGTCAACTCCATCTCTGCCGCGATCTCCTCGACCTCGGGCTCCCGGCCCAGCTCCTGGACCAGCTGGCGCTGGATCCGGATCAGCTTGTTGATGGTCTCCACCATGTGGACGGGAATCCTGATGGTCCTTGCCTGGTCGGCAATGGCCCGGGTGATGGCCTGGCGGATCCACCAGGTGGCGTAGGTACTGAACTTGAAGCCCTTGGTGTAATCAAACTTGTCAACCGCCTTGATCAGGCCCAGATTGCCCTCCTGGATCAGGTCCAGAAAATGCATGCCCCGTCCTGTGTAACGCTTGGCGATGCTGACGACCAGGCGGAGGTTGGCTTCGATCAGGTGCTGCTTGGCCTCCCAGTCCCCGGCCTCCATGCGGGCGGCCAGTTCCTTTTCCTCATCGGCGGTCAGCAATTCTACCTTGCCGATTTCCTTCAAGTACATGCGGACAGGGTCATCGACGATCATGGCGTCATTGAAGGCCTCGGCCTTCTTGTTCCGGTCCCTCTCCCTGATCTCCCGCTCGATCTCATCCTCATCAATGACCTCGATGCCGGCCCTTTCCAGCATGACGATGACATCATCCAGCCTTTCCTCGTCCCATTTGATCCGTTCAAGGTAGTCGAGGACTTCCTGCTGTTCCAGCTCCCCGTCATTGTCCTTCCCGTGGCAGATCAGGGGGTAGATGGCGTTCAGGTCAAGATCGGCATCCGTTATGCGTTCTAGCAGGGCCTCGTCATCCGACTCCTCGCCTTCCTCCTCCTCCTCTTCCTTCTTGGCATAGAGGGACTCGTCGATCCCCTCTTCGGAATCGGGTTCGAACTCCCCATCCAGCGCTTCTTCATCGTCTTCGGTCAGGGAGGTGACGGACAGGCCTTCCGCCTCAGGTGGGGCCTCCTCGCCCTCAAGGGCAGGCAGCTGCTCACCCAGATCCAGTTCCAGTTCGTCATCCGACTGGACCTCCAGGGCCGGGTCCAGGCCGGGCAAATAATGCAGGGGGGCCAGCGTGACCACCACGGACCCATCCACCGCCAGGGGCGGAGCCCCCTCCTTATTTGCGGCGGCCATGAGGGTCGCCGTCCTTGTCAGGGCCTCCCGCCAGCTATCCAGGACAATCAGTTCTTCTTTATCATTAACCATATCTATTCTCCTTGGGTAATCATTCTAAAGGCATCTGCCGCTGTTGTCAGCTTGGCGGCCTGGGAAAAATATTCCTCCGCCTCGCCTTCCGAGCCTTCCATTTCCAATTCACGCGCCCTGCGGTTAAGCCGGGCGACCTCACGCCGCCATCTGTGGAGCCGGAGTTCGGCCAGCTTCTGCAGGTAGACCCTCTCCTGGGCGTCAGGCGGCAGCTTGCTCTCCTCCATGGCATGCAACTGCTTCTGGATCAGGGAATGGATCCGGTCCGGATCGGGCTGCCGGCCCTCGCCGGCCTCACCCCCCTCTTCTCTTTCCTCCCCTTCCAGAATACTATCGACTATAGAATGCAGGGAGGCCAGTGTCAACACTCCCTGCCTCGCGTCCTCTAGGGCCTGTCCGGCGATGAGGCGGATGGCCTTGCTGGAAAAATCCTCAGCCGACAGGGGGGCGGCAACCCCCTGTGAACTCAGGAATTCCTTTATTGCCTCCTCCAGGGCGTACTCGGCCAGCTGGTCGGTCTCGATCCTGAGACCCACGGAGGCCAGCCGGTTGTCATAGGCCAGCATCATGAGGAGGAGGAGCTCAGTCCCATTATAGGCGGTCCCCCGCCTTCCGGAGGCCTGGCGGGGCCGGGTCCTGGCCTGCTCAGCCCGGGAGGGCCCGCCGGAGGTCCGGGCCAGGCCCCGCCGGCGGTCGATCTCCTCATTGACTGCCCGGCGGCTGATCTGCAATTCCTTGGCCAGTTGCCCCCCATAGATCTCCCGCCTGGTGCTGTCAGGCTCAGCGGCCAGGAGGTCGAGCGCCCTGTCCCGGTACTCGCTCTCCGGCATGCCGATGGCCGCCTCCTGATCCTGTCTCAGGAGGGCCAGCTTGTAGCCGGTCAGGTCATAGCTTTCCGAAAGTGCCGCCAGCAGGCGCTCCCGACCAAATTGATTCAAATAATCGTCCGGATCCTTGGCCTCCTTCAGGTAGTGATACCGGACCCGGATCCCTGCCTTCTCCAGGATCTCCCCCGAACGGATACTGGCCTCCCGGCCGGCCCGGTCGCTGTCCATAAGAAGGTCGACCCTGTCGACGTAGCGGCCGATCAGCTGGGCCTGGTTGCGGGTCAGGGCAGTCCCCAGCGGCGCCACCGCATGATCGATCCCCGCCCTGGCCAGGGCCAGGACATCCATATAGCCCTCGACCAGGAACCAGAACTTGGACGGGCTCTTCGAAGCCTGGGGGATACCGAACAGATGCCTGTTCTTCTGGTAGACCACGGTCTCCGAAGAGTTGATGTACTTGGGTCCCTTATCCTCCAGGGCCCGGCCCCCAAAGGCCAGGACCCGGCCGTTCACATCAATGATGGGAAACATGAGGCGGTGACGGAAGAAGTCATAGTAGCCCTGGCCCGACCGCCTGTCAGGCAGGACAAGGCCGGCATCCAGCATGGCCTCATCCGGGATGGACCTGCTGCCCAGCCGGTCGTAAAGGGCCCGGCCCTCCCGGGGCGCGTAGCCCAGGCCGTACTTCCGGTAAAGGCGCCTGTCAATACCCCGCTTTTTGAGATAGGCCCGGGCCTCCTCCCCCGGGGGGCCCTCCAGACTGGTATAGAAGAAGCCGGCCGCTTCCCGCAAGGCCTCATAGGCGTCGCGCTGCCTGCCAAAACGTTCCTTCCAGAACTCATCCTCCGTCTCTTCCAGGGTCACGCCCGAGCGTTCGGCAAGGAAGCGGATGGACTCCGGGTAGGACAGGTGTTCGATCTCCTGGATAAACTTGATGACATTCCCCCCCTTTTGGCAACCGAAGCAGTAGAAGATCTGCTTGCCCGGGGAGACGCTGAAGGAGGGCGTCTTCTCCTCATGGAAGGGGCAGAGGCCAAAGAGGTTGAGGGAGCTCCTTTTATCCAGCTTGACATAGGAAGACACGACATCGACGATGTCGTTGGCTTCGATCACCGCGTCTATGCTATGTCGTGAAATGAGTCCCAATCGTCTGCTCCACCCGGATCAAGGACCCTGGAATCGCCCACAAGCCCTCCTATACATTATACGACATCATCAGACGCCAAAACGGCCCGCCGTCCTGGGACAGCGCGCCGCCGACCTCTTTCGGGTTCCCGGTCCGGCCTTTTCAGGTCAAACCCGGGCCCCCTATGCTTATTTCGCTTCCTCGGAACCTCTCGGGATGATCGTATTGATAGCCGATTTCTTGAAGGTAAGCATGGTATTGGCAACACCTGAATAGATGGTCACCTCATCATCGGTGATATTGGCGACACGGCCGATTATCCCTCCGATGGACATGACCTGATCGCCCGGCCTCATGGTCTCAAGCTGTTCTTTCAGCTTCTTCTCACGCTTTTTCTGGGGGCGGATGGTAAAGAAATACATGACGCCGACGATCAGCAGGAAGGGAAGCAAGGTATAGAGCAGGCTGGTCAGGCCCCCCTTTGCCTTCTCCTCGACTCCGGCTCCGGCGGTCTCAAGCAAGATTGGAAATAAGGTCATAATGATCCTCCTCGGTTCATGGTTCCCGGTCCGGGCAAGAAGGAGGGATGGGCCTCCTGGTAGAGCCGCAAAGGGCCGGACAGAAAGAGTTTATCATAAAAGGGCTCCGGGTTCAGCAACATTTCTCATTTGGTACTTATCAAAGAATTCCTGACGGAAGCTCAGAAATCTGTCTTCCCGGATGGCTGCCCGGATCGCTTCCATCAATTGGATGAGGAAGGCCAGGTTATGCCAGGACAGGAGGCGGAGACCCAGGATCTCCCCGCACCGGATCAGGTGATGGAGATAGGCCCGGCTGTAGTTCTGGCAGACATAGCAGGAACAGTCAGGGTCGAGGGGCTGGTCGGAACGCTGGTGGATGGCATTGCGGACGACCACCCGGCCGCTCCAGGTCAGGGCCGTGCCGTTGCGGCCGACCCGGGTCGGGAAGACGCAGTCGAACATATCGACCCCCCGGAGGGAGCCCTCGACCAGGTAATCCGGTGAGCCCACCCCCATGAGATAGCGGGGCCTGTCCTGGGGCAGGAGGGGGATGACCGTCTCCAGCATGGCGTACATGAGCCCGGCCGGTTCGCCGACGGACAGGCCCCCGATGCCGTAGCCCGGCAGGTCGAATGAGGTGATCTCCCGGGCGCTTTGGGCCCGCAGGTCTTCATAGGTCCCCCCCTGGACGATCCCGAAAAGGGCCTGTCCCCCCGCCGGGTCCCAGGCCTTGACTGACCGTTCCAGCCAGCGGGTGGTCCGTTCCAGAGACTTCCTGACATAGGTCTCCTCAGCCGGCCAGGGCGCGCACTCATCCAGCTGCATCATGATGTCGGAGCCCAGATTCTTCTGGATGGCGACCGCCTTCTCAGGCGTCAGGAAATGTCTTGACCCATCGATATGCGACCGGAAGTGGACGCCTTCCTCCTCTATATCCCTGGGCCTGGCCAGGGAGAATATCTGGAAGCCGCCGCTGTCCGTCAGGATGGAGCGGTCCCAGTTCATGAAGGCGTGCAAACCGCCGAGTTCGCTCACCAGCTCACTGCCCGGCCGCATCCAGAGATGATAGGTATTGCCCAGGATGATCTCCACTCCTATGGTCTTCAGTTCATCGGGGCTCATGGTCCGGACCGTGGCCCGCGTCCCGACCGGCATGAAGACCGGGGTCTCAAAGGAACCGTGCGGTGTCGTGACCAGGCCATAGCGGGCGCCGCTTTGCCGGCAGACATGTTTCAATTCAAAACTGACAGCAGTCAAGTCAAGCCTCCTTGTCGTCCCCGGGCAGGAGTAGCATGGCGTCACCGAAACTGAAGAAACGGTACTGCCTTTCCACGGCCTCCCGGTAGGCCGCCAATATTGGCTCTCGTCCCATGAAGGCCGAGACCAGCATGAGCAAGGTGGAGCCGGGCAGATGGAAATTGGTGATCAGGCCGTCTACGACCCTGAAAGGGAAACCCGGATAGATGAAAAGATCCGTCTCCCCGGCGCAGGGCCGCAGAAGCGGTCCGGCCCCCTTCTGGGCCCGGGCCACGCTTTCCAGAACACGGCAGGCGGTTGTCCCCACGGCAAAGATCCGGCCCCCCGCCGCCTTGGCCGCCTGGATGGTCGCCACCGCCTCCCCGGACAGGCTGAAACTCTCCCGGTGCATGAGATGGTCTGTGATCAGGGCCTCCTTGACCGGCCGGAAGGTCCCCAGCCCCACATGGAGGGTCAGACGGGCCAGGCTGACCCCCCTGGCCTCTATGCCCTCCAGCAGGGCCTCGGTAAAATGGAGACCGGCCGTGGGGGCGGCGGCGGAACCCGCCTCCCTGGCGTAGACCGTCTGGTAGCGCTCGGGGTCTTCCAGTTTTTCCCGGATATAGGGCGGAAGCGGCATTTCACCATACTGGTCCAGGAGGGTCAGGAGCTCAGCTGCCCGGTCAAAGGCAACGATCCGGCTCCCATCCGGTTCCAGGGCCAGGACCTCCGCCTCCAGCCTGCCCCCGGCAAAGACCAGCCGGTCCCCCGGCCGGGCCTTCCTGCCGGGCTTGACCAGGACCCGCCAGTTCCCCTCATCTGTCGGTCCCAGGAGCAAGAATTCGACCGCCCCGCCGGTCACCGCTCTTTTCCCGTGAAGCCGGGCGGGTATGACCCGGGTATCGTTGATGACCAGGCAGTCCCCCGCTTCCAGATAGCCGGGCAGGTCGGAGAAGATCCGGTGCTCCATCCGGTCCGCCCCCCTCATGACCAGGAGCCTGGCCTGGTCACGTCTGGCGGCGGGATGGTGGGCGATCAGGGATTCCGGCAACTGGTACTGGTAGGAGGAGGTCCGAAGGTCAAGGGGGCTTTCTTGAATCACGGGATAAGTTCCTCCAGGACCGAAACCGTCTCCGACAGGGCGACGTCCGAACGCTCGAGCCTCAGCCGTCCCCGGTCCTTTTTCCTGATCCGGCCCAGGTCCCCCTCCAGCGGCAGGAGGCCGAAATTGGCGTTCATGGGCTGGTAGTTTCGTGGATCCGATCCGGTTACCCAGGCAGTCAGGGCCCCGATCATGGTCTGTGGGGATGGCAAGAGCCGGCCCTGGTCCTCTTCCTCCAGGCCCAGCAACTGGCCCGCCACCTGCAGGGCGCTGATCAGGCCGGAAGCGATGGCTTCCATATAGCCCTCCAGGCCGGAGAGCTGACCGGCGAAGAAGAGCCGCTCATCCAGCCGGCTTTGGAAGCCCCTCTTCAAGACCTGGGGCGCGTTCAGGAAGGAATTGCGGTGCATGACCCCGTAGCGGAGGAAGTCCGCCTCCTTGAGGGCGGGAATGAGTCCGAAGACCCGCCGCTGCTCCGGGAAGGTCAGCCGGGTCTGACAGCCGACCAGGGACCACATGGCGCCAGCCTGGTCCTCCTTCCGGAGCTGGAGGCAGGCGTAGGGCCGTTCACCGGTGGCGGGATCGGTCAGGCCAACGGGTTTGAAGGGACCGAAACGGAGGGTATCCTCCCCCCTGGCGGCCAGGACCTCGATCGGCTGGCAATCCTTGAAGTAGATTTGATCGAATGCCTGGACAGGGGCCTTGTCCGCCTGGATCAGGGCCTCCCGGAAGGCCCGGTAGTCCTCCCTGGAAAGCGGGCAGTTCAGATAGTCGGCCCCTCCCCTGCCATAGCGTGAGGCCAGGAAGGCCTGGGTCCTGTCGATGGAGGACCCCTCCACGATGGGGGCGACCGCGTCGAAGAAGTGGAGGCCCTGGCCACCTGTCATGACCTGGATGGATTCGTAGAGCCCTCCCGCCGTCAGCGGGCCCGAGGCCAGGATCAGGGCGTCATGGTCCTCCAGGAGCCCCTGGACGGACTCGACCCTTCCCTCAATGACCTGGATCAGGGGCTCCCTCCGGATCGCTTCCGTCACGGCCCTTGAAAACAAGTCCCGGTCCACGGCCAGGGAACCGCCTGCCGGCACCGTGTTCTGGTCGGCTATGGCCAGCAAGCGGCAACCCAGCCGCCTCAATTCCCGCTTGAGCAAGCCCTGGGCCGTATCGGGACGGTCGGACTTGAGGGAATTGCTGCAGACCAGCTCCGCGTAATGGGGGGAGCAGTGGGCCGGGGACATCTCCCCGGGCTTCATCTCGTACAAGCTGACGGGCAGGCCAAGGCGGGCAGCCGTCAAGGCGGCCTCGGAACCGGCCAGTCCAGCGCCGACAACCGCGATCCCCTGCCTTGACCTCTTCCCTGCCTGGTCCCTGCCGCCCATCAGTCCTTCTTCTTTTTTGCCTTTTTCTTGTTGGTCGGACAGTCCTTGTTGGAACAGCGTTCGTAATACTTCCCCCGGAAGCGCTTGCTGACCATATAGCTGCCACAGCTTTTACAGGATTTCCCGTCAAGGGGGAGATCAAAGCCCGCGAAATTGCAGTCCGGGTCCTTTGTCTTGTCGCAAAAATAGAGCAGGTTGCCCCTCCTGATCTTGCGGGACCTGACCGGCGATCCACACTTGGGGCAATGCGACTTTGTCGGCTCGGAGATGGTCTCCGTGTACTTGCAATCGGGGTAGCGGCTGCAGGCGATGAACTTCCCGTAGCGCCCCTCCCGGATGACCAGGTCCCCCTTTTCGCAGCTGGGGCAGGTCCTGCCCGTGGGGATATCCTCGATCACGATCTTCTCCGCGGTTTTCATGGCCTTTTCGACATCCTCGTGGAAGGGCCTGTAGAAGGCTTCCAGGACATCAACCCAGTCACGGGCCCCTGACTCTATTTCATCGAGCTCATTCTCCATCTCAGCCGTGAAATCGGTATCCACCACATTCCGGAAATGCTCCTCCAGCATACCCGTGACCAGGGAACCCAGCTCGGTCGGCTTGAGCTGCCTGCCCTCGCGCTCCACATACAGGCGCTCAAAGAGGGTGGAAATGGTCGGCGCGTAGGTCGAGGGCCGGCCGATCCCCAGTTCCTCCATCTCCCGGATCAGGCTGGCCTCCGTGTAGCGGGGTGGCGGCTGGGTAAATTTCTGCTCCGGTTCCAGCCGGTGGAGCTGGAGGACCTGACCGGCTTCGAGTTCCGGGACATCGACCAGGTCGGGTTCGCTGTCCTCCTTGCCCGCCTCCTCCTTTTTTGACCCGGCATCCGTGGCCGGGGCACTGCCATAGAGGACCAGCCAGCCGGTGAAGACGAGTTTTTCGCCCCGGGCCCTGAAGAGATTCTCCCCGGCCAGGATATCAACGGAAACCCTGTCATAGACGGCCGCCTCCATCTGGGAGGCCAGGAAGCGCTTCCAAACCAGATCATAGATCCGGTACTGGTCCGGGGTCAGATAGCTCTTGACCCGGGAAGGGGGAAGGTCGAAATGGGAGGGCCGGATCGCCTCGTGCGCGTCCTGGGCCTTGCTCTTGTTCCGGTAGTAGGGGGCCTTGGCCGGCAGGTAGTCCTTGCCGTAGGTTTTTTCGATCAGATCCCGGGCCGAGCGGACGGCATCCGAGGAAAGGCGGACCGAGTCCGTCCGGATGTAGGTGACCAGGGAGGTTTGGCCCAGGTCGCCCAGGATGACCCCCTCATAGAGGTTCTGGGCGGCGGACATGGTCCTCCTGGAGGTGAAACCCAGGGCCCGGGAGGCACTCTGCTGGAGGGTGCTGGTGGTGAAGGGGGCGTAGGGCCTCCGCTTCCGGCTCCCCTTCTTGACCTCATCGACCCGGTATTCGCAGCCCTCAAGTTCTCCCAGGAGGACATCCAGCTCCTCCTTGGAATGGATGGACCGGCGGGAGACCCGGCCACTCTTCTTAACCCCCTGGTAGAGGGAGGCGAAGGGCGTCTCTTCTCCCTCCCTGGACAGGAGGGCCCTCAGCTTCCAGTATTCCTGGGGGACGAAGGCGTCAATCTCCCGCTCCCGGAGCACGATCAGGCGGGTCGCCACCGATTGGACCCGGCCCGCTGACAGGCCCTTCCTGATCTTCTGCCATAGGAAGGGACTGAGTTCATAACCGACCAGCCGGTCCAGTATCCGGCGGGATTGCTGGGCATTGACCAGGTCTTCATTGATGGGACGTGGCTCCTCAATGGCGCGGGCAACCGCCTTGGCCGTAATTTCATTGAAGACAATCCGGCAATCGCTCTGGCTGTCCAGCTTGAGGATATGGGCCAGGTGCCAGGCGATGGCCTCACCCTCCCGGTCCGGGTCCGTGGCCAGCAGGATCCTGTCCGCCTTGGCCGAGGCCGCCTTGAGTTCACGTACCACCTTCTCTTTGCCCGGGAGGGTCAGGTAGAGGGGTTTGAATCCCTTGGCCACGTCGACTCCGATCGTCGAGGCGGGCAGATCACGAATATGGCCGACCGAGGCGCGGACGTCAAAATCCCCACCCAGATAGCGGGCAATGGTCTTGGCCTTGGCGGGTGATTCCACCACAAGGAGTGTTTTTGTCATCTAATCCAGGCTTCTTTCCATGCAGAATTCTTACCAATATATACTTGAGAATACCCCATCTGTCAAAAAGACGCTCAGGAAAGCCTTAGACTGAGCGTGAATAAAGGCCCCGGCTCTGCCTGATCAGGCCGCTTTTTTGAAGGAGGGCCATCCTCAGGACCACCCTTTCCCTGTCGAGGCCACAGGCTTCGACCAGGCCGGCCAGGGTACGGGGCGCGCTGTCCAGGGTCGCCAGGATCAGCCGGTCCTCCCAGGCGGCCGGACTGACCTTGTCGACCGCCCCTGCCGGAAGGGCCGGCGACCCGGCCTCACCGGCCGGCAGGCCGGGTATGTCCTCGACCGCCTCGATCAGGATGGCGCCGTCCTTGATCAGTTGATGGCAGCTCCGGCTATGGCCTGAGAGGATGGAGCCCGGCACCGCCAGGACCTCCCGTCCATGATCGGCGGCGAAGCCGGCCGTTATCAGGGTACCGCTGGAGGCGGAGGCCTCGGTGACCAGGACGGCATCGCAAAGGCCTGCCAGGATCCTGTTCCGGGCTGGGAAATGATTGCGCCGGGGGACCGTCCCCGGAACATACTCTGTTATCAGGGCGCCCTCTTGCTCGATCCGGGAAAAAAGGGCCCTGTGCTCGGGCGGATAGTTGATACCCAGGCCGCTGCCGATGACAGCCAGGGTTTTTCCACCTGCCGCCAGGGCCGTCGCATGGGCCAGGCCGTCAATCCCCCTGGCCCCGCCGGAAATGACCGGGACCCCGCGGGCGGCTATCCTGGCCGCCAGGGCCTTGGTCACCTCCACCCCATAAGGGCTGGGCCTCCTCGACCCGATGATGCCGACCGTGAAGTCCCGGTTCAGGACAGGGACTCCCGCCCCGCTGACAAAGAGGAGGGCGGGCGGGTGGCTGATATGACGCAGCCGGGCGGGGTAGTGGGCTTCCTGGAAGGTCAGGGCACGCCAGTTGACCGGAAAGCTTTTGCCTTCCAGCTCTTTCATCTCCCCCATCAGGGCCTGGTTGAGCAGGCTCTCCTTGAAAGAGCCCTCCTCCCTGCCCTTCCCCAGGTAATCGACCAGACCCTCCAGGCCACCCGCCGCTTGGAGGATCTTTATCCTGTCCCTGTTTCTGATCCTGTGTTTGGCGCAGGCAACCGTAAAGGCGACAGCAAGGCGGAAGCGGCTCAAGGCAGGGCCTCCTTCCCTGGCCAGGGCAGTTGGGCCTTGTAATGGAAGGCCTCCGCGACAGCCTCCCGGGTCACGTACTCGCTCCCCTTCAGGTCGGAGATGGTCCGGGCAACCCGGAGCAGGGAATAGAAGGACCGGGCCGACAGGAGGACTGAATCTGCCAGGCCGGACGCGAAGCTGAGGACCTTGTCAGGGACCAGGAGGCTCTGGCCCGGATCCTGGACCGTGAGCCGGCTGTTATGGAAGCGGCTCCCCTCCCCGCCGGCGGCCCTTTGCTCCTGCAGGGCCCAGGCGGCAGCCACCTGTTCCCTGATTTTCTCCGCCTTGTCCGACTCCCTGACCCGGCCGGCGTGATCGACCAGGAGGCGGGATTCGACCCGGGTCAGCAGGGCGACCAGGTCAAAACGGTCGAAGAGGGGGCCGCTGATCCTGGACAGGTGCCGGGCCACCTGCTTGTCAGGGCAGCGGCAGTAGTTGCCCGGCTCCAGCAGGAAACCACAGCGGCAGGGATTGCAGGCGGCAATCAGCAGAAAATCAGCCGGAAAGGTATAGCTGGCCCCGGCCCGGGCCAGGGGGATGGCCTGCGACTCCAGGGGCTCACGGAGGGCATCCAGGACCCGGGCCTTCATCTCCGTCACCTCATCCAGGAAGAGGACCCCCTTGTGGGCCAGGCTGCACTCACCGGGGAGCAGGCGGCTGCCACCCCCGATCAGGGCCGATACCGTCGCGCTGTGGTGGGTCTGCCGAAAGGGCCGTTCCCCCGACCTGATCGCCGGCAGGCCCTCCCTGCCGACAGCACTGTGGATACGGAGGACCTCCAGGATTTCCTTTTGCCGGAGGGGGGGCAGGATCTCGGGCAGGACTGAAGCCAGCAGGGTCTTGCCACAGCCCGGCGCCCCCATGAGGAGCAGGGGGTGCCAGCCCGCGGCCGCGATGACGCAGGCCCTGATCCCCTCCTCCTGGCCGGCTATCTCCTGGAGGAGGCCGGGGCCCCGCCGGAAGTGGGCGGAAGGTTCCGCATGGGGGGGCCTGGCCTGGCCCCTGATTCCGGAGAAACGCTTGACGGCTTCACGAAGATCCCGGACACCCTCATAGTTGACAGCCTCCACCAGGCAGGCCTCCTGCCTGCCCTCCTCCGGCCCGATCACGGTTCGGATGCCCTGGTCACCCAGGGCCAGGAGCCGGCTGATCAGGCCTTGTACAGGCTTGATCCGGCCGTTGAGGGCCAGTTCACCCAGGAAGGCCGGGCTGGGCCGGCCGGCCGGCGCCACGATCTGGGAGGAGGCGGCCAGGATGGCCAGGGCCAGAGGCAGGTCGAAGGCGCTCCCCTGCTTGGGGAGGGAGGCCGGGGCATAGCTGGCGATGACCCGGCCCTTGGGGAAATGATAACCACTGTTGCAAAGGGCAGCCCTGACCCGGTCACGTGATTCGCGGATGGCCGGGTCCCCCCTGCCCGATATGTCAAAATTGGGAAGTCCCGGCAGGATGGACACCTCGATCTCGACGGGCACGCCGTCCAAGCCGGTCAGGGCGCAGGAGGTCAGTCGATGGTAGGCCGGCGCTTGCATGTCCCCATTGTCGATACCGGGCCTGCCCCTCTTTTTCAGACCTCCGGCCCCCGGCCGCCGGTCCCGGACGATTCGACAGCCTGCTTCCGGTCTTTTGGTGTTATCATGTTGGTCAACGGGGCCTTATTCGCAATGTAAGGGGTGTGCCCATGAAAATAGGTATCGTAGGACTGCCAAATGTCGGTAAAAGTACACTCTTCAACGCCCTGACAGGATCGTCGGCCCTGGTCGCCAACTACGCCTTCACCACCATCCAGCCCAATCTCGGTGTCGTCCCCCTGCCTGACGGACGGCTCGACCTCCTTTCGACCATGATCCAGACGGGCCGGGTCGTCCCGGCCACCCTGGAATTCGTCGACATTGCCGGCCTGGTCGAGGGGGCCAGCCTGGGTGAGGGCCTGGGCAACCAGTTCCTGTCCCATATAAGGGAAGTCGATGCCCTCCTCCACCTGGTCCGCTGTTTTGAGGATGAAAGCCTGAGCCAGGTCATGGGGAGCGTCGACCCAGTCCGGGATTTCCAGATCGTTGAAACAGAACTCCTGCTGGCCGACCTGGCCCATCTGGAAAAGCGCCTGGCCAGGATGAGCCGGGCCGCCAAGAGCCAGGATCCCAGGGTCCTGGCGGAGGTGGCCCTGGTCGAAAGGCTCATGGAGCACCTGAACCGGGGGGAGCCGGCCAGGAGCTTCAAACCGGACCGCCTGGAACCCCATTTCCTGGAAGGACTCAGCCTCCTCACCCTGAAGCCGGTCCTGGTCGCCGCCAATGTCAGTGAACTGACCGATCTTGAGACTGACCCCTGCCTGGGGGCCATGGTTGATTTCGCGGGGGGGCTGGGGGTACCCATCCTGCCTGTGGTGGCGGGGATCGAGGCGGAGATCGCTGAATTGCCGGCAGATGAGCAGGCCCTCTTCAGGGAGGAACTGGGCTATCCCGAGAGCAGCCTGGCCCGTGTCATCCGTGAAGGTTTCCACCTGCTCGATTTGATTTCATTCTTTACGGCAAATGAGAAGGAGCTCCGGGCCTGGACCGTGAAAAGGGGAACCCAGGCTTCAAGGGCCGCCGGTATCATCCACTCCGATTTTGAGCGGGGCTTCATCCGGGCCGAGGTCATCGCCTTTGAGGACCTGAACCGGTCAGGTTCCCTGACGGCCGCGCGCGAGAAGGGCCTCATGCGTTCGGAGGGCAGGTCCTACCTCATCCAGGACGGCGATTACGTCTTCTTCAGGTTCAATGTCTAGGAAGCTCCCGGGCGCGGGCCTTTGAAGGGGATGCCCCGCTGGCCCAGTTCCTGCCTCAGGAGCTCCAGGACCTCTCTTTCCAGTTCAATCAGGCTGCCGTCATTGACAATTTCGTGATGGGCTAGGTCACGGTACTCCTCCCGGGTCATCTGGACCTGCATGCGGCGGCGGGCTTCCGCCTCCTCCATGCCGCGCCGGGCCAGCCTTTCCAGCCGGAGTTCACGATCGGAGGCCACCGTCCACACCTGGTCGGAGACATCGAGGAAACCGCGTTTGACAGGGAGGGGGACATCCAGAGCCGCCACCTTGGTTTTCTTCTCCTCCAGCTCCCGGAGTCTTTCATCCATGGTCCGGACCACATCCTCATGGATGATGGCGCTCAACCTGTCCAGAAAGCGTTTATCGCTGAAGGCCCGTCCGGCCACCCGCTTCCTGTCCAGCGACCCGTCCTCCCTCAAGAGTTCCCCACCAAGGGCGTCCGCGATTTTCCGGGTGGTCGCGCCCGCCTCCGAGGTCAGGGCATGCGCGATCGAATCCGCGTCGATGACGGGGATACCGACCGAACGCAGGATGGAGGCGACCGTGCTCTTGCCGGTGCCTATTCCGCCTGTAATGCCGATGACAAACATCCTAGATCATAGCCCCCCAGGTCCGGCCCTTCTTGGTCCCCGCCACAAGAGGCACATCCAGGCTCATAGCTCCCTCCATGGCTTCCTTGAGCAGCTCCCCTGCCCTCCCGGCATCCTTCTCCCCCGCCTCCAGGATCAGTTCGTCGTGGACCTGGAGGATGATCGCGGCATCCAGCCCCTCCTCCCTCAGGGTCTGGTCCACCTGGACCATGGCCATCTTGATCAGGTCGGCCGCCGTCCCCTGGACGGGCGCGTTCATGGCCGCCCGGAGGCCGAAATTATAGACATTCCGGTTCTGAGACTGGAGTTCGGGCACATAGCGCCTGCGGTGGAAGAGAGTCTCGACATAGCCCTGCTCCTTGGCCGCCTCCCCCTGCTTGTTCAGCCAGGCCTCAACACCCGGGTACTTGGCGTGGAAGCGTTCAATGAAGCCGTGGGCCTCCTGGAGGCCGATACCCAGGTCCCGTGAAAGACCGAAATCGGATATGCCGTAGGTGATGCTGAAATTGACGGTCTTGGCCACGGCCCGCTCGGCGGGCGTGATCTCATCCTCCTCCTTGCCGTAGAGGGTGGAGGCCGTCACCCGGTGTACGTCCTTCCCCTCCAGGAAGGCCCGGGTGAGATTCTCATCCTTGGAAAGATGGGCCAGGAGGCGGAGTTCTATCTGGCTGTAGTCGGCGCCAACCAGGAGCTTGCCGGCCGGGGCGATGAAGAATTCCCGTATCCGGCTTCCCCTTTCCGTCCTGACGGGGATATTCTGCAGATTGGGATTGGAGCTGGAAAGCCTGCCGGTCGCGACGACCGCCTGATTATAGGAGGTGTGGACCCGTCCGTCCTCCGCGATCTCCTTCTTCAAGCCCTCCAGGAAGGTTCCCCGGAGCTTGGAAAACTCCCTGTATTCCAGAATCTGATCAATGATGGCATGGTAGCCCTTGAGCCGGTCCAGTTCACTGGCCGCCGTACTGTACTGGCCGCTCGGCCCCTTCCGCCCCGTAGGCAGTTTCAGATCCTGGTAGAGGACCTCCGCCAGCTGCTGGGGTGAGTTGATATTGAAGGGACGGCCGGCCTCCTGGTAGATGGCGGTCTCCAGGCCCTCCAGTTCCGCGGCCATTTCCGCGGAAGCCTCCTCAAGGGCCTCAAGATCAATCAGGACCCCCTTGCGCTCCATATTGGCAAGTATGCCCACCAGGGCGGTCTCAACCTGGTAGAGGCGGTCCAGCCCCCTCGGGGTCAGGTCTTCCCGCTGTGACCTCAAAGCGGCAGGAAACTGGAGGGCCAGCTTTTTCTTCCCTTCCCAGGGATCCGCCAACAGGGGCAGGGCCTGGTCCTCCCCTTCCTGGAAGTCCCGGCCCAGGATGGCCCGGAGGGCGTAGTCGATGTCATCGCCCCGGCCAAGCTGATTCAGGAGATAGGCTCCAATCATAAGATCCGCAACCGGCCTGACCGGCGCTTTCCGGTCAGCCTTCCTCAGCTGTGATTTGAAATCCCAGGTTACAAAGCTTGCCCCCTCCCTGTCCAGGAGGTCCAGGACCACTTCCGGCTCCCGGATCCTGACACAGGCCCCCTCGGTCGCCAGGATGCCGTCCCCAGCCCCATCGGGAAGGAAGAAGGCGTAATCCGCCTCGCTCCCTCCCTCGGCCAGAAGTTCCTCCGGACTTTCAAGTAGCCTGACCGCTTCCAAAGCAGGGGCCTCCCCCTCCTCCCCCCCGGTCCGGCTGAGCCCCAGCCGGTCCATGAAGGAACGGAAATCCAGGCGGGTCAAGAGCTCAGTAAGGGCTCCCTCATCGACAAGGTCGGCCGCGGTGACCTCCAGGAGGCTGTCAGCCTGGGGCAGGGGGGCCTGACGGCTGATGGCCGACAGGTCCCGGGAAAGATAGGCCGCCTCCCTGTCCCGCTCCAGATTGGCCAGGAGGGCCCCCTTTTGCTCATTCAGGTGCTGGTAGACCCCATCAAGTGACCCGTAGCGCTGGATCAGGCGGAGGGCCGTCTTGGCGCCAACCCCCTTGACTCCGGGGATATTGTCGGAGGCATCCCCCATGAGGGCCTTGACGTCAAGCCACTGCTCCGGCCCGACCCCGTATTCCTCCCGCATGGTCTCCGGGCTTATGGTCTCACTCACGGAACCGTCCTTTTGTGTCGTCAACAGGAGGACCGCCGTCCTGTCTGAGACAAGTTGCAGGGCGTCCCGGTCACCGGTCACGATCGTGACCCGCATGCCGGCCTCCTCACCCTTGCGGGCCATGGTCCCGATCAGGTCATCAGCCTCATAGCGGTCGAGGCCGACCGGCTGGAAGCCCAGGGCCTCCAGCAGGTCGCGGGCCACGGGGATCTGACGGGCCAGATCGTCGGGCATGGGCCGCCTCCCCGCCTTGTAGGCTTCATATTTATCGTGCCGGAAGGTATCGCCCGGCCTGTCCATGGCCGAAACAATGTGGGTGGGGCCGACTGCCTCCTTGTATTTAAGCAGCATATTGGTGAAGGCAAAGAGGGCCCCCGTCGGGAAGCCGTCGGGTGCCGTCAGCCGGCTCCGGCCGGCAATCCCATAGAAGGCGCGGTTCATCAGGCTGTGTACATCAAACAGCAGGAGGGTTTCTTTGTGTGACAATGGGGGACTCCTTAAATAGTTCGGGCCTGGGTCAGGATTGGGCCGCCTTATCCGATTTCAGCTGGAGCGGCAGGGTGGAATCATAGGGGATATTGGGCAGACGGCTTAACATATAGGATTCCGACTGGTCGGCGCTACCCTCCAGGGCTGACAGGAGCTGGCAGAGGAACTCATTCAGGCCCGTCTCCTTCTCATTGATCAGGCCCTTGAGGATCTGGATCTCCTGGCCCAAAAGCGCGGGGTCGTCGATCTGGGAGAGGATATTGATCTTCTTGTGCTCTGTCCGGATAATCATTTCATCCTCCAGGAAGAGCTCCTCCTTCATCTTCTCACCCGGCCTCAGGCCCACGTACTCGATGGGGACGTCGACGTCCGGGATCAGTCCCGAGAGCCTGATCAGGTCGCGCGCCAGATCATCAATCCGGACCGGTTTGCCCATGTCCAGGATGAAGATCTCCCCTCCCCGGGCGTAGGCTCCCGCCTGGAGCACCAGGCTGGAGGCCTCGGGGATAGTCATGAAGAAACGTTCCACATCGGGATGGGTGACGGTGACCGCCCGCTTCCCCTTGATCTGTTTTTCGAAGAGGGGGATGACGCTGCCACTGCTCCCCAGCACATTGCCGAAGCGGACCGCCGAGAAGGAGGTGTGGGGCCAGTATTTGTTGAGCATGAGGATGACGATCTCACACAGCCGCTTGGTCGCGCCCATGACATTGGTCGGGTTGACCGCCTTGTCCGTGGAGATGAGGACGAAGCGATCCACCCCGTAGCGGGCGGCTGTAAGGGCCGTATTGTAGGTTCCGTAGATATTGTTCTTGACCGCTTCACCCGGACTGTCCTCCATGAGGGGCACATGTTTATGGGCGGCCGCATGGAAGACGACCTGGGGCCGCCAGCGCTCAAATACCTCAGCCAGGCGCTTGGCGTCCCGCACCGAGCCGATCAGGACCTTGAGGTTGAGGGCCTTGCCATGGCGGGCGATCAATTCCTGCTGGAGTTCGTAGACGCTGTTTTCACAGATATCCAGCAAAATCAGGACCCGGGGCTGGAAGGTGGCAATCTGGACTGCCAGCTCCGCCCCGATCGAACCGCCGCCACCCGTGACCAGGACCACCTTGCCCTTGACGAAGCGGCTCACCCGCTCCATATCGTAGTTGACGGGTTCCCGGCCCAGCAGGTCGTCAATCTGGATATCCCGGACGTCGGACAGGTGGACCCGGTCCTTGCTCAATTCCGAGAAGAAAGGCAGGAGCCGCACCCGGCAGTTGGTCTGGTGGCAGATTTTCAGGATATTGCGGAGGGTCTCGCTGGGGGCGGAGGGAATGGCCACGATGATCTCATCGATCCGATATTCCTCGGCCAGCCTGACGATATCGTTCCTGTCCCCCAGGACGGGGACCCCGTTGTTCTTGTAGTTCAGGATCAGCGGATTGTCATCGACGGCCAGGATGGGGACCCGGAGCGACTGCGTTGACTTGAGCTCGACAATGATCTGGCCACCTGCCTGTCCGGCGCCCACGATCATGACCCGGATCCGTTCCTGCCCCCGCTGCCTCCTCTTGACCCGGCTGATCTGCCGCCGGGCCTGGTAGAAGCGGTAGAAGATCCGGATGGCGAAAACGGCCGAGGTGAGTATGAACCAGTAGGTGATGTAGACGGCCAGGGGGAAATTCCGACCCAGGATCTGGAGCGCGCCTACGGACAGGGCCAGCTGGAGGATGGTCCCCGCGATTAAAACCAGGTACTGCGAACCACGGGCATAGGGCCACATCTCCGTGTAAAAACCGCTGACACGGAAACAAACCCCCGCGATCAGGGCAAAGATGTACCAGGTCAGCTTCAGGTTCTCGAACATATTCGCCGGCAGGGTGCCCTCATAAAAAATGAAGACGGCCAGGCCAAGCGATACCACGCTCGCCGCCAGATCATAGACGATCAGGAAGAGTTTTTTTGGTGTCAGTTGACGCATGGGGGTGATAAGGAGCTGGAGGACCGGCTTACAGCTCTTGTGTCCTCACTGTTCAGGCAGGATTTTCTTCGCTGGCCGCGGCTTCCTCTTCGCCCAGGAAGCTGTTGATATCATCGAGCAGGAGATCGACACTCAGGCCGTGCGCCTGGCAGGCCTGCTCGATCGTCTCATTGGCGGCCAGCATGCAACCGATGCAGTGAAGGCCATGCCTCATGAGCCGGCCGGCCACGTCAGGGTGCATCTGTAAAAGGTCTAATATCATGGTATCTTTATTGGCTTTCATAGGTTATCCCTCTATTCTTGTCTGCAAATTTCTGCTTGCTCAGATGTTAACGCATTGGGAAGACTTATTTCAAGAGATCGGGACCGGTTCATCACCAGGATCGTCAAAAAACATCCAATCCGGTCCTTTTGTTACATGCATAGGGGTCAAAGGCTTGACAAGACAGTCTTTGAACAGGATAATAGGCAATGAATATTGCCGGAAGGAGGCTCCCAAATGAATAAAACCGAACTGATTAATGCGGTGGCTGCCGAAACACAGCTGAGCAAGAAGGACAGCGAAAAAGCTGTTTCTGCTGTTTTTAACGTCATCACCGAAGAACTGGCAAAAGGAGAGAAGGTTGTCCTGGTTGGCTTTGGCACTTTTGAAGTCCGACATCGCGCCGCGCGCAAAGGCCGTAACCCCAGCACCAAGGAAGAGATCATGATCCCCGCCGCTAAAGCGCCGGCATTCAAGGCAGGCAAGGGACTGAAGACGAGAGTCAATGGTTGATCGTCAAGCCGAAAGGACTTTCAAAGGGGCTGTCGTCGCGGACAGCCTCTTTTCTTTTCCCCCTATTCCCCCTCTTCCTCCAACCTGTCCAGGACAGCCCTGACCTCCTCCGTCAGCCGGGCGATGGTCCGCCCCACGGGCAGGCTGACCTCCCCTTCCGGAAGGAGCCTCTCCCCCTCCCCGCCCGGGCCGGACCCCTCCCGCCTGGCCAGGTCATCCAGGAGATAGCGGACATTCCTTTCGATCTGATGGGCCTTCAACCTGTACTGCCTGGCCATCTCAGGATACAGACGTTTGCTGACCGGATTCAGGAGGGAGATGTCCGTCGCCGTCATCCTCAGGATGTCACCCAGGAGCCGGTAGCCACGTAGCTGGGTATTCCAGTCGTAGCGGTCCAGCACCAGGTCGGTGGCCCTCCTGACCCGGAGCCTGCCCGCCTCCTGCCTGTCTGTCTGCCGATTCAGGAGCCGGTCCGCCGTCGTCATGATTTTTCTCGCGGCGAAGGGGGAACCCTTGCGGGCATCCACCAGATAGTGCACCCGGCCGGTCGAGTCCAGGACCCCGAAGACACCCCGGCGGTTGAGAAGGTCCTCCACGTGGTTCAGGAGTTCGCGGTTGGAGGCAACCAGGTAGAAACCGAACTCACTGGCTGGTCTCCTCGTCAATTCGCGCTGTTCGGATGCCATATCGGAATCGATGGGGGGCTGACGGAGCATGACTTCCTCCTCCTGTAGGCATTATGGAAGAAGGGGCCCCTTTCTTTTTCGATCAGGCCGAAAGTGGCCCCGCCGGCCTACTTGTCCAGGGAATCCCCCAGATAGGTCACATGGATGACAAAACGGGTCCCTGGCGTGAACATGATCTGGAAGCGGCCCTGGTCCTGGTCCTGGAAGGTACCGGGGAGAAAATAATAGCTCCTGTCATCGGCGATCAGGGAACTCCGGCCCAGTTGGACGGAATCCATATCGATCTCAACGACACCGTATTGGCGGGCGGCCAGTTGCAGGAGATCAAAGGAGCGGGGGACCAGCTGGGTGAAGGAGAAATAGAGGATGGCCAGGATCAGGAGCAGGGGCGCGACATAGGAGACGCGCAAGCGGTTGGCATGATTCCAGTTATTGCGGAGCATCTTGACCAGGATGACCAGGAGGGCCAGGACTATGGCCCCGCTCGCGGCCAGGCCCAATAGGAAGTAGAGATGGGTCACGGGGAATTCCCCTCCTTCCGGTAGGAGTCCAGAAGGGCCAGGAAGGCCTCCTCCTCCAGGATGGGCAGGCCCAGCTCCCGGGCCCGGTCCGCCTTGGAGCCGGGGCTGTCCCCGACGATGACGGCGCTGGTGGCGGCTGACACGGATCCCGATACGCGGGCTCCCAGGGCCTCCAAGGCGGCCCTGGCCTCTGCCCGGGTCAGGGAAACCAGGCTTCCGGTCAGGACATAAGTCCGGCCGGCCAATGGATACTGCGCTTCCGTGGGAGCCTGCCGAAAGACCAGGCCTGACGCCTCCAGGCTATCCAGGAGCCGAATCGATTGGGGCAGGGAGAACCAGTTCCTGATCTCCCGGGCCGTCGCAGGTCCAATGTCAGGCAGGGCGGCCAGATCCTCCTCATCCGCCCCTGCCAGCTGGCGGATATCCGGCAAGCTGGACAGGAGGGCCCTGGCTGTCTGCCTGCCGACCAGAGGGATCCCAAAACCTGTGAGCAGGCGCTCAGGCCCCCTGCTTTTTGAAGCCTCAATCTCAGCCAGGAGCTTGTCCACACTCTTCTGGCGGCCCACGATCCCCTTCTCGATCAGTTCCTCCCGTCTGGCGTCCAGCCTGTAAAGATCCGCCAGTGACCGGACAAAACCCTGGGAGGTGAGGGCTTCCGCCGCCTTCTCCCCCAGGCCGGCGATGTCCATGGCCTCCTTGGAGGCAAAGTAGGTCAAATGCCGGTTCAACTGGGCCGGACAATCCGTATTGGTGCAATAGAGGTCGGCCCCGCCCCCCGTGTATTCCGTCCTGGCGGAACAGACGGGGCAGTATCGTGGGAGCTTGTAGGGGACCGTCCCTGCCGGCCTTTTCTCCCGGAGGACCTTGACGACCGCGGGGATGATGTCGCCGGCCTTCTCGACCAGGACCCTGTCGCCGATCCTGACATCCAACTGGTCGATGACACTCTGGTTGTGCAGGGTTGCCCGCCTGACCGTCGTCCCCGCCAGATTGACGGGCTCAAGCTCGGCCAGGGGGGTTATCCGGCCTGTCCGCCCCACCTGGGCGCTGATAGCCAGAACGCTGGTCTCCTTTTGTTCGGGGGGATACTTGTAGGCGACAGCCCAGCGCGGATACTTGACCGTCTCCCCCCAGACAGCCCGCTCACTGAGCTCATCCAGCTTGATGACAGCCCCGTCGATACCGAAGGGGAGGCTGTCCCGCCTCGCCTGGATGGCGTCGACAGCCTCCAGGACCTCCCGGGCCGTCCGGGCCCTGGTCATATGGGGAATCACGAAAAAACCCAGCCGGCCAAGCCAGTCCAGGGCATCCGAATCCCGGTCGAAGGACCGGTCGGTATGCTGGACCTCAAAGGCGAAGAAGGAGAGCTTGCGGCCGCGGACGATGGAGGGATCGAGTTGGCGGAGGCTGCCGGCCGCCGCGTTGCGCGGATTGGCGAAGACCTTTTCCCCCTCCGCCTCCAGGGCGGCGTTCAGCGACTCGAAGGAGGCCTTGGGCATGAAGACCTCCCCCCTGACCAGCAAGTCCACAACCGGGTCCGTCAGGACCTGGGGGATGGCCGGGATTTCGAGGATATTCTCGGTCACGTCCTCCCCGGCCGTCACCCCGTCCCCCCGGGTCACACCCCGGACCAGCCGGCCATCTTCATAGGTCAGGCTGATCGACAGGCCGTCGATCTTCATCTGGACCAGGAAAACGGCGTCAGGCAGCCGGCCCTTGATCCGGTCGACAAAGGCCTCGACCTCCTCACGGTTGAAGACATCCTGGAGGGACAGCATGGGAAAACGGTGGGCTACCGGGGCGAACTTCTCCGAGAGCCCTCCACCGACATGGCGGGCCACCGAATCGCTGGCGACAAGTCCGGGCCATTGGGCCTCCAGCTCTTCCAGACGGCGGAGCAAGCTGTCGTAGTCGGCGTCCTCCGCCAGGGGCGAGTCAAGATCGTAATAGGCGTGGTTCAGGGCCTTGAGGAGCTCATTCATGGCCCCTATGAGCCGGATTGCCTCCTCCTCTGTCCCGGGTCCGGGCGCCGACAGGAGGCGGGATAACCTGTCCGTCATCCCGAAGTCCTGGCCGGCCCCTGGACCGCGGGCCGCCATCAGGCCTTTCCGCTACAGCCGAGCACGTTGATCAGCTTATGGGCGACCACCTCTTCGATGGCCTGCCTGGCCGGGCCAAGGTACTGGCGGGGGTCGAAGTGGGAGGGGTTTTCCGCCATATGCTTCCGGATACTGGCCGTCATGGCCAGCCTCAAATCGCTGTCAATATTGATCTTGCATACGGCCATGGTGGCTGCCTTCCGTAGCATGTCCTCCGGCACACCCCGGGCGTCCGGCATGGAGCCCCCGTATTCATTGACTATCTCGACATATTCCGGCATGACACTGCTGGCCCCGTGGAGGACGATGGGGAAACCCGGCAGCCGTTTCTCGATCTCCTCGAGGATATCGAAACGGAGTTCCGCTTTCTGGCCGGGCTTGAACTTGTAGGCGCCATGGCTGGTGCCGATCGCGATCGCCAGGGAATCGCACTGGGTCCTCGTTACGAATTCCTCCACCTCATCCGGATCGGTATAGGAGGCATCCTCAGCCGAAACCTTGATATCGTCCTCAATGCCTTCCAGCCGGCCGAGTTCAGCCTCAACGACCACCAGGGGGTCATGGCTGTGGGCATAGTCAACCACCCGCCGGGTGAGCTCGATATTCTCCTCGAAGGGCAGGTGGGACCCGTCGATCATGACGGAGGTGAAGCCACCGTCTATGCACTCCTTGGCCAGTTCAAAGCTGTCACCGTGATCCAGGTGCAAGGCGATGGGCAGGTCGGAATCGATCAGGGCCGCCTCCACCAGTTTGAGCAGGTAGGTGGGGTTGGCATAGCGCCTGGCCCCGGCGGATACCTGCAGGATGAGGGGGGCCCGAAGATGCTTGGCGGCATTGACGATACCCTGGATGATCTCCATATTGTTGACATTGAAGGCTCCGATCGCGTATTTGCCTTCATAGGCCTTCTTGAACATATCGCTTGTGGTAACTAAGGGCATAGCTGTCTCCTATCTCCATGGGCCGGCCAACCGGCCGTATTTTTATTCCTTTGTCAGTATAGCACCGGC
This sequence comes from Clostridia bacterium, assembly GCA_040767365.1. Taxonomy (GTDB): domain Bacteria; phylum Bacillota; class Clostridia; order Saccharofermentanales; family DTU023; genus UBA4923. The sequence goes on from JAXGOR010000001.1 coordinate 170,383, forward strand.
AATAACCCGGTCCGATCAGGGCTTCCCCTTGAGCTTTTTCAGCTGCTCGCCCACCTTGGCCCGCTGTGATTCGTACTCTTCCTTTTTCATCTTCTGCTCCTCGACAACCCGGGGGGGCGCCTTTTGCAGAAACTGCTGGTTGCCCAGCATGGCTTCCGCCCGCGCGATCTCCCGGTCCAGCGCCTCACTCTCCTTCAAGAGACGGGCCCTTTCCTGTTCAAAGTCGACCAGCTCGGCCAGGGGGACCGCGATCTCCCCTCCTGTGAAGACCATGACCAGGTCATCCGGGGGCAGGGGGCTGTCGGTGGCCAGTCTCTCGATTTTCGAAATACCGGCCAGGCGGGCCAGGGTAGGGCCTGCCGCGGCCATACCGGCCGCCAGTCTTTCGTCCTCCGTCCTTAACTTGGCGGAAAATCGCCTGTGCGGGTCGATCTTGTATTCAGCCCGGATGTTCCGGACCGACCGGATCGCGTCGATCATATGCCGCATGACCCTTTCCGCTTCCCGGTCGCGGCTGTAGGAGGCCTGATCCGGCCAGGCGGCGGTGATCAGCATTTCCCCCTCCCGCAGGATCCCATGGATGCGTTCGGTCACAAAGGGCATGAAGGGATGGAGGAGGGCCATGGTGTCGGAGAAGACCTCCAGGAGGACGGACCGGGCCGCCTGGGCCGTCGCCCCCCCTTCCTGCAATCTCTCCTTGACCATTTCGATGTACCAGTCGCAGAAGGAGTCCCAGAGGAAGGCATAGATCTTCTCCTGGGCCAGGCCCAGCTCCAGCTCCTCCAGGTGGCCGGTGACCTCCCGGATGGTCTCCTTCAATTCCGACCTGATCCAGCGGTCCTCGATCCGGTAGTCCTCCCCGCTGACCCCTGAAAAGTCCAGGCTGTCCCCCAGGTTCATGAGGATGAAGCGGAAGGCGTTCCAGATCTTGTTGATGAAATTCCGGCCATTCTCGAACTTGTCCTCCCGCCAGCGCTGGTCATTGCCCGGCGCATTGCCGTTGATTAGGGTGAAGCGCAGGGCGTCCGCGCCATACAGATCGATCATCTCGAGGGGGTTGACCCCGTTGCCCAGGGATTTCGACATCTTCCGCCCCAGTTCATCCCGGACCAGGCCGTGGATCAGGACAGTGTGGAAGGGAGGGCTCCCCGTCTGGTGGAGGGCGGAGAAAATCATACGGGCGACCCAGAAAAAGATGATGTCATAGCCTGTGACCAGGATCTGGGTCGGATAGAAGGTCCGGTAGTCGTCCGTATCATCCGGCCAGCCCAGGGTGGAAAAGGGCCAGAGGGCCGAGGAGAACCAGGTATCGAGGGTATCCTCCTCCTGGCGCAGCCTGGTCTGGCCGCAGGCAGGGCAGCGGTCGGGCGCGCGCTCGGCCACGATCATCTCCTGGCAGTCATCACAGTACCAGGCCGGTATCCGATGCCCCCACCAGAGTTGCCGTGAGATACACCAGTCCCGGATATTCTCCATCCAGTTGAAGTAGGTCTTCTTGAAACGATCCGGGATGAAGCGGTATCGCCCCGGCGGACCGCCTCTATGGCCGGCTGGGCCAGGGGTTCCATACGGACGAACCATTGGAGGGAGAGTTTGGGCTCAACGACGGAATGGCAGCGTTGGCAGGTGCCGATATTATGGCGCCTGGCCTCCGTTCTGATCAGGAGCCCCTCCTTTTCCAGGTCCCTGAGCACAGCGGCCCTGGCCTCCTCCACGGTCAGGCCGGCATAGGGGCCGCACTCATCCGACAGGCGGCCGTCCGGGGTCAGGATATCGATCAGGGGCAGTTGATGGCGGAGGCCGATCTCATAGTCATTGGGGTCATGGGCCGGCGTGATCTTCACAAAACCCGTCCCGAATTCCGGATCAACATAGCTGTCCGTGATCAGGGGGATGATCCGGTCCGTCAAGGGGAGGCGGAGGGAACGCCCCACCAGCGCCTTGTGCCTTGCATCCTCCGGGTGAACGGCCACCGCCGTATCGGCCAGCATGGTCTCCGGCCTGGTGGTCGCGATCTCGACCCCGCCCGGGCCGTCGGCAAAGGGATAGCGGATGGTGTAGAAGTTGCCCTCCCTCTCCTCATGCTCGACCTCGATGTCCGAGATTGAGGTCCCGCAGGTGGGACACCAGTTGATCATGCGTTTGCCCCGGTAGATGAGGCCTTCCTTGTAGAGGTTGACAAAGACCCTGACGACTGCCCGGGTCAGCCCCTCATCCATGGTGAAGCGGTGGCGCTGCCAGTCACAGGAGAGGCCCAGGCGTTGCTGCTGGCCGATGATCCGCTCGTTGTACTCATCCTTCCAGCTCCAGGCCCGTTCCAGGAAACCCTGACGGCCAACCGACTCCTTGGAGAGGCCTTCCTCCCGCATACGCTGGACAACCACAGCCTCCGTCGCGATGGAGGCATGGTCCGTCCCCGGCAAAAAGAGGGCATTCTTCCCCCGCATGCGCTGGAAGCGGATGATGACATCGGGCAGGGTATTGTCCAGGGCATGCCCCATGTGGAGCTCCCCGGTCACATTGGGAGGGGGCATGACGATACAGAAGGACTCCTTGCCGGAAGGGGCTTCCGCATGGAAGGCTCCCGACGAAAGCCAGGCTTGATAGAGGGCGGCCTCCTCCTTGGCCGGATCAAAGGTTCTCGCTATCTGGTCGATTGTCTTCATATCGTAAAAATTCCTCCTTCTTCACTCTGTCTCCGGTTGATAATTGAAGTTGACCCGGATGAAGACCAGGCTCCCCTTCGCCCCCGGATCGGTAATCCGGAAGGCCAGGCGGGTAATCCGGCTGGTATCATTGGCCAACTCACCCTCCCCCCAGACCAGGGACTGCTGCCTGAAGGCGTCCTCTATCCTGCGCGGCCGTGACTCAAAGACGACCCCGTTGGCGTCCTCAAGGAGGAGCTGGATGGTCTTCTCCTCATGGTCGGGAGTGAGCCGGGTCAGCTCGATCTCCCGGTAGGGCGTCAGGTCGAGCGGCGGGTAGGCGGACGCGTCCGCGACCGCGGCGTCGATTTCAATCGGGCGTTCGTCGGCATTCCCGTAGGTAAGCAGGATATCCGCCTTGCTGTAGCCCTGTACCTCATCCGTCAACCGCAGCTCCCCCCTGCCCCGGCTGATCCTCCAGAGGGGGTTCTCCCCCGGCCAGTCCTTCTTCTTGGTCCGGGGCGTGTCACGGGTGAAGGGCTCCCGCCAGCTGAAGTGACTGAGTTTGTCACAATCGGCCCAGGGCATGGGCACCAGGTAGGTCGAGGGCTCAAGGTCCACACGGAAGGGCAGGACCGGGATCCCATCAGCGCCCTGGAGATTGGCGTCACCATTGAAGGCGGCGAAGGCATAGCTGATGGATACGGGGTCCTGGATATGATCGTGCCAGACCAGGACCCTGACCCCGTAGAGGATCCGGGCCTCGGCCCTGACGAAGACGCGGCTGCTGTCGCAGATGGCAAAACCCTTCAGCTCAGTAGCACCCTGCCGCAACTGCAGGCCATGCCCCCGGCTGGCCTGGGGCGACAGATCGATCATCCACTTGTTGCCGATCCTTTCCATGGAAACAGGCTGGGGCGCGCCGTCAGGCAGGTCCCCACCGGCGACCAGGCCGCGGGCAACCACGGCCATCCTCCTGCCTATCTCCCGTTTGGCATAGGGGGTCAGGGCCGCGCAATAATAATCGTGGAGGGCAAAGGCGGGTGACAGGTCATAGACGGTGACAAGCCCGGCCTTGACCGGCAGGATATGGCAGGCATGGGCCAGCATTTCATTGAAGACCGCGAGCCCGAAGGCATTGAGCCCCTTGTAGAGGTAGGGCGGAAGCTGTGCCAGGACCAGGACCAGCTCCTCACCCGCGGGCTCAAAAAGCTCCTTCAGGGTATCGATCAGGTGGCGGAGGGCACGGAGGTAATACTCCGGGCTGTCCACATCGCTCTCTCCCTGCATCCAGAGCAGGCCCCTCAGGGACAGGCCCACAAAGGGGGCGAGCTTGTGGTTGAAGAGGGCGGCCGGCTGGTTGCGCGGCGTAAACTCCCGTTCAAGGGGGACGATGTCCTGGATGACATTGGCCTTGCGGACCACCGCCCGGGGCACGATCAGGGGAAGGGCTGAGGGCCGGTCAGGCCTTCTTCCGTCCAGGAGGGCAACCGTCTGCGGCCTGGGGAAGGCCCGATTGGGGCCCGTCGTTTCCGGACGTTCCTCCGGGATCTGGTCGACCGCCTCCAGGTTCCAGCCAGCCTTGTCCCGGTAGAGCTTGACCTCCCGGACATGGTTTTTGGTGATGGGGTCCGACTCGATCAGGTCCCTTGGGAGCCAGGCATGGATATAGGTACCGGGGCAGGAGGCGTTGATGACGCCGACCGGGATGTCCCATCCATAATGGAGGTCCCGGGCGAAGGTGAAGGCAATTGCCGACATCTCACCCATCTGGTAGGCCTGGTCCCCCCGCTGCCACTCCCCCCCCTGCGCTTCACCGAGGGGGGTGTAGCTGTACTCGGGGACCTGTTCGGAAAGGCCGTCCTGGTTCATCTGGAAAAAGCGGATGGAAGCCAGGTTGACACAGTCGGACAGGAGCTCCTTCGCGTCCGACTGGTTGACGGTCTGGGCCATATTGTCCTGCCCGGCGGCGAACCAGACCTCCCCGGCCAGGATGTCGTCGACCACCAGGACCTCGGGGCCGGAACGGACCGTCAGGCGGTAGGTATCGTAGGAGGCCAGCAGGGCCGGCAACCTGAACTCAAAGTAGCCGTCACGGCCGGTCAGGTCCTCTTCGGAGTAGATCAGGCCATACTCGATATCACTGTCGGCCTGCCGTCCGAGTTCCGCAGGGAAGCGCTCCAGCTGAACGGAGACCGGCATGTCGGCTTTCGTGAAGCCGAAAAGCCTGGTCGCCACCTTCTGCTGAAGGACCATACCATGGCCGAACACAGCCGCCAGCCGCAGAACAGACATCCGTCAGTTACCCCTTCCCTTCCGATAAAGCGCCATTCAGACAATTATACCCTTATCCGGCCTGACCGGGTCAAGGAAGACGGCCAACCTGACCAGGCGGCTGCCGAGCGCCGTCTCCCGGTCAAGTCCCCCGTATTTAACCAGGGCATCAAGGAGCAGGTCCAGTCTCAGGTGGTCCCTGCTGCCGGCGCCACCTGTAAAGACCACCCTGTCCTCCTCCAGGCTGTCCAGGGAGAGGAGGCGGGGGGCCAGATCGATGACACGGCGTTTCTTCCTGTGGAGCCGCTCCACCTCAACCGGCCCTCCCGATTCAAAGACAGACCGGAAGGCCGGACCGGCCCCCGGGGCTTCCAGCAGGTACTGGGCCGCCTTCACCCGGGCCATGAGGCTTTTCCCGCCCCCTTCCTCCTCCTGGGCCCCGACCAGAAGGACTCCGGCCGGGAGGGCCCGGTTCAGATCCTCCACAGCCCCCTCCAGCCTGAAGCCTCCCTCCGGATCAAGCAGGGTCATCTCCAGGGGATCCCGCCGGGTTTCAATCCCCAGGCCGACAGGCAGGGCGAAGACGATCCCCGGCCGGGGATTGAAGGCGTCCTCGGTCCAGGAAAGTGGCCAGCCGGCCCGGCTCAGGGCCCGCTCGAACAAACGCATCATGTCGAGATGGGCCAGCCAGGCAGCCGGCCCCCTCCGCTCGTAATAGGCCAGGATCCGACGCTTCCCTTCCTTCATGCCCCCTGACCTCCCGGGCAGACGCCTGTCCTGTATACCTGGCAGCCGCAGGCCGAACATAAGTCATAGCAGGAGCCCGTCCTTTCCCCTGCCTTTGATTTTTCCCATTCCCGGAGGAGGAAGTCCTGGGTGACGCCGACCTGGAGGTGGTCCCAGGGGAAGCGCTCCGATTCAGGCCTCCCGTCCGTATAGAAGGAGGCCCCGCCCTCGATCAGCTCCAGCGCCTCCTGCCAGAGTTCAGGCTGGAAATGCTCGTGCCAGGCATCCAGGTAGGCGCCGGACCGCCAGGCCTGCTCGATGACAGGCGCCAGCCGCCTGTCCCCCCGGGAGAGGACTCCCTCCAGGAGGGAGCTCTCGAAGCCGTGCCAGCGGAAGCTCACCCGCCGGTCCCTCAGGCCGGCCGCCAGCCTTTGCTGTTTTTCCCGCATCTCCTCAAGCGAGATCTGGCGGGCCCACTGGAAGGGCGTGAAGGGCTTGGGGATGAAAAAAGAAGTGCTGACGGTGACCTGAAGCCGTCTTGACCGTTCCTCCCGGGGCAGGTCGTCCCAGACAGCGACCAGTTTTCCGACCAGCTCAATGATGCCGTCCACATCCTGGTCCGTCTCCGTCGGCAACCCCAGCATGAAGTAGAGTTTCAGCCGGTCCCAACCGTTTTGGAAGGCGGTCCGGGCCGCGCCCAGCATATCCTCCTCCGTAAGATTCTTGTTGATGACATCCCTCAGGCGCTGGGTGCCCGCTTCCGGGGCGAAGGTCAGGCCTGCCCGCCTGGTCTTCGCGATCTGTTTGGCAAGCTCAAAGTCAAAGGCGTCCAGGCGAAGTGAGGGCAGGGACAGATTGATGTGCCTGGGTTCCGTCAGGGGCAGGAGCTCGCGGACCAGGGACTCGATCTCCGAATGATCCGTCGTGGACAGGGAGAGCAGGCCCATCTCCTCATAGCCCGTATTTTCTATCAGCCGCTCCGCCGCGTCCAGCAGGACCTCCTTGCTGCGTTCGCGGAGGGGCCGGTAGGTGAAACCCGCCTGGCAAAAACGGCAGCCCCGGGCACAGCCGCGGAGGACCTCCATGACCATGCGGTCGTGTACGACCTCCAGGTTGGGAACAATCGGCCTGTCCGGCAGGGCCGCCTTGTCAAGATCCCGGACCAGCCGCTTGACTATCCCTTCGGGCGCTTCCGGGACCAGGGGGACCAGGCCCGCCAGCCTGCCATCCGCCAGATACTCCGCCTGATAGAAGGAGGGGATATAGACCCCGGGCAGGGCCGCCAGGGCAAGGAGGGTCTCCCGCCGGGTCAGGCCCTCCCGCTTCTTTTGCTTGACCACCTGGACCATTTCGGGCAGGGCCTCCTCCCCGTCACCCAGCAAAATGCCATCGAGGAAGGGGGCGACGGGCTCCAGGTTGCAGGCGATGGGGCCACCGGCTATGACCAGGGGATCCCCCTCCCCCCTTTCGGCGGACTTGAGCGGTATCCCGCCCAACTGGAGCATGTCCAGCAGGGTGGTGTAGGCCAGCTCGTAATGGAGGGAGAAACCTACCAGGTCGAATTGCTTGAGGGGGGTGCCTGTCTCCAGCGAGGTCAGGGGCAACTGCCTGGCCTTCAATTGCTCCCGCATATCCGTATCAGGCGCGAAGCAACGTTCACAGAAGTCGGCCTCCTCCTGGTTCAGGATCGCGTAGAGGATCTGGATGGCCAGATTGGACATGCCGATCTCATAGAGGTCGGGAAAGCAGAGGGCTATATGAAGGCCCTGGCCGACCGGCTGACTGAAAAAATGGTCCCCCTTGTCGGCCGCGTTCAACTCACCCCCCGTATAACGGGCCGGTTTCTTTACCTGGCGCAGGAGGGCACGGTAAGAGGCTTGATCAAAGCGGTCCATGGGGGATCGTCAACTGCCTAGCCTTCCAGGCCGGCCCGGAGGGACTCAAAGCCTGGCTTGCCCAGCAGGGCGAACATGTTCCGCTTGTAGGCTTCCACACCGGGCTGGTCAAAGGGGTTGACCCCGTTCATGAGGGCGGAAAGCGCGCAGGCGCGCTCAAAGAAATAGATCAGATGCCCGATCGCCTTCGCCGTCCGCTCCTGGAGGAGGAGCTCCAGGATAGGAACGCCTCCGGCCGCGTGGGCCAACAAGGTAGCCTGGGAAGCCCTCTCGTTGACATAGGTCATGGTCTTGCCGGCCAGATAGCCCAGCTGGTCCCAGTCGGTTTCCTGGTCGGGGATGACCAGGTCCTGCCGGGTTTTTTCGTAGCGGACCAGGGTCTCAAAGAAGACCCGTGGGCCCTCCTGGATCATTTGGCCGAGTGAATGCAAATCGGTGGTGAAGTCCGCGCTGTAGGGGATGATCCCCCGGCCATCCTTCCCCTCGCTTTCGCCGAAGAGCTGCTTCCACCATTCGGAGAAGGACCGCATGAAGGGCTCATAGGAGACCAGGATCTCAAGGGGGAAGCCCTTCCGGTTGAGCAGGGTCCTGGCGACCGCGTAGCGGTCGGCGGGTGACCAGCCCCCGGACAGGGGGGCCAGGCTTCTCACCCGTTCATCCCCCGCCCCGGCCAGGAGTTGGCCGATATCGATTCCGGCGACGGCGATCGGGAGGAGGCCGACCGCTGTCAGGACGGAGAAGCGGCCGCCGACATGATCCGGGATGTCGAAGGCGGGCAGGTCCAGCCGCCTGGCCAACTCCCTCAGGGCCCCCTTCCCAGGATCCGTCGTGACCGTGACATAGTCAGCCAGCTGCCCGTCGGGGACTGACCCCAGGAGATGCTGGCGCAGGATCCGGAAGGCCAGGGCGGGCTCTGTGGTCGTACCGGATTTCGAGATGACATTGAGGGCCACCCGCTTCCCCCGGGTTACCTGGACCAGGTCCCGCATGTAGTCGGCGCTGATCTGGTGACCGGCAAAGAGAATAAGCGGCGCCTCCCTCTCCCCTTCCGGCAGGAGGGCGGCGAACTGGTGGGTCAGGGCCTCAATCACGGCCCGGGCGCCCAGGTAGCTGCCACCGATGCCGACAAGGATCAGGACATCAAAATTTTCCCGTATCCGGTCAGCGGCCCCTTGGATGGCCTCCCTCTTCCCCTGGTCCATGGTCAGGGGCAGATCGATCCAGCCTGTGTAGTCCGCGCCGGGACAGGTCCCCTCGTCGAGCTGGTCCCTGGCCGTCTGGAGCTGGGGCTCCATCCTCTTCCATTCGTCCGCTGAGATGAAGGCTTCCGCAAAATGGTCTTTGAATGTCAACATAATCTTCTATCCTTACACTGGGAATGCTTAAAGAGGACGGACCAGGTAGCCGCTGTCGTCACCGCCCGTGACCCGGACAACCCGGCCCCGGGAGATGAGCTGGTCGGCCACGGCCGGATAACTTGCGGGTCCCGGGTCGTTTGTATCCGTCTTGGAGGCCCGTTCCACCTCCTCCTCGGTGGAGCCCAGCGGACGGATCTCGCCCGGCCGGCCGGCCCGCAGGTCGGAGACCACCATGGCCCTTTTCCCCACCAGGCTACCGACATGCGCCTGCATGGAGGCCTCCACCTTCTTCTCCAGGTAGCGGCGGGTCAGGGCGACACCGGCGGCCAGCGCCATGAGCGAGGCGATCAGGTAAAAGAGCGTGGTCATGAGCTTTCCGGCTTCCAGGGGGGTCATAGGCTCTCCTTTCAGGCCATGCGGACGTATCCCAATTCCTCCATCCGGATCAGGCCCAGCCCGGCGGCGTCGTCACGCAGCTTCTTATAGGCTTCCGCCCAGGTCATCCTGTAGTAGGGGGCCAGGAGGGTCAGGGCGACCCAGGAGAAACAGATGCACATGAGACTGAGAAGAATCCAGCCCAGGAAGGACAGGTCCAGCATGAAAAGGGACCAGACCCTGCCCCGGGTCATGTCCTTTGAAAGCTTCAGGGCCTTCCTCGCGCCGTAGGCGGGGTTATCTGCCAGGATATAGGGGACCAGACGGTAACGGTATTGTTTCCTTATATAGATGAAGATGAAGAAAAGGAAGATCAGGACCGTCACCGCCAGGAGGCGGAGGTCGAAGAGAAAGGCGGGCAGGCCCGTCTGTTTCGAGAAACGGTAGACCAGTCCCTGGGTCAGGGCCTGGCGCTGGGTCAGGGCATGAAAGAGGAGGAGCTGCTGGGGGATCAGGCCAATCCCCAGGACCAGGAAGGGGGGCAGTGACCAGAGGAAGAGCCATAAGGTCTTCCAGACCATACCCCCGACCGCCTTCCCGTATTCCCCTCTCTTGAAAAGGGAGAACATAAGGCTGATGGGAGGGGGCATATCCGTATGGGCGGCCCTCAAAAACCAGCGTTCCATGCCCACGGTGACCACATTGCCGACCAGGATCTTGTAGAGGGGGAGGCCCAGCAGGATCAGGCCGGCAAGCAGGCCGATCAGCCAGACCTGCCGGCTCAGGACCTCCAGGTATTCGCCTATCTGGTCCAGGACCCTGTCCAGGTCGATCACCTCGCCGGTCAGGCCCGACATCCCGTCAAAAAAGGAATAGCGGACGGCGGGAAGGCCCAGGCTGGTCGTGGACGGCATGACAAGATTCAGGGCCCCGCCGATCAGCGAGGCCAGGACGGCAACAACGAGCGCGTCGCCGTACTTGCCCGACAGGTTGCGCCGGGCATTCAGTTTGAGCCAGAGTCTATTCATTCTTGACGATTACCTTTTCTCCTCTCGGCAGGCATTCCAACCGTTGCCGGTTGCCCCAGCTGAAAAGATAGCAGCCACTGCCATCGGTCATGGTCTGCTTACCCTTTTCATGGCCCCCGCTGCCCTCCGGCGCCAGGTCCACCTCAAGCTGGCTGGCCCCGACGATTTCCCCGGTCAGCCAGAGGTCGGCCAGGGTGTCCTCGATCCGGCGCTGGATGGTTCGGCGCAGGGGCCGGGCACCAAACTTGGGATCATAGCCCTCCTCTGCCAGGGCCTGGCGGGCGGCCTCACCGACCTGGAGCTCAATCCCCCGCCGGCTGAGCGATTCCTCCGGTTCCCGGAGCATGAGGTCGACGATGGCCCGGATCTCCTCCTTGGACAGTTCGTGGAAGATGATGGTCTCATCGATCCTGTTCAGGAATTCAGGCCTGAAAAGCTCCTTGAGGACGGTCTCGACCCGCTCCTCCATGGCCTGGTGGCCAACGGAGCCAAAGCCGATCCCATGTGATTTGAGGGTGGTTCCCGCGTTGGAGGTCATGACCAGGAGGCTGTTCTCAAAGTTGACCACCCGGCCATGACTGTCCGTCAGACGGCCATCATCCAGGATCTGGAGCAGCATGTTGTAGACGTCGGCATGGGCCTTCTCGATCTCGTCAAAGAGGACAACGCTGTAGGGCTTCCGCCTGATCTTCTCGGTCAGCTGACCTCCGTCATCGTAGCCGACATAGCCCGGCGGCGACCCGATCAGCTTGCTGACGGTATGGGGTTCCATAAATTCCGACATGTCCAGGCGGATCAGGCTGTCCTCCGAGTCAAAGAGGGTCTCGGCCAGGGCCTTGACAAGCTCCGTCTTGCCGACGCCGGTCGGCCCTACAAAGAGGAAGGAAGGGGGTTTCTGCTTGGGGGCGAAGCCCGCCCGCGACCGCCTTACGGCACGGGCCAGGGCGTTGATGGCCTCATCCTGGCCGATCACCCGCCGGTGGAGCTTTTCCTCCAGGTTGAGCAACCTGTCCGATTCGGACTGGGTCAGTTTCTGGACCGGGATACCCGTCCACATCTCGACGACACCGGCGATATCCTCCTCCGTGATCTCCACCGGCCTGCATTCCTCCTCCAGCTCCTCAATCTCCTTCTCCAGCCGGATGAGCTCCGACCGGATCTCCGCCTGGACTTCGTAGAGCCGGAGCGCCTCCTCCCTCGACGGCTGTTCCGAGAGTTCCTTCTCCTTGTCCTCCCGGATTTCCACCAGCAACTGGTAACGGTCATTCATGTGCTTGAGCCGGGTCAGGCACTCTGAGTCAAGGTTTTGCCGTGAACCCGCCTCATCGATCAGGTCAATGGCCTTGTCAGGCTGGTAGCGGTCCATGATATAGCGGTTCGACAGACGGACGGCCGTTTCCAGCACCGGCAGGGGGAAGATGACATGATGGTGCTTCTCATAATAATCCTTGACCCCGGTCAGGATCTGCAGGGTCAGCTCCTCGGAGGGTTCATCGATCATGACCTTTTGGAAGCGGCGTTCCAAAGCCGAATCCTTCTCGATGAAGCGCCTGTATTCGTCCAGGGTAGTCGAGCCGATCACCCTGATCTCACCCCGCGCCAGGGCGGGTTTCAGGATGTTGGCCGCGTTCATGGCCCCCTCGGCGTCACCGGCCCCCATGATATTGTGCAGCTCGTCAATGACCAGGATCACATTGCCCGACCGGCGGGCGTCATCGACAACCCCCTTCATCCGGCTCTCAAACTGGCCCCTGAACTGGGTGCCGGCAACCATGGCGGTCATGTCAAGGAGGAAGAGTTCCTGGTCAAGCAGTTTGGCTGGAACCTGGCCCTGGGTGATCCGGACGGCCAGGCCTTCGGCGATCGCCGTCTTGCCGACACCGGCCTCGCCGATCAAGGCAGGATTGTTCTTCGACCGCCTGTTCAGGATCTGTATGGTCCGGGCCAGTTCCTCCTCCCGGCCGATGATCCGGTCAATCCGGCCGGCCTCCGCCTCCTCGGTCAGGTTGATGGCGAACTGCTCAAGGAACTTGCGCTTCCGCTCCTTCTTACCCCTGGACCGCTTCCGGCCCGGGATGGCCCGCCGGTAGCCGGACAATTCGTCAGGCTCCCCGATGCTGGCTGGCATGAGTTCACCGATGGAGGCATGCGGCCGCAGGGTCGGCCGACCTGGCTCCTCTTCCTCCCCGGACTTCTCCCCTTCGGCCTCCTCCTCTTCCTTTTCGAAAAGCCCCTCGCCCAGCGGAAGGCCGGAGAGGGAAGGCAGGTCGGAAAAGTCCGCTGACAGCAGACCCTTGAGGAGTTCCTCGGGACTCTTGGCTGAAATACCGGCCAGGACCTCGTTCATGCGGGCCGTGATCTCGTCGATATTCTCCTCCGTGATGCCGGCCCTTGAAAAGAGCTGATCCAGGCCGGGCAGGTCCGACTCAAAGGCGCACTTGAGGCAGATGCCGTCCATGCGGGCCTGTCCGTCTTCATAGCGGGTGGTGAAGATAGCCGCTTCGTTTTTATTGCATATTGAACATTTACTCATTATTTATCCGTTCCAGTCACCGTCCCCCCATTAATCATAAGGGATGGGACCCGTTTTTCTCAAGAAGACCGGCCGCAAGTCATGGGGACAAAATGGCGTTCCCGGTCCAGGATGGAGGCCAGGTAATGGCCGGTGAAGGATCCTTCATCCTCCGCCACCTGCTCAGGCGTCCCCGTCGCGATGACCCGGCCGCCGCCGTCACCGCCTTCAGGCCCCAGGTCTATGATGTAGTCGGCCGTCTTGATCACGTCCAGGTTGTGTTCGATGACAATGACGGTGTTCCCGGCCGCGACCAGCCTTTGCAGGATCCCGGTCAAACGGTGCACATCCGCCGCGTGGAGGCCTGTTGTCGGCTCATCCAGGATGATCAGGGTCTTACCTGTGCTCCGCTTGGACAGCTCAAAGGCCAGCTTGACCCGCTGGGCCTCCCCTCCCGACAGTTGGGTTGAGGACTGTCCCAGCTTGATGTAGCCGAGGCCGACATCCTCCAGGGTCTGCAGCCTCCTCGTAATCGAGGGGATGTTCCCGAAAAAGGCCAGGGCCTCGCTGACCGTCATGTCCAGGACATCACTGATGTTCTTGCCCTTGTAGAGGACTTCCAGGGTCTCCCGGTTATAGCGCTTGCCCTGGCAGACATCACAGGTCACGAAGACGTCGGGCAGGAAATGCATCTCGATCCTGTTGACGCCGTTGCCCGAACAGGCCTCACAGCGGCCGCCCCTGACATTGAAGCTGAACCGGCCCGGCTTGTAGCCGCGTTGCTTGGCCGCGGGGGTCTCAGCGAAAAGCGCCCGGATCTGGTTGAAGGCGGAGGTGTAGGTCGCTGGATTGGACCTGGGCGTCCTCCCGATCGGGGTCTGGTCGATGGCGATCACCTTGTCCAGCTGTTCGACCCCCTCCAGGGAGTCGAAACGGCCAACCTGCCGTCTGGACCGGTTGAGTTCCGCCTCCAGCTTCTTGAGCAGGATATTGTCGATCAAGGAGCTCTTGCCCGAGCCGGATACCCCGGTCACGCAGGTCAGGAGGCCCAGCGGTATGCTGACATCTATGTTTTTCAGGTTGTTCTCCCGGGCGCCCCGGATGGTCAGGAAACCCTGATCCGCCGGCCGCCTCCGGTCGGGGATCGGTATCCGCTTCCTGCCGGAGAGATACTGGCCCGTGATTGAATCGGGGTCACAGGCAATGTCATCCGGCCGGCCCTCGGCGACGATCCTCCCCCCCTGGACACCGGCCCCGGGTCCGATGTCGATGACATGGTCGGCCTCCCAGATGGTCTCCTCGTCATGCTCAACGACCAGGATGGTGTTGCCCAGGTCGCGCAGGTTCTTCAAGGTCTCCAGCAGCCTGATGTTGTCCCGCTGGTGGAGGCCGATGCTGGGCTCGTCCAGTACATAGAGGACCCCGGTCAGCCCGGCCCCGATCTGGGTGGCCAGCCGGATCCGCTGTGACTCACCGCCCGACAGGGTGCCCGATGACCGGGCCAGGGTCAGGTAGTCCAGCCCCACATCACGGAGGAACTGCAGGCGGGCGAGGATCTCCCGCATGACGGGCCTGGCTATCTCGCCGGCCGCCTCGGGGAAGTCCAGGGAACTGAAAAATTCGTAGGCCCGGGTAATCGGGAACCGGGTCAGGTCACTGATGTTTACGCCGCCCACGGTCACCGCCAGCACCTCCGGCCGGAGGCGGGCCCCCTGGCAGACCGGACAGGGGGTGACCAGCATGAAGCGGTTGTAGTATTCCTTCATTTCCGGCGAGGAGGTCTCATTGTACCGGCGTTCAAGGATAGGGATTATCCCCTCCCAGCTGGTGTGGTAGGGCCGGCCCTTGTTGTAGCGGGTCCGGCTGGTGTCGACCACGATCTCCTCCCCCCTGTTCCCGAAGAGCATGAGCTCGCGCGCCTCATCGGTCAGCTCCTCCCAGGGCTCTTCCAGGGAGAAGCCATACTTGTCGGCCAGGGCCTCCACGTGGCAGTAGGACCAGCTGTTCTCATCGGTGAAGTGAAAGCCATTGACATCAATGGCCCCCCCCTTGATCGGCAGGCTGCTGTCCCCGACCACGAATTCGGGCGCGAAGTGGACCCGCTCACCCAGGCCGGTACATTCGGGGCAGGCCCCGTAGGGATTATTGAAACTAAACATGCGGGGGGTCAGTTCCCCCAGGCTGATTTCACACTGGACACAGGCCAGCTTCTGGGAGAAAATCTGCTCCGTCACCCGGTATTCGCCCTCCTGGCCGGTCGCTTCCTCGAAGCGGACCAGGACCAGGTCATCCGCCAGCTCCAGCGCCGTTTCCAGCGAGTCCGCCAGCCTCTTTTCTATCCCCTCCCGCCGGACCAGCCGGTCAACCACCACCTCGATGGTGTGTTTTTTCTGGGGGGCCAGACTGAGGTCTTCATAGAGCTCTGCCATCTCGCCGTCAACCCGGATCCGGGCAAAACCCAGGGATCGGAGTTTTTCCAGCAGGCGGACATGTTCACCCTTGCGATCCCGTACGACCGGGGCAAGCAGGGTCAGCCTGGTCCCCTCCGGCCGGGACATGATGGCATCTGTCATCTGGTCGACCGTCTGTCGTTCGATCACGCTGCCGCAGATGGGGCAATGCGGGATGCCGACCCGGGCAAAGAGGAGCCTGAGATAGTCATAGATTTCAGTGACCGTCCCCACCGTTGAACGGGGATTGCGGCTGGTTGTCTTCTGGTCGATGGCGATGGCCGGCGACAGGCCGTCGATCCTGTCGACATCCGGCTTCTGGGCCTGCCCCAAAAACTGGCGGGCGTAGGAGGACAGGGACTCCACATAGCGCCGCTGTCCCTCCGCGTAGATGGTATCAAAGGCCAGGGAGGACTTGCCGGATCCCGAAATCCCCGTCAGCACGACCAGCTTGTTACGGGGGATGGCCAGGTCAATATTCTTCAGATTATGTTCTCTTGCGCCAAAGACGCGTATTTCTGATTTCATAGGCTGATTTTAGCACAGGCTTTCTGCCTGAATGTGGCAGGATTCCGAAAGATCAGTGCCTGTCTCAAGCCTTTTCAGCAGTTTTCACAGGGCCTGCCCGTTTGCCTCTTTACCCGCTCTGTCCTATAATTTTCCTTGGCTGATCCCTTGCGGAATCCACCCCTCCGCCAGTTGCCAGTTAACCATTACCCGGGAGAGTGAAACAGAAGACCATGTTCCTAGACCAATTGCCAATCGATGGGTGCGCCCGTATCGTCCGTGTCCACGGTGACGGCGAGCTGAGACGCCGTCTGCTGGATATGGGCCTGACCCCGGGCACCATTGTCAAGCTTGTCCGGATGGCGCCCCTGGGCGATCCCATGCAACTTTGCCTCCGTGGCTACAGGCTGTCACTCCGACAGGAGGCGGCCCGGGATATCGAGATCGAGCCCCTCCCTCTTTGTGCCGGCAGCTGCCCCCAGCCCTGTGCCTACAGGAGGCCCGGTTATCACCTGGATGACCCTGACTGCCTCTATGGCCGTCGCCGCCGCAGGAGAAGGAATTGGCCATGGCGCAGAAAGAGATGACCTTTGCCCTCATGGGCAACCAGAACTCCGGCAAGACCACCCTCTTCAACCGCCTGACCGGCAGTGAACAGCAGGTCTCCAATTACCCCGGCATCACCGTGGAAAGGATCGAGGGCAAGCTCCGCCATCACCCCGAGACTGCCATTGTCGACCTGCCCGGGATTTATTCCCTGTCACCCTATTCCCCGGAGGAGATCATCAGCCGGAATTTCCTCCTGGAGGAAAAACCCGACCTCATCCTCAATATCGTCGACGCGACCAGCCTGGAGAGGGGACTCTACCTCACCCTCCAGCTGATCGAACTTGATATCCCCATGACCCTGGCCCTCAATATGATCGATGAGATGCCGGCCCTCGGCCGCCAGATCGACGTGGAACTGCTGGAGAAGGAACTGGGCATCCCGGTGGTCCCCATATCGGCCAGCCTGAATGAAGGGGTTTCGGAATTCGTCCGGGTCTCCCTGGAGACGGCCAGAAACAAGATCAAGCCCAAGAATCCCGACCTCTGCAGCGGAACGGTCCACCGGGCCATCCATTCCATCGCGACCCTGATCGAGGACCACGCCGAAAAACTCAAGGTACCCTCCCGCTTCGCCGCCACCAAGCTGGTCGAGGGGGACGAGCTCTTCACCCCCAAGCTGGAGCTGAACCAGAATGAGCTGGAGACGGTCGAACACATCGTCCTGGAGATGGAGCGGGAGAGCGGTACGGACCGGTGGGCGGCGCTGGCGGATATGCGCTACGACTATATCTCCGGTGTCGAACAGAAGGTCCTGGTCTGCGAATACCCGGCCTACGAGGAGGTGCCGACCGCCAGCCGTGCCCTGGACCGGATCCTCCTCCACAAATACCTGGGCATCCCCCTCTTTTTCGCCATCATGGGGGGGATATTCTGGATCACCTTCGGCCCCCTGGGTAGCTTCCTGAGTGAGGGTTTTGCCGATCTCATCGGCCTGGCAGGCGAGGCCGCGGGCCGGGGTCTGGAGTCGGTAGGCCTCAACCCCATCGTCCGGTCCGCCGTGGTGGATGGTCTATTCTCCGGGGTGGGCAGCGTGGTCGAATTCCTGCCCATGATCCTGATCCTCTTCTTCCTGCTCTCACTTCTGGAAGACAGCGGCTACATGGCCCGGGTCGCCTTCATGATGGACCGCCTCCTCCGCCATATCGGCCTGTCGGGCTCCAGTATCGTCCCCCTCCTCCTGGGCTTCGGCTGTTCCGTCCCCGCCGTCATGGCGACCCGGACCCTGCCCTCCAAGCGGGACCGCTACCTCACCACCCTCCTGATACCCTTCATGAGCTGTTCGGCCAAGGTCCCCGTCTATGGCCTGCTGGCCCGGACCATCTTCCCCAACAGTGTCACCCTCATCGTGCTCGGTCTTTACATCCTGGGCATGGTCCTCTGCGTCATCACGGCCCTGATCCTGAAGCGGACCCTCTTCAAGGGCGAGCCCTCCCCCTTTGTCCTGGAGTTGCCGCTCTACCGCTTCCCCTCCCTGATTTCACTTGGCCGACTGGTCTGGCGCCATGCCAAGGAGTTCTTCACCCGGGCCTTCACCATCATCCTCCTGGTGACCATGATCATCTGGTTCTTCCAGACCTTCGACTTCCGCTTCTTCCCCGTCGGCTCTCCCGAGGAGAGCATGCTGGCCATCATGGCCCGCTGGGTCAGCCCCCTCTTCGCCCCGCTCGGCTTCAACGACTGGGCGGCGACCAGCGCCCTGATCGCGGGCTTCACGGCCAAGGAAGTGGTGATCAGCGCCCTGTCCGTGGCCACCGTCAGCCGGGCACCCTCCCTCCAGGCCGCCCTGATCGGGATCTTTACCCCGGCGGCCGCCATCGCCTTCCTGGTCTTCATCCTCCTTTACACACCCTGCGCGGCCGCCGTCACAGTCATGCAGCGGGAACTGAAGCTGAAGGGGGGCTTTGCCCTGATCGTCCTCTACCAGACGGTCTTTGCCTGGATCGTGGCCTGGCTGGCCTACCAGGCCGCCCTGCTGATCCTTTAGGACCCGGGGGAAACAAGTTATGAATCAAGCGCTCAGCTCCTGGAAACAAGGAATCAAGGATAAGCGGATCGCCGTCATCGGGGCCGGCATCAGCAACCGGCCGCTCCTCCGCTGGCTCTACCCCATCAATTCCCAAATCACGGTCTTCGACCGGATGGCACCCTCCGACGACCGATTGCGCGCCATCCAGAAGGATTTCCAGGACCGGGGCTTCTCCCTCGAATGGATAACGGGTCAGGGCTACCTGGACCAGCTGACCGGCTTCGACGTCATCTTCAGGACGCCCAGGATGAGGGTCGACCTGCCGGAACTGGTCAGGGAGAGGGAGAGGGGCGCCATCATCAGCTCCGAGATCGCCCTCTTCACTGAACTTTGCCCGGCTCCCATCACAGCGGTGACGGGCAGTGACGGCAAGACGACGACAACGACCCTGATCAGCCTGATCCTGGAGGCCGGCGGCCACCGGGTCCACACGGGTGGCAATATCGGGACCCCCCTGATTGATAGGATTGAACAGATAAGGCCCCAGGACCGTGTCGTCCTGGAATTGTCCAGCTTCCAGCTCCTGGATATGGCCCAGCGGGTCCACTGCGCCGTCGTCACCAATATCATCCCCAACCATCTGGATTTCCATCTGGACTTTGAGGAATACGCGGAGGCAAAAAAGAATATCCTCCATTGGCAGGAGGAGGGGGATTGCCTGGTCCTGAACGCCGAGGATGACTTCTCAAAATCCCTGGTCGGGGAAGCCAGGGCTGAGGTCAGCTTCTTCAACAAGCGGGAGGGGGAGGGCCGGACCTCGGCCTGGCGGCAGGCGGGCAAGCTCTGGATCCAGACCAGGGAGGACCGGGTCCCCCAGTTGATCATGGACGAGCAGGAGGTCCTCCTCCCCGGCAGCTTCAACCTGGGTAATCTCCTGGCGGCCGCCGTCGCGACCGCCGGCGAGGTCTCCCTGGACGCCGTCAGGCAGGTTGGCCGGAGCTTCAGGGGAGTGGCCCACCGGATGGAGCTGGTTGGTGAGGCGGAGGGAATCCGTTGGTACAACAGCTCCGTTGACAGCTCCCCCGCGCGGACCATAAGGACCCTCTCCGCCTTCGGAGAACGCCGGCAGCCCCTGGTCCTGATCACAGGGGGCCAGGATAAGAGCAGTGACTATACCGGCCTGGGCCGGGCCATCGCCGGGACTACCCGCCGGCTCGTCCTCTGCGGGCAGAACGCGGATCTCATCCTCCAAAACCTTGAGATGGAGATGGGTCCGGCCCTGGAAGAGATGAGGATTGAGAAGGCCAAGGACTACCGGGAGGCCGTGGCCCTGGCCCGGGATCTGGCGGAGGCGGGCGATGCCATCCTCCTCTCCCCTGCCGGGACCAGCTATGACCGCTACCACCATTTTGAGGAAAGGGGCGATCATTTCCGCCGGCTCCTTGAAGATTTCCTGGAGGAAGGGAAGCCCTGAGCCAAGCCTTACGCGCTTGTTGCCACTTCATTTTTCTCATGCTATAATTCAATCCGTTGCGGACGGCCCCATGGTCAAGTGGTCAAGACGTCGCCCTCTCACGGCGAAATCAGGAGTTCGACTCTCCTTGGGGTCACCAGGACGCGGCCATGGCGGAATTGGCAGACGCGCTAGATTCAGGTTCTAGTCGGGGCAACTCGGTGGAGGTTCAAATCCTCTTGGCCGCACCAAGGTTTTTAAACTCCCTTCCCATAATTTGATTTTATGGGGACGGAGTTTTTCGTTAGCCTGGATTTCCCGGCCTTGTTGCTTGTCCAGGTCCGGATGCCGCCTCAGGGGTTGACCTTCAGGGTTTTAATATGCCACAACCACATGGCCTCCGGCTGATTTCCCGCCACCAGCTGCACGGTCTCGGAAGACTCATCCCATTCCGTCTTGCCATTGATCTCAAAGACCAGGAGGGTGGCAGGATCCTCAATTATCTCAGGCGGATAGTTGACGGAGCGGCCCTCTTTCGAGGTCACTGTGAGGGAGGCATAGTCAGAAATATCAAGATATTCAAGCACATCCTTCATAAGGACGCCTGTCATCTCATCCGGGGCGTCGCCCCCCTCCCTTTGTACGGTCAGGCTGGTTTTATCAAGCTTGCCATAGTCAAAGGTCGAAAATACCTTGCTTTTAGCGCCTTCAACGCCAAAACTCCATCGTGGAAGTCCTTCTTCCTTCTTACTACAGGCGGCAAGCGCCACCGGCAGGAGCAGGATAACAAGGATGATCAGGCCGAATTTTCTTTGGATCATGTCCTATTTCCTCCCAATAATATTTTTAATCAAGCTATTTCCAAGCCTAAGGAACCGTATCACCGCGGAAGTATGCCGTCCACTGCCTGGTATATTCGTCAAAAACCGCCCAGAGCGCCTCATTGTTGGCCATGGCCGCCTGTCCGATCGACCGGCTGTATGCAATACCATCCTGGATGTATTGATCCGTAAAGCGGAGGCTGGAAACCGCCTGGGTCAATACATCTTCCAACTTCAAGAAAGTCTCCCGCGGGGCAATGACGCCTATCACGTTCAGGGCACTGGCAGGGCTCATGTCGACGCCTCCCACATAGAAGGGCAGGGTCCCGCCCAGGGAGGCCGCAAATTTACCCCTGCAGTCGCCGCCCCCGGGGCCGGTCAGGCTTGCGAACACGATCTCCTCACTGGTGCTGATCGACGCGAATACTGTCTGGACGGGTATGAGCTGGAGGGGTGTAAAATTGTCAAGAGCCGGGAAGCTGAGGCCCAGACCATGTTTGTCCGATATGGCCTGGAGGTCGGCGAAGCAAGGGAAAAGGCTGCTGGCGGCATTCATATCGACGACAGGCGCGTCGGCATTCAACTCCGCCAGGGGTATGCCATAAGAGCCAACATAGCTCCTCCAGTTCTGCTTGTTTTCATAGCTCTTGTTGAGGGGGGACAGGCTGCCATAGTAGAAGATCTCATAATCCGGATTCATAGGATCCCAGGCCCGGAAGCCAAAGCCGGTGTAATCCCCCATGGTGAAGAGTTGCCATCCCTCCGGCAGCATAAGGGAAAAGTAGCCGCCGTCATAGGGAACAAGCCTGATCGTCTGCTGGGGGAGGTCCTGGCCCTGGCCCTGGCCCTCGTCCTCCAGCCTGCCCTTGAAATCAGCCTCCTGACGGTAGGAGGCCAGCACCTTCTCCAGCGCCTGCCGGGTCGCCTCCCCCCGCCCTTCATAATGGCGGCTGATATATTGGACGACCGAATCCGGAGTTACTTCAGTCAGGATAAGCATGTCCACAACACCCAGGTCGGCCCGATACTTGACCGCGGCGGCCCGCTCAAAGAGCTTGCCCGCCAGGCTGAAGTCCTCGTAGATCCTCGTGGCGATCACCCTGTCCCCGTACTGTGCCTTCAGTTCTTCGATTATAAAAGGGAAATAGCTCTTGATATCAAAATCCCTTTGCTCGCCTATGCCGCGGTATATCTGCACATAGGGAATCTCCCCCGGGTTCTCGATGAAGACGCTTACGCCGGTCAGCCCATCCCATTGGACCGTATAGGCCTGGTCGTAGAGGAAGGAAAAACCCTGTTCCCCACACTCGTACAAGTTGCCTTCCATAGGCGGGGGCGTTGTTTCAAAAGCGGGGCCCGTCTGAACGCTTGTCCTGCCAGGTTCCGGTCCGGTCGGGCCGCTGGCCTGGCCTTCCGGCTCCGTCGACTTCGAGCCGCATCCCGTTGACAGGATCAGGGAAAACATAAGAAGGGCAATAAGAAAAGCCACCCATCCGGTCACTCTCATTCGAAGGCCTCCCTTTGCATAGTTATCAGGACTATTTTTATAATTTCATTATATCAGGCCAGGCCGTCGCCGGCTCCCCCCTCGGATATTGATAATCAGGCAGAAGGACTGTCCGACCCCTTAGCCGGCAAGGGAGAGCCGGCCTGGAGCGCACGAGATCCGGACAGCAAAGGAGTCAGCTATGAAAGAAATGAGCTTGGCAAAAAAGATCCTGGGGGACTGGAAGAAGACGCAAACCATCGTCACCGTCGCAATTGGAGCGGCCTTGTACGGGGTCTTGATGGTTTACGGCGGAATCCCTGTCTTCACCAATACCTATCTATCAACCGCCCTCCTGGTGCCCATAGTCGTTGGCAGCCTGACGGGCGCGCTACCGACCGCGGTCGCCCTCTTCCTGGGCAATGTCATCGCCGACCTGATAGGCGGCTGGGGCCTCTGGTTTGACTGGTCAATCGGGAATGCCGTCATGGGCTTCTTTGTCGGCCTGCTCCCGGTCTACGGCGCCTACATCACCGAGGGCATCTTCAAGGTCAGGCACGCCATCATCTACGCCATCACCGTGGCCGTGGGCGTCCTGGTGGCCTTCGCCGGCGTCACGCCGCTTCTCACCATGATCATGTATGCCGGCGAGTTGCAGACCTCCATCACACAGGGGCTGGTCGCCTCCGTGACCAATATCGCCATCCTGATTGTGGCGGGGTTGCCTATCCTGGCCCTCATGGCCAATCGCTACGGGGCAAGGACGGATTTGAGGGAAACGGAAAACGACGAGGAATAAGTTGGGAGACTGCCGCCGTCCAAGAGGCGGCAGTCTTCATCATCAAGGGCTGCTATGAATGAGGGCGGGAAAAAACCAGTCATTGAGTTCAAGGATTTCACCTTTCAGTACAAAGTACAGAGTAAGCCGACCTTGTATGACATCAATCTCACCCTCTATGAGGGCGAGAAGGTTCTTCTGCTCGGGCCCTCCGGCAGCGGCAAATCCACCCTGGCCAACTGCATCAACGGCCTGATCCCCTTTTCCATCCCCGGTAGCCTGACCGGTTCCCTGAAGGTGGCCGGCCGGGAGACCGTTGACAGTGACCTCCACCAGTTGTCAGCCCTGGTGGGGACAGTACTCCAGGACTCCGATGCCCAGTTTGTCGGCCTCAGCGTGGGGGAGGACATCGCCTTCGCCCTGGAGAATATGAACATGCCCCGCGAGGCCATGATCCCCATGGTGGAAAAGAGCGCCGCCATAGTTGGCATGGAGGACTTTCTTGACCATCTCCCCTACAAGCTTTCCGGCGGACAGAAGCAGAAGGTAGCCCTGGCCGGCGTCCTCCACGAGGATGTCCGCGTCCTCCTCTTTGATGAGCCCCTGGCCTCCCTGGACCCCCAGATGGGGATGACGGCCGTCGACCTGATCGACCGGATCTGCCGGGAAAACCAGAAGACCGTCCTGATCATTGAGCACCGGCTGGAGGATGTCCTCTACCGGCCGGTTGACCGGATCATCCTGATCGACAAGGGGAGGATCGTGCTGGATACGAGGCCGGAGGACCTCCTCCGCAGCCAGAACCTGCTGGAGCATGGCATCCGCGAGCCCCTCTACCTGACGGCCATGCGGTACGCCGCCTGTGATTTTGAGGAGGAGGGGGTCCTGGCCGACATCAACCGGCTGTCCCTATCGGCCGGCAACCGGAAAAAGCTCCTGGACTTCTTCGGAAAAAAGACGGGCCCGGAAAAGGAGGAGGGCAAGGAGGAGCTGATCCGGCTGGAGGAAGTCTCCTTCTCCTATTCAACCAAGCTCCCCCCGGCCCTGGACCAGGTAAGCTGTGTCATCCACAGGGGCGAGATCATCTCCCTGATCGGGGAAAACGGGGCGGGCAAGACGACCTTCGCCCGCCTGGTCTGTGGTATCAACCGGCCGCAGGCGGGGACGGTCAAGATAGAGGGCAGGGATTACCTCCCCCTTTCGATCCGGGAGATCGGTGAGCGGATCGGCTATGTCATGCAAAATCCCAATCAGATGATCGTCAAGAGCCTGATCCGGGAAGAGGTGGCCCTGGCCCTGACCTTCCGGGGCCTGTCGGACCAGGAGATCGACCAGCGGGTTGAAAAGGCCCTCCGCATGTGCCGGCTTTACACCATGCGGCACTGGCCGGTCGACGCCGTCAGCTACGGGCAGAAGAAACGGATCACCATCGCCGCCATCCTGGCGCTCGAGCCTGACGCCATCATCCTGGATGAGCCGACGGCCGGCCAGGACTACCACAACTACACGACCATCATGGAATTCATCCCGACCTCAACCGGGAGTTCGGCAAGACCATTATCTTCATCACCCACGATATGCACCTCGCCATTGAATTCACGGACCGGGCCCTGGTCTTCGCCAAGGCCAGGATCATCGCAGACAGCAGTGTCTTTGATGTCCTGAGCGATGACGGGGTGATCGGGGAGGCCAGCCTGAAACAGACCTCCCTCTACACCCTGGCCCGCAAGATCGGCCTGGAGCCCCGGGATGTCATCCGGCGTTTCGTCGCCTATGAGAAGGAGCTGAGGGCGCATGGAGGATAAATTCATCATCAACTTCACCTTGGGTGATACGGCCCTCCATCAACTGACCGGCACGACCAAGGTCCGCGTCTTCCTCTGCCTGATCGTCTTCCTGATCACGGTCTGGGATATCCGGGTCATCCTCCCCCTCCTCTTCATCTTCGCGGCCGGCGTCCTCTCGACAAAACCCTACTGGAAACCGATCCGGGTCGTCTTCACCATCGTGGTTCTCATGAACCTTTTCAATCTCTTCCTCTTCTTCCTCTTCAATCCCTCCATCGGGATGACCTGGACCGGCAGCCTGACACAGTTTGGAAGCGTCGGCGGACGCTACCTCCTGGCTTATGAGACCTTCTGGTTCTTCGGTGTCCGTTTCTCGAAGATGATAGCGACCTTCCTCCTCTGCCTGGCCTTCATCCTGTCGATTACGCCCTCGGAATTCGCGGCCGGGCTCAATTCCATCCGCCTGCCCTACCGCTTCTGCATAATCGTGGAACTCGCCTTCCGCTATATCCCCGACCTCATGCGGGATTACCAGGATATCTCCGTCAGCGCCCAGGCCAGGGGGAGCGAGACCGACAAGCGCAAGGCCTCCCTCCTGAAACGGGCCAAGTCCAGTGTCATGATCATCATCCCCCTCATCCTGACCTCTTTTTCAAAGGTGGGCAACATCGCCAACGCCATGGACCTGCGGGGCTTCGGCCGTTTGAAAAAACGGAGCTGGTACGCCGAGCGGCCACCGGCCAGGTCGGACAGGCTGGTCAGCTGGTCGGCCTCCTCTTCCCCCTGCTGGCCGCCATCTACCTGATCGTCATCGCCTCTTCAATCCGCAAAACCCGATATGGTATCCCTTCAATGACCTTGAAAGCTATAACTGGGAGGCTATTGCCATGAAACCTGCCATCGTGATCCAGACTGATTTTTCCCGCAACTCAAGCGCCGTCGCCACCATGTACGGTGTCTGCCAGACGGTCGATCCCTCGGTCAGGCTCTTTGACCTGACCCACGGCATCCCCCCTTCGATATTTTCGCCGCCTCGCATATGTGCTGAGAAACACCACGCCCTTCTGGCCGGAGGGCACCCTCTTCATCTCCGTGGTTGATCCCGGGGTCGGCACGGACAGACGGGGCTGTGTCGCCCTCCTCAGGAATGGCCAGTATGTGGTGACACCGGACAACGGCACCCTGACCCATGTCCTGCGGTCAGTCGGCATCGAGGCGGTCCGGGAGATCGACAGGACGGTCAACCGCTGGCCGACCACCCTGACCTGTGACATCTTCCACGGGCGGGACGTCTTCGCCTACACGGCCATCCGCCTGGCCTCGGGGATCATTGATCTTGAAGGGGTCGGCCCCCCCTATCCCGTCGGGGAAATCATCACCATCCCCTTCGATGAGCCTGTCTACGAGGACGGATGCTACCGGGGCGTGATCGAGAGTTCCGGCCCCTACTTCGGCCTGGTCAGCAGCAACATACCCGACAGGCTGTTCTTTGACCAGGGCGCCCGCTATGGGGACCGGTTCCTGGTCGAGATCCAGCGGGGCGGGGAAGTCCATTACCGGGACCAGGTCTCCTTCCGGAGATCCTTCGGCTACGTTGAAAAGGGGGAGCCCGTCCTCTTCGTGGGGGCGACCGCCACCATCCAGATCGCCCTCCGCGAGGAGAACATCACGGAGCGCTATAAGATCGGCGAGGGGCCGGACTGGAGGATAAGCCTCCGGAAGGTCGGGCCCCTGCCCTAGAGAAAGCTGGGATTTGATCGGGTCCGGGCGCTGTCGGCCGGTTATTCCTCTTCCGAAATAGCGGCGATGGCATCGATTTCAATCATGAACTCGTCCAGGACCATGCCAACCACAATCACCAGGGTGCCGGTACTGGGATAGTCCCGGAGTTCCGGGGCATGCCTGTAGCACTCCTGGTGGAAGAGTTCGATGACACGATGGGGATGGGCCGCCCCCTGCCTCATATAGATGGTGTGCTTGACCATATTGCCAAGCGACAGGCCGCTCAAGGCCAGGGTGTCCTGCATCTTATGGACGACCACCTCCATCTGTTCCTCGATGGTATCGGGGATCCGGCCGTCCTGGCGGTAGTCCACGGCCTCAATGCCGGACATGAAGACCAGGTTGCCTACCCGCAGGCTTTTACATATTTCCATGGGCATCTCGGTATAGGGTACACGTTCAAAATTATCCATATTTGTCTCCTTGCTGACTATGACTTCTTCCTAGAACTTGACTACTTCCGCTTCCTGGGTGAAGGAGCAGAAGGAGGCTGTACAGTCCTTCAGGCAGAAGACCGTCATGAGCTGGTCATCCACATGGTAGAGCGGGCTCAGCCCCTCCTCGTTTTCCTCCATCATCCTGACCCGGGCCTCCCGCCTCAGGTCTTCCTCGGCCGTGGCCTCCAGCCGCATCCAGGTCCCGTCCCCGTGGCAGGCGGCCACTTCAATCCAGGGCCTGGCCTTTATCTGCCGGTAGACCTCCTTCTGATTATTGGTGACCAGGTAGAGCCGGCCTTCAAAAAGGCTGACTGCCCCGAAGGGCCGGACCCTGACCCTGTCCTCATCCGAGGTCGCCACAAAGAACATGGGACTCTTCTTCAAGTATTGATAGACTCTCTCCATCTCCCTCTCACTTTCCACATTTCGAATAGATAAAGGCTTAGTCGGGCCAGTCCATCAAGGACGGCCTATTCCCCACCCTTGAGGATATCCCCGGCAAGGAAGAGATAGATGGCCGCAGTCCAGGAGGTGGCCAGGAGGATATCCGAGCTGAAGGCCAGGTTGAAATCAGGCGATTCCCTGACCAGGTCCTCCCGGTCGAAGGGGTAGTGGCAGAGGGCGAAGCCATCCCGGATCACCTTATGGCAGAAGCGCCGGGCGATTTCCTTGCCCAGGTCCTCATGACCTGCCTCACAGAGTCCGGTCGCCATCATGAGCTGGACGGGCGAGACCAGGTTGCCCCTCAGGAAGCAGTTGGTATAGGCGAAGAGGGGGCTGTCAAGCTTTTCGGAGGCGATGCCGAAATCGGCTATGTAGTCCTCCTTGATGCTGGCCGCCACCTTGTCGATGACCTCAGGCGGCAGCCGTTTGCCCAGGATGATGGGCTGGAAGACGGCGATGGAATCCGATTGGACCTTCTCATGGCTGGTCGACAGGGTGGGGGTAAAGCGCTCCCCATCCCAGAAATCCAGGGTCCGTTCCAGGAGGAAGTCGGCCTTCTCCTGCCAGATCCTTGCCTGGGAATGCAGGCCGATCCGGTCGGCCAGGGTCGCCAGGACCTCGGCGATCAGGGTCATATAGGCGCAAAGATCCGCCGTCTCCAGCGGGACCCCCTTGGCGAAGATGGAGGCGTCATCCCAGCCGGACTCATCCGCGTGATTGTACTGGGGGACCCCGTCCTTATCGCTGTCACGGTAGTCAAACCACCAGTTGGCCCAACGGCAGAGGGGTTCATAGACCCAGCGGTATTGCTGGCGGGTGAAGGCGGACAGGTCGGCGTGTCTCAGGATCCAATCAGCGGCAAAGCCCTGGAAGGGCGGCCTCCGAATCGACCACCCCCGGGCAACAAATACCCACCCCCGCCACCTGGCTGTTGCCATTGATAAGGTCGCAGAGGGCCCCCAGAAAGGGTTCCCGGCCGTCCTCCACCCGGGTCTCATAGGAATCGACCCGGTCGTAGGCGCCTGTCCGGTCCAAAAGACCCCACTTGACCCAGGAGCCACCGATATCAATGCCGAGGTATCGCTCTGCCTGGTTTTCCTTCTTCTCTGCTTCCTTCATAGGCCTTCTCTTTCCCTGTCCCCCGGCCCAGCCTCAGGCTCAGGTCGTTGACAGGATGGTCTTGGGTATATTGTGCTTGCAAAGGGCGAAGAGGCCCTTGAAATAGACATCGTGCCCGATTTGGATGATCCGGATCTCCGGCAGGTACTCCTCGCCCAGGCAGGGGGCCATATGGTCCAGGAAGACCCCCACATCGCCGGGATCCAGGTATTGGGAATCGATGACATACAGATCGGGATCAAGCACGCAGGTCATATTGACCAGGACGCGTGACAGGATCTCCAGGACCTCCTGCCTTTTGTCGCCCTTGATCAGGGACTTCATGAGGCTTTCCAGGCAATCCTGCCTTTCTCCCCGGCGATCGGACTGGCCGACATTCATGAAGGCCAGTTCCCCGGCGAAGTTCTTGGTGCTCCTGTAGAGTTCCCCATTGATGACGATGCCGGCCCCGATCCCCTCCTCCGTTATGTAGAGGAAGGCCAGGTTCTTGATGGTATCGCTGGCATAGTCCCCGTAGATACCGACGGTCGAGGCATTGACATCATTCTCCAGGGTTACCGCCAGGTCAAAGGCCTCCTCGACAGCCTCCTTCAGGTTCATGCCCTCCCATTCAGGGATGCTGGGAATATTGTGGATAAGCGAACCCGAAACCGTGCCGGGTACCGCGATGCCCAATTCGAAGACCGGGTTTTCGCTCCCGGCTATGGTCTCTCCGATCAGCTCCCGCAATTCCAGGAGCCGGTCCTTCGATTGTCTCTTTATTTCAGAACTTTGGATGATGGCGCCGGTGTTGTCCAGGAGGGCCAGATGATAGGAATC
Source organism: Clostridia bacterium (assembly GCA_040767365.1). Classification (GTDB taxonomy): domain Bacteria; phylum Bacillota; class Clostridia; order Saccharofermentanales; family DTU023; genus UBA4923. The sequence goes on from JAXGOR010000001.1 coordinate 199,654, forward strand.
GCTGCGTACCAGGACCGTGACGATGGAACTGTAATCCTTGTTGATGGCGTATTGCTTGGCCTTGCGACCGCCGGTGGATTCCTGGAAGCCCAGATCAATGATCTCGCCCATCTGCTCCAACTCGTCCACGATCTTATTGACGGTGACGAGACTTAGACGGGTCTGCCTGGCAATTTGCGGCTTGGAGATCTTCGGCTTCTTCAAGATGCACTCCTTAACCAAGAGGGTGTTGGCTTCTTTGATAGTCGAGGGTGTTCCCGCTATTTTGGTCATAGATGGCACCTAACTTAATTATGTTAATTATGTAATTAGCATTATTACCCAAAAATTGCCCTATTGCAAGGGCCTTTTTCGAGAATTTGTATACATTTTGATGGAATAATTGCAAGGTCGGGCCGTCTGATTTTGTTATCATGAGGGCTGTCAGTGAGAGGACAGGACCGACAGGAGGGGATGATCCCGCTTGACTTCAGACAAGACCAATAAAGAGACCTTGACGGTCGCCGTCCGCGACCTGGCTGAAAGCGTTGCCCGCCGGGGTGGTTTGGCCAGCCCGCTCCAGGCCGGGATCAGCGGGCTGGAGGGATCCGCACTCCACCGGGAATTCATAGAGGAGGCGGACCGCCTCTTTCCAGGCCAGGAACTCTTCCCCGAACTGACCCTTGTCGGCCTCTACTCGGATGAGGCCCTCCCCTTCGACCTCCAGGTCCAGGGCCGGTGTGATCTGGTGACCCTCCCGCCCGGGGGACGGGCCAGCCTGATCGAGGTCAAGGGCTTCCGGGGCCAGGCCGCCTCCCTGCCGCCGGACGGCGATCCGGCCCATCTGGCCCAGGCCTCGCTCTATGCCCATATGCTCTTGTCCAGCGATTTCCTCAGCTCGCGCGGGGCCAATGCGGAGGCCCTGGACCTGGAGCTCCGCTACATCGCCTTTAACGGCGGCCCGCCCCTGGTCATCCGGCGAAGCTGGACCCGGGAGGAGCTGGCCACTGAATTTGCCGCCCTCTGCGGAGCTTACGCCAGAAGCCTGGCCCCCCTCCACAGGCACCGGGCCTTGCGTGACCAGGCCAACCGGGAGGCCAGTTTCCCCTACGAGGACCTGCGGGATGGACAAAAGGAGGTCATGCAGGAGGTCCTGGCGGCCATCCGCGACAGGACGGTTCTCTTTGTCCAGGCGCCGACAGGGATCGGCAAGACCATGGCCACCCTCTATCCTGCCATCAAGGCCCAGGCCAACCAGCTGACTGACCGGATTTTCTACCTCACGCCGACCCGGTCCCAGAGAAAGGTGGCGGAGGACAGCCTGGACCTCCTCGGGTCCCAGGGTTTTCACATCCGTTCCCTGACCCTCCAGGCCAAGGAATCCCTCTGCCTGGCGCCGGAATACTTCTGTGACCAGCGCCGCTGCCCCTATGCCCTGGCCTTCTACGACAATTTGCGGGAGGCCCGGCTTGACAGTTATTCATACCAGCGCCTGGTCCCCGCCAGGATCAGGGAACTGGCGGAGAAACACCGGATCTGTCCCTTTGAATTCTCCCTGGCCCTGATCCCTTCGACCGATGTCGTCATCTGCGACTACAATTACGTCTTCAATCCCAGGATCCGGCTCCAGGGCCAGCTGGATGACCCCGGCCACCGCTATGCCCTCCTGGTCGACGAGGCCCATAATCTGGCCAGGCGGTCACGTGAGATGTTTTCCGCCTCCCTGTCCAGATCGGGGCTCCTGAAACTGAAGGAGGGTCTGGCCAGCCTGCCCAAGCTCCGTAAAAGGGATCAGGCGGGGCTCCTTTCGGCCTCACGCCCCCTTGACGACCTGCTCAGGAGCCTGGACCGCTTCAGGGACTTCCTGACGGCCGGCAAGCCACCGGAGGAGAAGGACCCCCTCCTTCTGGAATTGAAGGACTGCCGGCCGGTCTACCGCGACCGCTTCCTGGCGACCAAAAACATCCCCCCCCGCCTCCTGGAGGAGGTCGCCAGACTGACGGCCCAGCTGACCCGCTTCCTGCAGGAACATGAGGATTTCCCCGGGCGTCAGGCCCTCCTCCTCCCCTACTTCGACCTGATCCACTTCCAGCGGGTAGCCGAACGTTACTACGACGAGGCCTATATCTGCTGCTGGCGGCCAGGCGGGGATGATGACTTGGCCATGATCCTCCTGGCCCTGGACGCCTCCAGGCACTTGACCGACATCTACCGGGGCCGGTCGCCGGTCGTTTTCTTCTCCGCCACCCTCTCCCCCCTCCCCTACTACCTCTCCCTGCTTGACGCCCAATCCGCGGTGGAAAAACCGGAGATTGTCAAGCTGAAGTCACCCTTCCCCTCTGAACGGCGCCTGGTGATATGCTATGAGGAATTTTCCCTCCGGTATGGGGACCGGGCCCTCTCCCTGGACGCCATCGCCCGTCTGATCGGCCAGGTCGTCCGCCTTCGCAGAGGCCACTACCTGGTCTTCTCCCCCTCCTTCGCCTACCAGCGCCAGCTGGTCGCCCTGTCCCGGCAGGAGAAGGGAGGACATCGATTAAGTGGTCCAGCCGCCCCGGATGACGGAAAAGCAAAAGAACCGCTTCCTGGCCTATTTCCAGAAGACCGGCCGGGATAAAGCCCTGGTGGGTCTCACGGTCATGGGTTCCCTGCTGAATGAGGGCATCGATCTGAAGGGTGAGGAGTTGACCGGGGTCCTGGTGATCGGGACAGGCCTGCCCGGCCTATCACCGGAAGGGGATATCCTGCGCCAGTACTATGATGGCAAAACCGGCCAGGGCTTCGAGTTCGCCTATGTCTGGCCGGGCTTCAACCGGGTCACCCAGGCGGCCGGCCGGCTCATCCGCAGCGGGGAGGATTACGGCCTGGTCCTCCTGATTGACGACCGCTACGGCCGGCCCGATTACAGGCAACTGCTCCCGGAGGACTGGCAGGCCCACCACACGGAGGACCGCCAGGAGTGCCTGGAATTGATCCGGGATTTCTGGGGGAACTTCGACTAGGCCCGGGTCAGGACTTAGCCTCCCCCGAAGGGAGGGGGAAGTCAGGGCACTGGTCAAGCAGGGCCAGCCTCTTATACTCTTTTTCCATCTTTTCCTCAACCCAGCGGTCGACCAGGCAGGAGGCCTCCCGCTTGACGGCGGTGGAGGCCTGGAAACGGTAGAGCTTGCTGAAGGGAACTGTCGTCACATGCCGGAGGAGGGCCAGGCACCCCCTGGACAAGGGTGTCAGCGTCTCCTCCCTGACCCGGACCGCGTCCTGGGAGCAGAGAAGGCCGCCCTCACGGAAACTGAAGCCAGCCGGCTCCCTGGTCGGGTCCCGGCAGATGACGCAGGCATCAAGCCCCGGGGCCAGGCCGATCTCCTCCATGAGGCGCAGGCTGGCCAGGCGGGCGACGAGGACAGGGTCCTCGGAGACCGATATCTCATAGACCGTATAGGCCCAGAGGTCAAAGAGCGGCCTCTGGGGCTCGTCATTGCGGGCGACATCGGAGAAGACCTCTGCCGCATGGGAGGCGGCCGCCAGCCTGTCCAGGTCACTGGAGATGGCGATGAAGCTCTCAATCACGGCCCCATCCTTAATGGTGTAGCGGGACTGGCGGCAGGTCAGGGTCAGCTCGGAAAGGGAAAAGAGTTGGGTCAGGCCCCGCAGGCGGCTGCGGAGGCTTTCACCCGCCGGCGCCAGGGCCGTGATCAAGCCGTGATCGGGCGTGAGCAGATGGAGTAGCCGGTGCCGGTCCTTCCAGGGGAAGGAGTTCATGACAAAGGCCTTGGTCACCAGGGTGCTCATATCAATCCCCGCCGGCCAATCCCACATCCTGAAGGTCCTGCGGCCTGTTCTGCCAGTTGGGCTTGACCTTGACGAAGAGGGAGAGGTGGACCCGGGCGTCCAGCAGCTCCTCAATGGCTTGGCGGGCGGCGATCCCGATCGACTTGATCCGGCTGCCGCCCCGGCCGATCAGGATCTGCTTATGCGACTCCCTCTCACAGATGATCAGGGCGCCAATCTCCACCTGGCGCGCTCCCCCCTCTTCCTCGTATTCCTCGAAGCTTTCGATCAGGACAGTCACGCCGTAGGGGACCTCCTGGCCCGTCTGGTCCAGGACCTCCCGCCTGATCAATTCGGCTGACAGGGTCCGCTCGGTCTGGTCCGTCTCATCCTCCGGGTCAAAGAGGCGGCGCCTGACCGGGAGGAGGCGGATCATCTCCTCCAACAAGCGGTCGACCCCGTCACCGGTAAGGGCTGAAACAGGCACATAGGCGTCCAGCTTCAGCTCCTCGTCATAGGCCTGGATCAGGCCCAGAATATTTTCCTTGGGTGAGAGGTCGATCTTATTGATGGCCAGGATGACCGGCTTGCCCTCCCGCTTCGCCTCCCCAATGACCTGTTCCTCCAGCCGGCCGACAAAGGGCTTCCAGGCGGCGTCCACCAGGACAACAAGCAGGTCGGCCTGGCCGGTCGCCCTTGTCGCCGCCTTCATCATGGCCTTGCCAAGCGCGTTCCTGGTCGATGGAGGCCGGGTGTATCCAGGAGGGCGATCTGGTAATGATCCCCTGTCAGGACACTGCGGATGGCCTGGCGGGTGGTTTGGGCCTTGGGGGAGGTGATGGCCAGGGTCCTGTCGGACAGCTCATTGAGCAGGGTGGATTTGCCCACATTGGGCCTGCCCGCCAGGGCGACAAAACCGCAGGGGACCTCCTCCAGATCCGCCAGGAGTTTTGCCTGCAAGGCCTCCATGAGAAGGGCCTCCCGGTCTGTCCCGTGATCATAACCCAGGAGATGCAAGACCCCATGGATGACCAGGAGGCGGAGTTCCGCCTCGAAGCTCCGGCCGTAGTCCTCCGCCTGCTGGTCCACCCGGGAGGGCGAGATGACCAGGTCCCCCAGGAAGAGGGCCTTGGGCTTCCCCTCCCCGCCCAGGAATTCCCAGGCCTCGATGGCGGCGGCCGGCCGGCCCTCCTTCATCTCCCGGGCGGGGAAGGACAGGATATCGGTCTCCTGGTCCAGCCCCCTTTGCTCCCGGTTGATCTGCCTCATGGACCGGGGCCCGACCAGGGTCCAGTCAAGGGAAACCCCGGTTCCCTCCGCCAGCAATTCCTGGACGAAGGGCAGGCTGAAGAGGGCGTGCGAAGCCGCCTCCCGGACGACGGGAACCAGGCGGGACAGGGGGTAGCGGCGCTGCCGGTTGACATGGTTGAGCTCAATCATAGGCTGCCTGCCTGGCCGCTCAGGCTTCAGAGGGCCGGGCGGGGGTCTTGCCCGGTTTCCTGTAGGGGACCCGCTCATGGAAGTGGCCGGCGTATACCTGGAGGAAGGAGCCGCTTATGGTCTCAATATCGGCAAAGGAGAGGCCGGAGTACTTGAGCTGATCCTGGTCGATCTTATCCCGGATGACCCGGTTGACCAGGGCCTCCGCCTCCTCCAGGAGCTGGACCTGCTCCGAGCGCATGGCCGCTTCGACTGAATCCGCCAGCATGACAAGGGCTGATTCACGAGAGCTGGGGAGGGGCGTCCGGTAGCGGAAGGCATCGGCGGAAGGTGGCTCCTCACCCTTGGCCGCGGCCTCAGCCAGGGCCTTGTCATAGAAATACTGGAGCAGGGTGCTGCCGTGGTGTTCGTTGGCGATGCGGAGGAGGGGCTGGGGTAGCCTGTATTTCCGGCCAAGGGCCAGGCTGTCCTCCGGATGGCGGGTGATGATGCGGGCACTTTCCAGGGCCGGCAGCCTGTCATGGGGGTTCTCCCCGGTCTGGTTCTCGGTGAACATGAGGGGGGCCTCCAGTTTGCCGGCATCATGGAAGTAGGCGCCCACCCGGGCGATCATGGCATTGGCCCCGATGGCCTCCGCCGCCGTATCCGCCAGGTTGGCCACCATCATGCTGTGCTGGGAGGTGCCGGGCGCCTCCACGAAGAGCCGTTTCATGAGAGGGTGTCCGGGCTGGGAGAGCTCGATCAGGCGGAGGGGCGAAACCGTATTGAAGATCAGTTCGAAAAGGGGCATGATCCCGATCCCGATGATGACGGACAGGGCGCCGGAGAGAGTGGCCTGGAGGACATTTGAAGTCACGCCCGTCCAGGAATCCTTTTGCAGGAGGCCGGCGATCAGGGTTGCCCCCGCGTTGACGAAGGAGGTGGCCAGGATAATCCGGGCGTAATTATCGTGCCGGCCCGTCCCCTTGGTGAAGAGGGCCGCGATGGTACAGCCCAGGAGGGCGACCAGTGGAAAGCTTGGATTGAAGCCCGTCATGGGCATGACGGCAATGATCAGCATGGACGAGAGGAAGAGGGAGGTCTTCAGGCCAAAATAGGCTGTAATGACAACCGCCGCGAAATAGACAGGGGGTGTAAAGGGGTAATCACGGGCCAGATAGGCTGACATGACAAGGGGGATCAGGATGGCCAGGACCAGGGCTAGGGTGTTCCGTGGCGTCGAGACCAGGAGGTCGGAGGAATAGCGGGAGAAGAAGATCAGGGCCACCAGGCCGATCATGAGAACCAGGGCCAGGGAGGAGCCCAGGCGCAGCCAATCAAAGCTGACCCCCACCGTCAGATTCAGGTCGTCCAGCATGGCCTTCATCTCGGCTGAGATGACGTCCCCCTGGCTGATGATCCGGACCCCCCGGTTGATCATGACGGGGTTGTTGACGACCCGCTCGTAGGCCGCCTTCTTGGCCTTGTCGGTCGCCTCCTGGTTGAACTCCACATTGGGTTGCAGTAAAAAGGTCAGGAGGCGGCCCGTGAGGGCGGCGTCATCCCGATAGTATTCCATGGTCTCTTCAAGGCGGGCCGTGGTCTCCCCGATCGCCTCCTTGAGGCCACCGGCGTCCAGGGTCCTGGCCACGATGGCCCCACCCTCCGCGAAGACCAGGGCCGACAGGTGCTCAAAGCGGTCCTCCTCCATGCGGATCATGAGATCGGCGTCTCCCGAGGGAAGGACCAGGCCCAGGGACTGGTCAAGGGCGGAGATGAGGGAGGAGATGGCCAGTTCAATCTCCTGGCTGTCCGGCCGCCTGGTCCGGTCGGAGGCCTTCCCCTCTTCATTGCTTTCCTGGCCGTCCTCACCGGGAACAGGCTCAACCTCGACGACAGGCTCCTTGTAGAGGAGATCCCGCTTTTCCCGGATCAGGGCGATGAGGCCCCGGATCCTTTCCCGCGACGCCTCGCTCTTGTCCTCCGACCGGATCATGATGTTGGGGACCTGGGACATCTCCGCCAGGGCCCGCCGCTCAGTCTCCGCCTCATCGGCGATATCCCGGGGGGCCGCGATATCATAGGGGCTGATGTCGCCGACCTGGAGGTCGTACTGCCGGGGGGTGGCGCCAAGATAGACCGCGACCGTAATGACGACGAGGGCGATCAGGATGAACAATAGGTTGACGGCCAGGCGGGCCTTCGACTGCTTCTTTTCCACCCGCTTACCTCCTGCCTCCCCGCTCTCCCCGCCTGCCGGCGGTATCCTTTTCATAGGCCCGGATGATCCGCTGGACCAGGGGGTTGCGGACAACATCCCGCTCGGTCAGCCGGACACTCTTGATACCCTCCAGCGAACCGAGCAGGGCGGCTACCTCGGCCAGCCCGCTCTTGCGCCTGACGGGCAGGTCGATCTGGGTGATGTCGCCGGTGACGACGGCCTTGGCATTGTAGCCGATCCGGGTGAGGAACATCTTCATCTGGTCCCGGGTCGTATTCTGGGCCTCGTCCAGGATTATGAAGGCATCGTCAAGTGTCCGCCCCCGCATATAGGCCAGGGGCGATATCTCGATCTCCTGCCGCTCCAGGTGGCGCTGGTAGGTCTCAAAGCCCATGAGATCATTCAGGGCATCGTAGAGGGGCCTCATGTAGGGATCCACCTTGCTTTGGAGATCGCCCGGCAGGAAGCCGAGATTCTCCCCCGCCTCGATGGCGGGCCGGGTCAGGATGATCCGGGAGACCTGGTGGGCGCGAAAGGCCTTGACCGCCATGGCGACCGCCAGATAGGTCTTGCCCGTACCGGCCGGCCCGATGGAGAAGGTCAGCTCATGCTTGCTGATCGCGTCAATATAGAGCTGTTGGCCCTTGGTCTTGGACAGGATGGGCCGCCCCTTGGCGTTGACGCAGATAAGATCCGGCGTGAAGGCCTCCACATCGCTGAAATCGCCTGTGGCGGAGGCATCGATCAGGTAGCGGACAAACTGCTCGGTGACAGGGGCCGCCCCCGTGCGGAAAAGCTCATAGAGGCGGGTGATGATCTTGCTGGCCTGCTCGACCGAGCCCTTGTCCGGACCACGGATGACCAGGCCCTGGGCCGTAGGATCACAAACTACGCCGAAGGCCTGGTTGAAAAGGGAGGCATTCCCGTTGCAGGCGCCAAGGACCACCAGTCCCTCCTCAGGGCTTTCCAATTCGATTTGTTTTTCAAATACAATATCCTTTTTATCCATTGGGCTCCCTTATACTGTTTTCCGGCCTGGCCTCCCCGGCCGGGCCGCTAGTCGACCGGCTCCAGAAGTTCCATCTGGTAGGCGATCCTGTCTTCATTGAGGGCAGGGATGGTCACCTTCTCATCCTTGCGCACGGTAATATTGATCGACTCGTCCGGCACCTGTTTCTTGATGTTGTCGCCCACCGAGAGCAGGTAGGGGACGACATAGGAATCAATCTTGCCGGGATCGATGATGGCCTTGATCTCGAAGGGCGAACCGCGATCAAAACCGACCCCGTTGATCAGGATCGTGTCCTGGCTGGTCCGGACCTCGGAGGTGGCGACCTTCCTCTCCTCGTTGATGGCGATGGCCTGGGCGCCAAGGGCCGACAATTCATTGACATATTGCCGGATCACGGCATCCTGCATCTTGTAGCCTTCCAGGGGGGTCAGGCTGATGACGACCCCGGCGTTCCTGACCGGCCTGAGGCCGGCGAAAAGGGCGTATTGTTCCTTCTCCTCCACGATATGCAGGTAGCTCTCCCCCTCCCCGCTTGCCAGCTCCGCCTCCAGTTCCCGGAGGTATTCATAGAGCCGGATATTCCGGTTGTTCAGGTCCTCATTCTTCTTCTGGTAATCGATGATCGCGTTCTGCAGTTCCTGCAGGCTCTTGCCCCCCAGGTTGGCGGCATTGAGGTTTTTCATCAAGAGCGCGACCACCAGGCCGACCAGGATGCAGACGACCAGGAGGGACGCGTATTGGAAGCCTTTGTTTTTCATATATTCTACCCCCTACCCGGCCCCGCTAGGGTTCCCGTAACAGATTGATGTACGGGAGATGATCGTGTGTCCTGGAAAAGGACGGCAGGGTCAGGTCATCTTTTTCCTCCAGGCTGAGGCGGACCCCAATTTTGCTTTGTGTCAGATGGGCCAGATAGGAATCCGATTCCAGCTGGGACCGCATGGCCCCCGCCGGTCCGATGGCCTCAATGACATAGGGCGGCATCTGACGGATCCCGTAACAGAGGATGGTCGGGCCCACACAGCTGATCTCTGAAACGGCCGTCAATCTGATCCCATTGATGGCGAGCGCCCGGGCGCCGGCTGACCAGAGCAGATTGATCACATAATTGAGGGTGCTGTCATGGATGACCGCCTCGATGGGATCGGCCAGCGGATCGTAATCGAGTTTGTCATCCAGAACCAATATAATACCCCCTCCGGCCACATCTGTCATACCGGCCAGGAGGGCGTTCTCCCGAAGCTCCGCCAGGACGGCGCCCAGATCCTCATAGTCCTCGAAGCGGCGGAGGAGTATCCGCTTCCGTTCTTCCAGATCCTCATTCTGCGACTGGAGCAGGAGGTTGCGGGACTCCTCCTCAAGCAGGTCCTCATTGGCCTGCCTGATGGCGGCCAGGTCAAGATCCTCCCCCCGGCCCACCCGGAACAAGCCCTTGAGGAGGCTGCCGGCGGCCAGGCCCACCACCAGCGCCAGGAGGAGGGTCAGGGTCCTGATCCATTGAGCCGTCTTCATGTTTCAACCATCCTCCTTCTCCATAAAGGGTTTGAAACGGTCGGGAAGCGGGCTGCGGCAGTCAATCTCCTCCCCCGTGACCGGATGCCTGAAAACCAGGGCCGAGGCATGAAGGAGCTGCTGGTCAGGATCACCCGGCCGCGGCCGCCCCCCATAGAGCCTGTCCCCGACTACGGGATGCCCGATATAGGCCAGATGCACCCGGATCTGGTGGGTCCTCCCCGTGATCAGCCGACAGCGCAGGTGGGAATTCTCCCCATAGGCGGCCAGGAACTCAAACTCCGTCTTCGCCTCCTTCCCGTCCTCCCGGACAAACATTTTCTTCCGGTTGACGTCGCCCCTGGCGATGGGGGCCTCGATCAGCCCCTGGTTGGCGTCCGGCCTGCCCCTGACCAGGGCGTCGTAATAGCGGCCTATCGAACCCTTCTTGAAGAGGTCGGCCAGCAGCTTATGCGTCTGGTTGTCACGGGCGATCAGGAGGATGCCCGAGCTATCCTTGTCCAGCCGGTGGACGATCCCCGGCCGGTCCTCCCCTCCCCTGTCGGACAGCCGGTCGGGGTAAAGGGCAAGAACGGCGTTGACCAGGGTCCCCGAAGGATGGCCGGGGGCCGGATGCACGACCAGGCCGGCCGGCTTGTCCACCAGGGCCAGCCAGTCATCCTCGTAGAGGATCCGGAGGGGGAGCGGCTGGGCCTGGGGCCCGGCCGGGTCCTCCTGGCCGGACAGGTCCAGTTCGACCCGGTCGCCGGCCACCAGCAGGCTGGAGGGCGTCGCGGGAAGGCCGTTGACAGTCACGACGCCCTCCTTGATCTGCCGCTTCCACCGCTCACGCGAATCGCCGGGGAAACGGCTGGCCAACCACTTGTCCAGCCTATTTCCGGCTTCCCCCGCTTCGATCAGGTGGGATTCCCGGCTCACGCTTCCTCCTCTTCCTCCTCTTCTTCCTCCGGTTTATCCGGGCTTCCCCCAAAGGGGACACTGAAAAAATGCCGGTCCCTGAGCGAGAAGAAGATCAGGAGGAAGACCCCGATTGTGATCATGGCGTCGGCCAGGTTGAAGGTGGGAAAGGCGTAGGAACCGAAGGTGAAGGAGAGGAAGTCGGTGACCGCCCCCAACCTAAGCCGGTCGATCAGGTTGCCCGCGCTCCCCGCGACCAGGAGGATAAGCACCGATTTGGCCCGGAGGTCCTCCGCCTTCCTCATAAACCAAAGCAGGGCGAAGAGGACAATCGATGACAGGATGATCAGGAGGACCAGGCCCCAGGTCCTGTTGGAGAAGATACTCCAGGCCGCCCCCTTGTTGTAGATGCAACTCAGGTCAAAGAAGCCCGGTATGACCGTCACGGATCCGCCGGGGCCGATCAGGCGCTCCGACAAACCCTTGGTCCACTGGTCGGCCAAGATCAGGATTAGAACGATTATCGCCTCCATATAAGTAGTTCCTCCACACCCTCATAGGGTGAACGCCAGGTCCCTGTCATAATTCCCTCGACCTGATCACCGTACCAGACCATGCTGGCCGAAGCAGCCAGGCCCAGGACCGGTAACTTTTCGAATACTCTCGCCACGGCGCCTGTGTAGGCAGTGGCCGCCGGCCCTTCCCCCCCCGCCATCATGAAATGGCGGGCCTCCAGCAGGAGGGCCCGGTCCCCGGGATCCACCGCCTCCTCCCAGTTGAAGAGGCCGGCCGCGGCCAGGCCTTCAAGGTAATCCACAGGATCCGGGAAACGGTCAGTCCTGTCAACCAGCAGGGCCGCCTCGTATTGGCCCGACCTCAGGGCCGACTGCCAGCCCTCGGCCCCGACCCGGCTGACCGTCAGTCTCCTGTCCATGGCCAGGACCGCTGTCCCTATATTATCAATCAGCCGCTCCGGCAGGTAGCCTTCAGGAACCAGGAGGCGGAAGGGCTGGCGGTCGGTATCCCCGGGCCTGCCTGCCGGGTCCTCATCCGGATCGGCCGCGGCCGTCAAATAGGCCTCAGGCAGGCCCTCCGGCAGGAGGGAGGGGATCCTGGTCCCCGCCAGCCGGTAATCGCCTGCCAGGACGGGGTAGGCGGCCTGGTCCCAGGGGGCCGCGATCCGCTCATAGGCCGGGTCGGATGAGAGGATGTAGAGGAGGGCGTCCCGCCTGGTCAGGGCCTTCTCCCAGGGACCGCCGAAGAACAAGGAGATGAAGCCCCCCTCATCAAAGCGCTGTTTCCTCATCCTGGACCGGTCAGCGAAGAGGGCGGTCTCGGAAGAATCCATGAGGAGGAGGTCGATCTCCCCCGCCTCAAAGGCGGCCAGGGCCCCGGCTATGCTGGGAAAAGACCTGGCCTCGATACGGCGGATCCCGGAAGCCCGGTCCGCCACGGCCTGGAGGGTCAGGCCACCGCGGTCCGCCGATAGGAGGGACCAGGGCCCGCTCCCGGGCGGGGCTGTCCAGGACCGGTCATCCACCCTGCCGGCCGGGATGACGGGAAAAGTGAGCAGGCCGGCCAGGGCCGGATCGGGGTCCTGCAGGCTGATGACCAACCGCCTGCTTCCCGCGGCCTCGACCGCGGTGATATTGGCCAGGGAAGCCAGCTGGCCGGCCTCCGTAAGGGAGAAGTCGGCGGCTTGGAAAAGGGAGGCCAGGTCATAAGTCTCCGGCTCCTCCTCCCCTTCGGCTGTCTCCTCCCCTTCCTCCGGATCCGCCTCCTCCAGCTCCCTGGAGACGGGCCGCCTGAGGGCCAGGTAGCGGGTCAGTGAGGCAACGGCATCCTCGGCCCCGACCGGATTCCCATCGTGAAAGAGCCGGCCCTCCTTCAGGATCACCGTGGCCTTCAGGCCGTCGGCCGACCACTGGAGGGACTCCGCCAGGACCCCTTCCAGCCTCCCGTCGACGCCAGAGTCGAAGAGGGGTTCATAGACCAGCCTGTAAAGGGCCTCCGTGCTGTAATGCTTGGGGAAAAGCGGGTTGGCGTTGACCTCCGTCCTCATGGCGACCCGGACCGTATCCTGGGGCAGGGTCTTGGCGGGTGGCGGCAGGGTCGCTTCCGCCGCTGTCGGCGACAGGGGCCCGTCAGTGGGCTCCGGGGCGGCCTCCTGACGCCGGCAACCGGCCGCCCCCACAAGGGTCAGACAGGCGATTAGGACTGCCAGTATCTTTCTCATTGATCCCCTTATTTCCCTCCCCGGCTTTTCATTAAGATTACCACAAGGCCCCTGGCTGACAGGCCCGGAAAAGGGAACGGACCGCCCGCCTCGGCGCGCCTTCGGCGCCTGGCGGACAGTCCGTTCTGAACTTGTTTCGCGGCCTTGTGAACTATTTCGCAAAGTCGCTGTACCGGCTCTCCCTGATCATATTCACCTTGATCTGACCGGGGAAATTCAATTCCTGCTCAATCTTCTTGCAGATCTCATGAACCAGGAGCGGCATCTCCTCATCCGTTATGGAATCGGGTTCGACTATCACCCGGATCTCCCTTCCCGCCTGGACGGCGTAGGATTTCTCAACCCCCGGGACCGACTGGGCGATCTCCTCAAGTTTCTCGATCCGCTTGATGTAGGTCTCTATGTTCTCACGCCTGGCCCCGGGCCGGGCCGCCGAAATGGCGTCCGCCGCTGAGACAAGACAGGCGATGGGGCTTTCAGGCTCCACGTCGCCATGGTGAGATTCGATGCTGTTGATGGTGATGGGATCCAGCTTGTAGCGGCGGGCGATCTCACCGCCCAGCTGCACATGCGACCCATCCATCTCGAAGTCAACCGCCTTGCCCAGGTCGTGCAAGAGACCGGCCCTTTTGGCCGCGTTGACATCGAGGTCCAGTTCCGCGGCCAGCATGCCGGTGATCCGGCATACCTCCACGGCGTGCTGGAGTACATTCTGTCCATAACTGGTCCGGTATTTCAGCCGGCCCAGCAGGTGGACGATCTCCTGGGGAAGTCCCGCGACATTGGTGTCGAAGACAACCTGCTCACCCGCTTCGCGAATGGAGTTGTCAACTTCCTTGGTCGCTTTGCGTACCATTTCCTCTATCCGGGTCGGGTGGATCCGGCCATCCTGGACAAGCTTCTCGATGCTGATCCGGGCGATCTCCCGCCGGACAGGATCAAAGCTGGAAAGGATGACGGCCTCCGGTGTGTCGTCTATGATCAGGTCGACTCCGGTCAGCTGTTCGATGGTCCGGATATTCCGGCCCTCGCGGCCGATGATCCGGCCCTTCATTTCCTCGTTGGGGAGGGGGACGACCGACACCGTAGCCTCGGAAACATAGTCACTGGCATAGCGCTGGATCGTTGTAACCACGATATCCCGCGCCTTGGCCTGGGCTGATGCCTTGGCCTCATCCTCCAGCCGCTTGTAAAGAAGGGACAGGTCGTAACGGTATTCCGTCTCGGCGGACTCGAGGACGATCTTCCTCGCGTCCTGGACGGACAGGCCCGCGACCCGTTCAAGCTCGGTACGCTTTTGAGCCTCGATGGCCGTCAGATCTTCTTCCCTCTCTTGCAGCGCCGTCTCCCGATCCTTGGAGTTCATTTCCCTGTCCTCAAGGCTCTGGGCCCTCCGGTCAAGTACCGTCTCCTTCTGATCGATCCGCTGACGCTCCCGCGTCAGATCCTGGCGGCGCTCACGGACATCGCGTTCAAGCTCAATCCTGGTCTTGTGGACCTCTTCTTTTACCGATAGGAGGATCTCCCGTTTTCTGTCTTCACCTTCCTTGATCGCCTTGCCGATGATGGCGATGGCCTCTTCATCTGTACTCTGCTTTTTTTCAAGCAGTTCACGGCTCTTCTTGCTGTACCCTTTATGATAGAAAAGCGCAGTCAGCACCCAAGCGGTGACAGCGCCTGCAAGCAAACCGGCAACCACATATAACCATTCGATGGTAATCACCTCCAATATTCAATTATCAAGTTTCGAAAACGATAAATTCACGATGTTGATCAATGAACGAAACCGACGATTGTCAGTTCCGATCGTTTATTCTAATGAACAGTCTATGGGGCTGGGGGCGGATTGTCAATAAATAAATTGAATAGCCGTATAACCAAAAGAGATCAGGAAAGGGGCAGCTGTCCCTGCCCCTTTCCCCTTGCCCCGGCCGGCTTCCGGAGGCGGATCAGAGTCGGCTGTAGACCCTGTCGACCAGGATCCTGGTCAAGCGGTCCCCCTCCTCGATAAAGGCGGCGGCTCTCTTCTCAGCCTCTTCCCTTATCCCGGGATCATCAATGCCCGCCAGATTGATCCGGATATTCAAGACGGAGGCCTGGAGCGCCGCGTGCGCGCACAGGGCCGCGACGCCGGCATCCGAGATGCTGCTCTTATGCCCATGACTGGCAAGGGAGTCAAGATGCCGCAAAAGCTCCAGGGCCTTGCCGGCCGTCTCGAGCGGAACCTCCATGGCGAGGACGGAAGCCTTGGAAAGGGCCTCCTGTCTGGCGGCCTTCTCCTCCTCCGTCTCCCTGGGCAGGGCCAGGGCCACCATGAACTGATTGAAGGCCTGGATGTCCTTGTCGATCAGTTCCGTGAACTCGGCCTGGAGCCCTGTCAGGACCTGCCAATCGGCGGTCACTTCCGCCTTGACCGCCTCTTCCTTGGCCTGGAAGGACTTCTTGGTCACGGTCAAACCGTAGACCATGCGGCCGAGCGCGGCGCCCAGGGCCGCAAGCAGGGCGGCCACGCTGCCTCCACCTGGCGTCGCGCTTGCCTCGGCCGTCTTCTCCAGATACTCCGTAACCTTCAAATACCTATAATCCCTTATCACTGTTCCCTCCTGTTAATTACCGGTCTTCCGTCCGGTTCTCCCCCTCAAACCGCCCGCCAGGATGAACCCGGTCAAGGCCTCTATATCAGCCGACAGGGGCCTGTCCTCTGTCAGGACAGGGACCCGGCGGCGGATCTCCCGGTAGATCTCCCCGGTCCCGGTCCCCAGTTCCCGCTTTTCCAGGAGGTCCAGGGCCTGGGCGGCGCAGAGCAATTCAATGGCCAGGACCCGGGCCGTGTTCGCAACGATCTTCCGCGCTTTCCTGGCCGCGATGGCCCCCATGCTAACATGATCCTCCTTGTTGGCGGAGGAGGGGATGGAATCGACGCTGGCCGGATGGGCCAGGATTTTATTCTCCGATACCAGGGAAGCCGCTACGTACTGGGGAATCATGAAGCCGGACTGGACCCCCTGGTTCTGGCAGAGGAAGGCCGGCAGGCCGCCGGACAGCTGTGGATTGACCATACGTTCCGTCCGCCGCTCGCTTATGTCAGCCAGCTCGGCAACCGCGATGCCCAGGAAATCCAGGGCCAGGGCCAGGGGTTGACCATGGAAGTTACCGCCCGAGATCACCTGGCCGGTATCCGGGAATAGGATGGGATTATCGGTGACGGCGTTGATCTCCCGCTCCAGGACCGCCCGCACGTAGACCAGGGCGTCCCGGCTCGCCCCGTGCACCTGGGGGACGCAGCGCAAGGTATAGGCGTCCTGGACATCCTCCGTCCGGCTGTCCGTATACTCCGATCCTTCCAGCAGGTCTGTCAGGAGGGCGGCGACGGCCTTCTGGCCCGGCTGCCTTCTCAGCTCATGGATCCTGGGATCAAGGGCGGCCCGGAAGCCACGCAGGGCTTCAAAGGAGAGGGCGGCCGCGGCATTGGCCGCTCCCGCGCAGGCTTCAGCCTCAAGCAGGGTCAGGACGCCCAGGCCCAGCATGGCGGATGTCCCGTTGATCAGGGCCAGGCCATCCTTGCCCCCCAGGCGGACGGGGGACAGGCTGCGCCTGGCCAGGGCCTCCCCGCCGCTGACGATCTCCCCCTCCAGTTCCGCCTGGCCCTCGCCGACCAGGACCAGGGACATGTGGGCCAGGTTGGCCAGGTCACCGGAGGCCCCCAGCGAGCCCTGCTCCGGGATAAGGGGCGTTATATCCAGGCTGATCAGCTGGCTAAGCAGGTCGGCTATCTCCGGATCGATACCCGAATAGCCGACGCAGAGGGCATTGAGGCGGAGGAGCATGAGGGCCCGGACAACCTCCCTGGGGAAGGGTTTGCCGACCCCCGCGGCATGGCTCCTGATCAGGTTCAGCTGGAGGCGGGCATTCATATCCCTCGAAATAGGGACCCGACTCAGGTCCCCGAAACCAGTTGAGATCCCATAGGTCGGCTTGCCGGAGGCGACCAGGTCACGGACAAGGTCATGGGAGGCCCGCATCCGTTCCCGGGCGGCCGGCGCCAAGGTCACCACTACCCGCCCCCTGGCCGCCCGGACCACCTCCTCCGGGGTCAGGCCCTGGCCTGACAGGGTGAGCTCATAGGCCGGTTCACGCTTTGTCATCTATAGCCCCCTCCCTCTCAGGAGCAGATCCCGGGCCAGGCTGCGGGATTTCAAGTCGTCCGGCCGGCCTGAAAGCAGACGGGCGATTTCGGAAATCCTTTCCTCGCCGTCGATTCTCACGACCGTGGTCCGGGTCCGCCCACTTTCGACCCCCTTCCCGATCAGGAGCTGGCAATCGGCTGAGGCCGCGATTTGCGCGTTATGGGTGACGCAGATCACCTGGGCATAGCTTGAAATCGACTTGAGTTTCTCCGCGATCCGGGTGGTCGTGCTGCCGCTGATCCCGGTATCGATCTCATCGAAGATAAGGGTGGAGACCTTGTCAAGGCCCGCCAGGACCGTCTTGACGGCCAGGAGGACCCGGGAGGCCTCACCTCCGGAGACGATGGAAACCAGGGGCATGGAGGGTTCCCCCGGGTTGGGGGCGATCATGAAACGGACATGCTGGGGGTCGTGGGGGACGCCCTTGGCGGAGATGACCAGGGATTCAATCTCTACCTCAAAGGCGGCGTTTTTCATATCCAGATCGGATAATTCCTGGTTGATGGCTTTTTCCAGGCGGGCCGCCGCCTGCCGTCTCAGGTCAAAGAGCCCCCCGGCCTTTTCCTCCAACTCTTCCAGCAAACGTCCCTTTTCAGCTGTCAGCCGGCCGAGTTCCTCCTCGGTCCTGTCCAGCCGGTCCAGTTCCAGCTTGGCCTTCTCCCCATAGCGGATGACGTCCTCCAGCTCCCTGCCGTATTTTTCCTGGAGCCGCCTGAGCTGCTGCAGGCGCGCGTTGGCCGCTTCCAGCTCTTCCGGCCTGTCGTCCAGCCGCTCGGCCACCCGGTCCAGATCATAGCCAAGCTCCGAGAGTTCGGTCCGGAGGGCCTCGGCCCTTTCCAAAAGCTCCTGGATCCGGCCGCTGTAGCGGCTGGCGGCGGCAAGTTCCGTCAGGGCCCGGCCCAGTCGGGCCGTGGCCGTATCCCCCTCCCCGCCCGTCAGCTCCTCGCTGGCCCGGCCCAGGTGGATCGAAATTTCACGAACGGCGGTCAGGGTCTTGATTTTCTTGAGGAGGGCCTCATCCTCGCCCGGTTGGGGGTCTGCCTCCAGGATCTCCCCTGTCTGGAAGGAGAGGATGTCCCGCCGCCTCTCCCGGGTCTCCGGGTCCAGGAAGAGTTCCCCCAGCCGCCGGTCGATATCGGCCAGCTGGAGCCTTGCCTCCTCCCAGTCGTCGAGGGCCCCGGCCAGTAGCTGGCCCCCATAGGCGTCCAGTAAACTGCGGTGGACGGATTCCCGGAAGATGCTCTGTTGGTCGTTTTGGCTGTGGATGGCCAGGAGGGGTTCCATGCGGTCACGCAATTCAGCCAGGGTGACCAGGCGGCCGTTCATCTTGGCATAGGTCCTGCCGCCCTCCCGCAGGGTCCGCCCGATGACCAGTTCACCGTCCCCTCCGCCCCTGTCATCCAGGAGGATGGAAACCGAAGCCTCCTCCGCCCCTGTCCGCAGGAGGGAGCGATCGCTCCTGCTCCCCGAGGCAAAGTCCAGGGCATCGATGACGATCGACTTGCCCGCCCCTGTCTCACCGGACAGGACCGTCAGCCCGGGCCCGAGATCGAGCTCCGCGTGTTCCACCAGCGCGAAATTATCAATCTCTACGCGATGAATCATATCAGCGGTCGCTTGGCTTATCTTCCTTATCGAAGGGGTTGATCTTCGTCAAGGCATTCAACTTCTGCCGGAGACTGACGGCGGTCTCAATGCTGTGGGTGGCGATGAAAATTGTGTCATCGCCGGCCAGGGTCCCCAGGATTTCATCAAGATACATGGAATCCAGGGCGGAAGCCGCCCCCTGCGCCATCCCCGGGAGAGTCTTGATGACAACCAGGGTATGGGCGTTGGTGATCGAGGTGACCGCCTCGGCGAAGACCCGTTTCATCCGGCCGGCCGTCGCCTCCCCGCTGTGGGTGAGCGTGACATACTTTTGCGTCCCCTCACCCGTCATGACCTTGACGATCCCCAGCTCCTTGATATCCCGTGATACCGTCGCCTGGGTGACGTCCATCCCGATTGCCTGGAGTGCGGCGACCAGGTCGGATTGCGTCTCAATATTCCGTTCTCCCACGATCTGGAGAATCCGGGACTGTCGTTGTTTTTTTGGCGCTTTTTTCATCGGCTGAGCCCCCTTTGCTGAATTTTGGCGGGAAGTGTCTTGAAGAAGCTGTCTCCCCACAATCTTATGTATTTAACTTTTCTTTCGGCTGATTTAACGGTGACGCGTGAACCTGTCAACATCTCAAGCCCCCCCCGTCCGTCCACGGTCAGGTAGGCCCCCTCCCGGTTGGAAAGCAGCCTCAGGCTGATCCGGGAACCGGCCTGGATCACATAGGTTCGGTTCTGCATGGTGTGGGGACAGATGGGGGTGACCAGGATGACATCCGAAGCCGGGTGGACAATGGGTCCTCCCGCCGACAGGGAATAGGCCGTCGACCCCGTCGGGGTCGAGACTATGACCCCGTCTCCCGGGATATTCTGGACCTGGACGCCGTCGACCTCCAGGCCGACAATGATCGACTTGGCCCGGCTGCCCCGGGCGATGACCACATCGTTCAGGGCCTGGTCCGTATAGCCTTCGTGACCGCCGGTGTCGTAGTAGGATGACTCGAGCAGCGACCGGTCCTCGACCTCGAAGTCACCCTTGATCAGCCGCTCCAGGGCCTGATCCATCCGGTCCGGGTTTATCTCGAGCAAGAAGCCTACGCTCCCAAGATTGATTCCCGTCTTCGGCAGGTCCCGGGAGCTGTCGTGGTGGGCCGCGGCCAGGAAGGTGCCGTCGCCGCCAAGACAGATCATGAGATCACAGTCCTTATAGGGGGCGCGGACCAGGTCCTCCTCGACCAGGCCGGGCACCAGGCCCTCCTCGATGACCGCTGTCGCCCCGTACCCCGTGATTGTGGAAATCAGCCGGCGTGTCACGCCAAAGCCCGGATCCCTGTCTTCATTGGGGTAGAGAGCTATCCTCACCCTGATCACCTTCCCTGACTGTCCTGCGCCGGCCTGCCCTTCCTATGAAGTCGCGAGGCGCCGTATCCTGGCTTCCAGGCCCTCCCTGTCCAGAGCCTCTTCCATCTTAAGCTCCGCGCGTGTGGCCTGGCCTGCGGTCGGTCGCTGGACTCCTGCATAATCTATCAACAAACCCGGCAATCGGCGGGAGGCCTCTGCGGTCACGCTTACGCCGAAACCGCCAGCCTCAATGCCATCCTCGATTACAAGCAAGCGACCTGTTATATGTATAGATTCTAACATAGTTTTATAATCAAACGGCAAGGCAGCTATACAGGAATAGAGATCAATCCCAAGATCCGGCTGGACTTCCGCCAGATGGTCAGCCGCCGCGGCCGCCTCGGCTATGGTCGTGCCCAGGGCGATGACGGTGATGTCCCCGCCCGACCTCAGCCGGCGGAGCCGGGTCAGGTCGGCCAGCTCAATTTGCCGGGGCGGGTCGGGATAGTCATAGTAGTCCACCCGGGCCGCCGGCTCCTGGGGATAACGGATCAGGAGGGGGCCTTCATGCCTGACGGCATAGGCCAGCATGGCCCGCAGGTCACCGGCCGAGGCTGGCGCCAGGACGGTGAGATGGGGAAGTGAAAGGGCCAGGGCCAGATCGTAGACCCCCTGGTGGGTATCCCCGTCACCCCCAACCAGGCCGGCCCGGTCAACCGCGAAAACCACAGGCAGCTTCTGCAGGCAGACATCGTGGATGAGTTGATCCGCGGCCCGCTGGAGGAAGGTGCTGTAGATGGCGACAAAGGGGCGGAGTCCGCCCGCGGCCATACCGGCCGCCAGGGTGACGGCGTGCTGTTCAGCGATCCCCACATCAAAAAAGCGCTCAGGATAGGCCTGCTGGAAGGGGATCAAGCCCGTTCCCTGGGCCATGGCGGCCGTGATGGCTACCACCCGGCTGTCGGCTCCGGCCAGATCAAGCAGGCTGCTGCCGAAGACCTTGGAATAGGTCCCCTCCTTGTCCGGGCTCCCGTTGGACCGGCCGTTGCTGGTATCAAAGGGGGAGACGCCGTGGTAGATCTCCGGCTCATCCTCGGCATAGGCGTAGCCCTTCCCCTTTACGGTCACGGCATGGAGGAGGACCGGGCCCCGGACCAGGCGGAGCGCCTTCAGATGCCTTTCCAGGTCAGCCAGCTTGTGGCCATCGACCGGGCCATAGTAGCGAAAGCCCAGCTGCTCGAAGATAACACCGGTTTCCCGCCTCCAGGACCGCCAGCGCCGCTTCATCCTGGCCAGTGAGTTGATGAGCGGTTCACCGATCAGGGGGATCCTGGCCAGGCGGCCCTCCCAGACCGTCTTCATCCTGATGTAGCGTTGGCTGGTCCTCAAATACTCGAGATGGCGGGCCATGCCACCGACAGCCTGGTCGATGCACATCTGGTTGTCATTCAGGATGACCAGGAGGTTCTCACCGCTTTGGCCCGCGTCGGACAGGGCCTCAAAGGCCATACCCGCCCCGATCGAACCGTCACCGATCAGGGCCAGGGTCCTGCTCTCATCACCCAGGATCCGCTTGGCCCGGGCCAGGCCCAGGGCGGCGGAAAGGGAGGTGCTGCTATGGCCCGTATTGAATACGTCATAGGCGCTTTCCTCCGTCTTGGGAAAACCTGACAGGCCGCCTTTCTGGCGCAGGTTTTCAAAGCCTTCCCGCCGGCCGGTCAGGATCTTCCAGGCATAGCACTGATGGCCGACATCGAATACGATCGAGTCACGCGGAAAATCACCGGTCGCCAGCAAGGCGATGCTGAGCTCAATGACCCCCAGATTGGGCGCCAGATGGCCGCCCGTCCGGGAGACTGTCTCGATGATGAAGGCCCGGAGCTCATCAGCCAGCCGCCTTTTCTCTTCATCAGAAAACAGGCGGACCCCGTCCGCCCCGCTTAAGGAATCAAGTAAAGGGTACTTGGTCAATTAATGGCTCCTTCCGATCTGACGGCGGAGGAAACCGGCAAACTGCCCGGCCCCACTGCCCCTTCCCGACAGCTGGTGGAGCAGGGACTCCATCCGGGCCACCTGCTGGTCCAGGGCCTTGCCGGCCCCTTCAAGGCCGGCCACCGTCACAAAGGTTTTCTTGCCGGCCGACTCATCTTTTCCTGGCGTTTTGCCAAGTGTATCACGGCTGGCCGTAAGATCCAGAATATCATCCTGGATCTGAAAGGCAAGACCCGCCGCCAGACCCAGGTCTGAAAACAGGTCCATAAGATCGGTCGGCGCGCCGGAAAGGCTGGCCCCCATGAGCAGGGCGGCCCGTAACAAGCGTGCCGTCTTGAGTTCGGCCATGGCGGCCACCTCCTCAAGACTTATGGATCCGGCTGCCTCCTCCAGGGCCAGGTCCGGGTCCTGGCCCAGGATCATGCCCTCCCCGCCGGCTGCCAGGGCCAGGACTCGCATGGCCTTCAGGGCGCCGGGATCCGGGTCCCGCGCGTAGGCGGCCAGCATGGTCTCATAGGCCCGGTTCAGGAGCAGGTCCCCGGCCAGGATGGCGGTTGCCTCACCATAGGCCTTATGGCAGGAGGGCCTGCCCCGCCGGAAGTCGTCATCGTCCATGGCCGGCAGGTCATCATGGATCAGGGAATAGCTGTGGACCATCTCCAGGGCGGCCGCGAAAGGAAGGGCGACGGGCGGAAGCCCGGGATCAAAGAAGAGGCAGGTCCGGAGCAGGAGCTCGGGCCTGACCCTTTTGCCGCCCCCCAGGGCGCTGTAGCGGGCCGCCTGCCAGACGGGGCTGGACGCCCCCTTCAGGGGGGTGAGCGCCTTGTCCAGGATCCTTTCGAAGGCTTCCATCATTCGAGCGGTTCGACCTTTCCACTGACGTCAACCAGTTTGACCATCTCCTCCTTCATGGCCTGGAGTTTCCCTGAACAGAAGGCGGCCAGGGCCATGCCCTCCTTGAAGAGCTCCATGGATTGATCCAAGGGGATCTCCCCCCGTTCCAGCTGGGTGACAATCTCCTCCAGCCTTTTGATGGCCTCTTCGTAACTGAGATCCTCCGCCACCAAGTCCGCTTCTTTCCCCTCATACTTCATCTTGATTTCTCTCCTTTCCCTTGTAGGGCCTCGTCACCTCACAGCCAACCTCCCCGTCCCTGAAGAGGATATCGACGGCCTCCCCCAGGCCGAGGCCGGCGGCGGCGGGGACCGCCCGGCCCCTCCTGTCGGTGACAAGGGCGTAGCCGCGTGTGAGGACGGCCAGGGGAGACAGGGCGCCAAGGGAGCCGGCCGCCCTGGCCAGGCGCCCCTCCTCCTTCTCCTGTCCCGCCCGCAGGGCCTGCCGGCTTCTCCCTTCCAGCTTGTCTATCCGGTTGGATTCCTGGGCCAGCAAGCGGTCCCCGGTTGAATAAAGCCGGTGCCTGAACAGTTCCAACCGTGACCGGTGGGGCTCGATAAAGGCAGCTGGATGCGCCAGCACCGGCCGGCTTGACAGGTCGGCCACCCGCCGGAGGCCCTGGTCGATCTTCAAGGTCAGGGACTGCTCAAGTGAGGCGGCCAGCTGGTCCAGCCGGAGCAGGAGATCGGCCTTGACCGGCACGGCCAGCTCAGCGGCGGCGGAAGGGGTCGGCGCCCTCAGGTCGGCGACGAAATCGGCGATGGTGAAATCAGTCTCATGCCCGACCGCTGAAATCACCGGGATCCTGGAAGCCGCAATGGCCCGGGCTGTCACTTCCTCATTGAAGGGCTGGAGGTCCTCGAGGGAGCCGCCCCCTCTTCCGACTATCAGGACATCACCCAGGCGGAGGATGTTGGCCAGCTCTATGGCCGCCGCGATCTCCCCTTCCGCGCCCGCCCCCTGGACCGGGACGGGAATGAGGATCAGGCGGATACCGGGGAAGCGCCGCCTCAGGACATGGATTATGTCCCGGATGACAGCCCCTTCCGCCGAGGTGACCGCGACAATCCTGTCCGGTATCCAGGGGATGGGCTTCTTGCCTTCCTTATCAAAGAGGCCCTCTCTTTCAAGGCTCCGCTTGAGTTCCAAGAAACGCCGGTAAAGATCGCCGGTCCCCTCCTCCTCGGCCCCGTCCACGATCAATTGGAAACGGCCGGTCTTGTCGTAGAGGTTGGTCCTGGCAAAAGAAGCAACTGCATCCCATCCCGCAGGTCCGCCGGCGCGTTTTTTGCCGCCTGGCTGAACAGGACGCAGGAAACGGAGGCATTTTCATCTTTCAGGGTGAAGTAGCTGTGGCCCGAGGCGTACTTCCTCAAGCCGGAGATCTCCCCCCGGACACGGACCCTGGCCAGGTCCGGATCACTGGATAAACGGGCGTTGACGGCCCGGTTCAGTTCGCTGACGGAAAAGACGCCCTTCACGAATCAACCGCCTCCCCGACCGGCCCCACCCGCCTGTCCTCCTGCTTCTCGATGCTGCCCAGGACCGCGTTGATGAAGGAGCGGGACTGGTCCGTCCCGTACTCATTGGCGAAGATCACGGCCTCCGAGATGGCGATCTCCGCCGGGACCTCCGTATCGAACAAAAGCTCGAAGACCGCCAGCCTCAGGATGGACAGGTCAATAAGGAGCTGGCGCTCCATGGTCCAGCCCCTGAGATAGCGGCTGATGATCTGGTCGATGGCCCCCCGGTTGGCCCCCACCCCGGTGACCAGTCTTTCAAAATAGGCCAGGTCCGCCGCCTCCTCGATAGGTTCCAAAAGGAGGAAACCCTCCTTCTGCCCCTCCTTGCTGTGGGGGCGGATCTCGGTCTGATAGAGGAACTTGAAGGCGCGTTCACGCGCGGTATGCCGGCTCACGGTCTCTTCCCCACTACCTGAACATGCCCGGTGGCAGGATCTTGTCGATCAGCTTCCTGATGGTATCCCGGTCACGGAAATAGCGGTAGCCGATGAAATAGCCGGCCACTGTCATGAGCAGGATGAAGAGGAGCTTCCAGATGCCAAGGATGACCCAGAGGAGGGCGATGACAAAGAGGATCAGGGCCCCGATCACGCCGGGTGTCAAGGGGGGCTGCGCCGGGCCCCTGGGTTTGTCGCCGGGTTCAGGCCTGTGCATGGGTCAGCGCTCCACCCGGGGCGCCACGGCCTCGACACGGCTGACGCGGACTTCCACATTGCCGACCTCAATCCCCGTATATTTCTCCACATCCTTCTTGACCCGCTCCTGGACCCGGGACATCATCATGGGGATCTCCACATCCGAATAGGCCTGGACGATCATCCGGACGGACAGTTTTCCGCCCTTGGAAGGCGCCACCCGGGCCTTGGCGGATTTCACCCCGGACTGGGAGATCTTGGCGGCATTGAGGGCGATGTTCTCGATGGCCTCGACCCCTATTTCGATATTGCCGATTTCATTGGAACGGATCCGGGTCTTGCGGAGGCGGCCGGTCATGACCGAGACGATCAGGCTGATGACTGAGACCAGGAAACCGACCAGGCCGGCTACGATGGCTATGGTCTTGGCCGGCTGCTTCTGGGCCATATCCAGGATCAGGGTGATCATACCGGTCAGGATATCCGTGCTGAGGATCATCAGAAGGGCGACAAGAAAGATCACCGCCAGCATGAAAGAAAAAGCGATCAGGATGATTCTGGCCCAGCGGCTCATAGGTATTCCTCCAGTTCCGTATTGTCGGACTTGTCCTCCCGGGGTTCGCTGCTGTCAACCACCCGGATGACATGGACATTGACCGCGTCGACATTCAAGCCCGTGAAGCGTTCCACATCACGCTTGACCCGCTCCTGGACCGACCAGGCCACCTCCGGCATGACATGGCCGAACTCGATGTCAAGGTAGACGGTGATGATCAGGTCGTCGGATTCACCGCTTCGGAAGGTGACCCGGACCCCCCGCCCCTCCGGAGCCAGCCCGATCGCCTCCTTCAGGCCTGAGACCAGACCCGTGTTGAGGCCGCTCACTCCCTTGGTATGGAGGGCCGCCTCCGCCGCGTACTGGGCGATGAAGCCCTGCGACATGGTCCGCTCCCCCTTGATTGAGAACTGCCGGCCTTCGCTGTCCATGATCAGGCGCGCTCCAGGTACTCCCCTGTCCGAGTGTCAATGCGTACAATCTCATTCTGGTTGATGAAGAGCGGGACCCGGATGACGGCCCCCGTCTCCAGCGTGGCGTTCTTGGTGGCGCTCTGGGCCGTGTCGCCGCGGACAGCCGGCTCACACTCGACAATCTCCAGCTCCACCGTGTTGGGCAATTCGACTTCCAGGATCCGGCCCTCCCAGGATACAACCCGGGCCGTCATGCCATTTTTGAGGAAGGGCAGGGCATGTTCAAGCTTGTCACGGCCGATGGGTATCTGTTCGTAGGTCGCCTCATCCATGAAGTAGTAGAGGTCGCCGTCATCGTAGATATAGGACATATCCCGGTTGATCAGCTGGACGGGTTCATATTTGTCGGAAGGGTTGAAGCTCTTCTGGATGACACTCCCCGTCTGGAGGTTCTTGAACTTGACCCGTACGAAGGCCGACCCCTTCCCCGGCTTGACGTGTTGAAACTCAACCACCTGGCAGGGCTGCCCGTCAAGGACGAAAGCTGTGCCGTTGCGAAAATCCCCCGCACTGATCATAATTACCTCCAAATGAATAAAGCGCTCTGCTCTTGTTGCCATTTTACGGGAAAGGAGGGGGCCCCGCAAGCAAAGAGGCCAACCGGTG
Organism: Clostridia bacterium; assembly: GCA_040767365.1. Classification (GTDB taxonomy): domain Bacteria; phylum Bacillota; class Clostridia; order Saccharofermentanales; family DTU023; genus UBA4923. The sequence continues at coordinate 226,501 of JAXGOR010000001.1, forward strand.
TTACAATTCTAGAAGGCCCGGCAGGAAGATAAAGGGAGGACTTATGGATCAGATCAGAAAAGCAAAGGAAGACCAGCCAAGGACCGGACACCCTCCGTCCCTCTCGCGCTGGGTCAGGAGTCGCTTCTTTCCTGATCTCATCGTCGCCTCCCCCGGCCAGCTTGATTACCGGAAGCTGGCGGAGGAGGGCTTCCGCCTTGTCCTCCTGGACATTGACAATACCCTGGCCCTCCACGGCAGCCGGACCGCCGATGATTTCGCCCGTTCAGTGGTCGAAAGGATCGAGGGGGCCGGCCTGGTTCCTGTCATCACCTCCAACGCCCGCCGGCAGAGGGCGGAGACCTATGCCGGCTCCCTGGGCCTGGGCTTCATCCCCGAGGCGGGAAAACCGGGAATCGGGGCCATCTGCCGTGAACTGTCGGAAAGGGATTGCCGGCCGGACCAGGCCCTCATGATCGGCGACCAGCTCCTGACCGACATCTGGTCCGCCAGACGGGCCGGCCTGCCCGTCATCCTGACGGATAAACGGGCCAGGTCCGAGATCGTCACGGTCCGCTTCAAACGCCTGATCGAATGGCTCCTGATCCGCCTGGGCGGCAAGGCCTCCTGGAAGTCCCTGCGGGCCGAGGCCGATCAAGCGGGCCATCCCTGGCTCTGACAGGGGTGATCAGGGCCTGGTGACGGCGTCGTAGACCTTGGAGGCGTCGAAGAAGCGGTTTAGATTCGAAGCCCCCGGCCGCCTCAGGCCGGCCCCCGATAGATAGGTCCGGGTCACATAGACGTGGCCCTGGGGATTGTCCCAGTAGGCCCAGGTCCCGTAGCCGCTCTGGAGCGTATAGCCGGCCTCGGCGAAGAGGGCCAGCTTGGCCTGGTCAAATTCGACATGATCGCCGAAAGGGCAGTAGAGGGAGGTCAGTTTCCCGGTATAGGGCTCGACCCAGCGCTCCATCAGGATCAGGTCCTGTCTGATGACGGAGGCGGGGGTGAAGGGGAGGGAGAGCCGCTCGTAGGTCCCGCTTGACAGCTTCCAGTTGCGGGCCTCCAGCGCCTCCACGACAGCCGCCAGCTTCTGCCGGTTGTGGGAGAAATCACTTATCGGGGGACCTGGCAGGGCAAGTTCCGACTCCTCGGCATTCCGGCGGAGGGCCAGGTCCTGGATATCGGCGACAGGATAGCCGAAAAGGCCGTACTGGCCGACGAGGGCGATCGTCCCCGTCGCGCCGTTGAAGGAGAAGGAGGGATGCTCCTCAAGGAAGGCCTCCAGGATGCCTATGGCCGTGAAGGCCCGGTCCGAACGCTCCTGGCCGTCCTCATCCAGCAGGACACCCTCAACCTGTCCCTGGTCATTGACATCCAGCCGCCAGGCCAGGCCACTTTCCGCCCGGGGCAGGGAAGAATAGAAGTCCTCCAGGACCAGAACCAGGGGCTTTTTCCCGACAGGACAGGGAATGCCCCGGAGCCTGCCCTCCTCATCCGCGAAGGACCGGCTGTCCACCAGGACATAATCCCTCTCGTAGAGTTCCCGCAGGAGGCGCTCGAACTCCCCGGTCAGGAGGAGGTCCCGGTCGGCGGCTTCCTGGAAGCGGTCCCCGTCAAAGGCCCGGGCCGGATCGGCGATCAGGGGCTTGACCCCTATATGCTCGACCGGGTCCCACCAGGTGGTCATGGCCTCCGGATTCCTCTTTTCGCAGATGGCCTGGAAGGCCAGGAGCTCCTCATCCCCCTCAAAGCGGCCGATCAGGCGCTTGATCCTGATCGAGGCGTCATAGGTCCTGTCCCGGTCCATCTCCTGGCGGATCAGGGGGATTTCCTCCTGGTAATAGGCCTGCCAGACCCTTTCAAGCCGGTCCTCCAGATAATCGCGGACCGGGTCCAGGCCCGTCAGATCCGTGCCGGCGACCAGTTTCTGGATAGCCAGGGCCTCCTGGTAGAGCCCGCCCTTGGCCGCCGTATCATTCACCTTCTCCAGGCCCTCCTTAAGGGCAAGAAGGGTCTCCTGCCGATCCAGCAAGGCCTTGTAGTCCCGGGCCAGCTGGGGGACCCGGGTGATCTCCCGGAGCAAGTGGAGGAAGGCCTCCTCTTCCACAGCCTGGTTGAGGAACTGACCTGTCGCCTCGGCCAGGGCCCCCAGGACGCCCTGGCCGGCCAGGCCGGCGTAGCGGTCCAGCCAGTTGACCTCATCCTCCGTCAAAACAGCGCCGGCCAGCAGGCTCCGGATCAGGGCCTCCCCCCGCCGGCCGGCGTCCGCTTCCATGCCCTCAATCAGGCGGTCAGCCTCGGCCAGGAGGCTCTCGACCCGGTCTGTCTGCCGGGCGTCGGAAAGGACAGCCCGCTTCTCGCGCAGGGCGTTATAGATCTCAAAGACCTTCTCGTCATCCCCGGCCTTGACCGCCCGTTCGTAATCCCCAAGCCTGTAGGGCAGGCGGGGCCGGGTCAGGAAGAGCAGAAGGGCCGCCAGGGCCACCAGGACAAGCAGGACGAGCAGGATCCTGATAGGCAGACCCGGCTTGAAGCGCCGGGCCCGGGTCCTTTCAAGCAGGGGGGAATTCATCTCATTCCGGGGCCCCATCAAGTTCAAGTTGCCTGTCCTCCAAGGTCTCCTCCCGGATGTAACGGCCCGCCGTGGGCAACTTGGCCACCCGGTAATAGGCCAGGTCGCGGACAAAGGTCAGCTCCCCCTCCTCATAGAGGTGGGTCAGGCTGTCATGCTTCGCCCGGAGGATGGCCGCGCCCCGCGCTGTCCTCGTCGCCTTCTTCACAATCTGGGAGGCCTGGAAGAAGAGGAGTTTGTTCTTCTTGGAGCGGACGGCAAAGGCCAGCTCGCTGTCGGGGGGGAGATAGGCCATGCCGACCAGCGATGAGGAGTCATTGAAGGCCTTGATCAGCTTCCTCCGCCTCTGCTTGGTCTCATAGTGGGCCGCGTCAATCCGGACCCCCCTGCCATCGGCAAAGACCAGGAGAAATTCACCGGTAAAGGGTTCCAGGCTTGAATGGATGAAGACAACCCTCTCATCCTGGTCCAGCTCCAGGAGATTGGGGGTATACTCGCCCAGCAGGGAGGGCCGGTGGTCCTCGATCTCCCAGGCCATGAGCTTGTAGACCTGGGCCTTGTCGGTGAAGAAGAGCAGTTCCGAATGGTTGCTGGACTCCAGCTCCTGCTTGATCCGGTCCCCCTCCTTGACCCGGATCTCAAAATTGCCGCGAAGCGAGGTGGCTGGCAGTTTTTTGACATAACCCTGTTCTGACAGGAAGACCCGGGTATTGTAGGCGGGGATCAGCTCCTCCTCCTCGGGCACCTCAATCTCCTCCGGGGCGATCAGGCGGGTTTTCCGTTCCTCCCCATAGCGTTTGCCGATATCCTTGAGCTGGCGGATTATCAGGTCCCGGATCCTGGCCCGGCTCTTCCCCAGTCTTTCGAGGCCGCTGATCTCCTTCTCGAGGGCCTCGATGTCACGGATCCGCTTCAGGATGTATTCCCGGTTAAGATGGCGGAGCTTGATCTCCGCCACATGCTCCGCCTGGATCTCATCGATATCAAAGGCGGCCATGAGCCGGGGGACCACCTCCTTCTCGGTTTCGGTCAGCCGGATGACCGCAATGGCCTTGTCCATGTCAAGCAGGATTTTCTCCAGGCCCCGGAGCAGGTGGAGGGCCCCCCGCTTCTTCTCCGCTTCATAGGCTGTTTCGCGCCAGATGCAGTCGCTCCGCCAGGCCACCCATTCGGACAGGATCTCCCGCACACCCATGACCCGCGGCTTGTCCCCGATCAGGATGTTGAAATTGCAGGAAAAGGGATTCTGCAGGGAGGTGGCCGAGAATAGTTGATGGAGGACCACATCGGGGTCGGCCGAGGCCTTGTAGTCGACGGAGACGCAAAGCCCGTTCAAGTCCGTCTCATCCCGGACCGAGACCACATCACGGAGCCGGCCCTTCCTCATGGCGTCGGCGATATCATCGATCACGGCCTCAATGGTTGTGGTATAGGGGATCTCACGTATCTCTATCCGTTTTTCCTTCCGGTTGACGTCCGCGGTCGCCCGCAACTGGAAACTCCCCCTCCCCGTCTCATAGATGGCCCGCATGTCATCCGGCTCGTAGATGAGATAGGCGCCGGTGGAAAAATCGGGGGCCGGGAGGGTGGCCAGGAGGTCGGCCTCCGGATCCCGGATGAGGGCTATGGTCGTCTCACAGACCTCCCTGAGATTGAAGGAGCAGATATTGCTGGCCATGCCGACCGCGATCCCCTGGTTGCTGTTGACCAGGATGGTGGGGAACATGGCCGGGAAGAGGACGGGTTCCTTCATGGTCCCCGAATAGTTGTCGACAAAATCAACGGCCTCTTTCTCCAGGCCGGCGAAGAGGGTCTCACAGGAGGGATCCAGCCTGACCTCCGTGTAGCGGGAGGCGGCGTACTGCATATCCCTGGAGGAGACGCTCCCGAAGTTGCCCTTGGAGTCAATCCAGGGATGGAGCAGGGACCCATTGCCCCGGGTCAGCCTGACCATGGTCTCGTAGATGGTCTGGTCGCCGTGGGGGTTCAGCTTCATGGTCTGGCCGACCACATCGGCCGATTTGGCCCGGGGGCCCCCCAGGAGCTTCATCTGGTACATGGTGTAGAGGAGCTTCCGGTGGGCCGGTTTGAAGCCATCGATCTCGGGGATGGCCCGGGACACGATGACACTCATGGCATAGGGCAGGTAGTTCTCAAAAAGGGTATCGGAGATCTTCTTGTGGATGGCTCCATCCGCTCGCTTTTCCGTCACCGGGCGGCCCTCATCCTTAGCTTTCTCTTTCAATTCCATCAGCCGACATCCAGCATCTCACGGTAGAGATGCCCTTTCTTTTCGATGCAGCGGCGCCGGCCGCTGATATTGTCCCCCAGGAGCAGCTCGAAGGTGTCCCGCATGGTTTTCTCGTCCTCCGGAATGACCGCGATCAGCCGGCGGGTCTCGGGATTCATGGTGGTATTCCACATCATGGCCGGTTCGTTTTCACCCAGTCCCTTGGACCTTTGGACATGGACCTTCCCCCCCTCCAGTTCCTGGAGGATTTCCGCCTTCTGCTGGTCGGAATAGGCAAAATAGCTGCTCTCCAGGCGCTGGGTCCGGTGGCTGATCTCATAAAGGGGGGATTCGGCTATATAGATCTTGTTCTGCCGGATCAGTTCGGGGGTCAGCCTGTAGAACATGGCCAGGATCAGGGTCCTGATCTGGAAGCCGTCCACGTCGGCGTCGGTACAGATGATCACCTTGCTCCAGCGCAGCCGGTTCATATCAAAGGGCGGCACATCCTTGCTGTATTTTTTGGGGATGTCGACCCCGCAACCCAGGATCTTGATCAGGTCCATGATGATATCGTTTTTGAAGATGACGTCGTAATCGGCCTTCAGGCAGTTCAGGATTTTGCCCCTGACCGGGATGACCGCCTGGAATTCGGCGTCCCGGGCCATCTTGACCGAGCCCAGGGCCGAATTCCCCTCCACGATATAAAGCTCGCGGCGGTCCAGATCCTGGCTGCGGCAGTCGACGAAGAGCCTGACCCGGTTGGAGACATCCAGTTGCTGCATGAGATCCCGCTTGACCGCCAGTCGGGTCTTTTCCGCCCGCTCCCGGCTCCGCCTGTTCAGGAGGACCTGGTCGGCGGCCCGCAAGCCCTCCTCCCGCTTCTCGATGAACCAGATATCCAGCTTGGTCCGGATCAAGTCGGTCAGGAAGCGCTGGATGTAGCGGTTGTTGATGGAGCGCTTGGTCTGGTTCTCATAGCTGGTGACCGTCGAAAAGGAGCTGGTCAGCAGGATCAGGCTCTCTTCGATGTCGCCAAAATTGATCCTGGATTCACCGGCCCGGTACTTGCCCTCGTTTTTCAGGAAATTGTCGAAGGCGGACACAAAGGCGGACCGGACCGCCCGGTCGGGTGAGCCACCGTACTCGAGCCAGGAGGAGTTGTGGTAGTAGCGGACATCCCGGACATGATTGTTGAAGGCAAAGGCGATATCACTCTTGACCGTGTAGTCCTCCCTGTCCTGCCGGTCCCGGCCACTGCCCTCCCCGCTGAAAAGGACGGCCTCCGTCAGCCCCCCCTCATTCATCTCACGGACCAGGCCCAGGATCCCCTCGGGGTAGTGATAGGCCTCCTTGGTCTTTTCGAGTTCATCGATGAATTCGAAGGTCACCCCCTTGTTGATCACGGCCTGTTGCTTCAGGGTGGTATGGAAGTAATCGGCCGGAATGGCAATATCGGTGAAAACCTCATCGTCGGGCATCCAGCGCTGGATGGTCCCTGTCGCCACCGTCTTGACAGGGGTCTTTTTCAACCCCCCGATATTGTTGCCTTTTTCAAAATGGAGTTCATAGAGGTGGCCGTCACGCCTGACCGCCACATCAAACCAGCGGGAGGCATACTGGGTGGCGCAGGCGCCCAGGCCGTTGAGGCCCAGGCTGTACTCGTAGTTCTCCCCCAGATTGGTCTTGTATTTTCCACCCGCGTAGAGCTCGCAATAGACCAATTCCCAGTTGAACCTCTTCTCCACGGGATTGAAGTCCAGCGGGATGCCCCGCCCGCGGTCGATCACCTCGATGGAATGGTCGGCAAAGCGCTTGACGGTGATGACATGCCCATGGCCCTCCCGTGCTTCGTCAATGGAATTTGACAGGATCTCAAAGAAGGATTGCTGGGCCCCGCGCAGGTCGTCCGATCCGAATATGACACTGGGCCGGAGCCGGACGCGGTCAGGGCCTTTCAGCTGTGAAATACTGGTATTATCGTAGATCTGACTCATTTGGACTCCCTTCAAAGTCGATTCTCACACGTAATGAAATACCCGTCAAGCGGCCCGCCGCCACGAAAAAACCATCCGCGGGTCCTGGCCAAAACCCGGCAGATGGTTATAGTCTGGCGAGCATAGCAGGACTCGAACCTGCGACCCACAGCTTAGAAGGCTGTTGCTCTATCCAGCTGAGCTATATGCCCTTTTCGGTTTCCGGCGTCTGGAGCGGGTGAAGAGAATCGAACTCTCACGGTCAGCTTGGAAGGCTGATGTTCTACCACTAAACTACACCCGCGCTTGCCGGAAACCTAAGACATAATACAATAGGCCCTGGTTTTTGACAAATGGATCAGTTACTTTCATCGGGGAAGATAAATGACAACAAACGGAAGGAGAGTCAAAAAAACGTCCAGCTTAATCTGGCAAACAAAATGTCCCACTTAATCTGGCAAGAGTAACCTCTTTCATCAACCAAAACTTTATACTGTCCCAAGAGAAGAACCAAGCTCATATGCCTTCCTGCTGAGGTTGCCATGAGCCACCAGCTTCAACACCTGACCCTGGAGGACAGGGTCTTAATCAAAATGAAACTGGAAGTCGCTGACTCTTTTCGTAAGATCGCAAAAGACTTGGTAAATCCCACCACCATCTCCCAGGAGATAAAAAAGCATCGGAGCCGTATCGAGAAGAATGCCTTCAATACCCGCTAAACCCTTGTAAGCACCGATTCCACTGTCCTGCCCAATCCTTTATGTGGCAGGCTCTACTGCAAGAAAACCTGTGCCTCCCGCAAGGAAGGCCGCTTCCCCTCCTCTTTGCCCTGACTTCGAAGAAGAATACCGCCCACGCCTGCAAAAGGCACCCTATGTCTGCCATGGCTGTAAACAAAAGCACTGCTGTGGCCTGACCCGCTACGAGTACATGCCCACCGTTGCCCACCATCAATACCCGGAGCTCCTGTCCGAATCCCGTCAAGGAGGTCTTATTCGCCTGAAGAGGTCGACTCCATCCGCAAGATCGTGAAGGCAGATCTCAAGCGGGGCCACGCTCTACATCATCTGGGCCAACCACAAGAACGAACTACCTTGCTCACCGGACCATCTACCGGCTCATCCAGGACCGAGCCCTGGCTGAAGTCTCAGGCTTTGACCTGCCCTACAAGATCCGTTACCGGCCCAGAAGAAAGAGGCGGGAGCACAAGATTGACACGCGCGTCGCTGTCAGGGGAGGACCTACCAGGACTACCTGGCCTTCATGGGGGAGGACCGGCCCGTCGTCGAGATGGACACGGTCATCGGGACGGTCGGGGGCAAGGTCATCTTGTCCCTCTATTTCCAAGAGTCCTCCTTGCTCCTCTTATACTTGAGAGAACGTAATACGGCCCAGTCCGTCATCGATTGCTTTAATCGCCTCTACGATGTCCTGGGCCGGGACAGCTTTTGTCGACTCTTCCCGGTCCTCCTCACCGACAACGGATCGGAGTTCTCCAATCCTGTTGCCATTGAGTTTGACCAAGAAGGCTAAAGGCGGACCCGGATCTACTATTGTGACCCGGGGATGCCAAACCAGAAGCCTGGAGTGGAAGGGGCCCACAAGCACTTAAGGCGCATTTTACCCAAGGGGACGTCTTTCAATGACCCGACCCAGGAAGACCTTGGACCAGGCCGAGGCCATGTCAACGGTTTCCCAGAAAAAGCTGAACGACCAGACACCACTCCAGTCATTCAGCGCTACTGGGAGGGACATCCTGGAACGCTTAGGCGTTCCCTTAGACGATCCTTCCAAGTAGTTTTACGGCCCGGCATCTTAGATAAATAAGTTGCTGATCTAAAAGGCTCGCCCTGAATCGTGTTCTTCTAACGTTCCAGGCCATCCAGCTTAAAGTGTCGTAAACGGCTAATAGCTCGATGGTTCTGTTAAGCGCGCTCTTCTTTCCTGCCGTGCTCCTTATTCTACCATTTATCTTCGCTTTACGGGGCTTTTCTAATGACTGCCAAACCCCTCGCTACATTTCGTTTCAAGTTTTCTTGGATCTCTACTCTACTGTCCAGGTTAGCTTGGTCATTTATCGCTTTCATCGGGGAAAAGGAGCAGGCTTTCCGGCACGTAACCGGTCCGGCCGTCGGCCATCCGGATCAGACCAGCCCTCACTGGCATGCGCCAGCTGGACGACCCGGTCCCCCCGGGTCACGGTCCCCACCAGCTCCTCCCCGCCCGCCTCCGTCACCACCCGCAGGCTGTTGGCCCGGACAATGATATCAATCTCAAATTCCGTCTTCACCGTCTCCGTGTCCACTGGCTGGGCTGTGATCACGGGCCAAAGTCCCTCCTGGCCCTTCCCGATCCATCCTTTTTCAGGGCCACGAAAAGGGCGACGAAAAGGACCAGGACCAGCAACCAGATCGCGACAGAGGCCAGGAGGGAGAGGCCGCGGGATCCCGGCACCAGATGCGTCATTCGCCGGTGCAGTCGGCCAAGCCTCTGGCGGAAACCCACCGGCTTCCAGTGCTTGGCCCTGTCGAGCAGGCCCGGTTCATGTTGATAGGTATCGGGCAGGGCCGGCCCTTCCTCCCGCCTCCGGGAGGCCCCCCTCTCCCGCAGGGGCAGGCGCCGGCTTTCCTCCCGGCCCTGCTGCCAGACCCTTTCAAACTGGGGTGGCTTGGGCCGGTTGGCCGCCGCTACCGGGACCTGCAGGCCTGAGCCCACCGGCCGGTCATAGCCGGGCGGGTCGATCCTCACATTGCCATCAAGGAGGGGGACAACCTTGGACAGGCTGAGTTGGCCGAGCCAGGGCCGCTCCTGCCGGCCGCCCTGCCGGCCGGCCACCCTTTCCCTGGATTCGGGGCTGAACATCTCAAGGTCGGTCTCCAAACGTTGGATCTGGGCCGAGAACCAGGTGGTATCGACCTCACGTCCGTAGGAGAGGGCCAGCCGGGTCAGCTCCGTCATGGCGACGTTGATCTGATGGATATCCGCCAGCAGGTCCTCCAGGTCAGCGGCGTCGAAAAGGCCGATGAAGGCCGGGTCAATGATCAGGAGGTCATCCCCCTCCCGGGGCCGGAAGGCGTAGAAGTCGAGCCTGCCGGCAAAGTTTGCCAGTCCACCGCGCTCGGGCGGATAGGTCGGCTGCTGCCGGTAGAGGTGGCGGCTCCGGTGGAGGTAGACGCCAAAGGCCGGGTCGCACCAGATCAGGACCCGCTCGGAGTCCATGAGGAGGAGGAAATCGGCCTCCAACCTGTTTCTCTCCGCGATGACGGGGAAACGCGACAGGCCGTTGATCTGCAGTTCCCTGAAGGAAACCAGCCAGTGGCGGAGTAGGGCCCGGGTTGACAGGACCGAACCCGGATCCTCCGGATTGGTCTGGAGGCCGGCAATCAGCTGGACCCGCCGGTTGCCCGACATGACATAGTGGCGCTGTTCCTGGGTCGCCAGGACACCGATATCCCGGTCATTGACCTGCAGGGTCATCTCCAGGCGCTCTGATTCGGCCAGGTGGGCTGTCAGCGTTGAGCGGATCATGGCCTCTTGCGGTTCTCTCCCTTCTATCCTGCTACGCAGTTAATCTTATCACGAGGCGGCCGGGAAGGAGCGGGGGCTCCCCCCTCCCCTCAGCCCTTCAGCGACTGGCGGTATTCAGGCTCCAGGAGGCCGAAGAGGAGGAGATCCCCATAACCGTCCCCCCGACGGACAAACTCCCGGATCCGGCCTTCCAGGACGAAACCCAGCCTGCGGAAGAGCTCAAGCGAGGGCTGGTTGTCAGGCGCGACCCGGGCATAGAGCCGGTGCAGTCTCAAATCATTGAAGGCGTAAGCCAGGATGAGCTCCAGGGCTTCCCTGGCCAGGCCCCGCCCCCGGTCTTCTTTTCCGGCGATCATGATGCCCAGCTCCGCGTTGCCGGCCAGGGGGTCGAGGTCGGACAGGGTCACCAGGCCCAGGGTCCTTCCCTGGTAACGGCAGGCGAAGACGAAGTTGGTCCTGCCGTCATTCCATACCTCCATGAGGCTTTCCAGCTGCCGCCGGTTCCTGGGCAGGAGCAGGTCGGGCAGGTAGAAATAGAGGGCCTCAGGATCCGCGAAGAAGGAGGCCACCGCCTCCAGGTCCGCCGGTTCCAGCGGATGAAGGGAGAGGCGGCTCCCCCGCAGGGGCAGCTGGATCCTGCTCATGTCTGGTTTTTCATGGGCGCTCAATTCCCTGTCCTCCCCGGGCGATCGGCCTGCCGGCCCGACTTTCATAGTATCACGGGTCCCTCTAAAGACAGCAAGGCCTTGAGGCGGCAGGCGCCTCAAGGCTGGCTGGTGATCCACTGGGGATTCGAACCCCAGACCCCCTGATTAAAAGTCAGATGCTCTACCGACTGAGCTAGTGGATCATTTGGCTGGGATGGCAGGATTTGAACCTGCGAATGCGGGAGTCAAAGTCCCGTGCCTTACCGCTTGGCTACATCCCACTGTGCTTAGGGGAATGTGGGGTGGAATACGAGATTCGAACTCGTGACCTCCAGGGCCACAACCTGGCACTCTAACCTGCTGAGCTAATCCCACCGTGATTTCCCAAAAACATCCAATTGAGTTTAACAAGCAGGCAGGGCCGTGTCAAGGAAGGTGGCGGATCCTAGGAGGGCGGTACCGTGTACCACATCTCCAGTTGAAGGAGGTGATCCTTCATATCGACACCGCCGCCGAAGCCGACCAGGGCCCGGTTGGAGCCGATGACCCGGTGGCAGGGTATCAGGATGGGGAGTGGATTGGCAGCCAGGGCCCGGCCCACGGCCCGGGCCATCTGCCCCGTCTTGTCCTTGTCGGGCTGGATCCTCCCGGCAATATCAGCGTAGGTCTTGACCGCCCCGTAGGGGATGGCCAGGGTCTCCTTCCAAACCTGCATCTGGAAGGGCGTCCCCTCCGGAAAGACAAAGGGGATGTCCGGCTGGTAGCCGCCCAGGAGATACTTGTTCAACTCCAAGCGCGCCCTTTTCAGGATAGGGCACTCTTCCTCCTTGCCGGGGTCATCCCGCCCTGTGATGACCCCGTCAAAACTGAGCAGGCCACGGTAGAAGGCGGCCTGTTTGACCAGGGGCGACAGGCCTTCCAACCCCTTGCGCAAAAATTGGATGGACTCGATCTTCTCACAATCCGCCGTCGATACCAGGGCCAGATAGCCGTAGGCCCAGGGGATGAAGCCCACTTTTTGCAAGGAGAGCTGGGGGGAATAATAGGTCTCCTGGTGGCTGGGCCATTCATCGTCGATGGACCGGCCCCCCTTCAAGCCCGATTTTTCAGTCAGGACGGTCATGACGACGTCGATCCGGTAGAGCTTCTCGTCGTCGCCGACGATCTGCCGGAGGATCTCCTTCACTTCCTGCTCTTCCAGGCTGATCAGGGTCCGGATCCGGGCAATCCGCCAGGTCTCGGATTCAAAGGGGGCGGTCAGGTTGACTCCCCCTATGTCCCGGCCATCCTTGACAAGGAAGTAAAGCTTCTCGCCGTGATCCCATTTCCGCCTGGCGTCCTTCCGCCACTGGCTCAGGGATTGCTCGGGGTAGTAGGCCCCCACCAGGTCACGCAGCCGCTTGACATCCTTCAGATGGAAGGGCTGGAGTTCCAGGGTATTTTTGTTGTCTATCTTCCTATTTTCAATTTGCTTATTATTCATGACGCTTTCCTCCCGGGCTCAGCCTCAGGCGATGTCGTTCCGCCGGTAGGTCAGGTAGCGGAAACGGACCCCGTCCTCCTCCAGCCACTGGCCACATGACTCCAGGAACCAGTCGGGGGACCCGTCGATGTCCGGAAACCAGACATCGGCCTCGTACGCCTCTTCGAATTGCGTCACCAAAACCGTATCACAGTAGGGCAGCAGCTGTTCATAGACCTTGCCGCCGCCAATGACAATAAAGTCGTTATCGCTGTAGCCTTGATGCTTCAGCCATCTCAGCCGCTGTTGGAGTTCCTCCAGGCTGGAGACAAACTCACAACCTTCCCTCTCCCCCTCCTCCCGGGTCCTGAGGATAAGATTGACCCGGCCCGGCAGGGGCTTGCCTCCCGGGAAGGTATCAAGGGTGTTGCGGCCATAGATGATCACCTTGCCCAGGGTCAGGGCCCGGAAACGCCTCAGATCGGAGCCGACCCTTTGCTGGAGGCAGCCCTTACAGCCTATCCCCCATCGCGCGTCACAGGCCACGATTGCTTTCATGCTTCCCTTTCTCCCCGGCCGCCCTCAAATCGCGACCGGGATGCCCCGCATCAGGGGACCATGCTGATAATTATCAAGCTCGAAGCTGTCTACCGTAAAGTCATAAAAATCCTTGACATCCGGATCAAGGGTCAGGCTGGGGGCCGGATGGCCCGGGGCCTCCATCAGTTCCTCGACAAGGGGGATGTGCCGGTCATAGATATGGGCATCGGCGATCACATGCACCAGCTCGCCGGGGACCAGGCCGGACACGGCTGCCAGCATGGTCAAGAGGACGGCGTACTGGAGGACATTCCAGTTATTGGCGACCAGCATATCATTGGATCGCTGGTTCAGGATGCCGTTCAGGCGGTCACCTGTCACATTGAAGGTCATGCTGTAGGCGCAGGGGTAGAGGGCCATCTCGCTCAAATCCGAGAAATTATAGAGGCTGGTGATGATCCGGCGGGATCCCGGGTTGTGCTTGAGTTCATAGAGCACCCGGTCGACCTGGTCAAATTCGCCCTCGGGATACCGGTGTTTTTGTCCCAGCTGGTAGCCATAGGCCTTCCCGATCGTCCCGTCCGGCAGACACCACTGGTTCCAGATCCCTGAGGACAAATCACAGACCCGGTTGGATTTCTTCTGCCATATCCATAGGATCTCGTCGATGGCCGCCCTGTAATTGATCTTCCTCAAGGTCAGGATGGGAAACTCCTCCTGCAGATCGTAACGGTTGACAAGTCCGAAGCGCTTGAGGGTATGGGCAGGCTTGCCGTCCTCCCAGCGGGGGCGGACCGCCAGATTTTCGTCTGAATAACCTGATTCGAGTATCTCGCGGCAATTGGCGCGAAACAGCTCATCACATAAACTCATCTAACCCCCCCCTAAGGACACGCGACTCCAAGCCAATTATATCACGCGCCAATCCCCCAATCGGTAGCCTGGGTGCCCTGTTCAAGGCCTGTAGTCGAAATGACGGTCCAGCAGATCCAGCCGCTGCTCAAACCAGTCGACAACCTGCCAGGGGCTGGTCTCTTCCAGGGCCGGCCGGCCCTGCCCCTCCCATCTCTCCCTTTCCAGCTCCCAGAGCTCCCGGGGAATCAGGCCTGTAATCCCGCCCGCCAGCTGATAGAGATAGGGGGCGCTGAAGATCCCCTCCTCCCGCAACTGGGCATACCGGGCCTCAACCTCCGGCCTGAAGCAGTGGTAGGTCTTGAACCAGGGTTTTTGGGTGGGGTCTTCCGACTGGTAGTTGAGGAGGAGCCTGCCCGCGCTGTCCTGGAGCAGGCCATCCCGCCAGTGCATACCAAAGGTTGTATCCTTGTCCCAGGGGAGCAGGTACCATTTCTCCAGGTCATAGCTGACCATTTCAATGTCCTGGGCCACCGCGTCCCAATCGTAGATCATCTCCATGAAAAGGAGCATATCGATCATGTTGGTCCTGTCCAGATAGCGGTCAAAATCCCTGGCAAATACCTCCAGGGAGCTGTTGAAAAAGGCCCCCAGCCTGTCAATGGATGCCCGGAGCTGGTCGCTCATGGCCTCATTTTCCGGACAGTAGCCATTTACCCATTCGCCGATCCCCTCCGCGGAAAATTTTTCCCAGGTCTTGACCTTGGTATAGCCATAGCGGGCATCAAATTCCAGGTAGGCATGGTGGGGGTTTTCGGCATCTATGTTGAAGTTGTCAGGATCGTGGCCCAGAAGCAGGAGGGCCAGGCCGTAATGCTCCCCATTGACAAGGACCTGGAGGGGGTGGGTTTTGGGAAAGCCCTGGGCGCCCGAATGAAGGCCTTCCCCTATGTTTTCACAGCCCATCCAGGCGTGATCGACCTCATAGCGGGGCCAGCCGGGCCGGCTTTCCACCATGGCCTCCCAGAGGCGGAAGGAGAGGGCATTGCGGAGGAGGGAGGGATCAATCCATTCCGCCTTGGCGATCCATTTGTTCGACGGGATCGAATCACCAATTTTAAGTCTCAGTTCCTCCTCGCGGCCGGCATCCGCGAAGAATTTGAAGGACCAGTTCTTTTTGGGCCATTTGGCCGTTGAGCTGCCCTGTACCCTGATCTTGCCGTAGGTCTTGAGGCTGGCGCCCCCCGCCGTCAGGGTCAGGATGACAGGCAGGTAGCCATCCCCCTTGGCTGAGGGCAGGTCGGCCCCCAGGGTGTCAATCCTGATCTGGGCCAAGCCGCCGGGCTCCGGGAAAATGACCATATCCCCCTGGACCAGCAGCCCCTGGCTTGCTTCCGGAAAGGAAGCCTCCCCTGATTCTTCCCCGGCGTGATCCGCCCCACAGGCTACCGAAAAAACGAGCGCTAGTACGCAAAGGACCGCCAAACTTTTTCTCATGGCTTCTCTACCCCTTAATACAGTCAGAATAGCATAGGGATATTTCCTGTTTGAACCGGCTCCGGGGGCAAAAAAGAAAAATCCCCCGGGCGGGAAAACGCCCGAGGATGGTTGGTCGGAGTGACAAGACTTGAACTTGCGACCTCTTGGTCCCGAACCAAGCGCTCACCACCTGAGCCACACCCCGATGCCTATGGATTCTACTTGTAATGGCGGAATTGTCAAACAGATCCGTCATCAGGCCCAGTTTTTTGACCCGGCCGGAACCCGCCTCCCCCGGACAAAGAAAATATGCCAGAGGCCAGCGGAGAAGATCAGGGCCGAAGCCGCCAGGTAGGTGGTCGTAAATCCGGCCTGCCCGATCACATAGCCCCAGAGCGCGCCCCAGGCCGATGCCCAGATCGATGGCGATGGTGCTTGGGCGCGCCCGTCCTCCTCCTTGCCCATTGTTTGACAATGATGGTGGCCGTCAGGGGGGATGCCACCCCTCCGAAGCCGGACAGGCGGCCGAGACCAGGACCGGCAGGAGGCTGTCGGGAGGAGGTACGGTGGGGAGGAGATGGGAAGGAGGCCAGGTGATGAGCAGCCCCGCCAGAAGAAGGCGGATCCCGAACTTGTCGGTCATCCGGCCGACCAGGAGGAGTGGCGGATGTTGAAGGCCAGGACCGTGAAACAGCTGCCAATGGGCTCGATTCCCCGCTCAAGCCGAAGATAACCAGGAAGGAAACGACGCTGATGTTGCTGAAACCGACCAGGTGATGGTCAGGACAGCTCTGCCCGCCTGCCGGTCATACAAGGCGGAGGCTTTGTGCGGCTATCGCCCTTCCTCCCGCTGGCGGGCCGTTCGTAACGGAGCATCCAGGCGCAGGCAAGGTTCCAGGAGGTCAGGAGACCAGGACAAAGAGCAGGAGGGCTGGCAACCGAAGTGGCCGTACAGGAAGAAACCTATGGCGGGACCGGCCGCTGCGGCCACGGTATCGGCCACCCCATAGAAACCCAAGCCCTCCGCCAGCCTGCTCTCGGGCAAAAGGTCAGCCGCGGCCGCATGGGCCGCGGTCGTAAGGGCGCTGAAGCCAACACCACTTATCAGGCGGATGGCGACCAGGGCGGCCACGCTCATCTCCAGCTGGTAGAGGAGGACCGTGGCCACGGTCATGACCGCCCCGGCCACCAGGACCTTTCTCCGCCCTATCCGGTCCGACAGGCCCCCCCCACAGGGGCCGGGTAAGGAGGGCTGAAAGCGAGAAGACCATGGTGGCCAGCCCGGCTATGAAGGGGGTACCCCCCAGGAGGCTTATATAGAGGGGCAGGGAGGTGATCAGGGTGAAGTCGGCGGTGTTGGTGAAAAGACTGATCAATACCACCTTGGAGAAATCCCTGGACCAGAGCTTCTCCTTTTCCCTCCTGGCCTTCCCCGCCGGTGCCGACCTTTTCATGTTCGTGGAAGCCCAGCTGTCTTCCGGCCTCAGCCCGGGAGGCTTGTAAACACCTTGGAGATGATCTTCCAATCCTGGTCCTTGATCAGGTGGAAATGCGTCTCGATGACCCCATCCCCGAAAAAGCCCGTCTCCAGTACCACCAGACTGGCAATCCTCCCGGTGACCAGGGCCGCCTTGACTTCGAGATGATAGGGCGCCTTGCTCTCGGACATAGAGGGATGGGCGGCGATGTCCTCAAAAAAAGGCTCAGGCGTGCCGACAAGAGGCTCCCCCTTCAGGAATCCCGCCATCCGGGCCTCCTTGTGAAAGGCGCTTTTGAGCAGGTCCATATCGGCCTTGAAGGTACCCTCCCGGTAGGCCTCAAGCACGGCCAGGACGGCTTTCATTTCATTTTTTTCCATTGCTTAGTCTCCTCACGCTTCCTGCCCGGCCGCGATCAGGCAGGCCAGGGCTATTGAATTCAGTTTGATCTCCGCTGACTCAGAGCGGGAGGTCAGCACGATCGGGTGGCTGGCGCCCAGGATCACGCCCGCGCCCTTCGCTTTCCCATAGATGACCAGGGCCTTGCCCAGGATATTGCCCGCCTCAATGTCAGGCACCAGCAGGAGGTCGACATCCCCCGCCACCTGGCTTTCAATCCCCTTGATCCTGGCCGCCCGGGCACTGGCCGCGACGTCAATGGCCAGGGGACCCTCAACCAGGCAGGGGGGGAAATCCTCCAGCCTGGCCGCTTCCGCGACCGCCTTGGCCACCAGGGTGACCGGCATCTTGGGGTTCACCACTTCATTGGCGGCCAGGACGGCGACCTTGGGCCTCTCTATCCCTATGGCGATCAGAGCCTCCAGGGCGTTCAGGAGGATCTGCTTCTTTTCGTCAAGGGTCGGGGCGATCGACACCCCCCCATCCGTGACGAAGAGGAGTTTTTGTCCATCCGGCAGCTCATGGCCGGCCATCATGGAGAGGATCCGTCCCCGGGTCAAACCCCGGTCCCGGTCAAGGGCCGCCCTCAGATAATTGCCGCTGTTGAGCGCCCCCTTCATGTAGACCTGGGCCTGGCCCTGGCGGATCAGGTCGACCGCACGGGCCGCGGCCTTGTCCGCATCGACCTCGTGGATGACAGGGACCGCGGAGGGCAGACCCACTTCCTCCGCCAGGCTCCGGATCTTCCCTTCATCGCCAACCAGGATGGCATGGGCAATCCCCTGGTCGTAAGCCAGCTTGATGGCCTCCAAAACTTCCCTGTCCTGGGCGGCGGCCACACTGACCGTCGCCTCCGGGAGACGCCTGGTCTCCTCAATGACCTGTCGGAAACTCGTGAACACCCCTTACCTCTTTTCTATAGCTGCACTTATTGGCTGACGGCCGGCAGGCTGAATTCGTCCGCCTCTTCCTGCCCGCGAAGGACACGCAGGGCGCCCAGGGCCAAGGCCTCCATCTCATTCTCCCCGGCCAGGACGACAACCGGCGCGAGGAAGGCGACCCGGTCTTCAATCCACCCGGTTATCCTTTCGCTCCGGGCCATACCGCCCGTGAGAATGATGGCCTGGACCGTGCCCCGGACGACAACAGCCAGCTTTCCGATATTCTTGGCCACATTGTGGGCCAGGGCCTCCAGGATGAGGGCGGCCTTTTCATCACCATCCTCCAGGCGCTCCTCCACCTCCCTGATATCCGAAGTAGCAAAATAGGCCATGATACCCGCCTGTCTCTGGACCTTTCTCATCAGCCCCTTGTAGTCATACTGGCCGGATGTAGCCAGGCGGATCAGCTGGAAGCCGGGCAGTCCGCCCGCCCGCTCCGGTGAGAAAGGCCCCTCGTCGTCCGAGATCATGTCGATGATCCTGCCCTGGCTGTGCAGGCTGAGCGTAATGCCGCCCCCCAGATGGGCCACGATCAGATTCAGCTCCTGGTAGGGCCTTGATACACTTTCCGCGTAGCGGATGGCCGCGGCCCTCATATTGAGATTGTGTCCCTGACCCAGCCGCCTCATCTCCGGAAGCCCCGTTATCCTGGCTATGGGCTCCATCTCGTCGACGGTCACCGGATCGTAGATATAGGCGGGAATCCCCAGGGGGCCAGCAAGGGCATCCGCGAGGGCAGCCCCCATATTGGAGGCATGTTCATTCACCGGCCGGTAGCGGAGGGTATCGATCATGAGCTGGTTGACCCGGTAGGCACCGGCGTGGACAGGTGGCAGGAGGCCACCCCGGCCCACGACGGCGCTGAGCGCCCCGGTCGGCGTCCCCGCCTCTTCCAGGGCGTCCAGCACCAGCTTCTTCCGCATCCCAAACTGATCGAAGACAGTCTCAAAGGCCGCCAGCGTCTCCGGCGCATGCTCTATGCTCTTGGACCAGACCGGCTTCTCCTCCTCATAAAAGGCGATTTTTGTTGATGTTGATCCGGGATTGATGACAAGGATTCCATAAGCCATGCTCAGCCCCTCCTTTTCGAGTAGTCAATCTTTCCAAAACGCCTTGCCCTCTCCCCCAGGCTGAAGCTGATGGCCGCCGCCAGCAGCAGGAGGGCGAAAGCCAACCAATAGGCCAGCTTGTAGTTGCCATAGGCATCAAAAAGACTTCCCGCGATTTGCGGGCCCAGAAGGCCTCCCAGCCCCCAGGCCATAAAGAGCAGGCCATAGTTGGCGCCCAGGTTCTTCAGGCCGTAGAGATCCGCCACGGTCGCCGGGAAGACGGAAAAGCTGGCGCCATAACAGAGCCCGGCCACGGCCACTCCAGCCGCCAGGGAGGGGACGGTATTCATACTGCCGAAGAGGGCCATATTCGCGGCTTGGAGCAAGAAGGCCAGGCGCATGAGGAGCTTTCTGCCCAGCCTGTCCGAGAGGGCGCCGCCGGCATACCGACCCAGGGCATTGAAGAGGGCGATCAGCATGACCAGGAGGAAACCCCCCTCCCAGCCCGCCTGCTCCTTGGCGATCCGGGTCAGATGCCCGATCACCATGAGGCCGGCGGAGGCGGAAAAGGCGAACATGGCAAAAAGCTTGTAGAAATCCCGGGTGGCCAGCATCTCTTTCCAGGTCATTTCCACCGCGGACGACCCCCCGTCCCCCCCTTCCCGGTCGACGGGAACCGGCAGCCCGGCCGCCGGCGGGTTCTGGATCAGCTGGGCCAGGCCAAGCCCCAGGACAAGGACGGGGCTCCCCAGGAGGACCAGGCCGTATTTCAAGCCGAATGCCGCGGTCAACCGCTTGACCAGCGGCGAATACAGGATGGAGGCCAGGGCGACGCCCGCGACGACCAGGCCCGTGATCATACCCTTTTTCCCGGCTGGATACCATTTGACCGCGGCCGGGGTCGTCACCGCGTTGTTGATCCCCATCCCCGCCCCGATCAGGAGGCTGAAGCTTATCACCATGAGGCCCACCGTGTTGGCAAAGCCGGACAGGATCACGCCGATCCCCAGCAGGGCCGCGCCCAGGCTGGCCAGGAGGCGGGGGCCCCTCCTGTCCTGTATCCGGCCCGCGAAAAACATGGACACCGAAAAGACCAGGGTCGACAGGGTGTAGGGCAGGGTCGCCCCGGCGTCACTCCACTGGTATTCGGCGATCAGCTGGTCCTTGATGATGCTCCAGATGTAGAGGATGCCTGACAGGAGTTGCAGGCCGACGGCGGCAGCCAGGACCAGGGCCCCCTTTTTCCTACGCTTCTCTTGATCCATTGTCACCTCAAAACAGCCAGCTGATCAGTACTGGCTGTCCCCTTCCCAGATATCCGCTTCGCTGGGGATCTCCTCCTCCGGCCTCACCCAGGCGATGCGGGCGATATTGATCAGATGTTCATAGCTCAAGTTTTCGGAAATAGAGTTGTTGCCCCAGGATCCACAACCCAGGGTCCCTGTCGGGAAGAGCCCGTTCGCCAGGGCCGGGTTGGCGGCAAAGACGCCCGGGCTGTTGACCAGGAGCCGGGAGACGGGCAGTTCGAGTGCCGCGTATTCGCATTTCTCCCTGCTGTCGGTATGGACGACACTGGTGTGGCCGATCCCCTCGCAGAGCAGATTCTCCTTGGCGATCCGGACCCCGTCCTCGAAGTCCTCACATTCAATGTGGACGGCCAGGGGGACCATCTTCTCACGGCAGAGGGGCTCCTCCCTGCCGTACTTGTCAACCTTCACAACTATGAGGGCGGTATCCTCGGGGATGGAAAGCCCCGCCATCTTCGCCACGGTCACCACGTCCTGGCCGACCGGCTCCCCGTTGATGGGGCCGAAGCCCTGGGGAAAGAGCAAGTCCCTGAACCTGTCACGGAGCCCGGGATCGTCGATGTAGTAGACTTTTTCCCCCTTCATCAACTCGACCGCCCGCTCCGAGATCTGGACTGGCGTAATAAAGGAGCGGTTGCAGGCGCAGATGACGCCATTATCAAAACCTGCCCCGAAGACGGTCTGCCCGATTCCCTGGGCCAGCCCGCTGTAGTCTTCGTCAAAAACGGCCTGGACATTGCCAGGACCCACGCCAAAGGCGGGTTTGCCACTGGAATAGGCAGCCTTGACCATGGCGGCGCCACCCGTTGCCAGGATGACATCCGAGGCCCCCATGATCATCTGGGTCAGCTCGATGCTGGGCTCCTCGACGCATTGGAAGACATTTTCCGGCCCGCCTGCCTCGACAATGGCCTCATTGAGGATGGCGCAGGTAGCCAGGGAAGACTGCCTGGCCTTGGGATGGGGGGCGACCAGCATGACATTCCCCCCCTTGAGGCCGTAGATGCCGTTGAAAAGGACTGTGATATTGGGATTGGTCGAGGGAATGACACAGGACAGGATGCCCTTGGGCTTGGCCACCAGGGCCAGGTGTTTTTCCTCATCGTAGCCGATGATGCCGACCGACTTCTTCCCCTTGAGCGCATACCAGACCCCATCGGGCGACCCGGTATTCTTTATGATCTTGGCCTGCAGGTCACCCATCCCGGTCTCTTCAACCGCCTGTTCAGCCAGGGGAACGGCCTTGGCCTTGAAGGCCAGACAGGCTGCCTTGCACAGGGCGTCGATCTTTTCCTGGTCAAAGGTCTCCAGGACCGCCAGGGCCTCCCTGGCCTTGACCAGCATTCCATCAACCATTGCCTTCTTATCCATAACTAACCTCCTCATCAAGCTAGACTGTCAGGGGGAACCTTGGGGGCATACCCGGCTCCCCTGGGTTTTTTGTCAGTGGGGGGCCGGCCCTGCCCCGGTCAGCGGCTCTGCCGCGTCCTTGGCCGGATCGTCAATCCTCCCGGACCGGACTGGCCTCCTTGTCCAAAGAACCGTTGTAGAGGAGGCTGTCAAGCAGGATCCCAATATTATGTGAGATGAGATCCCTATCTATTTTGATCCCGATGGGAATATTTTTCGTCAGAAACAAACCTTCAAACAAGAGGAACAAGCCCGTGGAATAAACGGACGGATCGGCCTGGATCCGGTTCAGGGCCATGAACCGCTTGATCTCTTCGGTGAAATAGTTGAAAAGATCCAACTTCACGGCCTGCAGCCGGCTGAAGACATCAGTGAAATCATCATGGCTGGCCGCGAAATTGATGGCGCGGAAAACAAAATCAACGTAGGGGTTGAGGTCAAGCGCCTTGAAGAAGACCTCCTCCAGACGTTCGACCAAAGACATGTCAGCGGGCAGCCTGTCGGCGAATTTTGAGACATCGCCGTGGACCAGGACCATCTCAACCACCGCCCTGTACAAGTCACTCTTGCCTTCATAATGCCAGTAAATGGCACCCCTTGTGACCTTGGCCCGTCGGGCGATTTCCTCCAGGGAGCTCCGTTCGTAGCCCATCTCAAAAAAACAATCAAAGGCCGCGTTCAGGACTTGTTCCCTGGTGAATAGCATGTCTTTCTTCGTTCTACGCATAAAGGATTCCTCTCAAATCCGAAGCAGGCCGGGCTTCAGGGCAGGGGCCAGCGGCCCCGCGCCCACACAAGAAGAGAGGGCGAGTATTCCTCCTCGTCGGTGGTTTCCCCGCCCTCCATCCTACTGACAATTCCTTGACCAAAAGGGTCCGATCAATCGGCCCTGTAAGCCGTTACATAACACTCGTATTCCCTCATAAAAGCGCCCAGATCTTCTTTTGACGCCAGCCGTTCCGGATCATTTTGCATGATCGATTCATAATCCTCCAGCAGGGCGCAGAGTTTGGACGCGCAGTTGTAGTCGAAGACCACGGTGTCGTCCTCCAGCACTTCGAGCGAATAGGTCGAGTAGGGCGGTATTTTCACAATGGAGTCTGCCTTCGCCACAAAGCTCTCGCCAAGCACATTGAACTTGACGGATCCGCCTGCCACGAAATAGAGTCCGGTCTCATCGTAAGGAGTATCCCAGTTGATCCTGACGCCCTTGCGCAGGGTGGCCTGCCAGATCTCCTTGACGCCGTGGGTTTCCCAACGGCCTACCTTGAGTTTCAAGTCAATCCCATCGAATTGATAGCGTGAAAACGCGAAATCCCTGGGACGGATCTCATGCAATTGATCCTTTGAAACATCCTTGACAACCGGCGGTTCGCGCCGCAGGTTCTTTAACTTGTTCAGATACCTTTCCCTGAATTCAGGGGACTCGTAGAGGCCGGGGAAATTGTCCTTGATGTGATTCTTGTTGATGGTCCCGCCGATCATGTCGATCTCCTGGAAGAGTTCGCGCCAGACGGTGCCCTCCTCCAGGAAAACAAAGCCATGAGGGGTGTGGGGCATCAAATGGATCATATCGCCGACTTCCGCGATACAGCGCTTCCCCCGGATAATCACCTCCACCGAGCCGCGCGCGACGTAGAAGGTCTCTACGCCGCGCTCATGCTCATGGTAACCCGCGGAATCCCCCGCATGATAGAGCGTGTCGCTCATCTCATTCTTCTGGAGGGGTCCCTCAGGCAAGGTAAACTGATGCACACATTCCGTGCCGTCGTCCAGGACATAAAGCCAGTCCTTTTCGTCGTATGCGTTGATCAAATATTTACTCATAGAGCTCTTCCGTATTACTACCAGGACCAGTCAAAGATCTCGTAGTTGACCGATGGATGGGCCTCGGCCCCCTTCAGGTCCTTGTTGAAGGCCAGGCTGCGGTTGACGCAGTAGATGGGCCATACGGCAACTTCATCATACATGGCATGGACCAGGTCCTTGCAGGCCGCCATACGGACATCAGGATCCGTGCTGTTGCGGTTGGTATCGAAGGCTTCATTCACGGCAGGCATGTCGAGCTTGGAGTAGTTCTGAGGCATGCCACCGTAGAAGAGCCCATAGTTGTCGTCGAAGTCGTTGATGGCCAGGGTCATCGAATAGAGGTTGATCTCAAAATCGCTTGCCGAGGTCATCTCGCTCCAGGCGCTTCTTTCCATCTTCTCCATGCTGACGTCGAAGCCGGCCGCGTTAAGCTGGTCGTGCAGGACCTCAACAGGCTTGTAGTAGCGCTCCAGCTCGTTGGTCCGGAAGTTGAGCTTGATTTCATTCAAATCATAGCCCGCCTCCTGGATCAGCTCCTTGGACTTTTCGACATCGTATTCATAGGAACCGTAGTCGGGATCGCTGCCGGGCAGCCAGGGGGGATACATGCAGTTCGCGAGAACGCCGTCACCTTCCATGGCGGCAAGCAGGACAGCTTCCTTGTCAACGGCGTGCGCCACGGCAAGACGCAGATTCTTGTCCTTGAAGATCCCTTCATGGTTGAAGAAGATGTAGGTCACCGTCGCCGAGGGCGTCGAGCTGACAGTCAACTTGTCATTGGCCTTCAGGTTGTTCAGATCGGTCTGCAGGACCGTGGTCAGTACGTCAATTTCACCATTTTCGAGCGCCATGGCGCCAATGCCGGCGTCAACGAAAATCTTGAGGGTGAAGTTCTTGATGGGCGCCTCGCCCCTGTGGTACTTGTCGTAGGCCTCAAGGACGATCTTGTCGCCCGTCTTCCACTCGACGAACTTGTAGGCGCCGGTACCAATCGGGTGCCGGATGAAGTGGTCAGGGTCTTCTTCATAGTAGGCCTTGGGGAAGACAACCAGCTCACCGCAGGAGAGGCACTCCAGCGCCGGGCCGTAGGTGTTCTTCATATGCAGGACCACATGATTCTCATCGACCACTTCCATGTTTTCCATGGCTGAGGTCGAGGACATGACCAGCTCTTCCGTAATGATGGTGTTGAAGGAAAAAGCGACATCCTCAGCGGTCATCTTCTCCCCGTTGTGGAAGTAGACGTCGTCCCTGAGTTCAAAGACAATATCCTTCCCATCATTGGTGAATTCCCAGGACTTGGCCAGGTTGGGCCCATAGCTTCCATCCGGGTTGGCGCGGACCAGCGTGTCAAAGATTTGACGCGAGGAGAAGGCGGTCTCGGTGTTGGGGGCAAAACCCCCGCACAGCGCTTCCGGATCATTCTCGATCGTCACGATGATGCTATCCTTGACGGCATCGCCGCCCGGTCCGTCATCGCCCGGCTTTGTCGGGTCCACCTTTCCGTTTTTCGGTGCGCAGCCTGCAACCAGTAAAAGCAATGCAAGGCACAGGCAGGCCAGTTTGAATAGTGTTTTCATATGTCACCTCCGTACATATTCTTATATAGCACGCTTATGCAAGACACAGGCCACGTAATGGTCCTCTTCAACTTCCACAAGCGGTATATCATCTTTGGTGCATGCCTCGGTCGCGTAGGCACAGCGCGAGGCAAAGCGGCAACCGGGTTTCAGGTTCACAGGGCTGGTCACCTCGCCCTTCAGGATATCGGCAGGCTGGCCCCGGCGGGACAGGTTGGCGATGGGGATGGCCTTGAGCAGGGCCTGGGTGTAAGGATGCAGGGGCTTGGCGAAGAGCCTGTTGGCCTTGGCCCGCTCAATGCAGATGCCCCGGTACATGACCAGGATTTCGTCGGAAATATGCTTGACGACCGAGAGGTCATGGGTAATGAACATGTAGGTCAGGCCCATGTCATCCTGCAGATCCATGAGGAGATTGAGTATCTGGGCCTGGATGGAGACATCCAGGGCGGAGACGGGCTCATCGCAGACGATAAACTTGGGCTCCAGCACCAGGGCCCGCGCGATACCGATCCGCTGGCGCCGGCCCCCATCCAGCTCATGCGGATAGGTATTGATGAGACGGGAGGCCAGGCCAACCGTGTCCATGGCCGACCTGATCTTGTCCTGCATTTCCTGCCGGCTTCGGAAGGTCTTGTTGACGATCAGGGGTTCAGCAATGCTCTCACTGAGCGTGAGCCGGGGGTTGAGGCTGGCGTAGGGGTCCTGGAAGATGATCTGGGCCTCCCGCCTGAAGTCGGCCAGTTCACGGCGCTTCATGCTCATGACGTCCTTACCCTCGAAGAGGACCGTACCCGCCGTCGCCTCGATGAGCCGGAGGATGACCCGGCCCAGGGTCGACTTGCCGCAGCCTGACTCCCCCACCACCCCCAGGGTGGTGCCGGGCGCGATCTCAAGATCGATCCCGTCAACCGCGTGCAGGGAACCCGCCTGGGTCTGGAAGAATTTCTTAAGGCCTTGTGTTTGCAGCAGGTAGGTCATTCTGGTTATCCTCGTTGAAAAGATGACATTTGATCAGGTGGCCATCCAGGTCATGGTCGCAAGGTATGACACGTTCACAGATGGGCATGCGGTAGGGGCAGCGGGGATGGAACTTGCAACCCTCCGGTAGGTCGGAGGGGTCGGGCATGAGACCATCGATCGGGTGGAGTCTTTCCGACTCAACATAGATATCGGGGATGGAACCGAAGAGGCCTTCCGTATAGGGGTGGTGTCTCTCACCCTCGAAGAGGTCCTGGATGGTCCCGTATTCTATGATCTCACCGGCGTACATGACCGCGACGGTATCGCAGTTCTGGGCCACGATCCCCAGATCATGCGTGATCAGGATCATGGAGGTCCCCAGCCTTTCCTTCAGCTCCGCCATCATACTCAGGACCTGGGCCTGGATAGTCACATCAAGGGCGGTTGTCGGTTCGTCCGCGATGACCAGTTCAGGCCGGCAGGCCAAGGCAATGGCGATGACCACCCTTTGCTTCATACCCCCGGAAAACTGGTGGGGGTACTCGTGTTTGCGCCAGGCGGGTATCCCGACAAGCTCGAACATATCGTCCACCTGCTTGTCGATCTCCTCCCCGCTCAAACCTTCGCTGTTATGCAGTTCCAGCACCTCTGCCACCTGCCTGCCGACGGGGATGACGGGATTGAGGCTGGTCATGGGATCCTGGAAGATCATGGAGATCCGGCTGCCCCGGTAGGTCAGCATGTCAATCTCCTTCAAGGCCAGGAGACTCTCCCCGTCGAAGATGATGTCCCCCTTCCTGATGAAGCCCAGATTCTTGGGAAGAAGCCGCAGGACACTCATAGCGGTCGAGGTCTTGCCGGCGCCCGTTTCACCCACCAGTCCCAGCGTCTGACGGCGTTCAAGCTTGAGGTTGGCCCCGTTGACCGCGTAGACACGCGCGTCCTCGGTTTCATACTCTACCCATAAATCATTTATTTGAAGCAAGAAATTATCTGTCATGCCAGCTTCCCCTAGTTTTTGAGTTTTGGATCAAGCGCGTCCCTCAGGCCATCCCCGACCAGGTTGAAGGAAATGGTCGCCACAATGATGGCGATCCCCGGAATGATCACCAGATAGGGGAACTCCCGCATATGGTTGCGGGCCTCCGAAAGCATGGAACCCCACTCCGGGGTGGGCGCCTGGATCCCCAGGCCGATATAGCTGAGCCCGGATATGGCCAGGATGGTCGTCGCCAGATGCAAGGTTGCCTGAACAATGATGGGGCCCAGGGCATTGGGCAGGATGTGGCGCATGAAGATCCGGGAATTGGAGGTCCCGCAGGCCCTGGCCGCCTCAATGAACTCCTGGGTCTTGACCGGCATGATGGCGGAACGGAAGATCCTGGCAAAGCCGGGTACTACCCCGATCACGCAGGCCAGGATCAGGTTGGGGATACCCCCGCCCAGGGAGGCGACGATGCAGATGGCCAGGAGGGTAAAGGGTATGGCATAGAAAACATCATTGATCCGCATGAGCAGGTTGTCGACCAGGCCCCCATAGAAGGCCGCATAGCCCCCTATAACCGCCCCCAGGACCGTTGAAATGGCGATCACGGAGGTACTGATGAGCAAGGAGAGCCTGGCCCCGTAGAGGACCCGGGCCAGGATATCCCTGCCAAACTGATCGGTCCCCAGGAGATGTTTGGGATCTTCGCCCGGCTTCAAAAGCCTGTTTCTTACATTCTGCTGGATGGCGTCTTCCTGATAATCGAAGAAGAGATCTACCGTCGCGACAATGATGACAAGGATCACCAGGGCCACCAGGCCGACCATGGCCATACGGTTGCGCCGGAAGCGTTTGCTGATAGAGGCAAACTGGCTTCGCTTCTTGACCCTGGATCCTGAACTTGAATTTTTCATTGGGCCGCCCTCGTTTTCATGCTGACGTACTGGGATTTCAAGCGGGGGTCGATATAGGCGTAGAGCACATCGACAAAGAGATTGATGAAGCCGCCGAGCAGGGCGATGAAGATGACCTCCGCCATGACCATGGGGATGTCCTTCCCCCGGACCGCCGTGACCGCCAGGGTACCGAGCCCCGGCAGGGCAAAGACGCTCTCGATGATCATGGTGCCGCCCAGCAGGGTGCTCAGATTCATACCGATGATGGTGATGATGGGCATGAGGGCATTACGGAGGGCATGGACTATGATCACCCGTCTTTCCGGCGCCCCCTTGGCCCGGGCCATCTTGATGTAATCCGCCCGGACCACCTCCAGCATATTGGACCGGGTCATGCGGACCAAGGTGGCCATATTGCCTGCCATAAGGGCAAACCAGGGCAGGATGAAGCCCTTGAAGGAGCCCGCGTCCGTTACCGGCAGCCAACCCAGTTTGAGCGCGAAGAGCAAGATCAACATGGTCCCGAACCAGAAGGCGGGCATGGAGGCCAGGACCAGGGCCATGGCCAGCGTGGCGTTATCCAGGAGGGAGTACTGTTTTACGGCGGACAGGACCCCAATGGGCACCCCGATGATCACCATGAGCACAATGGAACCCAGGGCCAGGATGATGGTCGTGGGGAACCTCTCCATGATTTCTTGGAAAACCGGGAGCTTGGTCCGGTAGGACTTGCCAAAATCCCCCTGGACGGCCTTGACGATATAATTTACGAAACGCTTGAGAAATGGCTCGTTCAAGCCCATCTCCTCGCGCAGGGCCTCAACCGTTTCCGGCGGCGCCTTGTCACCCAGGATGATACGGGCCGGATCCCCGGGAGCCAGTTCGAGGATTCCAAATATGAAAAATGCCATTCCCAGGATGACAGGAATCATCAACACGATGCGTTTAAGGATAAACTTGGACATAACCTCTCCATCAACTGCCCCGGTCTCAAGGGCTCTTGCATTGAAAACTTACATACATAACGTAATGTATGTTACCCATTCTATTCTCACAAAGATCCGATGTCAACACTCTTT
The DNA here is from genome assembly GCA_040767365.1 of Clostridia bacterium. Taxonomy (GTDB): domain Bacteria; phylum Bacillota; class Clostridia; order Saccharofermentanales; family DTU023; genus UBA4923. The sequence goes on from JAXGOR010000001.1 coordinate 255,662, forward strand.
TTGACCCAAAAATTCTTTCGGGATTGAATCCTTAAGCTGTTTATTTATACAAATATCCCTGGAATAATATCAGTAGAGCCCACCATGGAATTTACCCCTCCCACCCTTGAAAAGGCAGGACCACAAGGCTTGGGAAAGCAGAAAATATCTTCCCTGGGGACCAGGACTTTATGACTACATCACCAAAAAGGGTTGAAATTCGACCGCTTAGGGACCCGAAACATAAATCCGGTCCTTGAGCCGGGCGAAACGCCCCTCCTTGATCCCCGGTACCAGCATAAGATCCTCGATTGTCCCGAAGGGACCCTCTTCCTCCCGGTGGGCGATGATGGCCGCGGAGGTCGCCTCCCCTACGCCCGGCAGTGACTCCAGTTCCTCCCTTGTCGCCCGGTTGATGTCGACCCTGGCGTCAGGTCCCTGGCTTACGCCCTCCCCCAGCAGGGGCGGCAGTTCACCGGCCCTGGGCAAGTAGACCTTCATGTGGGGCTGGAGACGGAGGGCCAGGTTGACGGCGCAGGGGTCGGCCTCCTCCGTAATCCCGCCGGCCTCCTCCAGGGCTTCGCCCAGTATGGCCCCCTCCTGCACGTAGTAGATCCCGGGATTGACGACCGCCCCGTCGATATGGACCGGGAAGAGGCTGGCGCTGGTCGGCGGAGGGGCAGTCGAAAGGGGCAGACTTTCCTCCCCTGTCAGGACCAACGCCTTGCCGGCAGGCCGGCGGGCCAGGAGGCTGATCAGGGCTGCGGATAAGACAATGAGGAAGAGGAAAAGGAGGACGGGCGCCCCCTTGGGGCGGCCGGGGCGGATCGGTGCTAGCTGACGGCGATCTGTTCTGGCGCTCCTCTTGATGGCCTTACCCTCCCAGCGCCGGCGGCCGGCCGGCGGCATGGGAGATTATCGCCTCTTTGATCAGGGACGATCAGGGGAAAGCGGGCGATCGGCCGCCGGGAGGGGCCTTTTCGTCGAACTTGCCCGTTAAGTGGGAAGCTGTCTAGAGGGGATGCCTTTCGCCCCCGGTGCTCCAAAGGCTCTCCAGCTGATAGAAGAGGCGGTCCTCCGGCAACATGAGGTGGACTATGACATCGCCATAGTCGAGCAGGACCCAGTTTCTCTTCTCCAGGCCCTCAATATGGCCGGGTTCAATGCCGAAGAGCTCATCCAGTTTCTCCTCGACCGATTCAGCCAAGGTCCTGACATGGATGGCCGAGGTCCCGCTGGCCAAGATGAAGACATCAGCCAGTGTCGTCTTCTCGGAGACCTTCAGGACCTCGATATCCAGGCCCTTCTTGTCTTCCAGCACCGCGACGGTCGCCGATGTCAGCTTATCAATCCAATTCAGTTTTTCCTGTTCGGCCGGCTCCCTGGCCAGCCGGGCATCGGGGGTCAACGCCCTGTCATCCGTTTTGTCCAGACTCAATCCAATCTCCTTTAACAGCTGGATTCGCCAAGGCCTCGCGCCTTGGCTGATCCCACTATAACACGGCCAGCCGGGCAGCGACTAGCCTTCAAGGTATTTTTCATAGGCCTTCAGGCTCAGGGGGCAAGGTCTTTTACCCTCCCTCTCCAGGGCCTCGAAGACTTCTTCCAGGCAGGCCATCATAGCCTGCCTGAGGAGGCCGCCCTCGGCCAGGGCCCGGAGGCTGTCCAGGCGCTTGAAATTCCTGTCATAGGAAATTTTATCAGCCAGGAAGAGGATCTCGCCCAGGAGGGTCAGGTCAGGCGCCGCCGTCGAATGGTAGGCCACGGCCTCCGCCACCGGCCCGGCCCCCGGCCCCACCAGTTGGAGCGCCCTCATGGCGGAGGCGGGTCCGTGGATCAATAGTTCGGAGGAAGCTGCCCCCTCCAGGTCCCCGGCCTGCCTCTTCTCCCTGTAATAGGCCTGGGCCAGGGCCCTCTGCCGATCCAAGGGCAGTTCCTTGGCCACATCGTGGAGGAGGCCGGCCGCCGCGGCCGCTTCCGGATCGGCCCCGTAGATGACGGCCAGCCGGGCCGCGTACTGGGCAACCGAGGCCGCGTGCAGTCGGCGTTCCTGGCTCTGGCTGGTCCAGGCCGCCTCCTCCAGATCGAGCAGGCGCTGCCAACCCTCCTGGCTGACCGCCTGGAAGCTTTGTGAGAAGGCATAGGGCCGGTAGCGGTCGATGAAGGCCTCTACCCCGGCGGGGCACTGGCCCGGGACCCCCTTGCCGGCTTCAAGCCTGGCGCGCAGGTCCGTGGCAGAAAGATCCAGGCGGGGCATGTCAAAGAGAGTGACCGCCCCTCCATAGCGCCTGCCAACCCGGTCGGCCTCCTCCCGGACCCGGTCCCTGTCCTCCCCGCCCCGGACGGCAACCGCCAGTCCGGCCTCTTTGAGCAGGAGGTCCGGCTGGTACCAGCTGTCAATCGAGAAGAGTTGGTCGGAGCCCAGGATGATCAGGAGGGACTCCGGCCCCAGACTCTTTTTCAGTCTCAGGACCGTATGGTAGGTGTAGTCAAGGCCCGGGGTCCTGATTTCATCATCGGAGACCTGGGCGCCTTCCAGGCCTTCCAGGCCCAGCCGGGCCATCTCATAGCGGTAGGCGGCAAAACTGGTCCGGCCGCTCTTATGGGGGGCCCGGCCGACCGGCATGACAAGCAGGCGGTCCAGGTCCAATTGGCCCAGGGCACTTTCCGCCAAGGCCCGGTGGCCCTGGTGGAAGGGGTCGAAGGTACCGCCCAGGAGCCCGATCACCTGGCCCGGCCCTCCCCGTTTTCCTGCCTGATCTCAATCTCCCTGGCCGTCTCCTGCTCCTTGGCGTCCTTGACCAGCCAGGCGTTGATGAAGCCGTCGATGTCGCCGTCCATGACCCCATCCACATCCCCGGTCTCAAAACCGGTCCGGTGGTCCTTGACCAGGGTATAGGGACAGAAGACATAGGACCTGATCTGGCTGCCCCAGGCGATCTCAAAAACCTCACCCTTGAGATCCTCAATCCTTTCCAGATGATGCTGGCGGGCCAGGTGATAGAGCCGGGACTTCAGCATGGCCAGGGCCGTCTCCTTGTTCTGGAGCTGTGACCGCTCATTCTGGCAGGAGACCACCAGGCCTGTCGGCAGGTGGGTGATACGGACGGCGGAGCTGGTCTTGTTGACATGCTGGCCGCCGGCGCCCGAGGCCCGGAAGGTATCGATCTTCAGATCATCCGGATTGATTTCAATCTCGATGGTGTCGTCAAGCTCCGGGAGAACTTCACAGGAGGCAAAGGAGGTGTGGCGGCGGCCGGAGGCGTCAAAGGGCGAGATCCGGACCAGGCGGTGGACCCCGTTCTCACTTCTCAGGTAGCCGTAGGCATTGGGGCCGGAGACCCGGAAGGCTATGGTCTTGATCCCCGCCTCCTCCCCGTCCAGGTAATCCAGCACCTCGATATCGAATTCATGGCGTTCGGCCCAGCGGGAGTACATGCGGAAGAGGAGGCCGGCCCAGTCCTGGGCCTCGGTCCCTCCCGCGCCGGCGTGAAGTGAGACCAGGGCATTTTGACTGTCATGCTCTCCCGTCAGCAGGGTCTCCAGGCGGAGGCTGTCAAAGTCCCGGGCCCAGGCCTCCAGGCCCCGGTCGACCTCTTCCAGGGCCTCGGCGTCCCCCTCCTCCTCGGAGAGCTCCAGTAAAACCTCCAGATCCTCGTTTTCCGAGATCAGGTCACTGAAGCGCTTGCTTTTCTTGTTGAGATAGGCGATCCGTTTCTGTACCGTCTGCGCCCGGGAAGGCTGGCTCCAAAAATCCTGTTCCAGGGTCTCCTGGGTCAGGCGCTCAATCTCTTCCCTGTCCGCCTCCAGGCGGAGGGAGAGGCGGAGCTCCTCCAATAGTATTTTGTTGCGGGCCATGGTGCCCGATAGTTCCTCATAGGTCATAGGTCAGTCCCTTTCCACTTGAAGCCTGGGCCGTGGCCGGCTTGTGTCGGCCATCCTTCAAAAGCCGGCCCGTCAAGTACCATCGAGCGAACGGGGGGACGATCCAGCCGCCCTGACCGACAGGGACCGGTAGAACATGGCGGCCAGCCTGCCAAAGGCCAGGGTCCTCAGGGCAAAGAAAAAGGCCCGGATCAGGCTGCCGGCCCAGGCGCTGTCGGTAAAGAGCATGCGGAGCAGGTCCCCGGCGATGACCGTCAGGGAGCGGAGGAAAAGGAAGCAGGCGAAGATGAAAAACTTCATGCCCGATGTCATCTTATGGCTGGCCTCCATGGCGGAGGGCAGACTCTTCTTCTCGAAGATGACCACAAAGATGGTCATGGACAGCATGGTGGAGAGGACATAGAAGGGAATCCCCAGGGCCGGCAGGGAAATGACATAGGGGACCAGGAGGGCAAAGGCCAGCAGGAGGAGGGTGGGAAAGGCCCGGACCGCCGTCCTGCCCGGTGTCCTGCCTTCCACAAAAGGCAGGGGGGGGATGACGGATACCTCCTCCCTCCTGATCAGTTCGCCCGAGAATTCAGAGGAGGCGAAAAGCCAGTGCAGGGCGTAGAGGAGGATGAACCAGAGGGAGACGACAAAGAGACCCAGCTGGCGGAAGAGGACGGAAAACCAGGCAGGGGGGGGGAAGGGCAGGTAGGCCTCACGCTGGATAAACTGGGCCAGCTGGGCCTGGAAGGCTTCCAGTTGCCCCCCCGTCGGCATGGTCATGTAGGCGGAGGCGGAGAGAAAAAAGAGCGTAAGGAACCAGAGGTGCACCAACCTCGCCTTGGGCATCTTATCAATTTTCAGCGCTTCGATTATTATCCGCAAGTGCAGGCCTTCCTTTTCTCATCCACTCCCGGCTCAGGGTAACACAGACTATACCATGCTAGCGGTAGCTTATCCGCCCATAATATGACGCAGGGATTCAGCGCGGATCACTCCCCGGGTCTGGGTCAGCCGGAAGGTCAGCTTATCCTCCAATTCGAAGACACCGACCGACTGGAAGGTGACCAGGAGGCTGACCAAGCCGTCCACGGGCGGGCTTTGCTGGAAGGCGATGATCTCCGCCCCCAGTTCCTGGAAAACGGACAGGCAGAGCTGGGAGGCCTGGCCGATATTCTCCATGACGACCAGCATGGTGGTAACTGCCCCCTCATCCAGCGTCCTCAGGGCCCGGACTGACTTCCGGTACTTGTAGTAGGCGCTCCGGCTGATACCGACCCGCCTGGCCGCCTCGTTGACCGAGGGGGCCTGTTTCAAATCCAGGAGCCGCTTGACCTCCATGACCTTGTGGAAGACTTCCGGCAGGGCATCTTCCCGGACAACATAATACCTGGCGGCTGATTTTTTCCCTTTTGGCATCAAAACATCTCCTCCAAGAAGCCGCGGAGCGCCCGTCCGCGGTGACTGATCCTGTTCTTTTCCTCTGCCCCCATGCAGGCCAGGGTACGGGTCTCCCCGACCGGGATGAAGACGGGGTCATAGCCGAATCCACCGGTCCCCGACATCTCCTCGGCGATCCGTCCCTCCGTCCGGCCCCAGTAGAGGCGTTCGGCCCCTTGCGGGGAGATGACGGCAAGCGAGCAACAGAAGGCGGCCTGCCTCTCCCCTGGCCCCAGATCCTTCATCCGGGCCAAAAGGTATCGGACCCTGTCTTCGTCAGAAGCCCCCGGTCCCCCGTAGCGTGCCGTATGGATCCCCGGCGCCCCGCCCAGCCCCTGGACACAGAGGCCGGAATCGTCGGCCATAACCCAGCCGCCGGAAAGGCGCCAGAGGGCGCGGGCCTTGATCAGGGCGTTCTCATCAAAGCTGTCCCCTGTCTCCTCCACCTCCAGGGTCAGGCCCCTCTCCCCGGGGGAGCTCAGCTGGAGGGGCCAGGCCCGGGCAATGGCCCGCATCTCCCTGAGCTTGCCCTCGTTATGGCTGGCGACCAGGATATCCACGTCCCCTCCCATCATAGGCCGAGAAAATCGACCATGGCAAAGACGGCCTTTTTCACCGTCTCCTCTTCAAAGGGCGACGGGTAACCGGCATCCGCCAGCCTGGCGAAGGGGTCGGCCAGATCCTCATTATTGAGCAGGCGGGTGAAATATTCCTCCAGCCTCTGATGATGCCGGCCCAGGGGCAGGGTCCCCAGGACCGAGACGGCCGCCAGGGCCTGGAAGATCCCCGTCAGGGGCTGGCTCCAAAGGAGGGGGGCGTAAAGCCAGAGGTCCTCGACAGGGATCAGGCCGGGATAGTCCTCCGACACCCCCGGCAGCTGGTAGCGCTCGGCAATCTCCTGCCAGGCATGGCGGAAGATGGCCAGGTTGGTCACCCGGGCCCGGGCCAGGAACTCCTCCATCTCGTCCAGCGCGCAGTATAGGGGTAGCTCGAGCGCCAACTCGGTCAGGTCGTACTCGCGGGCGTAGAGGGTCATATTCCCGTAGAAGAGGCCCCAGACCCGCTGGGACAAGAAGGCCATGGACTGGCGGACCACCTGGAGGAGGGCCTGGGGTTGGGCCAGGGGCAGGGGGCAGGGCTGGCGCTCCGCCGTCGACTGGGCAAAGAGCAGGCTGCCGGTTTCCGAGAAGGCCAGCTTGCCGAAGCATTCCTGGGGAACGGAGGAAAGGATGAGGAAGGACCGGCCATCCCGGGGGAAGTAGGCGCTCAGGATACCCGGCAGGATATCCCCCGTCCTCAGGCCATGGTGGGCCCCCTCCGGGCCGGGATCCCCCAGGACCTGGAAGGAGAGGGCCCCCCCCTCCTTCATCTCCTCAAAGAGCGGAAGCTTGGCCGTGAAGATGTAGCGGAGGGCCCTGACATAGGTCTCCTCCAGGGGGTAGGCCGTGGCATCCAGCTGGGGCAGGCCAAAGGCGGCCGGATACATGAGATCCCAGGGCCTGGGATCGGCCAGGCCAAGCCGGTCCCATTGTAAAGCCCGGATGGGCCGGGTCAGGGGGACCAGCTCTTCCTGGATCAGCTGGCGGAAGGTCTGGATCGACAGGCGGCTATCGGGAGCCGAGCCCGATCGGGCCAGGGCGTAATCGTAGAAACTGTCAAAACCGGCCTGGGCGCTCAAGGCCCGTCTCGCCTCGTGCAAGCGGGCCAGGCGGTCCTCCGCTTCCTTTTTATGCCCCTGGATGAGGCCAGCCAGGGAATAATAGGCCCTCATCCGGCGATCCCGCGAGCTGGATTGGAGGAGGCGCCTCACCTCCCCCTTGACCAGGCAGGGGCCGAAGCGGGAAAGCGACATATCGTCCAGGCACTTCAGTTGCTCCCTGACCAGTCCCCTCTCCTGCCTCAGTCCGGGCAGGAGCTCCTTCCTGCAGCAGCGGGAAAGTCCCTCAGCCTCGGCGAGGAAGGCCGACCCCAGCGATGAGGAGGCCCGGCTCCCCTTTGAGCTCTCGGTCACAGCGGCGAAAAAGCCGGCGTACTCGGTCAAAAATACCAGCCGCAGGTCCTCGGCCTCTTCCAGCGCTTCCCTGACCGTCCGGTCACCCGGCTCAAAGATGGTGCGAAGCTTCAGTTTCCTGCAACTGGTGTCCAATCCTTCGTAGTCAAGGCTGACCTGCCGGATCAGGTCCGTCAGATCATCGGCCTTGAAGGTCAGGCGGAAACGGGCCAGGGCCTTCCTGGCCCCCTCGGCCAGGTCTTCCGCCGAGGGCAGACTCCCGCCTCCGGCCGCCTTGAGCCATTGCGCCAGATCCATGCCGGCCGTCCCCTACATCCTGTCAACCGGCTCAATCCCGGCCAGGCGGAGCCCCGCCACCAGGGTCCGGCCGACGGCCCGGGCCAGGGCCAGCCTGGCCAGGGTCAGGTCCGGATCGCCGGCCTTCAGGATCTTGCTGGTGTGGTAGAAGCTGTTGAATACCCGGGCCAGGGTCATGATCTGCCTGACCATGAGGGAGGGTTCGGCGCTGTCGCGGGCGGCGGCTACCGAAGCGGGGAAGCGCTCGATCTCCTTGATCACCTCCTGCTCCTGGTCGGACACCAGCAGGGCCAGTTGCCCATCGGTGACCTGGTCCAGCCCGGCCAGGATTTCGGCCGGCGCCTTCCGTTCCAGGGAAGCGCAGCGGGTCACGGTATAGAGCAGATAGGGGGCCGTATCCCCTTCAAAGTCCAGCATCTCCTCCCAGGAGAAGACAATGTCCCGCTCCCGGCTGTTCCTGAGATAGGCGTAGCGGACAGCCCCGACACCGATCCGTTCGGCGATCCGGCCGGCCGTCTCCGGGTCCATATCCGGGTTGTTGTCCCCGATCAGGGCCCGGGTCTTGGCTACGCTGGTATCGAGCAGATCCTCCAGGAGGACGACATTCCCCGTCCGGGTCGCCAGCGCCCCCTCCGCGAACCGGACCGTCCCGAAGGCGACATGGAGGCAGTCCCGGGCCTTGGGAAAGCCCAGGCGTTCCAGGACGGCGAAGACCTGATTGAAATGGTTCTTTTGTGGGATCCCGACCACATAGATATTTTTATAGAAACCATAGACCTGGTCCCGCCACAGGGCCGCGGCGATATCGCGGGAGGCGTAGATGGTGGAACCGTCGCTCTTGAGGATCAGGCAGGGATTGAGGCCAAAGGCCTCCAGGTCGACCACCTGGGCCCCCTCGCTCTCCTCCAGGAGACCCTTCTCCTGGAGTTGGTCCACCACCTCCGGGATCAGGGGCGAGTAGAAGCTTTCGCCATTGGTATTGTCAAAAGCGATCCCCACCCGGTCGTAGATCTTGTTGAACTCCTTGAGGCTGACCTCACGGAAGGTCTCCCAGAGGGCAGTCTCCGCCTCACCCCCCTGTTCCAGCCGGCTGAAGGCCTGCCGGGCTTCATCCTCCAATCCGGGCTTGGAGTCCGCCTCCTCATGGAACCTGACATAGATCCGGGTCAGCTCCCGGATGGGGGCCTGCTCCAGGGCGGCCGGGTCCCCCCAGAGCCGCCAGGCCACGATGAGCTTGCCGAACTGGGTGCCGTAGTCCCCCAGGTGATTGAAGCGCTCCACCCGAAAACCGCCATATTCGTAGAGGTTGGCGATGGCCTCCCCCAGGAAGGTGGAAAAGCCATGGCCGACATGGAAGGGTTTGGCGATATTGGGGGAGGAATACTCGACGATGACGGTCCGGCCGGCCCCCTCCTCCGAGGCACCCGGCCTCTCCCCCGCCTCGATCGACTGGCGGAGCACCGTCCTGGCCCGGTAGTCGCGGCGGATGAAAAAATTGAGATAACCACCATCCGCCTCGATCCTGTCCAGGCTCCCGAACCAGCCGGCCTGGCCGCCGGGGACCTCCGCCTCAAGCCTGGCCTTCAGATCCTGGGCTATGGCGGCGGGGGACTTTCGCAAAAGTTTGGCGTAACGAAAACAAGGGAGGGCGATATCGCCCATTTCCGGCCGGGGCGGACGGTCGAGGGCCGCCTCTATCTCCTCCCGGTCCTGGTCCAGGATCCCGGCCAGGGCCCCGGCAATCTCTCTTTCAAGTGTCATAGCTACTCCTGTCAGGCCCTCTCGCTCCCAGGCAAGGGGCCCGCTTTGATTTGTCTTCTATCAGGGCCAGAGGGGGCAGGGATAGAGGCCTTCCTCTGTCAGGCCGGCCAGGGCCGCGGCCACCCGCGGCCTGTCCTCCCGATTGGTCACCCCATACCAGGGGTCGGTTACCGGCCGGGTGACCGCCTCGATCCTGCCGGCCGCCAGCCGCTGGCCCACGATCTCCGGCAGGAGGTATTCGGCAGTCAGGGGGTCTGTTCTGGCCGCCTCCTCCAGGAAGGCGGGGAAGTCTTCTTTGATGAGGGAGATGAAGGATTCCGGGAAGCCCCAAAAATTCATGGAAACCGGCAGGTCGCCGTCCAGGGCCTGGTAGCTCTTCCCCCCATCCAGGCTGTAGCGGCCCCCCTTCCCCTCCCGCTCGATCCTCTTGATTTCATCAATCCGGGTCAACCTGCCGTCTTCGTCGACACGGCAGACGCCGCGCGAGACATAACCGTGGTCGGACAGGGTGTCGCCCAACCGCCAGACACAGAGGCCAACCCTGGGCAGGGGACCCTCGGCCTCCTCCTTCAGGAAGGCCTGGATGGCCCGGTAGGCGGAAGGCCCGTAATAGTCATCAGCGTTGATGACAGCTACAGGACCCTCGATCAGGTCCCGGGCCGCCAGGACGGCCTGTCCCGTCCCCCAGGGCTTGACCCGGCCTTCGGGCAGGGCGAAACCCTCCGGCAGGTCCTGAAGATCCTGGTAGGCGTAGCGGTAGTCCATCCGGCCTGCGAGCTTCCTCTTGACCAGGTCGTCGAACTGGGCCTCAAACTCCCGCCTGATGATGAAAATGACCTGACGGAAGCCTGCCCGCCTGGCGTCATAGACGGAATAATCCAGGAGGATTTCACCGGCAGGGCCGACCGGATCGAGCTGTTTCAAGCCCCCGTAGCGCGAACCCATACCGGCCGCCATTACAATCAGGACAGGCTCTTTTTTCACCATGGTATTCTCCCTTCCCGGACCCGGCCGTATACCCTTCAATCATAACACGGCCAGGCAGTCGGCCTGTGTTAGAATTAGCCTGAGGCCGGCGTCCTGAAACGGCGGCCGCATGAAGGGATTATGACATTATGGCAAATGATAATGCAAGAATAAGTGAGGTCCGGCTGGCTGTCCTGATTGACGCCGACAATGTCCCGCCGCACAATGTCCGCGGCATGATGGAGGAGATCGCCCGCTACGGCACCCCCACCATCAAACGTATCTATGGGGACTTCACCAAGCCGAACCTGGCCCAATGGAAATCACAGCTACTCGACTACGCGATCAGCCCCATCCAGCAATTCAGCTATACCACCGGCAAGAACGCGACCGATTCAGCCATGATCATCGACGCTATGGATATTCTTTACACGGACCGGATTGACGGTTTTGTCCTGGTCTCCAGCGACAGTGACTTCACCAAACTGGCTACCCGGCTCCGGGAGTCCGGCAAGACGGTCTACGGCTTCGGGGAGATGAAGACGCCCAACGCCTTCATCGCCGCCTGCGACCGCTTCATCTACCTTGAGATCATCGACCAGCATGGGGATGACGAGGAGGCGGAGAAGGAGAAGCCTGAGAAGGAGCCGGCCGCCAAGACGACCCGGGCCCGGACCAGGAAGGAACCGGAGAAGAAGGAGGCGGAGAAGAAGCCGGCCGAGAGGAAAAAGGCGTCAGGCAAGGAGGGGATCCGGAAGATTGACCGCGAGTTGATCAAGCTGATCAATTCCTCCATCCGGGACGTGGAGGACGAGAACGGCTGGGCTTTCCTGGCGGAGGTCGGCAACCTGATCGTCAAGAAACAGCCCTCCTTCGACTCCCGGAACTATGGCTACGACAAGCTGACCACCCTGGTCAGGTCGATCGGGAAATATGACATCGAGATGAGGGATACAGGCAATCCCAATGTCAAGCTGGTCTATCTAAAGGTCAAGGGCCGTTAACGCCATTTGATCATCCGGATCAGGAGGCCGGTCGGGAGAAGCCTGGCCGCCAGCCTGATCATCTTCCCCGCGGGACTTGTCACCACCAGGCCCCTGCCGCGGCGGACAGCCGTCAGGGTCTTTTCGGCGACCTGGGCGGGATCTTCTAACCCCAACCGTTTGTAGGAATTCAGCAGGGCCTCCTTTTGATCCTCGGAGAAGAAGGAGGTCAGCATGGGATTGGGGCAGGTCACGGTGACCCCTATCCCCCGCTCCCGCAATTCCTCCCGCAGGGCCCGGCCAAAAGACAGGATGAAGGCCTTGGAGGCCGCGTAGGAGGCGAAGCCCGGCTGGGGTAAAAAGGCGGCCACGGAGGAGGTGAAGACCAAAAAGCTCCCCCGGTCCATATAGGGGAGGGCCAGGGAGGTCATGAGTAGCTGGGCCCGGACATTGAGATCGCAGAGGGATTGATGGGCCAGGAGATCCTGCGCCTCGAAGGGGCCGGCACAGCCCTCCCCCGCGTTGTTGATCAGGAGCTGGACCAGGGGATTCTGCCCCGCCAGGTCCGCCGACAGGTCCTCCAGGGCGGCCTGATCGGTCAGGTCCAGGGCCAGGAGCCGCGGCTCACGCTCTAGCCCGGCGGCGAAGCGGGCCAGGCGCTCCCTGTCACGCGCGACCAGCCAAAGCGACACCTCCCGGGGCAGGGTCCGATCCAGGAGGGCCGCGAAGGCGGCGCCCAGTCCCGAGGAAGCCCCCGTGACAATCACGACCGCCTGTCTCCCCTCATCCTGCCTGGCCTGACCGTCCATGGATCCGTCCTTTCACCCGGCCCTCTAGGGCCTTAAAGCTCACGAAATATAATAACAATGATACCATCCTTGTGCTATCATAGGGCTCAAATAAAGCTTGATAAATCAATTCATTACTGAGGAATACATGGCCAGAACACTAGTCATTGGCCTGACGGAGTCAGGCACGCGGACGACTGTAAACGAGGATACCTTCAGCCTGGGCGGACGCGTCTACCCGGACATGATCACGGGCAGCGAGGAACGTAGCGGCAAATCATCAGCCTACACCCAACTTTACGCGGTCACCCACGGCTATGGGGGCCCCGGGGCCGGCGACCTGGCGGGCCGCATCATCCAGCGGACCGTCATGGACCTGTCCGAGATGCTGGCCCAATACAAGAGGCCCGAACTCGATTTCCGCTCCTTCTGCAAGGACCTCATCACGGAGGCCCACGCCCGGGTCATCCGGCAGATCAAGCCCAGGAATAACGGAGGTATGACCGGCGCCTCCCTGGCCCTCCTCCTGATCGACGCCAATGTCGCCTATATCCTCAATATCGGTGATACCGACATCCACCTTTTCAGGAATGACAAGCTCATGCACCCCACCCTGGCCGCCTGCGAGGGGGAGGATCCGGGTGCCGGAAGGACCTGGGTGATCGGCGAGGGCGAGCGGCCGCCCGGCAACTTCCCTCTCACCATCAAGCAGTTCTCCCTCCGCCCGGGTGATATCATCCTCCTCTCCTCCCTGGGTTTCAACCAGGGCTACGGAGGCCCCCGGCTGGCCGAGGACCTGGCGTCACCCGATGCCTTTGCCGCCACCATCCGCCAGGCGCAGATCCATTCGCGCCAGCGCGATGATTCCGTCGACGGAACCATCCTGGCCGTCAAGATCAGGGACCTGGAGCTCAGGGAACCGGACGGTGATATACCGGAGAGCGAGGTCCGGCGCGCCATCTACCACAACGGTCAGGGCCTCTTCCCGGACGAGGAAACGGACGACTTACCCGCAGCCTACAAGCCCAAGAAGGAAAAGGCCGCCAACAAGGGGGAGGAGAGCATGGCAAGAACCGCCAAGAAAGAACGCCGCAAGCGCAACCTGAAGACCTTCTTCCTCTTCCTCCTGCTGGGCTTCCTGATCGGGATGGCGGTCATCCTCCTGGTCTGGTTCCTGATCCTGAGCTAAGTCAGTCCCTAACCCCAGCCCTGCCAGCGACCCCAATTAAAAAGGGGCCCTTCCAAGTCGGGAGGGCCCCTTCTTCCAGCTATCAAATGAGTTTTCTGACCGCTAGTCCTGATTACCCCCCTGATCCTGGGGATCGACGGGGTGCCTGTAAGCTTCCGGCGGGGCCGCTGGCGGCGGGGGCGCCGAGGCCATCTTTTTGGCCTGCCGCTTTTTCTTCCGCCTCCGGACCAGCCAGATGGTGACCAGGATCAGGAGCAGGAGGACGACAAAGGGCAGGGCATAGACCAGGAAGACCAGGAAATACTGGACGCCCAGGACAATGCCAATGCCCACCTTCTGGACGGCACTCTTCATGAGATAGCCCACATCCTCCCATTTCAGCGTCTTCCAGGTTACCTCGGGCTTGGTCACGGTGGTATCAGTCTCCTGGCGGATCATGATCTCGATCCGGGACTCCAGGGTCAGGCTGTCCAGGAGCTTGAGCCGGCCCTTGAGGCTCTCCAGCTCCAGGGTCAGTTCATCAATCCGGGACTGTACCCGGAGGGTGTCCTCAATCGTATCCGCCTTGGTCAGCAGGGTCCGGTAGTGGGTGATCAGTTCCTCCGTCGACTCGATCCGGGTCTTGGTATCGTAATAGGACTCCGTGACCTCCTCGCTCGTCACCGTCTTCTGCTCCACCCGGGTGACCTCGTCGGCCGTCACCGCCATGAAGTCGTCCAGCTTGCCGAAGGGCACGGCTACATAGAGGGAGATCCACTCCCTGTCCCCTTCCGCCAATTGTTCGTAGGAGACGATCCGGCCCCCCAGTTTCTCGGTCAGGGCCACCAGGGACTCATAGGTTTTCTTGATATCGGAGCTTCGAAGCGAGAGTTCACCGTCCTGGATGAACTTACGCTCCAGCTTGCCGGCAGGAAGCGGTGAGGATGAGTCAGGGGCTATGGCTTCGTATTCTTCTTCCAGGAAGCCATCCTCCTCATACCAGTCGTCTTCTTGTCCGTAATCCCAGCCCGTATCCCTACCGGGCGCCTCTTCCCTAGGAGCCGGATACTTGGCCGCGCACCCGTAGACCAGGCTGACCGCCAGCAAGAGGACCAGACTTAAAACCCCCCATTTCTTCAACTTATTCATCCCCAACCTCCTTAATATCTCTAAAAATAACTCAGGTCTCTACTCCCTAAGACGACAGACCGCCGGCTTGGTAACGCTGCCCGGCCTCCCAGGCACTGAAATCAAAACCAACTCATCCGCCTCTCCCCTCCCCTATTCCTTTTCCGTCCTGGCCGGCCCTGTTGGCGCGGGCGCCTTGACCACGGTTATCTCCAGGGTCTCCGGCTGGCGGTTGTGGACATTCATCCTGGTGTTGACCGGGATCTTCAGGAGAGCTCCCCGTCCGTAGTCGTGGACCTCCTGGTCCCCGAGCCCTAGGGAAAGGGTCCCCCGCAGGACATTCATATAGACATTGCCATTGGAATAGTGGACGGGCAAGGCCTCATCCTGGTTCAGAATCATGTGCATGTAGTGCAGGTTCTCGTCCATGATCACCGGTTTGATGGTCTTGTCGTCCGTCTGGGCCAGCTGGTAGTGGGTTTCTATCATGTTCATTTCTCCTTGGAATCATTCTTAGCTTGACTTTATCATCGAAAAGGAGCAAAGGAAAGATCACAGGAGAAGCTGGGATCCTAGAGGATTTCCTGCTGGGAAAAGGATTCCAGGGTCTTGAACAGGTCCTCATTCCGCCGGTAGACCTTCTTGTATACCTCCTGGTAGAGGCGCTCGTAGGTGGCCACCCGGTCCTGGTCCGGCCAGAAGGTCTTCTCCTCCCGTACCAGGGCCTTGACCCCCTCCTGGTAGGAAGGGTAGAAGCCCGCCCAGACACCGGCGTTGATGGCCGCCCCCATGGCGCTGACCTCCTTGTCCGCCAGGCGGACAGCCGGCAGGTTGAAGATATCAGCCGTCAGCTGCATGGCGGCATCCGACTGGCTGCCGCCGCCCACCACGGTCAGTTTTCCCACCCGGGTCCTGCTCTTGGCCTCGATTATTTCCAGGCCTTCCCGCAGGGCGTAGGCGATGCTCTCCAGGATGGCCCGGTAAAGATCGACCTCCCTGTGGTGGTCCATCCAGCCGGCAATCATCCCCTTGCCATGGGGGTAGAGGCCGGGGTGGATGGTCCAAAAGGGGAAAACGAAGAGGCCGTTGGAACCGGGTGGGACCGCCTCCACCTCTTCATTCATACGCTTCAGGAATTCGGGCATGCCCTGCTCCCTGGCGTACTGGCGGCAGAACCAGGAGACCAGCCAGTAGCCTCGGTAGATGCTGTATTCAGGATTCCAGGCATCGGGGATACAGCTGGCAAAGGTGTAGAACTTCAGCTTCTTATCCTCGATGTGCCGCATGATGGTGGTGCCCAGGGTGGCCATGGTCCCGTAGCTGATGACGGCCTGTGAGGGATCGAAGACCCCCCCGCCCAAGGTCTCGCACTGCTTGTCCCCGGCTGAGGCGATGACGGGCAGGCCGACGGGCAGGCCGGAGGCCTCATGGCCCGCCTGGGTGATCCTGCCAATTTCCTCTCCCGGGGCCACCAGGTCAGGCAGCTGGTCCCGGCGGACACCCAGGAACTTGAAGACGGCCTTGATCTTGTACCAGTCCTGGCGTTTGGCCTGATAGGGCACATAGCCGACCTGCATGCCGCGGGCGTCCCGGAAAACCCCACAGAGCTTCAGGTTAAGATAGCCGGTCAGGGAGACATAGCGCTTGGCCCGCTGATAGATCTCCGGCTCATTGTATTTCAACCAGTTGAATTTGGACCGGTAGGCTACCATGGAGAAGAAGGCGTAATCGGCCAGGTAGACCGCCAGGTCCAGGCCTTTCAGTTCTTTTTTCAAGGCTTCCTTGGCCTCCGGCGCCCGCCGGGTATCCACCCAGGTGATCCAGTCGCGGAGGGGCTGGTCATTGTCATCCAGCGGCAGGATATTGTCCCGGTTGGCCGTGATGGCGACCGCCTTGACATCCCCGATCCGGTCACCCAATTCCTCCACCACCTGGCGGATCACCTGGCAGCTGTCCTCCCAGAACTGGTCAGCCGGTACCTCGGCCCAGCCGGGCTGGACACTGTAGTAGGGCTCACTTATCTTCCGGGCACCCGCCTGCTGCCTGCCCTCCCGGTCGAAGACCAGGGCGCGGACACTCTGGGTTCCCACATCGACTGCCAGGATGTACTGATCACGGTCCATGTCTTCATCTCCTCCTGAGCCTGACCTGACCCTTTCGATGACTACAGCATACCACCCGCAGGCCGGGATTTTTTACAAGGAAGGCCTATCCATGCTATAATTAATCGCTCTCATCGCGGGAGCGTACTGGTTTCGACGGGGTTGTTGAGATCGGGAAAGCGGGTAGAGGATTCTCGTTGGCCTCTTTAAAAAACGAGAGACTTTATAATTGCCAATAAACCGGCACTCGCAGCGGCCTAACCGTTGCCGTCCCCCCGGTCAATCTGCTAGCCGGACCGGGACGTCAAAAGCAGACCTTTCCCTCTAGGCAGGTCAAAGAGGGCAACCGGCCGGTGAAAGTCTTGACACCGTGCCGCGTACCATGAGACTACCTGGCCTGACAGACTGCCTGTGATCTCCAGGCTCAGGGAAAACTGATCACGGACTGCACCCGGAGATGTCCCGTTTAAGATGATTTCGGACAGGGGTTCGACTCCCCTCGCTTCCACCAAGACTGAAGGATCCGCTCCCCCAGGAGCGGGTCTTTTCTTTTAGAACCAGCCCTTGCGCTTGCAGTAGATCAGGCTGATTAGAATGAAGGCCAGGCTGACCCCGATGATGATCGGGTAGGTCAGGGCGGACTTGAGTTCGGGCATCCGAAGATTCATCCCGTACCAGCCGGCGATCAGGGTCAGGGGCAGGAAGACCGCCGTGATGACGGTGAAGAAGCGCATGGTCTCGTTCAGGCTGATATCCAGCTGGTTCTGGAAGGCCTCCCGGACCTGGGTCAGTTGCTCGCGCAGGTTCAAGGTCCGGTTGATCAGGCGGTTGGCCTTGTTCTTGTGGGCGCGAAAGACCTGGAGCTGGCCCTTTGTAAAGACTTCATTCCTGTTCTCCCCCAGTTCATCCAGAAGCTCATAGAGGGAATCGAAATAATGTTTGACGGCTGCCAGCTCTTTCCTGAGGAGGATGATCTCCGAGGCGTGGTCTTCCGCCTTCCGTTCCGCCGCCTTGTCCTCCAGCTCATCAAGGGCCTCGTCAATCCTCTGGAGCAGGCCTGTCTCCTCCCCGAGGAGGAGATTGAAGAGGAGGGCCAGGGCCTCCGCGGGCCTCCGGCTGGCAGCTGGTCCCTTCTCCAGGCCAAGTCGCAGTTTGTCGAAGACCGGGCCCCGGCCCAGCAGGACTAGCCGGCTTTGGGTCAGATAGGACTCAAACGTTTCCAGATCGGCCCCGGTCTCGGAGAAGTCCGGAATAGTCAGGGCCAGGTAGTCGTAAAGCTGCCGTGATTCAAAATGGATGGAGTCGGGCTCCGCTTCCGGGAAGCCCGCCGGCAGGTCAAAGCCTGCCAGGGCGAGGGCCGCCTCCCCCTCGCCGGGGTCTGCCAGCAGGATGGCGGGGCCACCCGGTAACCGTCCGGGCGCTGAATCAAGGGTTTTATCTTCAAGGAAAATGAGCATGGCCTGACCCTCCGGCCGGTCCGGCCTGGATCGGCCCTCAACTGCTTCCAATTTAGGTCAAAGGACTGGCGCTTGCAACAGGGAGAATCCCTTATCCCCTATAATGACCCCAGGAAGTGCCGTTATCCAGCGAAAAGAATCGATTGCCCTGGACGCGGCCCCTGGAAAAGCGTCGGCCCACAGGGCCGGGATGAAAAACATGTAGGCGCTGTATCCGATTTCCCCCGACTGTTTAGCCAGATGTCTGCTAGGTTACGGACCTGAGCCGGCCCCATGTCTATGATGACAACACATAATTGTAATCAATCCACTTCTAGACTGAATCAAAGGAAAGGAGCAAATCATGCCAAAGGTAGACCCTATGGGAAAGAACAAGCTTGGAGCTCCCCTGCCAAGCCGGAACGACCATAAAGGCCGAAAGACTGCCCTTACAAGGGAGAACGGCGCGCCCGTCATCAACAATCAGGACACCATGACGGCAGGCCCCCGCGGCCCCCAGGTCATCCAGGATGCCTGGCTGGTGGAAAAACATGCCCACTTCAACCGGGAGGTCATTCCCGAGCGGCGCATGCACGCCAAGGGCTCAGGCGCCTTCGGCGAGTTCACCGTGACCCAGGACATCAGCCCCTACACCAAGGCCAAGGTCTTCTCTGAAATCGGAAAAAAGACCAAGATCTTCATGCGGTTTTCGACCGTGGCCGGCGAACGGGGCGCCGCCGACGCCGAACGGGACATCCGAGGTTTCGCCGTCAAGTTCTACACTGAGGAGGGCAACTGGGATGTGGTCGGCAACAACACCCCCGTCTTCTTCTTCCGGGACCCCAAGAAGTTCATCGACCTCAACCATGCCGTCAAGCGGGACCCCAGGACCAATATGAGGAGCCCCAACAACAACTGGGATTTCTGGTCCTCCCTGCCCGAGGCCCTGCTCCAGGTGACCATCACCATGAGCGACCGGGGGATCCCCTCCTCCTACCGCCACATGCATGGCTTCTCCAGCCACGCCTACAGCCTGATCAACGCGGCCAACGAGCGGATCTGGGTCAAGTTCCATTTCAGGAGCCGGCAGGGCATCCAGAACCTGACGGATCAGGAGGCCGCCACGGTGGTGGCTGGCGACCGGGAAAGCCATCAGCGTGACCTCTACACCGCCATTGAAAAGGGCGATTACCCCCGCTGGACCCTCTTCATCCAGGTCATGACCGAGGAGGAGGCCCGGCAGATGCCCTACAACCCCTTCGACCTGACCAAGATGTGGTTCAAGAAGGACTTCCCCCTGATCGAGGTCGGCGAGCTGGTCCTGAACAAGAACCCGGACAACTATTTCTCCGATGTCGAGCAGGCGGCCTTCAACCCGGCCAACAATGTACCCGGCATCGGCTACTCGCCCGACCGGATGTTGCAGACCCGGCTCTTTTCCTATGGTGACGCCCAGCGCTACCGCCTTGGCGTCAACCACCACCAGATCCCGGTCAACTCCCCCCAGGGTGTCAAGGAGCCACACAGCTTCCACCGGGACGGCCTCATGAGGGTGGACGGCAACCTGGGCAGTGAACTCCACTACGAGCCCAACAGCTACGGCAACTGGCAGGATCATTACAAGGAAGCCGAGCCCGTCCAGGAGGGCGGCCCGGTCCAGCACTACGATTTCCGTGAGGACGACCACGACTACTTCAGCCAACCCGGCCTGCTTTTCAGGAGCATGTCGGCCGAACAAAAGCAGGTTCTCTTCGAGAACACGGCCCGGAACATGGGCGACTCGACCCTGCAGATCAAGCACCGCCACATCGTCCATTGCCACATGGCGGATCCCGACTACGGGAAGGGGGTGGCCGAAGCACTCGGCATCGACATCAACTCCGTCGACCTGACCCCCCTGCCTTCCGACAGCCGGGAGGCCTGGGAGGAGGGCAGGGCCCGGGGCGCGGACCTCAACCTCCCGACCGAGCCGGCCTGCCCCGAATCGGCAAAAGACCTGCCCCCGGAAGGCCGGGATACCAATGTGACCGATCCGGCCTCCCTCTACAGCTGGGAGGAGGACCCCCAGTTGCTGTAAGAAACGACAAGCGTATCCAAACCAAGCGGGGGTGCCTGGCACCCCCGCTTGATATTTATAAGCGATTCAGTTATCAATAAACACTTGATCAGGCCATCAAGTCATACTAATTGTTTATTAAATACTACTATTTCGGTATCTTTATACACGCTCCACAAAAATCGGAAATCCTGACTTAAGGAATCTCGAAGTTGAGCTCCTCCCCCTCCGAGGTGACCCCGGTCACGGTATTGCCCTTGACGCTGTACCATTCAGGCGCGGACTTGGGAAAATCGACCGGCTCCTGTCCCGTCAAGGGGGATGGCCTACCCACCTCGGAGGAAAAGCCGACTGTTCCGTCCTTGCCCTCGATCGTCAGCATATAGTAGTTGACGGTGCCGTCATCATTGCTGATGTAGTACTGGCCGACAAAGCCATAGGAGGTCCTCCTGTACTCGGAATAGAGCTTTTCCTCCCCCTCCTCCCTGGCTGTGAAGCGATAGCCGTCCCCTTTTTCGTCGTAGTCGCCCGTGAAGACGGTCTCTTTGCCCTCATCGTCCTTGAAGGTGATGGAGGACCTGCTGCCGTCGCGGTCGAATTTCACGTCTTCAATGCCCAGATAGCCCATACCCACCTTGGCAGCAGTCTCATCCTGGCCCAGGAAGGCCGCCGGCCACATGGCCAGATCGATCAAGGAGATGCCCAGGAATGACATCATGGCCATGCCCGCGTCCGGGTTCTCCGTGACGGCGTCGGACAGGCGGGTGATCAGTTCGCTTTTGGCGTCCAGGTAGGCCGTATAGGAATCGGCGGCCCGGCTCCCGGTAACGCCTGGCTCGTTCGTTTTCGTTTTCTGGGTTCCTGGCTCCGGCTGACCCGATCCACCGGTTTCGACAGGAGGCTGACCAATGTTTCCAGGACCCGGTTTGGCGCAACTTGCCAGTAACAGGCTGCCGACCATCAGGAAGACCAGTATCAGTGCGGTTTTTCTCATTGGAAATACCTTCCTTTCGCTCCCGCCACCAGGGGATGACGAAATCAGCCTCATTGAGGGTCAGATAATTATACTACGGGGAAGACTTGCCGGTGTGCCCATAATTGAATTATTATTCTTGTTCCAGTCCCAAAAGAGGATCAGCCCCGCTTCTCCTCCTTCAACCGTCTTTGGATATCCCGGTCGAGGGCCCTCTCCTTGATGGCTTCCCGCTTGTCATGGCGTTTCTTGCCGCGGGCGACACCGATTTCAAGCTTGACCCGGCCATCGGAAAAATAGGCCTTGAGGGGGATCAGGGTCATGCCCTTTTGTGAGACGGCTACCTCAAGCTGGTCGATCTCCTGCCGGTGGGCCAGGAGTTTCCTGTCGCGGATGGGGTCCGGATTAAAGCGGTTGCCCTGTTCGTAGGGGCTGATATGGGCCCCGGTCAGGAAGAGTTCGCCCCCTCTGACGACCACGTAGGCCTCACCGATACTGAAGTGGCCCTGGCGGATGGACTTGACTTCCGTTCCCGTCAGGACCAGGCCCGTTTCCAGCCTGCGCGTGATGTGGTACTCATGGCGGGCCCGCCTGTTTTCAACGATGAGTTTTGTCTTTTTCTCTTGTCCGCTCATGGTCCTACCCCGCAAATAAGGCGTCGATCTCATCCAGCTCCGCCATGGGGCTGGCGTTGAGGTCGAAGGTAGCCCGTCTCCCCGCCCGCCAGGCATAGAAGCCGGCAGCCCCGATCATGGCCGCGTTGTCGGTGCAGGTGGCTAGGGGGGGGATGGTGAGGGCCAGGCCCTTCCTTTCGGCCAGGGCCGCCATGGACTCTCGTAGCCTCTGATTGGCCGAGACACCGCCTGCGACCACCAGCCGCCTGTGGCCGGTGGCCTCCAAGGCCTCCTCCGTGTGCTCGACCAGGGTCTTCACGATCGCCTCCTGGAAGCTGGCCGCAAAATCCTTCAAGCTACAAGCTACAGGCCAGTCACTCCCCTCGGCCTCCGCCTGCCGCTTGAGTTTCCTGTATTGATTGAGGGCGGCTGTCTTGACCCCGCTGAAGGAAAAATCAAAGGAATCGTCAAAGCGGGTCCGGGGCAGGTCAAGGGCCTGCCGGTCCCCGCCCCGGCCGGCCTCCTCCATGAGGGGACCTCCGGGGTAGCCCAGGCCCAGGACCCGGGCGATCTTGTCAAAGGCCTCGCCGGGGGCGTCATCCCGGGTCCGCCCCAGGATCCTGAAGACCGTGTAGTCCAGGACCTCCGCCAGGGTCGCGTGACCGCCTGATACCAGGAGGCAGAGGAAGGGGGGTTCCAGGGCCGGGTCCGCCAGATAGGCCGCGGCGATATGGCCCTCCAGATGGTGGACGGGAATCAGGGGGAGGCCGGTTGCCGCCGCCAGCCCCTTGGCCGCCGCCACGCCGACCAGGAGGGCCCCCACCAGGCCGGGGCCATAGGTGACGGCGATAGCCGTGAGATCCGCCAGGTCCCTGCCCGCCTCTTCCAGGGCCCGGTCCAGGACAGGCAGGATCATCTTCACATGTTCACGGGAGGCGATTTCCGGCACTACCCCACCGAAGGCGGCGTGCCGGTCTATCTGGGAGGAGATGGCGCTTGAAAGCAGGGTCCGCCCATCCGAAACCACCGCCGCGGCGGTCTCATCACAGGAGGTCTCGATCCCCAGTATCAAATTACCTTTTCCCTTGTCCATCATAATCTTCCATCCCTGGCCACCTTACAGCAGTCGGCCGGCCGGTCTTTGATTCTATCACCCCGGCGGCCGGACCCGCAACGTCAACCCCCTTCTTCTGCTAAAATCCATTTAGATCAAAGAGGAAGGAGGAGCTCATTTGAGAAGGGGACGCTACAGATCCGACAAGAGGCAGCGCAAGTTCACCGCCAGACTCTTCCTGACCCTCCTGGCCTTCTTGCTCCTTGCCGGCCTCCTGGTCGGGGCCACAAGCCTGATCAAGGCCGACCGCCTCATGAAGCGGCCTTCCGAGCCGATCTCCCCCTATGCCACCAATTCGCTACCCCCTTTCAGATCCGTAACAATCAGCTCGGATGAGGGGGAATTGTCGCTCAAGGGTTGGCTGATCGCCTCCGGAAAAGACCGGAACCGCGGCACCGTCATCCTGGTCCATGACCAGGGGGGCAACCGCCTGCCCTTCGGCCTGGATACGGCGCCCCTCCTGAAACACCTGTCCCGGGAAGGCTTCCAGGTCCTGGCCTTTGACCTGCGCCATAGTGGGGATTCGGACGGCGGCCTCTCCTCCTTCGGCTACGCTGAGGCCGAGGATGTAATCGCCGCCATCGACTGGGTCGTCGACAATCTCCCCTCCTCGCCCCTCATCCTTTTCGGCTTTGGCTCCGGGTCATCGGCCAGCCTCCGGGCCCTGGACCAGCTGGACGCTGAGAGCAGGCAGGAGACAGAGGAGGAAATCCACTTCTCCCGGATCGCCGCCCTCCTGGTTGACAGCCCGGCCCGGGACAGTGACGCCTTTATCCGGGCCAGCCTCCGAAGCGAAACCAACAAGCTCTTCTTCTGGTTACCGGAAACCACACCCTATGCCATCCGCCTGTCTGTTGGCAATCCCGACAAGCAGGACCATTTCTCCTATTTCTCCTCCCTGACCCTTCCTGTCCTGATCCTGGGCCACGAAAGGGACAGCCTCCTGAAAGAGAGTGACTACCGGCCCATGATCGAAGAGAGGATCCGGCTCCTTCCCGAAAGGACTAAGAGCCACCTGCTCCCGGGATCCGGCCACCTCTCCAGCTACCTGGAGGACAGGGAGGCCTATTTGGAGGCCTTGACCGCCTTTTTAAACCGTTGGTTCCCCGAAACGGATTAAGGCCCCCCGACGGCCTGCCGCCGGGGAGCCCTCCCTCATACTTATTAATTTTCCTAATCCGATCTTTACCGGAAATCCACTATTCCTTCTCTACAGCACGTCTTCCCTTCCAGAAGAGAAGCAGGGACATGGCAGTCATGAGCAAAGCCAGATAAAGATAGACTGAAAGCTGTTCGCCCGTCGCAGGCGCTTTCACATCCTCCTCACCCAGGACCTTTTCCCCAGGACCACTTTCATCGCCAGACCCAAGTTCGATGCTCTCGCCCAGGACCAGCTCTCCTGGCCCTTCTTCCCCGGTTCCTGGTCCCTCATCACCAGCCGGCGGTGGGTCTCCACCGTCATCGGTGGGGGGATCAGTCTCCGATCCTCCTAAATAAACGTTCTTGATGGTAAGGTAATCAACCCTCTCCATCTTATAATCGTCAAGTTCTGTGAGCTCAATTACATAGTAGTTGTACTCTACTCCTTCACTGTTGCAACGGCGTAGCTTTGGCCATACCACCTCAGTCTCGCCATCCACGATCTTGAGTGTGGACACGTCAGGGACCTTCTCCAATTTAACGCCGTACCCATCGGGAACCTCCCGGTACAACTCAAACTCAACATCAGGCCTGGGGCCTGCCCCGCCCTCCCAGATCTTTTTGGCCTTGACGTCTATCGTCAGGGGTAAAATCTCGTCGTCAATGGGATCGAAGCCAGCAAATTTATTGATTACAAGGATGACGGTAGGAATATCTAATGTAAAGCCGTGAACACCATCCTTCATCTCCTCGGCTATCCCCTGTTCGACACTAAAATGAGGCGTGTAGTAGTCAGCGGGCAATTCCGTGAGCTCAAACTCCCGTTTAGCAGGCAGATTTCTTAGGACTAATTCTTCCCCCGCGGCCAATTGGAATTTTGCCCGGGCCTTATCATCAAATTCCAGACCCTCAAATTTCTCTCCCTCCATTCCCTGAACCCAGAGAACAAAGCGGAATTTTTGAAGACTGCCTTCGATGCCATCAACCTTCTTTACGACTGTGAAGTCAGCACCTGGCTCCGGGGTTGGAACTGGCGTATTTACGAAGGTCACGATGGTATCCATACCCGCCTTGATGCCAACGGTTGTCTCTGCTCCTTGAAAAGTACCTTTCTTCGAAAGCTCGTTGGGATTTGGATTTTGGAACACCACTGTACCGGTAACCTCGTAACCTTCTGACGTCAGCTCACGGATCTGGTACCTACAGTCTGGATTCGCTCTTATTTTTTCCTCCCCACCATCCTTCAAGGAGAACTTATACGCCTTATTGAGGTTGGCAGTCACATCCGGAGCTTGCTCCGAGTTACCACTAGGAGGAATGACGACGACCTCAAATTCAAAACTCCTATCCTTTTCTACACTTCCATCTTTGCTTATAACAGCGATATTATCTTTCTTTGCAACACGCTTTTTGACTATCAAGTAGTTGCTTTTAGTATCCGAGACAGGAACCCCATCATCGACCACTATTTGTTCTGAGGATCCTGCTACCTCCTCTTTCTGCCCGTCATCTGCCGATGCTTTGACCGCCATTGTGATCGGAACAAGACTCACGACCAGGAGAATCGCCAACAATTTGACCAGCCAAACCATAATCCTGCTTTTACTAACCTTTGCTTTCATTTCCCGCTCCTTTTCTCGAGTCAACTCAAGCGTTTCCCAATACTTGCCGTCTCAACAAGCAGGACAGACGACCCGGTAATCCGTATGGTTGTGACCACAGATTCGAATAGCTCCCAGTCCACTGCCGCAAGTAGCCTTATGTCCCCCGCTCACAGAGTAAGGACACTTTCATCCAGGCAATCCAAGAACAGGTCCGACCTCAATGAACCCGGACCTGACAAGGTTGCCCCCTTGCCATATACAAATAATTTGTTGCGTTTTTTGGTTATTTCTGCCATAAAGGTCTCTTCCAACTTCGGACAAACGGAACGCAATGACAGCGCCCTCATTGCCCCTGTCTTAAGGAGTTTAATCAACCGTTATGACAACTGGTATATTAATTCATCAAACTCAGAATAATATCCGTTAAATTAAATAGGTATTACCTAGTGTTCTATCATGTATCATTATTATCTATACCGTAAAAAAGTACATACGAATTAATGTTGCCATGGAAAAAATATTCCGTCAAGTGAAATTCACAGTAATTTGGAAGATTATGGCAATATTATCTCGATATTTACCAAATTTGAGAAAAACCAGCCAATATTGTGTAAAATAGAAAATGTCATATTGAAATTTTCTATTGGCAGCCAATGTTTACTTCATAGCCTGGAGCAACTGCAAGTTTTTGAGCCTTAATAATTAACCAAGCTAATTCCAGAGAGAAGTCGAGATTTGACTACAAGATCTATTTTGTCCTTTCTCAAATACCAAGGTCGCCCTGTCAGGCCCCTGAGTTTTCTCCTCAATGAAAAGGCTTCCCGACTGGACTGCCGAGAAGCCCATCTCACTTGTTCTAGAAGGTCTTTAAGGTTGAGATAGCCTGCTTCTAGCCAGGCCGCGCCTTCCAAGCCAACCAAGAGCCAGGGCCAGGAGCGCCAGGATGAGGCTAGGCAGGAGGTAGGGTTTGCCCTCCCCGGTCGCCACGACCTTGACATCTCCTCCAGCCAGGACCTTGACATCCCCTTCGCCCAGGATCTTCTCATCTCCCTCCAGATCCCCATCTTTCAGGTCGCTGGAGCCTTTCTTCACGGGCAATTCATAGATGAACTCAAAGGCGATCGACTGCCCCGATTCCAAGCTAAACCGAGCCTGATCGACGGGATGGCCGTCACATCTTATTTCCTTCAAATTTGAGTCATCCAAGGGTTGGATCAAATAGGGAGCGCCAGCTTGAATATCCTCAAAAGTCTTGGTCTGGTTACCCATGAGATCAAAGGGAAATTGGATCGGTTCCCCCTTTGTGGTCCCACCAAGTCCACCTCCTCTTGGCGGATCTTCTTCCAGGGGCGTCCGGTTAATGAGTTCCAACTCATCCCCGACAGGCCTACGATTCTGATCGGGCAGTATCGATACGTCCAGCGCTGCCATTTCCAGAGTGTAGCGGCGGATCTGATCTGGAGCCTCACCGCCCAGAAAAGTCTGCTTGACCGACAGGCGACCGGGTTCACTTTTTTTCCTGTTGGTCACAAGGAGTTTTCTGGTTTTTCCAGCCTCTATTAACAGACCTTCCAAAGCCCCATCTTTGGTCAGCAGGAGTCCAACTGAATCCTGGCCTTCATCCACGACGCGGTAGGAAACCTCATAGCCCTGGGCATCCACTTCCTCAATCTTGTAGGTGCCCGATGACAGTTCGATTGGTTTAGTCTTTTTGCCCGCCTCCACCGAAACCGTGCGGTCAAAAACATATCGCCAGCCCGAATCGCTGTCATCTCCGATCGGAGGTCTTAGACCGGTATCCAGCTCCAGGCGGTTTCTTGATCCCTGGCTGGCCTGCGGTAAGGGGTCCATCCACTTGCTAATTTTAAAGGTGAATATTTTTCGGCTGTCATCCTCCCCCACCAGGACCTTCTCTATCACCAGCTCACCCAGTTGGTCCCCAATCGACATCCCATTGCCGTTGTCGTCCGGATCACCCAAAGGTTCCCAATCCCCCAAGGTTATCTGCTCCAGCCCTTCATCACTGCCCGGTCTGGAGGCCTGTTCACCCTCTGGATTCCCAAGCTCTCCAGCATCCTGTTCTTGTCCCTCGTCCAGGCCTGGCCTGGTAATCGGGTCAATCGGATCAGCCACCACCTGGGGAGGCTCCCTGCCTTCTTTCGTGCCGGTCTGGGCCGGCGCCTGGAGAAGCAGTCCAGTTTCATCCAGCCCATCTGCCAGAACGGGATCGTCAACGGGGTCGACAGCGGGATTGGCTGGTTCCGCCCCTCTCTCCAGGGGGAGGTCCGGGTCTGACTGAGCCCTTGCCCCAAGTGGGATCCCTGTCAGGTCACCCTCTTCTTCCGGCAAAGGCGGATCGAAACCGTCCCCCTCCTCTTGCGGGTAGGCCTCTTCCTGGTCTGGCAAGTCAGAAGCCTCTACCTCGAAAGGTGTAAAGGGGATGGCGGCGGTCAGAAGGACCACAACAAGTAGGAGTATCAGTGGGAGAATGCTTTTACGGGTTTTTATTCGTCTTGTCATCACGGTTACCTCTCCAATCCGGGTGCCGGCAAAGTCCAGACCCCGCATCTTCTTTGACTCTTTTATAACCGTTATGACAATTGGATATGTATTCACTATTCAATGAATAGTATACGTTCTTGTTATGAGAACCCTGTCTAACCTTTGATACGACGCCCTTTCAGGTATGTATATTGTCAGACAATGGGACGATAGCAGATGAAGGTCTTCTTGTCAAGCCTTGGTGTCACAATCTCCTGTTTCCAGACATTCCAGGCACAAAGATGCCTCCAAAAAGAGAAATATTTTGATGTCATCAAAATATAACAGGCAAGGATCCGAACGGCCGGTTGAGATCCCGATCGACTCTTCCGGACTTATTTTCATTACCTGCTTGAAGCTATTGCCCCACTCCGATTGATTCTGTCAAGGGCGCCTTGCAAACGATCCCCATTTCTATCTCCAAATGGACACAAGCCCTTCAAGTCCCTGATCGCATTCATCCAGCCTGATGTTTCCTGGAGTGGACTCAAACCTTCCTATGCCTTTGACGCTTGCTTTATGGATCCCGACACTCGTAACCCTTGTAAATATGCTCATAGATTTTTTCAAGGCCATAGGTGGGCTTTCTTTCATTCTTCCGCCCAAATTTCTCTCTGGGAATTACCTTTGTAGGATAGGTGCCAGCATTTACCAGATCGCCTCCTTTATAGTCCTATCCACGACTGGTAGAATGACGAATTCCCTGGTTATTTCATCGTTTTCCTTCTCAGAAGCTGGAGCGTGAGCAAGGAAAGAGTAAGCAGGAGCGTTAAACTGGCTGCCAAAATATAGACAGTCGCCTCTCCGGCAAGAGGAACCTTCCCACCCGTTCCTGGAGTCTGCTCAGAAGTTCCCCCCCCTTGGACCAGACTGCCGGGAGAACTGCCGCCCGGATCACCGCCAGCGGGAGGTCCTCCGGATCCCACCTTGGTATATCGGTTGGAATAGGCAATGACAAGTGGGGAGCCGGCCGATAATGCGCCTTCTTCGCTATCTCCCGAAACCTGACCTGTCTGGACCGTATAGTCATCATCTTGGCCACTTTGTACGATGCAGTAACCCGTGCCCCCGGGTAGCTTCGGTGCCATCACACTCTCGCCGTGCTTCAAATCAAAAGTCGCAAGCCCTGAGTTGAAGAGTAAGTCACCGTAAACGCCATCTATCAGAGGCCGGTCGAGTTCGAGGACGTAGGAGAAGATTTTCTCCTGGTCGGCGCCCTCTCCGGTTACCACGCAGCTGACGGTCAGACTGGTTCCTTGCAGGATTTCTATGACCGGGGCCTCCTCCTCTTCCCAATCACGGGGATAGGCAACATAGGGGTCAGGAATATCAAGCGTAGGTGGTGGAATGTTCTGGCGGCTGACCCTGAAGGCAGCCTTGCCCGATTCGTTGACAAACTTGCCCCCCTTCAGGACCAGATCCCCCCCATGGAGATTGATCACACCATCCTCGGCATCCTTACAGAGAAATAGACCGCCGGAAATCAAGCTATCGGATCTTGGTTCATCAGAGGAATGAAAATTGAACATGGATCCCCTATCAACCGTGAAGCTACCGGCCTTGATCCGGAGTCTGCCCTCCTGCTGTAAGACAAAGGCTTCTTCCGAACTAAAGGTCCCCTCATCAATCTCCAGAAGTCCCTCATTATGAAAGATGAAGTGTCCCGGGACCTCCAGCTCTCCTTCATCCCCAGGTTCATCATCATCCGGTGTGGGTTGCCTTGCCCCACTTAGGGCAGTTACGTCAAATTTGCCATTTACTACCCTGATGCTGGCTTTCAAGTCGTTATGGAAGATGAAGGCGCCCCCTGCCTTGTAGTCATCACAATTTATCTCCAGTTCTCCTCCCTTATTATCAAGTATGAAGCCGAAAAAGCTTTGGAAATTACCTGAAAGGACGGTGATTTTGCCTTCGTTTACCGTGAAGAGGAAGCCCAGATGATATAACTCCACCCTACCCTCTTCGGGAATATTTGAAGCAATCTTATAGTTGCCTGACCGGATCATAATAGTGGCATCTTCATCATTCACAACGACCAGAGCCCCCTCGCTCTCGTAGTCACCGTCTTCAAGGGTAAGCGATCCATCATTAAAGAAGACCAGGCCCTGCGCAAGCTGGAAATCACACGATTGAATCAAAACATCACCCTCATTATCGAAGACAAGCGTTCCCATTAAGCCGGGAAGAATTAAACTATCAGCTATCCTGTCAACCGTAATATCGGCATCTTTAATAAAGATCGAGGCCTCCGGCATATTGTTGATAACAAAAGAGCCAGTTGCCGTGATACGGGCAAATTCCACTTTGATTTGCCCAAGATTATTATTAATAAACCGCCAGTTGGTCACGAATTCACCATCCTGGATTTCGACCACACCGGAGTTGTCTGTTACACAGTTATCCCCAAGATAACGAACTTTTTCGATGAAAAGGGAACCGTCATTATCCCGAACTATACTGCCCTCAGTGGTAATGTCTCCATCTTCGATCCTGACTTGGGCATCCTCCCCATTAGACACGACAAAATGATTTCTGGAATTCAGGTCCCCCCCTTTGACCAGAATGGATCCTCGGTTGGCAATTGTTTCTGAATGATGCCCAAAAATACTCCCATTCGTCGAAATACTACCGCCTACGATTTCAGCGACCCCCGTATTTTCGGCAAGCAGGCCTTGCAGTAGCAGACCGATGCCAGCGGTTGAATTGACTATGAGGGTGCCCTCATTTTTCTGGACCAGGATCACATTGATCCCTTCATCTCCCCATTCGTAAGCTTTTACATGTTCAATCTCTGCCTTTTCAAGCGTCAGCTTGCCGCCTTCTTGGATATGAAAGACGTATCTCGTTTTCTTCTCATCTTGATTTTCAAGCGTCAGCTTATAACCATTGCCATCCAGTGTCACCTTTTTATCGAGCTGGATCATCTTGGAACCTTCTATATCCGGAACCCATAACGAATCCAGTTTAAGCGTGATATCTCCTACCAGTTTTACGACACGTCCGTCAGGCGGATTCTGGAAAGCTGCAATGAATTCAGCCTCATTGCTGACCTCCTTCAGGAGATTCCCATCCGCCCGGACCTGTCCTGGGTGGCTCCCCAGCAGGACAAGACCTATCAAAATGAGAACAAGGCAAATATAGGATCCTTTCAATACACGGACACTCTTCATCGGTTTTTGCATAAAACAACTTCCTCATTTCTTGTTTACCTGCCCTTTTTTACGGGCAGGTAAATTTTTATACATCCCCATACTATTATCTTCATTGATTAAAAACATATGTCAATTACCGAAGCATTACAATTGGGTTACCTTATGGCGCCCTTATAGCTCTATCAGGGCTTTTCACTCGTGTTGGGAACAAATCCCTCACATGTCTTATAATGTGGAAAGTCAATTATCGTTCCTGTGTGGACGCGAGGATAGCGGCCGGCTTCCTGTCAGGGCTCTTGGCCGCTTCAGCTACAGATGAAAGGAAAACCCATGAACGCCCATTTCAAAGTCCCGACCGTGACCAATGAACCCCTGCGTGATTACAGACCCGGCTCCCCAGCCCGGGCCTCCTTGAAAAAAGAACTGGAGCGACAGGCCGGCCTTGTTTTGGATATCCCCATCGTCATAGGAGGCAGGGAGATCCGGACCGGCCGGATCAAGGAGGTGGTCATGCCGCACGACCACGGCCATATCCTGGCCCGGGTCCATCAGGCAGGCGAAGAGGAACTGCGTCTGGCCATGGACACAGCACTGGAAGCCAAGGCCGCCTGGGCAGCCCTCCCCTTCCAGCACCGGCAGGCCCTTTATCTCAAGGCGGCCGACCTCCTGTCCGGTCCCTGGCGTGACAGGATCAACGGGGCCACCATGCTGGGCCAGAGCAAGACGGTCATTCAGGCCGAAATCGATTCAGCCTGTGAACTTTGTGATTTTTTCCGCTTCAATGTAGCCTATGCCGATGAGATCTACCGGATGCAACCGGAGAGCTCCCAGGGGATCTGGAACCGGATGGAATACCGGCCCCTGGATGGCTTTGTCCTGGCCATCACCCCCTTCAATTTCACCTCCATAGGCGGGAACCTGCCCATCGCGCCAGCTCTTATGGGCAATACGGTGGTCTGGAAGCCAGCGGGGACAGCCTCCCTGGCCAGCTATTACTTCTATCTTCTGATGAAAGAGGCCGGGCTTCCGGACGGGGTCATCAATTTCGTCCCTTCCGCGGGCACCGATGTCGGCCGGGTGGTGGTCTCCGACCCCCGCCTGGGTGGTATCCATTTCACCGGCTCGACGGCCACCTTCCAGGAGATCTGGCGCCAGGTCGGCTGCAATATCGCCAGCTACCAGCAATACCCCCGCCTGGTGGGTGAGACGGGGGGCAAGGACTTCATCTTTGCCCATCCCACGGCCCATGTTGACTCCCTCGTGGCCGCCCTGGTCCGGGGCTCCTTTGAGTACCAGGGCCAGAAATGTTCGGCCGCCTCAAGGGCCTATATCCCGGAGAGTCTGTGGCCGGAGGTCAAGGAGAAGCTCCTTCGGGAGACTAAGAAACTGAAGGTCGGTGACCCGGCGGATTTCACAAGCTTCATGGGGGCCGTCATCGACCGTAGTTCCTATGACAAGATCCGGGGCTACATTGATCAGGCCCGGGAATCGGAGGAGGCCGAGCTCCTGATCGGTGGCTATGACGATTCCAAGGGCTACTTCATCCAACCGACCGTGATCCAGGCCAAGAAACCAGACTATGTCAGCATGGTGGAGGAGATCTTCGGCCCCGTCCTTACGGTCTTTGTCTATGAGGACGACCAGCTGGAGGAAGCCTTGCGGCTTTGTGACAGCTGTACGCCCTATGGCTTGACCGGTGCCATCTTCGCCCAGGACCGGGAGGCCCTGGTCAGTATGGAGCGGGCCCTGGCCCAGGCGGCCGGCAATTTCTACCTGAACGACAAGCCGACCGGGGCCGTGGTGGGCCAGCAACCCTTTGGCGGCTCGCGGGCCTCGGGCACCAATGACAAGGCGGGCTCCCTGCTCAACATGATCCGCTGGACCAGTCCCCGGGTCATCAAGGAGACCTTTGTCCCAATCTGCGATATCAGCTACCCCTATATGGAGGAAGCCTGAGATGAGCGGGCCGGAGAGCCTTCGGATCCAGGACCACCCCATTCTTGATTTTGAGGAGGGCGAGCCGGTCCCCTTTACCTTTGACGGCCGGCCCTTGACCGGCCGGGAGGGGGATACCATCGCCTCGGCCCTCCAGGCCGCCGGGGTCAAGGTCCTGGGTTATCACTTCAAGACCGGCCGGCCCCGCGGTTACTACTGCGCCATCGGCAACTGCTCCTCCTGCCTCATGATCGTGGACGGCAGATCCAATGTCCGTACCTGCACGGAAGCTCTCCGGGCCGGCATGGTGGTGGAGACACAAAGGGACAGGGGGAAGCCGGATGTTCTATGAGACGGATATCGCCGTCATCGGTGGTGGTCCGGCCGGCCTCATGGCGGCCTTGACCGCGGTCAGGGCCGGCGCCCGGGTCCTCCTGCTCGAAAGAGACGGTCACCTGGGCGGCCAGCTGGTCAAACAGACCCACAAATTCTTTGGCTCGGAAAAACAGCATGCCTCGGTCCGGGGCATTGAGATCGCGAAACTCCTGGGCGGCGAGTTGGCCAGCTTCGGGGAAAGGGCCCGGGTCTGGACCGGGGCGACGGCCATCGGCCTTTATGAGGACGGAGTCCTGACCCTGGAACATGAGGGTCTCTACAAGAAGGTCAAGCCCCGGCGGATCGTGGCCGCCACGGGCGCTTCGGAGAAGTACCTCTCCTTTCCCAACAATGACCTGCCCGGCATCTACGGGGCCGGGGCTGTCCAGACCATGATGAATGTCCACGGGGTCCGGCCCGGCCAGCGGGTCCTCATGATCGGGGCCGGTAACATCGGCCTCATCGTCAGCTACCAGCTCCTCCAGGCCGGGGTGGAGGTGGCCGCCATCGTGGAGGGCCTGCCCACCATCGGGGGCTATCTGGTCCATGCCGGCAAGATCCGGCGGGCCGGGATCCCCATCCTGACCTCCCACACCATCGTCCGGGCCGACGGCCGGGATTCGGTCGAGTCGGCCGTCATCGCCCAGGTCGATCCGGGCTGGGCCATCCAGCCCGGTTCTGAGCGCCGCCTGGCCTGCGATGTCATCTGCATCTCAGTCGGTCTCTCCCCCTTGGCCGAGCTCCTCTGGCAGGCTGGTTGCGCCATGCGCTATATCAAGGAGCTGGGCGGTCACGTCCCCCTGCGAAATGAAAGTCTGGAGACCTCCGTCCCCGGCCTTTATATCGCGGGTGATGTCACCGGGATTGAGGAGGCCAGCGCCGCCATGGTGGAAGGACATCTGGCGGGCCTGGAGGCTGCCGCCTCCCTGGGCTATAAGGCAGTGGATTATTTGGCCGAACGGCGGGATTGTTTGGACCAGCTCCGTGCCCTGCGTTCAGGGCCGGCCGGGGATAAGATCAGGGCCGGCCTGGCACAGGCTTTTTCAACAGACCCCTTGGTCGGGGAAGAAGGGATCATCCATGCTGGCTAGAACAGGTGTCGTCACAAAAGAACTCCTGGAGGGGGCCCTGCCCTCTCCAAAGAGGCGGGCAGAGGGCCCCTATGCTGTCATTGAATGTTTCCAGGAGATCCCCTGCAACCCCTGCAGCCTGGCCTGCCCCTTCCAGGCCATCCGGCCCATGGCGGACATCAATGAGCTGCCGGAGCTGGTGCCCGATCTTTGCACGGGTTGTGGGATCTGCGCCGGGGTCTGCCCGGGCCTGGCCATCTTCATCGTGGACGAGACGGTGGGGGGAGGCAGGGCCACCGTGACCTTGCCCTATGAGTTCAGTCCCCTGCCCGAAAAGGGCCAGACTGTGGCGGCCGTCGACCGGGAGGGCGCCTTCGTAGTGGAGGCCGAGGTCTCCCGGGTCATAAGGGGCAGGAAGAAGGGGACGCCCCTGGTGACCCTCTCCGTCCCCCTGGACCGGGTCCAGGAGGTCCGTTTCTTCCGCTTTAATGAAGAAGAAATAGAGGAGGACCTGCCCGATGGGGTGGAGACCCGGGAGGAAGACCGCCAGCTCCTGGAGGAGGAGACCATCCTCTGCCGCTGTGAGGGCATTACCCTGGGCGCTGTCCGCCGCCTGATCCGGGAGGGCTATACCACAGTCGATGAAATCAAGCGGATCAGCCGGGCCGGTATGGGCCCCTGCCAGGCCAGGACCTGCGGCCCCCTGATCGCCAATGAGATCGCCCGCCTGACCGGCCGTCCCGTTGAAGCGATCGAACCTTCGGCCCACCGGCCACCTTTCAAACCCCTGCCCCTGGAGTTTTTTATGGAGGATGAGTCATGAGCCTGCCCACTTCCGCCTCGGTAGTCATTGTCGGGGGTGGTGTCTCCGGCTGCGCCATCGCCTGGAACCTGGCGAAGAAGGGTGTCAAGGAGGTAGTCCTCCTGGAGAAGGATACCCTGGGCAACGGATCGACCGGCCGTTGCGGCGCCGGGGTCCGCATGCAGTGGGGGGCCCGGCGCAACTGCCAGCTGGCCCGCTTCTCCATCGAGTTCTTTGAGAGGGCAAACGAAATCCTGGCCTATGAAAGGGATATCGAGTTCGAGCAATCGGGCTACCTGATCGTGGCGGCCAATGAGGCTGAAGCCCTACAATTCAAGAAGAATGTGGAGCTCCAGAACAGTCTTGGGATCGATTCGGTCTATCTGACGCCTGAGGAAGCCCGGGACATCGTCCCCTTCATCGACAGTTCGGAGTTCCTGGCGGCCACCTTCTGCCAGCGGGATGGCCACCTGAACCCCTTCCACACGACAGAGGCCTTCGCCTTGGCCGCTGAGAGGCTGGGGGTCAAAATCTTCAAGCACACGGAAGTGACCGGAATTGAGGTCAGGGACAAAAAGATCGAGGCCGTCGAGACCAGCAGGGGGAGGATCGCGGCCCCGGTGGTCGTCAATGCCGCCGGCGGCTGGTCCAAGGCCATCGGCCTGATGGCCGGCGTGGACATCCCCATCTTTGTCCAGCGCCACCAGATCCTGGTGACTGAACCCCTGGAACATATCCTGGACCCCATGGTCATGGGCTTTGCCTACAACATCTATATCCAGCAGGTGCCACACGGCTCCATCATCATGGGGCGGAGCGACGAGACGGAACCCCGTGACCTGAGGACCTCTTCAGGCTGGAAGTTTCTGGAGGAGATGACCAAGACCTGTGGAACCCTCCTCCCCTACCTCCGCTCGGCCAAGGTCCTCCGCCAGTGGGCGGGCCACTACTGCAATACGGAGGATGCCCAGCCCATCTACGGGCCTGTACCCGGAGTAGAGGGCTTCTATCTGGCCTGCGGTTTCAGCGGCCATGGCTTCATGCTGGCCCCCGCCACGGGCCAGCTGATCACGGAGATGATCCTGGGTGAGCCCTTGACCCTTGACGTATCGGATCTCGATATCGGCCGCTTTGAGCGCCGGGAGCTCTTCCACGAATACTCGGTCGTCTGACCTATTTCATGAAACCTGCCACGATCTGGGCCTCGGCTTCCTTTTCGCTGAGGCCCAGGGTCATGAGCTTGGTCAGCTGCTCGCCCGCGATCTTCCCGATCACGGCCTCGTGGATCAACTCGGCGTCCAGATGGTTGGCTGTGACCTCCGGTATGGCCACGGCCCGGCCCTGGTCCATGAGGATGGCGTCACATTCGGAGTGGCCGTAGCTCTTGTTGTTGCCTAAGAGCTTGGAGATGAAGGTCTGGACCGACTGGCCTTTGACGACTGACCGCGAGACCACATGGGCCCGGGAATCCTCCCCCTCCAGCTTGACGTCAAAGAGGGTCTCGGCGGTCTGGTCCCCGTCCGTCATGATCTTTTCCGTGACGGTCAGGGAGGCCCCCTCACCGACCACGGCCTGGGTATCCCTCCGGGTGGCGTTGACGCCCTGGATCTGGACACTTTCCATGGTCATCCGGCTCCTGGCCGCCAGCTCGATGATGGTGGTGGGATTCAGGACATTTCTTCCCTCGCCCGGCCCCTCGCCATAGTGTTTTTCAAGATAGGTGACCTGGGCCCCCTCCCCTATAAAGAAGCGGTGTATGCCGTCATGCCCACTGTCCTCTCCACCCGGATTATGGATGGCGCAGCCGGCCACGATGGTGATGTCGGCTCCCTCCCCGATATAGAAGTCATTGTAGACCAGGTCCTGGAGGCCGGTACGGCCGATGACCACGGGGATATGGATGCTCTCGTTTTGGGTTCCCGGCTTGACCATGATGTCGATGCCCGGCTTATCCGTCTTGGTCACGATGTCGATGTTGGCAGTGGTCTGCCGCTCGACCCCCTCCCCGTCGGCCCGGATGTTGAAAGCTCCCATGGGCACCTCGTAGAGGCCCGCCACTTCCGCAAGCAGGTTTTTATAGATCTGGTCCCTGATGGGATCCTTGGTCCTGTTATCTTTAGCCATAAATCACCTCAGGAAGCAATGAAATGATCACAGCTGTCCCTGCAGCTGTCTGTTTGCAGGAGGAGGCCGGGCAGGATATCCTCCCGGGGACCCAGCCGGTCGATCCGGCCCTCTTCCAGGACCAGGATCTTGTCTACCATGTTCAGGATCCGCTCCTGGTGGGAGATGATCAGGATGGATCCCCCCGTAACCTGGTGCAGCTGCCGGAAGACCCCAATCAGGTTCTGGAAGCTCCAAAGATCGATCCCGGCCTCCGGCTCATCCAGGAGGGTGAGCAGGGTCCCCCGGGCCAGCATCATGGCAATCTCGATCCGCTTCAATTCACCGCCCGACAGACTCCCGTCCAGGTCCCTGTCGACATAGTCCAGGGCGCAAAGGCCCACCTCCGACAGGTAGTCACAGGCGTCCTCCCGGGTCAACTCCCGCCCGGCCGCCAGGGACAGGACCTCGAAGACCCGAAGGCCCTTGAATTTGACTGGTTGCTGAAAGGCAAAGCTGATCCCCCGCCTTGCCCTCTCGTGGACCGGCAAGTGGGTGATGTCCTCACCTTTAAAGAAGATCCGGCCCTCGGTCGGCTTCTCGATCCCCATGATCAACTTGGCCAGGGTCGATTTGCCACTCCCATTGGGCCCCGTGATGGCGACGAACTGTTCGTCAACCCTAAAACTAATATCACTAACAATAGCCTTGCGCTCCCCCCTGTCCTCGACAGAGAAGGAGACATTTTGAAGTTCCAGCATAAACAGTATCCTTTCACTCTCAAAAAAACCTAGCTCTGACAGACAAGGTCAGGCAGGCAGTCCTAAGTTAACACAGATGACAGGAAGGTAAAGTGGGCTTGTTACGGCTTGGAATCCTGCTCCTCAAGCGACTTGAGATCCATTTTCATCAGGGCGATGAATTGGTCGTGGGGGATGGCTTGGTGCCGTTCATTGACGGATCAGGTGACCCATACCGCCCAGACAGACGGACCATCTAGTCAGTCCCTGTCGATCCAAAACCCCCACCCCGGTCATTGCCGATCAGGGTGACATCCTCGACCGACAGGAAATCCGGTAATTCTATCCTGGCAAAGATGAGTTGGGCGATCCGGTCACCCGCTTTGATGTAGAGGGTCCCGAGCGGGTGCCCCTCCTGGTCCAGGTAGATGGTCTTTTCACCCAGGCCGATGGTAAAGCCATTGTGGCCCTTCCTGCGGCAGTATTCCGATAAGCTTATGGGTCGATAATCGTGGGCAAAGGATTCCAAAAGCTCCGGATGCTTCAGCAGATAGGCCTCCGGTTCAGTCAGGGAAACCGTGTTCTCACAGATTACGGACACCAGGCCCCGGTAGTCGGCGTCCACGGTGCCAGGTGAATTGGCTACCCTCAACTGGGTCCGGAGGGAAAGACCGCTCCTTGGCCGCACCTGACCCTCGTAACCCGGAGGGATGGCCAGACGTACACCTGTCGATATCAGGACGGTTTCCCCCGGCTCGATGACAGCGTCCTGGTAGGCGAAAAGGTCGTAGCCGGCCGCGTCCTTGGAGGCCCGTTCGGGCGCCTTGGCACCTGGCTCCAGAGCAATGGGGACATCAGGCATCATGGGAGGCCTCTTCTTGGGGTTTGTCGGATCCCTTCCCCTGCTCTTCGGGCAGGGTCTCCTCGATGGTCATCTGGTAGTCGCCGGCCAGGGTCCTCCGGCTCCTTCTTTGCTGTCTGGCGGTGGCCATTTCCTGGTCATCCGGCCGTCGTTCAAGCATCTTGTCCTCGTAGGCTTCGCTCAGATTCTTATAATAGAGAAGGTCCTTTTTCATCTCCCAGAATTGTTCGCGTAAACGGTTGAGTTCGGCTTTCAATTCCTCAACGTTCATCCTGGCCAGATCACGCTCATTGAAGGCCAGTTTGAGTTCCTCATGGAAGCCCTCCATCAGGCCGATGGCATTGACCAAGGCCAGGATAGCCTGAGATATCTGATTGAGATTGGGGTGCCGCTGGTTGACCTGGTTCATCATGGCATTGGCGGTCGCCGCCACATCATAGGTCTTTTGCAGATTACCGCCCGTAGAGAGCCGGTAGGTCATCCGGCCGATCCGGACATTGACGTATTGGGGAGTATCGTCCATTGCTTGTCTCCTGTCCGCTCTATCTTACTGAATCCCCCTTATTCTGACAAACGGTCAACCAGGAGATAGAGTTCGCCGACCTGTTCCGGATTGAGCTGCTCGGCCCGCACACCGGAAGGGAAGCCATGGCTTTCCATAAAGACCCCATATACTTGCAAGAAGGCAGGATCCTGGGCTGAAACTCCACTTTCCTTCAGGCTGTTGATCAAGGTCTTCCGCCTATACTGCATAAGTCTCGTCATAAAGCCATGGAAGTCCTTATCGGAGGCTATTTCAATACGCCTTTGGTCCTCTGATGGGATGAGCGACAGGAGAGCCGAGGTCACCTTGGGCTTGGGGAAGAAGGCCTGCCTCGATACGGTCCGCTCAAAATGCCATCGCCCGAACAGTTGGGTGACCCCAGCCAGGGTTCCATACTTTTTCGTGCCCGGTTTGGCCAGGAGCCGTTCGCTGACCTCCTCCTCCACCATGAAGAGGGCCCTGGACATCCCTGGTAGGCGATTTAAGGCGGTGAGGATCAGATCGGTGGTCAAGTAGTAGGGCAGGTTACCAAAGACGATCAGGCGGCCTTGGGGCTCACTGGGGAGACTTGAATAATCCGCCTTGCGGGCATCCTCATAAATCATTTCTGGCGGTCTGGGCAGGGAGGCGAAGAGTTCCTGGTGCAAGGGCTCGAATTTTCGG
The DNA here is from genome assembly GCA_040767365.1 of Clostridia bacterium. GTDB lineage: Bacteria > Bacillota > Clostridia > Saccharofermentanales > DTU023 > UBA4923. Next base: position 295,879 of record JAXGOR010000001.1, read on the forward strand.
TCGATCTCGAGGGCCAGTACCCGGCTCGCCCGTTGGGCTAGCTCCCGGGTGATCAGTCCCGGGCCCGCCCCGAACTCGACGACCAGATCCTCTTCTGTGAGATCCAGGAGGTTCAGTATGTATTGGATGACCCTGTCATCCTGGAGAAAGACCTGACCCAAGGCCCGCGTGGGGTAAAGATCGTATTTACGAAGCAATTCAAAAAGGGAGGGTATCTTTTCCCCCTCCCCTGTCAAGCGGTTCGAATCCATCTTGCCTATCCCGGGAGCTATCCTGGATCAGGGCCGCGCGATGACGTAGATGGCGGATACTGTGTTGCTTCGCGTCAGCTTGCCGCATTCATCCGCGTCATAACAAACATCAAAGTAACGGTTGCTCCTGTCCCCGACTACTGCCAGGCCGTAGCCTCTCACAAAGAGCACGGTGCCCCGCGGATAGGTAGAGGTCTCGCTTGCCGGCACGGCGACAATCCCCCGCTGGGCTGGGATGCCGGATCCCGTATTGTGGTTGACCGGGCTGGTATGCCCCAACCAGCATTTGCCTCCATTGGCCCTGATGGATTGGCGACAGACCTCCAGGCCGTCATAGTGGGTCGCGTAACGCTGTCCGTGTTTCTCGATATAGCTGAAGGTGACCCCGTCCACCGTAATGGTGCCGTCCCCATTCTCCGAAAAATTCTCATAATGCCTATTGATGGAGGAGCTACCCGCCTTGTTGATCAAACCATTGCTTGAAAGAATATTGAAATTGGCGCGGGCCATGGCATCCGGGGATCCTGACAGAACAAATTTATAGGGCGAGATGGTGGGAGTATTGGGTGGTACGGACGGTGCCTGGGTGGTAGCCGGTGCCAGGGTCGTTGCCACTACCTTGGTTGTTGTAGTAGTGGTAGTTGTGGTGGTCGTGGTGGCGCTTGTCTTGGGCGGGTATTGACTGATAAAGGCCTTGGCCACATAACCTATCTCGTAACCGGCCAACCTCACCTTGGCCCATTCATCGCTCAAACCAATAACTCTTACTGGGGAACCATATTCGAGCTTACCCTTGGTAGCCGCCTTCGTCGAAGGAGCCTCCCTGAAGTTAAGTCCCTTCTCGGAAAGAACATAATAACGGATGTCAACTTCCCTAAATGTGGTTCCTGCTGTGGTCGTCGCGGTTGCCGGAGTAGCGGGTTCAGTAGCTTTTTCGTCTTCTGTTTCTCCGGGATCCAATAAATCAGTCTCTAGACTTTCATTGACCGGTGCCTGGACCTCATCCATCAAAATCAAGAGTTCACTGTCTGGCTGATGGCGGTCGATGAATCCCCCGACTTCAAGAAGACTCTCCCCCGCATCCAGATCGGGTTCTGTAAACCGGGGCACAGGCTCAAGGTAAGCCTCCTCATCCGACCCACTGACAAGGCGGACTATCAGGGCAACGGAAACGGCCGCAATCAGTACCAGTGCGGTCGTTATTAGCAGGGTTTCACTTTTGCGCCTAGGTCGCATAGCTCCTCTTTTGTGCACAAACCAGGAGGAAGCCTCGCCTCCTTGCCGACCATTTTACGACTTATCGACCAATCTTGCAAATAAAAGTCAGATCCGACCCACTCAATCAAGCGAGAGGGATCTTTCAATTTTAAAAGTCATTTCTTGTCAGATCGACTCCACTCCTACAATGCCGAGTATCTCTACACCCATCCCGGAAGCCAGTTCCAGATCACGGATGGCCTTACGAATGCTTGTTCGGCGGGCTTCGATCAATTGGACCGTGAACATCCACCTAATGGGGCACCGTTATTACTATTGATCGTTCAATATCCTCTTAATGCCATATTGGGGTATTAGACTTTCTCGATTATATCTAACCAAGGCCGAATCTCGACACTGGACGGCCTAATCTTCATACATCGCTTCGTAATAGTTTACGTAGTCACCCGATACGATATTCTCTATCCAACTAATATTATCGAGGTACCAATCAATCGTCTCTCGCATACCTTCTTCAAATGTATAAGCCGGTTCCCAGCCGAGTTGATCCGAAATCTTCGTGTTGTCGATAGCATAGCGCCTATCGTGACCTGGTCTGTCCTTGACATATTTTATTAGTGATTCAGTTTTCCCTAACGTTTCGATAATAAGTTTGACTATCTCGATATTGGCTTTTTCATTATTACCGCCAATATTGTAGACCTCTCCATCTCGCCCCTTGTGTAGGACTGCGTCAATGGCGGAACAATGATCATCCACGTGGAGCCAATCCCTGATCTGCATCCCATCTCCGTAGACCGGAAGGTACTTGTCGTTTAGACAGTTGTTGATCATCAGTGGAATCAGTTTTTCAGGGAACTGGTAAGGACCGTAGTTATTACTACAACGGGTGATGTTGACAGGGAGACCGAAGGTCTCACTGTAAGCTCGCACCATAAGATCCGCACTAGCCTTTGAGGCCGAGTAAGGGTTATTTGGTACAAGAGGCATATCTTCGGTAAACAAACCCGTTTCTCCGAGCGCTCCATAGACCTCGTCAGTCGAAACTTGGACAAACTTCACGTCAGGCTTGAACTCCTTGCAGTATTTGTCATCTGGATTACACTTCCATTGCTTTTTAGCCATATCAAGCAACACTTGGGTTCCAACAATATTGGTTGTCAAGAAAACTTCAGGCTCAACGATACTGCGATCCACGTGGCTTTCAGCAGCAAAGTTGACAACCGCATCGATTTCGTACTTTGAGAATATTTCTTCGATTTTTTCTCGATTCCTGATGTCAGCTTTGATGAAGACATAATTCGGATGGTCTTCTATGTCTTTCAGATTTTCGAGATTACCCGCATAAGTTAAAGCATCGATATTGATAATCCGGTAATCGTGGTTCTCCAGCATATGCTTGATAAAATTGCTACCGATAAAGCCAGCGCCACCGGTCACTAAAATATTCTTCATATCTCCCCCCCCCTACTAATCACGTGCTTCATCGGCTAATGACAAGATATACTGACCGTACTCAGTCATTTTCAATCTCTCGCCAATCGCCCTGAATTGATCCTTGGTGATAAAGCCTCTTCTCCAAGCGATCTCTTCCAAACAAGCAATATAGAAACCCTGCCTGGACTGGACAGCTTCGACATATTCTGCAGCTTTTAGCATGCCTTCCGGAGACCCCGTATCCAGCCAGGCCATGCCCCGACCTAGAAGTACAACCTTCAAATCACCTTTTTCCAAATAAACATTGTTGACAGCTGTGATCTCTAGCTCTCCACGTGCCGAAGGCTTAACATTTTTAGCGATCTCCACCACCTGATTGTCATAGAAATAAAGACCCGGTACGGCATAGTTAGATTTTGGTTGTTGCGGTTTCTCTTCGATGGAAATTACCCTATGATCGGAATCGAATTCAACAACACCGTAAGGCCGTGCATCTTTAACCGGGTAACCAAATACGACCGCACCCCGTTCTTGCGCTTTTGCCTGATTCAACACGCGCGTGAGATCCTGCCCATAAAAGACATTGTCACCTAGTATCAGACAAACGCTGGAACCTTCAAGAAACTCCTCTCCCACGATAAAGGCATCAGCAAGTCCCCTCGGGTTTTCTTGCACTTTATAGGAGAAGGCCAGACCCAAGTCGGAACCATCTCCTAGAAGCCTTTCATAGACCGGTGTATCCTCTGGCGTCGAGATGATCAAAATTTCTCGGATGCCCGCCAAGATCAATACCGACAGTGGGTAATAGATAAGGGGTTTATCATATATGGGAAGCAATTGCTTTGAGACCGCTCGCGTCATAGGATAAAGACGTGTGCCCTTCCCTCCAGCTAAAATAATTCCTTTCATGCGTTCCTCCTGATCAATTGATCTTAAGAAAGATCAGTCCAGTACAATATCACAAATCCGATCAACATCATCGATCGTCAGATCCGCGTAAAGCGGTAATGTCAGGATCCGGTCAGCTATGTAGGTTGCTACTGGCGTATCCGCCGAATCAAATCTCCCTTGGTAGCATTTGAAGCTACTGGTAGGAGGGTAGAAATATTTTCTGGCAAAGATATTGTCTGCTTTGAGTTTTTCAAGAACCTCATCCCGATTCAACTTGTAGCCGTCAAAGAGTACAGGAAAGTAGGCGTAGTTATTTTTAACTCCTGATTGTGGTTTAGATAGCTTTATCCCTTTGATCCCGTCAAGTCGTTCAAAATAATGCTCTACAACCAATCTTCGCTTATTAATCTCTTCGTCAACATGCCGGAGATTGCAAAGACCCATTGCTGCTTGAAATTCACTCATTTTTGCGTTGCCACCCACATACTCAACAGATTCCAGACCAGTCAGACCAAAATTTTTCAGAGCGTCAAGCTTGGGACCCAGACTCTCATCTTTGAAAGACACCGCACCACCCTCAATCGTGTGGAATACTTTAGTCGCGTGAAAACTGAACATGGACGCGTCGCCGAAATTAGCAACGCCTACACCTTTCACTGTCACACCGAAAGTGTGGGCCGCATCGTATATCACTTTCAGGTCATATCGGGAAGCGATTTTTTCAATTGCATCCACATTGCAGACATTTCCATAGACATGGACGGGAACAATCGCGGTTGTTTTATCTGTAATCAATACTTCAAGTTTATCGACATCGATTGTGTAATCGTCCGGATCAATATCACAGAATACAGGCTCTAAACTATTTCGGATGATGGCGTGGGTAGTTGAAGCAAAGGTGTACGGTGTTGTGATAACTTCTCCGGAGAGGTTAAAGGCAGCAATTGCATTTTCCAGGGCTAAGTGGCCATTGGTGAAGAGTGTGATATGAGACGCAACCAGATATTTTTTCAGCTCAAATTCGAGCTCCTTGTGTTTTACCCCCATATTGGTCAGCCAGCGGCTGTCCCAGAGATTTTTTATTTCGGATATGTACTCGTCAAAGGGAGGGATGGAGGATCTTGTAACGTGAAGATTTGTACGTGTATTCATTTGTTATTCCATTCTCTTGATTTTCTCTTGATTTTGATGTACCAACAGCAATATGTTTCAACATCGTCGATTATTCTTTTATTGAACTCCTGCAAAAATCCCTCCATCTTGGTTAATTTCAAGACTCTGCAAATTACGGCCGGTATTTCGAAAATCAACACCCATCAATTTTGAGGCCAAATCTATTATCAATGAGGTAAAATTCATCCCCAACCCCAAGGATATTCCCATCGCTTCTAGTGGCACCAATCCACAAGGAACATCTTCATAAATATATCGATGCTCCAGTGTTTGAGGCGCATCAATCATCCTATACGCCTCATTATTCTGAAGGCAATCGTATAAACTATCGCCCTTCACATTATAAGTTCTCTGCAACCATTCCTTCGTTGACTCAACCTGAAACCCAAGTCTCTCCGATACCGCAATTCGCTCCTGATCGATTTTCTCCAACAACCGGCTAACGGTTGGGGTAATACCATCATAGTAGTATTTATATGTGTTGGATAAATTCTCTGTCCAACCAGCGTTCAAGAGAAGCGGGGCACAATGCAAAATCATCCCCACATTTCCGATTGAAGTCTCAACGATGGATCTTGCCGGCACGAAATTATGTCGGATACACCGAGGAAGCTTGGTGATAAAGGAATTATTCTGCTCGGCCACCATAGTCGAAAGAAGAACACCTGATTTCATCATAATAATTCTGACAGATGAAGCGTCCGTCTTACGACAGGTATATATGATTGACTGCGCTTCAGCAACTGTTGGTTCTATTTTTTCATTGAATTTACTGTAAACCAACTGGAACTCCAATGCCCCAAAGGTTCTTCCCGGATTCAACAAGACTGGTAAAGGTTCGGCCAAATTTCTTCCAATGATTTCTGCTAAATCACGATGCGCACTAGCTGGCGTCGTGATAAGAATTACATCCGAGCCTTCCAATGCAATTCGAATATCGCTTGTTACTTGAAAGATGGGTATCACCCCATTTAAGAGTCCACTGCAAGCTATTTCTCTTGATTTTTGAAGATCAGCAATAGTTGCCTCAGTTCTATTCCACAAGGTAACCCTATTGCCTTCGGCACTCAGATGAGCTGACATTGCCAGCCCAGAATTTCCAGCTCCCATTACCGTTACTCTCATGAATCAGTATCCCTCATTTTCTCTTCAAATCAATTCGTACCTCATAATGTTCTGACCCCCCGTATCCAAGATTCTGATTGATTCGTTTGCCATCTTCCCTTTTTCTTGAAGTTCTCTTTCCGTGTTTCCAACTAAAAGGTAGCCCGCCACACGATCACTACTTGTTTCGAAATTGCTTATGATACTTCCTCTAGATTTGTATTTGAAATATTCACAGATCACTCCATCTTTTTTAAGCTTTTCAAAACCGCTTAGCCTCGTAAAGATTCCGGGATAAGAATAGCAATAATTCAAGTGAGCAAATCGGTGGCGCAGGGCACATTCAACTCTGGGGGCAGAACCTGTAATCAGGTCAACATAGGCCTTCATAATATCAAATCCTATCAAAGTTTCAATGAGTTTGTACTTGGATCCTCCCCCCATTCTCGCGCTTAATTCAATTACAGAAGGCCCTCTCTCTGTTACAATTAATTGGGTGAGTAGTGGCCCCTGCACTAAACCAAATGCTTCTACAATTGACTGGATGATCAACTCAATTTCTTTAAGTACATTTGGCGAAAGATTTGCGGGATACTTGCTCTGCACTATCGTAAAACCACTACTGCTAGCTTTAATGGATTCAGTGATTAGCAGAATTTTGGAAACACCATCAATTATAAACGAATCAACAGAAAATTCCCTCCCGTAGATATACTCTTCAATGATTGCCATGGACGAACGACTCATCTCGAGAGCGTCTTTCACGCTCTCTGCCACCTGCTCATTATTGAATGCCTTCTTCACTCCCTTTGAGCTATTACAGTCTGAAGGCTTGACGACAACGGGAAAATCAAGCCGTAGAGTGCCGAAATGGCCAGTTCCGGATACAACCGTATGCTTTGCGGTGGGTACCCCCCCCTCAATCATAAGTTTCTTCATAAATTTTTTGTTTGTTACCGATAGTGCAGTCTTGTGTGACAGATAAAAGGGAAGATCCAGCTCTTCAGATACCTGTGCAACTGTCAACATTGCTTGATCCGTGCAGGCTGTTGTAATTAAATCCACTTTTTCTTTTTTAGCGATTTGTTTGACTTCAGCGACGTCCAATGTACTTGTTCGGAGATGAATATCCGCAAAGTCCTTGGCGGGTGGGTTTTCGAGATAGTCGATCAGAATGACAGTAGCACCCCTTAATCTCAATTCTTCGATCAACGCAATTTGATCGTATCCACCTGCTAATACAACTACTCTCATAATGCCAACCCATTATTTGCTTCGATAATTGATCTCATATTCTATAAACCGCAAATCTTACGGATAAACGAAATGCGCTCGTACCGTTTATACAGCCTGTCATCCGCCTTTAATTCTACCGGAAAACATTCCTTTCAAGGCTGACATTAGATAGTCCAGGCACTCGAGCCTGAAGAACCAGGCCAGCCCGAAATAAACAATAAACCCTATACTCAACTGTGCCAAGAGGGTAAGCCCTGGAGTCCAACTTAATAGTTTAACTCCCAGTACTACCGCTCCCATAACGATTGACAAAACCAAAGATGGTAAAACGTCACCCAATTGTTCCCTGTAACTATAATCCAATAATTTTTTATTAGGATACGTATTAATAAAAGTTGCAATCAGACTACTTATCACACCTCCAAAAGCTATGGCGTAGATTCCATAGAACGCTGCAATTAACAAAATGATCAAACCAATGATTTTCTTAATTATCTCCAGCTTAAGAAAAATGTCACTACGGCCCATTGCATTGATGGCCTGCAGATTAGCCGTATGGATCGGCCTCATTGCATAGATGACACAGTATATTTGTATGAAGGGAACGCTCGGCAACCAGACATCAGTCAACAGAACACGCACAATCGAATCCGCGGCAACAGCAAGTCCTATCATTGCTGGAAAGACGACAAATGAGCTTGAAACAACAGCACGTCGCATGAGTGTTTTGGCACGCTTACTGTCGTCTTGTTGATCGGCCAAGACTGGAAACATAACCGTTTGTATCGTACCGTCAATGTTTCCACCTATAACAGACGGAAATTGTTGACCCCGATTGTAAAGTCCCAGCACATTCGAGTCATACAGCTTGCCAATAACCAATCCGTTGAGTTCCGTGTATACTGTGTCGATCAAGGCTGAAGCCAACAGCTTCGATCCATAAGAAAATAAGCCCTTGACTCTATTTAGTGAAAAGATTCGATCCGGTCTCCACTTGACAGTGCACCACAGAATCAAAGTGACAAGAAGATGGTTACTCAATTGTTGAAAGACCAGTGCCCAGACACCGTAGCCGGCGTACGCTAAATAGATACCAATTGATCCGGATACCAGAAGTGCGCCAGTGTTGCTAAAGAATAATTTTTTGAATTGAAGATTTTTTGCGATTATGGCATCTTGAACCGAATGAAAAGCACCAAAAATAATCGTGATAGATAATACTCGGAACACCGGTACAATCTCTGGAATTTGATAAAAATCACCAAGAAGAGGTGAAAAAATAAATATAAGGAAGTACAACGTGAGCGCAACTGACAAGCTTATGAAAAAGACAGATGAAAAATCAATGCGATCAGTATCTTTTTTTTGTATAAGAGCCGTACTGAAACCGCTCTGGACAAATACATTGGCAATGGAGATGAAGACGAGAGCGAGCGCGATGATGCCATAGTCGCCAGGAAGAAGCAACCTTGCCAGAACGATTTGGACAACGAATTGTATTCCTTGTGTCCCTGCCCTTTCTAGAAATTTCCAGAAAAAAGACGATATCACTTGTTCTTTTTGATACCTATCTGCCATGTTAGAACGTCTTTTTCAAACCCATTAAGAACTCGAATAAACGAGGCCAGCGATATCTTATCTGCAAAGCGACTTTATTTTTTGTGTTCTGTTGACCATAGAGCGTTTTGAAAGCATTTGAGCGAATAACGTTCTTCCTTCCCCCCATCTCTAGCACAGCGAACTCATACGACTTTTTCGCCCAATCAAAATCGCCACTATATTGCCGATTTGAATATTCGTTGATCTCCTCAAGTAATCTCATCATATCCGAGAAATGTTCAATCGTAGCATTTCTATCTACCAAATTTCTTTTGGTCCACGAACCTACGACTCCCTGACGATACGCCGACATGTATCTATCGAAGTAATAAACCGATCCATTAAGCGCAAGGTATGCGAACAGTGGCAAATCCCCAACTGTCGTTGAATTGAAAAAATCCGGCCTATTATGTATATATCTCGCCGGATACATAATGGAATTGGTCGCGAATATTCCCCCTCCTCCTCTAATAACCTGCTCTGTGGAAACAAAGCCATCCCCCTTCAACGGCCTCACTCTGCCGATTTTCTTGTCGGATTTCGCATCGATGATATAGGTAGCATGTGTGCACAGACTACATTCTGGATTTCGTTCCAAGAATTCAACTTGCTTCTGAAGCTTATATTTGTCTGTCCAGTAGTCGTCCCCTTCACACATAGCTATATACTTACCAACTGCTCTTTCGCGAGTCATTTGCCCAACTGAAATACCTTGTGAATACTGATTTTCTTTTTGATAAACAGGTTTTATTGTGTCGGGATACCGATCTGAAAACTTTTTGATAATAGCCTGTGTATTATCTGAGGAAGCATCATCGTGAATTAGTATTTCATATTTAAAATCTGTATTTTGGAGTACCATACTTTCAATTGCTTGCGCAATATATTTCTCATGGTTATAAGCTGTGCAACAGACACTTACGACAACATCATTTTTCACTCTTCTGTCATCCTGTCCATAGTGTAAAGAAGAAAGCTCGTTCAGCGCAGAATCACTCTTTACCGGTATAAGGTCACTCAAAAATCCTTTATCAATGCTAGCTTAACTGCCCAATAATATCATATTGTACATTCACTCTAGAAAATTTCCATTATCGAAAACAGGATTTCCATTCCCGACTATAACTTTGTAAACGCCCCGCAAGACGACTATGCTAAGATAAATCAATCTAAATACTGGTTAAGGGTGCGAACAGGTATCGAAAATGGGGAAACATGCGTATTTACTGATGGCTCATCAAGATTTGTACACGCTGGAAAAATTATTACGCCTACTCGATTATCCAGGTAATGATATTTTCCTTCATATAGATATCAAGTCAGAAGAATTGTGTGAAGAAATTGTGAGAGAGATACCTCTTCGTTTTGCTGGTCTTTATTTCATAAGTAGAATGAACGTGCAATGGGGTGGCTACAGTATGATTATCTGTGAACTCAATCTCTTGCGTGAGGCCATCCTCAATAACTATGATTATTACCACTTACTGTCAGGAGTCGACTTACCAATTAAAAAACAGAGTGCCATTCATCTTTTTTTTGATGAAAATCATGGGAAAGAATTTATTGGCTTTAGTACTGAGGACAATCGAATACAGAATTTCATCTATCGTGTGAAGTTCTACTATCCATTCCAGGATAGAATTGGAAGAAATCAGGATCTTCTTTCAAAAATACTGCGATCATTTCAAAACCTGTTAATTAACTGTCAGAAACTGCTACAGGTGAACAGATCACAAAAATCAGGAATTGATTTTTATAAGGGAAGCAATTGGTTTAGCATTTCACACGAGTTCGCCCTACACGTGTTGTCTGAGCTATCTTTCATCAAAAAACACTTTTCTCGAGCGGTGACTTCTGACGAACTATTCCTCCAAACTATCTTTATGAAGTCTTCCTTCAAAAACAGATCATATGGTAGCTCTCTACGAGAAATCGACTGGCAAAGGGGTAATCCCCATACCTATAGACTGGAAGATATCGGGACTCTGATGTCAAGTGAAAACCTGTTTGCTCGCAAATTCGACAGTACACTGGATCGAAAAATAATCGACAGGGTTTATGATCATACAAAAGAGTCTATGCAAGTGTAGTATTTTGAGATAATTGCAATACCCCAGTAATCTTGTCAAAACCGGAGAGGAGATCAGTCCATGAATATTCTGGTTTCAGGAGGAGCCGGCTACATTGGATCACATACTTGCGTGTCTCTGCTGAATGCCGGACACAACGTCATCATCGCTGATAATTTGAGTAATTGCCAGGAGGAGTCGGTTCACCGTATAGAACGTATAACCGGCAAATCTCTGACTTTCTATAATGCAGATGTAACAAAAGAAGATGAACTGACACTTATCTTTGAAAATAATGCGATCGATGGCGTAGTCCATTTCGCAGGATATAAGGCGGTCGGCGAATCAGTTCTTGAGCCGATTAAATACTATTACAACAACGTAGTCAGTACTATCCAGTTGTCAAGCTTTTGCAAAAAATTCAGTGTTAGAAATTTTGTTTTCAGTTCCTCTGCAACTGTCTACGAGGGGAATAGGGTCCCCTATAAAGAATCAATGAAACTGGGACACGCGGCCAATCCATACGGAGAAACAAAGATTATTAGTGAGAGAATCTTGACTGATCTGGCTAAATCCGACTCGAATATCTCCGTTTCTATTCTTCGCTACTTCAACCCGATTGGAGCCCACCCCAGTGGACTAATAGGAGAATCTCCCTCCGGTATTCCTAACAACTTGATGCCATATATTACACAGGTCGCGAAGGGAAAACTTGAAAGACTTTATGTGTACGGCGATGACTACCCAACACCGGACGGAACTGGGGTCAGAGACTATCTCCACGTTATGGATTTATCCGAAGGCCACGTTGCCGCACTCGAGAAACTGAAAACAGGTACACACATTTATAACTTGGGCAGGGGCCAAGGAACGAGCGTTATCCAGCTGATAACTACGTTCGAAAACGCGACGGGAAACAAAATCCCCTACTCCATTGTAGAGAGAAGACCAGGGGATGTTGCCACAAGTTACGCAGATGTTGACAAGGCAAAAAAAGAACTTGATTGGAACGCTAGCAGAAGTCTTTGGCAAATGTGTGAAGATGCCTGGCGATTCGAAAGTATGTCTACCTGATCCATTCGCCAGCCCGCATAAATTATTGAGATCTTTTCTCTTTTCTGAACTCCTAGTAATTTCTGACAAAATTGATAATCTTAGCGTACAGGCGAGGGCTAGCAACAAAAAGTATCGACTTAATCCTATTCCTCAATCGGTAAGAATTTCTTAATACAAATGGCTTCATCAATTGTCCTTTCGGATAACCAGTCGCAGAAGCTTTAACAAATGCAAACAAATATGTGTGTACCAGGTAATCTTTCAGTGCCCTTTTTAGCACCTTATCCTCCAGATGATCGTAGAGACTATCTAGCTCAATGACAATCTGTGCAATATGTTCGGCATTGTAAGAAAAATCAGTCGTATTCGAGATTGATCCCTCACGAATGAGGTAATTATAAAAAATTATATCTGTAATCAGAACTTTTTCAGCCGTCAAGAACACGCGTGGGGTCCATTGTTCGTCTTCATGCAACATCCCAACTTTAAATAGTAAATCTTTCTCCAGTAGATATTTTTTCCTATAGAGATTTGAACAGGCCATGCTGGAAAATTCATTGGATTTCAATGCTCGTTTAAGATATTCTGTTCCTGCTAAAACTTGACCGATGTTTTCTGTTGGGGCAGACAGCTTAACATCCATCCCATCAATCATTTTTGTTCCCGCGACTACGACATCCTCCTCCTCGGTTAGAGCGATTGCAAATCGCTCACACGTATCGGATTCTAAATAATCGTCGGAATCGACAAAAAGGATATACTTTCCAGAAGCATTCAGTAATCCCGCGTTTCTGGCGTCAGACAGGCCACCGTTGACCTTGTGGATCACCCGGACCCGGTCGTCTTGTTTCTCATAACAATCACAAATAGCTGGTGACCGATCAAAGCTACCATCATCGACAAGAATAATTTCGATATGAACATACGTTTGTGACAGTAAGCTTTCGACGCACCTTTCAAGGTAAAGCTCCATATTAAAAACAGGCACAATGATCGAGAATAGTAAGTCTCTGCTCATCTATCGGTTACCAGCAATTGTTCTATAACTGTCTTGTAGCTTCTTTGCTTCAAGATCAATTTCATAGGTCGAGAGGATCAGTTCGCCAATTTCGTAACGTTCACTCAACTCAACCCCTTCCGCCTTGATCGAAAGGATACAAGTCACCCAATTCCTAAAGTCATCAACCGATAAGAAAGCAACATTTCCGGTCACATTAACTTCGTCAGACACACCTTTGGAGGCAATACAGCGAAGGCCGGACGCCTGCGCCTCTACTAGGGCCATCCCCAATCCTTCATAATCAGAGGGCATAACGAAGACATCCATTGCGCTTAGAAGTCTGCTGATATCCGTTCTCTTACCAGAAAAGACAACATTATCGGATATACCTAGATCCGAAACCATTTTTTTTGAACTCTCCATTAGGGGACCTTCTCCGACCAAAAGTAAAGCAAGGCGAGGGTCCTCTTTCAAAGCCTCCTCAAATACTCTGATCAAAAAGAAATGATTCTTTTCCTCTGTGAACCTACCTACATGTCCAATGACAAACTTATCCTCCAGTACACATCCGAGCCGAATTTGCTCCCGAGCTAATTCACTAAAGCGAAATTGACTTAAATCAACTGCATTTCTAATTACAGTAAATCTCTTCTTCCCCACCACCCGTTTACCGAAAAAATACTTGCCAGCCACTTCCGAGCACGCAAACAAGCGATGGCCTGTCAGATAAAACAAAGGTGTTAAAACTCTGTGAAGGACTTTTTTGGTCGGGTAGGCAGAATGACTATGAAAGATTACTTTTTTCCCCGCCAACCTTCCTGCCACGCCATCGAGGAACTTAATCCCTGAGGATACGTGAATATGAATGATTTTGATTTCTCTATGTTCACGAAGAATTTTATATGTTTCAATAAAATTCTTGAAGATACTTATATGATAGTGCGTCGCACGAAAGATGTGCCCGCCCATGGCCTCAATTTCAGAATCGAAATCACCCTCTTCCGAGGTATGAACTAAAAAATCGAATTGAACAATATCCCTTTCGACATGTCTATAGTAGTTCATTATGGAGTTTTCAATCCCGCCACCAAAATTCATAGGGGGCGCGATATGCAACACTCTTACGGGCATTTAGTATCCTCTCAAACCAAATCGGGGATTGACAGATCCTGATCGTCACAATAATGCTTTTCCCTTAGCGCGACAAAAGAAAAGCCAATGAATATCCAGAACATATCTTTGCCCCAAACGGTTAGATTTAGTAGCGCATCAGGAATGGCGTAAGAAAAGAAGATCAAGATAAGAAAGGATAATTCTTTGTTTCTCTTGAAGCGCAAGGACTCAAAACAAAAATACATCAAAATAAATATTAGAATTGAGCCAAAAAAGATGCCATTAAAGAGTATTGTTTCGAAGACGATATTGTGTGATCTCAGATCCCCCAGAAAACCAATCCCAAATATTGGATTTTCAGAGATCTTTCTTCCAATCTGCCGAAAAATCTCATCCCTTCCGGCTGGGGCTGACAGCTGTCCGAGTAGAAAAAGATGCAACGTTCTGCTGTAAATATTGTACTTTTTCAGCAAGTTAAAAAATGAACTGGCAATCTCATTTCGGAAAAGTCCAATTATGATCAATGTGGCACTTAAGCCATAATAAAGAGGAAGTCTTCTGGGAGATAGTTTTTTATACTTAATGATGTATAACAAGTAAAAGGTTATTAAACATAGTATCGGGCCCCTCGAACCCATGGCTATGATGATGGTCAGTCCGGACACAAAGAAGAGGATTTGAATAGGTCTCTTGTTTTCAAGGATCATAAGCAACATAGTAATTGACGGCACAACCATGTAATACGAAAGAGACATATTATAATCTGTGCTGGCTTGGCCAACCGCCCCGATGATTGATGTCGCGACCAACATAAACATTCCAGACGAAATCATCACATAAGAGGCCCTGTGCAGGTATTTAAGAAATTGCGGATAATCCCGAATCGAAATTGCGAGACTGAAGCAAACGAAAGACATCGAATAGATTCGGAAAAGATGTGACAGAATATTCTCTCGATTGGACTGATATATCAGGAAGTTTATTAACAGATAGGTAGTCAAGATTCCAAGGGTCATTAATAGCTCAGATTTTCTTCTGGAAACAATGATGCTTACAACCGGAATCATCAACAGAAGGATAAGAGCGGAAATAATGAAATTCGCATAATGATTGTAAAGATAGAGCCCAGGAATTGATTGAACGATACAAAATTTGACAACAGGTAAAGAGAGAACCGTGGTTAAAACAAACGATAGCTTCTTATCCGCACTAAGTTGTTCGATATTGCTGACCATAACACCTGTTATTTTACTCTCTCACCAAAGGTATCCGGCGCTTTCGGGTTGAAGGGTTCGTTCGCCCACATAACGGTAATTAAATCCGACTCGCCCATATTCTCAATCTGGTGTGTATATCCCGGAGGAATATCGACAACCTCAAACCTGGATCCACTTACATAGTATTCCACAATATGGTCGGATAGTAGATGTCTCAATCGAACGACACCTTCTCCGTAGACAACCAAAAATTTTTCTACTTTTGTATGATGCCAGTGGTCGCCTTTAGTAATCCCCGGTTTTGCAACATTGATAGAAATTTGACCCCTATCATCCATCCTAAACAACTCTGTGAAAGAACCCCGATTATCAACATTCATTTCCAGTGAGTAGGACAACTCCCCTTCCGGAAGAAAGCTCAAATAAGTACTGTACAGTTTCTTAGTAAAGATATCTGCAAGGTAGGGAATCTCAAGGTTTTCTCTCGTCCGCTTAAACGAGTGTATTAGGTCGCTGATTTCACCCAAATTTTTCTGATAAATCGTAGAAATCTGACGGAATCTACCAGTATAAACGCCTTCCTCGTTGAGCAGATTAAGAAACCCGTCTACAACGTCATCAATGTAAGCGAGTTTGAGTTCAGTGGCGGGATCCTCGACGTGGATCGGTAGGCCGCGCGCAACGTTGTAACAGAATGTCGCGATAACACTATTGTAGTTCGGCCGACTCCATTTACCAAAAACGTTTGGCAGGCGGAAGATCATTACCTTTGCACCGGTTTCGCGTGAGAATTCGGATAAAATATTCTCTCCTGCTCTCTTACTTCTGCCATACGGGTTTTCCAAATCTGCTTGAATCGAAGATGACATCACGATGGGGCAGCCTCTGTTTTTGCGAGCCAAACAGTCAATAAGTGTTTTTGTAAAACCATAGTTCCCTTCCATAAATTGACAAGTATCTTCGGGTCGATTGACCCCTGCCAGGTGGTAAATGAATTCAGCTTCATCGCAATATATTTCCAGCAATTCAGGTGCAGTGTTGAGATCGTACCCTAAAACATCCCGATAACCTCGATTTTTCAGCTCAGCAACCAAGTTGCTACCTATAAAACCATCGGCACCAGTGACCAAAATTTTCATTCTATTACCTCTGCTGTAAACATTTTTGAACAATACTTAGACTGAGTAATTTGTCTTTAATCTCATTTATATCAAGTATCTTCGTGTTTTCTGAATTATATTCGCGAGCCATACTTATCTCGGGGGAACCCGTTTCGAGGTATTTCTCATAGTTCAAATCACGCCCGTCTGCTGGCACCCTGAAAAATCTTCCACGATCAATGGCCTTGGCCGCCTCTTCTTTGGTCAGTAACACCTCACAGGTTTTTTCACCATGCCTTGTTCCAATAGTCGTGATTTCATTATCGGCATTGAAAATTTCTTTTAAAGCAAGGGCTAAATCCCCGACATAACAAGCAGGCGATTTTTGGACCATTATATCGCCCGTTTCTGCACATTCAAAGGCGTAAGTAACAAGATCAAATGCCTCGTCAAGGGTCATGATAAATCTTGTCATTTTCGGATCTGTCACCGTGATGGGCTGTCCACTCATAATTTGCTCGATGAAGAGAGGAATAACTGAACCTCTTGACGCCATCACATTACCATATCTGGTTCCGCAGATTAGGGTCTGGTCAGGAGATACAGTCCTTGATTTGGCGATAAAAATTTTCTCCATCAGTGCTTTTGAGACACCCATAGCGTTAACATGATAGGCTGCCTTATCAGTTGACAAGCAAATAATCTTTCGGACACCTGCCTCAATAGCCACTGTAAGAACATTTTCGGTTCCGAGAACGTTCGTCTTTACAGCCTCAATCGGAAAGAACTCGCAAGAAGGCACCTGTTTCAAAGCAGCCGCGTGAAAAACATAATCCACATCATGGAATGCGTTTCGCAGACTGAGTACATCCCTTACATCCCCGAGATAATATTTGATTTTTTCATTCTGATAGCGCCGCCTCATGTTGTCTTGCTTCATCTCATCTCGAGAAAATATTCGGATTTCTTTGATGCCAGTGTCCAGAAACTTCCGAAGGACAACATTTCCAAATGATCCGGTTCCACCCGTAATGAGTAGCGTCTTATCATCAAATGTCATGGTTAACCTCTTTCATCGAAGATGGCTCTAAGTGTCTCAGAGCTTTCCTCGTATTCTATCAGTACCTTCTTTAAAGTCTCTTCGCAATTTGTCTCGAATTCAGTCCACTGAAGTGCCTTATAAAAATTGAATATTTGGTCGCAAAAACCACAATTACCAGGGTCAATGGCACAACCTACACCATCCATTTCGACTCTCTCACCCATATATGAACCCTCATTACAAATCTGCGGGATTTTATGGATCAGTCCATCATAATATTTGTTACCCAAGGCGTACCTAGTAGTATCATTGGCATAAATATTGTGTAGTAGATCCGTTTCCATCGCAAACCCGTGCCTATCCTCTGGTTTGTATTCGCCATGAAAATAGATATTCTGTGCTCCGATTGATTGGCAATAGTTCTTTAAGTTGTTGGCTTCGTCTTGTTCTCTTCCGTGGTAATGCAGTTCGAAGCGGTCGTCCCTGGAGATAGCGTCAATAATGATCCGATTGATTTTTTCATGTCGAATAAAACCCCAAAACCTTATTCTTAATGGAATTTCAAAACGTCTACAAGAGTCTAGCTCGTTCTTCTTTTTGTAAAAATCGGGCGAAATGTTATGTGTCGTCAGAATATTTTTTCGATCTGGCAATAAAGCCCGGAAGGCATCCGAGCTTACAAAAGTAAATATCGAATGGTCCACCAGCTGATGCACTTTAAGTTTGAAGATTCTGAAACGTTCGTAGGTCACGTCCCGATAGTCGAAGATGTATTTTGCATCAAATTGTCTTGTCAGAAAACGCGACAGTAGAATGCCGGGCAAAGTAGAGAGTATGACCACTCTTTCAAAGGATTTATTTTTGAGCAGACGTTTGACAAATGCCTGATATTTCAAGAATGGGACAATTTTTCTGATTATCGGCGCACTGTCCATCACTGTAAAGGCAAATCTAAATGCCTCAACTCCTTCAGGAACATTTGCGTCAGGCATTCCATCCCGATCCCAATACACCAAAGATACTTGATGTCCAGTGCTACGCAATTGATCCAGATAAAAGTGCATATATGGCATATAGGCAATTTTCGTAAATCCTACGAGCAGAACTTTCATCGTCTGGCTTCTCCCAGTTTACCGAAGAGATGGTAAAACTTTTTTGTATTAACGCTCCTCGAGTAAAACTCACTGGCAAATTTGGCACCATTATTTGCCAGCATTTCACGCCATTCTCTATCTTCATATAGCTTGATGATAGCTTCTACCACACCTTGCGGATCGTTATTTGACACAGAAACTCCGATTCTCTGTTGCTCAAACATTCTGAAATATGCCGAGTTTTCATCAACCGAATTCAGCGTGACTCGTCTGCACGCCATGAGCAAACTTGCCTTGCTGGGTACCGAATTACCAATGATCCCTCTCTTCAAAGGAATCAGGCAGATTGAGCATGCGCTATAAACGTCTGAAACCATGTCTTGCGGTTCCAAGGGATAAAACACAATGTTGTCTAGTTTCCTTCTCTTTTTCTCTTCTTCAAACTTCTGTCGTACACTCCCTTGACCTATCATCTGAAATTCAATTTTCGGTTGTTGCCTCAGCTGTTCAGCCACTGCGAGGACCATTTCATAATCGAATACAAAACCCAGTGTACCTGCGTATTGAACAAAAAATTTGTTTTTGTCCAGATTATATTTTTTGACAAACCTATTTTCTTCCCAAGGGATTTCTTTGACAGTGTGATCGTCGAACCAATTCACGATCACTGACAGTCTTTTTTCAGGGACACCCTGTTCTATCACTTTCTTTTTCATGTCTTCCGAAATAACTGTTATCACATCACTCATCCTATAGGCTGCTTTTTGCACCAGTGCAAAAAACCCCGATAAGAATCGGCTCCTTAGCACCCCACTTTTCACGGCACTTCCAGGCCAGACATCCTGGACACTGTACAGAACAGGCCATCGCTTAAATAGCTTGACCAACCCGATAGAGAAAACGACTGTCGGGCAAGACTGAACAAAAACAACGTCAATACTTCGTAGGCGTCTCCATCGACGAAATGCCCTGAAGTGATATATGCACTCCTCAACGTATCTCTTTACGAAGGATTCTTTAGCAACGATCTTCCTGTCAACAGATATAACCTTAAGATTGGGGTTGCCTCTAAGATTATCAGTCAATTCATCCCGCTCTTTCTGCCTTCGACTTTGCACCAGAACAACTTGACAACCAGCGTAAGTCAGATCCTCAATCAAGGTACTGATCAGATGATTTGACGGCCCAGGTGTATCGAATCCTTCGGTACAAATAAATAGGATCTTCAATGCATCCTGAGTCCAGTCCATTTTATTTGCCACCATCATATCGATGCCACCAGTGGTATATGCTCTTGCAGTTGTCGTATCGAAAACCTAATGACGCATAAAAACTGATGGCAGCACTATTCTCAATTTGGGTACCAACGCGTACGTTCTCGATTCCCAGGCTCCCAAGCAATGAGTCCAAGCTGGCGATCAAAGAGCGCCCAACTCCCTGTCCTTGGTAAGCCCTGTCAACAGCAATGATTTCAATTACACCAACACTTTCTTCAATCGAAAATATTAGGTAACCGGCGATAGTGCCTCCTCTTACACAGGTTACAAAATATCTATCTTCCTTATTGAAGGCACAATCCGTCCAATGTACGTAAATATTCCGTGCTTGTTCTTGCGGGAGGAACGGGTCATTGAAAAATCTGGAGTATTCGAATGATTCTTTTGCAATTTCTATTATGCGGTTGTTTCTGGGCATATTGTTATTGACAATAACACCTTGGTCCAGAGAATGGGTCAACACTCTCTTGGTTAACTGTATATTGATGTCTGTGAGAAAGGCGGACGTACATCTACCGATCCATTGGTTATTATAGGCCCGATTCTTGTGATTCACTATTGTGATGAAATCATATTTTTCAACAAATTCAAAAACTGCTACTTGATTTTCCTGATCTACTTCACCAGTCAATTCAAGTTTCGCTGACAGAATCCCGAAGTATTTTGTATCCCAGGATAAATATCCGAAGTGAAAGTCTTTGTCAGGCAGATTTCTTGTCATCATATCTTCCAACCTTATGCCCGATCGGTAAAAATATTCTCACACTTTAAAACTGATATGAATGTACGGAAAATAATTTTTAGGTCCAGTGAAAATGATACATGATCCACATAATAAATATCATTCCTTATGCGTTCCTTCCAAGGAATAATATTTCGAAAATATGCCTGATTGTATCCCGTAATACCCGGTTTGATTTCAAGTTTTCTTATCTCGTCTTCTTCATATAATTCCAGATGCTCAGTCAAATCAGGCCTGGGACCGACAATGCTCATATCGCCCACGATGACATTAAGGATTTGAGGAAATTCGTCGAGGCTGGTTTTCCTAATTACCTTTCCAATCCTTGTTATTCTTTGATCATCCTCTGCGCTGTACGTCGAGCCATCGAGGTTGCGTATATCCTGTGCATCGATTTCCATAGAGCGGAATTTGATCATCTTAAAGAACCTGCCATTCTCTCCCAATCGATTCGCCCTGTAGAAAATTGGACCTCGATCTTCACAATAAATTGTGGGCCCCAAAATAAGCAAAATTAAGAACAATATCGGAAGAAGGGATATGCAGATAATAAGGTCAAGAAAACGCTTCACGAATTTTCTGTACACGGTTCGTCCGCCACGTAGCTTCAAGTCTTATTTATTTTATGTAGAAGGTCGGTGAGCGTATCCACAACATACTCAACATCATAATCTGTCATAGAGCTGTAGAGGGGTAGGGATACAACGTCCCTATAATGATCGTAGGCTGAGGGATAATCTTCGATATAAAAACCTCTTTTGCGATATGCGCTTAGCATGGGCAGAGGTTTAAAATGAACATTCAGCATAACCCCCCTTTCCGCCGCCTGATCAATGAAATTATTACGCTCTTTTTCATTCTTCCCTGTCAGATTCAGTAAAAACAGGTGCCTGCTCGATTCAAACTCATCACCACTATGCTCCAGCCAGGTAACATCAAGGTTCTCAAAACGTTGGCAATAATAATCCACGATCTCCTTTCTCCTGGCTAGCATCGCCGGATAACGGTTCAACTGCGCTAAGCCCAAAGCGGAGGCTATGTCAGTCAGGTTGGCTTTATAAAAAGGCTCAACGATATCATACTCCCAAGATGAACCCACTGCTTTTGCCAAAGCGTCCTTTGTTTGACCGTGCAACGAAAGCAACATCAACGATCTGTATATATCGTCATCTGAAATTCCGTCCAGTGACCTCCAGGTTGTCGCGCCTCCTTCCCCTGTTGTCAAATTTTTAACTGCATGAAATGAGAAGTTCGAAAAATCTGCAATCGCACCAGCCATCATTCCATGACGTCTGGCCCCCAATGAGTGCGCCGTATCCGCCATTACAATGACTCGACCAAGTTTCTCTTGAATATCTCCTGTCGGGCGGAATAAATGGCGCTTACTTTCCACTACGTCAAAAATGGCCTCATATTCACAGACTACACCGGCAAGATCGACCGGGACAATCATCTTTGTCCTCTCCGTAATTGCCTCCGCCATCTTGTCATAATCCATTTCGAAAGAATTAGGATTGCTATCGATGATCACTGGTGTAGCTCCGACATGGTAAATAATGCTACAGGAAGCGCTGTAGGTGTATGCGGGCACAATCACTTCGTCACCCGGTCCAATGTCAAGCAGTCGCATGCAGAGCTCAGCTGCATTGGTCTGCGCGTTCATGGCAGCAAAACGAGAGGTTCCAGTATACTCGGCCAGAGCATGCTCGAACTGCTTAGTGACTGTTCCAGTTGTAATCCAGCCCGAACGCAACACTGCTTCAACAGCGTCTATTTCCTTCTGGGAAATGTCAGGCTTGTAGAATGGAACGTGATGAATATTCATAACGGCATTTCCTCTGTTATAATTCCCAATCACACCTTTCTGCCTACATTGCGTCAAGTTTATTAACACTTGACACTGCCAATTCTACTCCATTGTAATTATCAATGCTACCGGACGTGTTAAACAGACAGTTGCAGATCTTACTTTAGTATGCTACTTCTCAGTAACTTCTTTTCAAATCAATTGAGATAATGCCTAATGAACTGACCCTCATTCCCTCCGCCAGCCTATATTCGTCGATTACTTCTTCAATCTTTGTCTCGCCGGGATGGACCAAGATGGCGTACGCATCTGACATACTAAGTGAGCGTACCCCGTCAATCTTATCTGTTGCTACCAGCGCAGAATCTACGGTCAAATCTCTGGTTGAATTTATTGTTTTCATCTTATCTCTCAGGAGCTCGACAAATCGCTTATTCCGAAGCGAATTGACATCACCGAGCAAGGCTAGATGGAACTCGCCATTTTCTTCGTCTCCATTATTGATCGATCCTAATCCTCGACATAATCCATGAATAATCGATGCCATATACTCCATACTGTCATTTTCGATATCCTGCTGTGTGGCTACACTATCTATCATTGACAGTAGGTGCCTGTCAGATTTGCTTTTTTCATCAGCCTCCAGTTTTACATCTACTCTCGCTGTTCCGACGAAGAATATTTTCAACTGATTCGCCAATTGCTTTGGATAGTAAACCAAACCAGCTGACGAGACACGAAAAACTATCCATACAATAGCTGTTGTCAGACCAAAAACGAATCCACCCACTGCAAATAGCAATAGATTCGGTCTCTTTGGTTGCCCTAGCTCCGAAGGTTCTTTCTCTCTCAGTTTCTTCTCTTCCTCCTTGATTGCTAAATCGTTAATCAATTTAATGATTTCTCGTTCTTTTTTTACTTCTTTCCTGTTTTCTTCAAACTCTCCTTGAGTAAGCGATCTCTCTTGTCTTATCAGGCTATTACGTTCAATAGCAGATACAATTTCAAAGATTTCAACTTTATGAGGATAGGCAAAAACCATATCAGTAGCGATTTGGTGCAGAATATAATCCTGTGCGGCATCAGCCAAGATTCCAATGGTATCCATATCTGGTGCGACAACTTCAATAAGAAGCACATTATCTGTCCCCAACCGGCAGGTCACAAGTTCACGCA
The DNA here is from genome assembly GCA_040767365.1 of Clostridia bacterium. GTDB lineage: Bacteria > Bacillota > Clostridia > Saccharofermentanales > DTU023 > UBA4923. The sequence continues at coordinate 319,481 of JAXGOR010000001.1, forward strand.
TCCACTTGTTCGCAATACGGCTATCATTGGCCTTGACCAAGTAATCTATGAAACTTTCGCTTGAGGCATATTTCAGGTAATCAAGTGCGAGCAAGTGGTGCCTAACTGAAGTGACTTCAGGTGGGTCATCCGTGATGTTTTCAAGCACTATACCGACCCTAAAACGTGTTACCGGTTGCGCTTTATGGTCGATTGATAAATATATACTATTTTCCAAACGGTCCGCAAGTGAGTCTCCTCTCTTACTTAATGTTTCTATCCGTTTATTGGCGTTAATCACGATCGAATCATTTTGAGCGATATCTTTCTTTATGGCATCAATTTCTTTGCTAGATAGCCTCAGCCCAGAGTCAATCGCCGAACTTCTATCATCAGGCAGCGTTCTTTGTTTATAAAGCGCTAATCCAGTTAATAGAAAGACACCTATCAGGGAAAAGACTACCAGCTGTTTCCAAGATCTGGCCACAATACACAGCAAGTCTCGAGTTTTTACGGACTGTTCAATTCTTCTCATTCTCAAACTCCAATTAGCTTCATTGACTCGTATTATACAAGACTTTGATGGATCCAATTGCGAGTTTTTACTGCAGGCGTCAAAGGATAGAAAGTAGCTGATTCATTTCGATAAGGAATTGCCTAACAAGCTACTCTACTGATTCAAAGAGGCTGGCCCAGTAAAAAGGATGTAGATAAAAGTTTCCTGTCAATGACGGGGCGAAGATCATTTGCGAAGAATACGCTTTCCCCATATAGACCTCCACAGAACAATGGCTCGGGCGCTAACCTCATTAGTGTGTCCAAAGCTTCCTGCCATTGACAGGTGAAATATCTCCTCGTTGGCGTTGTCAGCAAAGATATCGATATAGTAGTCAGCGTAATGAAGTTGTTGACAGTCATTATGCTTGTCTTAGCCAAATACAAGCTTTTTGTAAAACAACGGCTATTAACCCTCTGTGAGGTTACCATGGGGGCTTGCTGTTCCAACTTGTCTCCAATTCTGGTTGATCTAACGGGGCGAAGAACAAGGACAAACCGGGTTGGCATTAAGATTTATAAGGACTCTTTTTTTGAGTATCTCCAAGTCTTGAAGACAGTCTTCAATAATCAGGACAACTGGCTGGACCCTCCGGGTTTGGAGCATAAATGTGATTTACATATGCGAGGGACATTTGTTGCCCGTCCGATAGAAATCTCCCTGATTGCCCAGTTGACATAGAATTCCATAGTAGAAATACCGAAGCGTTAGCCTGGAGTACGCAAGATTAAGGCAATGGTAGAGAAGGGATCCAAAGTCCGCATCAATCCACGAACTAATATGGAATTACCACTAACTGTAGATGCTAGCCAAAAAATGCTCAGTTTGGACTGCGGTGGAAATCCTTGGCTTGACATTCACACTTTCTTGCAGATCTTTGAACACGTCAACACTCACTTCCTCACATACTTAATCCTCATGTTGAACGATAGAATCATTGAGCTTCGATTTTTTTGCAATATGATTGTAGTACCGGGGCAAACTTCTGGCGAATTTACGGAAGATGGCAGATATCGGAGGGATAGGATGAACGGGATCTTTTAAACGTCAATAGAGAGAAAATCACAAACGGCAAAATATTGCAAAGAATCAAACATATAATCATTGGAGGGGCGCTGTAAATGTCAAGTTAAGGATGTCCAGAAGGGACTGCGGTGGAAATCCTGGACCAAAAATGGAAGGGGTTTTCAACCGTGTACAGCAAAGAAGAGGTAGAAAAAGCTATCAGCACATTCATCCAATTTGATCATAGTTACGCAGACACGATTCGGGCACTTGGCTATCCAAACCGGCAAACACTCTGGCTTTGGTGGAAATCGTATCGGGAAAACGATCACAAAGTGATTGTCTGCACTAAACGTCGTCCAAAGTATAGTGAAGAGGCCAAGCGAGCAGCCGTCAACTATTACCTTGAACATGGTGAGAACATCTCACGTACGATCAGGCAATTAGGTTATCCAAAGAGTCGTGAGTATCTCAGAAACTGGATAGATGAACTGGCTCCTGACAAACGAAAGGCGAGACAGAGTACCCAAACCCTTGAAGTCTTCTCTGAAGAGGAGAAGATTAAGATCGTGGCTGAACTTGAAGGGCGTACAGGAACAGCCTCAGAGCTTGCGGAGCATTATGGCATCGGCCGGACAACCGCATATGTCTGGCGAAGAGCGTTAACGAAGGACTATAATCAAGAGCAAAATACACCAGAAAGTGAGAGGCTTATGGTGAGTAAAGCTTATGATGCATTGCCTGAAGAAATCGAGGCATTGAAGCTGATGGCGGATGATCTGCGCGTTGAGGTTAGAAGACTCCAGATTGAACGTGATGTGCATGAAGCGGCTCTAGACATCCTAAAAAAAAAGAGCAATCTCGAGAATCTATCCAACCGCGACAAAGCCAGACTTGTGACGAGTCTGCGGAGCAAATGGAAGCTGAAGGATCTGTTGGAGATTGTGAGAATGGCTAAAAGTAGCTATGAGTATGCGATGCGTTCACTCGAAACGCAGACTGAAGGAGAAAATGCCATCAAAGAGAAGATTATTGCTGCCTATGAAGCGAGCGGTGGTACCTATGGTTATCGCCGAATCTTACACCAAGTCCGTCAGGACGGCCTTGATGGGCTTGGAGAATGGACCATTCGAAGACTGATGAAAGGGGCAGACCTTGAGGGGCGTCGCTGCAAGAAGCGCAAGTATAATTCATATGCGGGCGAACTAAGTGAAGCTCCTGACAATACGTGTCGCAATGAGGACGGCCAACATGACTTTTCTGCAGATCAACCCAATGAGCTATGGGTTACGGACTTAACTGAGTTTGGAATCCCTGCAGGGAAGGTGTATCTGTCTCCTATTATTGATTGTTTTGACGGTATGCCGATCAGTTGGTCGATCAGTACATCGCCCAATGCTGAGATGGCCAATGCGTCCCTGGTGGCTGCGTGTTCGCAACTTTCAGACTGTGAACGCCCCAGAGTCCATAGTGATAGAGGTGCTCATTACCGTTGGCCGGGCTGGATTGCCATCTGTGATGAACACAAGCTGATTCGCTCTATGTCCAGAAAGGGACGCACGGAAGACAATGCGCGAGCGGAAGGATTCTTCGGCCGCCTGAAGGTCGAGTTTTTCCACAATCGAGATTGGCAGAGTGTAACGATCGATAGGTTTATGAATTTGCTCGACGATTATCTACGATGGTATCGTGAGGAAAGATTAAAGAGTGATCTGGGCTATATGAGTCCTAAACAGTACCGACTAAGCTTGGGTTTAGTAGCATGAATTTTGGTCCAGGATTTCCACCGCAGTCCCAACTGAGCATTTTTAGGCTAGCATCTACAGGGCGCCTCTATTGATAATTAACAAGCATAAACTTAAGCATACTTAAGTACAAAGTTCAGCTATAATATCGGAGGCATTTTAAGATTTATTTGAGATCCTCGTCAGCGGGGCGACAAAATAAATCACTCGCGAGGATTATGCATGGTAGCAAAGTTTAGTAAAAATCAGGTTCTTGCTTCTCTTTTCTGGAAATTTATGGAAAGAGGAGGAACACAGTTGATCCAATTTGTTGTTCAAATTATGCTAGCTCGGCTACTCCTTCCACAAGACTACGGCCTAATAACTCTTGTGACTGTGTTCACAGCAGTCGCTTCCATTTTCGTTGAAAGTGGTTTCAACACAGCTCTTATCCAAAAGAAAGATGCAGATGAACTTGACTTTTCCTCAGTTTTTTATTTTAGCCTTTTGTTCGCGGCCATCCTTTACATTGTTCTATTCTTCTCTGCACCAGGGATTTCGAGCTATTATGCGATGCCAGAGATTACGACCGTGTTACGAGTTTTGTCTATAAGCCTTCTTTTTGGAGCTGTCAACTCCGTTCAGAATGCGATTGTCTCACGTACGCTTCGATTCAAACTCTTGTTCATCAGGAGTACGATCGCATTGCTTTTCTCCGGAACGATAGGCATAGCCCTAGCATATGCGGGGCTTGGTGTTTGGGCCTTAGTGGGACAGACTTTAAGCTACCGAATGTTTGTGACTCTCATTCTCTGGTTTACGCTTAAGTGGCGCCCTGAACCGGTTTTTTCAGTCGCCAGACTTGGATCTCTCTTTGCTTTCAGTTGGAAACTGCTCGTGGGATCGATCTTCAATACCGCTTATAGAGAGCTCCGTAATCTAATCATTGGAAAAATTTATCAACCCGCAACACTCGGTTACTATAACCGAGGACAACAGTTCCCAAGTTTACTTGTTTCGAATATTGACGGTTCCATCCAATCCGTCATGTTTCCCGTACTCGCTTCTCATCAAGACAACCAAGCTCGGGTAAAAAGCATAATGAGGCGTTCCATCATGACAGGCGCTTTTGTTGTTTTTCCCATGATGGTTGGATTGGCGGTAACTGCTGATTCACTTGTCCTACTTCTCATGACTGAGAAATGGCTTCCAGCTATACCATTCGTGCAAATATTTTGTTTCAACTACGCTCTACACCCGATTCAATCTGCAAATCTCCAAGCCATTAAAGGATTGGGTTACAGCGGAACTTATTTGCGCTTAAATATTTTGAAGAGGACTATGGGAATAATTTTCCTATTGGTCACCGTCCCATATGGTGTACACATGATTGCTGTAGGGCAAGCAATTAGTGGAGTATTCGCGTCATTTATAAATGCATACCCCAACAGGCACCTTTTGGACTACAAATATTCTGAACAACTCAACGATGTTTCTCCTTCGTTGATCTTATCGCTTGTAATGGGTGCCCTCGTTTATTGCATTAAATGGCTAAGCTTGTCACCTTTGGCCACACTTGTTCTACAAATTATCGTTGGAATTATTTTCTATATATTAACTGCATGGATTTTCAAAATGGAGAGCTTAAAATATCTGATTTCGAGTGGGAAAGCACTTTTTGAAGGCAAATTCCGGTCTTGATAGGCTTAGATAGATAAACATTCGAAATCTGTTAAAATTCGGACGACTTGTGTTTGGCAAGTACGAAACCAACCGCGGAGGTGCGGACAAAAAGTTGGACAAGTTTGAGGCAATAAGCGCCAGCCTTTTTCGATATTGAATAGGACTCATCCAATCAAGCGATTCCTTGGCCCGTTCTTGATTATACCAGCGCAAATAACGATCAAGCTCTTCCATAAAAGTTTTCAGCGACACGCCCATCCAATCTCGACCGTAGGAGATTTCATCCTTGATCCTCCCCAAAAAACCTTTGCATGCAGCATTATCGTGCGGACATCCCTTTGAGGATGGCTACAATTGTAGATACTATCAAACATTGGAGTTACCCATTCCAGGGCGCAACGCAGAAGAAAGGTTCAGGAAAACATACTCATGGTATGATTCTTAAGAAGATATGGATAAGATATGAGCTAAGGACAAACGTTGAACATAGTTAAAATATATAGAATTGATGTCTCTATTTTCTCCATATAATAGCTGTTTCTACAACTAATTGTAAATATTTTACAAGGAAAGCGATTGTAATAGAAAGTGAAAGCTTATATTTCTAATGTAGCAAATAGGTATTATCGCCTACATCAATTAACTGATGATTTCACGAAAACTATCCAAGAAAATGCATCTTTTCTGGAACCTGGTCAATTTGTCATACATTCTTCTTTAAGGGCCGCATATCTGGATACCCCTATTGTTTCCAATTATTTTTTTGATTTGTTTTTGCCTGCCAATGATCGACTCATTGTCCCCAAGACCCCAAAAAACTTCATCAAAAAAATGTTACGAAAAAAAAAGATTGTAATAAATTCAGACTCAAATATATTTAATGGTCAATTACTATTTTTGACAAATAACCGAATCACACAAATGCGTGATGTTAAGATTTTTGATGTAGTCTCAGAAGAAGTTCTGACATATTACTGTGAAGGAAATTCTCTCAAACGTGAGATAGCAATTTACGAACATTTCAAGCCCTACTTTAATATTCCGAGATTTATTCGCTGCGAAGCAGATGAAAATTTTCTTGTTGAACAATTGGTGGAGGCCATACCTCCGCGGAAATGGAGTTATCGTGCCTATTTAGATGTGTTGCAATACTACTTTGTTTCTTATCAAAATTATCTTAATTCTCTGTCGAACGTCTCATATCCAGGGGATGAATACTTATCTTCTCTGGATTATCTTGTGAAAGATGAGATTCTTGGAGATCTAACTTTTGAACTCTTGAGAAATATTCCAAAAAATATTTTAAATGACCAAATTCCGTTGGTGAAACAACATGGTGATTTTTACTCCTCTAATGTTTTGGTTGATGTGAACAACAAAATTTTTGTCATTGACTGGACATATGCAGATGAGTATTTTTTCTTTAACGATATATTGAACTTCATTCGTGTTGAAGCATGCTGTAGCCGTCAAGTAGCAATTTACAAAAACTGCTAACTAGGTTTTTACACTTTCCTCTTTGAAGATTGTTTCCTGATGCTTCATTCTGAAGCTATCCCCATCCATTTTTACAATCTCTGACCGGTGTAGCAGCCGATCAAAAATAGCTGTTGTTGTGGCAGGATCATCCGCCAGTGCGCTCCACAGTTCAGGCGACCGATTGGAGGTCAAGATAATGGCTGTATTTTCATAGAGATCGTGGATTAAATGAAAGAACATGGTTTGTTCGCGGGCGCTGGTTCCAAAATACATCAAGTCATCGATGATGACGACATCTGCTTTTCTGACCCTGCTGATCTTAATCTGGGATTTTCGCATGAACTCTTCTGTCTTCAAGGCATCGAGGAGGCTGTTCATGGTGGTGTAGTAGACCCTCAATCCCTTCTTGATGCCTACCAGTCCAAGACCCAAGGCCAGATGGGTTTTGCCCACACCTGGCGGCCCTAAGAGGATGAGATTGTAGGCATCGTGTACCCAATGAAATTCTGACAATTCTTTCAGCTGCCTGTCTGAAATACCGGTCAACTCACCCAACTTGAAATCTGCCAGCGATTTGATGTAGGGGAACTGAGCCCAGGTCAGACGGCGTCTCAATCGTCTATCTTCCAGGTCGTCCACTTCCGCCTTCAGGATGTACTCCAGAAGCTCAGCATGCGTCCAGGAAGCCTTCTGCGCTTGCCTAAGGATGTCGGCCAACTGGTCTCTGGTCGACAGAAGTTTTAGTTGACCACACTGTTCCTGCATCGTTTTTATGGTATCCATTAACCCACCCCCAGTTTTACTAAGTAGGAATCAACCGATCGTTGCGGTGCACTTTCAAGTACTTGCTGTGGGCTATCCTGGCTTTCCAGCAGCTTGATGGGTTCATGCCTTTTACGCCAAGCATCTTCGTAGGCCAGGAAGTGTTTGAAAGAGTTGGCTGAGTAGGCGTCTTCATGGATGCAGCGCTCCAGGGCAGCTTTTGCACTTTGCGGATACTCTTTAAGACTTCGAATGATTAACCTGAATTGATCTTGACGGTGTCGCGGATAGTTGCGCCATATCTCTTCAACAAAGTGTCTTGCCTGGTCAGTGAATCCCAGCATCTGAAAGGCTTTTTCTTTCAGCTCCATCTGTGACTTTGAGGGTTGTCTTTCATGAAGCTCAGATCCGATGAGCTTGCCCTTGTTCTGGCAAAGCGGATGTTTGGCCAAGATCTCCCTTTGTAAGGGATCCATGATGAGCAAGTGGCCGGCCTCCAACCGAAGAGTCAGTCTTTGTCCACCAAAGCGGTTATAGGTACCCAAGGGCACTGTGTAGCGGTTGGATCGGTAAGAGATGCTGTTGTCCTTGCGAATCGTCCTTGTTATACTCAGCTTGTAATTCTTGTCCAGAGTTACGGGATGGGCTGGCAGGAGATGTTTTTTCTCGGAGATGAACATCTTCTGCGGCCTTTCTTTTGTGAGATGGTGTTTTCGGTGATTACCGGTTCGCTTTAACCAGTTAAGAGACCGCTGATTCCAATCTTCTAAGCTGTTATAGAGCCTGTTTGCCGCAAAATTCCGTTTGACAAACTTCACCACACTCTCAACCTTGCCCTTTGATTCCGGGTCCTCCTTGCGGCATAGCCTCACTCGAAAGCCCCTGGTCTCAACGTAGGCTTGGAAGCCCGCGGTCAAAATAAAATCGCCCGCGTTCTCATTCACGGAGATGATGGCGTCTTGGTCGTAGACAAACTCTTCTGTCATGCCGCCAAAATAGGCTAACGCAAGTTCGTGGGCACGAATGCCATCGTCTGTAGTAAAGGGTCTGTCCTGCCAGTGGACGAACTTGTAGCGTGAGTGGCTCAAGACAAAAGAAATGAAGTAGAGTTTGATTTGACCGCCCCCTACCTTTTTCTGCCGGGACTGTCCCCAGTCGACTTGTGTTTGTTTACCAGGGGGCAGCTCAGGGACAGCCATGTAGGTTCTTGGCTTTGGATTCTTGGTGATCCCCTCGGCCTCCCTTAACTCTCTCACGTAGAGCCGGACCGTACTCTCCGCCACATCCAGAGCTTCATCGCCCTCTAATAGCCAGTCATATACTTGAGAGGAGCTCATGTGTGGATATAAATTGAGCCATTCTGAAATATTTGCACGGTAGGGGTCCAGCTTCTTGCGCCGGACCGATAAGTCGTTACACCATGATTCAAGCTCTTCCAAATTCATCGCCAGGTACTTGTATACCGTGGGCCTGCTCAACCCTGTTTCATGGGCAATCTGGCTTATGTTGAATCCTTTCTTTTTTAAAGCAAAGATCTGGCCATACATGAAAATGCGTTCTTCCTTTCTCATTCTCGTCTCCTATTCCCCAAGAGTATTCTCATGAGATTTAGGATAGACGCTTTTGAGGAAGTGTAAATTCTTATTTAGCAGAATATGTAAAATCTAGTTTAGCGGTCACACATGCAAGGGAAATTTATTTTTTTTAGCAAAGTATCTAGAGGGTGGATACAATACGTACTGGCAAAATATGTGCAATGCACTCCATTATGAGTTTAAAGTTTCTAATTTGCGAGAGTATTTTTTAATCCATATTTTGCAGAATTTACAAAAACGAACGAAGGATCAGCCACTGAAACTTAAAGAGATGTACTTGGAACGGTATAGATATTTCCTAGACAGAACCAATTTATTATCTTGATGTCACTTCATTTTGCTTTTTGTTCCAGGATTTCCACCGCAATCCTGTGGTTGGTTTCTATCCTGCCAAGCACACGACATAATCGGATTGACATTTCTATCGCTCCTCACGATAAACTTTGTCAACTTCTCGAACTATTGGCGGTACCAAATTTCGGTCCGCGAAAATTCTTTTATACTGTGCTTAATCAAATAGCACATCATCCACAAGATAACCTTGTTCGCGAAATCTCTCACCGAAGGAAGTGTTCCTCATGCCCCCATGAACTTGGAAGACATTTAGACTTGATTTCAAATTAATCTCAAGTATCATTATGCCGATGTCATTTACTACTACATCCCATGCAATGAAGTTCCAAAACGGAAGTCTACGAGCAATATCTGGTATCTGTCTTTTTATCAAACTCCAATTGGGCACCATCTGTCCCTCGATCGGCGCATCTGTTTCGGGGTGTCTACTGAAGAATAATCTTGTTCCTTCTTCACTGAAAGAGTCAACCATCGTAAATTTTCCTAGTTTCCCCGTATTTAGATCCACAAGAGCTGAACCACCTCCTTGGTTAAAATTATCTACCGGTGCTGATCTTTTAGTTCCGATACGCTGAACCGCTGCGACAATTTCTTGTTTACTAGAATCCTCGCCAGTTTTCATTGTGATTAGTCTGACAGTATTGATACTTTCGGAAAAAATGGAGTTGTAAAATCTGCTCTGTTCAACGATCGGTTGGACTAAACCACTTTTGATCTCTCTAACCAGAATATCGAATGATATCTTAGTTATTTCACCGTCCTTATAATACAGATCCATCTTATTTTCATTCCTTTTAAAAACAAATACATCATAACCATCACTACCATATCTATCTTTAATAACGCCGCCACCCTGCGAAAGAAAATAATCAAAAAGATTGTCGTTCGTCAAATATTCCCGTGAGACAGAACTCACTGTTCCATTTGTAATAATTGCGAAAACTTCTGGAACTTCAACAAAGTTTCGCATAGCGAGTGAAAACAAGTATTTGTCATCGGCAACAACAAAATAGGGATTTTTTACCAGCCGCGGTTGATACGCTTCCCACGTATTTATATATTCACGGAAGTCATTTTCTCGAAGATTATATGCGCTACTCTCACTCAAGGAAAAATTCTTCTTCCGCATATCGAGCACATCGGTCCGTAATGTTGATATGTCTAGCTTCATATTGATGACACGTTTCTTTAATCTCTCTCTTCGCCAAAATTCGTACCAACCTTTAACATGCGTTTTTAGCTTTTTTGCCATTCTTCTCACCAATATTCAAATTTCTCGAGAATTCATTTTTCGCTCACCATGTTTTTCGCCATTTCAATACCAGCGAAAATCGCATCCAGCATACTTTCCTCGTTAGCTCGGCCTTCTCCAGCTTTCCCATAAGCTGTTCCATGGTCAACTGAAGTTCGGATAATTGGTAATCCGATAGTACAGTTAATACCACGCATGGAGGTGTATTCTCCCGTATTCGGATCTAATCTAAAACCATTGAGCTTCAGCGGTATATGTCCTTGGTCATGGTACATGGCTACAACAATATCGTATTCACCACCAAGGCATTTCACAAAAACGACATCCGGAGATACGGGGCCAACTACGTTAATACCTTCACTTTTTGCCTTGATAATGGCAGGAATGATCTCATTCTGTTCCTCTGATCCAAAGAGGCCGTTTTCAGAACAATGAGGGTTCAGACCGGCCACCCCAATGGTCGGATTTGATTTCCCTAAGAGCCTCATTCCTTCCTGTGCAAGTTTTATTACCTCTATGACACGTTTTTCTTTAACTAAATCACACGCATTACGAAGGGAGGTATGTGCCGAAACGTGGATAACACGAAGTTTACCACTGGCAAGAAGCATTGCATAAGAGGCACTTCCTGTATATTCTGCAAATATCTCGGTATGTCCGTTGTAATCGTGTCCGGCAGCATTTATTGCTTCTTTATTAATGGGAGCAGTGATGACGGCTGAAATTTGCTGTTCCATAGCCAGTCTAATTGCGTGCGTTACATAATGAAATGATGCATTCCCACATAGAGCTGATACCTTCTTATACTTCCAGCTATTCGGCCTGAGATAGCTGAGATTTATGTAATCGATTACGCCATATTTCCCTTTAGCTTCGGAAACATTGTTAACCTCATTCAAGCTATTCGCCAAATTACAAAACTTAATCGCATCAATTAATGGCTCGCGATCCCCGATGACAATCGGTATACTTCGATCGTAGACCTTTTTGTCATTAAGCGCTTTGACGATGATTTCAGCACCAATTCCAGCGGGGTCTCCCATCGTAATTCCTATCCTTCTTCTTCTTTTATCCATTTTGAACCTCATTATTCTTCAAATTATTAGACCTCTTCGGAATGACAACTTATATTCCATAGTTACTTTCAACAGCATCATGAAGGTGGCATCAAGTATAGCCAGTTAATCCAATATCTGCCTTCGAAACAACGGCGTCATTTAATATAGGTTCGTATGGACACTGTAGATCAATTAGCTGTTACTTCCGCTCAGGACAATCTTGCGCAAGCCTTTCTCTTATTTGCGTTGTTGATATTCCCACTGTATAGGGAATATACTCAACCGAAACACCAACTTTATTAAGCAATTTTTCAAAATTATTCCAACGTTCCGTTCCTTTCCAATCATCACCAATAAAAATTACATCAAACTGGTAGAGTCTCCAAAGCTCCAACTTATCTCTTGTAGAGTTGATTACCGCTCTGTCTACATAGCGAATTGATTCAACAATTTTCTGCCTATCTACCTCATTGATAATGGTATTCTTCTTCTTATACTGCTCAACAATAGAATCAGAATGAACGCCAACAATAAGAAAGTCACAACGTTGTTTTGCTTCTTTGATAATGTTTAAATGGCCTGTATGGAATAGGTCAAAAACGCCATCAGTATACCCAACTATGCAGTCTTTAACTTTGTCATGAATCATGAATTCTCACCTTTCAAAATATCTCTAGCAAACGCTGAAACACGATGGGAAGACTCCGCGTCCTGGTAAATATTGGTCATATCCCGGATTTTGCTTCGTTCGCTCTTCAACATATCCGTGCCCGTAGCAACTCTTTCAATAAAATTGCAAAAATCTTTTACATCGAATATTTTTTCACCACCCGAATACACCAAGTCGGGATCCAACGCGAATCCCTGACTAGTTTTATACTCGTTAAAATCTTCCCAAACCAAACCGATAGGTTTATTTGTGAGGAGATAATCATAATAAACGGAAGAGTAATCTGTTAGGAGTGCATCTGACATACGAAGCAATTGGTAAGACCTCATTCTCCGTTCTTCGAAAAAAGCATCACTAATTACCTTAATATTCTCAAATTCAATTTTTTGCAAATAAGCAATATCTTGCGCAAAATGGGGCTTTAGCACAATGAGCGTTTTATTAGTGGCTAAACAAGAATTAAGAACTTCAGCAGATTCTTTATTATGAATGATAGGTAAAGCAGATGAACCAACGCCTCGTTTTCGATTTTTGTGCTGCCTAAAGGTGGGATACCAGATAATTAGTTTCTCAAATTTCGTTCCGAATAAATTATTCCGGTCAATATCGCTTTGTTTAAGAAGATCATCATTCCTAGGATAGCCGAGCATTAGAATTTTGGTTGTAGAAGGCAAATTGTATCCATATCGGGCGGCCCTTACAAAGCACCCTGCCTGAATCAGGATATAATCGAGATCTTTAGGCATCTCATAGATTCCTCGGGTAAGTTTTGATTTACTTCCGTGACATAAACAGATGGAGATCTGATTTATTCGATTTTTCGTGATTGGCCTATTGCCGAAGAATATTAATTTTGATCTTGCGAGATAATATCCGCGAAATAATCTATTCGAGGATTGTACCCATTTAATATTTTGTTGCCTATTAATCTTATTTTTCACTAGCCAGATAAAATTATAATCTTGAAATTCGGGGTCAGCTACCATTTCTTCATAAAGCAAGGCAGCATTGTCCGATATATCAGGTGTGCTCTCTAACATAATAAAATTCTGGCGAAAACATGATCCTACAAGTTTGCCTAGGAATAGAAGCAAACGGCTTAGGATAATTTTCATTTTCTTCATCTCATCATTCTTTCCAAGATACCAGTGCTCTGCTTTTGTAAGTTAGATATTTGCAAGTGACTTTCCTTAAGTCAGACAAATTGGTTCACAAAACTTATTGCCATGATACCTTAGCAAAACAACCTCTGTGATTGGAAGTGGTGCAACAGCCAATTATCGTGTAATTAGATTTCAATATCATACTTTCTATTCTGAATCACTATGTAATCGTATCGACAACCACAAGGTGTATTTGGCAGAATAGAAACCAACCACTGAGGTGCGAACGGAATCCTGGGCCATTGTGGTTTTTGGGGGTGTTTCTAGATTATGCTATTCAAATATGAATATGAAATTGAAGCACGGCCGAGAATGTTCATTACATATGAGCACGTCTCTGACCAGGTTTCCACTGAATAATACTTTGACTTTAATATCCCAGCATACATTGCATGTTATCCGGAGTGGTTAGCTTAACTTCACGATTCGAAGGATGGATTAGAAATATGCTGTACAATAAATAATAAAGAGGTTGATCATTTTCCAAGTTAAATCCCCCCGTGAGGTAATAATCTAGGCTATCTAATAATGAGTGATCCAAAATACTGTTGCGAAGTAAGTGTTGTCGTACCGATCTTTAATGCTGAGAAAACTCTTGTACGTTGCCTCGACAGTCTTGTTAACCAAACATTCGATTGTTTTGAGGTTCTGCTGGTCGACGATGGTTCCACAGATTCGAGTAATGAGATCTGTGAAAGATATTGTTGTAAAGATAGTCGGTTCAAATTATTTAAACAAAAAAACAAGGGACCTGCTTCGGCCCGAAATAATGGTATAGATCGAGCCTCTGGCCGTTTTCTGTATTTTGTTGATGCTGATGATCTTATTCACCCGGAATCACTCTCGACTTTATATAACGTTGCTGATTTTTCTGGTGCAGAAGTAGTAATTTGTGGCTTAATCCAGATCAAGGATGGCATCGCAAGGCGGCGTGATTTTTCTTACACGCCTGGTCTTTATGAAAACGATTTGTGTAGAAAAGTTGCATTAGATGTACTTGACCCAAAATCTGATTCTTATATCCCCCCTTTTTCTGGTATCCGATTGATAAGGCGAGAAGTTTTAGAGAAACCAAGATTGAGATTCTGCGAAGAAATATATCGCACTGAAGACTATCTTTTCGCAAATGAACTTCACTTTAGAATAAGGAAAGTTTCTATGGTAACAAACCACGCGTTATACTGTTACGTTGAAAATCCTGAATCAATTACTAATAGCTATCTGGCGGGGTACTGGGGAATGGTGAAACGCATACATAGAATCCTACAAGAGATTTTGCCTAGAAACAAGAATGTCTGCATTGCTTTAGCTTCCATGCTAATATCTCGTTCTTCGATGGCACTTAACGTTGTTTGTAGAACGGACAGATGGAACACATTTAGTAAAGAGATTGTTGAAATATTGAACGATAATTCACTTCGCAATGCAATACAATCTTTCTCATACTCAGCAGGTCTTAGACGTTTCAGATTCTATTTCTTTTTACATCGCTTTAAGCTGACATGGATCATCAAAATAAGGTATTCAGCCAAATATTTCTTAAATAATTTTAAGATATAGGGACTGTTTACCAATAAATTAAAGTAATTATTGACGCTGAGGTCACGACTTATCGGGCATTTGAAAATGCGTCAGATTTTCCCGATTTCTCGTGATAAATAGCGTTTAGAAACTAACGTAGGCCGTAAATTCCTGTTACCAGACAAATTTCACCAGCCTCGAAGTATCTCGAACTTGAATCTGGCACCTAAGGTATCCAATTTATTGAGTCCATGTTATCCACGATGCTCAGGAGGTCATACCACATGCCTCGTTGTTCCAGCGTTTGGATGATGTCCGGATCTGCCAGCTGATTCCCCTCAATTACGCAGCAACCATTTTCCGTAATTGCGATGTCCCACCCAACGTACTTGACGCTAGGGACCAGTAGAGCAATTTCAGACACGAGCTGTTTGACCTTATTCCAGTTTGGCAACTGAAAACCCGGTATGCTGTGCAAAGAATCGGGATGAAATACAAACCACTCCCCTTTTGCATTTCTTCCTGATGTCGTTAGAATGCCCGATTCAGGATCAACCTTGCTCGCTATTCCACTGTGATGAAAATTGTCGGCAATACGTCCTTTGCGTCCAAAACGTGCCGCAATCCCAAAGACAAAAACTCTCTTGGCGTCCGCTACTGTGACATATCTGATCGAATTCACAGAAGACTCGTTAAAAGCTGCCATGGCCGAATGTTGATCGATTATTTCCTCACAAATTGCCTCTTCTGTTTTAAGACGCTCATATAAAGATTTGATATCAACTGTCGGACTGATTTCGATCTGTTCAACTCCAATTCCAAAAAATCCAGACCTTGGTTTTTTGAAAAATTTAGGATGCGTAGAGACAAACTTTTGAAACTCATGAAGTGTTGCCTCAGCCACATTACAGTAAGCACGGCCGATGTAATCAACAAATCGTTCGTTAAATTTTGCTTTATCATCAAAGATAGATTGATCGTTGACATCATTTAATTGCTGGACTATAAGCTGTCTTCGTCCCCAATTTATGTACTGATCGCGTCCGGTTTTATTTAGCAGATAAAACTCGTATTTGACATAGTCTTCCAAGCTAGTTTTATGTATGATGCGATGGTAAAGAAATTTGCAAAATAACCACCCTATCCTTATGTTTGACATCTTGTTGCTAAGTGAGCTTGCCTTCATCCAGGTAGCAAATTCCACAAAGTGATCCGTGATTTTTGTATAGAAATTCTGAATCTTCATCGTTTATTGATCCTCTAACTTTACCCTGTCAATCAAGTATGTCTTCTTCCATAACCTATAGATTTAGCCATATTTCAATAAGCGAACGATCCGCCCCGTGATATACATATTTTCAAAATAATTTTTCCAGCCAAGTTTCTCCTGATGATCATACGCGCGATGTTGAAGATTCCTGTAAGTGATGAACTCGAATTCATTGTCTATTAAGAACTGAAGAACCTTCTTAAATTGGCAATCGGAGTAATCTTCTGAATCTATATACAGGATTGATAAAGCCCTCTCTTGTTTAGCTCTTTCGAGATACCTGAAAAGACTTTGTTCCTCCGCTTCCGTATGCCAAAGTATCCTTATAGCATCCATATTTAGCGTATCCGGGTACGTAATTAATTTTTTGGGAGATGCATTATTGCTTGTCACCTTGCTTTGGATAAAATCGTATGTATACATTGTACGATACTTCATAGCCGAGTTATTCGGGCCCCTAGGAGGCGAGTAGCATACTGGTAGCGGTAAACAGAGATGTCTAAATAAATTTACTGTCTTCTCGTAGTCAGCATCTTGCTGTTTCGAAGATCTGCCATATGGATTTCTTAAATAATATCCACCGTCTTCAAATGCCCAGCCTTCTGTCCCCATCTTCTTAACATTTTGCTTTTGAATTTCGAAGTCATCTGAGTCTGATTCCTCTATTGACGATCCGTTAATGAAGGCGGTCGCAAAGACATCATAGCTCTCTACAATTCCATGGAGGGAGTGGAGACCTTCTTTACTATTCACCGTTGCAAGCAGGACCGTGGGTTCATTGAAGATAATGGTCTTGAAGGATTGACTCCGAAAATCCTGTAAAACAAACAGTGCTGTTGTCACAATCCCCACGACCAAGAGAACAGTCACAATTATTTTTCGTTTCAGACATATCAATTCATAAACGTTATAATATACGAGCATTAATCCCAATAGAGACCAGAAAAATGTATTGAACAAGTAGCTGTCGGAAACTAGCAGAACTGCACACATCGATGTCATAATAACTACTAATAAAGATGTATACATATCGTCATTCTTAAGCCAAATTTTTACTACAAAGAGGATTAATACGGCAAGGAATGCGAACCCCCAGATTCCGAACTGAACTAATAATTCAAGAATAATGTTGTGAGTATATCCTGTGCGAAATTCTTTGCCCACATATAAACGATCGCCAAACAATCCTGATCCAGTTAGTGGTCGCTCAAGAAAACCATCGTAAGCGGTCTTCCAAATCATAAATCGCCCATTATCTGCCCAAATATCCCCTTCGAGTATTGCATCAACTGTTCGCGATAAAGAAGAGTCGTCCTCTTCTCTTGTACCAGATGCATCATCAATGACAATTTCTTCGTCCGGCAAGGAAGCATTACTGGATTCGATCGGTACTAGAGCTGAATGAATCGTTTTCTCTACGAGGGGCATTGTTTTGACCAATAAGAATCCCCCAATTAACACTAACAAAATAAGTGATAACGCCTTCATCTTTGCAATAATAGAGGACCGCGTGATTCGCCAAGTTTGCTGCACGATAAACAACACAAAAATTATTCCGAACGCTAAAGTCGTCAATAATACCCCTCTGGAACCATAACTTAGAGCAAGGCAGAAAGCGGTTGCAGATAATGCAATTAAAAGGAATGATCTTTTGACGAAGGCAATTGTAATGAACACAACAAAAACGAAGATCATCTTGTAGCCGTAAGACATGTTATATCTTGAACTACCTACTGCAAGGGTATAATACGATGACCAACCGCTATTTATAACGAAGAGATAAGTCTGGTAACATAAGTATAAAAAATATAAAAAGGCGGAAATGCAGATGTTTCTTAGTATCTTCTGAGGTTTTTTCACCAGAAGAACCAACAGCAGTCCTGAAATTGCATTCCGAAGATCCAGCATTTTTATTAGCAGACTCCATTCAGAGCCGAAAAACCAAAATTTAAGCTCTGGAAAACAAAGGATCGAGATAGATGCTATTGACACAATTGCTAATGCTACTGAAGTGAATAAGAAGAGTGCAGAATACTCTTTTTGCACAATCCGTTGCGCTAAAGCCATAATGTATAGTAGGCCCAGGATAGCTATTAATAAAGCAGCTCCAAGCCCTCCCATTTTTATCGAAAAAATATAAGTAAACAAGCGCTCCGAAAAAAAGACAATCATCGCGATATCAGAAATGTCAAACTGTGCTCTGAGCGACAATTCCTGCATTTCTGGGAAAATAATGTGCTTCAGTCCTCCAATTGTTGACTTAATTGATGCCATCGCAAAATCACACACCCTAAACGATGTAATAGCCCACTTTTTCCATAATTCCGGTGACCTTGCGGACCACTTCACCGTCTTCATAATACCAATACAGGTCCGGGTTAACGGTTTTCATAGGATAGTTGTCATAGTGGACGATTATCCCTGGTTTGTCTGAAACAAAACCCAGTACACGCTTTTTGGAAGGTTCAAACGGGACAAAATTTTTTAAGGTAGGTGATCTCCCTTCAAATAGATATTCCAAAGAAACTTGAAGAAGGTCTAGACCATATGAGGCCTTAATCAGTTTCCACAAATGGCAGCCGTCAAAACGCGGAGTGAATTCGATTAGCGCTACGCTAGAATTCATGATTTTCATTTGGAAATATATATGACCTTGGGTAAAATTCATTGAATTATTCACGTACTGAACAATATCCAGGATTTTTTCTGCTGTACTTGAATAAGCGTATTTCGAAGGAATGTAGTGTTCCTTGATAATTCCTCCCGGCAAGTCAACGTAAGATATCCTGTCAGATATGGCAGCGAATTCCAATTCGCCGTCGAGCATAAATGCGTTAACAGATATTTCTTCTCCTTCAGCAAGTTCTTCGAGCATAACTGTCTTCGTGGAAGAAAATTTTTTGCTCATTCTAAATTTTTCTTTCAACTCCTCATAATTAGCAACCGTAAATACTCCCCGTTGCCCTGAACCATCAACCGGCTTTAAGATCGCTGGATAGTCAAGCCAAGATAAGAATTCTTCGGGAGCTCCACCCGTCATAAAACGCAAATTTCCTGGCATGTTTCCTAATATTTCACGCCAGACCGCCTTATTCTCAATTTTTGCTATATCCTCACCAGTGATAAAACAAGGAAGCCCCAGTTCTTCCGATGCAAGTACAACTGGTCTAATTGCGGTTTCAAGGCCTATTGTGAAAATCACATCGATGTCATTTTCCCTTGAATAATTCACAATTTTTCTAATATCTAGAATATCTATCGCCGTGTGGTAATCCACATATTTCATTGCGGGTCCAGCGCCATCTTCGGCACAGGCATGTACTGTTGCGCCATATTGTCTGGCAGCCACAGCTAGATCTACTTGTGAATGACCCATACCAAGAATCAGAATTTTCTTTCTCGCGTTCATTTTGTTCTCCAAATCTCATATGGCTAATGTAACTACTATCGATTGCAACTTCTCCAAATAGCATAACCGAGATTCACCATTTGATTAAATCTCCAATTTTTATTCCCTTAATTGCTGCCGATATAAATCAAAATCCATCAGATCATCAGGTCTAACAGTTGAAGTATTTTCGCCTTTAAATGCCTTCGCCAATGTAAGCATCAGAATACGAAAATCCAAACAAAAGGAGAGATTCTTGACGTAGTACAAATCGTACTCAAATCTTTTTTCCCACTGCAAATCGCTACGTCCATTGACTTGTGCTAATCCCGTAACTCCTGGTCTTACGCCGTGACGATGAAGTTCATCTGGTGTGTAATAGGGCAAATATCTTTCGTGCAGAGGACGCGGCCCAATGAAACTCATATCTCCTTTAAGTATACAAAAAAGTTGCGGTATTTCATCCAGGCTAAGCCGTCGGAGAATTTTACCAACTCGTGTTAATCGGTAACGATCTCGAATTTTCCTGCCTTGTTCGTCGTGTGACCTTTCTGTCATCGTTCTGAATTTGTATATCTCAAACTCCTTACATTTATATCCAATCCTCACTTGACGGAAAATTGGAAAACCTGGCGAATCGATTCGTATTGTGATGCAGATTAGCATCGATAGGGGAAGTGTAGCAATTAAACTTACCAGAGACAAAATAATATCGAAAAACCGTTTGGCAAAAACAGAATAGACTGTTCGCGGCGATTCAAACATAAGATCCTTTCAAAATGCACAGTGATTCAACTTCTGTCATCGTTCGTATTCAATGACATCAGACTTCTGAATTCCGAACAACAGCATATAAAACAATCAAGGGCATTTCCCCCATTGTTCATAAAACTCTTCAGTGAGTATATCCTCTAACGTGTATTTTGGTTGCCAATCAGCTACACTCCTGAACAAAGTAGAATCCAGGGAACCGTTCAGCTTATTGGGAAGTGCAGCGATGCGATTTATTCTCAGATGCAGGCCGTTACCCACAAATATTCTCTCTATAGTTTCAGCAATATCCTCAATCGTGTAGCTTTCTTCACTACCGACATTAAAAACTCGGTTCCACGAATTTTCTGATCTCATCATAGCGGCCGCGATAATTGCGTTTGCCATATCACTGACGTGTGTATAAGAAAATATTTGGCCATTTAAGTTGATTGATATTTCATTCTCAAGCATCGCTTGTCTCAACAAACGCGTCGTTATACGCTGATGGAGTCCCGGACCAACCAAACTAGATGCTCGGAGATTTATGAAACTACATTTGTGTTTGCGAGCAAAACCCTCAATCCAATTCTCAATATAGTATTTCCCCATGTCGTAAAGCGAATTTGGAATCGTGAGATCCGATTCTTTTGCCGGTGCCGAGCGATGACAGTCATAGACGCTGTGAGAAGATATATTTATAATTTGGTTTAGACCACAATTCTTAAGTTTTTCGAGGAGTTTGAACGTCCAATCGCAACTGCTTTTTATATCGGGAAATTCACTGCTACGGGCATATGCCAGGTTGATCAAGACATAGTTAGTTAATCGATGAGAACCAGACAAAAACTCTTCATTGCTTTGAATTTGTATGTCTGGATTTGTCAGTTGCTGCGTAAGCTCCGAAATATTCATATCTAAAGCAATTATGGAATCGACACGTTCGCTCAAAACCATGTTGTTGAGTAGTCTTCTACCAAGGAAACTGCCCGCCCCCGAAATTATAGCTCTCACTCAATAATCTCCTCAATCTGCGTCATTACTCATCATCACAAATCTTTTATTTCTTGGAAGCTTAGGCAGGTCTTGGTGCTACTCCAATTCAATTTACAGCACTTTTCCCTCCGCATCACGTTCTGTACTGAGGGAAAAATGTCGACTTTTGTGTTTTAGTCGCCGAGACAAGCTCTCTATACACTGACTCGTTCCAGATCTTTCGGCCAATAAAGAATAAGAACTCCGTATTTATCCCAAATTTTTTTTTGAAGCGGTATAGACTGTCATCTGTGGATCCAGTCATTCCGCCACCACTATGAATAAGCTTATAGCCGTTTGCCTTGCCCCATTCAACAAGCGCATAACGTAAAATATAAGC
Source organism: Clostridia bacterium (assembly GCA_040767365.1). Taxonomy (GTDB): domain Bacteria; phylum Bacillota; class Clostridia; order Saccharofermentanales; family DTU023; genus UBA4923. Next base: position 341,065 of record JAXGOR010000001.1, read on the forward strand.
GGGCGACAAGTGGATATAATCAGTTAAAGTTCCAGAGAGATGTGTGTGCAAAACATCGTGAGAACGCAGGTAAAAACCCATGGCTATAACGTTGTTGTCGAGCATTACCTTGCACTTAAGAATACTCTCAGGCATGGTTTCAACGAAAGCTTTAAAATATTCGAGATCAAAATAATACCTACTATCGGCCTGGTTGCGGTCCATTGTCTGATAATAAATTTTTGCAAAGTCCTCCAGATCCTCGGGATATTCTTCAATCTCATAGCTTAATCCCAACCGAAAACATTGGCGGATACTCTTACGTGCCGATTTTGTAAACTCAACTTGCAAGGGTTCTTCATACTCAGCCAAGTTCGTTCCAACCGTTCGATTGAACAATTGGACGTCATAAATTTGAAAGAAATCTGGAGCATTATTAGCAATTGGATGAAAACGTATAAATTCACTGATAATCCGATTTTCACGACAAAAACAAGAAAATCTTTTTCGAAGCCCCGCAAAAGCTTTCCTTTTCTACCGGGCTCCACATCCAAGATCAAAGGCCCACCATAACCATAGGGTGTAATTATGTCATAATATTTCTCCATTACAATATTGTCACTAGATTGCTCAAAGATTTTTACTGGGCGTATAACAAACTGATGGCGAATTATTCCTGCAGTATCCTTATAATAATATTCGTGAAAAACACCGCCTTCCACTCGTGCGTTAATATCCCCTAAACGTGGGTCAAAGTAGATATCTTTCTTATAATCAACTGTCATAACGGTGTGCCTTTGTACATGTAGCTTAACACCTTTTCCGTGCGGTCTCCAAAAATGGGTCCAATATTGAATTGATGTGAATCAATTTGCCCTGAAGGTAAGTTTGCCTCTATTAAAACTGGATCTCCTTCAATATCAACCGTGTAATCCCAAAACACCATACGAAAAGACGGTATCCTCATACATTGGGTAAACACATCATCCAAAATTTTTTGAAAATTTGGAATAGTCTTATCTCTAAAGACAAATCCACCTGGGTGTTGAGAAATAATCTCTTGGTTTCGCTGGATGGCTGTCTCCTGTAAGCAACCATTTTGATCGACAACCGCGATCAATCCACCTGCAGAAGAGTTGTCTGTCCGTTGACCGCCCTGCCCCATCCTTAGAATTGTTGAAAGTAATATGGGTTCTCCTTCAGCAATAAGAGTCACCAAACGCAATGTGTTTAATGAATGAGGATGTATGTCTCGAAAGAAAGGATGAGATTGCACCACTTCTTGGACTATCATAGAATGATGAAATCTCAAAGCGGCATGGAGCTCCGCTTCATCATTCCCTTTCATCCAGAATGCGACTCCTCGACCACCATAACTCCCTGCAGTGGGCTTAATCACAACTTCGTTTTGCTTCTCACACAGAATGATGGCTTCTTCGAGAGAGATACGTCTATAATCACCGCTTGTATATATATTGCCATTTTTGTGAAATACAGTATTCGCTTGTTTTGAGCTAAAGATCCGCTTTTGCACATTTTTGTCACCCAACGCTCCCAATCGAAGATCTCCCAGTTTTCCGATCATCTCGCTATAATACAAACTTTCAGGAATATACCTTGGGTCAAAGGAATCTTTTGCATGGGCGTAATATGAGGCCCATGCTGGACTGACTCTTTTTCCATATTGTCTCCAAAATTTCTTTACATCCGCCTTTTCATTCTTACTCAGTTTTTTGAAATGAGCACCGCGAATTTTCTTATTTGCTAGTCTCAAATTCCACCCATTCCTGATAACAAATTTCTCAAGGGGACGATTCATATTTTTCACAAAAGATAGAATTTTGCTCGACATTCCCACCTGACTTTCTATCGGAACCAAAACCACCAAGCCAGCGAGACAGTTCCGAAAACGCTCAGCAAATTCTATGATATTATACCTTTTCTTAGGGGACCCTTACGGATAGGCTTGATTGGGTCATAATGGTCGCCACAGTAGTATCCACTTATCGCCATCCTTCTCTAACAGGTCTTTACATAATTATTTGTTATCATGGTAAAGTATCTAAGAAGATGAGAAAGAATTATGGCAAATTTCTGGACTTCAGTCAAGAACACTTTCGCTTAGTGACAAGTAACTGAAGCGTACTTCTTAATTGTAGTCCGCGAGAAACACATAGGCAAGATAATACGAACAAATATTCCGCGTTACGAGTGGTGTTAAAAGATGATGATAGAAAACCACTTCTGAGGATTTTGAAGGAATTGGTGCATTGCGCCTTTCTCGAAAAAGAGCTACCTTATTATTATTTTACGAGTTATTTGTACTTGAAAGGGGCACCAGACTATCGTAATTATATTGGACATAAAAAAGTGCATAAGATTAAAAAGTACGCACATTACACAGGCAATAAGGGGCTGTACAGAAAAACTGAATTTGAAAAAATTCTATCTGAACAAGAAATTCCGACACCAGTAATTCTTGCAACGACACATGGTTACTCAATCGTCACAAAGGATAAAGTCACGGAACTTCGCGACAGAATAGAATTGGAAAAAATCTTGTCGGCTTTGATCAAAGTGTCCGCTTCAAGATCCGTATTCATTAAGAGTAATGAGGGATACGGCGGTTTTCATTCTTTCAAGTTCGATTCCAATACAATCACTGATACGTGTGAAACTGAAAAGCTGTTCAATTTATTACAACATATGGACTTTATTGTCCAAGAAACCATCGTCCAACATGATGTGATTGATCGGATCTATCCCCACAGTTTAAACACGATCAGGGTACTTGCATATACGGATCACCCCAAAAAATCGATAGAAGTACTAGGCGCCTACATTCGCTTTGGCTGTGGCGGAATGATTGTCGATAATGGCAGTAGTGGAGGAATTCGTGTACCCGTCAATGTATCCAATTGGACCTTGCAGAAGACTGGCATTACTTCTTTTAAATATGGAGGCCGGCATTACGACGTACATCCTGACACAGGTTTTAAATTTGAGGGTTTGGTGATACCGTTCAATGACAAAATTGAAAACATTATCTGCAGGACTGCCCTTCTATTCGATAACCGCTATGTTGGATGGGATGTTGCTATCACAAATACAAGGCCGATAATCATAGAAGGAAACCAAAACCCGCACGTGATTATGGCACAGTATGCTTGTAATGGAATGAAAAACCACCCTGGATTTAGAAAAATCTTCAACGGGTACTTGTAATGTAAATGATGGAGTACCCGTGACTCGAGGACAAACAAATGTATCCTCTATTCACGGACGCGTATTGGGAAATCGCTACGTAATCATTGAAGGCGGGCACATCGTGCCATCTTGATACAGTGCGCTTGAAGGATTATGAACACCCAGGATTCGAAAAGCCGTAACATCTATTGGAAATGAGTATCCCAAAGTGTCGCAACCACAACAGAACTTAACACTTCGGGCACAAAGCCTTTAGCTACAGCATTAGACTCGTAGTGATCAACTTCGTTACATTTTCAAATGTCGCTTCACCCTCATTGATATCGCTGGGCAAACATAGTCCGCGACTAAACAGCTCCTCTCCCATACTTCCTTTATCATAGGTCGTGATGAAGTCACAATGCTCGTAATAGGGTTGCAAATTCATCGGCTTCCAAATCGGTCTCGATTCAATCCTCTCCTCCTTGAGAGCCTCATAAACTAACATCGGATCAATCGATTCATCAAAAGAAACACAACTCAACCAATAATTCGGGTAAACCCCTTCCGATACTGGCATCATCCTGATCTTTCCCGTCTGCTCGAGATGTTTTTTATAATAGTCAAAAATCTCTTTTTTCATCTGTATATGCCGGTCCAGAACCTTAAGCTGCCCCCTACCAATCCCAGCGCAGATATTTGATATCCGGTAGTTATAGCCAATCTCCTCGTGCTGGTACCAGGGGGTGGGTTCTCTAGATTGAGTAGCCCAAAACCGCGCCTTTTTACAAATAGTTTTTGAAGTCTCTGGATTATTTCCCGTGAGCATACCACCCCCGGATGTCGTGATGATCTTATTACCGTTGAAACTGAAGCAACCAATCTCCCCCGCTGTTCCCGCGAGAAGACGGATTGGAGTGTCTTGCCAACGTCGTTGATTTTCTCCTTTTCCCTTGTAATAGTACGAGTCATAAGTACTGCCCAGGGATTCGGCTGCATCCTCTATAAGCGGTACCCCATAATCGTCACAAAGCGCTAGAATCCGGTCAATGTCAGGTAGAAGACCATAAAGATAGGCCACAACTACCGCTTTAACTCTTCCCTTATACTTTTCTAAGCCCAGCTTGAGCGCATTCGGATCCATATTCCAAGTCACCCAATCTGAATCAATCAGGACGGGTGTCGCCCCTTGGTAAACAACCGGATTGACACTGGCTGAGAAAGTCAAGGAAGGACAGAGCACCACATCTTCTTCGGTGTCGCGGGTATTGGGATCCAACGGTTTTGTACCCTCGCCTACCCCTACAATTTTGAGAGCCAAATGAATAGCAGCAGTCCCCGATGACAGAGCTACGGCATCTCGAACACCAAGCATATGTGCAAATTCTTCTTCAAACGCCGTAATGTTAGGGCCATAAGGCGCTATCCAGTTCGTATCAAAGGCTTGTCTTACGAACGCCAGTTCGTAGCCTTCATCACTCATTCGCGGTGTCACAAGGTAGATTCGTTTTTTCTTAACATTCATAGGCAACTATTCTTAATAATATTGTACAACAAAAAAAAAGCAACCTTTTAGTTTCTTTCAAGGTCACGGGCTTTCCACATACTCGCTCGAAGTTGTGTTTGGAAACCCAGTTAACTTCATCGTTTCCCACTGATATTAGCTTAATGGAAATCTCGATCACCCGAAATGTTTTCAACAGTAAACTAGAAAACCCCGTCTGGCAAACTACCTTATAGCCACTCATCCGTCAGAATACCCTTGCTCTCTGCCCGATCCTCGATGAAGCGTAAGTACCCGCAAGGACACCCTCCTGCTCTTTTTTTCGAATCAAGTACTGTAACACTGGTAAATATTTCCTAGAGAAATTATTGGTCAGTTCCAACCATTCCAATGCATCTTCTCGATTCATCGACTTTTCCTGAAGATTCCCAAAATCTTGCGAGAGAAATCACTCGGGTATGGACAGAATTTTGATAATACCAAAATGTCCTCTTGGGAAACCAGTTTATTCAGAAAGTTTCTTTGTCGCGACAACTCTAAGATGAGCAACCACTCTTCTGCGACCCCTAGTCTATTTGTTAGATAGAGCCTCTGTAACCTGCCCACGGTCCTCCCTACCACTCCCTGTGATAATATAGGCTCATCTTGAATAATGCAGATCAAGGAAGCCGATTACTATGTCCGATACACCTCATAAAAAAGCAGTCGACCCTGCTGATAAACCCCGAGGGATGCGAACACCGGCCTTCCGGTCGGGAAACAATGAAGACTCTGTTTCTGACCAGATTCCAGGGCGGGAAAAGAACGTAACGGGAAAAGCTCCTGCAGCTTCAACCAGCGGTATGAGAAAGCCCTCCCTCAATAAGGGAAATACGGTCCCTTTGAAAGAACCTGAACTGCCTGATGAACCCGGGGATTGGGAGGATGAGCTGGGGGATGGACTTGGTGAAGATCCTGACGAACCCTCTGATGAAGAGGAGGTTGTCGCTTCCGGAGGGCGTTTGAAGGCCATCTGGAACAGTAAGGCTTTTTCCCGGGTTTTAATCGGACTCTCCCTGGTCTTCTTCGCTTTGGGGATCTACTTCTTCGTCAAACCCATGATCGTCCACAAGAACCAGGACAGGATTGCTGACGATCTATTGGAACGTTTGAAGGAACAGGTTCCTGGATCGACCGAGGAGGTCACCGTAGAGGTCAATATCAAGGACATCCATCTGCCGGGCAGCTACAGCGACGAATATGACTATATCCTGCCTCCTGGAGAAAAGCCTCCGGAGGAGACGGGACAGAAGCCTACGAAAACGCCTTCGGTTGTCACCATCAGGACCGATTCTATCATGCGGATTCCGCGCATTGGACTGGAGATCGCCGTGGCGCCCAATGTCAACGCCTCCTCCCTCTGGGTCCTGCCGGGCCACTACCCCACCAGCCCCCAACCCGGGACGATCGGGGTAACCTCCTATTTCGGTCATCGCATGTACGGCAAGGGCCGTCACTTCAATCGCTTGAACGAGGTGGGGCCGGGCGATAGCATACAGATCCAGCGCCAGGGCATGCTCTACAATTATGTCATTGATACTAGCGACATCATTGAACCGGTGGATCTGGGTAAATATGTCTATGAGAGGACGGACGAGGCCCGGATCCTCCTCGTCACCTGCCACCCCATCCAGACCACCGGCATCCCCAAGTACCGGATCGTGGTCCGGGGACACCTGGAAAGCACAGAGCCTGTCCAATAAAAAAGAGGGATCTTCCGGTTGGGGAGATCCCTCCTTCTATTTCTTGTTTTCTTCTTCAGCCGATCCCGTAGAGCTCATCCAGTGACAGGTCGTCCAGGATGGTCTTGAGGATGGCTGTCTCCTCGTGGGAGAGGGTGACACCCTTGCCCATCTTCTTATGGTCCGGTGCCCAGTCGCGTATATCGAGCTTGGGAGGGTTCCCGTTCCAGCTCACAAAATTAAGCTCCCGGTTCCAGCCTGACTTGGGACTGGACGAGAGCACCGCGATCTCCTTCAGGATCTCAAATTTGAATTCTGCCATCTTTTACTCCTTGCTTTATCTTGCTGTTGCCAGTTTATTCCTCGAGTGGTCTGGGGCTGACCTGCCAGATCTCCTCCGCGTAATCGCCGATGGTCCGGTCGGAACTGAAATAGCCGCTTGAACAGATATTATTCCAGCAGAGCCGGGCCCAGTCAATCTGGTGGCGGTAGGCCTCATGGGCACACCGTCTTGCCTCCCGGTAGTCCTTGAAGTCCCCCAGCACATAGTAGGGGTCAGCCTTCTCATAACTGGATCCTTGCAGGAGGCGGTCGTAGAGGGCCCGGAACATACCCGTATTCCCATCCGACATGGTCCCGTCAACCAGGGTGTCCACGGCCCGCTTCAGGCCTTCAATGTTCTCATACTGCCAGTGGGAGGTATAGAATTTCTTGGTGTCAGGGAAATCCTTCAGGCGGGGGCCGAACATAAAGATATTGTTCTCGCCTACCTGCTCCAGGATCTCGATGTTGGCCCCGTCGTAGGTCCCCACCGTCATGGCCCCATTCATCATGAACTTCATGTTCCCCGTCCCCGAAGCCTCCATACCCACCGTGGAGATCTGCTGGGAGATATCCGCTGCCGGGATGATCTGCTCGGCCAGGGAGACATTGTAGTTGTGCATGAAGACCACCCGCATCTTCCGGTTGACCTCCAGGTCGGCGTTGACCCGGAAGGCCACCTCATTGATGAATTTGATGGTAGCCTTGGCCAAAAAGTAGCCGGGCGCCGCCTTGGCCCCGAAGATATAGGCCACAGGCGGGACATCCAAGTCGGGATTCTCCTTCAGGAAATAGTAGCGGTCCAGGATCTCCAGGGCATTCATAAGCTGCCGCTTATACTCGTGGAGCCGCTTGATCTGGACATCGAAGATGAAGGAGGGATCAATCTCAATCCCCTCCCGCTCCCGGATGACCCGGGCCAGCCGCTCCTTGTTGGCCCGTTTGATCTCCAGAAGATTTCTCATCTCCCCGGTATCTTCCGCGTAAGGGAGGAGCTGGCGCAACCCGGTCATATCCCTTAGCCACCCGTCCGAGCCGTAGAGGCGGGTCAGCATGGCCGAAAGGCCTGGATTGCACTGGTCCAGCCAGCGGCGGGGGGTCACCCCATTGGTCTTGTTGGAGAACTTGCCCGGCCACCAGCGAAAGAAGGGGTTGAAGACCTCCTGCTTCAGGATCTCGCTATGGATCTTGGCCACCCCATTGACCGACCGGCAGGCGTAGAGGGCCAGGAGGGCCATATGCACCTTGCCGTCGTGGATGGGGGCCAGGGGGAGGGTCTCCTCCTCATTGAAGCCGTGCTGGAAGGCATCCTGCCTGAACTGGGCGTCAATCCGTTCAATGATCTCCAGGATCCGGGGGAAGAGGAAGCGGAAGACCTCCAGGTCCCATTTCTCCAGGGCCTCCTGCATGATGGTGTGGTTGGTGAAGGCGAAAACCCGGGTAACGATGGCCCAGGCCTCCTCCCAGCTCTGCCGGTTCTCATCCAGGAGCAGGCGCATGAGCTCAGGGATGGCAAGGACCGGATGGGTGTCATTCAGCTGGATGACATTCTCGTCGGCAAAATGGGAGAAATCGTAGCCATAACGCTCCCGGTATTTCCGGACTATGGTCTGCAGGGAGGCCGAGACGAAGAAGTACTGCTGGCGGACACGGAGAACCTTGCCATCGTAGGTGCTGTCATTGGGATAGAGGACCCGGCAGATATCCAGGACCCGGTTCCTTTGCATGACGGCGTCGTCAAAACGCTGGGAGTTAAAGAGGTTGAAGTCAAATTCCTCGGCCGGCTCCACCCGCCAGAGGCGGAGGGTATTGACATTCTTGGTCCCGTGCCCCGTGACCGGCAGGTGCATGGGGACGGCATAGACCTTCATATCGTTGAAGCGGACCAGGACCTTGTCCTCCCGCCTCATTACCATGAAGGGGTAGGGAAGTTCCATCCAGGCATCCGGGTACTCCTTCTGGTGGCCGTGCTCGATCTCCTGGCGGAAGAGGCCATAACGGTAGAGCAGGCCGTGGCCCTTGACCGGCAGATTCATGGTGGTTGAGGAATCAAGGAAACAGGCTGCCAGCCTCCCCAGCCCCCCGTTACCCAAGGCGGGGTCAGTCTCCTCACCCAGGACAGAATCAAAGTCGAAGCCGGCCTCCCCGACAAAGTCCTTGACCTGATCAAAGAGGCCTCGGTTGAGCAGGTTATTCTGGAGACTGCGGCCGACCAGGAACTCGGCCGAGAAATAGTGGACCTGCCGGCCCTCCTCGTAGAAGGTCCGGGAACGCTCCCAATCGGGGCCTATCTCCTCCATGACAGTTTTGGAGAGGGCCGTCCAGAACTCGTATTCTGAAGCCTGGGCCAGGCCCTTGCCGTAGCCGGCGTAAAGGTGAGCCTCCACCTTCTCTTTGAGTAAAGCTTTATCCATAACCTACCTCAACTGAATTGACCGAGGGTAATTATAACAGAAAGAACGTAGAGCCTCGCTCTGTACCGAGCGGTGTCACATGTAAAGCAACGCATTCGCGTCTTCCATACCAAAATTCTTGAACTTAATCATTAAAGAAATTGTACGTGATATTCTAAGTAGCAACCCCTAGCGCCAGTTAAGGCCAGAATATTGGTGTAATTATTCTTTCCGGCATCTCCGTCCTTCAGATAACCTGCTGTCGTAAGCGAACAGGTAGTCTCCCATCGAAAAATTGACCTTGCCGCTGGTCCGACGCTCAGGGTAATCCAGGAGCAAGGCAACAATTAACCGGATGATGATCGCTTCATTCGGAAAGATCCGGATCACCCGGTCCCCTCGTTGGATCTCTTTATGCGTGTTTCTTCGTTCATGCTTGACTTACTTTTGCCAAAAAGTCTACCTGATGTGTTAAGTTTTTAGGGTTAATTCAAAAATTAAGTGAAAATAGTTAATCATAATATACTGTGTATTTTTCTTTGTTTTGATCAAAATATTTTACAAAATCTTCATAGTATGCGACATATACAGGATCTTCTACCCCTGTTTCTGCGTCGATCAAGTCATTTAGAGTTACTGACAATTTGTTACTGAATTTCAAGGCACCAGTTAGAGATAGATGGCCTGTGTCATAAAAGTCCCCCTTATTTTCAAATCCTAGATTTTCAAAAATCGGATCGATCGAAAAATCTACATACGGTAAACAGTTGTTTTCGGCAAATATTTTGATCCTTGAGTTTCTCTCAGTTGAGTCACGGATATCCGGCATGGAAATTAAAATAATCTCAATATTTTGATCATTAAGAAAATCAACCAGCTCTTGATAATGTCTTTCAGAATATGAGTTTGATTTGGGGTCCTTTGCATAGTGGCTATAGTGGACCTTATCTTGCAGGCTAATATCTTTGTCCTTGATAGAATATTCATTTACAAATCCAAGCAAGAAATCATTATACTGCTTTTCAAATACGAAATCCCGCTGTCTTAAGGATTTCCACCTGGCATGGTCTCTGTAGAGGGGATATCTGTATTCAAGTGAAGAGTCATTTGGGTAATCTTTCGCCAAGTCATCTAAAAGCATCTTAGTTGTTTTGCGATCATTAAGTAACTGAATAGCTATTGGATATCTGTAGGCAGCGCTCTTTTCCAAAGACGCATCTGATATTATCCCAGCAAGTTCTAACAAAACATATTTAGGTTCCAATTCCAAGACATATTTCTTTAACAGAAATTTAGTCGCTACTGGCGGCTGGGTATTGGTAGCAATATTTATACCTTTCAAGCCTGTATTTTTCCAAATTTCAATAGGGATTATTCCAACGGAAACTTTGCTGCCACCGATGTATAAAATGTCTATTTGGCCCGGTTCAAGATTATCCAATTGTTCGCGTCTTTGGTCAATGTACCAGTTATGGTTAAAACTTCTTGTGAATATTGTGTTAGCTCTAAGCAGAATGATTGTCAGAACGAAAAGAAAAGCAAGGCTGGCAAGCAATTGTTTCAACATTTTCGTCTGAGCGATTATTTTCATAACTAAAATCCACCATAAATAAAGTCTTGCTCAGTATACTCTGGTCCGTAATGACCGAATATTACGATAAACAGGACTAAAGAGATAAGTAAGGTCCATCTTAAAAATAAAGGTTGTTTGTGGAGCCATGTTCTCGTTTTGATTCCTTTTTCTTGCGTGTAACTGATTATAAATAGTAGCAAGAGAGAAAAGAACAAAACTGTCATTTCAGGCTTATCTAACCCAAGTTTATAGAGTGTTTGGTCAAATAGAACCCAGGGATTCCACTCGTAAAATAATCGTTTAAATATGGCTAGTGAATCTTTAAAAGATGCGGCCCGTGAAAAAATACGGCCAATCGTTATGATGGTCATTGTTCTAATGACTTGGAATCCTAAAAAGGATCCTGAGTTCTTGTCTTTAACACCAAAGAGAGTTCTTGATTTTGCATAAATAGGCTCCAATAAAGGTGCAGACAAAACGAAGATACCGTTATAAATTCCGTAAGCAACAAATTTCAAAGATGAACCGTGCCATGCTCCTACCAATATGAATACTATGGTGGAAGCAAGGGCGGCAGGCATTTGCTTCCCGATATGGTTGCCAAATTTCTTTCGCAACTTTCTCCCCAAAAGTCCAAAACGCCTAGAGAGGGCCAAAGGGTAAAATATGTAATCGCGCATCCAAGTGCCCAACGTAATATGCCATCTTTTCCAGAACTCTGAAACGGATTTTGAAAAATATGGGCGCTCAAAATTTTTGGCTAACTTTATTCCAAACATCTCGGAAATACCTGTGATAATATCTATTCCGCCTGAGAAGTCACCGTAAATCTGAATAGCATAAAACAAAGCACCCCAAAAAATAACTATTCCAGAATAATTCTCGTAGTTTCCAAACACTTCATTTACCACGACTGCTGCTCTGTCAGCGATTACCAGTTTTTTGAAGAAGCCCCAAATTACTAACTGTGTGGCCTTGACGAACCCCTCGAAATGAAAGATATGTTTTTTTTCAAACTGGTTGAAGAGGTCGGAAAATCTGCTTATCGGACCTTGGATAATTTGAGGGAAATATGAAACAAATAAAGCATATTTACCTAGATGATTACTCGCTCCATGTTTTCCCCGATAAACATCAACAATATAACCCGCGGTTTGAAAAGTATAGAAGGAGATTCCTAAAGGAAGTGCTATCTTCATCAGTCTCAATGATTGCAAAGAACCACTTTGTGGGAAAATCCTCAAGAGCATATTTGAAGATAGATTATGATATTTAAGAAAGACGAGGATTCCAAAATTTAAGAGCAGAACAAAAATCAGGTACTTCTTTGACTGATTGCCTAATTGTTCGATAAGAAGTTTATCATCCTGCTTAGATAAATTACTCTTTTTTTTGTTTATTTGATCAATTTTTTGTGCGACATAATAGGTCGAGAGTGTTGTTAGCAAAATAAAAATGAAATATTTGTAATGAGTTGCGAAGTAAAAATAATAGCTAGCGGCAAGCAAGACGGCCCAACGGAATCTATCCGGCGTCAGGTAAAAAAAGATGAGGACAAAAAATACAATTCCCCAAAAATTGATGGATAAAAGATCCATGGATTATCCTTCTTTTAATTTTTTCTCAATTAAAGCTATCATCGCATCTATGGAGTTGAAATTATCTGGAACCAGTTCATCCACATCAATGTTAAGTTCAAAAACATCATTGAGCTCGAAAACCAATGAAACAATATCAAAAGAGTCTAAGATTGAATCATCAATGAGTTTGCGTTCGGTGTCAGGATCAACGTCTGGCCTAAGTTCCGTCAAGATTTTGATAATTTTTTCTTTCATGGCTATACTCCTTCAGTATGTACTGCACTGACAGTTTTCCACTCTTCTCAAACCCGAATTTGTCGTATATTGCAAGTGCGTGCTCGTTTCTTGAGCTAACCCAAAGATAAACGTCTTTATCTGGAAATAACCTTTCAAAGAATGCCAGTAAAGCCACTCCGTAGCCCATTCCCTGATAGTTGGGACCGATGGCTACTTGCTCTATATAAATTCGATTACCTCTTGGAATAATTCTAGCCCCTCCAGCAAGCTCACCCTTGGCAAGTAAAACGAATACATGGTCCAAGTTTTTTCTTAGCTCTTTCTCATTGGGAATGGGATTGATTTCCTCAGTCATCGTCTCGGCCCATATTTTGGATAAGGGGATAACTTCACAGCTCATAGCTTGTCTGATATGAATCTTCTTGTGTGGTTTCTGGACGTAAGGCTTTACCTTGGCCTTCTTTAAATTCATTTCTTGGTTCCTTGAAATTTGTTGGAAGTGATTATTTTTCATAATTGTGGCAATAGACTCTTCCAGTAAGGGGTTGGACAAAAACGTGTAGTCAAAGCGTACGGGCAAGTCCTGGCGACGAACAATTACTTCATTCGGGTTTATCGCTTGAATCAGTAAACGGCAACAGTCTTTTTCCTTGACATAAATACAAACGTAATTGTTTCCGGCTTCATAGAATAGACAATTAGATTCGATTAAATCAACTAGACGATTCTTCATCATGAAATTGTTATTGATGAAGGGCCTCCCCACTTGTGAAATATTACGTGAGATAGCCTTATATTCACCATATGTGTTAATTTGCATAATACTCACTGGTTATTTTTTCCCTGTCAATTTTATTGTTTTTATTTAAAGGAAATTTATCATAAAATATAAATCTATTAGGTAGCATATATTTAGGGAGTTGCTTGAGCATTGCCCGATAGATTTCCCTATCGTTTTCTTCATCCGATTGGTAAAACATTACTATTTTTTCTTCTTCTTCATCGTAAATACAGAAGGCAGCGTCTATCATAGTCAAGGCATTAGCTTGATTCTCTATTTCCCCCAGCTCAATTCTATGGCCCATATGTTTGATTTGAGAATCTTTACGGGATGAAAACATAAGTAAACCTTGGTCATTATAGTAGCCAATATCGCCCGTTCTATATATTTTTTCTTCGTAAGCTTTCTGAGTTGGGTTGAGAGTGAAGGCTTCATCTGAAAAAGCCTTGTTATTATAATAACCTAAAGCAAGGGAGGAGCCTATTACGCATATTTCACCCTGAGTATTGGGTGACACTACAGGTTGGTTCTTGTTGTCTAAAAGCAGTATGCGAGTGTTTTGAAAAGGTATGCCAATTGGTAGGTTATCGTTATCCTTATAAGGTCTGTCAACTACGTGAAAAGTACAGTTGCATGTGATTTCTGTGGGTCCATATAAATTAACAAATGTTGTCTCAGGAAGATATTTCCTCCAGTAATTTAAGATTTTGTTTGGCATCACTTCTCCGGAAAACATGATTTTGTCCAAATTCTGAGGAACAGTTTTAGCGAAACCATTTAAGTTTTCAACTATTCGCAAAACAGAGACAGCCCAAATGCCTATATTAATCTTGTATTTATCCAAAAAGTCAATTAGTTTGGTAGGGAAAGAGAAGTTAATTTTGGGAATTACAACAATCGTTGCTCCGATATTTAAAGCGTTGTATATATCTTTGACCGAAACATCAAAATCAAAGGGAGCTTGATTACCAAAAATATCTTCTTCCTTGAATTCAAATTCCAGTTCAAATTGTTTCATTAAATCGATCACGGAGCGATAACTGACCAAAACTCCCTTGGGCGTACCAGTGGAACCTGATGTAAACATTGCATATAAAGGGTCGACATCAATGATACTTTCTTCAATTTTCAGTAGGCGAGCTTCGTTAAAGTCTCCCGTATCTAACAATTCCTTATAGCGCATGATGTCAAGGCCTAAATGTGGATTATCTTTATCGGTTGCATTGATAACAAAATCAGAGGCTAATGTGTCCTGTATCAATTTTATGCGATTTAAAGGCTGCGTGATGTCAACTGGCACATAAAAATTTCCCGTTGCTGCTACCGAAAAAAAAGCGACCACGCTCTCTATGTTTCTGTCAATTAGCACAACAACCGGTCGGTTTTCATTGGGCTCAAGTTTAGTTAATAAGGCATTTGCGATCCGCACGACAGCTTTATAAAACTCTCGGTAACTTAATTGATTGTGGGGGTCAATCAAAAAGAGTTTTTTTGAATGCCTTTTGGAGTTTTCTCGAAGTTTTGAAATAAACACTTTAATCTCCTAAGATGCTGGTTAAATCATAACAATCATTGTAGTACATCTTCCAAACGCAAAAGTCCTTTTTTTAAAGCCAGGTTTTTAGCAAACACCGTCGAGCACTAAACTCAGAGAGTCAAATCCAGAACGTTAGTGCAAATTCAAGAAATGTGAGGTGAGCCACATCTCGCCCTTCGGTACAATAGATTTTAAGAAATAAACAGTACTGGAATACAAAACATAGCTTACCTGAGTATTGTACTAGATTATCAAGCCTTAAAAGAACTTATGCTGTGAGATCGTGACGAGGCTGTAGCAAAACTGCTAGAATCTGTTTTCAATACCGTCCTGTCGGCCGAAGCAATAGAACAATTGGGAGAAGAGATCCCTATGAGGGTACGGACGGCCCCCCATCCATTTGTCATGCTGGATGCTATCTATATGAAGGCCCGGGATCGGGGAGCTGTGAGGTCCAAGGGAATGCTGATCGCGATGGGCGTTAACCTGGAAGGTCATCGGGAGATCCTGGGATTCCAAGTCGGCGATGGAGAAAGCAACGAAGCCTGGTATGAGTTTTCCTCAAGTCTTAAGATCCGCGGCTTGTAGGGCGCCAACTTCGTTATTTCCGACAACCAAGGTGGCTTAGTCAAAACGATCCGCAGATAGCTTTGAAATGCCGTCTGGCAGCGCTGTCAAACGCACCTCTCAAGAAATCTCTTGGACAAAATCCTCAAGAAATACCGTTCAATGGTTCATACACGACTACGGGACAATGTATGGTAGCACCGACTACGAGGCAGCCTGCCAACGCCATAACGAATTTTTAGAGCAGTTAGAGGCGATCGGCCCCCAGCAGGCAGGTAGCTTGAAGGATTGAGGTACCGGAAGGTGTATTTAAGCCAACATTCTGGACTTGATTGCCAGAGGAACAGGTAAAACAAAAACAAAAAGATGTTACTGAAAAACTAAGCTACAACAATCTCCTCCAGGGCGTCGTCTCAAAGACCTCTTCTTGGTTATTATTTGCTACTGCAACACAATATCAGTCTTATACGTATAAGATCTTTCTTTTCAGTGCCCTCTATGGCTAATAAAGGAAGAAAAATCTTTGGCAATCAAATTGTCTCTAGTCATAATGAATGCACAGAACATGGATATGCCCTTGATTATACATATCTGCCTGACCGGGGCCCTGGCGGCCGCCTGCCGCCTGGCCTGGCGGGATATCCAAAGCCGGCAGGTCCTGGACCGGGAGCTGGCCTGGTTCGCCTTTTTCACGGCCCTACCCCAGGTCTTGTCCTATGGCAGGCCCGTTTGGGCATCCCCCTCCCTACCCCTTTGGGTAGGTCAGCTCCTGGATCTGGCTCGTGGCTGTGGCGGAGGCCTCCTCCTCTTGGCCCTGGCGGTCCCTGGCCGCCTGATTCCGGGCCGGGAACTCATCGGGGGTGGGGATGTCCTCTTCGCCCTGGCGGCCGGCTTCCTGCTGCCAGGTGGCGCCTCCCTGGCCATGGTCTGCCTGGCCTTCTTCCTGGCCCTGCCCGTTTCGCTTTTTTTGCTCCTTACGGGGAGATCGGAAAAACCCCTCCCCTTCATCCCCTTCCTGGCCCTGGCCAGCCTCCTGCTCTACTGCTTGCCCCTGCCTGGCTTTTTTGCTTTTTGATGCTTCTGTCCGCCCCTTAACCAAGCTTGCCCCCTCGTGATAAAATAGAGCAGTCCGGTAAGGGACCTGGAAAAGAATATGCCCCGTAGAATTACAAAACCCTTGATCGTCCTGGTCATCGTCGTCCTCCTGATCGGCGCCGTCCTCATAGGCTTCAGCCTGGGCTACCGCTATGTCCGCGAGCAGGACAGGCGGTTGGGCTACCTGAAGGACCAGTTTGACGCGCGAGGCTTCTCCCCCTTCGACCAGGATACGCCCGGGGCTGTGGAGATCTATATCCAGCAGCAGGCGACCACCAAGGAAATCGCGCAGATGCTCATAGACAAGCAATTGATCGGGAACAGCTTCGCCTTCGAATTCCTTTCGAAATTCAACGGTTTTGACGGCCAGTACCAGTACGGCACCCACTACCTGGTGGAGGGTATGAGCTACGACGAGATCATGGTGGTCCTGACCAACCAGCCCCAGCCGGTCACCATCACCTTCATTGAGGGCATGTCCTATCTGCAGATGAAGGAGGCCATGCTGGAGGCAGGCATGCGCTTCAATCCGGACCTGCTGGACGCCATGGTCCGCCAGCCCGGCCTTTTCTCCGACTATGATTTCATCCAGCAGATCGAGCCCAATGCCGGCCGCGAATGGCTCCTCCAGGGCTATCTTTGGCCTGACACCTACCAGTTCGACGTCAACGCCACCGAGCAGGAGATCATCCGGATCTTCCTCAACAATACCGAGCGACACCTCCGGGCCGGTGACTACTATCAGCGGGCCGAGGAGAGAGGCATGTCCATAGACCGGGTCCTGACCCTGGCCTCCATCGTCCAGCAGGAGGGCCCCATCGACGAGATGCCCAAGATCGCCAAGGTCTTCCTGAACCGGATGGAGCGGGATATGATGCTCCAGTCCTGCGCGACCGTCAACTACCTGAGGGCCGAGGAGGGCCGGGATCCTGAGCTTTGGATCCTGAACGCCGACATCGAGCGCTACAAGGACAGTCCCTACAACACCTACCGGCACGGCGGCCTCCCGCCCGGCCCCATCAATTCACCCGGAACCGTGGCCATTGAGGGTGTCCTCTGGCCGGCCACGGAAAGGACCTGGAGCGGGGCCAACAACTATCTCTTCTTCTGCGCCAAGGGGGATGGGACCAATGATTTCTCCCGGACCAACGAGGAACACGAGGCCAAGACCGCCCGCTACCGCGAACAGCAGTCCTGATTTTTTCCTTTAATAAGCAAAATAGAGGCAGGCCGAGACGGCTACCAGACAGACCAGGGCAAGTACCCTGTTGATGGGGCGAAATCCCTTATTTTCCGACCGCTCCCTGAAGCTGAGAGCCCTCCCTTCCTGCCGGACAGCCTCCTGGCCAATAACGGCCGCGGGCGCCAGGAACAAGACCACCAGGACCAGGGCCGAGGAAGCCGTGAAGAGCCTGATCCGGAAGGGGTCGATCAGGGGCATACCAAAGACGGCTTGGCTGATGGCCGCGAAAAGCGGACGGGCATAGAGCATGGCCAGGGCGAAACCCATGGTCGTCAGCGAGGAAGCGTAAAGTGAGCCCGATACCGCCCGGACCCAGGAGGCCAGGAGGGCCAAGAGGAGGAAGGTCAGCAGGCCGGGCAGTTCCAGGCCCAGGGCCGCGGCCAACAGGGCGGGCAGGAAGAGGCGGGCTAGGGAAGCGCTGCCAGCTGAATAGATGGGCTGGACCAGACCCCGGAAGAGGAACTCCTGGGCGGTCGCGGGCAGAAGGACCGCGACAGCCAGGACCAGGACGGAGATCAGGGGCGAACGACCCAGGTAGAGGGCCCCCTTCTGCCAGAGGTCAGGGATGGTGAACCAGTCGGCGGCGGCCGGCAGGTAGGAGCTAATGAGCTGGGACAGGCTCCAGACCAGCCAGCCCGAGAAAAACCCAGCGAAGGGCGCGGCAAGGTGGAGGGCAGGACCCTTGGCCGGCCCCGTCACCAGGCGGGAAGCCGGCTTGAAGAAGGCCAGGACGGCCGAAGCCGCTGACAGGGGGATAAAACCAAAGAGGAGGAAGGCGCGGAGGGCATAGGCCTCAAGCCCCTCCCCGTAGCCCAGGGCGGCCGGGAGCAGGTCCAGGAAGTCCAGGGCAAAGAGGGTACAGGTCAGGACAGTGACCAGGATCATGGCCAGGCCGGCCAGGGGCGCGACCCGGGCCCGTTCGCGCTGGTCGGCGGCCTGCCTCTTTGACCGGACATCGACCAAGGAAAAAGAGGGCTCGGCCGGCGGCCTCCCTGTCCTCTGCTTCACCCTCTCCCTGCGCTCCTTCACCATGCGACCAGTTTAGCATGGCCCAGGATCAATCCGGCGTGACACGGGAGGCCGCCTCATCGCGGGCTGCCCTCCCCTTCCAGATGAAGCGGAGGGGGCTGCCGAAAAAGTCGAAATTCTCACGCAGCCGGTTCTCCAGATAGCGTTCGTAGGAGAAGTGGAGCAGGCGCTTGTCATTGACAAAAAAGATGAAGGTCGGCGGCGACACGCCGCCCTGGGTAGCGTAGTAGATCCTAAGATGCCTGCCCTTCTGCTGGGGCGTCGGATGTTGAACAATGGCCTCGGCGATCACCTCATTGAGGACACTGGTCGCGACCCGGCGGGTCGAGGCCTCGTAGACACGGAGGATCAGGGGCCAGAGCTTGTGGAGATTGAAACCGGTCTTGACCGAGAGGAAGAGAATGGGGGCATAGGGCATGAAGGGGAAGCGGCGGCGGACCTTCTCCTCGTATTCGACCATGCTTATCTCTTCCGTGTCGATCAGGTCCCACTTGTTGACCACGATGATGGAGGCCTTGCCGTCATTATGGGCCAGGCCCGCCACCTTGGTATCCTGTTCGGCAGGCCCTTCGACCGCGTCGATCAGGAGGATGGAGACCTGGGCCTCCTCGACACTCCGGCGGGAACGGAGGGCGCTGACGTACTCAATCCTGTCCCCGATCCTGGCCTTGCGGCGGAGGCCGGCCGTATCGTAGATCAGGAAACGGCCGTATTCATTCTCAACCAGGCTGTCGATGGCGTCCCGGGTGGTGCCGGGAATATCGGAGACGATGCTCCGCTCCTCCCCCACCAGGCGGTTGGCCAGGGAGGACTTGCCGACATTGGGGCGGCCGGTGATGGCGACCCTGATCCGGTCGCCCTCCTCTTCCTCCACCGCCAGTCCCTTCATGGGCTCCGTCACGGCATCCAGCAATTCCGTCAGACCCAGCTTGTGGGTGGCCGAAATGGCCAGGGTTTTGGGAAAGCCCAGCTCATAGAAGGCATAGAATTCCAGCGGTTCCCCGCCGGGCCGGTCGGCCTTATTGACCGCCAGGACAACCGGCTTGCCGCTCTTCCTCAGCATATCGGCGATCCTGAACTCAAGGTCGGAAAGACCCATATGCAAATCAGTCAGGAAGCAGATCACATCCGCCATGTCGATGGCGACCTCGACCTGGGCGAAGACGAGCCTGTGCATGTCATCGTCGGAAAACTCGATCCCCCCCGTATCGATGACCGTGAAGGAGAGGCCGCCCCAGTCGCACTCCCCCATGACCCGGTCCCGCGTCACGCCCGGATCGGGGCCGACGATGGCCGTCCGCTTGCCCGTCAGCGCGTTGAAGAGGGTCGACTTGCCGACATTGGGCCGGCCGACGATGGCAAGAACCGGTGTGCTCATAGGTTAGCCCTCCTTCAAACGAATAAAAAGCAACGTGCCTTGGGCGCGCTGCTCCTCATCCTCCACACTTGGGAGCGGGACTTATTTCTTCCCGTCCCCGACAGAAAGAACTTGGCGTCCGTCGTAGTAGCCACAGGCCTTGCAGACACGGTGCGGCGCACGGAGCGCATGGCACTGCGGACAGCGGACCAGGTTGACCGGATTGATCTTCCAGTTGGCCCGGTGTGTGCGTGATCTTTTCTTTGACCACTTTCTTTTAGGTACAGCCATCGGTATCCCCTCCCCCGGCTAAATAGTTTCATGGCGGCGCCCCGTGCGGGTGCGCCTCAAGTATTATCCCTGAATGCCGACAGCCTGTCAAATGGCAGGCTCCCCTGCAGGGTCGCTTGTCCCTGGATGGGCTAGTTGCCCTTGACCAGTCCCTGTTCACCGGGGCCTCCAACGGCCTCCGGATGGGCTGTCACCTCCAGCTGCAGGCGGGTGCTGATGGTGTGGCGGTTGTCAAAGCCCAGGGAATACCCCAGTTCGATGGCCCCGCCCTCCTCGGTCATCCGGCCCTTGACCTCATGGGTCAGGACGGAAAAACGGACCGGGCCATAGGGGGTCGATTTGGCCTCCACCCTTTGGTCACCCTTGATGAACTCCAGCTCCATCTCCACGCTGCCTGTCCGGCTCAGTACCACCCTCCCGTTGGAAAAGAGGCTGACCCGGGTCTTGGTGCCCCGCATACCGGTCGCGTCACTCTCATCGTAGGACACGTTCCAGACGTCCTTGCTCTTCTCATAGGAAAGCTGGCCGTGGGTCATAAGACGGACCGGGTCAAGCTGTTCCCCGTCCGCCCACTGGCTACTCTCAACGTTGATGATGGCGTCCTTGTAGATATCTGAAGCCGCGAACAATGTTTCCCCCTAACCTTCCCAGGTGTCCAAGTCAATATGATGGACGATATCCACAGGCATGTCAAGAAAACGGGCGGCCTGATGGCGGAAGGTATCCTCTGAATCACTGCAGTAGAAGGTTACGGTCCCCTCCTGATCCCGGGGCGCCAGCCGGCCGGAGTCTGTCAGCAGGCCCTCAGCCGACCGGGCGACCGCCGGCGCGCTGTCATTCAGGACCGTACCGGGCGGCAGGGCCTTGCTGATGGTGTCAAAGAGGACCGGATAGTGGGTGCAGCCCAGGATGACGACCTGGGGCGAGAAGGCCTTGAGCTCCTCCAGGTAGAGGCGGGCGATCTGGTCGTGGATCTCCCCCTGCCAGAGCCCCTCCTCGGCCAGGGGGACAAAGAGCGGGCAGGCCTGCTGCCGGATAAGGGGAGGCTGGAGTCCCTGCTCGGCGGCCAGGGCCAGGAGCCGGTCCTGATAGACCCCGCTGGACACGGTGGTCCGGGTACCCAGCACCCCGATCCTGACCTCATCCTCCGCCAGGCGGGAGGCCAGATCCAGGGCCATCCGGGACCCGTGCCCGACCACCTCCAGTACCGGGACCGGGTGGGCCAGCTGGTTGACCAGGTCACCCGCCGCGGCACTGGCGGTGTTGCAGGCGATCACGATCAGCTTGACCCCCAAAGTAAGCAAGAACCGGGTGATCTGGCCCGCGTAGCGCCTGACGGTCTCCGTCGACTTGGTCCCGTAGGGGGAACGTCCCAGGTCGCCAAAATAGACCAGGTTCTCCCGGGGCAAACGGTCCCGCAGGGCCTTCAGGATAGTCAGCCCACCGATCCCGGAGTCAAAGACCCCGATGGGGGCCACCGAACCGGCCCCTGCTTCCTGCTGCCGGGTCATGCGGTCCGCCTAGTAGGCCTTGCCCCAGTAGACCTGGTGTTGGGCAGGCTTGCCACAGACCACACAGGTCATACCCTCCGGCGGCTCTCCCTGGACCAGGCAGCGGGAGCTGGCGGTGGTCTCCTCCTTGACCTTGGTCTCGCAGTCCTCCGAGCCGCACCAGCCGGCCAGGATGAAGCCGGGGAGCTCCGCCAGGGTCTCCACGAAACTATCCCAGTTGTCCCTCTCATAGATACGGGATTCCAAGCGTTCCTTGGCCCGGGCAAACATACGGTCACGAAGGTCGGAGAGAAGGACGGGGACCTCCTCCTGTATCCGGTCGAGCGGGATTTCCCGCTTGTCGCGGTTGTCCCGGGTGACGGCGACGCAGCGCCCCTCCTTGATGTCCCGGGGGCCGATCTCCAGGCGGAGGGGGACCCCCTTCATCTCATGCTCGGAGAATTTCCAGCCCGGCATGCGGTCGCTGTCGTCGAGCAGGACGCGGAAACCGTCGGCCTCCAGCCGGCCGGCCAGGTCGCGGGCCGCCTCCAGGACCCCCTCCTTGTGCTGGGCGACCGGGATCACCACCAGCTGGTAGGGGGCCACGGCAGGGGGCAGGACCAGGCCGTCATCATCACCATGGACCATGATCAGGCCCCCGATGGAACGGGAGGAGATGCCCCAGGAAGTCTGATGGACATAACGGAGCTCATTGTCCTTGTCGGTGTACTGGATCTCGAAGGCCTTGGCGAAGCCGTCGCCCAGGTAGTGGGTGGTCCCTGCCTGGAGGGCCTTGCCATCGTGCATCATGGCCTCCACCGTGTAGGTATTGACGGCGCCGGCGAACTTTTCCGAATCGCTCTTCATACCGCGGAGGACCGGGATGGCCAGGGCGTTCTCGAAAAACTCGGCGTAGAGGGCCAGCATGTCCAGGGTCTCCTGGACGGCCTCCTCCGCCGTGGCATGGGCCGTGTGCCCCTCCTGCCAGAAAAACTCACGGGTCCTGAGGAAGGGCCGGGTCGTCTTCTCCCAGCGCACCACCGACACCCATTGATTGTAGAGTTTGGGCAGGTCCCGCCAGCTCTCGATTATTTCCGCGTAATGGTCACAGAAGAGGGTCTCCGAGGTCGGCCGGACACAGAGCCGCTCGGCCAGCCTCTCCTCACCGCCATGCGTCACCCAGGCCACCTCGGGGGCGAAACCCTCCACATGGTCCTTCTCCTTCTGGAGCAGGCTCTCCGGGATGAAAAGCGGCATCATGACATTCTGGTGGCCCGTGGCCTTGAAGCGGCGGTCAAGCTCGGCTGTGATCAATTCCCAGATGGCGTAGCCATAAGGTCGGAGGATGATACAACCCCTGACCGATGAATAGGAGCAGAGCTCCGCCTGCAGGCAGATGTCCGTATACCAGCGGGAAAAATCCTCCTCCCGGGAGGTTATGGACTGGACCATCTTCTCTTTTTTGCTCAAGGCCTCGGCCTCCTTCTTCTCAGGCGCCGCCTTCAGCGGCTACTTTCCGCCTCCACCAGCTCGGCTGTCTGGATGGCGATGGACATCTCTTCATTGGTTGGGATGACAAAGACCTCGACGGTCGAATTCTCCGTCGACAGGACCAGTTCCTTGCCCCGGGTCTTGTTGACCTCCAGGTCGATCTCCAGGCCCCGGTAGGCGATCCCGTCACAGATACCCTTACGGATCAGGGTGGCATTCTCGCCGATACCCGCCGTGAAGACCAGGGTGTCCAGGCCTCCCAGGGCCGCGATGTAGGAGCCCAGGATCTTGATGGCCTGGTAGCTGAACATATCGATGGCCAGCTTGGCCCGTTCGTTCCCCTCGGCCGCCGCATTCTGGACATCGCGGAAATCAGGGCTGATCCCCGATATGCCCAGCATGCCGCTCTTCTTGTTGAGGATATCGTCGACCTCATCGGGCGACAGGTTGCCCAGCTTGCCTATGAAGGGCACGATGGCGGGATCAATGCTGCCACAGCGGGTTCCCATCATGATGCCCTCAAGAGGCGTCAAGCCCATGGAGGTGTCGATGCACTTGCCGCCCCGGATGGCGGCAAAGGAGGCCCCGTTGCCCAAATGGCAGGTGATCAGCCGGTAGCTCTCCGGGTCGTGCTTGGTCAGCTGGGCGGCCCGGCGGGAGACATAATCGTGGGAGGTCCCATGGAAGCCATAGCGGCGGACTCCATACTTCTCGTAGTACTCATAGGGGACACCGTACATATAGGCATGGGGGGGCATGGTCTGGTGGAAGGCCGTGTCGAAGACGGCCACCTGCGGGATCCCCGGCATGAGTTCCGCGCAGACCTCGATACCCAGCAGGTTGGCGTTGTTGTGAAGGGGGCACCAGCCGGCGCACTCCCGGATGGCTGCCTTTTGCGGATCCAGGACCAGGGCCGGCTCAGAGAAATAGGGGCCGCCATGGACCACCCGGTGGCCGACCGCCGACAGGGCGTCAAGCGAATCAATGACCGGATGTTCCGGATCCAAAAGGGTCTCCAGGATAATGTGGACGGCATCGGCGTGCGTATCGATGGAACGGACCTGGTCGATGGTATAGCCGGCCTTGTCCTCATGCTTGAAGATGGGCTCATCCAGGCCAATGCGCTCACAGATGCCCTTGGCCAGGACGGCCTTGTCGGCGCTGTCAATCAGCTGGTACTTCAGGGATGAGCTTCCCGAATTGATGACGAGAATTAACATTTAATAAGCTCCTTACGCTTCAATAATCCTAATCTATGGTCCGACCTAGGCGTCGGATCCCACGGCCTGCACCGCCGTCAGGGCGACTACACCCGCGATGTCGGCCGCGCTGCAGCCACGTGATAAATCGTTGACCGGCTTGGCGATGCCCTGGAGCATGGGGCCATAGGCCCTCGCCTTGGCCAGGCGCTCGACCAGTTTGTAGCCGATATTCCCCGCGTTGAGGTCCGGGAAGATCAGGCAGTTGGCCGAGCCCGCGACGGCACTGTCCTTGGCCTTCATCCTGGCCACCTCGGGTACCAGGGCCGCGTCGGCCTGGAGCTCCCCGTCGATCATGAGGTCGGGGGCCAGACTGCAGGCCAGGCTGGCCGCCTTGGAGACCTTTTCAGGCATCTCCCCCAGGCCACTCCCCAGGGAGGAATAGGAGAGCAGGGCTACCCGCGGCTCGATTCCGGTCAGCTGCCGCCAGGATCTGGCGGAGCTGATGGCGATCTCGGCCAGCTCCTCCACGGTGGGGTTGAGATTCAGGGCGCAGTCGGACATGAGGAACATGCCCTGGCTACCATAGTCGCAGTTGGGGACGATCATGAGGGTGTAGGTCGACACCAGCTTGGTCCCCGGCTTGGTCTTCAGGATCTGGAGGGCTGGTCGCAGGGTATCGGCCGTGGTATTGACCGCCCCGGCCACCAGGCCGTCGGCCAGGCCCAACTTCACCAGCATCATGCCGAAGGTGGTCGGGTCCTCCACCAGCGAATCGGCCCGCTCCCGGGTCATCCCCTTATGCCTCCTGATGTCATGGAGGGTCGCCGCCATCTCATCGAGCTTGTCGTAGGTGGCCGGATTCATAAAGGTCACCTTGTCCAGGGCAAGATCGGGGAAATCCTCCAGGATCCGCGCCTCATCCCCAATCAAAATAATTTTAGCCGCCCCGTCCGCTGTTACGGCCGCTGCGGCTTCCACTACCCTCCTGTCGCCTGATTCAGGCAAAACAATTGTCTTTTCAAGTTTCCGCGCTTTCGCCACTATCTCTTCCATAAAATCCATAGTCAATCGCCTCATTTCCCTTTTCACAGCACTTGACGCAGAACAAGAAGACACGGGTAAAACACCCGGCTCCCCTTATAAGGATTCGCGCGGCAGGGCGGACCTTGCCGCTAGCAAAGCCAGCAAAATTATAACACAGTGTCATCGGAGGGCGACCAGGACGGCTGTGTTGTCCTCGGCCGTCAGCGTAAAGGTCCGGGCAGTCTCCCCCGGCCTGTACCAGCCCCCAAAGATGTCACTGGTCTGACTGGAGGCGTAGGCGTACATGAGGACTTCCCGGGCCGAATCGATCAGGAGCTGATCCTGGCAGGCCCGGCCCAGGGAGAGGGCCAGGGCGTAGTCACAGGGCTGGGCGTAACCGGAGGCGGCCCCACCCGTCACTGGATTCCAGCCCTCAGGCAGTCTCTTGTTGTCGCGAAGCTGTGACCGGATGAAGGAGAGGAAGGCCGGATCGATCGTCCCGACCTCGGCCAGATGGAGGGCCAGGGTGATCTGTTCCCTGGTCCGGGAGAGCAGGCTGTCGCCTGTCACCGAGAGATAGGTCCTGCCATCCTCCTCCACGGCCGAGGCATAAAGGGGCAGGGCGACCCGCCCTCCAGCCTGGCCCCGGCCAGGAGCTCCTGCCAGTCGGCGGCCAGGGGCGCCCAGGCCGGATCAAAGCGGGAGAGGGCCAGGAGGGCCCAAAGATCAATATCGGCCAGGTGGGTGCCGACAGCCTCGGTGAGGGGCGGCCCTTCTCCCGGCTCCGGCAGGGTGCCGGGCGGGGGGATGTCCCAGTCGTCATAGGCCAGGAGGGTACGGGGGCCCGCCAGGAGCTCCCCTGCCGTCTTTCCTTCACTGAAAAGCGGCAGGAGGAGGTCCGACTCGGCCTGGATCAGACTGGCGATCGCCTTGCCGCCAAAGGCCTGATAGCCCTCCAGCAGGGCCCGGGTATAGGCCAGGGTCACGCTCCAGTGGGCGTCGAGGCGGGAGATCTCCCCCTCCTGGTCCCTTTTAAGGCTGCCGGCATGGAAGTCCCCCTCCCCACCCCGGAAGGCCCCATTGAAGGCCTCGGCCCAGGCCAGGAATTCCGACCGCTTGCCCATCCGGGCGAGCGCCCGGCCATACATGACCTGGTCCAGGGCCCGGTAGCTCTCCGACAGGCTGCCCTCCCCTCCCCGCCTTGGCGCTGTCTCATAGGAGGAGGCGAGCAGATTGGCCGACAGGTCCCCCCCCAGGCTGACCGGGACCAGGAGGCGCCTTTCCAGGATCTTCCGGAGGCCGGGCGCAAGGAGGTCCGGATCGTAGAGGCCGGCCGGTTTGGCCCAGCCGGGCAGGTCGGGCAACTGCCTCTTGCTCCCCCCCGCCCTCCAGCCGATCTCATAGACCAGGACAGCCAGAAAAACCAGGGCCAGAAGCCCTGCCGTGACGAGTAGAAGGCCTTGCCTTTTCTTTGACATTTACGGGTCCATCCTTTAGCTTGATTTTAGCATCAATCCTGGACCTGAGACCTGGACGAAAGGCGGACGTCCCCCCACCTGCTATGGAAACCTGTGCCCTGACAGCCGAATACAATCCCTTCCATCTGGGCCATGCGGAACTGCTGGCCCAGCTCCGCCGGATCTACGGCCGGGAGGCCGGCCTGGTGGTCTGCCTCTCGGGCCCCTTCTGCCAGCGCGGCGTCCCCGCCCTCCTGGACAAGGGGGTGAGGACCCGGCTGGCCCTGGACGCGGGAGCCGACCTGGTCCTGGAGCTGCCCCAGGCCTTCGCGGCCGCCTCGGCCGAGCGTTTCGCCGAGGGTGCCGTCCGGACCTTCCTGGCGACCGGGGTCGTAAGAAACCTGGCCTATGGCACGGAGGACCCTGACTCTCAGGAAGCGATCAAGGAGGCAGCCGCCCTCCTGGCCCGGGAGTCCCCGGAGCTGGGCCAGGCCATCCGGCAGGGGATCGCCCGGGGCCTGGGTTTCGCGGCCGCCCGGGAAGAGGCCTTGACCCAACTGGCAGCCGATCCCTCCCTGGGCCGGCTCCTCCGCCATTCCAACAGCATCCTGGCCGTGGAATATGAGAAGGCCCTCCTCCGCTTCGGCCCCCTCCCTACCCGGGCCCTGCCCCTCCTTGACAAGGAGAAATACTCGGCCAGCCTGATCCGGCAGATCATCTGGGAGGCCCTCCGGACCGGGGATGACAAGACCCTGTGGCCTCTCATGCGGGAGTTGACCCACTACCTGCCCCCCGCCTCAGTCGCTGCTGTCCTTTCGGCCGCCAGCCGGGGGGAGGGCCTGCTCCACGAGGAGATGACCGCCCTCTCCCTCCTCCTCACTCCCGTCTTCCGTGACCCCGTCAGGCTGGAGGCCATGGCAGGCATGCAGGGGGGCCTGGCCAACCGGATAGCCAAGATGGTCCGGGAGGATCCGGCGGCCGCCCTGGGGATGGGTCCCTGCCCCTACCAGGACCTGGTCCAGAGGCTGGCCAGCCGGGCCCACCCCGCCTCCCGGGTCCGGCGGGCCATCCTGGCCACCGCCCTGGGGGTGGAGGCCGAGGACCAGGCCCTCACCCAGGACGGGCCGGGCTATATCCGGGTCCTGGGTTTCAACCGGCGGGGCCAAAGGCTCCTCTCCTTCATGCGAAAGCTGGCCCAGCTCCCCCTCATCGTCAAGGCCTCTGACTTCCGCCTCCTGAAGGAGGAATCCGCCCAGGCCCAGGCAAGGCTGGACCTCTTCGCCCAGGCCTTCTGGAACCGGGAGGCCGGCCTCCCCCGGCAAAGTGAGTTCGACCGCCAGGTCATCCGGGTCCGCTGATGGCCTTTTGTGCTACAGTTATTATCGATAATTCATCAAGGAGGTCGCACGCATGAAGCAGGATGTCTACGACATACTTCTGGAACGGGACTATGTTGCCCAGGTCACCCACGAAGAAGAGGTGCGCCATTATCTGTCCGAGGAGGGCGCGACCTTCTATGTCGGCTTCGACCCGACCGCCGACAGTCTCCACGCCGGCCATCTGGTCCAGATCATGATCATGAGCCATATGCAGCAGGCCGGGGTCCGGCCCATCGCCCTCATGGGGGGCGGAACGGGCTATATCGGCGACCCCTCGGGCCGAACCGATATGCGGGCGGTCATGACCCCGGAGGTCATCGAACATAATGTCGCCTGTTTTGTGAAGCAGATGGAGCGTTTCCTCGATTTTTCCTCCGGCAGGGTCATCCTGGACGACAACGCCAACTGGCTGGTCCCGGCCCGTTACATTGATTTCATCCGGGAGGTCGGCCCCCATTTCACGGTCAACCGCATGCTGGCGGCCGACTGCTATAAGCAGCGGCTGGACGCCGGCCTCACCTTCCTGGAATTCAACTATATGATGCTGCAGGCCTACGATTTCCTCATGCTCTTCCGTAAGTACGGCTGCCGCCTCCAGGCAGGTGGCGATGACCAGTGGTCCAATATCATCGCCGGTACCGAGCTGATCCGCAAAAAGGAGCAGGAAGCGGCCTATGGCCTGACCTTCAAGCTGCTGGAGACAGCGGACGGCCAGAAGATGGGCAAGACCGCCAAGGGGGCCCTCTGGCTGGATGAGAATAAGTGCTCCGTCTACGATTTCTACCAGTACTGGCGCAACCTCGACGACGCCGACGTGACCAAATGCATGCGGATGCTGACCTTCATGGACCTGGAGGAGATCGGGGCCTATGACAAGCTGGAAGGCGCCGCCATCAATGAGGGCAAGGTAAGGCTGGCCTACGAGGTGACCGCCCTGGTCCACGGCCCCGACAAGGCCAGGCAGGCGGAGGAGGCGGCCCGCTCCCTCTTCGGCGGGGGTGGTGATGATACCGCCATGCCCTCACAGGTCATCGGCCGCCAGGAGCTGGGCAAGAGCTTCATTGATCTCCTGGCCGGGCACAAGCTGGTGAAATCCAAGGGGGAGGCCCGGCGCCTGATTGAGCAGGGCGGCCTCTATGTCCAGGATGAACCGGTCAGGGAACTCTTCACCAGCCTGACCGAGGATCTCTTCACCGATGGCCAGTTGATCATCCGCCTGGGCAAGAAACGCTATGTAAAACTGGTCCTGGAGGACTAAAGGAAAGGGGGCGCGGCGCGCCCCTTTTTTAACTCCCGATTTTGGATCCCTTTTTCCCCGGGCCTAAAGGCCCTGGGGGTAGGTAAAGAGCATGACCGTACCTGTCTCCAGCTCCAGGGAGACCTGGTCGGGATAGGGGCCCTCGGCCCGGTTGCTCAAGGCCAGGGACCGGCCCCGCCGCAATTCCGCCCGGTCCAATCCCCAGCGGAGCCCTGTCACCGTCAGGCCGCCCACCCTGTCATCGAGGGGGAGGGCCGAGAAAAGGAAGGTCTGCCCCGGTGATTCCTCCCTGGCCCTGTCGAAGCAGCTGGCCGGGAAGACCCTGTCAATGGAGGCAGGCCCGATCAGGATCCGGGACAGGGTGGTCCCGTCCGTCATATAGACCCGGGCCCCTTCCACCACCAGGAGGCGGGCCAGGGCGATATTGGCCAGGGCGTGGTCGCAGCGGATGCCGCAATGGTTCAGGAAGATGAAGCTCCTGCCGATCAGGTTGGTTGTCTTGAAGGCCCTGTAGAGGGTCTCCCCACCATCCTGGGCCGAAAAGGCCCGGTCATCCGAATGGGCGCCGCCGGCCAGGAGGACGGCCGCCGCTGTCGCCAGCTCACCGTCCGTATAGTCCTTGTCCTGCGGGTACTCCAGGAGGATGGTCTCCGCCGGCAGGATCTCCCTGCTCCCGGCCGACAGGGAGTCAAGATCACCGGCCACCAGGTTGGGCCGGTAGCCCCGCCTGAGCAGGCAGTCGCTGCCGCCGTCAGCGGCCACCAGCAGGGCGGACCGGTCCAGGGCCCAGGCGGAAAAGTGGTCGAAGGGACCCTCCGATCCCGCCAGGGCGATCAGGGCATCAAAAGTAACTTCTTCCATGACTGATTAGAGTTTGGCTTTGGCGCCCCGCATGAGGCGCTGGAATTCCGCCGCCGTCTCCTTGGGAGAGGGGGTATCGAATATACCGGAACCGGCCACGATCATATCGGCGCCGGCCCTGACCAGGTCGGCCACGTTGTCAGTCGAGATCCCCCCATCGATCTCCAGCCGGATGGGGTAGCCCGATTCGTCGATCATACGCCGGCAGTCCACAATCTTCTGCCGGGTCTGGGAGATGAAGACCTGGCCCCCAAAACCCGGGTTGACGGTCATCAAAAGGACCATATCGATATCGGGCAGGAGCCACTTGAAGCTTTCCAGCGGCGTCGCGGGATTGAGGGCGACCCCGGCAAAGCAGCCCAGCTCACGGATCTTGGTCAGAAGACTCTGGATATGGGCGGCGGCCTCCACATGGACCACCAGGGTAGTCGCCCCTGCCCGGGCGCAGTCCTCGACCAGGATCTCCGGTCTCCGGCACATGAGATGGACATCGATGGGCTTGTCAAAATAGCGGGAGAGGGACCGGATCACCGGGGCCCCGAAGGTCAGGTTGGGGACATAGTTGCCGTCCATGACATCGCAATGGATCACATCCAGGGCATCGCCCAACTCCTCGATCGACCGGGCCAGGTGGGCCAGGTCCGAGGAGAGGATGGAGGGGCAGAGCAGGGCCACCGACCGGTCCAGGAAGAGGGCCCGCTTCCTATCTTCTTCTTTCTTTCCGTGTATGACTGCCATGACTCTCTCCGTCTACTATTAACTCATTCTTCCGGTCCAGGTTCTTCTGTTGTCGTTGGTTGCTCAGTGATCGTTGTTGTTGTCGTCGGTTTTGCTGTCGTCGTGGTAGTCGGTTTCGTCGTTGTCGTCGTGGTGGTCGGGTTCCGGTAGGCCTCCAGATCGGCCGCTGAACCAAAGGTCAGGACCACCCCGTTGGCGGGCTTGAACTTGATGCCCGGCTTGGGATCCTGCTCCAGGATATAGATGGAGTCCCGGTCGGCTGACTTATTGGGATCCAGGCTGGTGGCGGGATTCCACTTGACCATGGTGTATTTGGCAACCGCGAAGGGTTCCAGCTCCGCCATAGCCCGCTTGAAGGTCATACCCCGCACCTCCAGCATGGTGGCCTCTTCGGGGATGGTGGTCGGGTTCTGGAAATCGTAGAGATCCTTGGCGGTGCCCACCGTGATCATGACCAGGGTGTTGGGTGGGTATTTGCCGCCCGGCTCGGGTGACTGCTTGATTACGTACTTGTCGTTGTCGGGCACGTCGGCGCCGGTCAGTGAGCTCTCCCCGCCCAGGAGGAGCGAATTGTCCTCGATCAGCTTGACCGCCTGGGTATAGGGCAGGCTGACCAGGTCCGGCATGACGACAAACTGGGGGCCGGCGCTGTAGAAGAGTTCCACGGTCGAGCCCTTGGGGGCCAGCTCCCCGGCGGCCGGTTCCGTACGGATCACGATGTCCCGGCCCACATTGTCCGAGACCTCCTGGGTGAATTTGACCAGGAAGCCCTCCGCCCGGAGCTCGATATCGGCAATCTGGAAGGATTTACCGGCCACCTGGGGGATGACGGCCGAGTTCTGGCCCAGGGAGACATAGAGGGTCAGACGGGCGTCCTTGGGCTTGATCTTCAGGGTACCATCGGATTCAGGGTCCTGGCGGAGCACAATGTCCTCCAGGACGGTATCGCTCATCTCATATTCCTGCTCCACGATCATGCCGGCGCTCTCCAGCATCTCCAGCTGGTTGGCGATGTCGTGGACACTCTTCCCCTGGAAGTTGGGCAGGAGGATCTCATCCAGTTCCGTATCCGGCCCGTTGTCAGGGGCGAAGCGCTTGACCAGCCAGACGGTCAGCAGGGCCAGGAGGAGGACAGCGGCCACCACCACGGTGATGGCGACAGCCGTATCCCGTTGGCGGGAGGACCGCCGCTTGTTGAAGGTCTGCTCAATCTCCTTGATCCGCCCGTAATTGGATTCCCCTGTCTGGGCGCTCAGGGCTGAGGTTGAATTGGCCTCCCACTGGGCGGCCGATTTGGGGATGACCCCGTAGACCCCGTCCGGGTCCACCATGAAGGAGTCGAGTTCATCGACGAATTCCCGGGCCGACTGGTAGCGGGCCTTGGGGTTCTTCTGGATGGAGCGGAAGATGATGCGGTCCAAGGCGGGCGGCAGGGAGGGGATGTAGGTCGAGGGGGCCGGCGGCACCTCCTGGAGGTGCTTGATGGCGACCGCGACAGAGGATTCCCCGTCAAAGGGCAGTTTGCCCGTCAGCATTTCGTAAAAGACAATACCCAGTGAATAGAGGTCCGAACGGGCCGTCACCTGGCCGCCCCGGGCCTGCTCCGGCGAAAAATAATGGACGGAGCCCATGACCACCCCGCCCGTCAGGGTGATGGTGTTGGTGCTGGAGGCCCGGGCGATGCCGAAGTCGGTCACCTTGGCCACCATGTCCCGGGTGATCATGATGTTTTGCGGCTTGATGTCGCGGTGGATAACCTCACGCCGGTGGGCGTGTTCCAGGGCCAGGCCGATCTGGATCAGAAGCGGGGTCGCCAGCTTGTAATCGATGGGGCCGTTGCGGCGGATGATATCCTTCAGGGTGGTCCCCTCAACGTACTCCTGGACGATATAGCGGATTCCCTCATAGGAACCGTAGTCCAGTACACTGACGATATTGGGATGGTCGAGGCTGGCCGCCGCCCTGGCCTCCGTCGCGAAACGGCGCACGAATTCAGGGTCATCGGCCAGATCATCATGCATGACCTTGAGCGCAACCTGCTGACCGGTATTCCGGTCATCCGCCAAATAGACGGTCGCCATGCCGCCTTGTCCCAGCATACGGACCACCCGATAGCGCTGGGCGATCACGGTACCGGCGGCAAATGATTGTGACGAGATCATTCAAACCTCCTGTCAGGCGTAGATGACAACGGCCGTGACGTTGTCAGGCGCTCCCGCCTGTAGCGTTTGTTCGATTAAGGACGCCGCCGCCTCCTGCGGAGTTTCCGACCGGCGGAGGGTCCGGGTGACCGCCTCCGGCGTCAGGACGCCGTGAAGCCCATCACTCGAAAGAAGATAGCGGTCTTTGGGAAGCAAATCAATATGGCTGATATGGGGTTCAACGTATTCCGGATAGCCCAGCGCCTGGGTCAGCACGTGCCGCCTGGGGTGGCTGACGACCTCACTCTCGTCCAGGGACCCGGAGGCGACCATCTGGCCCACGTAGGTGTCATCCTCCGTCAGCTGTTCCAGGCTCTTGCCCCGGAGAAGGTAGGCGCGGCTGTCGCCGATATGGGTCACGTAGCAGCTGTGCTCATAGAGGACGGCCAGGGTCATGGTGGTCCCCATACCGGTGTTCTCAGGGTTCTCCAATGAGGTGGTATAGACCTTGACATTGGCCTTTTGAAGCGTATCCTCCAGGACCTTCTTGACCGCTTCAGGATCATTGTCCCGGGGTAGCCTCTCCCGGAGGTAGGGCACCGCGAAGGTGGCAGCCGTCCGGCTGGCCAGCTCACCGTTCCGGTGGCCGCCCAGTCCGTCGGCGACGATAAAAATAAGAGGCCATCCCTCTTCAGGAATGTCCATGGCGTAGCGGTCCTCGTTCCGATCCCGGACCAGGCCCTGATGGGTCATCCCCGAATAACTTATTGAATGATCGGCCATGCCTTATCCTTCGTCGCGCCCGACCAGGCCAGGGGGCCAGGTCCTCTGCTTCCATCCGCCCTCCGAAGACGGCGGCAAATAATACGTATCACCGAGTGATTCTAGCATTTTACCCCTCTTCACGCAATATAAAGGCCTAAAGACCGACCCGGCGGAGACGGGCGATAAAGAAGCCATCGGTCCCGTCCCGGTGAGGCAGGAGAAGGGCTGTGGCGGGCAGGCGGTCCGACAAGGGCGCCGGCAGGGAAGCGCCCAGGAGCTCCTCCAACTCATCCGCCAAATCGTCCAACCGGAAGGTCCGTCCCTGGTCCGAGGCCAGAAAGGCCTGGACCTGGTCCTCATTTTCCTCCGGATTCAGGGTACAGGTGGTGTAGAGGAGGGAGGCGCCCGGCGCCACATAGCTGGCCGCCCTTTCCAGGATGGCGGCCTGGAGCGCCCGCAGGCGGTCAATGGATTCCCGGGTCACCCGGGACCTGATCTCGGGCCTTTTCTGGAGGAGGCCGAGCCCGCTGCAGGGGACATCACAGATCACCCGGTCAAAGGCCTCTACCCAGGCCGGCTGGGCCACCGTCGCGTCCTGGACGCAGGTCCTGACCCCCCCGTGGCCCAGGCGGTCCAGGTTGGCCTGGAGGAGGGCCACCCGTTCCGGGCTGAGGTCACAGGCCGTGAGGGAGGTCCCCGGCCCGGTCAGTTCCGCCACGTGCCCCGTCTTGCCACCCGGGGCCGCGCAAAGGTCAAGGATCCTGTCCCCGGTCCTGGCCCCCGAGAGGCAACCCGCCAGCATGGCCGCCCGGGACTGCAGGCTGAAAAGGCCCTCCCGGTAGGCGGATGTCGCCGTCAGATTCCTGCCCGAGGGCAGGACCGACCAGGCGGGAGGCGGCCAGGCCCTTTTCTCCAGCCGGAGGGCCTTGGCCTCCTCGCCTGTGGCCCATTGATCAAAGACCTCCTGGCGGCTGGCATTGGCCCGGATACTGACAAAATCGGGTGAGGTCAGGGACCAGCGCCCGATCGCCAGGGCCGTCCCCCTGTCATACCAGGTGGACAAGAGCTCAAAGAGATCGGCCGGCAGCCCCGCCTCGATCGCCTCCCTGCCGGGTCCCTCCAGCTCCGGCCGTCCCCTGGCAAGCCGGCGGAGGATCCCGTTCACGAAACCAGTTGTCCTTTCACCAGCCAGGAAACGGGCCAGGCGGACAGTCTCATCGCAGGCGGCCGCGGTCGTCACCTGGTAGGAGTAAAACAGCTGCCAGACACCGGCCCGCAGGAGGGTCCGGACCCAGGGGTCCAGCTTGTCGAGCGGCCGGGCGGAAACCTGTGACAGGTCGTAGTCGATCCGGGGAAGGTTGGCCAGGGTGCCGAAGATCAGGGCCGAGGCGAAGGCCCGGTCACGGGCATCGAGCCCGGGCGCCGACAGGTGGTAGGCGGCGCTCTCGTTGGAGAAGGCGAATTCCTCCAGAACCTGGTGGAGGACCTTGACGGCGGCAAGGCGGGCCGGATCGGCCTTCCTTTTTCTAGCATCCCGGGCCATGGCTCAGCCGTTCTCAGCGCCTCCGGGAGCTGGCCATGCCGGTGAAGCGGAAAAAGTAGAGGAGGGCCGTCAGGGCGGAGGCCACATAGGTCAGGGCGGCCGCCCGAAGAACGCGCCTGGCCCCCTTCATCTCATCGGCGGCCAGGAGACCTGATCCATCGAGCAGGCGGAGGGCCCGCCGGCTGGCGTCCAATTCGACAGGGAGGGTGACCAGATAAAAGAGGACGGCGCCCGCGAAGAGGATGATGCCCAGCAGGGCCAGGGCGTCGCCAAAGGCGGACTCCAGGATAAAACCAATCCCGGCCAGGAAGGGGCCGGCCTGGGACCCGATATTGGCTGGCCAGAGGAGGGCCTCCCGGATCTTATTGGGGGTGTAGCCGTCCCGGTGCTGGAGGGCGTGGCCCGTTTCATGGGCCGCCACCCCCATGGCGGCGACGGAGGCGGATTCCCGGGTCGATTCGGAGAGACGGAGAACATTGACCCTCGGATCAAAATGATCGGTCAACTTACCTTCAACAGGTTCAATCCTGACCTCTGCCAGCCCATTCTCATCCAGGAGGCGGCGGGCGGTACGGGAGCCGGTATAGCCGGACTTGGCCTCCACACGGCTGTAGCGCCAAAAACTGGCGCTGACCAGGATCTGGGCCAGGAGGCTGAGGCCGATGGCTACCAGGAAGACGGTCAAACCAGGCATATCACAGCCCCTCTTTCAGGATTACCGGCCTGTCCGACAGGACTTCCGAGCAGGGGTCAAAGACCGAGCCCGGGGTGAAATTATGGGCGCAGGCCTCACAGGGCATGGCCGTCCCCGACTGGGGCTGGATTTCCAGGAGCTCCAGGGTCCCCTCCGCGCAGGAGACGATCATGCGCCGGCCCTCTATGTGGAGCTGTCCGCTGGTCCCCTCCAGGCTACCTTCAAAGACCCTGGCCCGGTTCAGCTTGTAGCGCCTGCCCTCCAGGAAGGCGAAGGCGCCCGGCCAGGGGTTCATGGCCCGGATATGGTTATGGACCTCCCGGGCGGTCAGGCTGAAGTCGACTTCACCGTCGGCCTTGCGAAGAAGGCGGGTAATGCTGGCCCCTTCCTCCTCCTGGGGCCGGGGGATCAACCGGCCCTCCAGGAAGGCCTCAAAGGAATCCACCAGGAGCTCACCCCCCAGCCGGGCCAGGGCCAGATTGAGCTCGCCCGCGTTGACCACCTCGGGGATGGCCATGCTGGCCTGGGCCAGGATGGGGCCCGTATCAAGGCCCTCTTCCATGTGCATGAGGGTCACACCGGTCTCGGGGTCCCCTGCCAGCAGAGCGGCCTGGACCGTCGAGTCGCCCAGGTAGAGGTGAAGCAGGGAGGCGTGGATATTCAGGCAACCCTTGGGGGGAAGGGCCAGGACAGGGGGGGGCAGGAGCTGGCCGAAGGCCGCCGTAATGACCAGTTCAGGCCCAATCTCTTTCAGGGCCTCCAGGAGTTTGGGGTCCCTGCCCTTTTCCGGCTTGACTGTCCTGATCCCCCGTTCCTCCCCCCAGAGGGCGACCGGGGAGGGGGCCAGTTGCTGGCCCCGGCCGCAGGGCCGGTCAGGCTGGGTCACCAGGAGGGTGGGCAGGAGACCGGCGGCCTCCAGCTGGTCCAGGACCAGGGTGGAGAAGTCGGGGGTCCCCATGAAGGCAAAGACCGTCACAGGCTGGCTCCCCCCTCCGTCTCCCCTTCTTCGGGAACCTCCTCCCCCTCTTCCTCCTGGCCCGGCAGTTCACTGAAGGCGCAAAGGGGGATCTGGGAATGGCGGCGGAAGAGGATGCCGTCCAGATGGTCCCGCTCATGGCAGACACAGCGGGCGGCCAGGCCCTCCAGGGTCTTCTCAAAGGGCTCCCCCTCCCGGTCCTGGGCCCGGATGGTCACGGTCATGGGCCTGGTCACGATACCGAAAAGGCCGGGCAGGGAGAGGCAGCCCTCAGGCCCCTCCTGATCGCCCTCCATGGCCAGGATTTCGGGGTTGACGAAGACCGAGGGACCCTGGTCATCCTCCAGGTCCATAACGAAGACCCGCCTCAGCACGCCGACCTGGGGCGCGGCCAAACCGACCCCCTGGCCCTCGTACATGGTTTCCAGCAGGTCGTCGATCAGGTCATTCAATCTTTTATCAAATTTTTTAACGGGGCGGGCGCGCTTGGTGAGCGCGGGATCGCCTTCCGTCAGGATTTCACGAAGCGCCATGCCTGGCCTCCTTCTTTCTTAAAATTTTAGCACATGTGGAGGCTTTCCCGGCCGGCAGTGGCAGGCGATACAGGCCGTTTGCCCTGCCCTCTAGAGGCTGGACCAGGGGTCGATATCAACCGAGAAAGAGGTCTCGCCCCGCCGCTTGAGCCGGTCCGCCGCGTAGAACATGAGCCGGGTCAGAAGCCTCAAAGAGGGGTCCCGGGCCAGGACCCGGAACCGGTATCGGTTCCTTATCCGGGCGATGGGCGAAGGGGCGGGTTCTGTCAGGACCGTCTCCTCGAAGAGGTCGGGATGGCGGGCCAGGACAGAGGAAGCCAGCCTGTGGAAGGCCCTGGCGGCGGCCTCGGCCTCCCCCTGGTCAAAGGACCGGAATTCAGCCAGGGCCAGGTGACCGAAGGGCAGGTAGTCCATCCGCTCCCGGAAGATGATCTCCTCCTTGTAGAAGGCCTCATAATCCTGCCGGGCAGCGGCCTTGATGACGAAGTGGTCCGGCTGGACCGTCTGGATGACCACCTGCCCCTTCTTCAGGCCCCGGCCGGCCCGGCCCGCGGCCTGGGTCATGAGCTGGAAGGCCTGTTCCAGCCCCCTGAATTCGCCCGTGGCCAGGAGCTGGTCCGCCGAAAGGACGGCCGACAGGGTGACATTGGGAAAGTCGTGGCCCTTGGCGATCATCTGGGTGCCGACCAGGATGTCGGCCTCCCCTGCCTCGAAGGCATCCAGGAGCTGGCGGTGGGAGAACCGGCCCCGGGTGGTGTCCTGATCCATACGGAGGAGCCTGGCCCCGGGGAAGCGGTTGGCCAGGGCCTCCTCCACCTGCTGGGTGCCGGCCCCGATCGGGGCGATGGCCTCACTGCCACATTCAGGACAGAGGGCCGGGACCGGGCTGATCCGGTCGCAGAGGTGGCAGACCATGCGGGCAGGCGGCCGGTCAGGCGCGTAGGGGTTGATATGGGAGGTGAGCGCGATGTCGCAGGAGGGACAGCGCATCTGCCAGCCGCAGACCCGGCAGACCAGGGTCCGGGAGAAGCCCCGCCTGTTCAAAAGGATCATGGCCTGCTCGCCGCGGCTGAGGGTCTCCTCCATAAGGGTCTGGAAGGTCCGGCTGAACAAGGTCAGGTTGCCGGTTGAATATTCCTGCCTCATATCCACGATCCGGACCCGGGCCAGGCCCTGGACACCGATCCGGTCCGGTAGCCGGAGAAGGGAGGCCGGCCCCTCCAGGGCCCGCTGGAAGCTGGAAACCTGGGGGGTGGCGGAACCCAGGACCAGGACGGCCCCGTTCAGCAGGGCCCTGAGGCGGGCCACGTCCGGGGCGTAGTAGCGGGGCTTCTTCTCGGCCTTGTAGCTGGATTCCTGCTCCTCATCGATCACGATCAGACCGACATTTTTCAAGGGGGCGAAGATGGCCGAACGGGCGCCGACCACGATGGGGATCTCCTGGGCCAGGACCCGCCGCCAGGTCGCGTAGCGTTCGGAAGGGGTCAGCCGGCTGTGGAGGATGGCCACCTGTTCGCCAAAGCGGCTGGTCAGGCGGCGGGTCATCTGGGGGGTCAGGGCGATCTCCGGGACCAGGATCAGGACCTGGCGGCCGCTTTCAAGGACGGACCGGGCCGCCCGGAGGTAGACTTCCGTCTTGCCGCTGCCCGTGATACCGAAAAGGAGCAATTCCTTCAGGGCCCCCGGCTTGGCCTCGGCGACAGCCTCCCGGATGGCCTTGACCGCCTGGACCTGGTCCGGGTTCAGCTCGGGCGCGAGGTCAGGGGGCGGGGCCTGGGTCTCGGGCGGCAGGGGCCTTGCCACCTTCTGCCGGAAGAGTTCCAGGACCCCTTTTTTGGCCAGGGTCTGGATGACGCTTTGGGAGATGCCGGCCGCCTGACGGATCTCGGTACAGGGGACCGCCTCGTGCTCCAGGAGCAACTCAACGACCCGGACCTGCTTCATGGTCCGCAGGCCCTCCGAATCAAGCAGGTCCAGGGCCTCCTCCCGGTCAAGCAGGCGGGCCGCCATGATCGACCGGTCCTTGACGGCCAATACGGCGGGCGGGACCATGGTGTTCAGGATGTCACCCAGGGAAGCGTAGTAGCGCCGCCGCATCTCGACAGCCAGGGTCAGCTGCTCCATCGTGAGAACCGGGTCCGGCAGGATAAGGCTGTCCAGGGTCCGGATGGAGGCCTCCGGCAGGCCCTCGGGCAGGGAGTGGGTCAGGTCAAGGACAAAACCCTTGACCGGCCGCTTCAGGGCGGCGAAGGGCACCAGGACGGCGTGGCCAGGGGCAACCTGTCCCTCCAGCTCGGGGGGCAAGCGGTAGGTCCAGGCCTGGTCAATGGCGCGGGGGACATCCGCAAGGACAACTTTGGCGTAGATGGTCACGGCCGCCCCCGCCTACCGGCTGTCACTGTCCTGGCCGGCCTGCTCCCTCCGCTCCGCCACCAGGGATTCGACCTCGGTCATAAGGGCCTCCACTGCCTGCTCGGCCCTTACCTTCCGGATGATCTCCCCCTTCTTGAAGAGGACGAAGGAGTCCTTGCCGCCCGCGATCCCCACATCGGCCTCACGGGCCTCCCCCGGCCCGTTGACCACACAGCCCATGACAGCGACGCGGAGCGGGACCTCGATGGAGGCCAGCCGGCCCTCGATCTCCTCCGCCAGGGCCAGGAGCGGCACCTCCGTCCGGCCGCAGCTGGGGCAGCTGATCAGGGTCACCCCCCGCTGACGGAGGTCCAGGGCCTTCAGGATGGCATAGGCAGCCCGGACCTCCTCGACCGGGTCGGCCGTGAGGGAGACCCGGAGGGTATCCCCGATCCCGTCGACCAGGAGGGCGCCCAGGCCCACCGATGACCGGATGATCCCTTCGTAGGGGGTCCCCGCCTCAGTCACACCCAGGTGGAGGGGGTAGTCACAGGCCTCGGCCAGCCGCCGGTAGGTTTCAATCATGAGCCTGGGCGAGGAGGCCTTGGCGGACAGGACGATATCGTGGAAATCGAGGACCTCGAGCTCCTGGCAGGCTTCCAGGGCCGCCCTTGCCAGGGCCTCGGCCGTGACCCCACCTTCGGCCTGCCTCTCCCGGAGGTCCAGAGAACCAGCGTTGACCCCAACCCGGATGGGGATGACCCGCTGCCGGGCCGCCTCGGCGGTCAGGCGGAGTCCCTCCTTGTCCCGCATGTTGCCCGGATTGATCCGGATCTTGTGGACACCGGACCGGATGGCCGAGATGGCCAGCCGGTAGTCGAAATGGATATCGGCGATGACAGGCAGGGGGGAATGGCCGCAGATCTCCCGGAGGGCCTGGGCCGCCTCCGCGTCGGGCACGGCCAGGCGGACCAGCTCGCAGCCGGCCCCTTCCAGTTCCCTGATCTGGGCCAGGGTCGCCTTGGGGTCCCGGGTGTCGGTCGTACACATGGACTGGACGGAAACGGGGGCCCCGCCTCCCATGAGGATGTGGCCGACCTGGACCTGGCGCGTCTTATCCCTCGTCCCCATGGCCGGGCCTACCAACCAAAGAGCCGGGCCAGATCAAGGGCGATGATCATGAAACCCAGGATCATGAAGACTATGAGACCGACCGTCCCGGTCACGGATTTGAACTTGGCCGAGAGCGGCTTGCCCCGGATGGCCTCCACCCCCAGCAGGAGGAGATGGTTGCCGTCGAGCGGGGGGATGGGCAGGAGGTTGGTGAAGCCGATGGCGACGGAGAGGAGGCCCAGCAAGGTGGCCAGATTGGCCACGGTATCGCCCAGTGACTTGCTCTGGGTCACCGTGTCAGTCGCCATGGAGACGATGCCGATGGGGCCCGCCAAGCTATCCCGGACCCCGATCTTGCCCGCGAAGAGCATGCCGAAGCCCCGTACCGTGGTCCGCAGGACGGAGAAGGGATAGCGGACCCCCTGGCCTATGACATCCGCCGGTTTTTTGGAAAGGGTCAGGATCAGGCCCAGGGGCAGGTCGGCCTCCAGCATGAAGGGGGTGACCTCCAGGGTCAATTCTTGGCCCTGGCGGATCAGCTGGCAGCTGAGGGGCTGGCCTTCCGAGGCCATGATCAGCTCTGTGATCCGGTCCGATTCGCCGAAGGGGATGCCCTCGATGGCCAGGATCTGGTCATCGGGCAGGAGGCCCTCCTCCCCTTTATCAGCCCCGGCCTGGACGGAGACGATGGTGAAGCGGCCGTCCTCCGTTTCTGAATAGGTGATCCCCAACATGGGGCGGGGCGGCGCCTTCTGGGGCGGCACGGAGAGGGTGTAAGCCTTCCCGTCCTGTTTGCGGTAACCGATCTCCCAAGCTTCCTGGTCCTCCCGGCCCATCTCGGCGATGGTCAGGTCCAGGCTGGTCACGACCCGGAGGCCATTGAGGGAGGTGATGGTATCCCCGGGCTCGATGGCCGTCGTGGCCAGCAGGGTCTGGGGATCCACCCGGCCGACTGTCGGGACAACCACGCCCCGGAAGCTGAAGAGGAGGACGAAGACGACCAGGGCCGTCAGGAAGTTGAGTCCGGGCCCCATGGCGACGACCAGGGCCCGCTGCCATTTGGGCTTGTTGTCAAAGAGGTCCGGATCCTCCGGGTCTATGGCTTGATCCAGCTCCTGCCCCTCAAGCTCCGAGTCCATGCCGGTGAAGCTGACCGAGGCGCCGAAGGGCAGCAGTTTGATGTTGTAGCGGATGCCCTTCCTCTCGCGCTCAAAGAGGACCGGTCCCATGAAGATGGAGAACTGGTCAATCTTGAAGCGGAAGAAACGGCCGGCCAGGAAATGGCCGAGTTCGTGTATAAGCATGATCAGGCCCAGGATCAGGATCCCGGCCAGGATTCCAAGCGCTGTCATAGATACTCCTGTTTGCTCCTTTAGCCTGCCTCCCGGATCCTCCCGTCAAGGGACGGGGAGCTCGCTGGCGTAGTCCAGGACCCGCAGGTGTGCGCTCATCATATCATCAAAGGATGAAGTCTTTATGGCGGATAGTTGGCTGAAATGGTCCAGGCTCCGCCTGATCAGTTCAAAAATGGAGTTGAAGGCGATCCGGCCCGCCAGGAAACGGGAGACGGCCGCCTCATTGGCCCCGTTGAGGACCAGGGGGAGAAGGCCCCCCTGGTCAAAGGCCTGGCGGGCCAGGCCAAGGGAGGGGAAAACCGCTTCGTCCACGGGCTCAAAAGTCCAGCCGGCCTTCCCGCCGGCCAGGAGGTCAAAGGGGGCCCGGGCCCCCTTGTCCGACCGGTGGGGGAAGCTGAGGGCGAAGCGGATGGGAACCGTCATGTCGGGGGCGCCAAGCTGGGCCAGAAGGGCCCCATCCTTGAACTCGACCAAGGAATGGACCAGGCTCTGCCTGTGGACCACCACCTGGATGGCGCTGTGGTCCAGGTCAAAGAGATGACAGCCCTCGATCAGTTCAAAGGCCTTGTTCATAAGGGTGGCCGAATCGATGGTGATCTTGCCACCCATGGACCAGGTGGGGTGTTTCAGGGCCTGGGCCACCGTCACGCCGGTCAGCTCCTCCCGGCTTTTCCCGTGGAAGGGGCCACCCGAACAGGTCAGGATCAGGTTCTTGGCACTGCCCGGCAGGGCGGCCAGGAGGCACTGCCAGATGGCGGAATGCTCACTGTCGACGGGCAGGATCCAGGCTCCGGATTCCCTGGCCCTCCGCTTGACCTCCCCACCCGCGACCACCAGGCTCTCCTTGTTGGCCAGGGCGATCTTCTTGCCGGCCGAGGCGGCGGCCAGGACGGGTTCCAGGCCGGCAAAGCCGGTAATGGCGGCTACGACTGTATCAGCCTCCGGCCAGCGGGCGACCTGGACGGCGGCCTGGGCTCCCAGGCCGATCTCCGGCCAGTCGGCCTCCGGCAGGCTCCCCTCCAGGGCTTCAACCAGGCGGTCCCTGGCCTCCTGGTCCTGGACACTGACATAGGCCGGCCGGCAGGCCAGGATCTGGCGGGCCAGCTCCCCGCTGTTCCGGCCCGCCGCCAGGGCGGCCACCCTGTAGCCCTCCTCTTCTGCCACGGTCAGGGCCTGGCGGCCGATCGAGCCGGTGGATCCCAGCAGGGACAGGACCCTGGTGGCCGGAAGTGGCGCGGCCAGGGTCGCCGGTACCGTCTCCGTCGGCTGGCGCCCTCCCGGCATGGCCCTAGAGGATCAGGCCCGCCAG
Organism: Clostridia bacterium; assembly: GCA_040767365.1. Taxonomy (GTDB): domain Bacteria; phylum Bacillota; class Clostridia; order Saccharofermentanales; family DTU023; genus UBA4923. The sequence goes on from JAXGOR010000001.1 coordinate 385,139, forward strand.
CAGGGCGATCAGGAGCATGGCCGGCAGGGTGGCGAAGATGCTGTCAAAACGGTCGGAAATGCCGCCATGGCCCGGCAGCAGGGTCCCGAAGTCCTTGATGCCACACCATCGCTTTATGGCTGAATTCTTGAGGTCACCAAAGGAGGCGGACAAGGACAGGACCACGGCCGCGACGACGGCCAGGGCGAAGGAGACGCCCTTGGTGTAGCCGGAGGGCCCTCCGATCAGGGCGGGGAAGTAGAGCAGGTAGAGGATAACCGTCCCCACGATCCCTCCGACCAGCCCCTCCCAGGTCTTGTTGGGGCTGATGGCGGGCGCCAGGCGCAGGCGGCCCAGGAAGCGGCCCGCGAAGTAGGCGCAGGTGTCGGACACCCAGGCGGACAGGATGGCCAGGACCAGCCAGCGCCAGCCGAAGCGGCAGCCGTAGAGGAGGGCGATGGTGGAGGCCAGGGGCAGGGATGAGGCGAGGATGATGGCCGCTTCAGCCACCGTCTGTGGCAGGCTGTCGGTCCCCTCCCGCCAGATCCGGATCAGGCCGACCCAGGGTAGGACCAGGAAGAGGAGCAGGGCATAATAGCCCAGGATCCGGGGCGCCGCCACGGTATTGACGGAAGGGTCTATGGCGCTGGTAAGGCCGCGCAGGAGTGTCCCCTTCAGGATTCCGCCCAGGGCGGACAAGCCGAGCAGGACGGAGAGGATGGCGACGGAAAGGACTGCCATACCAGGCATACGCAGCCTGACGGCCTGGCTCTTCTCGAAGGCGCTCATGAAGGCGACGGTCATCATAAGCAGGATGGGGATCAGGGGCACCCAGAGGCCTGGAAGGAAAAAAACGACCATGACGGCTACATAGACGGCGCCGGTGATGACCCGGGTGCTCAGTTCTTTGCTCTTTAACATCTTTACTCCTGTTTTTTACGGCCAAGGCCGCCGAAGCGGCGCTGACGCGCCTTATAATCCTCCAGGGCCCGATCCAGCTCCCGGGCCCCGAAATCAGGCCAGAGGCAGTCTTCTATGTACAGTTCCGTATAGGCGGTCTGCCAGGTCAGGAAGTTGGAGAGGCGGTAATCCCCGCCCGTCCTGATCAACAAATCCGGCTCGGGCACATCGGGCAGGTAGAGGTAGCGGGAAAAGCCGGCCTCGGTCAGGGAATCGGAAGAGACTGTCCCCGTAGCCAGATCTTCCGCCATCAAATGGGCGGCCCTCAGGATTTCCCGCCGGCCCCCGTAATTGAAGGCGATGATGAGCTGGAGGGCCTCCCGCTGCCTGGAGGTCTCCTCCGCCTCCTCCATGGTCTCGACAACGTGGGAGGGCAGGCCCTCCCGCTCGCCCATGAAACGGAGCCGGATCCCCTCCTCTTCCATTTCCCTGGCGTACTTCCTGAAATACTGGGAAAAGAGGAGCATGAGCGAACTGACCTCCGCCTTGGGCCGCCGCCAGTTCTCAGTGGAAAAGGCATAGACGGTGACATAGCGGATCTCCCGCTCCCGGCAGAGGATACAGAGCTGGCGGAGGTTATCCGCCCCCCGGCGGTGGCCGAACTCACGCCGCCTGCCCCGCTCCTCGGCCCAGCGCCCGTTTCCGTCCATGATGACGGCCAGGTGCGTCAGGCCAGCTTCCTCTCGCTTCGCTTCCCCGCCCATGCAGCCGTCAGATCTCCATGATCTCCTTGGTCTTCCGCTCGACCACCTCATCAATCTTCTCGATGTACCTGTCCGTCATCTTCTGGATTTCATCGATCAGACTGAAGGAGACATCCTCGGATATCTCCTTGTCCCTTTGCATGCCCTTGAACTGGTCATTGGCCTCGCGGCGGATATGGCGGATGGCGACCTTGGCGTCCTCACCCCGCCGGGTGACGTCCCGGGTCAGTTCCATCCGTCTTTCCTCGGTCATGGCGGGAAAGATGAGCCGGAGCGAACGCCCGTCATTGATGGGGTTGATACCCAGGTCGCTGGCCTGGATGGCACGCTCAATCTCTTTTAACATGCTGGTATCCCAGGGCACCACCAGGAGCATCTTGGCCTCGGGGACCTGGACATTGGCGACCTGGTTCAGGGGTGTCGGGACACCGTAATAAGGGACGCTGATGGTATCAAGGACGTGCGGATTGGCCCGGCCCGCGCGGACTGTGCGCAGATCGTTCTCCAGGACCTCGATCGATTTACTCATCTTGTCCTCATAGACACTGACTGTCTGTTCATGGATATCTTGGACTGCCATAGAATCTCCCTCCTTCTTTTTCTCGCGTCCCTATTCTAACAAATCCTGTCAGCAAGCCCAGGGCCGCAAGGCTCGGCCCCTAGCGGACCAGGCTGCCGACCGCCTGGCCTGAGGCCGCCCGGATAATATTTCGTGGGTCGCTTCCGTTGAAGACGATCAGGGCCAGGCCGTAATCCCTGCAGAGGGCGGCCGCGGTCGCGTCAATGATCGACAGTTTCTTCTCCAGGATCTCGCTGAAGCTGACCTCCTCCAGCAGGAGGGCCCCCTCATGCTCCCGGGGATCCTTGTCATAGACCCCGTCCACCAGGGTCGATTTCAGGATGACATCGGCCTCTATCTCCGCCGCCCGGAGGGCCGCCGCCGAATCAGTCGAAAAGAAGGGGCTTCCCGTCCCCCCGGCGAAGACCAGGACCCGGCCCCGGTCGAGATGGCGCCTGGCCACCTCCCCGTTCTGGGGTTCACCCAGGGTCGGCAGGGGCAGGGCTGTCATGAGGCGGGCGGTGAGTCCCTGGGCAGTCAGGGCGTCGACCAGGGCGATCGAGTTCATGACGGTGGCCAGGATCCCGATCTTGTCGGCCGCCATCCTGTCCATGGCGTCGCTTTGGCGGCCCCGCCAGAAGTTGCCACCCCCGACGACAATACCGACCTCATGCCCTGACTCACACAGGTCTTTGACAATCCCGGCATAGGTTGCAAGCAGATCCGTATCCAGGCCTGTCCCCTTGTCGCCTGCCAGCGATTCCCCTGAAAGTTTTAACAAGAGCCGACGGTATTTCATAGTCCCGACCTCCTCATGGCATTCTCCACCTTGATCTTCCTTTAGGGTATTATCCCACATCGGACGGAAGTTTTCCCAAAAAAAAGAGGGCGACAGGCGCCCCCTTCATTTTTTATTCACCGGCGGTTACCGGCCCAGCTGGGCCGCCACCTCCTCGGCAAAGTCCTCCTGGCGCTTCTCAAGCCCCTCGCCCATCTCATAGCGGACGAAGCGGCGGACCTTGATATTCTCCCCCACCTTGCCGATCATTTCCTTGATCAGCTGTTCGCAGGTAAGGTTGTCATCACGTATGTACTGCTGCTCCATAAGGCAGACTTCCTGGAAGTACTTTTCCATCCGACCGTCCACGATCTTCTCGACGATTTTCTCGGGCTTGCCCGACTTGATCGCCTGATTGCGGGCGATCTCACGCTCCCGCTCGACCACCTCCGCCGGGATGTCCTCCCGCCGGACGTAGAGCGGTTTCATGGCCGCCACCTGCATGGCCATATCCTTGACCAGGCCCTTGAAGGCCTCATTCCTGGCGGCGAAGTCCGTCTCAATATTGACCTCGATCAGGACCCCGATCCTGCCACCCTCGTGGATGTAGGCATCGACCACCCCTTCGGCGGCGATCCGGCCGGCCTTCTTCTCTGCCGTGGCCAGGTCATTCTCACGCAGCCATTTCACGGCGCCCTGAATGTCGCCACCGACCGCTTCGAGAGCCTTCTTGCAATCCATCATGCCGGCTCCCGTCATATCTCTTAATTCTTTAACCATTTGCGCGGTAATTTGCATCGCTGGTCCTCCATCCCTTCTTCCTTTATCTTGTCAAAGCTCTATTCGCCGCCAACCTGGTCGCTTGCCACTGCGGGGGCGACCGCCTCAGCGGGCTCCGGCTCAAGAGGCTCCGGTTCAACAACGGCTTCCTTCGCCTCTTCCGGATCCGAAATCTGGACCTCATAGCCCTCCTTGCCCTCAATGACGGCATTGGCCATGACACTGGTGATCAATTTGATGGCCCGGATGGCGTCGTCATTGCCAGGGATGACAAAGTCGACCTCCTCCGGATCACAGTTGGTGTCGACGATGGCCACAATCGGGATCTTGAGCCGTCTGGCCTCCGCTACCGCGATGTGTTCCTTCTTGGTATCGACGACAAAGATGCAGGAGGGCAACTGCTTCATCTCGGCGACCCCGCCCAGGTTGCGCTCCAGCTTCTCAAGCTCCAGGCGCAGGGAGGCGATCTCCTTCTTGGGCAGGCCGTACCAGGCATCCGCCTCGTCCTGTCCCCGCAGTTCGTGCAGCCTCTCGATACGTTTCTTGATGGTCTGGAAATTGGTCAGGGTACCGCCAAGCCAGCGGTTGTTGACATAGAACATGCCCGAGCGCTCCGCTTCCTCGCGGATGGCGTCCTGGGCCTGTTTCTTGGTCCCGACAAAGAGAACCGTACCGCCCCTCGAGGCGATCTCGTTGACGAACTGATAGGCCGTTTCGATCTTGCGCATGGTCTTTTGCAAATCGATGATGTAGATCCCGTTCCGCTCCGTAAAGATGTAGGGAGCCATTTTCGGGTTCCAACGGCGGGTCTGGTGGCCAAAATGAACGCCACCCTCAAGTAATTGTTTCATGGAAACGACAGCCATAATACCTCCTGTTTTTTACCTCCGGCGCGTTCCAACTCCCCCGATGGGCAACAGGAATGACGCGCCGTGCGTTTTCCTCGACGATGATAGCACAATTGGGGGAGCCGGGCAAACGGCAATACCCAGGGTACCCCCTGCGGTGGAAGTGTTATAGTAGACGAAAGCGAAAACCGGTTACCTGACCCCGATCCAGTCCTTGGCCGGGGTCCGGCCCCTAACTCTGAGCACGGAGGAAGCCAAGCATGCTGTCCAACTCACTTCTGAAATTCGCCGCCAATGAAAACTGGTACGTTTACAAGGACGGTGACTACACTTTTGGGGAGATCAAGGGCTACCCCATCACGGCCAAGACCCGGGACATCCTGACCTCTTTTTTCATCCCCCTGGCCGGGATCGCCCCCGAGAACCTGATCGAGCTGACCTCCTGGCTTGAGGCGACCAAGTTCCCCCTCAAGCTGGTCGACTATGAGATGACGGATAATTTCATCGCCATCCGGGCCAGGGACACGGCACTTTCCGGATCGGCCGCCTCAATCAGGCATTTCCTGGTCCAGTTCACGGACAAGCTGGAGGCGCTTGGCGTCGACCCGAATAATTGCGCCATCTGCGGCCTGCCGGCAGATGAAAAAGTGCTCTATGTCGATCTTTATTGTTCTATACATCTTGATTGCGTCGACAAGGAAGGCGTCGACTATACCGCGGCTCTTGTCGCCCGGGAGGAGGAAAATGAATTGATCAGACTGATTGACAGGGAAGCGGGCGACCCGGGGGTCGACCCCAAAACCATGGAGAAACTTGCCGGGCTTTTTGCCCCCGACCGTGACGATTTTATCCGGGATCTGGCCAGGCTCTGCGCCATCCCCAGTGTGGACGGCGAACCGGAAGCCGACGCCCCCTACGGCCGGGAGGCCAAAAAGGCGCTTGATGCCTTCCTGGACATAGCCGACAATCTTGGCTTCCGCACGGTCAACGTCGACCAGGTGGCGGCCTATGCCGAAATGGGGGAGGGGGAGGACATGGTGGCCGCCGTCTGCCATCTGGACGTCGTGCCGGCCGGGAGCGGCTGGGATACCGACCCCTTCGAGCTGACGGTTGAAGGCGATATCGCCAAGGCCCGTGGGGTCATGGACGACAAGGGACCCGCCGTCGGTGTCCTCTATGCCATGAAATCCCTCCTGGAGGATGAATCCTTCAAGCCCAGCAAACGCATCCGCCTGATCGTCGGCCTCAATGAGGAAAAAGGAAGCGCCTGTATGGCGCATTACGGCAAGGTCGAGGAGATCCCCTCGGCCGGCTTCACCGCCGATGCCGTCTTCCCCGCCATCTATGCCGAGAAAGGGAATGCCGTCATCGAACTCTCACTGGACCGGACCGAAGAGGATGCCATCCTGTCAGCCTCAGCGGGCGAGGCGGTCAACATGGTCCCCGGCCTCTGCCAGGTCACCCTGAAGGAGGGGGATCCTGTGGACTATGAGGGAAGCATCGCCCATGCCAGCACCCCTGAACAGGGCAAGAATGCCGTCTCCGTCGCCATGGAGGCAGTAGCGGCCCAACTGAAGGAGGAGGGCAGGAGCGACCGCTTTGTCGATTTCTACCAGGATCTGATCGGCTGGGAGCTTGACGGCAGCAAGCTGGGCCTGGCCTTCGAGGACGAGACGGGCGAAACCACGGTCAATGCCGGCCTTCTCGACATCGACCAGGACAAGGCGGTCGTCACCATCAATATCCGCTATCCTGTCAGCCTTGACCTGGATAAGGCCAAGAGCGACCTGGACGCCGCCGTCCAGACCCACGGGGTCAAGGCGGACTGGGTCGGCGTCATGCCACCTCTGATCCAGCCCAAGGATTCCCACCTGATCAGCACCCTCATGGGCGTCTATCAGGAACTGACCGAGACAGAGGCCGAACCCCTGGCCATCGGAGGCGGCACCTATGCCCGTGCCCTGCCGAATATCGTCGGCTTCGGCCCGGTCTTCCCCGGCGACCCGGACGTGGCCCACAAGGCCAATGAATGGGCTTCAATCGACAAGCTTCTGGCCGGCGCCGCCCTCTACCGGGAGGTCTTGAAGAGACTGGCGGAATAAAGCAAAGAAAAAGACTCAAAATAAAGGGGGCCGCCGGCCCCCTTTTGACGTCACTTGACGGCCTCAACCCTCCCGCTTGATCCAGCGGTCGAACTTGTCCAGGGCTTCGGCGATGACCTCCTGGGCCGACTTGGCCGAGTGGATCTTGGTCAGGGCTGTCCCCTTCCCCTCCAGTTCCTTGTAGACCTGGAAGAAGTGCTGCATCTCGGTCAGCATATGCTCGGGCAGGTCCTCCAGCTCCGTCCAGCTCCTCATCTGGGGATCCCCAAAGGGGATGGCGATGATCTTCTCATCCTCCTTGTCATCGTCAATCATGGAAAAAGCCCCGATCGGATAGCATTCAACCAGGCAGAGGGGGGCCAGGCTCTCCGTTGAGAGCACCAGGACGTCCAAAGCGTCCCCGTCATCCGACAGGGTCCGGGGGATGAAGCCATAATTGGCGGGATAATGGGTCGAGGTATAGAGGATCCGGTCCAGGCGGAGCATGCCGATCCGGTCGTCATACTCATACTTCTGCTTGCTGCCGCGTGGTATTTCGATGACAGCGTGAAAATGGTCTTTCTTTATCCAATCCTTGGGGATGTTTGTCCAACGTAGCATAGGGTCACCTCCTGTGACACCGCTATTTTATCATCAGGACGGATGCTGTCGCCGCCGCGGGCGACAAATCCTTCACTATTTGTATAGCTCACTTCAATGGCCAGTTTTTTAATTACTCTAGTCAAGGCCCTGGAGGACGCGGGGGGCCCTAGCCCCGGGCCTTGAAGTTGTAGACGGGACGGAGCCGATGGAGGATTTTGACCGTCTCCGTGATCTCCTCCAGCAGGTCCTCCATGGCCTTATAAGCCTCGGGGCTCTCATCCAGGGTATCCCGGCTGATGGAGCTGGTATAGATCCCGTCCATCATGAGGTGGAGGTCGCGAAGCGACAGCCTCTTCCTGGCCTCGGTCCTGGACATGATCCGGCCCGCCCCGTGCGGGGCCGAGTAATTCCAGTCGGGGTTGCCCAGCCCCTCACAGAGGAGGGAGCCGTCGCGCATGTTCAGGGGGATGAGGACCCGCTCCCCTTTTCTGGCGGAGATGGCCCCCTTGCGGAGGATCATGCTGTCAAGGTCGATGTAATTGTGGATGGTCGTCATATCCAGATCGTAGTCCAGGTCGAGACCCTGGGTGATCTCATCGATCATGGCCTTCCGGTTCAGGACGGCAAAGCGCTGGATGATCTTCATGTCATGCAGGTAATCATCGAACTCCTCCCCGTCCAGGTAGGCCAGGTCACGCGGGAGGTCCGGCTTCAGCCGGGAGGCCAGCTTCTGGTAGTAGAGGGCCACCTGGAGGCCCAGGTTCCTGGACCCGGAGTGGACAACCACATAGAGGCGGTCCTCCTCATCCTTATTGATCTCGATGAAGTGATTGCCCCCGCCCAGGGTCCCCAGTGACAACTCGGCCCGGTCCATGCGGAGTAGCTTGTCGTTCCTCCCGCCCTCACGGCAGCGCAGGTCCTTGAGCCTGATCTCCTTCAGGTAGCGGTGGGGCCTCTTGCGGATGGAAAAGCCCGAGGGGATATTCCGCTTCACCAGCCAGTCAAAGGCCTTGAAATCGACCGCGTCCTGTTTGAGTCGGATGGTTTCCATGCCACAGCCGATGTCGACCCCGACCAGATTGGGCACCACCTTGTCGGTGATGGTCATGGTGGTCCCGATGGTGGAGCCGGCCCCGGCATGGACATCTGGCATGACCCGTATCCGGCTCCCCTTGGTGAAGGGCTGGTCGACCAGGGTTTGGATTTGACGGCGGGCCGTCTCCTCCAGCTCCCGGGTGAAAACCTTGGCCTCATTGTAAAGTCCTTTGATTATGATCATGGGGCTTCCTTCACTTTCTTCAATTCAAGGGTTCAAAAAAGGGGACGTCAGCTGGCCGGCGTCCCCTTGATAACTTGCGAAGCTTACTTGTTATTCGCCTTCTTCAAGCGTAACCGGTTCTTCCTCCGCGGCATCTTCAGCCTCTTCGGCCTCAGGTTCTGGCTCGGGGGCAGCTTCCGCTTCCTCCTCAGGCGCCGCTTCCTCGCTGACAGGTCCAGGGGCCTCCTCGGCCTCTTCCTCCAGCTCGAGGACCGCGGACGGCAGGGGTTCGCTGATGGCTACCGGGGTGTCTTCCACCGGCTCAGCCGGCGCTTCCTCCTCGACAGCTTCCTCGACAGGCTCCTCCGGGCTTTCTTCCGCTTCAGGCTTGTCGGCTTCTTCCTCGACAGGCTCCTCCACGCTTTCTTCCGCTTCAGGCTTTTCAGCCTCTAGCTCAGCGGCCTCTTCCACGCTCGCTTCCACTTCAGCTTCCGCTTCAGGCTTCTCAGCCTTCTCCTCGACGGCCTCTTCTTCGGCCGCCTGCAGTTCATCGCGCAGGGCCGCCATGCTGTCAAGCAGGTCGGATCCTTCCTTGGTCACGGTTGTGATCTCGGCCATCTCGGAAATGGCGGACCGGGCCTGGTCGTCCACATAGCTGGTCGGCAGGTCGTCCTGGCCGTCACGGCGTTTGCCGCCGCGCCGGCGGCCACCCGCCTGGGACTGGCGACGCTGCTGCTCCTGCTGTTGGAGGACAAGCTCCGAATCGGGCTCGGGGTTGATGGGCTCAACCTCACGGATGCTGACGCTGATCCGGCGGGCCTCGTCTGAGACCTCGACTACCCGGGCGTCCACCTCCATCCCCTCGACCAGCACATCACCCGGTTTGTTCAGGTGATAGTTGGAGATCTGGGAGATGTGGCAGAGCGCGTCCACCTCAGGCGCGATGTTGATGAAGGCGCCAAAGGGGAACATCCTCACGACGACACCGCGGACAATGGCCCCGACGGGGAATCTTGCCTCGATGTCGCGGTAGGGGTCGTCCTCCGGACGGCGGTAGCCTAGAGAGATCCTCTTCTTGGCCCTGTCAAAGTCCTTGACAAAGACACTGATCTTGTCGCCGACAGAGAGCACCTCGGACGGATGCCGGATGCGCTGCCAGGACAGCTCACTGATATGGATCAGGCCGTCGACGCCGCCGATGTCGACAAAGGCGCCGAAGTTGGTCAGATTGCGGACGACACCGGCATATTCGTTGCCGATCTCAATGGTGTCCCAGATCTCCCGTTCGCTTTCCTTGCGCTCCTGCTGGAGCAGGGTCCTCCTCGAGCCAGAAACCCGCATGCGCCGACGGTTGGGGTCGAACTGGGTGACCAGGATGTCAAACTCCTGATCCCGGTAGGGCTCCAGGTCGTCGACGACCGATAATTCGAGCTGGGTGCGGTGGATGTAGATGTCAATGCTCTTATAGGCGGCGATGACGCCGTCACGCACGACATTGACCACCTTGACCGTGATGGGTGTCCGTTCTTCAAAAACCTGCTGAATATACTCTTTGTGCTTCAGTGTCTCTACATAACCGGTGGAGAGCATAATCTCCTTGCCGGTATCGGAACTGCGGATGCTGCGAATATAGACATCAACTTCCTGATGATTCCTTACGGCTTCATCCAGATCATAGTCAGGGCTCTTCTCCAGCTCGCGGATAGGGACCTTTCCCTCTGATTTGTCCTTGACGTCAACATAGACAAATTCATCGTCATAGCGGACGATTCTTCCGCGGACAATACTTTTTGGTTGAAGCTCCGGAATGCTGTCAACGTAATCCTCGAAATTTACGTCTGCATTCTCCTCAGGCTTCTCCATGCCTTCGATTGTTGTCATACTGTAGATAACCTCCCTGATCATCCCGTCTGGTGTTGAGGCTCCGGTTATTACACCTATCCTCGTTGAACCGGTCGCATAGGGTGCCAGGATTTTTGCGACCTGGTCCGGCCTTTGTATCAGATGCACGGCCCCGCACACTTCCCTGCACACCTCAACGAGCTTGTTGGTGTTCGAACTAGTCTCACTCCCCAGCACGAAAACGATGTCGGAGGAAGCGGCAAGCGCCCTCGCATCAGACTGCCTACGGGCAGTCGTACTACATATTGTATCAAAAATACATAGATTGGCAATTTTGTTTTGCAAAACAGCCCGAATTTGCGACCAGCGTTCACGCGAAAAGGTGGTCTGCGAGACAAATAACCAGGCCTTGTCCTCAAACTCAAGCGCCTCCGCCTCTTCAACCGTTTCGATCAAAACAGGCAGGGCCGGCGCCGCATGGCCGATCACGCCAGTCACCTCGGGATGGTCGGCCGCGCCCGTGACGATGATCCCCTTGCCCTCCCGGGCCGCCTCGGCGACCAGCTTCTGGATTTTGGTAACAAAGGGACAGGTACCGTCCAGAATCTGGCAACCCTTGTCCTCCAGGGCCTCTATGACTTCCGGCCCGACCCCATGGGCCCGGATCAGGACACTGTCCCCCGCCGGTATCTGGTCGACCCGGTCCGCCAGCCTGGCGCCCCGGTCTTCCAGGTCCTTTATAACCTGTTCATTGTGGACAACCGCCCCGTAGAGCCAGAGGCCTTCTTCGGACTCCAGCGCCTTGTAGGCCAGGTCAACCGCCCGCTTGACCCCGGGACAAAATCCGGATGATGGCGCGACTTCAATCTTCAAATCAGCTTCCTCCCACGACAAGCCTCTCCCCCGGCCCCAGGGGTGTGATGGTGATCCTCTCCTCAAAAAGGGCCCGGTTCTCCTCCGCCCCCTCGTAATCGTAGGCCAGGCCCACCCGCTCGTAGAGGCGCCGCATGAATTCCCGGGCGACAGCCTCCTGCTCCTGCCGGTCCAGGAGCTCCTTGTTCCTGAGCTCATAGCGGGCAGGGAGGTCGAAGAGGTAGCGGGGCCGGCCGAAAAGCCGGTAGCGGGGATCGATGGCGACCGGCAGCACCGGGATACCGCGGCGGATGGCGTAATAGAGGATGGCCGCGTGGGGGATGACAGAACCCGCCTCGGCCAGTTTGACCCGGGTCCCCTGCAGGAAGATCCCCACAACCCTTCCCGCCTTGATCTGGCCCAGGATCATCTTGCTGGCCCGGATATCGGCCGTGGACCGGTCGAGCGGGATGGCCTGGAAGGCCTTCAGGATCCGGCCGATCAGCTTCATCCGGTAGAGCTCCTGCTTGGCGACGAAACTCAGGCGGGCCGATTGATAGAAGAAGGTGATGAAGATGGGGTCGAGGATATGATGATGGTTGGCGATCAGGATACAGCCCTCTTCTTCCGGCTCAAACCGTCCCCCTTCCACCTTGGGTAAAAAGACAGGCCAGAGGAGGAGGGTCACCAGGAGGCGGACGATCCAGATGATGAACCTTGACAGCCAGTCGCTCCCCGCAAACCCGTGTTTGCCGGTGGTTACCATCATTCGGCCGCCTCCCTCCCCCCCTCGGGCGCTCCAGCTTGTTCACGTTCCTTTTGCCGGACGATCTCCAACATGACCTCGACCACCTCCCGGGCGCTCATGTGGCTGGAATCAATCAGGATGGCGTCATCCGCCCGCCGGGCCGGCGCCAGTTCCCGCCCCTCATCCTGGCGGTCCCGGGCCTCGATCTCCCGCATGACCTCCTCCAGGCTGGTCTCGACACCCTCCTTCTCCAGGTCCTTCAGCCTCCTCCCCGCCCGGACCTCCACGGAGGCCGTGACGAAGAACTTGACGGGGGCCTGGGGGAAGACGTAGGTGCCGATGTCACGGCCCTCCAGGATCAGGGCCTGCCGCCTGCCAAGCTCCCGCTGGATCCTGACACAGTAATCCCGGCAGACCGGGAGGAGGCTGATGTCAGAGGCGGCCCGGGCGGCCTCCGGTGTCCTGATGTAGGGTGTCACATCCTCCCCATCCAGGATGGTCTTCTGGAGGCGGTCGGACAGGTCGATCTCCAGGACTGTCTCCGCCAGCATGGCCCGGACAGCCTCGGAGTCGGAGGGGGGGATCCCCTCCTTCAGCGCCTTGTAGCCCAGGGCCCGGTACATGGCCCCCGTATCCAGGCTGAGGATGCCCAGGTGCTCCGAGAGCAGGCGGGCCACAGTACTCTTGCCGGCTCCTGAGGGCCCGTCTATGGCGATGACCAGCGGCTGGGCCGGCCGGCGGCCGGCTCCAGTCTCCCCCTCCTCGGTGAAACGGGTCACCGTATCGTACATGAGCAGGTCGACTGCGGGGAGTTCCCGGGTGGAGGTCAGGCCGAAATCAAGGAGGAACTGCTCGGTCACATCCAGGAGGGCGGGCCGACCCGGCGTATCCAGGACCCCGACCTCGCGGACCAGTCCCCGCTCGATCAGGCGGGCGACCACCGAATCACTGTTGACCCCACGGACGGTCTCGATCTCGGCCCGGGTGGCCGGCGCGTTGTAGGCGATGACGGCCAGGGTCTCATAGGCCGCGTCCGTCAGTTTCTGGTCCCGGACCTTGCCGTAGAAGTTCTCCAGGGTCTCCTGGAAGCCAGGCGAGGTCGCCAGGGCCACGGCCCCCTCGATCTCCCGGACGACCAGGCCCGAGAGGGGGTCCCGCTGGTAGCGCCTTTTCAGCTGCTCGACCAGGGCCCCGGTCTCCTCCAGGTCCTTCCCCAGGAGGCCGGCCAGGTCTTCCAGGCCCAGGGGATCCCCCGAGACAAAAAGGAGGGCCTCCAGCCTGGCCATATCATCCGCGTAACCCATGGCAGGTCACCTCCCCTTCCGTTCGATCATGATGGGCGCGAAGAGCGCCTTTTGCGTTACTTCCGCCTTGTTCTGGAAGACCAGCTCCAGGAGGGCAAGAAAGCCCGTGATCCGCTCCAGGGCCGGGAGCTCGGGCGGAAAAAGTTCGTAGAAAAAGATCCGGGACCGGCCCGTGATCTGCCTGAGGACATAGCTCATCCTTTCAGCCAGGGAGACCCGCTCCCGCAAGAGGATCTGCTCCACCTGTTCGCCCGTATCGTCGAACCTGGCCCTGTTCCGGAGCGCCAGGTCCTCGGCGGCCTGGTCAAAGCGGCCGCGTTCCAGACGGGCCGCCGTCCGGCCGCGCGAGATGCCAAGGCGCTCGGGCGGGGTGGGCGGTTTGAGAAAGGACCCGCCCCGGCCGTCATGGCGTTGGCTGAGGGAGGAGGCCAGCAGGCGGCAGCGCCTGTACTGCAGGAGGCGGAGGATGAGGAGGTCGCCCGGATCCATCTCCTCCTCTTCCGTCGGCTGGGGCCGGCCCGGCAGGAGAAGGGTGGACTTCAGGTGGATCAGGGTGGCCGCCATGAGCAAAAAGGAGCTGGCCAGTTCCATATCAAAACCGGGACCCTGGCGGATAATGGCCAGGTATTGGTCGGCGATCGAGGCGATGGAGACCCGGTCGACCGGGATACGGTTCCGCTCGACCAGCTGGTTCAGCAGGTCCAGAGGTCCTTCGTATTCAAGGATGTCAACGGCTACGGTCGCCTCAAGTTCTGGCACGGCAGTGGACATGACCTCCCTCAATCCTTGCCCGCGACCGGTCAATCGGCCGTAAAGCCGATCTTCATGGCCTCACGGGCCTGGGCCAGGACCTGCCGGGCCTTTATCCGGGCGGTCTTTGAGCCCTGATCCAGGACATCCAGCAACTTCTTCCTGTCCGCCAGCAGGGCTGTCCGCTTCTCATAGATGGGCTGGTGGAATTCGAGCAACTTGTCAGCCAGCCGTTTCTTGCAGTCGACACAGCCAATCTGGCCGGCCCGGCAGAGCCTGCCGATCTCCTCCGAGTCCCCGCCATTGAACTCCTTGTGCATGGAGAAGACGGAGCAGATCTCGGGATGGCCGGGATCCGTCTTATGGATCCTGGCCGGGTCGGTCACCATGATCATGACCTTCTTTCTCACCGTCTCGGGCGGATCGGAGAAGGCGATGACATTGTCATAGCTCTTGGACATCTTCCGGCCGTCCGTTCCGGGCAGGACCCGGCTTTTGGTCAGGAGGGCGGCCGGCTCGGGGAAGGTCTTCCCGTAGAGATGGTTGAAACGGCGGGCAATCTCCCGGGTCAGTTCCAGGTGCGGCAGCTGGTCCTCCCCGACCGGCACATAGGCGGCCCGGTAGATCAGGACATCCGCTGCCATGAGGCAGGGATAGCCCAGGAAGCCCAGGGTCCTGATCTCAAGATTGGACAGCTCCTTGATCAGGTCCTTGTAGGAGGGATTTCTCTCCAGCCAGGAGACAGGGGTCAGCATGGATAAAAGGAGGGAGAGCTCAGCGTGCTCGGGTACGGAGGACTGGAGGAACAAGGTGGTCCTGTCCGGATCGATCCCACAGGCGATGTAGTCGGCCGCCAGGCTCAAGGTCCGCTCCCTGAGCTCGGAGGTATCCTGGTAATGGGTGGTCAGGGCATGGTAGTCGGCGATGAAGTAGTAGCACTTGTACTCATCCTGGAGGGCCACCCAGTTGGAGATGGCTCCCCCGTAATTGCCCAGGTGGAGGTCCCCTGTCGGGCGCGCGCCTGAGACGACAACCGGCTTTTGTCCGCCGGGGGCCGGTCCTTGCTTTTATTTCTTTTTTTCTTCCATGATCTCGTCCTTTATCCGACAAACAGTGGCATCTGTGGCAGGCCCAGGGCTGACTGCAGCTGCTGGAAAAGCCAGGTGATCGGGTATTGTATGGCGTAGTTGAAGGGAACCAGGATCAGGCCCAGGAACCCGAAAAGATAGCGGCCCAGGAAAATGACCAGGAAGAAAAAGGCCATACCGATGTAGCGTTCATAGGCCATGAGGGCATTATGCCAACGGTCCGGCAAAGCCACGCCGAAGACCCGGTAACCGTCAAGTGGCGGGATGGGCAGGAGGTTGAAGACGGCCAGCAGCATGTTGAGTGAAAAGAGCAGGGTAAAGAGATTGATCAGGGTGAGGGTCATAGCCCCACTGGCCCCGGTCGCCAGATAGATGGTATAGACGACGCAGAAGAAAATCCAGGCGATCGTCCCCAGGAGGATATTGGCCATGGGGCCCGCTAGGCTGGTCAGGAAGAGGCCCCGCTTCACACTCTTCACCCGGGTAAAGCGGGAGGGATTGATAGGCACGGGCCTGGCCCAGCCGATTCCGACCAGGAGAAAGGTCAGTGACCCGATCGGGTCCAGGTGGCGGAGGGGGTTGAGGGTCAACCTCCCCGCCAGGGCCGCCGTGTCATCACCCAGCCTGTAGGCCATCCAGGCGTGCGCGTACTCATGGATGGACAGGGACAGGGTCATGACGAAGAGCATGGTCAGCAGGTGGACGACACTGAGCTGGCTGAAATTCAGGAGGGGCAGTGCCAGGACCGTCGTCCCCGCCAGCGATAAGGTTAAGATTCGAAAATAAGCCAAGGGCATGGTCAACTCCCAGGGATGAATCCCTTTCTGATCTAATGGATTATAGCACAGGCCGTCAGGGCCGGGCCGGGGTCCGGTGTTCCCCGTAGCCTTCCGAGAAGGCGATTTCCCCCCCTGTCACCCAGAGGGCCGAACAGCCTGGGAAGTCGGCAAGAAGCGCCTTTCCCTCCTCCAGATCCAGGAGCATGAGGGCCGTCGACAGGAGGTCCCCGGTCGCCGAGTCGGGGGCGATGACCGTGACGGCCTCATGGAAGGAGGCCGGGTAGAGGGTGTCCGGATCCAGGATATGCGAGTAGCGCTGGCCCTCATAGATGAAGTAGCGCTCATAGCTCCCGAGTTTTGAAGCACCCCTAGCTTAACAAACCGATAGAACGCGTAAATGGCCTGGTTTTCGGGCTATTATTTTGCCCTTTTTGCTTGACAATATTAGTAGCATAGTATATAATAGTATGGTCATAAAAGCTTACGCGAGGTGGACCATGTTTGTTAAAAAGAACAGCACCAAGAACGGACGCATCCTGCTGACCTTTACCAAGGCCTACAGAGAGGGCGGCAAGAACAAGCAAAGAAACATTGAGACCATCGGCTATCTGGATGACCTCGAAAAGATCTATGACGATCCTTTGGCCCACTTTCGGAAGATCGCACGTCAACGAACCGAAGAAGAAGCCCTGGAAACGAGGCCGGCATCCATCGAGCTCAATCCGGGTACCCGGATTGAAGAAGGCGAGAGGGGACTTCGGAATCTGGGTTATGTGGCCTTTGAGAAGATCTACCACGAACTGGGGATCCACTCCTTTTTCAGAAGACATCAGCGGGGGCAGAAGATGGCGTTCAACCTGAATGCCCTCTTTCGTCTTTTGGTGTATTCACGCCTCATCGATCCGGGATCCAAGAAGCAAGCTTACGATCATCAGGGACAATTCTTTGAGACCTTGGCCCCGACACTCGATTCGGTCTACCATAGCCTGGATCACTTTGACCGGTTCAGTCTGGACCTTCAGGCTTGGATCAGCCAACAACTGGAAGAGCAATACGGCCGTGACCGGGCAGTGACCTACTACGATGTGACCAACTACTACTTTGAGATTGACGAGGAAGATGCTCTTCGCCGTCGGGGTCCCAGTAAAGAACACCGTCCTTTCCCCCTGGTCCAGATGGGCCTGCTTTTGGACAGCCAAGGCTTGCCATTGGCCTACCATCTCTTCCCGGGGAACTCAAGCGAGAAGCTCTCCTTGCATCCTCTTTTGAATCGGGTTCGCGAAGACTATGACCTGGGCCGCATTGTGGTTGTGGCCGACAAGGGGATGAATTGCGGGGACAACATCGCCAAGCAGCTGGCTCGTGGGAACGGCTACATTTACAGTCAGTCCATCCGGGGGGCAGACCAGGAGTTCAAGGCATTTGTCCTGGATGAAGAAGGTTACCAAAAGACAGGAGACTACGGGAAGGTCAAGTCCAGGATTTATCCCAAGGAGATCAGATTCACCAACAAGCAAGGGAAAAAAGAGACTCTTTCCATCCACCAAAAACAGATCATCTTTTATAGCCAGGACTATGCCGACAAGGCGGCCTATGAGCGGCAGCGCACCTTGGCCAAGGCAAGAAAGCTCCTCAGGAGTCCCCACCAGCTCATGCGGGCCATTAATAAAAGTGCGGCAAGCTACATCAAGGGATTGCAGTACAACGAAGAGGGGGAAGTGATTGAACCCAAGACCCTGCTTTATCTTGACGAAGAAAAGATCAAAGAAGAGGCCCGGTTGGATGGCTACTACGCCATCGTAACAAGTGAGCTTGAGCTTGATGACCTCGAGGTCATCCGGCTCTACCACGATTTATGGAAGATTGAGGAGACCTTCAAGATCTCCAAGGCGGAACTGAGGACACGTCCGGTCCACGTCTCCTTGGAGGCACACATTGAAGCCCACTTCCTGACCTGCTTTGTAGCGCTTGTCCTGGTGCGGGCTTTGGAGCTGAAACTGAATCGGGCCAGACTCCCAGGAGAAAAGGGGGCCCAAGTCTTCTCTACCTTCAGTTTGCTGGATTCCCTTCGACAATTCTCTTGCAGTCATGTCGCAGAAAACTACTACACCTTCCACTATATTGACGACAACATCAAGGCCATCGAGCAGGTCCTTGGTTTGGAGCTTGATCGAAAGTACAGGAAAAGAAGCGAGATCCGAAATGTAATCGCTAACGCGAAAAAGTAGATGCTACTCCACTACACTTCGCACTCGCAATAAAAGCGCCAGGACCTCTGATCCGACGAGGTCTTGGCGCTTTTATCTCGCCTACGCTTCTAAAGTCAGG
>JAXGOR010000002.1:0-371436 GCA_040767365.1 Clostridia bacterium
ATGATCTTGCCATCGTGGAATTCGATGGCATCCGTATTCCCCGGATTGGTGAGCGAGTAAGCCTTGCTTCGCGACACCATATCCAGGAAGACGGGGTGGACATCGGGGACGCCCAGCGCCCCGATATAGGTTAGCTGGGCCCCGTATTCGATGAGGGCATTGGACAGGATAGGCCCATTGCCCCCCAGTTTCTGCTGTACCGTCACCATTTCAAAGTTGGTGCTCAGGTTGGCGCTTCTCTTGATGCGTTCACCAAAATCAACAATGAAATTCAAGCGCTCGAAATTGTCGTCATCGATCCGCTTGTCCACGACGTGTACGATTTCATCCACGAAACCGTCAAAACCGACGACGGCCTTGACCTGACTGAAATCTTCCTCCCTCAGGCAGGCCGCCAGCTCCTCCAGTTTCTTCTTCTTGATCGCATTCATGGCTTGACCCGCAAACTGCAGAATGAGCTGACTCATGTACTGCTGTCAGGGAATATGCGTGTACCCTGGAAGCCGGTGGGGAAATCATGAAATGCAATTTGCATGCGTCGACGTCGGTTCATAGGATCTCCAAGTGCAAGGGTTTGGCCTAATTTGAGTATCTCTTATCCATTCATTGTACCCAAATTTGGTCCATAATGACCTGATATCAGACCTTTCACGTTCACGAAATAGCCCCTATCTTAGCAAGTTGTCCAAAATTCTAGCAAACTCCCCAGACTCCCGATCTCGAATAAGGCCTGTTGTAGTCACAAGACCCTGTAGGATTCGACTCTTTTCTTTCTTGCTTGCGCGGCGGTAGGGATTCTTTTGTCCTTCAATAATTTGTCGTTTGGTTCCCATTGTTTAATCCATGTTTTCTACCTCCTTTGTTAAGGAGGATTATAACGGGATTTATTTACGAGGTCACGATATCTATTTCGGCGGCACTATATGCTAGGTGACACGATGGCTTGACAATTCATGGAGAGAATCTATACTTTGCCTTAGGATATCAGAAGGTCTCATATTCACCTTTTGTCATAAAGAGGCAAAAGCACTTCGGTTGTCTGACTGTCTTGACCGGGATAAAGCCGCCGTATTTGTATTTATACATATTGTTAGAAGGGTATCTAATGAAAAAACAAAAAATTCCTTACCTCACCTTCCTGATCATCACCGGCGTTCTTATCCTCAACATTTATCAGATGTCACCCTCCCCCATCCTGAACCATATACGGGACTATTACGGCCTCGTCAAAAGTGAGGCTTTGCTTAACCTTTCTGTCTCCATCATCTTCCCTTCAATCATTTTCAGTAGTCTGGTGGGAACATATATTGGTCAAAAAATTGGCACCGCTAAGCTTTATTCTTTGTCCTTGTTTTTGTCGACTCTTGGTATATTGTTAAATTTCCTTGCTGGGAACTACCCGATTTTCCTGGCAGGACGGGCTATTTTCGGTCTGGGATTGGGCCTCACTCTGCCCTTTATGGGGTCAACCATCATGAGTCTTTATAAGGGGAAAAGCCGATCCGCCATGAGCACGGTGAACTCCCTTTTCCCTTTTGTTGGTTCACTTATATGTTTCGTTTCGCAGATGCGAATTTTTTACGCTTTCGGCAATTCCGTCCGGATATCGCTAGGTATTTGGAGCTTAGGAAGCTTGGTCATCTTACTTATTTGGACATTTTCAATCAAGAACAGTGATTTCGGAGTTGAGCCCACCAATCCCAAACGGAAGCCAACGGAAAAAGGGCTATACCTGAACCTTGTGAAGAGAAAAGAGATAAGGCTTCTGGCCTTGGTCTTCATCTGTGATTTCTTCTGCTATTCCTATGTCAGTGTCGTCCTCCCCACCTATCTCCAAGAGATGGCCCATCTGTCTGAGACAAGCTCAGGTCTCTGGGCCGGCCTGACAATCCAGGGCATTGGTATCGCAGGCTGCCTCGGCGGAGGTTACCTGGCCTCCAAGTTGAATCAGGAGAAAAAAGTGCTGGCCTTCAGCATCAGCTGCAAGATTATCGGTTCTTCCATCTTCACCATTTTCGCCGGCTACTCACCCCTGTTTGTCCTGGCGGGTATCGCCATTTTTGCCATAGGCAGTGGTACTTGGTATCCAGTGGTTTTCCTGCTACCGGCCAGGTTAAAAGACATGACCCCTGTCCGTGTTGGAGCCGCTTTTGGCCTCCTGACCTCCTGCGCCCTCGTATCAGGTTTCATCTCCCCCATCATCGGGGGCCTGCTGACCGACGGCTTCATCAAGCTGTCCTCTCTCCCGACGGCCCTTGAGCGGCATGCCTTCGGCCTGCAATGGAGCCTTTTCATCATCGGCCTGGTCAATGTGATTGCCTTGGTCGGCACCTTGAGATTCAAGCAGGTCGACTACAGCGAGGAATACCTGCGCGGTCTCCTGCCAGCGGGGGAAGACGGTGGCCTTTCAGCTTGACAAGGCCCGCCGGGGGGCGCTAATATAGGAAGGCTGTCACGCGCCCGTAGCTCAATTGGATAGAGCGTCTGACTACGGATCAGAAGGTTCCGGATTCAAATTCTGGCGGGCGCGCCATGAAAAAAGCCCTGGGTTCAGATCCCGGGGCCTTTTTGTTTCATTCAGCCGGTTCATCGGCCGGGTGACTTTTCTTCCCGGCTGTCTTTTCGTAAATCAAAATAAACAGCTGTTTCAGTTTTCGTCCTATCCAGGCGAACAATTCAATCAAGAGTCACATAAGATTTCCTTTTCTTTTTGTTTTTTAGAGTATAGCGTAAACTGGGAAGGAAGAAGGGCCGATTGATACCCTCCCCCTGACGGGGGAGTCGGATCACGGTAATCCGGGCTGAAAGGTTGGGCTGGGGATGAGACGGAAGGACAGGCAGATGGATGAGGCATTCGGATGGGAACTGGTTGATCGCTGCGCCTACGCTGTCATGAGTACCGTCCTGCCCGACGGCAGCCCCTATGGGGTCCCCCTCTCGATTGTCAGGCTGGACGGCCACCTTTATTTTCATGGGGCGTCCGAGGGCAGGAAGCTTGAGGCCTTGCGGCATAAGGCCAGGGTATCCCTGGCTTGCGTCGGCCATGTCAGACCACTCAAGGATGATTTCACCACGGAGTTCGAATCGGTCATCCTGACGGGTGAGGCCGAGCGCGTTAAGGATGACGACGAGAAAATCCGGGCCCTCCGGGCCATCAGCCTCCGCTATACGCCGGACAATATGGACCAGTTCGACCAGGCCATCCGGCAGAGCCTGCACCGGACCGACGTATGGAGGATCCGGGTCGACAGCCTCACGGCCAAACGGAAAAAATACGGACCTGACGGCAGGGAGATCAAGTCGCCCCGATAAAAAACCGGCATCCGGTCCTGTCCAATTCCAAGGTTACTTGCACCGAACATATGTACGTGATAAGCTAAACTAGAACAAATGTTCTAGGTGAGGTTAATATGGAGCGCATTTATGTCACGGTTGTGGCGGAGGTCACCGAGGAGGGCGACCTCTTCCCCCGCTTGATACGTTTTGACGACGGTTCGGAGTACAAGGTTGACCGGCGTCTGCAGACGCCACAACGTCATCGGGCCAAGGACGGGTCCGGTGATTGGCGCTTCACCTGCCTGGTTGAGGGCCGGCCGGCGACCCTCTACTTTGATGCCAGCTCCTACCGCTGGTGGCTGGGAGCCCCCCGCCGAGGACAAGGTGAGTCAAGTGAGTGACCGGGTGATCTTGCATGTCGACCAGAATTCTTTTTATGCCAGCGTGGAGATGCTGGCCCGGCCGGCCCTGAAGACAGTTCCCTGCGCGGTGGCCGGTGATCCCGTCAACCGCCACGGCATCGTGCTGGCAAAAAACCAGCTGGCCAAGGAAGCCGGCGTCAAGACGGGCGAGACCATCTGGCAGGCCAAGCAGAAGTGTCCCGGGCTCATCCTCCTCCCCCCCGATTACGGCCGTTATCTTTACTACAGCCGCCTGGCCCGCGAACTCTACCGCGAGTACACGGACCGGGTCGAAGCCTTCGGGATTGATGAGTGCTGGCTCGACCTCACGGCCTGTCCCCTGGATGACGGTTTTTTCGTCGCTGAAAGGCTCCGCGAGCGGGTGAAGGCGGAATTGGGCCTGACGGTGAGTGTCGGCGTCAGCTGGAACAAGATCTATGCCAAGCTGGGCAGCGATCTGCGAAAACCCGACGCCACCACCCTGATCACCCGATCCAATTACCGTCAGATCGTCTACCCGCGCCCGGTCCAGGAGTTGCTCTACGTGGGCCGGGCCAGCTACCGCAAACTCCGGCGCGTCGGCGTGCGGACCATCGGCCAGCTGGTCGCGACCGGGCCGGACTTCCTCCGCTCCCTGTTCGGGGTTGTCGGCTTGAGCCTCTACGCCTTCGCCGCGGGTCTGGATACAACGCCTGTCGCCCTCAGCGGGCGTGAAGTCCCGGTCAAATCCATCGGCAACTCAATCACCACCCGGCATGATCTCCATACGGAGGAGGATATCAAGGCGGTCACCTATATGCTGACCGAATCGGTCGCGAGCCGCCTGCGGGATGCCGGCCTGGCGGCGGGGACGGTCCAGATCAGCATGCGGGACTACCAGCTCTATAATTTCGAGCGGCAGGCCCCCCTCCCCCAGCCGACCCAGCTCTGCCAGGAGATCGCGCCCGCGGCCCTGGCCCTGATCCTGGATAATTTCCGCCAGGGCCAATGGATCCGCAGCCTCGGCGTCCGGGCCTGCAAGCTCATCCCACTTTCAAAGCTCGGCCAGCAGTCTTTTTTGCCCGGGGAGAAACAGCGTAAGGCTGTCCTGCGGCTGGAGGCCGAGATTGATTCGCTCCGCGCCCGTTTCGGCGGCCTGGCCATCCGCCGGGCTATTTCCCTGGTCGACCGCTCGCTCACGGAACATGACATAAAATCTGAGAATGTCATCCACCCCATAGGGTTTTTCGGTCCATGAGCCGGCCCGTCTTCGTATCCGTCATCCTTGAGATGAAAAGCTCCGGTGTCCGGCGGCCCCTGGGGATCATCCGGGGGGATGGCCGCTTCCTCGAAATCATAGCGCCCCGTTTCATCGGACGCCGCGCCGCCCGGTCGGCCGGATCGGGTGAGTGCTGGCTCTGCCGGATCAATGGCCGGGAACTGCCGCTCTACTATTCCCCCCTGACCGGCCGCTGGTGGATGGACGGTGTGGGCGAGCCCGAACCGGCTCCGGAAGCTGAACCCTACCGGCCTGTCAAGGACCGTGACTACAAACCACCGGGTCCGTGAGATAATGGGGGCAAAGGGCGGGAGGACAGATAGCCATGCCAAGACCAAAGACCTTTCGAAACTACCAGGAGCAAATCCAATTCATGCGAAGCCGGGGCATCGAGATACCCGATGACAGGGAGGCGATTGAGGCGCTCAGCACCTATTCCTACTATTCCCTGGTCAACCTGAACAAACATCTCTACGGCGGCCTCGACCGGCGTGACTTCGCCGGCCACCCCTCCCTCCTGGACCTGCAACTGGCCCATATGCTGAACATGGATTTCTACCAGACCGTCCTCAAGGGCATCCTCTATGTGGAGGCCTCCTTTAAAACCAAGCTCGCCTACCTGATCTCCGAAAAATTCGGTTCGGTCAGCCAGGAGGACATTGAGGAAGCGGCCAACAACTTCTTCTACCGCGGTCACTACGATCCCACCAATGAGCTCACCCCCGGGACCCTTCGATCCCTGCGCAACAAGTACCGCCTGCTCCACGCCACTGCCGGGTACAATTCCTATTCCCATCAGTTCCTCGCGGGCGACAGGCAGCTCCCGCCCTGGATGTTTGTCCACGACATCGAATTCGGTTTTGCCATCAAATGGTACAGGATCCTGCGTGAACATGACCGGAATGAGGTCTGCGCCAGGATGCTCTGGGGGGAGACAGGGACCGCGCCGGCCAATTTTCCGGTCCAGCAGGGCCGTGACCTGCTGGACGCCGCCCTCGAGCTCATGAGGGAGTACCGCAACGTCATCGCCCACGGTGAACGGATCTTCCCCAGTGAAATAATGGAATTCCTGCCCGAGGCCCCCCTCTTCGCCCTGCTCCCGGATGGGATGCTTTCGCGGGAGGAATACGGCCGCGGCATAGGCCGGCAGGATCCCTTCGCCTGCCTCCTGGCCATCACCCGTTTCATCCACGAGCCCGTCCTCATGCTGAGCTTTCTGACGGAACTGCAGACCCAGCTCGATTTCGCGCGGAGGATGAGGCGGACCATGGCGCCGGGAAGCCTTGGTGTCCATGAAATCCTCACCATCCCAGACTTCACCATGGACAGGCTGATCGCCTTAAGCCACCACCGCTTCGGAGAAATATCCCGGGCCTATTTTGAGCTGATCAACCCTCCGTCAGCCCAGGGTGACGTCCAGGATCATCATGAGGATGAAGCCGGCGATCATGGCAAAGCTTGAGACCCGTTCATTGCCGCCACCGTGCGTCTCAGGGATGACCTCATCGACGATGACGAAGAGCATGGCTCCCGCCGCCAGCGCGAGGATGAAGGGCATGGCCGGTTCGAAGAGGCGGATGAGCCCGTAGCCCGCAAAGGCCATAACCGGCTCAATGACACCCGTCAGGACGGCTATCCAAAAGGCCGTCCTGGTTTTGTAGCCGGCCCGCATGAGGGCAAAGGCGACGGCCAGGCCCTCCGGCATATTCTGGAGGCCGATGCCGACGGCTATGGGAAGGCCGTGTGCCAGGACACCCGATCCAAAGCCCACCCCAACCGCCATACCCTCCGGAATGTTGTGGATGGTGATGGCGATCACGAAGAGCCAGATCTTCTTGAGGGAGTCACTTGCCATCCCCTCATGGCGTTTGTTGAGCAGGTGCTCGTGGGGGGCAAGCCGGTCAACCAGGTCAATCAGGAAGGTGCCGCAGGCAATGCCGGCGCCGGTTACCAGCACAGCCAGGAGCAGATTATCACCCCCCGCCTCGATACTGGGGACAATCAGGGAAAAACCGGTCGCGGCCAGCATGATGCCGGCGGAGAAGCCCAGCATCATATCCAGCCCCTTCCGCTTGACATTGCGGGCAAAGAGGGCCGGGATGGCGCCGATACCGGTCATCATACCGGGAATGATCAGTCCAAGGATGAGGGTCCAATGCATAATCAACAGCTCCTTAGGGATATGGGATATCTTACCATTGAAGGCTGATTTTTTCCGGACGACCCCGGTTGACCACTAGGAAGTGCGGCGCCAGGTCCGGGTCGAAAAGAAGAGGATGAAGGGGAGGAGCTCCAGACGGCCGGCCAGCATGAGCAGGCTCAGGACCAGTTTGGTGAAATCATTGAAGGCGGCAAAATTCGACGCCGGTCCGACGGTCGAAAGGCCCGGCCCCACGTTATTCAGGGCCGTGGCCGCGGCGGAGAGGGAGGTCGCCAGGTCAGGGCTGTCCAGGGAGACCAGGACCGTGCCCAGGAAGAGGAAGAGCAGGTAGATGCAAAGGTAGCCCAGGACCGACTGCCTGGCTCTTTCCGACAGGAGCCGGCCGTCCAGGCGCACCGCCATGATCTGGCGGGGTTCCCGCGTCTTGAAGACCTGTTCCCGGGCGGTCTTCAGGTAGACCATAAAGCGGGAGACCTTCAGGCCCCCCCCGGTCGAGCCGGCGGAGGCCCCGATAAACATGACCAGAAGGAGGAGGACCTGGCTGACCAGCGGCCAAAGCGTGAAATCAACCGTTGAGTAGCCTGTTGTGCTCATAAGGGAACTCACGGTGAAAAAGGAATGTTCAACCGCCTGTCCGACCGAGCCGAATTCCGGCAGGACCCGGACAAAGACAAGCAGGGATACCGCCAGGAAGATGCCCAGATACCAGCGCAGTTCCTCGCTTTTGAAGGCCTGCCGGACATTCTTCCTCAGGAGCAGGTAATAGAACTGGAAATTGACGCCGAACAGGAACATGGCCCCGGTCAGCACCCAGTTGATGTAAGAACTGCCGTAAAAGCCGATGCTGGCGTTTTTATTGGAGAAGCCGCCCGTCCCGGCGGTGCCCAGGGCATGGATGAGTGAATCAAAGACCGGCATGCCACCAAGGCAGAGCAAGGCAAAGGTGACGAGGGTCATGACAAAGTAGATGGAATAAAGGATCACGGCCGTCTTCCGTACGCGGGCGGCCAGTTTTCCAAAGTAGGGGCCGGGCATCTCCGCCTTCAGGATATTCACGGAGTCGGCGGAGGCGTCGATATTCAGGATGAAGGCAAAGACCAGGACCCCCATGCCTCCGATGAAGTGGGTGAAGCTCCGCCAGAAGAGGCTGTAGTGTGCCAGGGATTCGACATTTTCCAGGATTGTCGATCCCGTCGTGGAAAAGCCTGAGGCTGATTCGAAGAAGGCGTCCATGAAGCCCGGTATTTCCCCGGCCAGCATGAAGGCGGCCGCGCTGACCAGGGAGACGGACAGCCAGGTCAGGAAGGTTATGGCCATGCCCTCGCTGGCGCGAAGCCTCAGCTTATCGGGCCGGCCCACCGCCAGGAGGGTTCCCAGCAGGAAGAGGCCGACGGCGACCAGGCCAAAACTCAGGAGGGCCTCCCTTGTCTCCCGAAAAAAAAGGGCGACCAGGACCGGCAGCAAAAACAAGAGGGAGCAGATCTGGAACATCCTCCCCTGCACGTATCGGAATGAGCTGAAATTCAAGCTCAGCCTCCCAGTATGTCGTCGAGGTCGGTCAGCCTGGTACCCGTGGCGACCACGATGACCCGGTCCTGGGCCTTTATCTGATCCTGGCCGGAGGGAAAGATGATCTTCGGACCCCGGACCAGGCAGGCCAGGCGCAAGGAAGGCCGCAAATCGAGGTCAACCAGGGCCTTGTCAAGCACCTTGCTCTGCGGCTGGGCGACGAACTCAAGCGCCTCCACCCTCCCCTCGGCAAAGCGATAGAGGGCTTCGACCGCGGAGCCCTCTGAATTTTCCAGGGCACGGATAACCCGGACGATTTCGTCGGACACGATCCGCTGCGGCGTCAGGATGCCCTGCAGGTCCGAATCATCCAGGATATCGAGCAGGCGTGTCCGGTTGATCTTGGTGATGGTCTTCTGGACCCCGTTATGGGAGGCGACCATGGAGGCCAGGACGTTTTCCTCATCGATCCCGGTCAAGGAGATGAAGGCGTCATAATTTCTCAGATTGTTCTCCTCCAGGACCCGCTGGTCCGTCCCGTCAGCCCGGATGACGTCCACCCAGGGATAGTGCTGGTAAACAAATTCAGCCAGGGCCCGGTCACGCTCGATCAGCTTGACGGAGAATCTCTGCTTGTTCATAAGCCCCAGGAGCCAATAGGCGATCGCCCCGCCTCCCGTAATCAGGACCTTCCTGACCTGGGGGACCCTGGTGTTGGTATGGGCATAGAAATTCTGGAGGGTGTCCTCCTCACCTGTCACGTGTATGGTATCACCGGCCAGGATGACGCTCCTGCCATCCGGTATGAAGACCTCCCCATCGCGCTGGATCACGCACACCATGAGGTCCCGGCCGCAGACCCGCTTGAAATCCAGCAGGTTCAAGCCGGCCAGGACACTGTCTCCGGGCACCCGGATGCCGACGATATGGACCTTGCCCCTCACGAAGCTTTCCACGCTTATCGCTGATGGATAACGGAGCATCCGCAGGATCTCCTGGGCCGATTCCAGGTTGGGGTTGATCAGGACCCCAACCCCCATGCCTTGTTTGAATTGGGGGACATCCGGTGAATAGTCGGGATTGACGACGCGGGCGAAGGTTTTTTTCGCGCCCAGATGCCGGGCCAGGATCGCGGAGATAAGGTTGACCTCGTCTGATCCGGTCAAGGCCACAAAAGCCTGGCAGTGATCGACGCCGGCCTCCTTTTGCGTTTGGTAGCTTGCCGCGTTGCCCACCAGGCCTGAAAGATCATATTCCTCGATCGCGGCCTCCAGCCGGCCTTCATCAATTTCGATCAGGGTGATATCGTGGCCTTCAGCTACCAGCTCGCCTGCCACGGTCCGGCCGTATTTTCCGGCCCCCGCTATGATGATCTGCATGTCCTGCCTCCATCTTGTCCGACAAGGCCCTTCCGGGCTTGTCCTGTCATTCTAAGCCTCCGGCCATAAAAGTCAAAGTGCTGCCCCTCAACCCCCTGCATACCAGGGGTCGATCGCCTGCCGGTAGCCCATGTAGCGGTCCTTGTTGGTGGCGACCACCAGACCTGTGACCCGGATCCCCGCCCCCAGGAGCGGTTTGGCCGCCTCAGCCAGGGTCGCGCCGGTCGTCAGCACATCATCGACCAGGAGAACCGGCCGGCCCCGCAGGGATTCGAGCGCTGAAAGCGGGCCGCCGGTGCTGAAGGCGTCCAGCAGATGCAGGCGGCGCTCGGTGGCGGATTCCGCCTCACTCTGCCTTTCCGTCGGGTAGTGGCGGACCAGAAGGCCGTCAAGGACTGGAAGGGAGAGGGACCGGGCCAGAGACTCAGCCAGCAGAAGGGCCTGGTTATAGCCCCGTTCCCTCTGCCTTTTCCTGTGCAGGGGGACGGGAATGATGGCATCCGCCAGGAGGCGCTGCCGCCGGACCGTCCCCTCCAGAAGGGGCCCCAGGGCCTCTGCCCGGTCGGTTCTTCCCGCGAACTTCAAACTGACGATCAGCCTGGGCAGGGGATCCCTGTAGAAGAAACCGGCGTAGAGCGGGAAGGACTCCCGCCATTGAACCGCCTCAGCCTCCAGCCTGAAGGGGAGTGTCGACAGGCAGGACCGGCAGACCAGGGGGGAGGGAAGGGGTGGATGGACAGCCTGGTCACAGACCGCGCAGCTGGGGATATAGTAGAAACGCTCGAGGCCCTGCCGGGCCCTGGTCAGGAATTGCCGGATACCGGGCGGGCCTCCCATCCCCTTATTCCCTGAGCCAGGTCCGCAGCATGCCCTGCCGTTCATTGGCCTCGTTGCTCCTCAGCATCATGGCCAGGGTTCGCCGGCGTGTCAGGATGAAGAGCCGCTCCCGGGCCCGGGTAACCCCTGTATAGAGCAGGTTGCGGGTCAAAAAGGAGGGGGGGCCCCCGGGTATGACCAGAATCTCCACAGGATACTCGGAACCCTGGGATTTATGGATGGTGGCGGCGTAGGCCAGGTCAATATCCTCCAGATCCTCCCCTTCGACCTGGGCGATCCGCTCATCCTCAAAGAGGACGGTAAGTTTCCTGGAAGTCAAACCGATAGCCTGCACGATCCCCGTCTCCCCATTCATGACCCCCTGACCTGCCCGGCCCGTCTCCACCATCTTCCAGGCCAGATCGTAGTTATTGCGCATCTGCATGACCTTGTCACCCACCGCGAATTTTTGGCCACGACTTTCAATCGCGGGAAAGTCCTCGCCCTGGGCAAGGATCTGCAGCCTCCTGTTGAGTTCCGTAACACCCGCCAAACCCCGGCGTATGGCCGAAAGAACCTGAACCCCGTACAGGCCGTCCGTTCCGTAATAGCGGGGGAGGACCTGGCGGCATAGTTTCAGGACCCCTTCCTGCATGGCCTCCTCATCGGGACAATCGATGAAGATGAAGTCGGATTCGAGCGACTGATCGTACTTGAGTGGCTCACCCCGCAGGATCCGGTGCGCGTTGCTGACGATGAGCTTGTGCGCCTCCTGCCGGTAAATCTCGGTCAGGCGTTTGTGCGGGGCCGCGGCGGTCAGAAGGATGTCGCGCAGGACCTGTCCTGGACCGATCGAAGGAAGTTGGTCCGCGTCCCCGATCAGGAGGACCCGTGTCCCCGGCTTGACGGCCGAGAGCAGGGACGCGAAGAGGAAGCTGTCGATCATGGAACATTCGTCAACGATCAGGGTGTCGCAGTCAAGTGGATCAGGTGACAGCCAGAAGGAGGCGTCGGGGACCCTGTCGTCCTGAACCTGGAGGGCCAGGAGGCGGTGCAGGGTCTTGGCCGGCATGCGGCAGACTTCAGCCAGGCGCCGGGCGGCCCGGCCCGTCGGAGCGGCCAGGAGGATCTTTTCACCCCTCTTTTTCAGGATGCTGGTCAGGAGGCGCACAATCGTGGTCTTGCCCGTCCCCGGTCCCCCGGTCAGGACCGAGAATGGTTTTGTCAGCGCCATAAGGAGGGCCTGATACTGTTCCTCGCCGGGCTGGAAGCCTTCAAGGTCCGAGATGGCCCCTATCTCCCGGGCAGCCTCCCCTTCGTCCAGGTACTTGCTCCCCGACGCCGGGACCCCGGCCAGGTCCCGGACCCGCCGGGCCAAGGCCCATTCGATCCAGGCGACGTCACGGAGGCCGATGAGGTCGGACGATACCCCTGGAGGGGCCTCCGATCCGGCCACCCCTCCCCCTGTCAGGGACTCCAGGGCGGCCGCCCATTTGCCGGTGGTGGGGGTTTTCAGCCTGTCAGCGCCCGCCCCCGGCCCCCCTTCAAAGGGGCTGATCCCCGCCCTGACCTTGTCCTGGAGCTCCGACAGCCGGACCACTTCCCCGCCTCGATCAGCTCCTCGATGGCAGGCAGGACGCGGTCCCCCTCAAGTTCGAGCCGCTCGGCAAGCGAGCGGGCGACCCCGGAGGCGGATTCAATGGTATGCCCGTCACGGAATAGTGCTTCATTGAGCGTGTAAAGAACGGCACCCCGGAGGCGG
Organism: Clostridia bacterium; assembly: GCA_040767365.1. Taxonomy (GTDB): domain Bacteria; phylum Bacillota; class Clostridia; order Saccharofermentanales; family DTU023; genus UBA4923. Next base: position 12,563 of record JAXGOR010000002.1, read on the forward strand.
GCCGGATGGTCACCTCCCATCCCCAGTTCCAGGGCAATCCTGTCAGCTGTCAGAAAACCGATGCCGGGAACCCTGCCCGCCAATTCATAGGGGTTGGATCGGATCACCTCTTCGGCGCCGCTACCGAATATCCTGTAGATCCTGTGGACGCGGCCGGGACCGATCCCGTGAGGCAGGAGCAGGAGCAGGAGTTCCTGGTAACCCCGGTCCTCCTTCAGCTGGCGGCTGAAATCCAGGGCCTTTTTCAGGCTGATGCCACGGATGGAGGCGGCCCGTTCCGGCTCAAGCCTCAGGACGGTCAGGGTCTGGTCCCCGAAGGCGGCGACCAGCTTCCTTGCCGTCACCGGCCCGATGCCTTTGACGGCGCCGGCCGCCAGGTACTTCTCTATCCTGTCCTTACCCCGGGGCATTTCCTTTGACAGGGAGAGGACCTTTATCTGGGGTCCGTAGCTGGGATGGTCCATCAAAATGCCTTCGCCGGACACCTGGTCACCGGCGGCAAGGAAGGGCATGATGCCCACCAGCGTCCAGGCCTCGTAGTCATCCTCGACTTCCAGGACCGTGTAGCCATTCTCTTCATTTCGGAAAATCAAGCGCGACACGACTCCGGAAAAGGAAAGGGTCTGGTCCAGCCTTTCCTCTTCCCTGTCAGCATCCGCCGGTTGACGGCCTTTATTCTCAATTGCCACATCGATACTCCCCAGCAATCAGATCCTTCCTCAGTTTGACAGGAGTACTTCCTGGGCGTCAAGCCGCTCCCAGGGCAAATCCAGGTCCGGCCTGCCGAAATGACCGTAATTGCTGACCTGGGCGTAAATCGGCCGGAGCATTCCGAAGCGCTCGATGATGGCGTCAGGGCGCAGGTCGAAACTGCGGCGCACCAAGGCCCCCAGGGCCTCATCGGACAGGCTTGCTCCTGTACCGAAGCTGGTCACCGTAACCGAAACCGGTTCCGCCAGGCCTATCACATAGGCGATCTGGACCTCGCACTGGCTGCAAAAACCTGCCGCCACCAGATTTTTGGCGATATGGCGGGCGGCGTAGGAACCGGTCCTGTCAACCTTGGTCGGGTCCTTCCCGGAGAAGGCGCCGCCCCCGTGGTGGCCGAATCCCCCATAGGTGTCGCAGATAATTTTCCTGCCCGTGAGCCCTGTATCACCCTGTGGGCCCCCGATGACAAAACGGCCGGTCGGGTTGATGTAGATCTTCGTTTTATTGTCAAAGAGGTCGCCCGCCAGGATCGGATAGATGACAGCGTCCTCGATTTCATCGCGGACCTGTTCAGGAGAGGCGTCCGCCCCGTGCTGGGCCGAGATGACAACGGTGTCGATATGGACCGGCCGCTCACCCTCATAGCGGATGGTCACCTGGGATTTGCCGTCAGGATGGAGGGAGGGGGCGTGCCCGCTTTTTCTCGCCTCCGCCAGCTGCCGGGTCAGCCTGTGGGCCAGGGTGATGGGGAGAGGCATGAATTCGGGGGTATCCTCATTAGCGAAGCCGAACATCATACCCTGGTCGCCGGCCCCCGTGCCTTGGCCCCCGCTCCCGCGGACTTCCAGGGAGCAATCGACCCCCAGGGCGATATCGGACGACTGCTCATCGATGGAGGTCAGGACGGCGCAGGTATCCGCGTCAAAGCCGGACGCGTTGCCGGTGTAGCCAATCCGCCTGATCGTTTCCCGCGCCAGCCGGGGGATATCAAGGTAGGCGCTGGTTGTTATCTCACCCAGGACCAGGACCAGGCCCGTCGTAACGACAACCTCGCAGGCAACGCGGGCACAGGGGTCATTGGTGATCAGGCCGTCGAGGACGGAATCGGCGATCTGGTCGCACACCTTGTCGGGGTGGCCCTCCGTGACCGACTCCGAGGTAAAGAGCCAGGAATCATTGGTTGAATTGAACATAAGATTTTTCCCCTTGTCTAGATCCTATCGCCTGCCACCCCAACTGACTGAAAAAGGCCTCCGGGAGGAGGCCGTTTATCAACCTCATCTCTCAGACTTCCCAGTCTGCAGGAATTAGCACCGCCGCATGACCGCGGTTGCCGGGTTTCACAGGGCCAGTCCCTCCACCTCTCACGATAAGACAGTATTCAGTTTTGCCTACTATACCACACCGGCCTTTCCAGCAAGGGCCCCGCCTGCCGCCTGTCAAAAAGACCGGACGGGTCTTTTCCTGCCATCCCCTCTGGCCGGCCTGCCGGCCCCGATTCTTTAGGATGGGTCAACCGGCCCGGTTGCCGGGAAGGGAGGAGGCGGGCTTGCCCGGGGGCAGTCTGATGGAAAAAGAGCGGGTTCTACTGGTCGATGAGCATGATGCTTTTGTCCGTCGCGCGGCCTCGCGCCTGCGCTTGCACGCGGCCGCCGACTATGAACTGGATGCCCTTTCACCGGCCGGCCTGGAGCGGGTCCTGAGGGAAGGTGACGGGGGGATACCCTGCCTGATCATTGCGCCCCCAGCCTGGGAAAGGCCCCGGATCCCCGGCCTTGACCTGGCTGGCTGTACCACCCTCCACTGGGGCGAGGGCTCTGTCCCCCGCTACGCGGGAGCCGGGGAGATGGACCGGATCATCCGCCAGCACCTGCCGGACAGGGGGAGGAGTCGGCGGTCGAGGACCAGCTCCTGCCGGCTGGGATGCCATCTTTCCTTTTCGGCTTCGAGCGGCCCGCGCTTCAACGCGCATGTATTCGACAGGGAAATGGCCACAGGGAAACGCCTGATCTACCTGCCCCTCAAGCCGCTTTTCCGTATGACCGACAGTTTCCGCAGGGGGCCGGAAGCCACCCTGGGTGACCTCCTTTGCCTGATAGCGGCGGGGGAACCACCGGATGCCCGTGGCCTGGGGACCTGGCTCTACCTTCACGAGCGGGGTTATTTCACCTTCAGATTGCCCGACCGGGCCGATGACCTGGTCAGCTGCGACAGGCAGGATCTGAAGGTCCTGGTGGGTCTCCTGGCGGATTACGCGGCCTCGGGCATTGAACCCACAGTCGTCTGGATTGATCCGGAGGGCCTCTTCCTGGACAAGCTCCTGGCAATCGCCGTCCTCTGTGACTTCATCTATATTGAGGTTCCGGACGGCAAGTCCTCGGCCTCTGCCCTGGCGAAAAGGGAACTATCCCTCTTTCTTGCCGATTTGCCCAAGTCCTGTGTCATCCTCGAACTTCCCGGCAAGGGAAAGCCCCCTGACCCTGCCGGACTGGACACAGATGGGAAGCGGGCTGACCGTGCTACCCGGCTATAAGGAAAAACAAAACTGGATCCGGCGCATTGCCTCCCGCCTTGAGCCGGGCAGTGAGCCGTCCGACGATGCATTAAAGCGGATCATCGCGGCGGAGGTAGCCCAGCAAACCCAGGGCTCCCCCCTGACTGTCGCTGAAAAAACCCTGCTTATCGGCCATCTCTTTGACGCCATGCGGGGCCTTGACATCCTCCAACCCCTCCTGGAGGAAACCGCCATAACCGAAATCATGGTCAACAATCCCGAACAGATCTATGTCGAACGGGAGGGCCGACTGGAAAAAACGGACCTGACCTTCGATTCGGCGGCCCATCTGACCCACGTGATCAGCCGCTATTTCGGCCGGGCCAACAAGCTGGTCCATGAACGGTCCCCCATCGCCGACATGCGCCTGGAGGACGGCTCCCGTGTCCATGCCATCCTGCCCCCGGCCGCGCCCAACGGACCGGTTCTGTCGATCAGGCGTTTCACGGGCATCTACCCCTCCATGGAGGCCCTGATCTCCAACAGGACCCTGCCCGAGGCTGAGGCGGAATTTCTGGCGGAGGCCGTCCGTTCCCGCAAGAACATCTTCATCAGCGGCGGCACCGCCTCGGGGAAGACAACCTTCCTCAATGCCCTGGCGGCCTTCATTCCCCAGGATGAGCGGATCGTCACCATCGAGGATGCGGCGGAACTCGAACTGACAGGCAAGCACAACCTGGTCCAACTTGAGGCGCGCGCCGCGTCCGTTGACGGCGGCGGCAGCATCACGCTGTCGAACCTGATCCATTCCTCACTCCGGCTCAGGCCCGACCGGGTGATCGTCGGCGAGGTCCGCGGCGTTGAAGCCTACGACATGATCCAGGCCATGCAAACCGGCCATCCCGGTTCCATGTCAACAGGCCACGGCAACAGCAGCTGGGAGATGTTGAACCGCCTTTCCCTCCTGCTCATGACAGCCTCCCAGTTGCCCTGGGAGGCCTGTCGGAGGATGGTCGCCTCCTCCATAGACCTGCTCGTCCACCTGGTCCGGCTGGCTGACGGCCGCCGGCTGGTTGCCGAGATAAGCTCCGTCACCGGTTTTGAAGATGAGCAATTCCGCCTGGAAACCCGCTACCGCTCCCCCCTGGCCCAGGGCGCCGGCCGTGACCTGCCCCCTCCCGGCGGAGAAGTCGGAAGGCGGACCGGCAAGGCCAGTCCCCCACCGGCCGGGGCCGGGCGAAAACGCACAATCAACCTGAGCCGGCTGAAGGCCCTGCGGCCGGCGGGGGACAATCTTAAGGAGGGAACCGGTGCTTAGGAAGAAGGACAATAAAAGGAGAAAGAGGGGGCCTTCCAACCTGCAGGAGATCAGGAGGCGGTGGCTTTCCGCCCTCCAGTGGATCGGTCTTTCCATCATCCCTGCCCGGATCGCCCTCATCACCTTCATAGGCCATGACGGCGCTTCCTGGGTCATCTCCGCCCTCGGGGCCCTCTTTCTGGGAATCGGCCTGGCCCGGCTCTTCCACTTGCGGGAGGAACAGATGCTCCTCATCCAGTACCAGCATCTGCTTGGCTATCTCTCCACCCGGCTGGCGGCCGGGGTGCCGCTCGAGGCGGCCTTCTCCGAATCCGTCCTCCCCCTGAGGGAGCAGCTGGGCCGGCACAATTCCATCGTGCGCTCCCTCATGGGACTCAAGAAGAATCTTGAGTCCCAGGTATCACTCGGGGAGGCCCTCTCCGCCTTCACCCGGGAGCTGGGCTTGCCCGTCTGCCAGCGCGACTTCACCATGCTGATCATGCTGGCGCGGACCGGTGGCCGCATCGATGTTTTCATCCGCCAGAGCCACCATGACCTGTCCGCCCAGATCAACGCGCGAAATGAGGTCGCCAACGAGCGGCGTGGCCATTCCAGCGAGGCGCTTATCCTGGCTATCATCCCCTTCTTCATGGCCCATTTCATCCTGAGCAACACATCGAGCTACAGCCAGCCCCTCCAGGAGACGGCCAGCATGCTTTGGCCCCTCAACCTGCTCTACCTGGCCGCCATGTTCGCCCTCTTCATCCTGCTCCTCCTCCTGGCCCCCGAGAAAACCCGGGCAGGCAGGAGGAAGAAGAAGGCAAAAAAAGAACTTCCACCCAAACCGGCCACCGACAATCTCTTTTCCAGCTGGCTCTCGCGGCTTTACCTGGATTGGTTGCCCGGGCAGATCGGCATGACCCTGTCGGGGGCCGTCCATCAGCTGGCGGCCGAGCCGGAAAACGCCTGGCAAAACTATATGGGGCAAAAACTGCGGGACATCCTAAGCGGCTTCCTCCTGGCCGGGCTTTTTGCCCTCTCGGGCCGGGTCTCCCTCTTCCTTACCATCCTGACCCCTTTTGCCTTCTCGACTCTCCGTGATATCGGCCTATGCAACAAGGCGGCCAGGCAGAAGGAACAATACCGCTTTTTCTATCCCTCGGTCGTCAACTCCCTTCACATCCTTTTGGAAAGCGGCTTGACCCTCAACCGGTCCCTCCGCATGGTGGCCCTGGTCAACAGGGCCGACGCCAAACCGGACAACCCCGTCGCCATCGCCCTGGGCCAGGCGGCCCTTCTACTGGAAACGGGTTACGACGGGGTCATGGCGGTCGGCAGACTGGCTGAACGCTGCCCCCTCCCTGAGGTCCAGGCAGCCCTCCGGCTCATGGCCCGCTACGAACGTGAAGGGGGCCGGGAGATCCTGGAGCTTGTCCGGATGCAATCCGACAGGAGCCGGCAACTCTACCGTGACGCCCTGAGAGGGCGGGCGGAACAGCGCTCCCTCCTCTATGTAATCCCTATGGCCATCGACCTGCTGGTCGTCATGGCGACGGTCATCCTCCCGGCGGTCGCCAGCCTCCAGCTCTACATCTAGATCCTGACTGCCCGTCGATTCCGCCACAAGGGCCTGAAGAGGGCAGCAGGCCGAAGGGCCGGCCCGGGCCGGCCAGCCAATAATGAAGGCATAGCTGTGTCAAGGAAAGGAGACGGTCATGGAGAGGAAAAAACCTGAAAGAATTCAATGGGATGGCTTTGGAACCCTGGAGGTGATCATCATCATCGCGGTGCTGATCACGGTTGCCCTGCTCTTTCGCGAGAATATCATTGCTTTCGCAAGGAACCTGATCGAAAAAGTCTTCACCTCCTCGGTCATTGATGGCCTGTAAGACAGAGGGTCCGGCATGATCGAGAGGACGGATTGTCCCGGGGTTTGGCGCTTGACAGCCCGGAAACTTGGAGTCTCCACCGGGCCTGACCTGATCGGGGAAACGGCCTTGCTCCGCCGGCGGCCCGCTTCAGTCCTGCCCGTTTCCTGGCTGACCGAAGACAGGGGGACCCTCCTCTTCAGGCCGGACAGCCAGGGACTGACCCCGCTCCGCCAGGCCATCAGCCACCTGGATAAAAAACCGGCCGCGGACCGCCGCCTCCTGGAGGCCATCATGGAAGCGGTTGACGAGGCCGCCGACCATCTTTTCGATCTGGAGGGCATGCTCCTCAACCCGGACCTGATCTTTACGGCCGGCCCGGACGTGAGAATCGTCTGCCTGCCCCTTGCCGGGATGGCGGGGGACAGATCCAGGATGGACCTCCTGGACTGGCTGGCGGACAGCTTCCAATGGGAGCCGGATTGGACGGCTTCCCTGAAGTTTTTTTACAGGGAGCGGACCAATTGGGGCCGCCTGCCGGACACGGGCCAGGATGAGGCCGGGGCGGATCCTGGCCGGCCAGCCGGGGAACGGTTAGAAGGGGCGGCCCCTGGCCCCCCCCAGCGGTTTTCGCCCCTGTCCCGCCTCCGGGACCTCTTCCTGGGCCGTGAGGCTTATGAATCCATCCATGAAGAGACCGAAGACCTTGACCCGGGCCATCGGCAGATGAGGATTGCCCAGCTATCAGAAGGCCTGCCCGGTACCCCGGAAGAGGACCAGGGCCGGCGCGCCTACATCCTGACTGAGGAGTTCATAATCGGACGTGACATCCGTGACGCCGACCTCTGCATCGACTCCTCAGCCATCAGCCGCCAGCACGCCCGCATCACCCTGAAGGGCGGGAATTTCTTTCTTGAGGATCTGGGTTCAAGGAATGGAACAAGGTTGGATGGGGTCCGCTTGAACCGGAAAAAAGAATACCGCCTGCCCGACAAGTGCCGCCTGGCCTTCGCCCAGGAGCATTTTTATTTCAGGTCCGAATAATCCCCGGGCAGATAGAAGCGCTGTCCTCCTGGTCCGGCGGGCAGCGCTCTTCCCCGTATAGGGTGAGGGTGACCTGTCTTTTATTTTGTACCGAACAGCCGGTCCCCCGCGTCGCCGAGGCCGGGAACGATATAGGCGTTCTCGTCAAGATAGTCATCGAGGCCGGCACAGAAGATGGGGACATCCGGATGCAGGCTCTGCAGTTTTTCAATCCCTTCCGGCGCCGCGATAAGGCAGACAAACTTTATATGTTCAATCTTGCGCTGTTTCAGGAAATCGACGGAAGCGGCGGCCGAACCACCCGTGGCCAACATGGGGTCCAGGAGGATGACATCCCGGTTTTCGACATCGTCGGGCAGCTTGCAGTAGTACTCGACGGGTTCGAGTGTCTCCGGGTCACGGTAAAGGCCGATATGCCCGATCTTGGCCATGGGGATCAGGTTGATCATGCCATCCACCATACCCAGGCCGGCACGCAGGATCGGAATGAGGGCGAGTTTCTTGCCCTCAATCATATGACAGTGGGCAAGGCCCATGGGCGTCTCGACGTCGACCGGCCGCACAGGCAGATCGCGTGTCACTTCATAGGCCATAAGCATGGAGACTTCACTGACCAGCTCACGGAATTCCTTGGTACTGGTATCCTTGTTGCGCATAATGGCAAGCTTATGTTGGATCAGTGGATGGTCAAAAATGAACACCCCTTCGTATTCTTTTTTCTCAGACACAAAAAGTACTCCTCTCGTGATCGGCGATCTGGTCGAGCCGTCCCTGATGGCGGCCGCCGTCATAAGCTTCCTCAATAAACAGATCGACCAGCATGAGCGCGTAGGGGATGGCCAGGACACGTCCTCCAAGCGCCAGCATATTGGCATTATTGTGACGGCGCGCCATCCGTACCATAAATTCATTGGTGCAAAGCGCGCAGTAAACTCCGGGATTCTTGTTGGCGATAATGGATACACCGATGCCTGTCCCGCAGACGACAATGCCGCGTTCACAGGAACCGTCCAGAACCTTGTCAGCCGCGCGCTGACTGTATTCCGCGTAGCTGACGGATTCCCGGGAGGACGTCCCGGCATCCATGACCTCATGGCCCTTCTCTTCCAAGTGCCTCTTGACTGCCTCTTTCATTTCGTAACCACCATGGTCGCTGGCGACTACTATTCTCACGTCTCTTTCCCCCTTATCATATTTCATTCATTCTAACGCAGGCAGGCCCCTCTGACAATGTAAGGACAGGGGTCAAACTGACTGCCCCCTGGCCTTATACCCCTCCCTCCCCGATAGGTCCTCCACGTTTTTTTCTAACATTTTTGTTGATAATGTTGATAACTATGTGTATAACTCACACGACAATGCTTTCACCTTTTTCAGGTCTTAGAGGCCTGTAAGATGTTAGCTTACGCCTTCAAACCGGTTTGTTGATAAAACGAAATTAATTCACATTGAATCTTGTGATAGGCCTGTGGCCGCCATTACAGGGCAATTAGATATTGATATATTTGAAATTGTCCACAGATCGTGGACAATCGGCTAGTCATCATGATGACATAGTGAAAAGACGGGGGGGGAATTCCACGCCAAGTTTTCATAAGTCACGGACAGGCGCCCGGTTCAGCCTGGCATCCCTGGTCAGGGCCAGGCGTATTAAGCCAAAAAAACGGCCCTGATCAGATCAGAGCCGCTCACGCTTTGGACAGAGTCTTGAATCATTCAATGCTTCTAGAACTTAACACCCAGGATGCGCAGTTCGTCATCGGTCAGCGGCCGTCCGAGCTGAATGTACATGTCCGTAATCTTCTCGGCCAGGGCCTGATCGATCGGGACACCACGGACAAAGTAACGATCCTTGGACCAGAAGTTATGCTCCCAGGTGACACCCGCCTGAGAATACTGCTCGACTGTATATTTGTCCCCACCGACGTAATAACCACCGGCTACTATCCTTGCTTCTTCCTCTTTGACCTCTTCAAGGGTCGAAAATTCTCTCTTTTTGTTCACCATGGTTCTATTCTCCTTGCTCAAGTTCATGATTTGGCCTGAATTAACGAAGGGGCCAATCACCGTACTGCTTCTTTCTTCTTCCCGGTCTTCCCCAAGGAAAGTACATTGGATTCTTTATCCGCTACAGTGTTACTCCTTTGTCTGACCACTCTGCCCTGGCATCAATATATTGGGAGGCAACAATCGTAAGGAGTGTCAGTCATCACGGTCCACGTCACGTATTTTGTCATAGTCCAGCAGTACCTGCCCAAAGTCAGACAGCTTGGAGCGCCGGTCGATGTTGAGTTTTTGATAGACGATGGAGAGATGATTCCTGACGGTACCCTCACTCAGGTAGAGCTTTTCAGCGATCTCTCGGTTCCTGAGACCTTCGGTGGCAAGCATGGCTACTTCCCTTTCACGGTCTGTCAGACTGTCTGCCAGTTTCTGCAGGGACCTGCCTTCCCAGAGCTCACGATCCGTGCCCTGACTGATCTTCCTGAGCAGATGGACGGGGAGGAATCCCGAGAGGGCACTTGCCCTGACAGAGAAGGGATATAGGATTTGATCCTTCTTCGCGATCCTGAAGGCATCCTCGACCAGCCGGGTGGCCGACTCGCTTTTGCCCAGCTCCGCGTATGAGAGGGCCAGCAGCAACTGACTGTCAATCCATTGAATCACGCCTGCCCGCTTGAGTGATTCCGAAAGACTCTCCACAATACTGATGAGCTTGGCGTATTGCCTTTCGTCAAACAGCCTGCCCAAAAAAGCTACCATAGGCAGGCCATCCCGAGGGAAGGTCATGGCGGCAGTCGGCTTCCCTATCGGACCTATGCCCGGGCGGCCGGCCAATTGAAGTAGCAAGCTGAGCGCTATCTTCACACTGTCACAGAAACAGGTGGGCCTATTCTTCGCTTCGGCCGTTTTCAGCAGCTTATTCAAGTAATTCAATGACTCATTGAGCGTCCGCTGATCCTTGCGGGCCACTGAGACACAGCCCTTAAGCAGGGCGACGCCCACCAGGATACTCGGTTGCCCGAATGTTCCGGTGGCTGCCTCCGCCTTATAGGCGAAAATAAGGGCTTCGTCAAACTGACACCTCATCAAGGCCACTTCGCCTCTGAACAGCAGATCGGCGCCCGCCCCCAGTCCCTGGGTGGTCTTCGTAATTAGCTTGATGGCTTCCTCAAACTCCTCCAGCAGCTTGTCCACGGAACCAGGCAAGACATAGAAAAGGCTGATCATGGAGGGATAGCCGCAGAGGAATGAGCCCCCCGGCTGGAAGATGGTTGATGGCCCATCCAGCAGTCCGGTTGCCGCTTTAAGTTCTTCACGCATGACGGGTATCTGCGGAAGCTCACCCAGGGCGCTCACCAGGGCAATCTCGCCGAGCAGATGACTGTCGCCCCTATCTCCAGCTTGCCGCCTGAGCTTTTCGAGGATTAACCGGCCCGGCTCCATCCTATCGGCAGCGAATAATTGTCGGGCAAAGGAGAGCAGTGAAAGCGGATATTTAAACAGGATGTCAGGCGGGCAGCGATCCAGGATCGACTCGATCAATCCGGCATAACGCCCGTCTCCCTCAAGCTGATCATAGATCGCCCCATGGTCCATCTGAAGTATACGTTCGTTATCCTCCGACTCACCATAGCACCATAGCTGGTCGACCGTCTTGTCATGTAAACCATAGTAATCGCCCGCGCGCCTGAATATGTCCCTTCGCTGTACCAAGGCTATGCTGTCCAGGAGCGAACGGAAGCAACGGGAGATCGTTGGGTGTGGATAGTATTCATGAGTGACCAGACTGTAGGTGATAAGCGGTGTCGATTTAAGCGTACTCAATAAGCGTGGAGAGGGCTTGGCATCGTCCAGTACGAAGTTGACCGTTTCATCGGTGAAACGGACAAAGGGATTTAAACGCAGCAAGGTGTGAATCAATTCACCGCTGCAGCGGTTGAGAATGAGCTTGTTCAGGTAGGTTTGAATCTCATTTTCCGAAACATCCGCAGTGGCGTGGACGCACTTTTGCAAAAGAGAATAAACTGCCAGATTCCACCCACCGGTCATTTCGAAAATCCGATCGGCCTCTTCGGCGGAAATCTCGATTTTTTCAGCTCGGAAATAGCGCATTATCTCCAGGGATTCCAAGGTGAAATCTTCACTGCTGATCAGCAGGGCAGCGCCCGGGTCGAAAATGAGGCTCTCCCACATATGGGTGGTCAAGAAGACCAGATGCAAGCTCCGCCCCTGGTGATGCAGGAGGGCGGCCAGGAGATTGGCGGGCAAGAGGGCCTGCAGGACCTGAAAGTTATCAAATACAACAATGCATTCTTCCATCGTCCTTTCATGCCTGTGAACCAGATTCATGATTTCCAGGGCGTTTTCCATCTGTGGTGAGCCCTGTTCCGCCAGATCTTCCGCGAATGCGGGACTGATCTTTTCAAACTCCCCACACATGAGGTCATAGCGACCATGGGCGATCAATTCCTCGCAGTCGATCCAGAAGGTCCTCAAACCGGAGTCAGCGGTCTTCTGAGCCACAATGGCCGTCTTGCCATGGCCTGCCGGCGCCACCACTACCGTCACCGGTGTCTGGCGGATGCGCTCAAGTTTTTCGAGCAACCTGCTTGAGAAATAAAAGGAGCTTGCCATCAGGTTCACTTATCTTCTTCAGTGGCCGGCCTGACAGACTCTTCATGGGCGATTTGCTGTCTGGCGACCAATTCCGCGAAGAAACCTTTCCGCGCGATCAGCTCCTCATAGGTGCCGTCTTCCGCGATCCCCCCCTGGTCCAGGACGATGATCCGGTCACATTGCTTAATGGTTGACAGCCGGTGAGCAATGACTATCCGAGTACAGCGCAGGGCCGCGAGCGCGTCTGAAACCCGCTTCTGCGTGATGTTGTCCAGGGCGCTGGTCGCTTCATCCAGAATGAGTAGACGGGGCTTGGGCGCGACCGCCCTGGCGATAAGGAGCCTCTGTTTCTGGCCGCCGGAAATCCCGCCTGACCCCTCCGATATGATCGTGTGCATCCCCATGGGCATTTGCTGGATATCCTCGGTCATACCTGCAAGTTCAGCCGCTTCTTCCGCTTCTTTAAGCCCAAGCCAGGGGGCGGTCACCACGATATTGGAGTAGATACTACCTTGGAAGAGCTTGCCGTTCTGGATGACACAGCCGATATTGCGGCGCAGGGAACCGAGATCTACCATCGAGATATCGTGCCCGTCATAGTAAATGGCGCCCTTCTCCGGCGTCTCGAAGCCCAGGAGCAGACGGACCAGTGTCGATTTCCCGCAACCGGTCGGCCCGACGATGGCCAGATACTGGCCGGCACGGATCTTCAGGGACAGGTTGTCCAAGACATAGGGCATATCTTCCGTATAACGGAAGGATATATTACTGACTTCAAGATTGCCTGAGATGTGGGGCAGAATTTTTTTATCCGGCCTTGTCTCCGGAAGGGCCTTTAGAATAGGCTCAGCGATTTCAAGGGTCGATTTGATCCTGGCCACCGTAGAGGCGTTCCCTGCCAGGGCGATGAAAGCCCCGGAAAACAAGCCATAGGCGGCGGTGAAGGCCATATAATCTGAAGGACCGACCCCACTGGTCACCGCTGAATAGTAGAGTACAATCGTTCCGATAAGGGAAACCGACAGGGTAATGACGCCGGTGATTTGCAAAAAGAAGGGCGGCCGGTAACTCAGTCTGGCCATGTCAGTGTAAGAAGAAGCCCATTGGGCAAAGGACCGGCGCTCCGCTCCCGAGAGCTTGATTTTCTGGACAGCCGAGAAGAGGGCATAGATCCGCCCTCCCTCAACCGCTGCGGCCTCCATTTGCGCCTTGGCGATACGCATCTGGAAGAAGACGGCCCCAACGGTCACCGCAAAGGTCAGAAGGATGATCGAGAGGGCCGGGATCACGAGGGCTGGCGCGTAACGGAAGACCTGGGCCATGTAGGTGAGTGAGAAAAGGGAGGTGAGGCCAGTCCCCAGCACAGCGTCGACCAGCATGAAACAAAGACTGTTGATGGTCTGGACGCGGGAGGCCAGTTCCCCACTGGCATAGCGGCGGAAGAAGGTGGCTGGTAGCGACAGGACACGCATCATGGAGGCCGCCTCGACAGCCAGACTCATCTTGGTCTGGATCCGGCTCATGATCAGATTTTTGACGATGGCCAGGATCACACGCGCAAGCAGGGCGCCGACCAGCAGATTGAAAGCTGCCAAGAGCAGGCTGACCTGGCCGCTTTCCAGTACCGTCGAAAACAGGATATCGTTGGTGTAGGGCAGGATCAGACTGACCAGGGTGACCGCCAGGGTGGCCAGGACAATGTGAAGTATATCGGCGGCATTCAGGGTACGGATGATAAACCAGACCAGGTCTTTGATGCTGAGTTTTTTCAGCGCGAGGGGTCTATAGAAGCAGAGGGCCTCCCCCTTAAGTTCAGTGGCCCGCTTTTTATTCAAGTGGACGCGTTTCCCCTGGTTCCGGTCAAAGTAGTAATAGCCCCCCAGCCGGTCTGGAAGCAGGGCCAGCGGTCTGCCGTCCGCGGTCTCAGCCAGAAGGGGGCCGACAGAATCTTTCTGCCAACCTTTTTCCAATCTGACCATCCGCCGCATTATCCCCGTGGGTCTCAGCAGATAGTCCAGCTGATCATTGAAGTCCGCTATGTCCTCTGGCAGTTCATCCGCTGTGAAACCGAAGAACTTCAGGATTTCCTCCATGGCAGTCCTGGCCTGGCGGGCCTCATCCGGTTCCCCCGGAATTTTATCCATGACAATTCCGGCCATTCCTTCGAAGGCCAGACGGAAGGCTTCCTGATCCACCTTGGCACGATTTCTCAGTTGTTGATCAATCCAGCTCATGGAACGGCTCCCTACTCATTTGACACCAGCTGTGTGTAAAGCCCACCTGCCGCGTACAATTCGTCGTGGGTGCCCCGTTCGACGACATCCCCCTGCTCTATGACGATGATTTCATCGGCATCCCGGATGGTGGACAGGCGGTGGGCGACCACGATACTGGTGATACCCCGGTCCCGGATCGATTGGACCACGTGATATTCCGTCCTGGCATCCAGGGCACTGGTCGCTTCATCCAGAATGATGATGGTAGGATCGGTCGCCAGTACCCGGGCGATTTCCATACGTTGCCTTTGGCCTCCGGAAAAATCGCGGCCTCCCTCGGAGACAATATAGTTGTAGCCGCCTTCCCGGTGCATGACATCTTCATGCAACTGGGCATCGCGGGCAGCCAGGATCATCTCAAAATCCTCAATGGAACGATCCCACATCTTGATATTGTTGCGGATTGAATCGTTGAAGAGGACAATATCCTGATCCACCACAGCGATGGAGCCGGTTTTGACGCAGCGGGGGATCTCAGCGGCCGGCTTCCCGTCAAAAAGGACCTCACCGCTCCAGGGTGGATAGAGGCCGGAAATCAGCTTGGCCAGGGTAGACTTCCCGCAACCGGAGGGTCCCACAAAGGCGACGCTGCCGCCAGGTTCGAGTTTCATGCTGAAATCTTTGATCAGGGGTTCGGCCAGGGGCGAATAACCAAAAGTGATATTCCGTAGCTCCATTCCCCCTGATAGCTTGGCGTAGGTTCGTTCCTCCTCCAGGACTTCTTCCCGTTCAGGGACGTCGGTCGGATAGTTCAGGACATCCTCAATACGTTCCATATTGGTACGCATTTCCTGCAACTGCTGACCAGCGCTGATCAACTTGTCCGCCGGTGTGACAACAGAAGAAAGGAAACCCCGAAAAGCAAGGACCATGCCGATGGTGAAATGCCCCTGCATGATCATGAGGTTCCCAAGACCAGGACGGAGATATCCGCCAGGCTGGCAATTATATTGGGCAGGGCGCCCAGGTACTGATTCAGCTTTACGAACCTGACTTGCTGGGTGTTGACCGACGCCTGATAACCTGCCCACTGTTCGAAGTAGCCGTTCTCCGCCCCACTGGATTTGATGGTCTCTATCATCTCGATGCCGGATACCGTCGCGCTGGCCAGCTTGCCCGCGTCACGATTCATGACCCGCAAAATGTTGATCCGTTTCCGTGAAATCAGGCGGGCCGCGCCGGTCTTCACCAGCATGCTTCCGAGGACGGCTGCCGTCAGGATCACGCTGTAACGGATCATGACCACAAGATAGAAGATTACCATGCCGAATTCCAGGAAGAGCGGCGCGAAGGTGTTTACAAGGGTTGCGGAAATACCCGCGTTGGCCCCCTGCCGGTTGGCGATATCACCAACCCTCCGCTGGGAGAAAAATTCGACCGGCAGGCGCAGGACATGCCAGACGAATTTGCTATCCGCGACAAGGGCCATCTTCCCTTCCATCTTGAAACGGTACCTGGCCTGAAAAAATTGGACAGTGATCGATATGAGCGCCATGACGGCCATGGCGGCAACGAAGGGAATCAGCCATTCAGGATTTCTTCCGGTCAGGAGCCGGTCCATAAAAATTCGTGAGAATAGGGGGTTTATTATGCCCAGTAAGGCCGTCAACAGGGCTGTCAGGGCGACGAAGACAAAGGCGGCTTCGGAGCCCCGCATGCGTTTTCGGGCATAGGCCAGCATACTCCTGGGTTTGCCTTCCCGGACAAAGTCCTCAGCCGGGCTCATCCCGATCAGAATACCGGTAAAGGACCGGTCAAACTCCTCCTTGGAAACCTTCACAAGACCGCGGGCGGGATCGTTGACCACGGCCTTGTCCCGGGTAAATCCATTCAAGACAACAAAGTGGTTGAAATTCCAGTGGATGATGCAGGGAAATACGTTGGTTTGACGCAGTTGTTCCGGTTCTGCCCGCAGGATTTTGGCATCCATCTTGTAGTTACGGGCGGCCAGAAGGAGGTCCCGGGCATTGGAACCGTCACGTGAGACGCCACTATCCCTGCGGACCTCTTCCAGGGGCAGCCACTTACCATAGTAGGCCAGTATCATAGCCAGGCAGGCGGCCCCGCATTCGAGGGCTTCCATCTGCATGACGACCGGTACTTTTGCAACTTTGATCCGCTTGGACATCGGCTCACCTTCCCGGCTTTGGTTGATTAGAAATCTCAGTTGATTAAGAAATTGATCGGCTTCGTATATTCCGTTGTGATCCTGACCCTGGCCAGACCATCCGCCAGGCTCGGGGTCGCGATCTTGACTCCAATATTCCAGTCAGTCAGTGCCAGCGCGTCTTTGACATAATCACTCTCATAGCTGGCCTCAACCTCCGCCTTGGACAGGGGGACGCTGCCGACCTCCGTCACCTGAAATTCCGCCCCATTGATGACCGCCCGGTCGCCGACGGAAATATCGCCTGCCTCTTCCTGGGCAAAATAGCAGACGGCCATCTCATCCTTGATGTATGCTTCCGCGCCCAGGGTGGTGGGAAGTTCCCCCAAGATCCCCCAGATCAGGAAGGAAATCAGGAGTATGCCCGCCGCGGCCAGGACCAGCCATACGCTCAGCTTGGATACGCGCAGGTAGTCATTCAACTGCTCCGGCGAGGAAATGCGTTCTATAGACGAACTGCGAAAGATCGATTGGTTCATCTGCCGCTCCTCCTTTCATAGGCCTTGTATACCGTCACCAGGTTTTCTCCCTCTATGAAACGGTAATCCACCTTGTCCATCAGCTCCTTGACGATGAGGACGCCTAGGCCCCCATCCTCTCTTTCCTCCGCGGCAAGGGTGATGTCCGGTTCGGCTACCGCGAACGGATCATAGGGAAGCCCTGAATCCCTCAAGCTGATCGACACCCCTGTCTCGTCTGTACTGCAAGTGATGGAGACTGTTTCGCTACCGCTGTAGCGCGCAATGTTGGAGAAAAGCTCATCCAGCGCAATGCGGATCTGCTGCTGCTCTCTGACGGGGCAGCCATCTTTTTCCAGGCATTCATCGACGAATGCCAACACCCGGTCCAGCTGATCCAGTTCAGCCTCGACAGTCAGGACGCCCTCCTTCAAGGGGAAGATCTTGAGGGAGACCATGGTGATATCATCGAACTGGGGCGCCTCGCCCACGTACTCCCTGACATCCCGGATGACCCCTTCCACTATTTCGTCTGGTGTACGCTCATCCTCACGATTCAGGACCTCCCTCAGCCTTTCCTCACCATAAAGCCGCAGGTTTACGTCCATGGCCTCCGTGATCCCATCCGTATAGAGAAAGAGCTCCGCCCCCTGGCCCAGCAAGAGTTCCTCCGATTGCCAGGTGATATCGTCCATGCCGCCCAGGACGAAACCGGGACGGCAGGGCAGGTATTCATACTGCCCTCCCTCCCTCTTGATCAGGGGGGGATTATGGCCGGCATTGACGAAAGAGAGTCGGCCGCTCTCGAGGTCATAGATCCCCATCCAGGCGGTGACGAACATGTCGGCCTCATTATTCTCACAAAGCTGGGTGTTTACGGTGGTAAAAATATCAGCCGCCTTGTTGCCCTCCAGGGCCTGGTTGACCAGGAGGGTTTTGGTAATCACCATGAAAAGGGCAGCAGGTATACCCTTGCCGGACACGTCAGCAATCAGGAAAACCAGCCAGCGGTCCTCCAGCATGAAGAAGTCATAGAAGTCACCGCCCACTTCCCTGGCCGGCACCATGCTGGCATGGATGTCAAATTCGGAAAATTCAGGGAAGGCCGGGAAAACGCTGGGTAGCATGCCCGTCTGAATCTGGGTGGCCACATCCAGTTCGGCGCTGATCCGCTCCCGTTCAGCAGTGACTGCCGTGAGATCGTTGATATAGTCGTTGATGTCGACTTCCAACTGATGGATGGCCCGGGCCATCTGCTCGATCTCGTCACCGGTCTTGATCGATTGCAGCCTTTCAGAGATCTGGGTTTCATTTTGAATGAAAGATTCCGCCTCCTCCGTCATGAGACGGATCGGCTTGACGACACTGCGCCTCAGGTAGGCCAGGTAGACCGCGATGAAGAGGGCGATCAGGGCGGCAGACGCCCCCAGGGTCTGGAGGATGAAGCGCTGCAACATGTTCTGCAGGGCCTCCATGGCGACTTCGACGCCCAGGATGGCGACAATTTCTTCCTCCGAGTTGTAGATGGGGACGATGGCGGAGGTGTTGTAACCGAACTGGCTGTGCGAATAAAAGTAGTTGTCCGAGCGGATCCCCTTCTCCAAGATCTCCGCTGTCTCCTTCTTGAATTTCGGATTGATCGTTCCCTTGTCACCCAGTTTAAAGGGGGGGAAACCGTCGGTGGGGTTGTCGGCATCGTAGACATAGGTCAGTTCAAGCTCCTCGACCCCGGCAACATAGATGTAGTTGGCTTCCATGTTGGTCCTGATCTGGGAGATATGCCGGCCCATGACCTCGTAAGCCTCATCCGTTTCGCCCGTATCGAGGTAGCGGGCGACATCATCGCCGTCAATGTAGGACAGGGCGGCCGCCGCGATCCGATAGGCCGTATCGTTGTACTCTTTCTCCACGGCCCTCTTGTAGTTGATGTAGGCAATCGACACACTTGCCGCGCAGATCAGTATGCCGAGCAGGATGAAGCCGAGAACCAGCTTATGTGATAGTTTTCGTCTAATCTTCTTCATGGCTTGTTTTGCTGTAGTAGACGACCGCGTCACAGATACAGCGTTCCTGCCCGCAGTAGCTGCACTGGAGTTCGGGTGAGTTGGCCCAGGGCCTTATGAGATCACAAAAATAGCGGAATCCGTTGCGTAGCAAGAGTTTCTCCGCCGGAACAAAGCTCCCTTGCCGCCAGGCCGGAACAAGAATAAGAGACAGTCCGTATGCCTCGTAACGGGTCTGGAAATGCCTCACCAAGGCATCGGACAAACCCATTCCCCGGCAATCTTCCTCCAGGCCTGTGGAACGGAAGAGGCCTATCTCCTCCTCTGGACCACAAAGGGAAGCGATCAAGCCATAATGGAAGCCTGGTACCCCTGAGATTTCAACCGCCTTGAGTCGCTGGGTATAGAAGTAGCCAAGATAGGCCTGACCATCCTTGACCAGATAAAAATCATGCCTGGGATCAGCCGCGATGGCTGTAAGCGACAGCAACGTATACAGGCCGGGGCTGACAAACCTGTCGCACATTTCCAGGGCTGTGCTGAGATTGCTCTCAGACAGGCGCTCAAGTCTAAACTCCATGATCCCCGGCCCCCTCACTGTATCTGTACGAAGAAACTGTTCACCCCGAAGGTTGAGATGTACAGCATCTTCTCCACCATGTCAGCGATCATCTTGATGCCAAGGAGGCTCTCAGCCTCTCCCTCATTGTCCGACGCGCTGAGCGGGATCGGGTTGTACTGCCTGCCGGCGCAGCGGATCCGCAAGGTGATCTGGCCTTCATGGGCGAAGGCGCGCACGTCAAAGCTTCCCCGGCCATCCAGGGACTTGTCCGCCATGACGGTCATGATCTCCTCAATCGCGAGGCTGAACCGCATGGTCTGTCTCGCTGTGAGCTCGTTCTTCTCACAAAATTCGGTTATGCGTTCACTGGCAAGGCAGATCTCCGCGGGATCGCTGAGTACGGTAAAATCAATCGCGTTGCCGCTCTTCTCCAGCCTGTCGTCCAGCAGGAGCACGCCCGACAATTCAGGATGTTTCCAAGCGGTCGCCAATGCCGCCCCAAGCCAGACCAGCAGGGTCACCAGCTCCGACAGGGGGAGGAAGAGCCAGACGAAGTCCGGTCTGACGGCTGTCAGATAGGCCACGAAAATGACCGGCAGAATGAGGATGCGCAAGCTGGTAATGACATTGGCCAGGCTGATCCGGTTCATGGCGGTGTAATAACCTGTCATGATGCTGTTGATCTGGCTGATCAACAGGCTTGCCACCAAACAGAGCAGGGGAAAGAGCAGGGACTGCCTGACACCAAAGAGCGCTGTGACCCCTTGATGGAAAACCAGCAGGACAAGACCGAAGATACTGCCTATGGCCAGGCCCATCACGATCTGGCGCCTCATGAGCAACCGGATGCCGGTGTTCCCCTTCTCAACCCCATAGACAGTAAGGATTGGCAGGGCTGTCTGAGGGACGCCGTTGATGAAGAAGAGCGCGAACTCCGAAATCGCCGTGATGACAGCGAAGTAGACCACATAACTGCCTGCCCGGCTCAGGAGGAGCGCGTTGATCACCAGGATACGAAAGGCGAAGGTCAGATTGTCCAAGGCCACCGGACTGCCTGTCCTGAGGGTCGCCAGGACCCGTGGCGGCCGGCTGGCCGCAAGCGGCCAGGCAAAACTGCCCGCCCGGAAGAGCAAGAGATAGTAGCCCACCAGGCAGGCCGTGAACATGGAGACGGCGCAGGCAATGGCCGAACCCAAAATGCCCATCCCCATCACTTGCATAAAGAGGAGATCCAGCGCGATATTGAGGCCTGCCATGAAGAGGAGGAGTCCGGCGGACAGCTTGTTTCTTCCGTCAAGTCGCAGATAATACACGGGTATATACAGAAGCGTCTTGGGAAGGCCGGCCAGGATCAGGATCCCCACATAGCCTTTCAGGTCCGCCGACCAGACACTTCCGGACAGGAATCTGGTCAAGGGACCGAGAAATAGCAGACCCGCGGAGACGAACAGGACGGCAAAGGCGAGCGTAAGCTGGATCGAAGTTCCCATGATCCGCCGACTTCGCTCTGCGTCATTACGCCCTCTTGCTTGACCCGAGAGCACGGCGCCACCACTTGCGACCAGGGAACCAAGCACGCTGAAGACAAGCTGAACGGGCAGGAACAAATTGACCGTCATAAGTCCCGTTTCACCGACAATGCTGCCTACCAGCATACTGTCGATCGTAACCATAACCGTCCCCCCCAGAATACCCGCCATGGTTGGTAGCAGGTAGCGGTTATAGGTTGATATCAGAAAGTGCTCATCTGTCTTCATGGTTGACAATGGTCAGGATTCCGGAAAATCCCGTGATATCAAACACTTCCATGATGACCTGGTTGACATTTCTTACGACCATTGAACCCTGTTGATTCATTCGCTTCTGCGCGCCCAGCAGGACGCGTAGCCCCGCGCTGGACAAGTATTCCAGCTCGCGGAAATCCAGCTCCAGCTCCGTCACATCGTCAAGAGACGCGCTGAGCTCCCGCTCCAACTGTGGCGCTGTTGTCGTGTCCAGCCTGCCGCTCACCGTAACCAGCAGAACTGGCCCGGTAGCTTCCATGTGAATATCCATGGTGTCCTCCCTATTTCCCCCGGATGAGGGACGGAATATCCCAGCAGGGACCTGCTCCGAGGAACAGGATGCCCAGGCTATGGTTTTCCGTACAAACTCTTATTCCGGAGGTTATTCAATTGTGACTGTTGGTGGGCAGCACTCTCGACCTTGAACGTCCAAAATGTTGTCCTGCAATCGCACAAGCCGCATGGTGTTGTGGGAATCTGCGCCATCCCGCGTAGCTTCCGCAAGCCTCTCTACCTCGCAGTCAATCGGTAGATCGTTCTTTGTCCGTTGGCCGAGAAGGATCAACTAAATCGTTGATCTCCCAGTATTATTCTGTATTATACAGGCTTCGCGAGAGACACACAATGCATTAACATTGATTATTCCCACATTATTAATTACGGGCCAAATTCCCCACTCATCCCTGCTTGTACCCTGGATTTCCCGCTGTGAGGCAGGTGCCGGGCGTCCGCCTTCTGACAAGATTCATCTGGCAGACCCTGTCGTAGCGCTTTTTTTTCTCTTGCAATTTATTAATAATTTATAATTTCCCGGGATTTTTAAAAAAAAAGAAATTTCTTGAATCTCAAGGATTCCAGGACATAAAAAAGACTCCCCAGGATTATATCCGCCAGGGAGCCCTTCTATGGTGCCCAGAGGCGGAATCGAACCGTCGACACACGGATTTTCAGTCCGTTGCTCTACCGACTGAGCTATCTGGGCTTAAGTAATTGCCGGCACGGGGCCGGCAATTATGGCGACGCAGAAGGGGCTCGAACCCTCGACCTCCAGCGTGACAGGCTGGCATTCTAACCAACTGAACTACTGCGCCATTTCGCTGTCTCAAGCGGCTGTGTAAGTCTATCAGATGAGTCAAACGATTGTCAATAAGCGTGAAAGAGCCCCCTGGGGGAGCTTAGGGACCAAGGGAGCCTGGGCCGGCGGCCCTGTCATTTATTCTGCCGATCGGCAACCTTGGCTGGCCAGATCCATTCCAGGGTGTGCTCATCGACAAAATTGACGGGCTTGACATCCGTCCTCCCGAACAGGTAATCAATGGAAACCCGGTAGTAGTCCGCGATCTTTTTCAGCATGCGGTAATCCGGTTCGCGTTCACCCCGCTCATACTTCGATATGGTCTGCCGGC
Source organism: Clostridia bacterium (assembly GCA_040767365.1). Classification (GTDB taxonomy): domain Bacteria; phylum Bacillota; class Clostridia; order Saccharofermentanales; family DTU023; genus UBA4923. The sequence goes on from JAXGOR010000002.1 coordinate 35,253, forward strand.
TGACATTCAAATTTGAAGCGATATCCTCCTGGCGGAGTTGCTTTTCCTTTCTCAATTCCCTGAGACGATGCGCGAATATTTCCAGCGGCCTTGCCATAATAACTGGATTATGTATCTAGACTGGCAATCACTCAACAAAAAAGGCCCTATATGCTACAAAGTGGCGCACTTTGAGGAAAAGTCCAAGTATGCTAGACTGTCAAAGCTGAATTTTAACGGGAGCATAGCTCAGCAGGGAGAGCACTTGCCTTACAAGCAAGGGGTCATCGGTTCGAGCCCGGTTGCTCCCACCAACAGGGGCCGCCGCCAGGATCCGGCCCCTTTTTCATGCAGGCCAGCCCTCAATCCAGGCCCGGTGTCCCGGCCCGGACGCCGGCCGGAAACAGTCCCCCAAAATCAAAGCCCTCAGTCTGGGCCGGATTCCACAGGCCGGCCTCCGCCCCTCCCGCCGCCAAAGGTATGAGAAGGCGCTCCCGGATCAGCCATAGCCCCAGGTCCTCAAGTACTTCCCTAAGCTCATCCGCGGTTTGGACCTTGCCGATCGAGTGGATGAGCAGTTGGCCTTGGGCACCGTCAAATCCAGGGAGGTCCGCGCCGGCCTCCTCCGGGTCCAGACCGGGGACCTGGAGCAGGCGGTCAGCCAGGCGGGCAGGTGACTCATTGACGGTACTTTCCGTATAGGCCAGGTCGAAGTCACCCTCCTGGCAGAGCTGGCGCCATTGGGATTGGGGTAGGCTTCGCAGAATAATCTCGACGCCCAGGCGGCCGGCCGACTCCTGATAAAGCCGGCAGGCTTCTTCTATAGGCTGGTAATTCTCGGGATAAATCAGCTCGAGAGGGGGAAGGGGGGCGGCTTTCCATTCCAGCCGGCCCGTGTCGCGGTTCAGGAGCAGGTTTGAATCGACCAACAAGAGATTGATTGTCTCCCTGTCCGCCTCCGGGATCCCGGACGCCAACTGCTCACGGTCCAGCCCGACCATGAGGCTCGGCAGGGTAAAGGTATCGGAGGGGGAAGGATCATGGCCGTCCGGCATGAGGAGGGAGGAGGTCAATTTCGTGTCCGCCGCCAGGAGGAGGAGTTGCCGGAAGGAAGCGAGCCCCAAGAGCTCCTGTCCTTCGGGGTTGATGGTGAGCCCTGCCCATTTCTCCCCGCTCAGAAGGGGGAGGACGGGGGCCTGGTCCTGTCCCAGAGCTTCCCTCCAGTCGCCGCTGAAAACACTTTCAAGGGATGATCCCAGGAGGATCAGGTCAAGGTCACCACGCAGGAGGGCACGGCGGGCCAGGTCCGGCCTGGCGTATTTCAGGATGGAAAGATAGCTGATGCCGCCGGCGGGGTCCGGGTCACCGGAAAAGGCCTCAAGTGAGAGGACGAACTCATCCTCCCCGTAGAAGGACCAGGGGCCTGAACCGATCCGTGGCAGCCCCGGCCCTGTCAATTGGTCCGGGACCGAGCGGTCGGTCAGGAAGGGTTCCCAGACATGCCTGGGAACGACCAGGGCGGACGCAAGCGCTTCCATACAACGGATACCGGCATTGATTGCCTCCCCCTCCACTTCAATGCGAAGTGAGAGTTCGCTGTCTATTTCAAGCCTGCTGATCAGGGATTCAAAGAGAAGACCCGCCGGCGTCCTGAAGCTGGTGTGGGTCTCAATGGAAAAAAGCAGGTCGGCCGAGGTGATGGCAAAACCATCGTGCCATTTTCTCCCATCGGCCAGGTCAACCGTGATCAGGTCGTCCTTCAACCTTACCTTTTCCGCCAGCAGGGGCACATAATCGAGGGCCAGGGGATCAAAGGTGATCAGGGTTTCATAGACAGGTTGCCTCCTGCCCGTCGGATCAACGGGGAAGAGGCCCTCACCCTCGGCAAACGGATTGAAGTTCAGTTTTTCGGGGTCGGCCAGGGCCAGGGTCAGGCGTTCGGACCGGCTGCCGGGAAGCCCCCTGTCAATGGCCGGGTCCTTCTCCTGGAGGGGTGCTTCCCCCGGGGGAGCCGGAGGGCTGGTGACGGGAGGATCAACTTCCACTCCCCCCGGTCCGGCAGGCGCGCAGGAAAAGGAAAGGAAAAGGAAGACAAGCAAAAACGCGGTCAAGAGTCTTTTCAGGCCGGTTTGAATCTGCTTTGCTTGTCTTTTCTTACGGACGGATTCCCCCAAGACGCCACCTTCTTCCCGATCCAATCCTGGCCGCTGTCCGCCCCGTCAGTGGACAGACAGGCACGCTTATTCTAACATGAGGCAATGCCAAGCCGAACCGAAAAAAGAGGAGCCTTTGTCTCCGGCCTGAAGCGTGTCCTGCTTGCCTTGGCCGCCTTTTTCCTGGGCCTCATGCTGGCTTTCTCCTCGACCCTTTTCTATATCTACACTTCGATAGCCTTGAAGGGAAACGCGCTGACGGGAAGCCTGGAAACCCTGACCGGGACCGTCGACTGCATCTTGGTCCCCGGCGCCCAGATATATGCCAACAGGAAACCCTCCCCCATGCTGCAGGACAGGTTGGACGGGGCCGTGACCCTTTTCTGGGCAGGTCTGTCTGACCGGATCCTGGTCTCGGGAGACCACCGGGAGGACAACTACAACGAGCCGCTGGTCATGTACAATTATCTGATCGAACAGGGGATTCCTGATGAGGCCATCTTCATGGACCACTACGGCCTGGACACCTATGACAGCATCCATCGGGCAAAGCATGTCTTCGGTGTGGAATCAGTCATCGTTGCCACCCAGCGTTTCCACCTGCAAAGGGCACTCTTCATCGCGGACAGGACAGGGATCCGGGCCCGGGGCTTTGCCACCGATCCCCGGGTCTACTCCTCGGGCTTCTATTGGTTCATCCGGGAGCTGGGCGCCCGCGTGAAGGCCGTCTATGAAGTGCGAACCGGCGCCATCCCCACCTATTCGAGCAGCCCCCGTCCCATCGGAGGCGACGGCAGGACTACCCGGGATCCTTTTTGATAGAAATCGTGAGAGATCAGGCTTCCCGGCCCTTGGCGACACGGACAGCCCGGACGTTGATGGCCAGGACATTGACGGCCGTATACCGCTCGACACCGGAGCTGACCGCCGCCTGGACATCCGCGAGGACGGACTGGGCACTGGACCCATAATAGACCGAGAGATCGAGATCCAGGATGATGCCATAGGGCTCCTTGTGGACTCTCTGGCTGACGACGCCTTCAACGCCGTCCACCGTCACGGCGATCATGCGGACAAGATCCTTCATGGCCTGATCGGACATGGCATAGCTGCCCAGGGTGGAGAAGGTCGGCCTCACCACGGTCCGCTCCTGGTCGGTGAGGGGCTGGCTGCTTTGGGATCCGAAGACACCGAAATCAAAGCGCTGCCAGAGTTTGGCTATGGGTTCCGCCAGGTAGCCGGAAAACTCGTGCTTGATCTCCATGCTGGGGACGGGGATGGTATGCTTGCCCTCGCTCATCCGGGTCTGACGGGCCAGGTTCCGCTCCTCCTCCGTTGAGACATCCTCAATCCTGATCATGATCGAGGGCTGATTCAGCCAGAGATTGTCGCAGATATGCGTCAGCATGGCCTCCGAGGTCCCCAGGATCATGAGGGCGCTCGGCAGATGCTCGATCAGCGCCCGGCGCATGTTTTCGGCGCGCACGGGGTCCAGGAACATGGCCTGCCTGACCGACTCCATCTTCGTCGCGGCCCGCTTGGCCGATGAACCGGTGATAATGGCGCTGCCATGGATCAGGAGGCCATCGTCGATCATGTAGTCGATCTTGTACTCACGGGCGACCCGGATCGCCCGCGTCGACTTGCCGCTACCGCTGGAACCGATGAAGGATACGACCGCTATCTGGGACAGGAGATCGCGGATTTCCTTCTGGGTCTGCTCCTCATAGGCAACGACCCGTTCATTCATTTGTGAAATGACGGCATCGGCAAAGCGGCCGAAGGGGTTGAAGGGGCCGTCGGCCGGCCGCTCCCTGCTCTCTTCCAACTCCGGCGCCGGGGGCGGATCAATCGGCCCCGTATCGGCCTTCCTGCGTTTGAACCAGCCGTTGGCCATGGCCCTTCCTAGTCCTCCTGGTCCCAGTTGTGGTAGATATCCTGGACGTCGTCGTTGTCCTCCAGGCGGTCGATCAATTTTTCCATGTTGTCCATGGCCTCCTCCGACAGGAGGGAGACCAGCATGTCGGGCACCTGATCAAGGCTTTGATCGATGAATTCGTAGTTTTTGGAGAGCTGATCCCTCACCAAGGCGTAGGACTCGGGCGCCGTCGTGATCACGATGATGTGCTCATCGTCAAGGTCAACATCCTCGGCGCCGGCCTCCAGGGCATCCATGAAGACCGCCTCTTCATCCAGATCATCCTGCCGCTCGATGACAAGGCTACCCTTGCGTTGGAACTGGAAGGAGACACAGCCGTCCGTGCCAAGATTGCCGCCATATTTGCTGAAGATGTGCCGGATCTCGCCCGCCGTCCTGTTCCGGTTGTCCGTCAGGGCCCTAACCATGAGGGCGACCCCGCCCGGACCGTAACCCTCATAGTAGATCTCTTCGAGCGAGGCGCCGCCTCCCTCTCCCGAGGCCCTTTCGATGGATCGCCGGATACTGTCATTGGGCATGTTGTAGGACTTGGCCTTGGCGATGACATCCCGGAGCACGGAATTTGATTCAGGGTCTGGCCCGCCCTCCCGGACGGCGACCTGGAGTTCCCGGCCCAGTTTCGAGAATACCTTCCCGCGTTTGTCATCTATCGCTTCCTTGCGACGCTTGATATTACTCCATTTTGAGTGACCCGCCATAGATTCCCCCGTAGACAATCAGAGCCAATAGGATACTGACATCATTATACACACGGCGGGAGGGGTGGAATCAGGAGGAAGCCTCGAGCCAGCGCTCTCCCTCAGCTTTCAGGGAGGCCTGGCCGGAGGAAAGATTCATGACCAGGGCATGCAATTCCTCCACCCTGTCGAGGGTCGCCCCCACCAGCTGGTTGACTGTCACGCCGAAAATGGCCGGTTCCAAGAAAAATCCGCCGGCTTCCAATCGGCCTCCCAACTGATGGAAGACGGCGTAGTCCGCCTCCAGGAGGAAGGTCTTGCAACGGACGAATCGGACCGGGCCAGCCTCTTCCAGGGCGCCCCGGGCCGCCCTCGAGTAGGCCCGTGACAAGCCCCCCGTGCCCAGGAGGATACCCCCGAAATACCGGACAACCACCAGGGCTGCCCGATCAATCTCTTCCTGGAGGAGGACATCCAGCAACTGCCTGCCTCCTGTTCCCCGGGGTTCCCCATCATCCGAGAAACGCTGGAGTTGGCAGGGGCTGTTTGTCCGCCAGGCGTACACATAGTGGCGGGCTTCGGGATAGCGGACGCGCGAGCTGTCGATCAGGTCAAGGGCGTCCTGCTCCGAGAGGATGGGTCCGCAAAGGCCAATGAAGCGGGAACCGCGGTCGGTCAGCTCGTAGAGGCCTTGGCGCCGGACCGTTTTATAATGATCAGGCATGGGCCCGGTCGACCGGACGGATCACTTCTATGCCAAACATCCAGGGGGCAAGGATCTCAGGGATCCGGATGGAACCGTCAGGCTGCTGGCACTGTTCGACCAGGGCCGGAATGACACGCGATGTGGCCAGCCCGGAACCGTTCAGGGTATGACAGAAGACTGTTTTGCCTGAATCAGTCTGCCGGTAGCGGATATTGCCGCGCCTGGCCTGGTAGTCCCCGGCGTTGGATACGGAGCTCACTTCCTTGTAAATCTGCATGCTGGGAATCCAGATCTCGATATCATAGGTCTTCATCATACCGGCGGAACAGTCACCTGCCGCCAGCCGGCTGACCCGGTGGACCAGACCAAGTCCTTCAACCAGCCGGGCCGCCTTGCCCACCAGCTCCTCGAAGGCCTCCGCGGAATCTTCCGGACGGGCATACTGGAACATCTCCACCTTGTTGAACTGATGACCGCGGATCATGCCCCGTTCATCAGCGCGGTAGGAGCCGGCTTCGCGCCGGTAGCAGGGGGTGAAGGCAAAGTATTTCCTGGGCAGGTCCGCCTCCCTCAGGATCTCATCCACGTGAACATTGGTGAGGGCCGTCTCAGCTGTTGGCAGGATAAACTGGAACTTGTCACCGCCGCCACGGAGCTGGAATACGTCGTCCTCGAATTTGGGAAACTGTCCGCCGACATAGCCACATTCATAGTTCAGGATATGGGGCGTCAGCATCATCTCATAGCCATCCTTGATATGTTCACTGATGAAATAATTCAGCAAGGCCCATTCCAGGATGGCGCCAGGGCCGGTGTAGATCCAAAAACCACTCCCCGACAGCTTGGCCCCCCGCTCGTAATCAATCATTCCGCAGGATTCGACGAGGTCGACATGGTTTTTTGTAGCGGCCCCGACTGTCTCAGGCTCCCCCCAAACCGATACCACCTCGTTGTTCTCTTTTCCACCCGCGGGGATATCATCGGCGGGAATGTTGGGTAGACCCGCCAGGAAGGCCTGTTGCTCGGCGTTCATCTCCCTGATCTTCTGATCATTGTCACGGATCCTCTCGCCCAGTTCGCGGAGGGTCTCCGTCAGGAGGGAGATGTCCCCCTTCTGTTTTTTGATAAGCGGTATTTCAGCAGATTTTCTATTCCTTTCGGCCTTCAGCTCCTCGGTCTCATGCATGAGTGCCCGGCGTGCGGCGTCCGATTCAAGAAAATCAGAAAAATCAACAGTAAAACCCCGGCGCGCCAGTTTTTCGGCGACTTCTTCCGGCTTATTTCGGATGTAAACTAAATCCAGCATGAATTCCTCCTGGCAGTATGATCTGCCGATCCATTCTAACATAGAGTGGAGGAGTCAGCTGGTTCTGAAGCCCTGCCCGGCAGGCCTTCAATTCATTTAGATAAATGACAATGTAAGCTGGACAGTGAGTCAAAAAAATGTCCAGCTTAATCTGGCAAATAGAATGTCCCACTTAATCTGGCAAGAGTAACCTCTTCATCAACCAAAACTTTATACTGTCCCAAGAGAAGAACCAAGCTCAAGGCGGGCCTTCCTAAGGAGGTTGCCATGAGCCACTATTTCAACACCTGACCCTGGAGGACAGGGTCCAGATCAAAATGAAACTGGAAGCGCCGACTCTTTTCGTAAGATCGCAAAAGACTTGGTAAATCCCCCACCACCATCTCCCAGGAGATAAAAAGCATCGGAGCCAGATCGAGAAGAATGCCTTCAATACCCGCTACAACCCTTGTAAGCACCGATTCCACTGTCCTGCCCAACTTTTATGTGGCAGGCTCTACTACAAGAAGAAAACCTGCGCCTCCTGCAAGGAAGGTCGCTTCTCCTCTTTGCCCTGACTTCGAAGAAGAATACTGCCCACGCCTGCAAAAGGCACCCTATGTCCGCCATGGCTGTAAACAAAAGCACCGTTGTGGCCTGACCCGCTACGAGTACATGCCCACCGTTGCTCACCATCAATACCTGGAGCTCCTGTCCGAATCCCGTCAAGGGAGGTCTTATTCGCCTGAAGAGGTCGACTCCATCCGCAAGATCGTGAAGACGGATCTCAAGCGGGGCTATCGCCTTACATCATCTGGGCCAACCACAAGAACGAGCCGCCTTTGCTCTCACCGGACCATCTACCGGCTCATCCAAGACCGAGCCCTGGCTGAAGTCTCAGGCTTTGACCTGCCCTACAAGATCCGTTACCGGCCCAGAAGAAAGAGGCGGGAGCACAAGATTGACACGCGCTGCCGTCAGGGGAGGACCTACCAGGACTACCTGGCCTTCATGGGGGAGGACCCCTGGCCCGTCGTCGAGATGGACACGGTCATCGGGACGGTTGGGGGCAAGGTCATCTTGTCCCTCTATTTCCAAGAGTCCGCCATGCTCCTCTTATACTTGAGAGAACGTAATACGGCCCAGTCCGTCATCGATTGCTTTAATCGCCTCTACGATGTCCTGGGCCGGGACAGCTTTTGTCGACTCTTCCCGGTCCTCCTCACCGACAACGGATCGGAGTTCTCCAATCCTGTTGCCATTGAGTTTGACCAAGAAGGCCTAAGGCGGACCCGGATCTACTATTGTGACCCGGGGATGCCAAACCAGAAGCCTGGAGTGGAAGGGGCCCACAAGCACTTAAGGCGCATTTTACCCAAGGGGACGTCTTTCAATGACCTGACCCAGGAAGACCTGGACCAGGTCATGGGCCATGTCAATGGTTTCCCCAGAAAAAAGCTGAATGACCAGACACCACTCCAGTCATTCAGCGCTACTTTCGGGAGGGACATCCTGGAACGCTTAGGCGTTCCTTGTATCGATCCTTCCCAAGTAGTTTTACGGCCCGGCATCTTAGATAAATAAGTTGCTGATCTAAAAGGCTCGCCCTGAATCGTGTTCTTCTCTAACGTTCCAGGCCATCCAGCTTAAAGTGTCGTAAACGGCTAATAGCTCGATGGTTCTGTTAAGCGCGCTCTTCTTTCCTGCCGTGCTCCTTATTTTACCATTTATCTTCGCTTTACGGGGTTTTTCTTGTGACTGCCAAACCCCTCGCTACATTTTGTTTCAAGATTTCTTGGATCCCTACTCTACTGTCCAGGTTAGCTTGTCATTTATCGCTTCAATTCATTTCAGCAATTGCCCGGTCGACATAGTAATCCATGATTTCCCGCTGCATGGCCCCCTGGGCGTAACCGATAAAGTAGCCTTCGTGGTCGATGATGTAGGTCGTCGGCAGGCCCACGATCCTGTAGTCCATAAAAACCTGTCCGTCCAGGTCCATGAGGATCGGGAAGCTGATGTCCTTGTCCAGGAGGAACTGCTTGATCTCCTCAGGGTCCATTTCACGCTGGCCCCCCCCCGAACCATCGTCCGGATAGATGACCCCCAGTACTGCCAGATCACCCGCGTTGAGCCCATGATCCTTGTAGAGTTGCTCGATATCGGGCATCTCCGTAATACAGTTGGAACACCAGCTGGCCCAGAAATTCAAGAAGATGACCTTCCCCTCATACTGGGCAAGGCTGTGCTCCGCGCCATACTGATCCGTCAGGGTGAATTCATAGCGCTTGACCTTCTCCTCGCCTGGTTCCAGGGTCCCTTCGCTGTCCGTTTCCGTTTCCCCTGTCGGTTCAGTCTTGCCCTTGCCGCAGGAGGCTGTGGCCAGCAAGGCCAGGACCAGGAAAACCGCGAGCAGGGGGATCCAGGCCCGGCGGAGCTTTCTTCGTCTATCATAACTACTGCTTGTCATGGATAATCCTTCTTCCCTTAACCGCCATAGACACCGATGATCATGAGTATTCCGATCACCAGCATGAGGACGCCTCCCAGTATGACGGTGTATTTCATAATTTTACTGTGACGCTTGAAAAAGGCCAGGGTCTGCGTCGTAAACAGACCGACCAACAAAAAGGGAATCGTAAAGCCGAGCGCGTAAACCCCAATGAGTAAAAAGCCTTGACTTCGCTGGGCCGCGCTTGCCGCCATAAGAAGCACACTGAACATGGCCGGTCCGATACAGGGCGTCCAGGCGAAACTGAAGGTGAATCCCAGAAGATAGGCTACCAGGGGATTCATGGCGAACCGGTCCAGCTTGAAGGAGAGCCTCCTGTCCCTTGAGAGGAAGAAGGAGGAACCCAGGGCACCCAGCTGATAGAGGCCAAAAAGGATGACCAGCACCCCGCCGCCGATGGCAAAGGCCCGGCGGTAGGTATTGAAGAATTCACCGGCCGCTGTAAAACCCAGGGCCAGCACGAAAAAGGTGGACGCGATGCCGAGTACAAAGAAGAAGGTGTTCAGGAAAACACGCTTTTTCGGATATTGGACCTCACCTTCTTCATCGACCGTGTAGGTTCCACCCGCCAGATAGCCGATGTACATGGGCAGGAGCGGCAGGACACAAGGTGAGAGAAAACTCACCAGTCCCTGCAGGAAAACGGTGAGTACGGATATTGATTGTTGCATCTCCAAGGCTGGCGGCATGAATTATTCCCTTCCGATAACGGGTTTCGCGCCTGACGGACTGGCGCACAGCCAATATTCTACCAAGTTATCGGGGACACCTTGTTACAAAGGAAACACTCGCGGTCGCCCGGATCACGGGATCCGGTCCGCCGGTCATCTCATGAGAAAGTTGACGAGCCGGTCCTGGGTCCTGACCATATCAAACCACCAGACCTCCTGGCCCTGGACATAGAATTTCCGGGTTTCGTTCATGGCGGGCAGCTGGAGCTGCTGCCTCTGGTAGGTCAGATAGGTCGGCGCCTTTGAAACGTATTGGTTGAGATCCAGATTTGTATAGGTATTGGCCAAAACGACAGTGGCCACCTTGTAGGCGGTCGAGCCTCCGCTGGCCGCCATCTCGTTCAGGATGGAATTGATGACATTGCGCTGTCTCTGGTTCCTTTGAAAGTCGCTGTCCAGCTTCCTGATCCGGGAATAAGCCAGCGCCTGGTTGCCTGACAGGCGGTTGGTGCCTGACCGCAGGCCCAGGTAGCGGGCCTCAGCCGGCGTCAGGTTTATGGTAACCCCTCCCAGGGCATTGATGATCCTTACGAAGGAGTTGAAGTTGACGGCAACAAAACCCTTGATGGGAATTCCAAAATTGCTCTCCACCATCCTGATCGCCAGGCCCGGCCCCCCGTAGGAATAGGCGGCATTCAACAAGCCCCAGTTGTGGTTGCGGGCGCCGATCCTGACATACATGGCCCGCATTAGGGATACGATATTGACTTTTCTTGTATTGTGGTTGATCGAGATGATCATGGTGACGTCGGAGCGGCCCCTGTAACTGTGCGTGTCAACGCCAAAAAGGAGGATATTCTCGACCCCGTCCATCCTTTTCATACCGATGGTTCCGGTCTGAGCCGGGGCAAGACCCTCCATCTCCGACAGGTCGTCCGGAATCCCGTTGCCATCGCGGTCGCCGTTCTCCTGTTGGAGCCAGGTCATCATGTCAAGTTCCCATTCGTCGGCGTTATCGGGGTTCATCAGGTCTGGAATATCATAGAAGCTGTCATAAAAGTCGTCATAATCGATTTCGTCACCGGCGTAGGTCACGCGCGACATCATATCAGCGTAGATTATGTAGACACCGATGAAGACGGAGAAAATCAGTCCCGCCGCGACCCCGAATACGACAAATCTCACCGGAAACAAGCGTCCGAAAAGGCTCTTGGGCTTTTTCTCCCCGGACGCCGTCCCCGGTCTTGCGGGGCGTTTCCTGCGGGGCCCCGATCGTGCTTTCTCACCTATATTCAAGCAAGCGTCTCCTTCATACCCTCTTGAACTAGAAGAGGGCGAAGCCTCCCCAACCCCAGGTCATGCCTGTCCTCAGGATCAGGTTACTCAGGAAGAACAAGATGATATAGGCAACTGTGAGTACGAGCATTATCAGCCATAGCTTACGCGTACCGGCCTGCGAATTCGCAAGGCAGGTCAGGGCGGCCGCCGCGAAGGATAGGATGGGGATCAGATGCATGAGCACAGAGAGGAAATTGATACTGCCCGTGGAATCTATCGAGATGGCAAGGCCCAGGATCATAACAAAGAGGGAGATGGGCAGGACGACATTCTGGTAGGAGGAATAGCGGGCGAAGGCGCCCTGGAAGCCTATCTCTTCCTTGAGCCAATAGCGCTTGCAAAGCCAGGCGACCGTCGGCAGGGCGATCATAAGGATAATATTGAAAAACCAAAGAAGGAAAAATCCCCCGGCGTGCCAGTTCATCATCTTGCCCGTGCTGAGTGTGTGAAACAAGGTGATCAGGAAGGGGATGATGGCGGCAAACAGGAAGTGCATGGGCTCATCCGTCCCCAGGAAGCCCTGGCCCAGCCAACTGAAATAGCGCTTCCCTTCAAGGGCCAGCGCGGAGGGAGGTTTCGGTGCTTGAACTTGTTGGGGGTAAGGGTAGGGGGGAACCGGCACTTGGGCTGTCCCTGGCGCGGGAGCCTGGACAGGGGGTGGCGGCGCCTGGGTCACGGCCTGGTCCGCGGCCTGCGTCTCCGGTTGCCTGTTTCCGCAGTGACTGCAAAAGACAGCCTTATCATCCAGTTCTGTCTGGCAAAAAGGACAATTCTTCATATCGGTTCTCCTCACTCTTTAAGTCGGCACCTGTTTTTCAGGCTGACTTTACGATACAAGAAACAGACTAATTATATCACAGGGGGGCTCATGGACCGACCTGTCCGCCTGCCGCCACCGGACAAGTTCAGCCGGCCAGTCTGGGACATGATAGGATGATCGGGGGAAGCAAGGGTAAGAAAAAAAGACGGAGGAGCATAGGTCATGCGGGCTTTAATCCAGCGGGTAAGCGAGGCATCGGTCGATTGCGGCCAGGGCAGGGAGGCGGCCATCGGCCACGGACTCCTGATCCTGCTCGGCGTCGGCGCGGATGACAATGAGGAGAGTTGCGCGAAACTTTGGAATAAAATCAATAAGCTCAGGATCTTCCAGGACCCTGAAGGCAAGACGAACCTTGATCTGGCGGCCGTTTCCGGCAGTGTCCTGATCGTATCCCAGTTCACCTTGTTCGCGGATACCCGGAAGGGCAACAGGCCGAGTTTCGTCAAGGCGGCACCGCCCGACCAGGGCGAGAGGCTCTACAATTATTTCGTGGAACTTGCCCGACGACAGGTCCCGGTCGTGGCAACCGGATCCTTTGGCGCGGAGATGAAGGTCCATCTCGTCAATGACGGCCCCTTCACAATCTGGCTGGATACTGACCAGATCTAATCGGGAAAGCCCTCCGGTCCAGGTGACAGGCTTGTCTTCATCCAGTTGACCCGGGGCAGGGCTTCTGACAGGTCACTAAAAGCCCTGTCCAGGCCCGACTCATCCTCGAATAAGGCAAAGCAACTGGGACCGCTCCCTGTCATGGAGACCCCGAAGGCATCGGTCCCCCCAAGCGCCTCCAGGACGGAGGCGACCGCCGGGATGTTTTGGGCGGTTATTTCAAGAAAGTCATTGCCGATAAGGTCAGCCGTGGCGGCCGTGTCCCCCCGCCCCAAGGCCTCCTTCCACCTGACGGCCCCCTCTGGCGACCAGGCCTGGCCGGCCTCCTCCAGGCCGGGATTCTCCCGCCTTGCCCGATCAAGCAGGCGGAAAGCTTCCGCTGTACTGACCGAGTCAGGTGTTTTGCCGATCAAGAGAGGCCAGGCGGGACAGGGAAGGGTCTCCGTCATCTGTTCACCCACCCCTCCGCACAGACGGACACCGCCTGCGAGGCAGAAAGGCACATCCGCTCCACAACGAAGCGCAATCGCCAGCAGGTCGGCCGGCCCGATCTTCCCGCGCTCAATTTTGAAGGCCTCAGGCAGGCCCTTCCGCCAACACTGCCAGAGGAAGCGCAAGACCGCCGCCGCGTCCGCGCTCCCCCCACCCAAACCGGCTTCAAGCGGGATCCTCTTCAGGATCGTCACTTCAAAGTCGATCATCCAGGGCTTGATGCCCGCTTGTTCAAAGAACAAGCGGGCCGCCTTGTGGCAAATATTGGCCGGTCCTTCAGGCACCCCCTCTTCAGGGGAAGCTATCCGCCAGCCGAAATCGTCATCACCGGCAGGCGGACGGGTCGGCCCGGACACAGGTTTCAGGGATAAAAAAAGTTGGTCCGCCAGTCCTGTGGTGGCCATGAGGGAGACAAGCTCATGGTAGCCATCCGGCCGGCGGGCCAAAATTTCCAATGATAGATTGATTTTTGCGCGCGCCGTTTCCTGCGCTTGAAACGGTGCGAAGGTTTTCACGGCCTAACGGCCATCCTCCGGCTGTTGGAGGAGGCGCTCCAGGCCCTCATCATCAAAAGCGATCTCGACGACATTGGTCAGCAGATCAATGTAACTAAAACAAACATGCTCGTTGTAGGTTGGGCTCACGGGACAACAGACTGTAAAAACATTGGACGAGCAATTCTCCAGGTAACCTTCGTGTATGACCGTCCGCCGGCGCCCCCCGTTTGATTTGAGCATAATGCGTTGCCCAAGGCGTTCTTCCAGTTCGGCACGGCACGAAGCCAAGTCAGTTTTTGCGATCAAAGGCATGTACTCCATCTAGTAAATGTGTAAAAGGCACATAGTTGGCCATCAAACCGTATTATACCTTGTTTGAGGGAAGAAAGCAAGCCGGATCAGCCTGTCAGGCTGGGGTTTCAGGACATTTCCTCGACGATACCGCCCCCCAGGACCCGGTCCTGGTCATAGAAGACCGCCGACTGGCCGGGCGAGGACAGTCTGACCGGGCTCTCAAAACGGATCCAGGCCCTGGCTGCTTCCCGGTCGATTCTTATTTGGGCCGGCAGGGGTTTACCCTGTGAACGGAGTTGCACACCGGCCGGGAAGGAGGGGGAGCGGGTGGGGCGAAAAGAGGTCCACCAGTGTCATCTCCTGGACAAAGGCCTCCTCCTCATCCCCCAGGACAACGAGGTTCCTCTCATCATCCAGGGCCAGAACGGTCATGCGCCGGCCGATGGAGTGACCCAGATGACGGCGCTGTCCGACCGTATATCGCCAGCTCCCCCTGTGTTCTCCTAGCGGCTCCCCCCGTGAATTGACAAAATGACCCGGCTTGTCTTCCAGGCCCTGTCTTCCAAGAAATTGTTTCAGCTGCCCTTTGGCGACAAAGCAGATATCCTGGCTGTCCCCGGTCTCCGCGGCCGGATCACCTGCGGACGAGGCGATCCGGCGCGCCTCTTCCTTTGACTTATCGGCCAAGGGAAAGAGGACCCTGTCCAGGATCTCCGCTGGCAGCCTGTAGAGGAAATAGCTCTGGTCCTGGGATCTGTGCCGGGCGCGGTAGAGCCAGCTGCCGGCCTCATCCACCCCGGTCCGGGCATAGTGGCCTGTCGCCAGGCAGGAGCAACCGAGTTCATCGGCCAATTCCGCCATTATCCTGAACTTGAATTCCGGATTGCACATGACGCAGGGGTTGGGGGTCTGCCCCTGGCGCCAGGCTGCCACGAAGGGCTGAACAACCTGGTCGAAAAATGCCTGCCTCACATCAAGGATCCTATGGGTCAGGCCGAGCAGGCCGGCCGATCTGGCCGCCCGTTCCCACCTTGCCCCGTCCCCCTCCTCCTCTTCCCAGGTCCTGAGGGTTACGGCAACCAGCTCATAACCCCTGGCCTTCAAAAGCACGGCTGATGCCGCGCTGTCCACCCCGCCCGAGAGGCCGAGGAGGACACGGCGGGTCGGTGATTTCTTATTTACCTGGGGGCTTTGTCTTTTATTCACTTCACCAGTCTAGCGGAAGGGGCAGGGAACTGTCTAACAATCCCCGGGGGCCGGGCTTGATAGGCACATATGAAACGGGCAGGATTCCCATTTCTCCGGGAATCATCTGCCCGTTCCTCCGAGGTGTACTTTCAAAGTACGCCTCCTTTCCGTCCCTGTCACGACTGCCGCATTGCCGGTCAAAGCCAGATGGCTCCACGAACGATTCCGGCCAAATGATACTAATCCTGTACGTCGTATGGCGCAGCCACTCTGTCCTGTTCAATTTGTGAGGTTACGCAACCCTGGCTCCAGATGTTCTGCACCCCCGAGCGTACGCCGCAGCCTTGCGGGACCCTCTCTTATTCGATTACCTTAAACCTTCCGGCGCCCCAGCACTTCCGGGACGCGCATTCCTGTCTATGTAATCCAATTGAGGTTGCCAAGATCCTAGCATAAATTTATTTGACTGTCAAATAATTATCCTTTATATGTGAATGATTATTAATGATTTAAGAGGGGTCCCCCGCCCATCTCAAGCTGGCCCCCGATCAGCTCTCCGCC
Source organism: Clostridia bacterium (assembly GCA_040767365.1). Taxonomy (GTDB): domain Bacteria; phylum Bacillota; class Clostridia; order Saccharofermentanales; family DTU023; genus UBA4923. Next base: position 50,974 of record JAXGOR010000002.1, read on the forward strand.
TCATCTTCCTCCGGCTCCGCGTCCGCCAGGGTCTGGGCTGAACCCTGCTCGTAACGTTCGATCTCGTAGTAGATTTCCGCCCGGTCCAAAATCCGCTGGCGGGCCAGCGAGGGCAGATTGTCCATCAGAAAAAGCAGTCGGGATTTTTGTTCCAGGAGGGCGACATCATCCAGGCTCAAGCTGTTGGCCGTGTCCGAGTAGAGGGCTCCGGGGACATAGGAGTCCACCAGGGGCCTGTCTGACATATCCTCCATACCGAGTATCTGGTCGAGGGTAGCGCCGAACATGGACGCCAGGCGTTTGGCTGTCTTGATGTCGGGGTAGTTCCTCCCACCCTCCCATTGGCTGACTGAGGTCTGTGTGACGCCCAGTACTTTCGCCAGCTCGCTTTGCGTCATATGGTTCTTTTTCCGAAAATATCGAATGCCGTTCATTGTGACCGCCTTAATCCGGAGTCCTTGGCTCCATCTTCTTTTAGTATCATCACCATGCGGCACAAAAAACGGAAACCTTAAGGTCTTTATACCGAAAAGCCATCTATACCGCATCCGCTATGGCTGTTTAATAATACACGCCTTCAACTTATAATTGCAATAGTAGAATCCTATTATTTTTAACAAGGTTACCGGCAATCACGCCTGCTTATTCGTACAAATGACGTAGGACATTCAACCTTTGCGAATATTGACCCTACTACTTGTACCAGAGCGGGACCGGCGTGCGAAAAAGATCATAGCTTCGCGACAGCTGGGCCAGGCGATCAAGCGCGTCCGGCCTGCTGGGATCACCGGCGATCTCCTTCAGAAGGGCGGTCATATGACGGTGGGCGAGATGCGTAAAGAAATGGGAGGGGGTGTCCAAATTGTAGTAGAGATCGATCAGGTACTGACGATCCTGTCCGCAGGCGTCAACAAGTTCTATGATCAGGCGGCACAGGTCGCTGTCGACCAGATCTTCCGTAAGGAAGAAGGGATTGTCCAGCAGCAGGGAACCACGTTCAGTATAGGTGAAACAAGTGTTGATATAGGGCCCGAAAGAAAGGGCCAGCGTCAGTTTGCTGGAGTTGGCCAGGCTGTGGGCATTCCTCAGGAAGAAGGTCTTCCATTTTTTGAACACAGGCTTGGCAGGTATCCTGTCCTCCACCGCTGTAGCCAGTTCCCGCGCCCTGGCCTCCAGCCGTGCCTGGATCTCCCCGCCCCCTTTTGACGGTAGGAGGGGGTGGTCCGTCTGAAGCAGGCGCAGGAAACCGGTAAGCTGAACCAGGTTTTCGAAGCGGGGGGGATTCTGTTCGGTGATCGAGCCTATGTAGACCCTCTTTGACCGGCGGCGGGAGAGGCCAACGAAGCCCTCCTCCAGACCCAGCCATTTCATTTTCGGCAACATGGGGCCGAGGATGAAAAAGAGGGGGGAGACCTGTAGCAGGGTCTCACTCACCCAGGAAAGATGGGTCCAAAGTTTTCCCACCCGATCCCACTCCCGCCAGGGCCCGTGAAAAAGCCAATGACCGCCCTGTTCGCGGTCAAAAACCTCGTAAACACAATAGGCCCGGCCATCATGGCGGGCATGGCAATCTCCCAGGACCCAGCCCTGGCAACCGGGGAGTCTTCCTAAATAATTTTTTACCTTTCGGTCCTGTTTATCCAGCTTGGATGGAAGGCCTGAGCCGTCGGTCATAACTATCCCGCTCTCATAACCGTATGACTTTGATTTATTTTAATATAGCAGACAGGCGGCGGGCTTGGGCGCCATCTCGGTGCGGCGCCCCTTGGTCTTCTCTATCCGGCAGATCCTCAGCCTATCCGGCCGGGATAGGTCTCCAGGGCAACCTCCAAAATCCGCATGGCCTCCTTCAGGTCATCCTTGTCCAGCACATAGGCGACCCGTACTTCATCAAGCCCCATCCCCGGGGTCTGATAGAAGTTCTCAGCCGGCGCCAGCATAACGGTTCTGCCATCCAACTCGAAGTCAGTCAGCAGCCAGATGGCAAAATCCTCGGCATTTTCAACCGGCAATTTGGCTATGGCGTAAAAGGCCCCCCCGGGTTTTTCGCAAAGCACGCCCTCCATACCCCTCAGCGCGTCGACCAGGATATCCCGGCGCTCCTCATAGCGTTCACGGATCGGGGTGAAGTAGTTGGGATCCAGTTCGTAGAGGGCCTTTGCCCCAATCATCTCCAGGGTGGGCGCGCACAGTCTCGCCTGTCCCAGTTTCAGGGCAGCGGTCATGACCTCGGTATTTTTGCTGGTCAGGGAACCGATCCGCGCCCCACAGGCGGAGAAACGCTTGGAGACACTGTCGATCAGGATGAGGCGGTCAAGGCTGTCGGCCATGCTGCCGAAGCTGGTCGCCACCTTGCCGTCATAGCAAAATTCACGGTAGACCTCGTCAGCGATGATGAAGAGGTCCCGGTCGCGTGCTATGTCAGCGAGCAGGCGGACCTCCTCTGGGCTGTAGACCACCCCTGCCGGATTCCCCGGATTGGAAAGGAGGAAGCCGCGCGTCTTCTCGGTGATGAGGCCCTCAATCCTCTCTCTTGAGGGCAGGGCGAAGCCGTCTTCCGGGAAGGTACTGATGGGGCTGATCCCGACCAGATAGGGTGCCGCGAAACCACGGTAATTTGTATAGAAGGGTTCCGGCACCAACACCTCCTCACCGACATCACAGGTGATAAGGAGGGCCCATTGGAGGGCTTCACTGCCCCCGTTGGTAATGATGATATCCTCCGTCTCGTAAGGCAGTCCTATTCTTTTGTAATAATGGGCAATGGCCTGTCGAAGGGGCTCCCAACCATTTGAGTCGGCATAGGCGAGTACGTCGATGTCGGCCTCCCGGACCGCCTCCATAAATACCTTGGGTGTCTCAATATCAGGTTGACCGATATTCAGGTGATAGACACCGGTCCCACGTTTCTTTGCCTGATTCGCGAACGGAACCAGCTTGCGTATGGGCGATGCCTGCATAGCCCGGCTACGGTCAGAAGTCTTCATCTCCATGGATTCCCCCCCACTGCTGTAGCCCGCGAACGGCTGACACAAGCAGGAGCCGGCGGGTCATTCTGATTGCGTGCTCATCATAGCACAGGGATCAGGGGGGACGGGAGCGGATCATCGCCCCCAGTCAGGCGTAGGATTGGAAAAATTCGTCCAGCAACTCCTGATGGTGGCCCAGGACGATCATGTGATGGTTGGCGATAGGCCGTTTGGTGAAATAATCAAGGCCGGAGGGAATTTCCACCCTGACCTGTGTGCGGCACAGGTTGCCCTCATGCAGGCTGGTCAAGAGCCGGGCATCGGCCGCGTAGTAGCTTGTGAAATCGTCCTTGCATTTGAAGACTGTGCAGGGGCCGGGCTCAAAATCAGCTGAGACTGAAATGCCAAGACCACTCTCAAAATGAGTGGTAAGCGCGTAGTCTTCCGACATATTCAAGGGGAGGATGCAGTGGGCGAAGACGATTTCATTTTCAGCGGGGTAGAGGCGGGAGGGGTTGACCATGAAGACAGGCTGGCCAGTCAATTCACCGACCACCGCCATGGAGACCAGGGAGCGGCTGTCACCTTCACAGGCCGCCCAGATGCCCTCGGCGTTGAGGATGCCGAGCGCCAGGCAGCCGGTTATGCAGAAAGGTTCCAGGAGGTCAAAACAGCGGAGGGTAAATCCATCCAGCTCATACCGGTCGACAATCCGCCGGCAGGCCCCGTAGACCTCAAGCGCCTTTTCCATCTCCTCCCCCTGGTAACCCCTGGCCTTCAAGGCAAGGGTCCAGGCATTGTCCTCGTAGGTCTTTTTCCCGATCTCCTCCATGATCTCAGCCATGGCCAGGGGAACCAACTCCATGCCCGAGCGCTCCTTCAAGCGATCCGCCTGGACCGGCTCACTGATCAACCAGTCCGATTCGCCCGTGACGCCAAGGCGGAGGCCACGCAGGCGCCGGCGGGCCCGGGCCACCCGGAGCAGGATCGCCAGCCGTCGGGCAATCTCCCCGGCGCTCCCGTGAAGTATTTCCCCCTTCTCCCCCTGCTCATTCAAATAGGAGAGAATCTCCATGGAGGCCGCCAGTGAGTTGTGTGTGCGGGTCGTCAGCAGGATGTAGGGACCTTCCAGGGACTTGTAGATCCTTTCGAAAACCTGCTCCGAACCGCCTGAACCGACAAAGAAAAGGCGGAGCGGCTGTCGGGCGAACAGTTCCCTGTCTTCGGTAAAGGTCATCCCTTCACCCAGGGCGTCTGATATTTCCGCAAGGAAGGCCTCGCAGGAAGCCAGAAGATTTGGGTCACGATTGTCGTCAGGAGCCTTGACCAGCCAAACATGATTCGTCATCGATTGATTCCCCTATTTGCCGGAGGGCGTTTCGTGGCCCAGGCCGCCCATGAGCTGGTCGATGTTCTTTCCTCTCAAGGACTGCCAGGAGGCCTTGGTCCGCGCGAAATAATCCTCGATCCGCGCTAGTTCGACGCCTCGCCGCACCTTGAGCGTTGTCGTCTTGACCATATCCTGCAGGCTATAGAAATGGGAGCGTATCTCCTTGAAGGAGGGCAGGCCCCGGTTGACCTCCGCGATCAGCGATGCGATTGCCTTGGCCATCTCATCCTCGGTTGGATCACGCTGCAGGCTGTCCCGGATCTTATCCGGGTCAAGGACCACCTTGGCCGTGATGATTACGTCGCCCCCCCTGCCGGGATGACCGAAGACAAGGGCGTCACGAACCATATCGTGTCGGTAGAGCAGGGCCTCGATCTCCTCGGGGAAAACTTTCTTCCCGCTGCGCAGGACGATCATGGACTTGCGACGGCCTGTGATGACCAGGCTTTTCCTCCGCGTAAATCTGCCCACGTCCGCCGTATGGAGCCAGCCCTCCTCGTCGATCGCCTCCGCTGTCGCCTCCGGGTCATCAAGATAGCCCTTCATAACGATGTCGGAGCGGACCAGGATTTCGCCTTCACCCTTGCCCCCGTTATCAATGGCGACCTCGACACCAGCCAGGGGCTGGCCAACCGTGGCAAATTCATTGACGCGGGTATTCCCGCCGCTGACCACCGGCGACGCCTCAGTCAAACCATAGCCCGCCAGGATCTCAATGCCGATGGCCCGGAAGAATTTCAAGGTCTCACGATCAACCGGCGCCGCGCCGCAAATGATGAATTGCAGATTCCCACCCAGCTTCTCGAGCACATCCTTCATCAGCTTCCGCCGGATATCCAGGCCCAGCTTGTAGAGGATTGTTGAAATCGCCATCCCCATCTTCAGTTTTTTTGCCTGCCCCGTCTTGGCCGCCTCGCTTATGACCCGGCGGTGGACGGCCTCCAGGATGGCCGGGACGACAACGGTGAGGTGGACCCGGTGCTCTTCAAAATTCTTGCCAATATCGCGGAGTCCATCAAAGACATGGATGGTCCCCCCCATGGCCAGGACGGTCAAGAAGCCGCAGGTGTTCTCAAAGGCATGGTGAAGGGGCAGGATGGACAGGGTCTTCAGGGGATCGGGAAAGGAGACAGAACCCAGGAGGGCCCTGAGATCAGCTACAATCGACCGGTTGGTCAAAATAGCGGCCTTGGAGTTGGCGCTGGTTCCCGAAGTGAAGAGGATGGCCGCGTCGTCCCCGGGATCGTCCGGCAGAAGCAGGACGGGTTCACCGACAGGGTCCGGCAAGCCGTCAAGGGCCTCATCCAGGATGAAGAGCCGGTTATCCTCAGCCATTTCAGCTTTCAGGCCCTCTTTGAACTCCTCTGACGCCAGTCCCCGGTCCATGAGGACCCGGTGGGTGAGTTTGGGTAGCCGATCGCGCATGGCCTCGACATGACTGTGCCAGTCCGAATCATAGATGAACATGACTGATTCGCTGCGCTGGAGGATGGGCTCCAGTTCCTCCGGTTTCAGGAGGCGGTCAATCGGGACAATGACACCGAAACCCGAGGCCACGGCGAGCCAGGTCACCATCCAGAGATAGCTGTTTTCGCCGATCAGGGCGATCCGGCTCCCGCGGGGCAACTGGGTCATCAGCCAGGACTGCATCTTGGCCACGTCCAGGGCAAGTTCACGATGGGTGCGGGAAACAAGTTCCTTGTCACGGGGCCTGACCCGCCAACGGACCGCCTCCCGCTCCCCGTACTGCCGGTAACCGCTTAGCACAAGATCGGCCAGCAGGGTGATCGGAGGAACCTGGTACCAGGTTTTTCCCTTGACTATTTGAAGCTTTCGCGTCCCATTATCCCTGCCGGTGCCAGACACCGGTTCTCTGAGCTTATTATTCATCAATTATTCTCCATTTTATTTCAAAAACTGCCTAGTTCGGAAAGAACCAGCCATAAAGCAAGACGTGTGATACAGTTACCCCGGTGATTAACAGGAGGGCGACGAGGGCGATCAGGATGGCTGAAATGCCGAGTGCGCGGCCATCGCTCTCCCGACGCCTGGACAGGTGTACCCCGAAGGGCGACAGAATCAGGCCAAAGAGGGCCAGGAGGGCGCTGCTACCCCCCAGGACAATGGTCGCATAGTAGTGATAATGAAGGAGGATCCTGTTGGTCCCGTCGCAGAGCAGATAGTTGTCAAATGCCTCCTTATAGAAAAGCATGAGGAAGAGGCTGAGCAGGGCCGATGTAAAACCGAAACCGGTGATCCCGGGCACACCTTTCTTGGGCTTCTTCTCTTTGGGCGGGGCAAGGGGGGCCGGGGTAAAGGGGGCCGGGGCCTGTGCCGCCGGGACAGTCGCCTGGACAGCCATCTGCTGTTCCTGCCTGTCTAAGGCCTCTTGTTCATTTCCTGGCGGGTAAGTCTGTTCGGACATGGAAGGCTCCTTTCCGCGGAAGCTATCCATTCAAGGATGAGATGACATTTCGTGTCAGTCTACAGTATACTCGTGAATCGACCGCGTACAAGTCTTGAATTTCCCAAGTTGATAAGTGTCAAGCTTGTGTCGTTCACCTGCCGTCCTTTTCAGGAAAACCTTCAAATATTCTATCAAAAAGTCGGTTAACTTGCTTTTGACCCTCCGACGCCAGCTGTTCATAGCGGTGCAGGAGGTCGCGGCCAAGCCCTGTGAGGGTGCTGCTGCCGCCCTCCTGGCCGCCCGGCCTCCGGTCGATCACCTGGGCGCCCAGCTCCTCTTCAAGCAGGTTCAGTATCTGCCAGCCCTTGCTGTAGGAGAGCTTCATCCGGACACAGGCCGTCCGCACCGAACCTGTTTCGTCTATCAGGCGGAGGAGGGTCGCGGGACCGGGCCCGAAGAAGAGCGCCTCCCGGGCCAGGCTGAGCTTGACGCGGGCCCGCATAGGCAGGTCCGCCCGATCGCCGGCCGCGAGAGGCTCGTCCGGATAGTCCGAAAGGTCTCCCGCGCTTGAGAGTACGCCCTGGTCCGGCAGGGGGATCCTTTCAACGGGGCCCGGCGACAGGGCGATCAAGTCAGCCAGGGTACGGCCCTGCCCCGCGCCGGCCAGTTTCGGAATGGCCTCACGATGGAGGACGACCGGGAGACCGTCCTGTCCTTCATAGACGGGAAGGGCGACCGGCTGGTCTGACAGGAGGAGCCTTGACAGGGTTTCCTGGTCGACCGAAGGGATGAGTGGTGTTGCCAGCCAGATCCTGTCACAGGCTTTACAGCTTTTTTCCACATAGCGGAGCCCCTTCAGGGCATCGTGGAAGAAGCTCGTTTCCTGCCAGTTCGGATTGTTGAGGCAGACGACGCTCATCTTCGACAGATGACGTTCAAGTGCCTCACTTTCGTAGCCGGTGATCACGACAATGGGGGCCGCCCCGGCATGCTGGAGTCGGATGATGACGCGCTCGATGAAGGTAACCTGTCCGGCCTTGATCAGGGCGGGCAGGATCTTTCCCGACCCTTCCCCCAAGCTGGCCACCGCGTCCACGGGTTCCAGGGGCCTTGAGGCCACAATGACGGCCGCGCCCCGCGCCGGCGGTTCTCCCCTTCCGTCCAGGTCCCTCTCAAGTTCCATATCGCTCCTGACTGAACTCAACGCCACCCGGGATGAGGGCTACTTCTTTTTCTTGCGGTAGAAGGTATCGTCCAGCGGCAGCCGGGTCCGTTTCTTACCGTCCAGCCTGTAGTAGGCATGGGCGACGGAGGGCGCGATCGGGACGCAGGCGAGTTCGCCGATGCCCCGCGCTCCATAGGCCAGATCGACATAACCGGGCCCCTTGACGATATGGGTCTCAATCTCAGGGACCTGGTTGGCCCGGAAGAGGCCGTAGGTACCGAGCTTGAAGCGGGGAATACCGCCCGGGTTCACAAAGTCCTCGGTCAGGGCGTAACCGAGCCCCATGACGCAGCCCCCTTCGATCTGCCCTTCGACAGCTGTGATGTTGACCGGTGTCCCCACATCGTAGGCGCCGACCATCTTCTTCAACCGGCCCTCCTCGTCAAGGAGGGTGACCTCGCAGCCATAGGAGTATCCGATGTGGCTCACGGGATTCTCCTTGTCGGAGCCGAGCGGGTCGGTCGGGGGACCGAATTCCCCGAAGAATTCACGGCCTTCAAGTTTGCTCTTGTCCCCTCCCGCCGCTTCAAGGGCCTCTTTCAAATCGCGGGCGGCCTGCCGGGTCGCCTCACCGGTGAAAAGGGTCTGCCTGGAGGCGGTACTGGTCCCGGCATCGGGTGTACGGTCCGTATCCGGCATTTCAAAGACGGTGTCGGTCACTTCACAATCCAGGGTCTGGCAGACGATCGAGGTCACCATTTGAGCGACCCCCTGGCCCGAGCAGGCCGCCGATGTCCGGATGTGAACCTTGCCCTCTTCAACCGAGAGGATACAGCGGCCAAAGTCGGGGACCCCGACCCCCAGCCCGCTGTTCTTGAAGCCGCAGGCAATCCCCGCATAGGGGCTTGACTCATAGGCCGCCTTCACCGCCTCCAGGCACTCGGCCAGCCCACAGCTTTCATCAACGATCTGACCATTGGGGAGCACATCCCCCGGCCTTACGACATTCAAGTAGCGGAATTCCCAGGGGTCCAGGCCGCACTTTTCCGCCAGCAGGTTGAGGTTGCTCTCCATGGCATAACAGCTCTGGGTAACCCCGAAACCTCGGAAGGCTCCTGATACGACATTGTTGGTGTAGACGGCCTTGCCGGTGATATCGATGTTCTGGAAATTGTAGGGTCCCCCCGCGTGGGTGCAGGCCCGCTGGGTGACGGGGCCGCCAAGCGAGGCGTAGGCGCCGGTGTCCGCGATGATCTCGGCGATGAGGGCCGTAATCCGCCCTTCCGCGTCACAGGAGGTGGTCATCTTCATGGTCATGGGATGACGTTTCGTATGGACGATGGTGCTGTCGTAACGGGACAGTTTCACCTTGACACGCCGGCCCGTCTTCCAGGCCAGCAGGGCGGCGTGGTGCTGGACGCTCATGTCCTCGCGGCCACCAAAGGCCCCCCCGACCAGGCCCGACCGGACGTGGACGTGTTCGGGTTCAAGGCGGAGCATATTCGACACCTCACGCTGCTCGTCATAGATTGACTGGGAGGCGGTGATCAGATGGACCCCGCCATCATCCGAAGGCCAGGCAATGGCGCATTCCGTTTCCAGGAAGGCATGCTCCTCCCAGGAAACCCGGTAGGTCTCCGTCACCACGTGCGCCGCCTCGGCCACCGCCTTGTGGGCGTCCCCCCGGATCAGGCGCTCGCTGGAAAGGATGTTGCCGCCCTCGTGGATCTTGGGCGCGCCCTCCTTCATGGCTTCGAAAGGATCGAGCACGGGTTCCAGTTCCGTGTAGTCCACCTCGATCAGGTCGAGTATCTCCTGCAGCTTTTCACGTTTGCCCGCTGCCACCAGGGCGACGGCGTCACCGATATATCTTGTCTCCGAACCTTCGGGGATCATGACATCCCAATCCTGCACAATATGGCCGATGGTGTTGTTGGGAACGTCCCGGGCCGTCAGGATGGCGATGCAGTCAGGGTGCTCGAGGGCCCTGGAAATATCGATACGGTCCACGCGGGCGCGCGGGTAGGGCGTGCGAAGGGCCTGGCCGTGTACCATATCCGGGAAATGATAGTCGTCGGGGAACTTGCCCGTTCCCAGTACCTTTTCCATGACGTCAATCCGTTGGGAGCGGTCACCAACCCGGACCTCGGGATCGATGGCGGGCACGGCCTGGCCCGTCCTGAAGAAGCGGGCAGCCTCCTCGATCGCGTCGATGATCTTCTTGTAGCCCGTGCAACGGCAAAGATTGCCCGTGATGGCCTTGGCTATGTCTTCCCGGGTCGGTTGGGGATTCCTGTCGAGCAGGACCTTGGCCGCCATGACCATGCCCGGCGTACAGTAACCACATTGGACGGCGCCCGCCTCGGCGAAGGTGTGGACATAGACCTCCCTCTCCCGGGCCGACAACCCTTCCACCGTGATGATCTCCGAACCGTCAAAACGGGATGCCTTCATGATGCAGGCCCTGACCAGCCGGCCGTCCGCCACGACGGAGCAGGTGCCACAGGCACCTTCACTGCAACCGTCCTTGACGGATATCAGGCCCAGATCATCACGCAGGAAGTCGATCAATCGCTTATCCTCCGCCAGGCTGTATGGTTTATGGTTGACCGTTATTGTCCAGGACATGGTCACTTCCTCCTTATGATTCGGATGGGGGACATTCAGGCGCAAAGACGATCAGTGGATGTCCATATCGGGCAGCCGGCGCCTCAGGTATTGTCCGTCGGCTTCTTCAACAACAATAGTACCAGACGAGACCTTGTGGCGACCCCTCAGGAAGACGTGCCGGATCCTCCCTTTCATGGGGAAACCCTCATAGGGGGTGTAATCACAATTTTCCTGGAGTAGGTCCGCCGTCACCGTCCATTCAACCGACGGATCCAGGACGACGATATCGGCCTGGCTCCCGGTTCGCAGAATGCCCTTTTGGGGGTAGAGGCCGAAGTATTTGGCCGCATTGGTTGAGGTGACGACAGAGAAGCGGTTGATATCCATCCGGCCCCGGGTGACCCCGTAGGTGTAGAGCAGCTGCATGCGCAGCTCAATCCCCGGCGCGCCGTTGGGTATCTTCGAGAAATCATCCCTGCCCATCTCCTTCTGTCCCTTGAAGTTGAAGGAACAGTGGTCCGTACCGACAAACTGGATCTCCCCCGTGGCTAAGCCCTGCCAGAGGGCCTCCTGGTCCAGTCTGGAACGCAGGGGCGGACTCATGATGAACTTGGCCGATTCAAAATCGTCCGAGGCCGGCCCGCCGTAACGGGAGGCGTCGAGCAGGAGGTACTGGGGACAGGTCTCCACGATCACCCTGACCCCGCGCTCCCGGCTCCGGTTGATAGCTGACAGCCCCTTGGCTGACGACAGGTGGACGACATGGTGGTTGGCATGGAGGATCTGGTTGACCGCGCCCAGCCGGACGATGGCTTCCTCCTCCAGCCCGTCGGGCCGGGTGACCTGATGGTAGTAGGGCGACAGGTGGCCCAGGGCCCGCTCGCGCCGGACGAGGACATCGATCAGCAGGCCATTCTCGCAGTGGAAGCCTATGGTGGCACCGAGGCGTTGCGCCTCCTGCAGGGCATCATATATCTGGTCCTCCTGGACCATCATGTTGTCCTTGTAAGCCATGTACATCTTGAAAGAGCTGATGCCCCCACGGACCAGGTCCTCCATCTCAGCTTTCAGGTCGCTGTTCCACTCCGTCAGCGCCATATGGAAACCGTAATCGATCGCGCATCTGCCCCCGGCTTTTTCATGCCAGCGTTCCAGCCCCCTTGCCATGCTTTCACCATGGAATTGGGTGGCGAAATCTATGACGGTGGTTGTCCCTCCGGCCAGGGCTGCCCGGGTACCGCTCGCGAAGTCGTCCGCGGTCACCGTGCCCATGGATTCGAGCTGGAGATGGGTATGCGGCTCAATGCCGCCGGGCAGGAAGTAACAGCCCTCACAGTCGATCACCTCTTCCCCGGGGCCCGGGGTCAGGTCACCGATGGCGGCAATCCTTTCGCCCTCAATCCGGATACTCCCTTTAACTGTCTCTTCAGGCAGGACGACGAAACCATCCGCCAGCAATATGGTCCCTTCCATGCAAAACTCCCTAAAATTTGTGCCGGATTCGGGATCCGGCACAGGATTGGTCGCCTGTCAACGCGACAGGCCCCCGCTTATAGATTCGGCCAGATGCTGGCGGCCCTTTCCGCCGTACGGGCGAATAGCCTCTCCTCATCGACCGTCAGGATCTCGCGGTTGCGCATTACGGTCCTTCCATTGATCACCACATCATTGGTCATACGCCCATAACCGCCAAAGAGGAGGTGGCCCTTCCAGTTGTCCGGGCCGAAGGGCGTGAAGGGGTAGTAGTCAAGCGTGATCAGGTCGGCGTAGGCACCCGGCTTCAGGACGCCGAGCGGGCGTTTGAAGTGGAGGGCGGCAATGGCCGGGTTCCCTTCATACTGCAGCTTCAGGGCTTCATTGAAGCCCACCGTCGGGTTGGCCAGCCGATGGGACTGGAGGATCTTGGAGACCTTGACCGATTCGAACATATCGTGGGTGTAGGCGTCAGTGCCCAGCCCGAGGCGGATACCCCGTCTCAGCATGCCGAGCACGGGTGTCGAGCCCACGGCATTGCCCATATTTGACATGGGGTTGTGGACGACCGACGTGTCGGTCTCAGCCAGGATATCGAGTTCCCGCCCGTTGACATTGACCGCGTGGACCGCGATGGATTTCGGCCCGAGGAGGCCCCAGCCAAGCAGGCGCTCCGTGACCCGCATATCATATTTTTCCAGACTGTCGTACTGATCCTCCCGGCCTTCGCCCAGGTGGATGTGATAACCGGCATCAATGCCCTCCATGGCCTTCTTGACCTTCTCCATGGTCTCATCGGAGATGGTGAAGGAGGCGTGCATGCCAAACATGCCCTTGATCAGATCCTGCTCATCCGTATTCATGGCCTTGATGAAATCGACATTCTCCTTGATCTCACGGTTGGCGATCCTCTTCCCGTCCCGGTCCGAAAGCTCCATGGAGAAAGAACCCCGGATGCCGATCGTTTTTGCGGCTTCGGCCAGGGTGAAGAGGGACCCGGTCGCCGAGTGCGGGCTGGCATGGTGGTCAAAGAGGGTGGTCACGCCATTGCGGATGCTGTCGATATAGGTTGTGTAGGCCGATAATTCATTGTCCTCCTCCGTCAGGCTGCGATCGAGCGCCCACCAGAGATTCTCAAGGATCTCGGGGAAATTCCGTGTCGGCTTGGATACTCCCATGCCGCGCGCGTAGGAACTGTAGATGTGTGTGTGCGCGTTGATCATGCCCGGCATGATCAGGCGGCCTTCAGCGTCCAGCAGCTCGTCCTGGGGATACTTTTCCCTCAGGTCCTCATAACTTCCCACGGCATCGATTATGTCGCCGTCGATCCTTACTGCCCCTTCTTCAAAATAGGGATTGTTGGGATCATTTGTCACCAGTCTTCCCTTGCCAATAATCATAAATTTCCTCCTATTCCCGACTTCTCTTCCAAAGCTAGTGTTGGCCGCAGTCGTGTTCTTGGTTCAAGAGCCAGGGGAAATCGCTTACGACGGCCCCGATGACCGCCGTCATTTCGGCGCCGGCCACTTGTTCAAGTTGGTTTTCAGCTACTTCACTTACACGGCCGCGTTCGTCGCGGATCAGGTAATTCCCGTCAGTCCGTTTAAGGAAGCCCGTATTCTCTGAATCGGCGAAGTCCTCCTCACTCCAGAAGACAGTCAGTTTGTCCTTGTAGGGCTTGCCGGCATGCGGACAGAAGGTGGCGCAGTTGCCGCACTCATTGCACATTCCGTCGATGTGGAGGATCTGCTCCGAGTCCTTGAAGCCGGCTACCGGGATGGCCAGGTTGGCCCGGTTGGGGCAAAGTTCCGTACAGATCCGGCATACCTGGTCACAGATGAGACAGCGCTCCCCCTCTTCAGAGGGCAGGCAGGCCAGGAGCAGTTCACCGCGCCGGTCGAGGATCACCGCTTCATCAACCGGAACCTGTGCCCGGACAAAATCGTTTTCAAGCTTTTCCCTGGCCAGAATGTCCAGGGCGACCTTTTTGGCGTCGCCCATGGCCGCGACCACGGTCGAGGGACCCTTCCGGCAGTCACCGACGACATAGACACCGTCAAGGGAGCTCTCCAGGGCGCTGGACAGGCGGGGATCGCCCTGCTCATCCAGCTTCAGGCCCAGCTTCTTGAACAGGCCCTTGTCGACACGGGCGCCCGTCGCCCCGATGACCGTATCAAATGCCAGTGTCACCCTTTCACCCGTTCCCTGGCAGGACCGGCGGCCTGACTCATCAAATGCGCCCAGCCGTTGTTTTTCACAGACCAGTTCCCGGCCATCGTAGCTGACAGGGGCAAGCAGCTCCATCCACTTGACGCCCTCTTCCACGGCACCGTCAAACTCGTCCTGACTCGCGGGCGCGTACATTTCCGTCCTCCGGTAGACCAGGGCCACTTCCGGATCACCCGGCAGGCGTTTGGCCAGCCGGGCCGCGTCCATGGCCACATCACCGCCCCCGATGACCGCGATGCGTTTGCCCAGGTCCCGGGGCCCTTCCGCCCTGGTCCGGATAAGGAAGTCGAGCGCGTCCAGGACCTGCCCGCCGCCCTCCTCCACGGGTACCCCTCCCTTGTCCCAGGCGCCCGTCGCGATGATGACATAATCGTAGGTCTTCTTCAGTTCACGAAGATTGAAGTCAGGCTTGGCATTGAAGTGGAAATTGACCCCGACCGCTTCAACCAGCCTGAAGTCCCGGTCGATCTCCTCCTCACTGATTCGGAAATCGGGGATGGCATAGCGGACAACCCCATGTGAGGCGGCCCGCTTCTCATAGACGTGGGTCTCCACCCCATTGCGCCGGAGATAGTAGGCGGCGGCCATATCGCCGGGACCCGCCCCGATGACGGCTACTTTTTTCCCGCTGCGGAGAGGGGGGGCGGTCGTTTGACTTATCAGGGCCTCCTGCGCCTCATCCGCCGCCTTCTTCTTGATGTCACGCATGTGGACCGACTCTTCATAATCGAGGCGGGTGCAGCGTTCACGGCAGGGTTGGGCGCAGAGGATACCCGTGATGGTCGGGCAGGGGTTGTCGATGGCGATGACCCGCATGGCCTCCTCATACTCGCCCCGGGCAACCAGGGTGTTGTATTCGGGAATCTGCTGTTCTATGGGGCAACCGCCCTCCTTGCAGGGGGCCTTGTAGCAATCGTAGAGGGGGAGCTCCGAATCCGTCTTCCTCGAAGCCACCTTCTCCCTCCAACGCTTTTGGAGGCGGACATCGGCCAGGGTTTCCCCGGCCAGTTTTTCCAGCCTGCCGACATCAACCCTGCCGCCGGACCCCAGGGAGGACTCCGTCTCCCGGGCCATCTGCAGGAAGCGCATATAGCCGCCCGGCTTCAGAAGGGTGGTGGCCTGGGTAACCGGACCGATACCCACCTCAAGCAGGTCCTTGAGGTTGAAGGCATCGACACCCCCGGCATAGGAGATGGGGAGTCCGCCATCAAAGGCCTTGGACAGCTTGACCGCCAGGCTGATGGTCAGGGGCATGAGGGACCGCCCTGACATGTACATTTCCTCTGAGGGAACCTCATCCCGGGTCACATCGACCGGGCAGGTGTTGGACAGCTTGACGCCAAAGACCAGTCCCTCCGCCTCCGCCACGGCCATCATCCGGGTGAAGATGCCCACCGCGTCCTCATATTGGAGGTCCGCCAGGAAATGCTTGTCCGGGAAGACGATGTAGTCGTAACCCAGGTCATCCAGGGTTTTCCGGACATAGTCATAGCCCAGCATGGTGGGATTGCACTTGACGAAGGTATGGACCTTCTTCTCGGTCAGAAGATAGTGGGCAATCCGTTCAATCTCGTCGGGCGGACAGCCGTGAAGGGTTGACAGGGTGGCTGAATGGCAAAGGGCGGAGGGGATGGCCTCGATGGCCGAATCGTCCAGTTTTTCAAAGAGCTGCTTATGCTCTTTCAGGAACTGGATGGCCTCCTTGAAGGCCGGCCTTTCAGAGGCGTCCTTCAGGCCCTCGATGAAGGCATCCATCTTGGGGAGCTTGATACCCTCCAGATCGTAGCCCACGCTCATGTTGTAGGCAAAATCCTTGCCGTCCGACAGGCCGAATTCCGGGGCCAGCACCTTGATGGCGACCCAGGCCTTGACATACTCGTCAAAAGCCTCCTCCACCGTCAACTCCGTCGACCATTCACAGTTGTAGCACTCGTCCTCCGCGTTGATGCAGGGCTTGGCCACGGCATGCCGGATCTCTTCACCATCCATTTTCTGGACGGTTTTCAGCTCCATGAACCGGGCCCCCGCCAGATAGGAGACGAGAATATTCTGGGCCAGCTGGGAGTGGGGTCCCGCCGCCGGGCCCACGGCCGACGCGATCCTGTCTCCGAAGGGGGTTTCAAACCGGTTCCCGGACCGGTTCACATAGAATTTGTCCTTGTCAAGGCCGAATACACGTCCTTGCTTTTTATATTCACTCAAACTCCATTCAATCAGATTGGCAAAACTGATGGGTCTCATAATATCGCTCATAGTCTTTACAACCTCCCCTGCTATAGACTTAAAACCGTCTTGATGCGCGCCTTCGCCCGTCTTTTCCACCGGCTTCCGCTCTTGCCTCTTTTCACCAAACAAGGCCTTTCATCTGGACGGGGTTCTCTATCATCTTACCAGTTTTCCCGTCCGCAATCTAAAAAACCGGGGCCCTGACGGGCCCCGGCTCTTGACTCAGAGGGGACAATTCTACGCGGTTTTTTCTTTTGTGATATCGACGTAGAGTGCCGGCATGACGCTGTAGATAGCAGCGCAGCGGACAATGTCCTCTTTCCAGGTGATCTCGTTGGGCGCATGGGCCTGCGCCTCCTTGCCCGGGCCCAAGCCGATGCAGGGGATGCCATGGCGGCCCATGATGGCAACACCATTGGTGGAGAAAGTCCACTTGTCCACCTTGGGCGCCTGGTAGAGATTGGTGTAGGCCGCGACCAGGGCCTCCGTCTGGGGCGCATCCTCGGGGATGACCCAGGTGGGGAAGTAGCAGTCCTGCTCGTAGACAAAACCGGTCCAGGAGGGACGGTCGTATTTGTACATGGTCACAACCGCGCCGTGCTTTTTGACCGAGGGAAGATCCTCAATCTCCTTGAGGGCCGACTGGTAGGTCTCCCCCCAGGTGAGGCGGCGGTCAAGCGAGATGGCGCAGCTGTCGGCGACAGCGCAGCGCGAGGGCGAGGTGAAGTAAATCTGGGATGTCGTGATGGTGCCCTTGCCCAGGAAGGGGTCATCCTTCAGCTTGTCGTTCAGGGCTTCGACTTCCTTCAGGATGTCGGCCATTTTGTAGATGGCGTTCTCACCGCGTTCAGGCGCCGAGCCGTGGCAGGAGATCCCCTTGACCTCAACCCGGATTTCCATACGGCCGCGATGGCCCCGGTAGACATGCATGTCAGTCGGCTCCGTGGAGACGACAAACTCAGGTTTGATATTCTCATTCTCGATCAGGTGGAGCCAGCACATGCCGTCACAGTCTTCCTCCTGGACGGTACCAGCCACCAGGATGGTCACATCTTCGTCGATCAGTCCGAGGTCCTTGGCTATTTTAGCGCCATAGACAGAGGAAACCACGCCGCCCAGCTGGTCTGACGCGCCGCGTCCGCCCACCTCGGTCTCGTTTTCGTAGCCCTCGTAGGGGTCAAATTTCCAGTTGGTAATCTCACCGATACCGACGGTGTCGATATGGCCATCATAGGAGATGATCCGGTCGCCCGTTCCCATCCAGCCAAGTACATTGCCCAGCTGGTCGAACTCGACCTTGTCGTAGCCGAGCTTTTCCATCTCTTCCTTGATACGGCGGGCCACGCCTTCTTCCTCACAGCTCTCACCAGGGATTTTGATCAGGTCGCGCAGGAATTTAATCATGTCCTCCTTGTAGCCTTCAGCGGCCTGGCGGACGCGATTATAGTCAATCGTTTTTGTCATATTCTGTTTTCTCCTTATCCTTTTTATTTTTGGTATTACAGCTAACTGCCCCGGTGTTCAATCAACAAACGGGGCAGTCACAACAATCTTATGGTTCAGGCATTATCCGCCCAGCGGGGACTGTCTCCCTGCCAGAGTTCTTCAAGTTTTGCCCCCGCCTTCCTGATCTTCTGGAGGAAGATCATAGCCGCGATGATGTAGGGCTTGTAGCTGGCCTCCTTGTAGAGCGGGATCCGGTAGCGGTCAAAGACCGAAGCGTCGACCTCGCCTTCCTCACAGGAGACTCCGGTGATATCAGCCGGCAGGCAGTGCATATAGAGGGCCTTGCCATTCCTGGTCAGGGCCATCATCTCTTCAGTACAGGCCCAATCCTTATGAAGGGCATTCTGGGCCAACAGATCCTGCTCCAGGGCGTCGATGCCGGCCTGGTCGCCCTTGGCGTAGAGGTCGGTACGGATCTCCATGGCCTTGAAGGGTGCCCAGCTCTTGGGATAGACGACGTCGGCGTCCTTGAAGGCCTCTTCCATGGATTCCACCCGGGTGAACTTGCCGCCGTACATTTCCTCATTGTGTTTGGCGACCCCCTCGATCTCACCCATGATGTCGTAGCCTTCCGGATGCGCCAGGACAACCTCCATACCAAAGCGGGTCATAAGCCCGACAATGCCCTGGGGCACGGACAGGGGCTTGCCATAGGAGGGGGAATAGGCCCAGGTCATGGCCAGCTTCTTCCCCTTCAGGTTCTCGACACCGCCCAATTCATGGATCATGTGGAGGGCGTCGGCCATGGACTGGGTCGGATGGTCGATGTCACACTGGAGGTTGACCAGGGTCGGCCGTTGCTCGAGGACGCCGTCCTCGTAACCTTCCTTGACATAATCCGAGACACTCTTCATGTAGGTGTGGCCCTTGCCGATGTACATGTCGTCACGGATTCCGATGACATCCGCCATGAAGGAGATCATGTTGGCTGTCTCCTTGACGGTTTCTCCGTGGGCAATCTGTGATTTGCCCTCGTCAAAATCCTGGAGCGCCAGGCCCAGGAAATTGCAGGCTGAGGCAAAGGAGAACCGCGTCCTCGTCGACTGGTCGCGGAAGAGCGAGATGCCCAGGCCCGAGTCGAAGATCCGGGCGCTCTTATTGTTCTCGCGAAGTTCACGCAGGGCGTCAGCAACCGCGAAAATCGCCAGGATTTCATCCTGGGACTTGTCCCAGGTGAGGAAGAAGTCCTCCTGGTACAGTCCCTTGTAGTCGTATGCTTCCAGCTGTTTGATCAATTCATCAATTTTCATTCTTTTCCTCTCCTTGCAATCCGGGGACTAAAGACTGGCCAGAACGCCCGCGCGCTCATTGAAGGCTTCGGTCAGGCGGTCGATTTCATAGACCTGGTTGTGGATCCTGTTCCAGTACTCATCGTCATACCACTGCGCGTTAAGTTCTTCCAGGCTCCGTCCCTGCTGTTCGACCCAGGTATAGTACTTGAGGTTATGGACCCGCTTCCTTGACCAGTAGGTGAATTCCTCCATATTGTCCGTCTTGATCGATTTGAGGTGGTGCCAGTAGTCACGGGCAGCCAGATCACGCGTGTAGGTCTCCTGCTCGTCAAGTTCGAGGATGCGCGATGTGTACATCTCGGAGGAGTCGGTCGCCACGGTCAGGAGTACATCCTTCTCCGTCAGTTCGAAGTGTTTCGCCATCTTCATGGTTCCCAGGACATTGGCGATGCCGCTGATACCAAGCGCCGACAGCTCCTTCAAGACCTCCTCCGACACCCCAGTCTCTTCCATAAGGAAGGCATGGCCGATCTCTGAATTGAAGAGGCGGAGCAGGTTTTGTGAGTTGTCATCGTCAATGGCGCAGACCAGGTCCGTGTTTTTGACATTGTGGACAAAGGGGATATGCTTGTCACCGATGCCCTCGATCCGGTGACCGCCAAAACCATTATTGAGGATGGTCGGGCACTGGAGGGCCTCGCCGACCGCCACCTTGACGTGGGGGAATTTTTCCTTCAGGTAATCACCCGCGCTCAGGCTGCCGCCACTGCCACTTGTGAAGAAGGCGCCGAAGAGCCTTGAATCCTCTGTCTTAATCTCGTTATACAGCTCTTCCAGGGCCGGGCCGGTCGCGTGGAAGTGCCAGAGGACATTGCCCATTTCCTCAAACTGATTGAAGATGAAAGCCTCCGGCCGCGTCCTGCGGATCTCCTTGACCTTCTCGAAAATTTCGTAGACATCGCTCTCACAGCCCGGCGTGGCGATGACTTCCTCAGCCATATCCTGCAACCAGTCGAAGCGCTCCTGGCTCATCTCCTCGGGCAGGATGGCGATGGCCTTGCAGCCCAGCAATCTTGAATTCAATGAGCCGCCGCGGGCATAGTTGCCGGTGGAGGGCCAGACAGCCCAGTTCTTGTAGGGATCGAACTGGCCGGTCACCAAGCGGGGGACCAGGCAGCCGTAGGA
Source organism: Clostridia bacterium (assembly GCA_040767365.1). Lineage (GTDB taxonomy): Bacteria > Bacillota > Clostridia > Saccharofermentanales > DTU023 > UBA4923. Next base: position 71,366 of record JAXGOR010000002.1, read on the forward strand.
GGCGCCCACCTTATGGCAGCCGGTCGGGAACCATTTACCGACCATGACGAACACGCGGGCCCTGATGCCTGTCAGTTCCCTGGGGATCTCGATATAGTTGACGCCGCCGTATTCGCCGCCATCCCGCCTGGGCTCGTTTTTCCAGGTGATGCGGAAGAGGTTGATCGGATTGATATCCTCCGTACCAACCTGATGGAGCGCCTTTTTGATTTTTTCGGGGACATACTTATCGGGGTCTCGTAGTTGTTTGAAAGTTGGGATAACGATATTGTTCTCGCGCGCCCGCCTTATGGCGCTCTCGAGTCCGGCCTCGTGGATCGTCAGATCGATCATAGTATTTCTCCTTGCATAGTGATGGTAGATGATCTTGGCGGGCAAATTGTTAAAAATGCCTAGGCACAAGCCACTATAGCATACCCAAAAATGACCCTGGGGTAAAGCGGTCAATTGGCCAATCTTTCCGGGTGCAACTGGACTATTTGTTACATTATCACTGGCTGGATCCCGACTCTTCCGCCTCTTTATTGAGCTTCTTGTACAAGAGGACGCCGACCAAGGCGACCAGGGCGGTCACAGCAAAGACCGAAATGGCAAAAACATAGTTCTGCGTCCCCAGAAGCCCTCCACTCACAGTCGAGGTGACAACCGAAAGGAGCCTGGCTGAAATAATCACCAGCCAGGTGGACAGCCTCATGGGGGTCAGGCCCGCCAGATAGGTCAGGATATCCTTGGGTGTCCCGGGGATGAACATGAGGATATACATCCACATGTTGAGGCGTCCTGGTTTTTTGAAGAGTTTGACCTCATCAATCTTCTCCGACTCAAAAAAGAGTTCGATCACAGGCCGGCCATAGCGTTTGACCAGGAGGAAGATCAGGGTGCTGGCGGCGTAGATGGCCGCCATGCAGATCAGGGTGCCCTCCACCGTACCGAAAGCGTAACCCGCGGCCAGTTCAAAGGGTTCGCCCGGGATAATGGCGATTACAACCTGCAAAAAATTGGCCAGGAAGAATATCAGGCGGCTTGTAAAAGGATTTCGGGCCACCATGGCCCGGACTTCCAGCGGGTCCGAGAAAAACTCGATGGCCGCCTCGCCCCAGAAGATGTAGATCAATATGAAAGCTATGATGGTCAGGACCAGGATACTGATCGCCAGGGATCGCTGGAAGATTCGTCTTTTCAATGCGGCGTAGAGTCCGCGTGCCGGCCGCAGGACTATGCCAGGATCATTCTTATATTTCGTCACCGCCATTGGCTCTTTTTGCCCTCTCATCCCACCTCCGTCCGGAGGGCGCGCGGACAAACTGTTTCCAGGTCTGGTCACCCACGCGTTTCCCTGCCATTCTACCACGAGCCGAACCTGGGATAAGGAATAGGTCCTGCCCGTCTCCCCGCTTTTTCCTGCTATACTGATCCTTCGTAAAGCCGTGGACCTGAGGAGGGACAGACAGCCTGGACGACCCACTTGTCAGTATTATAATTCCGGTATACAACGCCGAAGCCTGGATCAGACGCTGCCTGGACTCCATCCTGGCCCAGTCCTACGGACGGATTGAGATCATCGCCGTCTCCGATGGATCGACCGATGCCTCCGAGGCCATAATCAGGGCATACGAGTCCAGGGACAGCCGGCTCAGGCTCTACTGCCAGGAAAACCAGGGGGTCAGCGCGGCCCGCAATCAAGGACTCGCCCTGGCCCGGGGGGAATGGGTCTGTTTTGTGGACGCGGATGACTATGTCCATGGCGATTACGTGAAATCCATGATCCGGGCGGCCCTGACCTATGGGGCCGACGCCGTCTCCGTCAATTTCTATCTCGAATTGCCAAGGGGATGGCGACTGCCCTACCCCTTTGTCATCCTGAAAAAACAGCTCACGGGCGAGGAAGCGGTCAGGCAGTGTTTCAGAATCCTCCATTTCCCCACCTTTGTCTGGAACAAGCTTTTCCGAAGATCACTCTTCACGGACCAGGCGATTTCCTTTCCCCCCATCATCTACGAGGATGCCTACCTGGTCCCCCTGCTCTTCCTCAGCTGCGGGAAGGTGGTTGCCCTGAAGGAGCCCCGCTACCACTATATCCGGAGACCGGTGAGCCTGACCCACCAGGTCAGCTTCTGGCACATTAGCCAATACCTGACCGCGGCCAACCTGCTGCGGCATCACTTCTGGGAATCGGAGGGCTGGGAGAAGTGGTCAAAGCCTTACAGCCGCTGGTTGGACAGGATCCTGATCCAGATCACGCTCACCCTTTACCTGTCCAGGCAGGCCCTGCCCCTTCGTGAGCGGGGGAAGCTGATAAGGCAGGCGAAGGCCAATGTCAAAGCCCTGAAAAAAGCTCCGGAAGCGGGCGACTCACCCGACCATCTGCCCCATTATATCGGGCAGGACAAGGTCGGTTGAAGGGATCTCCCCGTCATCAGCGGGACATGAGCTCTTCATAAAGCTGGTCAAGTTCCTCCGAGGGACTGACATCCAGCGTCTGGGACAGCCTTTGCCTGAAGACCTGATAATAATCCTTCATCTCGGCTTTTTTATTCTGGAGGCTGAAAAACTCCAGGTGGAGGCCGGCGCCGGTCTCGTCAACCGGACTGATCCTTCGCGTAAAATCCAGGCAGGCGATGAGCAGGGGGGTTATTTCGCCCCTGTCCAGCTCCTGGCGGATCTTCTCCGTCACCAGCATCTGGACCAGGTTCCTGTTCCTGATCCTCGTCTCATTGGCCCAATCGTAAGCCTCCCCGGCCAGGAAGTCCTTTTTGTAAAGCTCAATAATCCTCGCCAGGGCCGCCCTATCCACTCCCGCCTGCCCAAGGAGCCGATTCAGCTCCTCCAGATCACTTGTGATCGGCAGCTGCAAGTGATAGTTGCCATCGGCATACTCGATGCCTTCCGGAAAGCCGAACTCGGCCAGGCCGCGCCTGATCTGGTAGATGGTCGTGTGGAGGAGGGCAAAGGCCCGCTTGGGGTCCCTGTCAGGAAAGAGTTGCTCGATGAGCAGTTCCTTGTTGACGGGGTTTTGCCTGTGGAGCCAGAGGTAGAAAAAGAGCTCCTTGGCCTTCCTTGTCCGCCAGCGCATGGCCTGGCCGTCCTCATTCAGCACGGCGGCCTGATCCAGGCTGATGACCCGCAACTGCCTGCCCCCTGTTCCCTCCTCGGAGGTCAGGTTCCTTTCAGCCAGCCCGGCCTCCCTTAACTTGGCCAGGGTCTTTTCAAGCCTCTTTTTTCGTACTGGCTTCAGCATATAATCGATGGCATTGACTTCAAAGGCGTCGATGGCGTACTGGGAATAGGCTGTGACAAAGACGATGGGAATGAAGCGCTCGCGGTTGAAGAGGTCGGCCGCGGTCAGGCCGTCCAGGCTCCCCATCTCGATGTCGAGAAAGATGATATCCGGCCTGTCTGAGGCAAGATTGGCCAGGGCTATCTCCGGGCTGGTGTAACAACCGACGACCCTGATCTCCTCATAGTCCTCCAGGAGGGCGTTCAAGACCTTGATGGCGGCCGCCTCATCATCGACGATGATGGCTCTCAGACTCCTAGGCATGGTCTGCCTCCGGCAGGCACAGGGTAATCCTGGTCCCCTGGTTGGGTTGGCTTTCAAGCTTGACCGAGGCTCCCGGCATAAGCTTGATTTTCTTGATGACATTCTGCAGGCCCACCCGCTCCGATTCCCCCCGAAGAATATTCGAAAGGTTTTCAGCCGCCATGCCGGTACCGTCATCGGAGACGGAAATCAGGATTTTTCCGTCCTCGCACCGGCCGACCTTGATGGTGACCGTCCCCGGTGATTCCTTCGGGGCGATGCCGTGCCTGACCGCGTTTTCCGCCAGGGGTTGCAAGGTCAGGGGTGGAATCCTGGCCTCAATGTCCGGATCGATTGCCAGGACCAGATTCAACTTGTCGCCGTAGCGCAGCTTCTCAATCTCCAGATAGGCGACGACGAGATCAATTTCGCTTTCGAGTGATATCAAGCCCTTGTGAAAGTGCAAATCCAGCTTCCCCCGGAAATAGAGGGCCAGATTCCGGAGGGCCTCCCGGGTCTTCCCGCTGTCCTCATAGCTCAGGGCGATGATGGTGTTGAGGGTGTTGTAGAGGAAATGCGGTGAAATCTGTGAGAAGAAATACTTGAACTCCTTCTCCAGCCTCTCCTCTGTCAGTTCGGTCGCTTCCGTGTACTCCAGCTTCAGCTTCCTGGCTATCATGAGGGTCATGCTGACCATGACCAGGAGCAGGAGGATCTCCGAAAGATAATTCACCTTGGTCTCAAATATATATTTCAGGAGGAGCGAACCCCAGTATGACAGGAGGGCGCCGGCCACGACCAGGAGGTATTCTACCGATTCGGCGCGTCGCCGCATGGCTTTGACCAGTATGTAGCTGAGATAGGCATAGGACAACGCGGTGCTGGCCGCCGCCAGGTATTGGGTGGCCTGGAAGGACAGGAGGTTGATATTCAGGGTCTTTGCCAGGAGAAGCATAAGGGTGGCAGCGAGGAAGAGCTTGATACCGAGAAAGACCCGTCTGTTGACGAGTTGGCTGAAATAATACCTGGCAAAGAGGAGGAATCCCATGCTTCCACCGACTACCGAAAAGGCTTCGATGGCCATCCTGCCATAGAAAGTGTAGGAAAAAAACAAGGACAGATTCTGATTGTTCATGGTCAGGAGGTGGACGCCCATGAGACAGGAGGCGAGGCTGAAATAGAAGAGGGCCCTGGACCTGTTCCTGGCCAGGTTGACCAGGAGAAAAAGTGCCCCGGCCAGAAAGAAGGAGACGGCAATGAAGAGTTCGACCGCCCTTTCACGGTAGGTCTGTCCCAGGATGCTGCCGGGCGTGCCGAAGCGGATCGGTTTCAGGATGCCTCCGTGCTGGAAAAGATAGTTGGCCACCTGGACCACAATCTCTATCTCACCGTCCTGACTCGCCACAAAACCCTCGCAGAAACGGCTTTCCGGGGAATAGGAATCAGGATCCCGCGAAGGTACTCCCAGGCTGATCGCCTCATCCCCGTTGAGATAGATACGGGCGGAGCTGCGGATGGTATTTGTCTTGATCGCGTAGAGGCCGTCCTCCTTCACCTTGACAAGCAGGCGATAGCTCCCAAAGCCCTTGGATCCATCGCCCTTGCCCGATGAGAGATCCCAGGAGGAGGGGGTCTTCATATACTGGCCGCCCGCTGCGGAGGCTTGAAAGGGTTCGATGAACTCACCGGGGAAAAACTCCCACTCCCCGTTGAGCTCCACCGGCCTTGCCTGCCGCAGATCCAGGCCTGTCAGGTCCAGGACACCCTTCTCCGCCTTCTTGCCCGCATCAAATACATAGAGATTATCCAGCAGGAAGTAGACCAGGGAAACAAGAACAATCAAGAGGGAGAGTGCCGCGGACACGGCATACTTCCTCGGAACCTTTTCCCTTTTCACAGGAAAGGGATCCGGCTGAAGGGAGTTGTCTTTGGCGGGGGTTCCCCTATTTCGTCTCATCGCACCAGATTGTATTTCCGCTCAGACCAAAGTCTATGGCATTCCCCCCTGGGAGGGCATCATAGATAAGGATACACCATACCCCCGCCTATTCTTGGGGGGACCTCCTGCCGGTTCAGATGGTCTGCTGGGCAATTCCCTTGATATTGGACAGGACCCAGTCAAATTCAGGGGCCGTCACGATGGAGAGGCAATAGCTGCAGCGGGCCGACTGGGTCAAGTCGATGGGGGCACCGCAGTGCGGGCAGTTGCGGCTGACCTCCCTGGCGCCCTCGAGGTCGGGCGCGGGGGTCTTGACCCCGATGGACCGGATCATGGTCCACTCATAGGTCATGAACTTCTCCCGCTTGGGATCGCCGCTGACCACCTTGCCTGTTGCCCGGTCTATGGTGTAATCGGTGATCCGGGTCGTCAAGCGGATTACGAGGTTGTCGTTTTGTTCATCCTGGTAAAACTGTTTCAGGGCCACGTTCATAATGGCGATCCGCTCGATCCGGTTGATCTGGCCACGGCTGATCAACTCCTGCAGCTGGCGGGCCATCTGACTGAACAGATCATCGGTCAGCCGGGCACGCATGGGTTCCCAGTCCTGGTTTTCCCAGGCCCTCTGCATTTCCGAGTAGAGGTTGGCTACCTTTTCCCGCATCTCAGCCTCGGTGAAGAAGGGGTCCTCCAGCCTTATCTGGTCGGCAATGGCCGACGAGTACTCGGGTGGGACCGTGGAGACGGAGGGGGCAGTACCCCTCCGACCCTTTCTGCTGTTCATGATGATAAAAAGGACGATGATGATGAGGATGACGGGGCCTATGGGCAAACCTCCGCCCGTGTAGCTCCCACCGCCCGATGAGCCGAAATCACTGCCACCGCTGGATCCACCCCAGCTTGGCGTATCGAAGCTGTAGTCACTGTCACCGCCAAAAAAACCTGCGTCGGCCGGACTCGGATAGAGGCGGACTTGGGCCTGGGCCACCCGACCGGGGAATAGGGAGAATACCAGCAAGGCCAAGAGGACAAGGGAGATTCCGGCCGTTCGTTTCATAGTAGTCCACCCTCCTTTTCTAGCCTACATCTTATACTAAAAAAGCGGCGTCCGCTATGAAGGCGGGAAGCTTTCCCGCCAGGTCACGGATGCCGCTGTCAAAGACTAATTTAAGGGCAGAAGGGTCAGTGCCGACCCTCCCCTGCCGGCCTTCTCCGATAGAGGCGGATCAGGGCCTGGGTCCCCAGATCCTCCTCCCCTTCCTCAGCCATGTCCTCGTAGAGGCCCAGGACCGTATGGAGCATGGGGAGTCCCGACCCCCTTCCCGCCATCTCCTCTTCAACAATCCGCATGTCCTTGATGAAATGCTTGATGAAGAAGCCGGGATCGTGGTCGCCTTCCAGGACCCTGGGGGCCATATTCGTGATTTGCCAGCTCCCAGCCGCGCCGGCTCCGATGGCCCGCAGCAGGGTCTTGGGGTCCAGGCCCGTCTTTTCAGCGTAGAAGATGGCCTCGGTCATGGCCGCTGTCGCGCCCGCCACCGCGATTTGATTGGCGGCCTTGGCGTGTTGCCCGCTCCCCGCCGGCCCCAGATAAACGATATTTTTCCCCAGAACCGTGAAGAGGGGATAGGCCCGGTCGAAGGCCTCCCTTTCACCGCCGACCATGATGGAGAGCGTCCCTTCACGGGCGCCCACATCACCCCCCGATACTGGCGCATCGAGGAGGTCCAGGCCGGCGTCAGCCGCCTCCTGGAAGAGTTCAACCGCCAGGGAGGGCGATGATGTCGTCATATCGATCACCAGGGTCCCCGGTGCCGCCGATTCAAAGACCCCACCCGGTCCGGCCAGGACCTGCCGGACATCCTCGGGATAGCCGACCATGGTAATGACGGCCTGGGCACCCTTGACCGCCCCGGCGATCGAGTCCGCGCATACCGACCCGGTGGAGGAGGCGGTCGCTTCAGCCTTCTCTTTCCCCCTGTTGTAAAGCTTGACCTGGTAGCCCTCCCGGCAGAGGCGGGCTACCATGGAGGCGCCCATGACGCCGGTTCCTATAAAAGCAAGTCGCTCAATGGCCATGATGTCCTAGACCCCCCTCTCCGACATGATGAGTTCAACCTCGTCCGGGTTCAGGCCGACCATGGCCTCTCCCAGATCTTCCGATACCCGGGCCAGCCGCTCGGGGTCGTCATAGTGCTCACAGGCCTCGACGATGGCCCTGGCCCGTTTGACCGGGTCTCCCGACTTGAAGATCCCCGAGCCGACGAAGACGCCCTCGGCGCCCAACTGGCGCATGAGAGCGGCATCCGCCGGGGTCGCGACCCCGCCCGCCGAGAAATTGAGCACAGGCAATCTGCCGTTTTTGTGGACATATCTCAGGAGGTCCAGGGGCACCGCCAGGTCACGCGCCCGGACATAGAGTTCCTCTTCGTTGAGGGCCACCACCCCGCGGATCTGCTCATTCATCTTCCGCAGGTGTTTGACCGCTTCCGCCACGTCGCCGGTACCCGGCTCACCCTTTGTCCGCATCATGGCCGCCCCTTCCACGATACGCCGGAGCGCCTCATCCAGGCCGCGGGCCCCGCAAACGAAGGGGACTTCAAATTTCGTCTTGTCAATATGGTAAAGCTGGTCGGCCGGTGTCAGCACCTCGCTCTCATCGACAAAATCAACCCCAATCGCCTGAAGGATCTGGGCCTCAACAAAGTGGCCAATCCGGACCTTGGCCATGACCGGGATCCTGACCGCCTTCATAATGGCCTTGATCATGGCGGGATCGCTCATACGCGAGATGCCGCCGGCCGACCGGATATCGGCAGGGACCCGCTCCAGGGCCATGACCGAGACAGCGCCGGCCGCTTCGGCGATCTCCGCCTGTTCGACGTTGACGACGTCCATGATGACACCGCCTTTTAGGCTTTCAGCCAAGGCACGATCGAATTGTTTCATCAGAATTTTCCCTCCCACTCAGCTATTGTGACTCATGCTGGATATGCAAAAAAGCCTCCCATACCGGAGGTTATGCCGTTTGGTTTGTATACCGTCGCGGTACCGTTCCCAGTATACGCCGGTGCCCCCTTTTACGCAAGAAAAAGGGTCCGCTCGGAGGAACTTTCCCGGCCCTGGAATTGACAGCTTCCCGGTATATCGATATTATGTTATCGATATTGGAGAATCCTATGGCAGCCAGAACTTTCTCGCTTCAAACCCTGCAGCGCTTACCCTATTATCTTGACTTCCTCCGGGGACTGGAAACGGAGAATATCTCGGCGACCGCCCTGGCCGCTGAATTCGGCCTGAATGAGGTCCAGGTCCGCAAGGACCTGGCCTCGGTCAGCCGGCAGGCAGGCCGGCCCCGCAAAGGTTTTGGAAGGAAGGCCCTGATAGTCGATATGGAGGATGTCCTGGGCTATGGCAGGATTGACAAGGCGATCATCGTGGGCCTGGGCCATCTGGGGACGGCCCTTGCCAACTACAGGGGCTTTGAGAACTATGGCCTCAAAATCGTGGCCGGCTTCGATAAAAAATTCGAGGGGGAGGGCCGGCTCAATGATATGCCTGTCTACCCGGCCCAGGCCCTGGTCGAGCAGGTCAGACGCTTGAAGGTCAAGCTTGGAATAATCACGGTGGACGGCGCCAATGCCCAGGAGGTCTGCGACAGGCTGGTGGAGGCCGGAATCAAGGCCATCTGGAATTTCGCCCCCCTCATGCTCCAAGTTCCGGAGGGAATCATCGTCCAAAATGAAAATATGGCCTGCGCGCTCGCGGTCCTGAGCCATCATCTCCGCGGTTGAGAAAGCCGTAATCGGAAGAGGGGGGTTATCCTATGACAGATCTCAACAAGCAGGACAAAAACATCAACATCATCGATACCAACCTGGCCAACTGCGTCGATTGCTATCGCTGCGTCCGCGCCTGCCCCGTCAAGGCCATCCGCGTGACGGGGGGACACGCGCGGGTGGAAAGCGAGCTCTGCATCCAGTGCGGCACCTGTGTCCATGAATGCCCCCAGCACGCCAAGATCATCTATCCCTCCCTGGGCGAGGTCAAGGCCCTGATTGAATCGGGCGCCCGGGTAGCCGTCACGGTCGCCCCCTCATTTCCGGCGGCCTTTCCCGGCTGGCAGAGCGGGCGGATCCCGGCGGCCCTCCGGCAGCTGGGATTTTTCTACGTTGGTGAGACAGCCGATGGGGCGGAGGCAATCGCGAGGGAATCCCTCCGCCAGATGGAAGCGGGCAGTATCTTCACGGCCTGCCCCGCAGTGGTCAGGTACATCGAGCAGGAGAAACCCTCCTTCCTTGACAGGATGATCCCCGTCGCCTCCCCCATGATCGGGCATGCGAGGATTTTGCGGGAACGTTTGGGCGAGGATGTCAGGATCGTTTTCATCGGCCCCTGCGCGGCAAAGAAACAGGAAATCCTGCGGGCCGAGAACCGGGGCGATGTCCAGGCTGTACTCACCTTCACCGAACTGGCCCAATGGCTGGAGGAGGAAGAGCTGGATCTGGACCGGCTCCCTGTCGAGCCCTTCGACGACGAGGGCGGCTATGACCTGGCCCGGCTCTTCCCTCTGGAAGGCGGTATGCTGAAGACCTGTGGGATCCCTGTCGATGCTTCCACGGGAGATATTGTCCACCCCTGCGGGGCTTCAGCCATCGAGGCCCTCTTCGACATACCGGCCGGGGAATGGAATTTCCAGGCCGCTGAACCCCTCTTTTGTGAAGGCGGCTGCATCGGGGGACCCGGCTTCCCCTTTGAAGCCAACCTCTTCCAACGCCGCCGCTTCGTCCTCGACTATGTCCAGGAAAGGGCCAAGGGACTGCCCCCGGCCCAGGAGAAGCCGGTTGATTTCAGCGTCTCCTTCGAGAAACGGCGCAAGACCCTTTCCCTCTCCGATGTGAGCGAGGAGGAGATTGAGCGCGTCCTGGTCGAAACGGGTAAGGCCGATGAAAGCGAACGCCTGAATTGCGGCGCCTGCGGCTACAGGAGTTGCCGGGAAAAAGCGGCCGCTGTCTGCCTCGGCCTGGCCGAGGCCTCCATGTGCATCCCCCAGATGAGACGGCTGGCTGAAAGGAAGATCGACCATATCATTGAGCTCTCACCCGTCGGGATCGTGGTGCTCGACAAGGACCTTCACATCCTTCATATGAATCCGGCCTTCCGTGACATGTTCCTTTGTACCGACCTGGTGATCGGACGTGAGATCAGCTACCTGATCAAGGCTGACGGCTACGAGGAGGCCGCCGCCGGGGCAGGTGACGCCATTGAGGCGGTCCGGGCCAAATACGGCAAGCGCTACCATGAGATTGTCTATCGTTCCGAGGATGACAGCCAGTACATCGGCTTCTATCTCAATCTTTCAAAGATAAAACTCGACGGCAATCAGCTGGACCTGATCCGGGAGCAGACCGTCAACCAGGCCAAGGAACTCCTGCAGCATCAGATTGAATTCGCCCAGAACATGGCCCAGTACCTGGGCGAAAGCACGGCCGAGAGCGAGGCGCTGGTCAAGCATATGATCAACCTTTACGAGGAAGAAGCCTAGTTATGCTGCACTACGACCTGCAAATCCGCCAGCACAGGAAGGAGGGCAACTACCTGTGCGGCGACCACACGGTCGCCTTCAGTTTCAAGGATTCCTACTACTACGCCCTCTTCGACGGTATTGGCTCCGGTGTCGTCGCCAACCTGGCCGCCATCGGCAACGCGGGCCGCTGGAGCAGGATGATCCGCGAGGGCCTCTCCATCAGCGAGGCCTGCGAGATCGTCGCGTCAGGCATGGACCGGACGAAAAAAGCCCACTCGCCCTTCACCGCCTTTTCCGCCCTCATGCTGACCCGGCATGGCAATGCCCTCCTCTACGCCTTTGAATCACCCAGGGCCATCCTGAGGCGGGGCAGGGTCACCCAGGTTCTTGAGCCGCGTTTCTACGACATAGGCGGGGGACAACTGGGAGAGACGAGATTCGACCTGGAAGAGGGGGACGTGCTCTTCCTTTTCAGTGACGGGGTCAGCCAGGCGGGCCTTGGCAAGGCCTACCCGCTCGGCTGGGGGGAGGCGGGGGCCGCTTCCTGCCTCCAGGTCTGCAGCAGGGAATATCCTGACAGTGAAGTCCTCGACCATCTCATCGAACGCTGCCGCCTCCTTTCCGACGGCGTCCACGCCGACGACACCACCGCCCTCATGATCAAGACCGTCAGGGCCAAACATCTCAGCCTTTTTTCCGGCCCGCCCGCCTCAAGGGGCCTGGACGGGGCTTTCGCGGAAGCCTTCGAAAAGGCCCTGGGCCAGCGGGTGGTCTGCGGCTCCTCAACGGCCGAGATCCTGGCCCGGGAACTCCGTGTCCGCCTCTCCTTCCTGTCCGAGGGTGATGGCTTCCATTCGCCGCCGCAGTACTTCATGAAGGGGGCGGACCTGGTCACGGAAGGGGCCTTGGCCCTCAACCAGGCCACCAACCTCCTGGAGGGTCAGCCGGTCGAGATTCGGGGGGACACGCCCGCCGAACAACTGGCCCGCTTCCTGCTGGAGGCCGATGTGATTGACATCTACGAGGGAATGGCCAAGAACGAGGCACACCGCGCCCTCTTTTTCCGCCAGCTGGGGATCAGGCCGCGCAAGGAAGCCCTGCGCAGCATCAGGCAGTCGTTGGAAGACAGGGGCAAAAGAGTCCACTACCACGCCTTCTAGGCGGTCCGGCTCTCGTGCTATGATACGGTCATGAGCCTCCCAACCCAAAAACCCTTGATCATCATCAACCCCGAGGCAGGCCGCTATAAGGCTTCTGATTCCGCGGCCATCCTGGGTCGGGAATTGGAAAGGCGGGGGGCGCTCGTCCGTGAAATCTTTACGACCGGGATCGGCGACGCCCGTGAAATCGCCTCCCGGGAAGCCGGGGACCACGACCTCATCATCGCCTGTGGGGGAGACGGCACCCTGTCGGAAGTCATCTCGGGCCTCATGAGGTTGGAGTCGCCACCCGATGTCGGCTTTCTACCGGTGGGGTCAACCTGCGACATCGCCCGGACCTTCCAGCTCAGCGCCAGACCGGTCCAGGCCGCGCATGAGATGGTGAACGGGGTCGCCTATGCCATCGACATCGGCCGGATCGGTGGCAGCAGTCCCCTTCTCCGGGATGACCTGCCCCCGGGGGTAGTTCCCGACAGGCCTGAGCTCCTGCCCGATCATTTCACCTATGTCTCAAGTTTTGGCGCCTTCACGGAAACCTCCTACGCGACGGGCCGCGAGCTGAAGCGTTCCCTGGGGCACTTCGCCTACATCCTGAAAGGCCTCCAATCGGTAGTCCGGATCCATCCCCAGGCCTGCTCGGTCCTTCTCGACGGTGAAGACTATTCCGGTGAGTACATCTTTGGCGGCGTACTCAATTCCTTCTCGGTCGGCGGTCTGGTCAAGCTCGATCAGGTCTACTTTGATGACGGCTATTATGAGGTTCTGCTTATTGAACCCCCGCGGAATCTGGGCCAGACGGCCAGCCTTGTCTCCCAGCTGCTCAGACGGCGGACGGGGCCTGCCATGACACGGAAACGGGCCCGGGAAATTGTTTTCACCTTCCCCCAACCCGTCTCCTTTACAGTTGACGGAGAATACGGCGGCACGCGGACTGAGTGGACCATGACCAACATCCCCCGGGCCATCAGGCTCCGTGTACCAAGAGCGCCCGGGACCAAGGCCCCCTGAGGGAGGTGCGGCATGGAAGCCAAAGAAAAGCAGTATCAGCGCCAGGATCAGGGCCTCGGCGAACTCCTTCGCTATGAGAACATTGCCTGGTTCGAGGACGGCCTGGTGAGGATCCTCGACCGGCGCGTCTATCCGACAGAGAAGGTTTTTGTTGAATGCCGCAGCGCGGATGAGGTGGCGGAGGCCATCGCCGCCATGGTGACCCAAAGCGCCGGCCCCTACACTGCCGCCGGCATGGGAATGGCGCTGGCCGCCTGGCAGTTGAGGGGGAGGAGCCCGGCGGATCAGATGGCCGGACTTGAGCAGGCTGCCGGACGGCTGGCCCGGGCGCGGCCGACGACCAGGTCCAGGATGGAGCGTATAACGGAAGGGGCGCTCCTGACGGCCAGATCAGCCCTTGGCAAGGGCGAAAGAGACCTGTCGCAAACCCTCTTCCAGCTCGCCTATGACTCGCTTGAGCGCCGTTACGGGCGCATGTCCCGCGTCGGCGAAAGGCTGGTCTCCCTCTTCCCTCCGGAAACCAGGCTCCTGACCCATTGCTTCGGTGAGACCATCGTGGGAACCATGATCCGGGCGGCCCAGGAAAAGGGCAAGAACCTGAAGCTCTTCTGCGCGGAGACCCGACCCTATTTCCAGGGGGCGCGGCTGACCGCGAGCGTGGCCGTCGATATGGGCCTTGATGTCACGGTCATCACGGACAACATGCCCGCGGACCTCCTGTCCCGCCAGGGGATTGACCTCTTCACCACGGCCGCCGACGCCATCACGACGGACGGCTATGTGGTCAACAAGATCGGGACCCTGCAGATCGCCATAGTCGCCAAGCACTATGGCATTCCCTATTTTGTAACCGGTATCCCCGACAGGGTAAGCCTGGACCAGATAAGCATTGAGGAGCGGGACCCTGAACTGGTCCTTGAGGCCAGGGGCATCCGCAACACAAAGGCAGGGGTCAAGGGCTACTATCCGGCCTTTGACGTAACCCCGCCCTCTTTCGTATCGGCTGTCGTCACCGACACCGGGATCTTGACCCCCTACAATCTGGGGGACTACCGGCCGCCCTCCGGGGGCGGGCCTGACTATTACGGTGGGGCGCCGGTTTGACCCGGCTTGTTATCACAAGGCGCTCGTGATAGGATACGGGCGGAGTTCATCCAAATAATCTGAAAAGGAGGTGCGACTATGTCTGAGAAAGCTATCCGTCTGACGGAGCTGACCAAGGCGGGCGGTTGAGGAGCCAAGATAGGACCGGCGGTTCTTTCCCAACTTCTTTCCGGCTTGCCCAAGGTTTCCGACCCGCGCCTCCTTGTTGGATATGAATCCGACGATGATGCCTGCGTCTACCTGGTTTCGGAGGAGGTCGCCCTCGTTCAGACGGTTGATTTCTTCCCGCCCGTGGTCGATGACCCCTATGACTATGGCCGCATCGCGGCGGCCAACGCGCTAAGTGATGTCTACGCCATGGGCGCCGAACCAAAAACGGCCTTGAACCTGCTTTGTTTCTCCGGCTGTCTGGATCTGGACATAGTCCGCAGGATCCTGGAAGGCGGAGCCGACAAATGCCTGGAGGCCGGCGTGGCCGTCGCGGGTGGTCACAGCATCGAGGACGAGGAGCCCAAATTCGGACTCTCCGTCATGGGCCTCTGCCACCCCGACAAGATCCGGCGTAACGATACGGCCCGGGCCGGCGATGTCCTGGTACTGACCAAGGCACTCGGGACCGGAGCCCTCTCAACGGCGGCCAAGGCCAAGCTGATCGACGAAGAAACGGAAAAAGCCCTGGTGGATTCCATGGCTGGACTGAACCGTTACGCCTTTGAGGCGTCCGTCGATCTGGATATCTCGGCATCGACGGATATCACCGGTTTCGGTCTTCTGGGCCACGTCAAGGAGATGACGGGACGGAAGAGACAGATCACCATGGCGATCGAGAGCCGGAAACTGCCCCTCCTGCCTCAGGCACTGGAGATGGCGGAAGAGGGCATGCTACCTGGAGGTTGTTACCGCAACCGCGACTTTGTCGGGGATCTGGTAAGCTTCGAAAAGGACATACCCCTGGCTCTGACCGACTTGATGTTTGATCCGCAGACCTCGGGCGGCCTCCTGCTCGCCATGCGGGAAGAGGCGGCCCTGGCCTATCTGGACCTGCTTGGCAGGGACGGAAGGGAAGCCTGGATCATCGGGCACGTCCTCCCTGCGGAAGCTGTCGCCATCCGGGTCATCTAACCGAACCGTCCAACCGGACCCTATCTTGATCTAAATCCTCAATCCGCCTGGCCAAGGCCTGTTACGGTAACCAAGACCTGGTGCCCGCGCAGCTTGCCGGCACACACTCACATTGATGATTAGAGGAGAATACTTCGTGAAAAAACTATCCAAATACGCAGTCATCATGACCGGGGCCGTGATCGGCTTCGCAGGGGTCCTGTTAATGCTCAAGGGCAATCCGGCCAACATGGGCCTGTGCATCGCCTGTTTCCTTAGGGACACGGCCGGTGCCCTCAAACTCCATTCAGCCGCGCCGGTCCAGTACGTCAGACCCGAGATTATCGGCTTGATCCTGGGCTCCTTTGTCCTGTCACTTCTGACAAGGGAGTTCCGGGCCCGTGGCGGATCCTCGCCCCTCATCCGCTTCTTCCTCGGTTTCATGGTCATGATCGGCGCCCTTGTTTTCCTGGGTTGCCCCCTCCGCATGGTCCTCCGGATGGCGGCCGGGGACCTCAACGCCTGGATCGCCCTTATCGGCTTCGTCCTCGGCATCTACCTTGGAACCCTCTTCCTCAAGTCGGGTTTCTCACTGGGCCGGACCTACAAGCTGAATCCCCTGGAGGGCGCCGTCTTACCTGTCCTCCAGCTTCCGCTCCTGCTCCTGCTGGCCCTGGCCTCCCCCCTGCTGGCTTTCTCCGAAAGCGGACCGGGCTCCCTGCATGCCTCCATCTGGCTGGCACTGGGCCTCTCCTTCCTGATCGGCATGCTGGCCCAGCGCTCGCGGATCTGTCAGGCAGGCGGGGTCAGGGACGTCTTCATGATCCGCGACGGTCACCTCTTCTGGGGTAATGTCGGTATCTTCGGGGTTGCCCTGATTTTCAACCTGGCGACCAACAACTTCAACCTGGGCCTCTACCATCAGCCCGTCGCCCACAGTCAGTGGCTGTGGAATATCGTCGGCATGACCCTGGTCGGCTTGGGCTCTGTCCTGCTCGGCGGCTGCCCCATGCGCCAGCTGGTCCTGACCGGAACGGGTAATGTGGATTCAGCCATAACCGTGATCGGCCTGGTCGCAGGCGCGGCCTTCAGCCATAACTTTGGTCTGGCTTCGTCGGGGGATGTCTACGAGGAAGGGACCCATATTGTTACGGGCGGTGGTACGACAGCCGCGGGGCGGATCGCCGCCCTAGTCTCCCTGCTTTTGATGCTTTTGATCGGGGCCCTCTATTCGCGCCGGCCAAAGGCAAAAACACACAAAACCAATCCATGATAGAAAGGTGGAAATCCTATGAAAACAATAGACGCCAGAGGCTTATCCTGTCCCGAACCCGTCCTGCTCACCAGGCGGGCCGTTGACGAGGGGGAATACCCCTTCACGGTCCTCGTCGATGACGAGACACCGCGTGAAAACATCCTGCGCTTTGCCAAAAACAATGGTCATCCGGTTGAACTATCCGAGGATGGCGGCGATTACGCCCTTGTGTTCACCAAGTGACATGGCCTGGATAGCGACCTTTCATTCGCACTTCGGCGCCTTGAACTTTCAGAGGCGCCTGCGGCAGCTGGGGGATAGCCGGGCTGAAATAATCCCGGCCCCCCGCCGCCTTTCCATTTCCTGCGGATCGGCCGTCCGCTTCCATCTCAGCTTCGATCCCTCTGTCATGGTAGACGAGGATACGGACGGGGTTTTCCTGGAAGAGGACGGCCACTACAGGCAGGTCTTCTCAAACGACTGATCCCCGCGCCGCTTGCTGCTGTGGGGGTCAGGCTTTGGTAAGATGATTATGTAATCTTCTGAGGAAGAGGTGAGAGTCGTGGATATCATCGACAGCCCGCGTCATTTGCCCAAGGTGGATGACCTCTTGCGTGACAGCCGTCTTGACAAGGCCAAGGAAAGTCTGGGCTATGTCCCCGTGCGTGACGCGGTCCGGTCGATTCTCAAGGCCGCCCGCGCCCTGCTGACGGCCAAGGCCGGGGAAACCGGTGGCACCGCCGATCTGGCCTGTCTGGAACGTGCCCTGGGCACGGATCAGGGTCAGCAGGACCGGCCAAGTCTGACTGAACAGGTAATTATTTCTGCAGTCCTCCTGAAACTTGAAGCCGAAGACAAGGCGGGTATCCGGAAGGTCATCAACGCGACCGGCGCCATCCTCCATACCAACCTGGGGCGCGCCCCCCTGGCGGCCCAGGCGCTCTCAGCCGTGGACCAGGGGAGCCGGGGTTATTCCTCCCTCGAATATGATCTTGAGAAAAACAGGCGCGGCCAGCGGACAGCACCGGCAGAGGCCCTCTTGAGGCGGCTCTTCGGGGTTGAGGCGGCCCTGGTGGTCAACAACAATGCCGCCGCCGTCCTCCTGGCCCTTTCCGCCCTTTGCAGGGGAGGGGAGGTCATCGTTTCGCGCGGTGAACTGGTCGAAATCGGCGGCAAGTTCCGGATCCCGGAGATCATGGAGGAAAGCGGCGCCATCCTGCGTGAAGTCGGGACCACCAACAAGACCCATGCTTTCGATTACGAGCGGGCCATCCGGGAATCGACAGTCGCCCTGCTCAAGGTCCATCGGAGCAATTTCCGCCTGAACGGCTTCGCTGAGGAAGTCGATGCCGGGACCCTGGCGGACCTGGCAAAAAAGCATGGCCTATACCTGATCTATGACCTGGGAAGCGGCTGTGTGTCGGAGGAACTGGCCAAACTCCTGCCCGAGGAGCCGACCGTGGCCTCAGCCCTTGCGTCCGGGGCCCAGGTCATCTGCTTTTCAGGCGATAAACTCCTGGGAGGCCCCCAGGCGGGTATCCTGATCGGTCAGGCGGAGGCCCTTGACCGCCTGCGTTCGCACCCGCTCATGCGGGCCTTCCGCTGTGACAAAATGACCCTCCTGGCCCTGGAGGCGACCCTGAAGCTCTACCTTGACCCCGAAAGGGCCCAGGCGCATATCCCCCTCCTTTCCATGGCCCTCTGCGATCCCCGCCTCCTCTTTGAGCGGACCTCAAAGCTGGCCCTGGAGCTGGCGGATCTCGGCATCCCGGCCCGGGTCCTTGAATCCGACATGATCATGGGCGGGGGCTCCGCCCCTGAGGTGCGGATCCCCTCCTGGGCCCTGGCAATCGATCCGGGCGCCAATGCCGGCAGCCTGTCCGTCACCGCCCTGGAAGCCTCCCTGCGGGCCTTTGATCCGCCCCTCCTCTGCAGAACAGCCCATGACCTCCTTCTGCTTGATCTTCGGACCGTCTCCCCTGAGGAGGAAGAAGTAATCAAATTCGCCCTTCTAGATCTTTTTGGAAGGGAGGACCAGCTCCTATGAAACACGTCATCATCGGAACGGCCGGCCACGTTGACCATGGGAAGTCCTCTCTCATACTCGCCCTGACCAGCCGTGACCCCGACCGGCTGGCAGAGGAAAAGGAAAGAGGGATTACCATCGAGCTGGGTTTTACCTGGCTCGACCTCCCTGATGGTTCCCGGACGGGCATTATTGATGTGCCGGGTCACGAACGTTTTGTCAGCAATATGCTGGCAGGCGCAGGGGGGATCGATCTGGCCCTCCTGGTCGTGGCGGCCGATGAGGGTGTCATGCCACAGACCCGTGAGCATCTTGGCATCCTGACCCTGCTTGGCATACCGGACGGCGTGATCGCCGTAACCAAGTGTGACCTGGCCGATGAGGATTTTATTGAGCTGGTCGAGGAGGATATCCGGGATCTGGTGCGGGGCAGCTTTCTGGAAGAGGCTCCGATCGTTAGGACATCGAGTGCTACAGGCCAGGGGGTCGAGGCCTTGCGTCAACTCCTCTTTGACCGGGTCGGGCGGGTCTCCGGCAAGAAAGACCAGATTCCCTTCCGCCTGCCCGTCGACCGGGTCTTCTCGCTTGGCGGCTTTGGCACCATCGTGACCGGCACCCTGATAGAGGGCCAGGTGAAGACCGGCGACCCGGTCGGGATTTTCCCCGGCGGCAGGACAGCCAGGGTCCGGGGGATCCAGATCCACGAGACAGGCGTTGATGTCGCCTGGCCGGGCCAGCGGGTGGCGCTCAATCTGTCAGGGATCCACAAGGACGAGCTGAAACGCGGGGATACCCTGGCCGCGCCCGGGAGCCTCAGAGGGAGCAGGCTACTTGACGTCTGCCTGACAGCCCTGCCCGATACGCGTTTTCCGATAAGCCACAATATGCGGGTCCATCTCTTCCACGGGTCCCGGGAGGTCCTGGCCCGTGTCGTCCTCCTGGACCGGGATAGCCTGGAAGCCGGTGAATCGGCGCCCGCCCAGCTCCGGCCCGAGGAAGAACTCTTCACCAAATACGGGGATCGTTTCGTCATCCGTTTCTATTCGCCGCTCGAGACGGTGGGAGGCGGCATGATCGTCGACCCGCTCCCGGGAAGGCGCAAACGCTACCGGGACACCAGGCTGGACGAATTCCCCCTCCTGGCGGGCGATGATCCGGCCCGGCGGCTCGACCTGGCTGTCTCCCATATCAGCCAGGCGCTGGAACCGCTGGAGACCGCCTATTACCGCGCCGGCCTGGAGGGCCGGCAGGGCAGGGAACTCCTTGACCGGCTGATTGAGGAGGGCCGGGTCGTCCCGCTGAATGAGCGTACCGCGATCAGCGCCGACTCGCTCCAGGCGCTCGGCCGCAAGGCCAGTGCCCTGCTCGACCGCTTCCACAAGGCCCAGCCCCTGGAAGAGGGGATGCGGCGTGAAGAGCTCCGGACCCGTCTCCTGCCCCGGGCCGCCATCCAGCTGTCCGATCTTGTCATCGACCGGCTGCGGGACCGGAAAATCCTCGACGTCAGGGAGGGCCTGGTCTCACTTCACGGCCGCGAGATCGCGCTCACTGCCGAGGAGAGCAAGGCCCTGCTGGAACTTGAAGCCCTCTTCACTCAAGCCGGCTACAGCCCCCCCGCCCCCGAGGAGATCCAACTGTCCGCCGGCCGGGCGGTCAAAAGGGATCAGCTCCTCTCCCTCCTGATCAACCGGGGTACCCTGATCCGGCTCACGCCCCAGATCCTCATGCACAAGGACAGGGTGGACCAGGCCTGGACCCTGGTCCGCCAGACCATCGAAGAGGAGGGGAGCATTACACTGGCGGCCTTCCGGGACAGGCTTGAAAGTACGAGGAAGTTCGCCATCGCCCTCCTGGAGTACTTTGACAAGCAGAAGTGGACCCGTTTGACCGGTGAGGTACGGGTATTCCATCCCAAACGTGAAGGCTGACCCCATGGCCGTCCGGAAGGTCAGACTCCTCTACAGTCCGGATCCCGACCAACTGGTCCGGGCCGTCTTCAAGGAACTTTCAGATCATCACAGCCAATGGCCGGACCAGCGGGCCTTCATCCTGGTCCCCGAATATATGAAAGCTGATATGGAGCGCCGCTACCTGACCGATCAGGCCGCGGGGGGCCTTATGATGGCCGAGGTCCTCTCCTTCAACAGGCTGGCGTCCAGGTTGGCGGATGAGGTGGGCCGGCAGGCGGTTCCGGTCATCTCAACCGCGGGCAAGGCGGTCCTGGCCCAGAAGGCCCTCTTGGACGACAATCTCCCCTTCAATCGCTTTCACCGGCTGGCGGGTAAACCCCGCTACGCGCTTGAGCTCGTCAGTATCCTCGGTGATTTCAACCGTTACCGGATCACAGCCGGGGACCTCCGCGCCTCAAAGGAGGAGCCGGCCTCCAGCCGGGCCAGGCAGGCGACCCGGGAAAAACTTGAGGATTTTGCCCTCCTCAAGGAGAGTCTGGATGAAGAGATGCGGGCTCGCGGACTCGAGGATCCCGACCAAAAGCTCTCCCGCCTGGCGGAATTGTTGAATACCCGGCCCCTGCCTGAACGCCTGGCCTTCCTGGAGCGCGCCCGGATCTGGGTTCTTGGCTTCGGTAATGACCGTGACTTTACCTCCCAGGAGGGCCTGGTCCTGGAGGCCCTGGCAAAACTGACCCCGGCCTTGACCCTGGCCGTTGCGGCCGACTCCTTGAATTCCGAAGGGGAGCCGGCCTATCGGCTGGGCAGGGAAACGCTCCAGGCCCTCGGCCGGATCTTCCCGGACGCCGAAAGGACGAGACTGGCAGCCAAGGCCAGTCAGGCCCCACCTGAGATCCATTTCATCCGGTCCATCAACAGGCGGGAGGAGGCCCGCTATACGGCAGGGGAAATAAGGAGGCTTTTGCTTACCGGCAACCTGAGGCGACGGGAAATCGCGGTGGCCCTGAGCGAGTCCGAGGAGATTGCCACCTACCTGGAATCCGCCTTCGAGGACTACGGGATCCAGGCCTACATCGATACGGGCCGGCCCCTGCGCAACAGTTCCTTCATCCGGTTGCTGAGCTCTTTTCTCAAACTCTGCCACTACGATTTCACCCTCCCTGACCTCCTGGATTATTACAAGAGTGGCCTGGCGGCAAGGTCGGGAGACCCGGTCGACCGCTTCGAGAACGCGGCCCTGGCGCTGGATTGGCGGAAGGCCGCGGATCTACGTGAGATCACAGGATCGCCTGAGGCCAGGCAAAGCGCTGTCGCCGCCTATGTCGACCCTGGAACAGGGGAGGGCCGTGACCTCCTCTCCGTCCTGGAAGATGTCAAGGACCTGCTCGACACCGCCTCTTCCCTCCGCGGACTCCGCTCAGGGCAGGCCAAGTGTGATTTCCTCCTGGACTTCCTCCTGGGCGAGATGAACGGAGAGGGGGGGCAGTTCCCGGAGAATTCGCCGGCCGGCCGCGTCTTCTACCGGCGGGATGACCTGCTTGACCAGGGCCGGGAGGAAAATGCCCGCCTCCTTGTCTCCTCCTGGAATGCCGTCATCGACTTTCTCCAGGAGGCCTCAGCGCTCCTGGGCAGTGCCCGGATCTCCCAGGCCCATTTCACGGCCCTGATCCTGGCGGGGCTTGAGGGCCTCTCCCTTTCCTCCATCCCCGCGGGTATCGACCGTGTCCGTGTCGGGAGCCTGTCGCAGATGGCGGTCTGGCCCTGCAAGTTGCTATTCGTCCTTGGCATGACGGACACCGCCTTCCCGCCCGAAATGAAAGGGGAGGGCTATCTGCTGGATGATGAACGGATCTACCTGTCGGAGAGGACGGGCAAAGCCTTCCCCAACCGCAGGCAGGACCAGCCGGCCGCCCAGGCCTGGCTGGTCAATTCACTGCTGACCAGGCCCTCCCAGGCCCTCTACCTGTCAACACCGACCCTGGGGGGCAACAGCTCACGGATCTATGATGACTGGCTGGCAAGTGAGGGGGGACAGGAGATCATCCTGGCCGGCTACGGGGATGAACCCGATCCGCGCTGGTATGCCCCCAAGATGGCCTTGCGCCTGCTCCGGGGGAAGCAGGGGGCCCCCGAGGCCTGGCGGGAGGCCCTGGCCTCCCTCCGGAAGGAGCCCCCCCGCCTCCTGCCCTCCGCCGACCTGATCGCGGAGTCCCTGGTCCTGCCCCGGACCAGGGTCGAACCCCTCATGAAAAAGCGGGACAGCGTCAGCGTCAGCCTGCTCCAGTCCTACAACGACTGCCCCTTCCGCTTTTTTATCCAGTATCTGACGGGCGCTTCCGAGCGCCGGGTCGCCCAGGATCAGCCCAACTTGCAGGGGACCCTCCTCCACCGCCTCCTGGAGCTGGCAAGCCGGGAGCTGAAGGGGGAGCTTGAAGCGGCAACGACTCCCGGGGAGATCAGGGCCCTGGTCCTGGAGTGGCAGGAAGAGTTGACCCCCTTCCATCTTCGCCCCCACTATGACCGGGCGACCAGGAATCCCTACCTGGCCCTCTACGCGAAGCCTGGCCTGGCGGGTGGTGTCGGCGACAGGCTGATCCGCCGCGCGGTTGATACGCTCTCCAGCCTGTCCGAGTTCAACCTGACGGAGGCATTTGTCCCCCTGGAACTTGAATGGACCTTCCCCTCCACCGGCAGGCCAGCCTATCGCCTGAGCGCGGACGGCCATGCCTTTACCTGCCGGGGCTCCGTCGACAGGATTGACGCCAGGCCCGACGGGGCGCTCCGGATCATTGACTACAAGCGTTCCATGAAGGAATTCTCCTGGACCGGTCTCTATGACGGGACCGACCTCCAACTCCCCCTCTACAAACGGGCCTATGAGACGGCCTTCCCCGGCAGTCTGGTCACAGCCCTGCTTTTCGCCGGCTGGAGGACCAGCAGTCAGTATGAGCTTTCCTCCTACAGACCCCTCCCGGATGACGGCAGGAAAGAGGCCCTGAAATCACTGGATAAACAACTGGGAGAGTGGCAGGGCAGGGCAGTGGACCAGGCGGCGGCCTTTGCCGAAAAGAGGGCGGCCAGGACCCTGGAATCCATTATGGAAGGTCGGTTCCCCGCCAGGCCGGCCATCCGGGGCAGGCGCGACCCCTGCCAGTTCTGCCCCTGGCACGCGGCCTGCGGCTATGATAAACGCCTGGCCAGAAATAGCCCGCTCCCGGAGACGGCGGCGGACAGGAAGGCGATCCGGGGCTTGATCCTCCAGGATGATGGGGCCGGTGGGCGAATGAATGGTCAGGGTTCCGAGGGTGAGGGCCAGGGATTCTCTTCCATATAGGTCTTGTAGGGCTCATTGATGGCCGCCCACTCCTCCTCTGACAGAAGATCACGGTAATAATCGGAATCGATGATCACCCTGGCTGTATCGTAGCGCAGCTTGACCTCCCGGTTGATGCGCTCGACATAATCAGCCTCATCTTCCAGGACCCTGCCTTCATGGGGGGTGAAGACATTGGTTGTAGCGTTATAGCGCCCCTCCTCCGTTATCCAGCTCCGGCCGAGGAAGATGGCCAGGGCCTCCGATTCGGAGAAGATATCCCGGCCTGAGAAAAATCTGGAGTCGTAAGGAACCCCCATATAGTTGTAGATGGTCGGCAGCAGGTCGAGGCTGGTGCAGTACTTGTCCACCCGCTCCGGCTCAATCCCGTCATGGTAGAAAAGGGCACAGCTCTCGTAGATGTCGAATTCCTTGTCCAGCCGTTTACCCGCGAGCGCCTCATAGCTGGCGTGTTCCTCCAGGGCGTAGGGGTAGTGGTCCGGATTGATCACGATCAGGGTGCGGTCGGCGATGCCGGCCTCCCGCAACTGCGCCATCAGGCTCTCCATGGCAAGTTCCAGGTCGTAATTGGCAGCCAGATAGGCAATCGACTCATGGGGGAGGTCAAGATGGGCGTAATGATCCCAATGGCGGGAGGCCATGGCGTTGCCCGCCTTCGTCCAGTTGGCATGGCCGCTGACCGTGAGATAGTAGACGTGGAAGGGTTCCTGATCGACGAACTCAAAGGCCGTCTTCTCGATCATTTCAAGGTCTGATTCCGGCCAGGTCGGCTTGACTTCAAGCCCCCGTCCCAGGCCGCGATAGTCGTAGCCCAGATTGGGGTGGGACAGATCGCGGGAATAATAATTCCAGGTGTGATTATGCCAGGCGTAGGTGGTATAGCCAAGCTTCCTGAAGAAATTACCGGGCGCCATGGCCATGTCATTCTTATGCGCCTCCTTCAGTGTCCAGACGCCTTGTTTGGGTATCATGCCGCATAGGCCGGCGTACTCGCCGTCCAGGGTCGAAACGGTCCAGACCGGCACATAGAAATTCTCGAAGTATACGCCCTCCTGGTACATGTGATACAGGGTGGGGGTCAGTTCCTCATCGATGCAGTACTTGGAGAAGCTCTCCGCCGTGACAAAGATCAGGTTGAAGCCCTTGCCCCGCCCCGTGTGATCATTGGTATAGGTCGGCTGGGTCCTTGAAAAGACAAGGTCGAGATAGGATACAAGCTCGGACCGTGTCTTCCCCATGAGGACGGGGGCCGAGTCATTTCCCACGCCATTGTCCGCCAGCCTTGCCTCAAAGTCGATGGGCAGGATATTGGGATACCTGACAGGCTCAGGCTCTTCCGCTTCATTCCCTCCCGGGTCAGGCCCGTCGGGTTGCGTCGGGTCGAGGGGCCCCAGGGATTCGATCGGTTCCGGGATCAGATCATCCGTGGCAAGCGAGCTCCGGGGGTAGATCAGGTGGCCGATATCGATCCCCATGGCCGTCAGCAGGCCAAACTGGTTGGTCCCTGTCAATATTTCATTTTCCAGGAAATAGTGTTCCCAGGGGCTGTTGTAGGAACGGTCCAGGGCCATGGTCCCGACCGTCAGCCCGAACAGGAGGATCACTGAGGCCAGGGCTACCAGGATGACCCGGATACGCCTGAGCTTCAGCCGGCAGGCGTCAGCGAGCGGTTTCCTGAGATAGACAAAGAAAACGATGAAGGGGAAGAGCAGGGGGATGATCCAGGGCAGATTGCGGAGGACCTTGATGATGATATCCTCCAAAAACTGCAGAATCTGCCCCCCATGCCCGATGGAATAGAAGACGAAGAAGGTTCTGAAGAACTTGTAGTAGATAAGCTGGGCCGAGTAGACAAAGGGAAACAGGACCAGGAGGATGTAGAGGCTGACCCGCTGGGCACCGGACGGGAGCACGCCTACGAACGCCGTCAGGATGATGGACCGCATCAAACAGAAAAGCGTCAGGTAGAGCAGGCCTATATTGAAGAAACTGCCGTCCACATTGAGGCGGAGGACCAGCTCACTGATCAGCTGGACTGAAAAGAACAGGAGGAAGATGCTGGCATAGCATCGGGGGAAGGGCCACCCTTTCCCGGAGATCGGCTCCCGGGGCAGGATCGGTTCGGCCGGGGATTCGCGTAGGATGAAGTCGGATCGACGGATGACAGGTTGCCGTATGCGCTCGCCATCACTTTTCCTGGCTTCTGCCTGGACAGGCCCTTGTTCCTTACCTTCTCTTTCCATACTCATTGACGGGTCCCTCGCAGTCCGCGTCATCCGGCCGGATACGCCAAGTCATGATAGCATAAGCGGCCACTATTCTACCGAAATATCAGGTTCTCCCCGGGCCAGGTTCTGGGGGAGGGGGACATCCACCAGCTGCATACCGGCGCCGCCGAGCTGGTTCTTCAACTGGGCGATGGCGTCAAGCTCGACATCGCTGTGGAAGCCCAGGTTGACCCCCCGAAAATCATCGATGGCGTTCCGATCGTACATGACGCGTTCCACCAGGTAGATCAGGTAGAGGGTGGAGGAAAGCTGGTCACCTTCCTCATAGGATGATTGGTAGGCCTTTGTCGACACACAGGTCCCCTCCACCGCTACCTTGTAGAGGATCGCGACAAAATTGTTGGAACGGTCGGCGTTCTCATAACCGTAGAAGATCCGGCTGACCTCATACTGGCTGTCATAGTCCCACTGGCTCACCGGCTCACCGGTCTTGAAGTCCTGGTTCCAGTAATTGAACGCCAGCCTCTGGTCAATATCCCCATCCACCCAGTCCCCGATCCTGTCAAACAACGGCAGAAGATCCACTTGATCGAGGTTGCGCGGAAAGTCCTTCAGGCCCTCCACCTCATACAGCCTGTCGAGGGACTGCGCCTCCATGCCGCGCCCGGCAAACCAGGCTTCATCGATCAGGGCCTGGACCTTGACCTGATCGCCATTTGAAAGTCCCGTGGAGGGTGAAGCGACGAAACGGACCGGCGCCTCATCCTGGCCCCCCGCCTCAACCCATTCAGCGGGCAGGCGTGTCGTGTCAAAGGAGAGGGTCCCGTGGTCGCTGATCCCGTCATAGACGAGAACCAGGTCCCGGAAGAGGTCCACCGATGTCATGGGCAGAAGGCCGCTGACCTTGAAGTTGAGATTGACATTCCGGGCTATCCGGCCCTTCCCCGTCAGCTGGTCATTGTCGGGCGTGACCTTCAGGTCCAGGCTGTCACCGTTTTTCAGTTCCCTGGGTTCCCGGCTGAAGTCAAACTCAAAACTGCCCCTGTAAACTTCCATATCCCCCGACAACTGGAGGCTGGCGACCCCCTGGCCGTCAAATCCTGAGAAGACAACCGCGACATTGCTCCTCACCTCGATGGGAATCGCATCCTTCAGGTTCCCGACCCTGTACTTGAAGCTGACCTTGCGGAAACGGATGCCTGCCGACCGGGCCAATTGTCCATCGTAGCCGGCCTGGATGGTGATCTCATCACCATTTTTCAGATTGGTCATCCTATCGGCGGTATAGACCAGGGAGTTGAGCGCCGCCTCACGGCGGAAGAGGCGCTGGAGGGCTTTTTCATCGGTCTCCTTGATTCTGGACGCCTCCTCCTCCACGATTCCGCTGATCCGGGTCTGGTCCGGGACGACTATGAGCGTGCCAAAGCCCTCGGCGCCCACCACCTCTATGGTGGCCAGCTCTTCCGCGTCGAAGCTGCGTGAACCGCAGGAGGCGGCGGGAACCAGGCAGATGGCCGCCACCAGGATAAATGCGATCTTGCGTCTCAAAACAAAGCCCCCAACCCTCATTTCTCAAGCTACGGGTCTAATCATTGTCGGTTATTTCACCGCTACTTTCAAGTAGAGGCCTCTCACCGGCCAGGCGCGCCCCTGCCCCGGGCCGGCCATCTGGTAAAATTGACCCGTAACCAGCCGACCGGCCTTGGAGGGACGCGAGGTAATCATGGCCAAACCGCTTTTAACCGATGACCAAAACCTGGCTGTTCAATTTGATCAGCCCGCCAACCTACTCGTATCGGCGGCTGCGGGATCCGGCAAGACAACCACCCTGACCGAACGGATCGTCACCCGTTTGCTGGGGGGCCTGGTGGAAGCTGAGGAACTGCTGGTCATCACCTTCACGGAGCTTGCGGCCAAGGACCTGAAGGTCAAAATCGCCTCCCGCCTGAAGGCTGAACTCGCCCAGGCAGGAACCGGGGAGGGGGGTCCTGCCATCGGGGCCCTGATCGATCGGCTCAGCCTGGCTCAGATTTCCACCATCCATGCCTTCTGCAACCGGATCCTCTCTTCCCATCTGGCAAGTTTTTGCGATGAAGAGGGCCAGGCCTTCCTGGAGCCGGGCTACCGGATCCTTGACGAGAGTGAAGAGGCCGAATTGCTGGAGGAGGCGGTCGAAACGGTCCTGTCCGGTATCTACCGGGAGCTGCATGCGCCTGGTGCCGAAGCCCCTCCCGCCGAATGGCTGGAGGATTTTCGCAGCCTTTCCCAGGCCTACTCCCCCGACCTTGATGACCGGGCCTTCCGTCAGGCCCTAATCAACATGCTGGAGCAACTCCGCAACCTGCCCGAATACGAGCGACTTGTCGACCAGGAATTGGACCGTCTCCAGGACCGGGCCGACCACTTTCCGGCGGTGGGTGACCGGGCTGCCGACTACTGGTGGGATCATTATGAGGCGGCTCTGGAAAGGGCCAGCCGGGCCGTCCGTGAGCTGACAGCCACCTCCCTCTGGCGGGAGGATCTGGTCTGGTCCAGGAAGAAGACCGAGATCCAGCTGGTCCAGGTCGTCCAGACCATGGAGGCCGTGATCCAGGGACTGACCGGGCTTTCCGGCCGGGACCCGGCCCATTGGGACCGTCTGGCCGGGTTGGGGACAAGGATCCGGGATTTCTCCCTCCCGGCCCTGGTCGGTGGCCGGTCCAGCTCGGACAGGAGCCGGGAAAAAGATGCCGCCGTCAACCGGGTCCTCCGGGACCTGGCCCCGCTTGCGGGCCTGATCAGCGATCAGTTCAAGCGGACGGGCAAGGTCGGGAGGGCCGTGGAGCACTACCCGCCGGTCTTTGCCCAGACAGCCGGGGAACTCAGGGCCAATCTAAAAAATACAGCCCGCTACACCCGCTGTTTTATGGAACTGGTCCTCCTGGTCGATCGTGAATTCAAGAGACGCCGCTTCCAAAGGAACGCGATCCAGTTCAGCGATATCGAGCACGGAGCCCTGGCCCTCCTCGCCATAGAGGAGATCCGGGAGGACTTCAGAAACCGTTTCAAGGAAATCTATATCGATGAGTACCAGGATACCAGCAGTATCCAGGATGCCCTCATCCACCGGATCGGCCAGGGGAATATGCTCATGGTGGGGGATATCAAGCAGAGCATCTACCGTTTCCGCTATGCCAACCCCAGTCTCTTCGCCCGCTACGAGGCCGAATCGCTCCTGATCAGAGCCGGGGAAGCCCTGCCCGGGCTCGGTCCGGAACACCGGGGCTTCCTTGCCCTCCTCAACCGCTGTTTTCGCACCCGGCCGGGGATCATCCGCTTCATCAACGATTTTTTCAGCTCCTTCCTCACCCGGGAATCAGGGGAGGTCGAATACGATGAGACCCAGGCGCTTGTGGCCGACGAGGATAAATGGTGCCAACGGGAGGGGGAGGAAACCGGCGGCCCCGTCGAACTTGCCCTCGAGATCACCACCGGGGCCAAGCTCCCCCAGGCCCGGCAGGAGGCGGATGATCCCGCCGGGGAATCGGTTCTTGACCTGCTCCCCCAGGACCTGCCCCTGTCCGCCCTGGGCCTTGAGGCCGTCACGACGGCCCGGATCATCAAGGAGTTGGCCGGCCGCGGCCTGCCCTACGACCGGATAGCGGTCCTGTTGCCAACCAATAACCACTGCCGTGAATATGAGAAGGCCCTTGTCGAGTGCGGTATCCCTGTCACGACCCGCTCGGGAAGACTCTACCCTGACAGCCTGGTCTACCGCCAGGTTGAGGCCCTCCTTTCCCTCCTGGACAATCCCCGGCAGGATATCCCCCTGCTCTCGACCCTCCTGGGGCCCTTCGCCCCTGAAGCCTGGACCGGCCTGGACCTTCTGACTGTTGCCGACAGCGACCAGGGCCCGGCCCTGGAGGAGGCCATCGGGCAGTCAAGGGGGAGGCCGGTCTATTTCCACGACAAGTTCACCCTCCTTCGGGACCAGGCACAACTGCCCCTGGCCGACAAGGCCAGACGATTCTTTGACAGGATCGACCGCTGGCGGCTCCTGGCCCAGGAGCTCGATACCCGTGACCTGCTCGACCTGATCTTCTACGAGACCGGCTACCCCGACTACCTGTCCGGGACGACCTTCGGTGAAAGCAACCAGGAGGAATTGGAAAGGATCCTCGACCTTGTCGCCCAGCCCGACCCCCTCCGGCCCCCTGACCTCCGTTCGGCCCTGGCTAAGCTGGAAAAATCCCTGGAAAGGACCCGTTCGGACGACCAGGACGGCAATACCCTCCTGCCCGGCGCGGTCCGGGTCTTGACCCGCCACGCCAGCAAGGGTCTGGAATGGGACTATGTCATACTCGGCTGCCTGAACCCCCACCAGCGGAAAGGGGGCGAAAAACCGATCATCAGCCTGACGGAGACGGAAGGCCTGTCGGGCGCCACCCTGTCCGATGGCGGCAGGGTCGTGGTCAATAACCCCTTGCACCAGGCTGCGCTGGCCGCAGAGGAGGATCGCGAGCGAGCCGAGGCCTGGCGGCTCCTCTATGTGGCCATGACCCGGGCTATTCATGGCCTTTATCTCATCCTGTCCGCCGACCGGCAGACCCTGGGGGAGGTGCCGGCCTTCCGGGCGGTCCTGGATGAAACGGAGATTTTAACCCATTCGCTCAGCCGGGAGGAACGGAAAGCGAGAGCCATCCTGCCGACCCACTTCAGTCGGGGGCTGGATAAGGACGTCAAACTGATCCTGGCCTACCTGGCCGCCCGCTATCCCGCCTTTATGGAGCAGGTCGCCGCCCTGCCGGAATATGAACCGGGGGACAGCAGTCTCAATCCGGCTGATATCCCCCCCGTGATCGGGAAACTCCGCGTCAGTACCTGGGAGAGAATCGCCCGCCAGGTCTTCACCGGTCAGGGGGAGGCACCCCTGCCCGGGCCCGCCGGGACCGACAGGCCGGATCCGGCAGGCGACCGGTCCGATCCCGCTCCGCTCACCCTGCTTACGGGCGCCCTCCCCCACGAGGAAGCGGCCCGGGTCCCAGCCAAGATAACGGTCACTGAGCTGCAAAGGCTGGGGCTGGAAGGAAGATTCGAACTCTATGGCGGATCAGGGGTGACTGAACCGGTCTACCGGCTGGACGGGACCTTGGGGGAATCAAAGGAGGCCCTGGTCAAGGCCGATATGCCCCTGGCCATGCGAGGACGTGGCCGGCCCGGAATTGACGGGGCCGCCCTGGGCACTGCCCTGCACACGGTCTTCCGCTTCCTTGACCTGGGTCAGCTCCGCGACCTGTCGGGGGAGGAAGCTGACGAGGCCTTTCAGGCACAGCTCTCGGCCCTGCTCTCGGACCAGGTCATCAGCCCTGATCAAAAGGAGGCGGTCCAGGCCTTCAGCCGGGAGACGATCGCCTGGGCAAGGAGCGATCTTGCCGGCCGCCTCCTCCGGGTGGAGCAGGCCAGCGGCAAGGTCTACCGTGAGATGCCCTTCACCCTCGCCCTGCCAGCCAGCGAACTGGATCCTGACTTTCCCGGGGACGAGACCAGCCTGATCCAGGGCATGATCGACCTCTGGTTTATCGAGGAGGACGGGGCGGCGGTCCTCATTGATTTCAAGTCCGACCGGCTGCCGGACCAGTCCGGCGACCAACTTTTACGCCAGCGTTACGGCATCCAGATTGACAGCTATGCCCGGGCAATTTCGAGCGCGACCGGCCGCCCTGTCAAGGAACGGCTGGTCTGGCTGATCCGCGAGGGACGGGCCGTCGCCTTCTGATGGGCCGGCCTTGTAACACAGGGTAAATCTGGCCTGGCCGGATCCTTTTCAATTTGACAAATCAGGCTTAAACCGCAACAATACACTGTGGAGGCAGATGGGTTCTGGTGTGCCCCGCGGTCTTCAAAACCGTTGAGGGGGGTTAGGAGCCTCCCGGGTGAGTTCGATTCTCACATGCTTCCGCCAATCGGAACGCGCCGGCCCTCTTGCGCCGTTGGCCAACAGGGTTGGCGCGTCTTGTTTTCCGCTTTACCGGCCCTGCCGGCGGGGAGCCGTCCCCGGGGCGGGCTTGGGCAGGGCGATACAGGCCCGGACCCAGGGCTCTTGAAAGGAGAGACGGAGTCTTTCTCCGTACAACATGACGAGACGTACAGGTACTGTTTCAAGAGGCATCCGCACACCCATCATCAAAAGCGGCGATAATCTGATACAGATCATTGTTGACAGTGTCCTCCTCGCTGCCGCCGATGAAGGTTTTGAGATACGGGACAGTGATGTCGTCGCCATCACCGAATCCGTGGTCGCGAGGGCTGAAAACAACTACGCCAGCTGTGACGATATCGCGGCCGAGATCCGGGATAAATTCCCCGAAAAGGAAATCGGCTTGGTCTTCCCCATCCTGAGCCGGAACAGGTTTGCGGTCAGCTTGCGCGGGATCGCGCGGGGGGCGGAAAGGATCGTCCTCCAGCTCAGCTATCCGGCGGATGAGGTCGGGAACAGCCTCATGGGCCTGGATCTGATGGACGAGAAGGGCATCGATCCGCTCAGGGACTGCCTGCCGGAAAAAAAGTACCGGGAGCTCTTCGGGGTCAATCCCCATGCCTTCACCGGAATCGATTACGTCGATTACTACCGTGATATCATTGAAAAAGAAGGTTGCCGGGCGGAAATCATTCTCGCGAACGACCCGCTTGCCATCCTCAACTATACCCCCTATGTCCTGGTATGCGACGTCCATACCCGCGACAGGACAAAACGCCTCCTGCGGCGGGCAGGGGCCGAACGGGTCCTGGGCCTGGATGACCTGCTGACAAAAGCCCGTAATGGCAGCGGCTACCATGAAAGCTACGGCCTCCTCGGCAGCAACAAGGCCAGCGAAGAGAAGATCAAGCTCTTTCCCCGTTCGGGCAAGACCTTCGTTGATGCCGTCTCGGACCTCTTCAAGGCAAGGACCGGCAAGCAGGTGGAAGTCATGATCTATGGGGACGGGGCCTTCAAGGATCCTGTCTGCAAAATATGGGAGCTGGCGGACCCCGTTGTCTCCCCCGCCTTCACGGACGGCCTGGCGGGCAAGCCGCGTGAACTGAAACTGAAATACCTGGCTGACAATAAATTTGCTGAACTTTCGGGACAGGCCCTCGAAGAGGCGGTCCGGAAGGCCATCGCCGAGAAGGAAAGTGATCGGGATTTCGTCTCGAATGCCGGCGGTACCACGCCGCGTCAACTGACTGACCTGCTCGGTTCTCTGGCCGACCTGACCTCCGGAAGTGGCGATAAGGGCACACCGGTTGTCCTGATCCAGGGTTACTTTGACAGCCTTGCCGACTCTTAGCCGGGGCTGACAGGCCAGGGAAGGAGAAATCAAGCATGAAACTCACCATCCTGATGCGGGGCGGGGGCGATCTCGCCTCAGCTGTCATTCACAAACTCAAAAACGCCGGATTCCCCGTCATTGTCTGTGATCTTCCCCAACCTTCCTGTGTCCGGCGGACCGTTTCCTATTGCAATGCCATCTATGAAGGGGATTGGGAGATAGAGGGCGTTACCTCACGCCATATCGGCAGCCTGTCCGAAATAGGGCCCACGCTGGAAGAGGGACTGGTCCCCTTCCTGACCATTCCCGATCGCCTGGTCCTTGATTTTGTGAAACCGGACGTCTTCATCGACGCGACCTTGAGCAAGCGGACCCCTGATTACGATCTATCCTGGGCCCCGCTCGTCATCGGACTTGGGCCCGCCATTGAGGCGGGCAAGCACGCCCATGTCGTGGTGGAAACTCAACGCGGCCACTATCTTGGCAGACTGATCCGCCAGGGGGAGGCCCTGCCCAATACGGGCGTGCCAGGGACAATCGCCGGGGTAGACCGGGACCGGGTTTTGCGGGCCCCCAAGGCCGGCCTGGCCAAAAACCTGCGCCGGATCGGTGACCAGGTGAAGGCGGGCGATGTCATCCTCACGGTTGACGGCGAGGCGGTCACAAGCCGGATCCCGGGTGTTGTCCGCGGCCTGATCGCGCCTGGCTTCCCGGTGAAAGAAGGACAGAAGATCGGTGACATCGACCCCAGGGCCGAACCCGACTACATCCATACCATCAGTGACAAGGGCCGTACCATAGCGGGCGGCGTCCTCGAGGCCATCCTGGCCCATTTCTCAGCCGGGCAAGTCAGCTGACGCGGGGGTCGGCCATGGGCGGTCATCTGCGGGAGATGGGGCTGGAGGACTATGTCCGCACGCTCATCAACCGGAGGCAGCGCCTTTACCCCTCCCCCTTCCTGGTCAGCGCCATTGGCGGGGGCGGCAAGACATCCACCCTGCTTGATCTCTTCCAGGCCGGCCTCCGGCCCCGGTCCATCCTGACGACTACGACGGCCATGGGCCTGCCCGGTACAGGCGGCCATCTGTCACCCCCCCTGACCCGGGAGCAAAGGGAGAACCCTGCCCTGGCCCGGGTCTTCGGGCAGCCGCCGGCTGGATCCGGTATCTGGTTCGGCCCGGCCCTGGACAATTCCCGGCAAAAATTCAAGGGCCTTGACCCCAGCCTACTGGATGCCTGGGTCCGGGGGGAAAGGCGGGCCGGCAGGGAGGACACCCTCCTCCTTTGCGAGGCTGACGGCTCCAGGCGGAAGCCCCTGAAAGCCCATGCCGATCACGAACCGGTCATCCCCAGGACAAGCGACCTCACCCTGCTTGTCCTGGGCCTGTCGGCCCTGGGCCAGGCGCTCAGTGAATCGATCGTCCACCGGGCCTCGATATTTTCCGCTTGGACAGGCAGGCAAGAGGGGGAGAGTCTGGTCTTTGAGGACCTTCTCCTCCTCCTCAGGGAAGACCGTCTGCTGAAGGGCATCCCACCCACCAGCCATATCGCCCTCGTTTTCAATCAGGCTGACTGCCTCAGCGAATCCCTGCGGAAGACGGCCAGCCTGGCCAGCCTGGCCCAAAGGGTCCTCAGGAATAAACGGATCGACGCCGTTTTCTTCCAGGGCAGGGCCGGCGGCGAACGGCAAGGCCTCTTTGGGGTCAGCCGTCAAAGAGACCTGACCCCACCCTTCTCTGCCGTCATCCTGGCGGCCGGCCTGTCGGAAAGGATGGGCGGCAGCAACAAGCTGCTCCTGCCTCTCGGGGAGGACACCGTCCTCTCCCAGACCCTGAAGCGGGTCCTGGCCAGCGATATCCGGGAGCTTGTCCTGGTAACCGGTTATGAGTCGGGAGCGGTCGAAGGGGAGATAAGACGGACGCTCTCCGCGGCCCCCGGGGAGGACAGGCGGTTCAGCCTGGTCCATAATCCCGCCTTCCGGGAGGGCCAGGGGGGCTCCGTGGCGATCGGCACCCGCCAGCTGTCACCGGACAGCCGGGCCTCCTTTTATATCCCCGGCGACCAGCCCTTTTTGTCCCCAGCCCTCTTGCGTCACCTTATGGAGGAGTCGGCCGCGGGAAAGATCCTTATTCCTGTCAGGTCGGGTAAACGCTCCTCCCCGGTCCTGTTTGACCGGGCCTTCTACCCGGCCCTGTCGGAACTGACAGGCGACCTGGGGGGGCGTCAGGTCATCAGCCTGCATGAAGAGGCCGTGCTGGAGATCGCCGACCAGGACCTTGACGGCGGTTTCGATCTTGATACACCGGAGGATTACCAGGAAGCGCTCGCCCTCTACGAAGGGCGCCCGTGAAAGGAGCACTTATGAATCTGTTTGTCTGTTACCCCCCTTGAGGGACCTGCCGAAAAGCAAGGAGGTTCCTTGACGGGAAGAAGATCCCCTATCAGTTCCGTGACATCAAGAAAGACAGGCCGACCCGGGAGGAACTCGCCGCCTGGATTCCCAGGAGTGGCAAACCGGTCCGGTCTTTTTTCAATACAAGCGGGAAAAGCTATCGGGAACTCAAGCTGAAGGATAAGTTGCCGGCCATGAGCGAAGAAGAAATGATCGCGGTCCTGGCAACAGATGGCATGCTGGTCAAACGCCCCCTCCTGATCATGGAAGATCGCGTCCTGGTCGGCTACCGTGAGGAGGAGTATCTGGATCTGGAGTAGCGGGAAAGGGAAGGCGGGCGGTGCCTGGCCGCCCGCCTCAGGCTGACTAGTCCGCCTCTTCCCCCTCAACCCTTACCTGGCAGATCTTCATGGCCTCCAGGGCCGTCACATGGCTTTCCGGCGTGACGCCGGCGCAGCAGCTGGCATCGACGATGATCTCGACCTCGGGCAGGTAGGCCTTGATCAGGAGCGCGTTTGAAATGACGCAGATATCCGTGCAGAGGCCAACCAGGCTGATGGAACGGATCGGGTCCTCGTCATCCATGGCCTGAAGGATGGTCGCCAGGTCCTTGGAACCGAAGGTGTCCTTTTCAATGACCGGTCCCTCCCGCAGGGAAGAGAGTTCGGGAATGATCTCCCAGCCCTCCGTGCCGCGGATGCAGTGCTCAACAGGCAGGAGTCTGCCCTCCTGCGTCTCCAGGTAGTCCGGTCCATGGGTATCCTGGGTAAAGAGGACGGGCCCCTCGAAGTTTTTCATCTTCTCGGCCACCTTCCCGACAATAGCCCGCGCTTCCGGGGTACCGAGGGAACCGTCGACAAAATCCTTTTGCATATCGACAACCAATAGAATATCTTGCATGTCATCACCTCCGTTGACCATAATAGGGTAAATCCGACACCCTCACGGTGTCAAACGACTCGGAAAAAGCGCCCCGGTTGCCGGGGCGCTTCTGTCAATCAGTTTCTGCTCAAAAGAGCGATCAGTCTTCGACGACGCGTACAACCGTACCCGAACCGACTGTCTTGCCGCCCTCGCGGATGGCGAATTTCAGACCGGGTTCGATGGCGATCGGCGTAATCAGCTCGACATTGATCTCGACGTGGTCACCAGGCAGGCACATTTCGACGCCCTCCGGCAGGTGGGCAACCCCCGTCACGTCCGTTGTACGGAAGTAGAACTGCGGGCGATAGCCGCTGAAGAAGGGCTTGTGACGGCCGCCTTCATCCTTGGTCAGGACGTAGACCTGGCCAACGAACTTGGTGTGCGGCTTGATGGATCCGGGGGCAGCGACGACCTGTCCGCGACGGACTTCGTCCCTGGCCACTCCCCGAAGCAGCAGGCCGACATTGTCGCCGGCTTCGGCGTGATCCAGCATCTTTCGGAACATCTCGATCCCCGTTACCACGGTTTTCCTCGGCTCATCCGCAAGGCCCACGATCTCGACGGGCTTGTTGATGTCGATCTGACCGCGCTCCACACGACCGGTGACAACCGTGCCCCGGCCGGTGATGGTCATAACGTCCTCAATCGGGCAGGCAAAGGGCTGGTCGATCGGGCGGACCGGTGTCGGGATGAAGTTGTCGACGGCTTCCATGAGATCAAGGATGGGCTTGTAGACCGGATCATTGATATCGGTGCTGGCCGATTCGAGCGCCTCAAGGGCGGAACCACGGATGATCGGGGTATCGTCGCCCGGGAAATCGTACTCATTCAGGCGCTCACGGATCTCCATGTCGACCAGGTCCAGGATCTCTTCATCGTCAACCTGGTCGGTCTTGTTCATGAAGACCACGATGGCGGGGACGCCAACCTGACGGGCGAGCAGGATATGTTCGCGGGTCTGGGGCATGGGGCCGTCAACGGCCGAAACGACCAGGATGGCACCGTCCATCTGGGCCGCGCCGGTGATCATATTCTTGATATAGTCGGCGTGTCCCGGGCAGTCGACGTGGGCATAGTGACGCTTGGCGGTCTCATACTCAACGTGCGCGGCGTTGATGGTGATTCCCCTCGCCTTCTCTTCCGGCGCCTTGTCGATGGCGGCGTAGTCGGTGAAGCTTGCGAGGCCCTCACTGGCGAGCACCTTGGTAATAGCGGCAGTCAACGTCGTTTTGCCGTGGTCAACGTGACCAATCGTACCAACGTTAACGTGTGGTTTCGTTCTTTCAAATCTCTGTTTTCCCATTCAGATATCCTCCTGCTGGTCGATCGTTATATTGGATCTGATATTGTTTTTTTGCATGTCTTATGATTGTCTCATAAAACCTGTATAAGCGCAATGAGTATTGCGTATGAATGCCTGTCTGGCGGCATTCTGTTCCCTCAACGCTGGGGGGACATGAGCTTGGCCGTGAAGTTTTCAGGCACTTGTTCAAAATGGCTGATCTGCATGGTGAAAATGCCTCTTCCCTGGGTCCTTGACCGGAGCGCCGTCGCGTAGCCGAACATCTCCGACAGGGAGACATAGGCATCCACGACCTGGGCGTTATTCTCCGCCTTCATTCCCTGGATCTGGCCGCGCCTGGCGCTGATATCCGCCAGTACGTCGCCCAGATAATCGTCCGGGACGATGATGTCAACCTTCATGATGGGTTCCATCAGGATGGGGTTCGCCCTCTTCAGCGCGTCCCTCAGGGCCATGGATCCGGCTATCCTGAAGGCGATCTCCGAGGAATCCACCTCGTGCGAGGATCCGTCGATCAGCCTTGCCTTCAGATCCACGACCGGGTAACCGGCGACCACACCACTGTTCATGGCCTCGCGGATACCCTCCTCGACTGCCTTGATGAACTCTTTTGGTACCACGCCCCCCACTGTCTTGTCCTCGAAGACAAAGCCTTCCCCTGATCCCAGGGGCTCAATCTCAATGATGACGTGGCCGTACTGGCCGTGGCCGCCTGTCTGGCGGACGAACCGGCCCTCGCCCTTGGCCGCCCTTGTGATGGTTTCCCTGTAGGCTACCTGCGGCTGACCGACATTGGCCTCCACCTTGAACTCGCGGAATAAGCGGTCCACGATGATGGCGAGATGGAGTTCCCCCATGCCCGAGACGATCATCTGGCCTGTTTCCCTGTCAACCCGCCTCTGGAAGGTCGGGTCCTCCTCCGCCAGCTTGGCCAGGGCAGCTTCCAGCTTTTCCTGGCTGGCCTTGGATTTTGGTTCAATGGCAACTGAAATAACCGGTTCTGGAAATTCCATGCTCTCCAGGATGACGGGGGCCTGTTCCGTTGTCAGCGTATCGCCCGTGGTCGTCGCCCGCAGGCCGACCGCCGCCGCGATGTCGCCGGCGTAGACCTCACTGGCGTCTGACCGGTGATTGGCATGCATCATGAGGATACGGCCAATCCGCTCACGCTTGTCCTTGGTCGCGTTCCTCACATAGGTGCCCGCCTTCAGCGTCCCGCTGTAGACACGGAAGAAACAAAGCTGGCCGACATAAGGATCGGTCATCACCTTGAAGGCGAGCGCCGAGAAGGGGGCCTTGTCATCGGCCGGCCGGGTCGTCTCCTCCCCCGTCTTCGGATCGATCCCAACCACAGGCGGGATGTCAACGGGTGAGGGCAGATAGTCCACCATGGCGTCCAGCAACATCTGAACACCCTTGTTCTTGTAGGAGGAGCCGCAGGTGACCGGAGTGATCGCGGTCTCGACCGTGGCCTTGCGCAGGGCTGTCTTCAGCTCTTCGACCGATATGTCCTCTTCCCCGAGAAATTTCTCGGTCAGCCGGTCGTCCGTCTCACAAATGGCTTCAACCATCCGGGCCCGCCAGTCCCTGGCTTCCTCAAGCAGGTCCGCGGGGATCTCCGCCTCCGTCACTGTCTTGCCCAGATCGTCATCTTCGTAGACCTCCGCCTTCATGGTCATGAGGTCCACAATACCGATGAAGGAATCCTCCTTGCCAATCGGCAATTGAATCGGCACCGCGTGGGTGCCGAGACGGTCCTTCATCATGTCGACTACATGGAAGAAATCAGCGCCTGTAATGTCCATTTTATTGATATAGGCGATGCGGGGGACCCCGTAGGTATCCGCCTGCCGCCAAACCGTTTCCGTCTGCGGCTCAACGCCGCTTCTGGCGCACAAAACAGTGACCGCCCCGTCCAGTACACGAAGCGATCTTTCCACCTCAACGGTGAAGTCGACATGGCCGGGTGTATCGATGATATTGATCCGGCATCCCTTCCAGGTTGTCGTAGTCGCGGCCGATGTAATCGTTATGCCGCGGTCCTGTTCCTCGGGCATCCAGTCCATGGTGGCGGCACCCTCATGGGTTTCGCCCAGCCGGTGGATCCGGCCCGTGTAATAAAGGATACGTTCCGTCGTCGTCGTCTTGCCGGCGTCGATATGGGCCATGATGCCGATATTTCTTGTATTCTCAAGTGAGAATTCCCTTGGCATCTGTCTCTTCTCCTGATTCCTTGCCTACCACCGGTAGTGGGCAAAAGCCCGATTGGCTTCCGCCATACGGTGGATTTCCTCTTTCTTCCTGTGCGCCGAACCCGCCTGCTTCGACGCGTCGAGCAGCTCATTGGCCAGGCGTTCCTTCATGGTGCGCTCACTCCGGGTGCGCGCCGCCTGGACAATCCAGCGCAAAGCCAGTGTCTGGCGCCTTTCCGGCCGGACCTCTATAGGGACCTGATAGTTGGAACCGCCGACCCGGCGGGCCTTGACTTCAAGTACCGGCATTACATTGTCCATGGCCTTATTGAAAACTTCCAGCGGTGCTTCACCGGCACGCTGCTCAATAAGGTCGAAGGCGTTGTAAACGATGGTCTGGGCAAGATCCTTCTTGCCGTCCAGCATGACGTTATTGATTAACTTGGCAACCCGGACGTCGTGGTAAACGGGATCCGGAAGCACTTCTCTCTTGGGGATATGGCCTTTCCTTGGCACTGTTCTTCCCTCCTTTCATGATTATGCGGATTCTTCCATGGGAATCCGAAACCATAGGTACTCACGATATGGACACGTGTCATGCTCAAGAAACAGGCCTGGGTAGGAGGCGTGTTCCCTATGCATGTTTGTCCAACCGCTGGTCGTTACTTGGTCTTCGCGACTCTGGGGCGTTTCGCACCGTACTTCGAACGACTCTGTTTACGGTCCGTCACGCCGGCTGTATCAAGTGTCCCACGAATAATGTGATAACGGACACCCGGCAAATCCTTGACACGGCCGCCTCTGATCAGGACAACACTGTGTTCCTGAAGATTGTGGCCAATGCCCGGGATGTACGCATAAACCTCGTGCTGATTCGTGAGACGGACCCGCGCGACTTTTCTCAGCGCGGAATTGGGCTTCTTCGGCGTTGTCGTCTTCACCACCGTGCAGACACCGCGCTTTTGCGGTGAGGGGTAGTAGGACGCGCGCCGCTTCAAGGTATTCAGCCCCGACGCCAGTGCCGGAACATGGGTTTTGCTCTGCTTTGACTTCCGTCCCTTATTAACCAACTGGTTGAACGTAGGCATCAACACTCCTCCTTTCATAATATTTTGCTCAAAAAGTTACCCGCAACGCGGGCGACCGAGAAATGATAATAACAGTATTGTCTGATCTTGTCCAGTACCGGGAACACGGAAAAGCGCGGGGAGGGCCCTGTCCGCCCCCGGCCCCGCGGGGCCGGGGGCGGACGATCCTATCGCCTGTCTACCGCCTGTCGTACTCGTAATCCGAGCCCAGCGCCGAGGGCGGGTGATTATGGCGGGAGAAGAAGAGCAGGAGCAGGAGGGTCAGGACATAGGGGACCATAAGGAAGAGATCGGACAGGTCACTTGACATGCCCAGCTTCAGGATAAGCTGGTAGCCGCCCGACCGGGCGAAACCGAAGATCAGGCAGGTGACCAGGGTACGGCGGATGTCCCAGTTGCCGCAAATCAGGGCGGCGATCGCCAGATAGCCATAGCCCATGTAAATGGTCGGCGAGAAATTGGCCGAAAAGGTGAAGGCGAAATTCATACCGCCCAGGCCGGTCAGCAGGCCACAGAGGGCGAGGGCCAGGTAGCGGATCCGTTTGACGCTGCGTCCCGAGGCCTCGACACTTTCCGGGTTCTCCCCGCAGGCCCGGAGCCTGAGTCCGAAGCGGGTCCGATAAAGCAGGATATAGGCGATGATCGCGAAGACCAGGATAAAGGGCGCGAAAATGTAAAGGTCACGGAAGATGGCACCGAGGATGGGGATTTTGCTGATCACCGGGATGGTGAAACGGGGGGCGGCGCCCAGCCAGATCTTGTTCGAGGGCTCCCCCGTCAGGCCTTCATTGATGAGGCCGGTCAGGAAGATGGTCAGCGACATGGCCAGGATATTGACCACAACCCCGCTGATCACCTGGTTGATGTGGAAGCGGATCGACATGAAGGCATGGAGCAGGGCAAAGAGCATACCGCCCAACATGGCGGCGAAGAGGACAGGGTAGACGATCTCCCGCGTCCCGCCGCTCATAAGAGGCTGCAGGT
This sequence comes from Clostridia bacterium, assembly GCA_040767365.1. Lineage (GTDB taxonomy): Bacteria > Bacillota > Clostridia > Saccharofermentanales > DTU023 > UBA4923. Next base: position 113,650 of record JAXGOR010000002.1, read on the forward strand.
AGGCGAAGGCCACGGCGCCGCAGAAGGCGCCAAAACCTTGGATGCCCTCGAGCGCCAGCATGGTGATCCCGCTCTTTTCGCTGAAGATCCCCCCGATTGCCATGGCGAAAAGGGGTAGGGCAAAGGCCAGTCCGTCGATGATGATAGTGTCGAGCATACGGTTACCTCCTATCCCCGGTTCATTCGAAGTGTCCCTTGCGGTCCCGCATGGAGACGCCCAGGGAACTGAAGAGGAGCAGGATCCCCGTCACCAGCGAGGCGATCTCCCGGACGACTCCGGTCGCCGAACTCATATAGACAGCCCCCTTCTGGAAGATGGTGATCAGGGCGGAGGACAGGATACAGCTGACCGGACCCAGATTGCCGAGCAGGGCGACGGCAATGGCGTCAAAGCCCAGGGAAGGCAGATCCTTGGGCACAATGGTCGAATAGTAGCCCAGGTAGTAGGTTACGCCGGCCAGCCCAGCCAGGGCGCCTGAAATCAACATGGTCCGGATCATGACCCTCCGGATCGGAACACCGGCATAGGCGGCCCCCTCCCGGTTGAAGCCCATCATCCTGATCTCAAAACCGCCTACCATCCGCTCCAGATAGAAGCGGAGCAGGAAGGCCGCGGCGATCGCGATGAAGATGCCGACCGGTATGACCAGCTTCAAACCCGCCGATGACGTGAAAATCAGATGGAGTTTGGCATTGGGGTGGACCTGCCTGGAGGAACGGATGATAGGGTCGACATACTTGGTCTTGATGAAGTAGCCGGTCAGGAAGCTGACGATATAGTTGAACATGATGCTGGAGACCACCTCATGGACATTGAAGCGGTACTTGAGCCAGCCGATTATGCCTCCCAGAAAAGCGCCCGCAACCAACCCTATCAAGAGGATGAGGGGGATGGCAGTGGCGGGTGTCAGCTGTGAATAGCCGATCAGGATGGTGGCAAGGAAGCCTGAAAGCAGCATCTGCCCCGAGACCCCGATGTTGAAAAGGCCGCCTCGCAAGCCGACCACGACGGCGAGGGAGCCAAGCAGCATGGGGGAGAGGATCCCCAGATAGGAGAGGAAGTCGGTCAGCATGTTGCTGTTCTTGGAGTAGGAGGGCTTCAGGCCCAGGCCGGATCCCTGGAAGAAACTGTAGATGGCGGCGAAGGGGTTGCGGCCGATGACCACAAAGACCAGGACCAGGACGGCAAAGGTCAAGACGACGCTGGTCACCGGTATCAGGAGGCGGGAGGACCGGAAATCCGAGAGCAGACGGCCCGGTTTCAATGATTTCTGCGGCTGTTTGTCTGTCATAGGTCAACTCCCAACATGAGGCGGCCCACCTGGTCCACCGTCAGCTCTTCGGCCGGGGCAATCTTTTTCAGGACACCACTGTAGAGAACACCGATGGTATCGGCCAGTTCCATGATCTCATCCATTTCGAGCGAGACCAGGAGGATGGCATGGCCCTTGGACCGTTCATTCATTATCATCCGGTGGATATGGGCACGGGCCGCGATATCAAGGCCCCGGGTGGGTTGGACGAACATGATCAGGCTGCTGTCCAGGTCGATTTCCCGGGCCACAATCGTCTTCTGCTGGTTGCCGCCGCTCATATCGTGCACGACCGAGGCCTCACCGGAACCGCTCCTGATGTCATAGGACTCGATCAGTTCCCTGGCGTGGCGGCTGAAGGCATCCCGGTCCAGCACCCGGTATTTTGAAAAAGGCTCCCTGCCATAGGATTTCAGGGCTAGATTCTCCGCCAGTGTCATGGCCACGATCAGGCCCGTCTTCTGCCGGTCCTCAGGGACGTAGGCGATCCCCCTGCGGATCCTGGTCCGGATGGAGCTGTCCGTTATCTCCTGGCCATTCAAAAAGATCTTGCCCGAGGAAACCTTCATCTGGCCATAGATGGCCTGGACTATCTCCAGCTGTCCATTCCCCGAGACACCCGCCAGGGCCAGGACCTCACCCGACCGGACGGTAAAGGAGACATCCTTGACGGCGGCAACATTTTTTTCCTGCATGACCGTCAGGCCCTCCACGCTCAGGACGGGGTCGCCGAAGGCCTGTTCCTGGCGCTCGATCCGGTAGTCGAGCTCATGGCCGACCATGGTCGCGGCCATATGGGCCGTATCGGTCGTCGCCACGTCGCAGACATCAATCAGGCGGCCCCGGCGGAGGACGGCGCATCGGTCCGCCAGCCGTTTGATCTCATCCAGCTTATGGGTGATGAGGATGACCGTCTTGCCGCCCCGTCTCAAACCGTGGATGACCTCGATCAAGTGCTCGATCTCCTGGGGCGCCAGCATGGCGGTCGGCTCATCCAGGATCAGGATATCGGCCTTCCTGTAGAGCATCTTCAGGATTTCCACCCGTTGCTGGTCCGACACGCTGATGTCCCGGATCTCAACACGGGGATCAACCTTGAGCCCGTACTGGTCGGAAAGCGCCGCGATCTCCCGGTTGGCCTGCTTGACATCGATAAGCGGCAGAAGCCCCAGCCATTTTTTGACCGGCTCAACCCCCAGGATAATGTTTTCGGCGACGGTATAGTTCTCAACAAGCTTGAAGTGCTGATGGACCATGCCGATTCCAAGTTCGGTCGCCTCACGGGGCGAACTGAACTCAACCCGCTCGCCCCGGATCCGGATCTCCCCCTCATCCGGCTTGTAGAGGCCGAAGAGGATATTCATCAAGGTTGTCTTGCCGGCGCCGTTCTCACCCAGGATGGCGAAAATTTCCCCCTCCCGGATTTGAAGCGAAATATCGTCATTGGCCAGTACGCCGGGGAACTGCTTGCGGATACCAGACAGTTCAACGACGAACGGGCCCCCCTTCACCTCTCCCATGAAGCGATCCCCTTATACTGCAAATAGGATGCCCGGAGCCCTTCCGTTGGGAAGGACTCCGGGTTCGTCAATCAATTCCGGACACGACGGACCTGTTACAGTCCGGGGAAATCATCCCGCGTCTGCTCGGTGAAATTACCTGGCGGAACGATGGTGCCGTCCTTGACCTTGTCATAGACATCCTGGAGCTTGGCCAGGGTGTCCTCTGACAGCTGCTGGCGGCCTTCCGCCGAAATGTAGCCGGTCGAGTCGGTCTGGACCGTCAGGACTTCGTTCCCTCCGGTGAAGCTGCCATCCAGGATGGCCTGGAGCTGCCTGTCGACGTTCAGGTGCATGACCTTGACAACCGAGGTCAGGATGATGTTGGTGCCATCACCGCGGTCTCCGTCATCGTACTGGTCGACGTCACAACCGATGCAATAGACATCGTCCCTTTCCTTGGCGGCCGTGAAGACCCCGTTGCCGGACGCGCCGGCCGCGACGAAGAGGATATCGCATCCCATGTCGTAGAGGGTACTGCCGATCACCTTGCCCGTCGCCTCATCGGCGAAGTCGCCGACATAGTTGCTGCCCACGTTTGTGCCCGTCACATCCGTCCCCGCGTAGGAGGGGAGGGAAATGATCTCGGCGCTGGCGCCCAGGTGCGCGTTGGCATAGGCGACACCGGCCTCAAAACCGAACTGGTAGTTGACGACTGGCGGGAAGGCCATGCCGTGGACCGATCCGATCTTGCCTGTCTTGGTTTCAAGCGCGGCGGCCACGCCCGCGAAAAAGCCGCTCTCCTGCTCGGCGAACATCATGCCGTAGACATTGGGGAGCTCGGTATCCTCGCCTTCCTCCACCTGGGGGGCTGAGTCCACCAAAATGACCCGCTTGTCCTCGTTTTCCATGGCCAGACGCCCCACCGGCGCAAACTGGAAGCCCGGCAGCACGATGGCGTCATAGTCCGCGAATATGTCCTCAACGGCCTGCATGACCTTGGCGTTGTCAGGCTCCTTGACCGTCGAAACTGTCGAGGACGGGTTCTTTTCGATGAATTGCAGGATGCCGTTGTAGCAGTCCTGCCCGAAGGAACCGTCATCGACGCCTGATGTCGTTACAATGACAATCTTCAGTCCTTCATCCTCGTCTTCCGGCGGTGCTTCCGTCGGCTCTTCCGTAGCGGGTGCCTCCGTCGCCGGCCCTTCCGTCTCGGTCGGTTTCGGCTCTTCTTCCGCCGGTCCGCAGGCGGCCGACGCGATCAGCGCCAGCACCAGCAGGAGCAGCGTCAGTGTTTGAAACACTTTTTTCATAGTTTTCTCCTTCCCTTCTCTCAATCTTCCTTGATCTGGACGATCAAATCCTTGTGCCTGTATTGTTTTTGCGCTTCCGTCTCCTGATCGATCGAAAGCCCAAGCGTATCCAGTTTCACGCGGGCCACCAGGCGGTCGATGGCCTCCGGTACGGGGTAGACATCGACCGGAAGTCCGCGGTTTTTAGTCAGGTATTCGGCGCTCAAGGCCTGCAGTGAAAAGGACATATCCATGATCTCGATGGGGTGGCCGTCGGCCGCCGCGATGTTGACAAGAGCCCCGTGCGCGATGACGTGGAGCACCCGGCCGTCCCCCTGCGTGTAGCTTGTGATGTTCCGTCTCGTTTCCTCCTCCTTCACCGAGAGGGCGCTCAAGGCGGGAAGATCTATCTCACGGCTGAAGTGGCCGGCATTGCACAGAAGGGCGTCCCCCTTCATTTTCTCGAAATGGTCCTTGCTGATGACGTCGACCGATGCGGTCGCGGTGACAAAGATATCACCCAGCCCGGCCGCCTCATCCATGGTCATGACGGAAAAACCGTCCATGGCCGCCAGGAGGGCATGGATGGGATCAATCTCCGTGATTATGACCTGCGCCCCCAGGCCGGCTGCCATCCGGGCGATCCCCCGGCCGCACCAGCCGTAGCCGGCGATCACCAGGCGCTTGCCGGTCAGCATGAGGTTGGTGGCCCCCATGATGGCGCCGACAGTGCTCTGGCCCGTCCCATAGTAATTGTCGAACCAGGTCTTGCAGAGGGCGTCATTGACCGCGACGACGGGAAAATCGAGCTGGCCTTCACGCTTCCAGGCGCGGAGCCGTTGGACCCCCGAGGTGGTTTCCTCGCAGGCGCCGATGACGAATTCCGAGCATTCCTTGCATTCACCATGCAGGAGTTTGATCAGGTCAGCCCCATCATCGATGACGATATGGGGTTTCAGGCTGAGTGTTTTTTTCCAGAATTCCCTGTATTTTTCGAAGGAGGCGCCGTGGATGGCGAAGACCTGGCAACCATCGGCGACCAGGGCTGCGCAAATGGCGTCCTGGGTTGACTGGGGATTGGAGCCGGTCACATAGACTTCTGCCCCACCCCGCCTCAAGGCCCGGACCAGGCAGGCGGTCTTGGCTTCCAGATGGATGGCCAGGGAGATCCTGAGACCGGCAAAGGGCTCTTCTTCCTCGAAGCGCTTCCGGATGGAGGCCAGGATTGGCATGTGACGTTCAGCCCAGAGTATACGCCGCATACCCTCATCTTTCAGTTCGATGTCAAATATCTCGGACATAGGCTTCCAAACCTCACAGACTTCTTCAAACAAGGCCGGTCATCTTTGTGTAGAATCGACTAAATAGTAACAGAGGCGTCAGTCAGGTTCAAGGATTTGAGCCAGGCCGCAGGCCGGCGGGAGCCTAGAAATCCTCAAATTGGCTCCGGTAGAGAAAGGCGTATTCACCGCCCTTTTCGAGCAATTCCTCATGGTTTCCGCGTTCGGCGATGCCCTTGTCCGAGAGGACCAGGATTTCGTCGGCCTTCCGGATGGTCGAGAGCCGATGCGCGATTACCATGGTCGTCCTGTCCCGGGAAAGATCATCGAGCGCCATCTGGATGGCTCGCTCGCTGATATTGTCGAGTGAGCTGGTCGCCTCGTCCAGGATCAGGATGGGCGGGTTGCGGAGGAAGGCGCGGGCGATGGAGATGCGTTGGCGCTCGCCGCCTGAGAAACGGACGCCCCGCTCACCGACCAGGGTCTCGTAACCCTCAGGCAAGGCGTCTATGAATTCGTCAATATTGGCCCGCCTGGCGGCTTCCCTGACCTCCTCCATGGTGGCCTCCCAGTTGCCGTAACAGATATTGTCCCGGACGGAGCTGTTGAAGAGGTAGACCTCCTGCTGGACAACGGCGATATTGTCGCGAAGCGAGGCCAGGGTATAGTCGCGCACATCCGTGCCATCGATCAGGACCCGGCCCTCGGTCACATCGTAAAAACGGGGGATCAGGGAACAGATGGTCGTCTTGCCCACCCCGGAAGGCCCGACCAGGGCCACCGTTTTACCTGCCTCCACCGTAAAGGACAGGTGGTCGAGGACCTTTTCATCCTCGTAGGAGAAGGAGACATCCACGAAGCTGATCTCCCCGGTCAGGACACCCGCCTCCCTGGCTTCCGGCCGGTCGGCGACATCGGGCTCGGTATCCAGCACCTGGATCATCCTTTTGAAACCGGTCATACCCTGCTGGAACTGCTCATTGAACATAATGAGCGTGCGGATGGGGTCCAGGAACATATTGATGTAGAGGATGTAGGCGATGACATCCGCCGGATTGAGTGAGCCGCGGACGACGAAGAGTCCGCCCGCGACCAGGGTGGTCAGGTAGAGCATGCCCTGCATGAAACGGTTGAGGGTGAAATAGCGGCCCATAACGAAGTACATGCGTTTCTTCGAATGGTAGAAGGCCTCGTTGCCGTGATGGAATTTCTCCATCTCGATGTGCTCGCTCGAGAAGGACTGGACCGTACGGATCCCCGACAGGCTGTCCTGGACAATGGCGTTGACATCCGCTATCTTCCGCCGGTTATCCATGAAGACATTGGTCATCTTCACCCGGTAGCCGAAGGTCACGACGATCATGAGCAGGGTGAAGAAGACCAGGATCAGGGTCAGGGGGATGTGGATGGCTGCCAGGATGGCGAAGGAACCGATGAGCTTGAAGAAGGATATGAAGACATTCTCAGGGCCGTGGTGGGCCAATTCCGTGATGTCGTTCAAGTCGGTGATCAGGCGTGAGACCATCTTGCCCGTGCTTGTGGCGTCAAAGAAGGAGAAGGAGAGTTTCTCCATATGGCCGAACAGATCCCTCCTCATGTCCGTCTCGATCCTGGCTCCCAGGATGTGCCCCCAGGAGGAGACGAAATAAAGGGCGGCGGCCTCAATCAGGTAAAGCGCGAACATGAGGAGGGCGGTCCTGGTCAGGATGGGTAGGATCAGGGGCCTGTCCACCAGGGTGAAGATATCATTGATCAGGTAGCGGATGAGGGCAGGGAAGGCGAGTCCCACCGCGCCCTCAATGGCCGCGAAGAAGAGATCGGCGCTGAAAAGTCTGAGATAGGGTTTATAGTAGGCGGCAAAGCGCAGCAAAAGAGATTGGTTCCTGTCTGTTTTCTTCATATGGCTGGCGGCCCTTTCCCGGCCGGCTCCCTCCCCTTCCTATTGGCACTAGCTAATCTATCACATGAGATTACCCCTTCTTGATGACTGTAACAAGAAAGGGGCAAAAAAGTGTAGACTGGAGCTGTTCGGCGGATCCCGACCGCCGGGCGGACGCTGGAGGTGATGGCCAATGGATATCAAGAAAATTCTGCGGGCGACCGATCATACACTACTGAAGCCTACGGCCGGTTGGCAGGAAATCCAAAGCCTGCTTGACGAGGGCATGACCTACGGCTGCGCTTCCTGCTGTATCCCCCCTTCCTTCATCTATGAGGCAGTCCAGTTCGTTGAGGGCAAGTTGCCCCTGTGCACTGTCATCGGATTTCCCAACGGCTACAGTACAAGCAGCTCGAAGCTCTTTGAGACCGAGGACGCGCTCGAGAATGGGGCCGCGGAGATCGATATGGTCATCAACCTGGGCTGGGTCAAGGACGGGCTTTGGGACTGCATCGAGGACGAGATCGGTCAGATCCGTGACCTTTGTGATGATGCCGTCCTGAAGGTCATCGTGGAGACCTGTGATCTCACCGACCAGGAGAAGATCCATCTATGCGGGATCGTGACAGCCTGCGGCGCCGATTTCATCAAAACATCGACCGGCTTCTCCTCGGCTGGCGCCACGGCGGAGGACATCCGCCTCCTGAAGGCCCATATCGGTCCCCAGGTCGGCATCAAGGCCTCCGGCGGCATCCGGACCCTTGAGGACGCGGAGCGTTTCATGGCGCTGGGCGCCAGCCGCCTGGGCGCTTCCAGCCTGGTGAAATTGGCGGCCCAGCGGCTGGGGCAGGCCTGATCAGTCGAAGAAACCGGCCATATCGCTTAATTGGAAATCCTGTGGCGGGTAGGGGACCCTCTTCCCGGCCTTGCCGGCCTGCAAAAGGGCCAGACCGTAATTGAGCGCGTCCAGGCCCGCTTCCCCGGGCGCCAGGGGGGGCCTTCCCTCCGCGATCGCGTCCAGCATGTCAGCGTAGAGGAAGGTGTAGGGATTGCCAAGCTGCCTTAATACCTGCCTGCCCTCCCGCTTCAGATGGCGGCGGACAGCCGACAGAATCAGCTTTCCCCTGTATTCCTTGCCCTGATCATCCCGCACGCTGATCGAGCTGTTCCCGCCAGCGAAGGAGGCCCGGATCGTACCCTTTTCAAGACGCAGGAAGAAGCTTGCCTCCTGCCAGCCGGGATCGGTATTGGTTGTACCCTCGATCAAGAGGAGGCGATTCCCCTCGAGCGACAGGGTCCCGCTGACCAGGTCAGCGGCCTCCATGAGGTGACTTTGGCGGGCGAGGACAGCGGTTGCCGCCAGGGGCCGGGCCTCCATGAGCCAGGCCAGGAGGTCGAGGGCGTGGATGCTCTGGTTCATGAGGGCGCCGCCTTCCGCCTCCCAGCTTCCGAACCAGGCGGCCTGGTCGTAATAGGCCTGGTCATGCCCCCATCTGACGGAGACGGACCCATAAAGAACCTGACCGAGGGCTTGGCTGTCAATGAATGACTTGATTTCAAGGACACCCGGTATGTAGCGGTACTTGAAGCCGGTCGCCAGCAGGCGGCCCTTCTCCCGGGCCAGGGCAATCAGTTCCTCGGCCTCCCGGACATCCAGGGTCAGGGGCTTTTCCACGATAAGATGGGCGCCGGCCTCGAGCGCCTTCCTGCCCAGGCTGGCATGGGTCAGGGGCGGGGTCGCGATAACAGCCAGATCGAAGGTCCGGTCTTCAAGCAGGTCCTCGAGGTCCCGGGCGGCTGCCGGCCGGGGCAGGTGGGGCGGACGGGAGCGCAAGGCTTCCGCCAGGGCTGATTCATCCCGGTCCACCAGGCCCTCCAGGGCCAGATGACCCCTCTTCTCAAAATAGGCTATGGCCTTCAAGTGGTCCTGGGCGGCCCTACCACAACCTATCAGAAGGACACGCAGGGGCCGGTCCGCTTTTTTTCGTCTACTCATGGTCCCTACCTTACAGGGAGATGCCCGTCCGGTAGCCGGCGCGGACAGCCTGGGTGATCATGGCCGGCCGGCCGGCGTCCCCGATCAGAAGGATCTCCGGCGCGACATAGGATTCCAGCAGCAACTGATAGAAGGCCGGGTCCTGCCGGCTCCCTGCCGCCAGGACCACCAGATCCGTTTCCAACTCGAGGGTTTCCAGCTCCTCCTTGATCGGCCTGGCGAGCGGATTGGGCACATTGCCAGGCAGCAGGGGCGTCCAGGTATTGTAGGGGTCGGGCACGGTGGGGGAGCTGTTCCTTTCCAGGCTGACCTTGCCCTGGCCCAGGGCCAGCAAACGGGTACAATTCATAAGCTGGACCCCTGCCTTTTCCAGTTCATGGATCAGGTGGCCGCGATTGGCCGTGCAGATACCCTCCATGAAATGGGGGAGCATCTCGACCAGGGTAACCTGGAGGCCGCGCTCGGCCGCCAGCATGAAGGCCAGCTCCGAACCGGCAAGACCACCCCCTACAACGACCGCCTTCTGTTTGCCTTCGGCCAGGCTGGGGTCGGACAGGAGGGTCCGGGCGCTGACAGCCTGGTCCAGGCCCTCAAGGGGGGGCAGGTATTCACGGCTGCCCGTGGCGCAGACTATGGTGTCATACTTCCCCTCGATCAGCATCTGGAGGGTGGCCTCCGTTGAAAAATTCGTGGTAAAGCGTGGATTCTCCCGCTTTTCCCTGGCAACCACCCCCTTCATCCATTCGAGATAGTTGCGGAGGTCCCGCTTGAAACCCGGGACGGCCGCCAAACGGACCAGGCCGCCGACCCCGGGCTGCTGGTCGATCAGGCGGACCTTGTGGCCGCGCGCCAGGGCCGCCATGGCACACTCGAAGCCGGCGGGGCCGGCCCCTACAATGGCGACCTTTTTCTTGACGGTCGCCCCCTTGATTTCCCGGGGCAGGGCGGCTTCAAAGGAGGTCCGCGGGTTGACGGCGCACATGGGATGACCCCCTTCGACAAATTCGTTGACGCAGGCTTCCTGGCATCCGATGCAGGGCCTGATATCGGCCACCCGGCCGGCATAGGCCTTGTTCGGCCATTGAGGATCCGCCAGCAGCGGCCGACCCAGCATGACCAGATCGCACTGGCCTTCGGCCAGGGCCTTCTCCGCCAGATCCGGATAGCCCAGTTTTCCCACACCGGCGATCGGTACGGCCAGACCCTTCGCCGACAGGACTTCCTGACCGGCAAAATACTGCTTGACAAGCTGGGCAGCTTCCAGGAACAGACCCGCCTTCATGCTGGCCGGCGGATGGGGAAGCCACCAGTTGTCGTAGCAGCCAAGGTCCACGTCAAAGGCATCGACCCCCGCCTCGACCAGGTTTTTCATGTAATCAAGGGTCTCTTCCAGCCTTCGCTCCTGCCTGAATTTCCTCAGGGTTTTTACAGAATCCATGCGGTCCCCGTAAGTGGCCCTGAGGGCCAGGGACAGGTCGATCCGGTACATGATCGGATAATCGGGGCCCGTCCTTTTCCTGATCTCGGAGACCAGCTCCAGACCGAAGGCCTGCCAGTCGGCATAGGGGCCGAGCTTCCGGCGGTTGAATGCCCGATTTGTCATCTGCCCAAGCAGATAGCCCTCGTGCCCGTGCAGGTGGATACCATCGATGGTGGCCGTCTTGGCGTCGGCCGCGGCCTGTCCGAAATTTCTGATGATCCTTTTCAATTTTCCGCCCGACAGGCGGAGGCAGGGTACAGCCGGTACATAGTAATTGGGATTGAAGGAGGATGACACCGGGAACCTGCGCTGGTTGACCAGGCACTGAGGATTCCCCACCCGACCCAGCCCTGCGGACAGCTGGATAAAAAAATGGGCTCCCGCTGCATGGACCAGGTGGGCTATGTCACGCCAGCCGGAGAAATGGGTCCTGCTGCCCAGGATCCTGGGGAAGTAGGTCAATTGGCCAGGTTCGGTCAGGGAGGGATCGATGCCGAATGAAACAGGTACCAGGCCGGAGATGAGGAGACCGACCCCGCCCCGGGCCCTTTCCTCAAAGTAGGCCAACATGGCCTGATCGGGCCGGCCGGTCTCCTCGGCAAGGGAGATGTTGCCCATGGGGGCCATGACCAGCCTGTTTTTCAGGCGGATACTGTTTATCTCAAGGGGTGAGAATAGGGATCCATAGGGGTAGAGCAGCTGGGTCATCCGGCCCGCCGCCTCCTTTTCCGGGTCCAGGAACCAGTCACCCGAGTCCCGCAGCCATTCAGTAACCAGCTCCTCCGGATAACGTGAGTCTGACATCTTGGCCTTACCTCCCCTTTCTCCCCCTGTTCTTGAAAATAATACCACGTCTGCCGGACTTCCCGCTGGACAGCCGGGACCCCCTGCCACGGGCCCGCGGCAGGCCTGCTTTTCATTGTGACTTTGCCCAAATACTGATAGGATACAGGCAGTTGAGTCTATACAAAAGATCTGTGGAGGGGCTTATCATGGCAGACAAAGATTTCAATGCGTATTCAATGGCGCAGGAACAATTCGACCGCATCGCCGACCAACTGGATCTCGACCCCGCGGTCAGGCATCTTCTCCGAACACCCCTGAGGGAATATCACTTCTCCATCCCCATCCGGATGGATGACGGGAGCCACCAGGTATTCCGCGGATTCCGGATCCAGCACAACGATGCGCGCGGTCCCTGCAAGGGGGGCATCCGCTTCCATCCCCAGGAGACGGTGGACACGGTCCGGGGATTGAGCTTGTGGATGACCTGGAAATGCGCTGTCGCCAACATCCCCCTCGGCGGTGGCAAGGGGGGGGTCATCTGCGATCCCTACAAGCTGTCCCAGCGGGAGCAGGAGGCGGTCTGCCGGGGCTATATCCGGCAGATCCATCAGGTTATGAGCCCTACCCGGGATGTACCGGCACCCGACGTCATGACCAATGCCCAGCATATGCTCTGGATGCTTGACGAATACGAGACCATCACCGGTGAGAAGATGCCGGGTGTCATTACCGGCAAACCCGTGGCCATGGGGGGGTCCCTGGGTCGTACCGAGGCAACGGGCTATGGCGTCATCTACGTCCTTCGTGAACTCCTCCTTGACAGGGCGGTTGATCTTTCGAGCACCCGGGCCGCCGTCCAGGGTTTCGGCAAGGTGGCCCAGTACGCCATTGAGCTGTACACGGAACTGGGCGGCACGGTTACCTGCGTCTCCTGCTGGTGCCAGACCAACAAGTGCGCCTTCTCCTACCGGAAGAAGGACGGGATCGACCTGGAGGAGCTCCGGGCCATGACCGACGATTACGGCAGCATCGACAAGTTGCAGGCGGAGGCCGCGGGTTATGAGGTGCTGGGGGGTGATGAATGGATAAAGCAGGAGGTGGATATCCTCATTCCTGCTGCCCTCGAAAACCAGATCACGGCCGCCAACGCCGGCGAGATCAAGCCTTCCGTGAAAATAATCGTGGAGGGCGCCAACGGGCCCACCAGCCCGGAGGCCGATCAAATCCTCAAGGAGCGCGGCATCACCCTCATCCCGGATTTTCTTGCCAATGCCGGCGGGGTGACCTGTTCCTACTTTGAGCAGGTCCAAAACAATATGAACTACTATTGGCCGAAAGAGGAGGTTCTGGAGAAGCTGGACGCCAAGATGACCGACGCCTTCCAGGGGGTCCTGGCCCTGTCAAAGGAAAAGTCGATTCCCCTCCGAGACGCGGCCTACATGATCGCGATCGCCCGGGTCGCGGAAGCCTGCCATCTGCGCGGCTGGGTATGAGCCGGGACCAGGGGCCGCCGGACGGGTCTCCCCTAGATATTCCCCAGGACAACACGCCGGAGCGACTCCTCCGCTATATCGCGTAGGCGGAGGAGGGTTCCGGGGGGCGTCGCCGGGGCATCAAACTGGTAGCAGGGGAAATAACGGGACAGGTGAAGAGGGAGGTCGGGGTCGAGGGAGGCCAGGAAGTCAGCCTCCCGCCTCATATCGTCTTCGTCATCTGACAAGCCGGGTACGACAAGGGTGGTGATCTCCACGTGGGAGACAGCCTGGGTCAGGCGGATGGTCCGTAAGGTGACATCCAGGCGGCCGCCCAACCTCCTGTAACCTTCCTGGCTGAAGGCTTTCAGGTCGATATTCCAGGCTGTGATCAGCGGCAGGAGCTCCCGGAGGGGTCCCTCCTCTATCTGGCCGTTGGTGACGACGACCGTCTCCAGGCCCTTGGCCCGGGCCAGTTCCGAGCAGTCACGGACATATTCGTAGCCGACCAGGGGTTCGTTGTAGGTGAAGGCGATCCCGATATTGCCCCGGTCTTGACAGGCCAGGGCCCTATCGACCAGGTCCTGGGGCGAAAGAAAGTTTGTGTAGCGTGACGCGGCCGTCTCCCGGGCAATTTCATAGTTCTGGCAGAAGGGGCAGGCCATGTTGCAACCATAGCTTCCCGCCGACAGGATGCTTGTTCCCGGGTAAAAAAAGGAGAGGGGTTTCTTTTCGATGGGATCCAGGGCGAGACTGGTCAAGTGGCCGTAATTGGCGGCGCAGACAAGGCCCTTCCTGACCGTCCGCGCCCCACAGTAGCCCAAGCCCCCCTCCCGGATGAGGCAGTGCCGCCAGCAGACCTCGCAGGTCACGGCCTGGCGGGAATCCCCCCTGCCTTCACCCTTTTTCATTCGGTCTCCTCACAGCGGGTCACCTCAAACCGTTCAATCCGGTAGGGCTCATGGGGTTGGATACCCGCCTTGGCAAGCGCGATCGCCAGTTGCTGGCCAGCCGTATCGACGCCTTCAAGGTCAGGTAGCAGGAGGCCTCGCCTGTATCCGGCGCTGACAATGACCCCGTAGCGGGCAGGGTCGAGTTCCCGGGGGGAGTCAACGGGCTCGGCGGGACTGAGCAGGTCCACACTGATGGTGATCTTGTCCAATTCCTCCGGCCTGACGGGGGGGAATCTGGGGTCCTCCGCCGCCGAGGCCACCGCATTGCGGATGATCTCCTCGGCCAGGGAACCGCAGACCGGGGTGATGGTTCCGATGCAGCCTCGCAGGACACCTGCCTTGTAGAGGGTAACAAAGGCACCGGCCCGGACGGAGACCAGCTGGTCCGGCAGATCCGGCGGCAAGGCCAGGACCTCCCCCTCGCGAAGATAGTGATCAATGGAGGCGCGCGCCAGTTCGAGGCAGGGATTTTTCACGACAGCCCTCCTATTCGGGCAAAAAGGACGCGACCGCGTAGCCGACACCAAAGGGGCCTTCATAGGAATACAATTCTGCCTTGATCCGGACCCCTTCGAGCCCGCCTGCCATGATCTGGAAGGACCGGAGACCGCATTCCGCCGCTTTTTCCACCAGCCGGGGATCAAATTGGAAGAGGGCTTCCAGATCACCTGTACTGAAGATGCGGACGATCTCGGCGTCAAATTGCGGCCCTTCCGGCCGGTAGCCATAGGGGCCGTCTTTTTTCAGGACGTGCGAGAGGTCGCCGCTGGCGATCATGACCACACGCCGGCCAAGGGCCCCGGCCACCCGCGCGAGCGAACGGCCCACTTCACGGTGTACCGATTCAGGCAGGAGGGAGAGGCCGAGCAGGACCAGCTTGAAGGCAGTGTATTCTTCATGAATGAAACGTAGGGGGATCAGGGCCCCATGGTCGAGTCCCCTGCGCCCCGTCCCTTTGATATGCGAGACAATTCCATTTTCAAGCAGGTCCTGGTGGAAGGCCTCGGAGAAAAGGCTGTCGACCGCCACCGATTCCCGGACACCCCTCACGCCGAAGGATTCGAGACCGCCCTCCGCCCTGTCGCCGCCGGCGATAAAGAAGCCATCGGCATAGAGGGGGGCGTGCGGTGAACTGATGACAAGGGTATCCGGCTTGAGCTCCGCTACTTCGCTGGCCATGCGCCGGAAGGCCGCGATCGTCCTGTCAATCTTCCTCTCCTCCCCACGTCCGACTTCCGGCAGGATGATCGGGGGGTGGGCCAGGGCATAGGCTCCAAGAATCATGGTCACAATCCTCCCAACTGACTGGCAGACCTTTTCCGGGAGACCATCTGTTTATAGGAGGCCGGCCAGGGCCGGCCTCCTGCCCGTCGAGGCTGTCCGCTCTCCCGGTATCAGCCGACCGCGCCCATGCAATATTCGCAGGCGCCGCTCTCGTCGGGCATGGTCATAGCCCCGCAATGCGGGCAGATGACGCGTTGTTTGGGTTTCGCCTTTTCCTGTTTTTCCTCCATGGCTCCGTCACGCAGGCTGAGCAGGGCGGCCACGATCTCCTTCGAGTCACGGTTGGCTTCCTTGTAATCAGGATGGAGTATGCCACCTTCCAGGGAGGAGTTGTTGACCTGGAGTCGCATCTGGTTGACCCAGGGGTGCGAGACATCGATCAGGACATAGAAGTTGTAATAGGTGACTTCTTTTGTTTTGGCCGGAATAGCGGGTTTGCCGTCCTTGGCGGGAACCGCCCGCTCAATGGTTTCGGTCCGGTTGCCTTGCTCAAGATCAACACGGGCGCCCAGGATCTGCTCCGCCGTGAAAACATCGGGATTGGCGTCCTGGTAGCGGCGGGCCTTGGTGAGAAACCACAGGCCACGTCCATCGTCGATGTAGAGCTTGAGGGATGACCCCACCGTCCGGGTCGGTTCAAAAGACTGGATCAGCTCCTTGTTTTCGGCCCGGTCGTCGAGATGCTGTTTCATCTCCTCAACGGTGAAGTTCTTCCTGCTGGTCAGGTAGGGCGACTGCTTCTTCGCGCAATCCGAACACATCCGGCCGTCCTTGACCTTTTTCCCCCCGAGAAGTCCCGTCTTCCCGCCACAGATATCACAACTTTTTCGATCGAATAGCCCCATGTCAACCTTCCTTTCGGGAGCATGGCTCCTTGCATATTATCTCCGGCAGGCAAAGTCCGGAACTAGCTCAATTCTAGCATGATCCACAAGCACGGCGTCCGCGCGGGGATTAGCTAGTCTGTATCCTCCGCCTCCGATTTCAGGCTGATCCGGGGTTGGAGCCAGGCTGTCATCTCATCCAGCATAACCAGGACCGGGACTTCCTCCATGTAGATATGGACAGGAACCAGCTCACGAACCTCCTCTTCCTTCATCTCCGACAGTTCGGTCAGTTCCTTGACATAACCGGCATAGGAAGCCAGGTCAAATTCCCTGCCCTGACGTTTCAGGTACTCCTGTGCCAGGACCCGGAAGAGGAAGTTGACCC
This sequence comes from Clostridia bacterium, assembly GCA_040767365.1. Lineage (GTDB taxonomy): Bacteria > Bacillota > Clostridia > Saccharofermentanales > DTU023 > UBA4923. The sequence continues at coordinate 130,096 of JAXGOR010000002.1, forward strand.
GTCCAAGATAAAGCACCTGCTGACGGATCTCCCCCTCGTCCATGTCCGGAACACCGAATTCCCTCCGGCCCGCCTCCGTCAGGGTCATACCCTGCCCCTCCGCGTTCTCAATGAAAGCTTCCAGGCGTTTCTGACTCTCCTGGCTGGCCTCCGCGTCGTTGATTTCAAAGGTGCTTCTTTGGACAAGCTGCGGCAGCAGGTAATTCATGAGGACCATCTGCGTCTGTTCCGACACGATGGCGAGTGGGATTTCCCGGGTCAGGGCCTCCCGGTATTGTTCGACCGTCTCTATCCCGGGCAGGTCCTCTTTCTTGACCATGTCATCCGTCAGGACATGGGGTTGCCCTTCCGCCAGCTCGATGGTGCTGTGCTTTTCAGCCAGGCCCTGGCACTGGGCCTCAATGAAGGCGTCAAGATCCGGGAGCGTCAGTTCCGTGAGTGATTCGGGGATTTCGATATTTTTGTAATCGTAGATAAAACTAACTTTCGTTTCCATAAACTATTCCTTTGCTCTTTATTCCGCCGGCCCTGCGGGACAAGCGGCCGGACACCTGAAATCTTATTCTACAGAATAACCGCGGCCCCGTCCCTTTGTCGTGCCCGACAATACAGGGAGGGGCCACCAGGCCCCAAAAATCCGGTATACTTTCCTGGAGGACCTCTTGCGCCCATGGCTTATTTTTTTATTATCCTTTTTTCCCTGCATATCCTTGAAGCCATCACCGGCTTCGGTTCAACCTCCATCGGGATCCCCATCCTGGCCCTGGTCCTGGGAACGGAAGCCTCCGTCGCCCTTATGTCAACAGCCGGCCTCTTTCTTTGCCTGATCATCTTCTCCACCCAGTACAAGAAGGTCTGTGTCCGTGAGCTCCTGATCATTCTGGCCTGCGTCTTCCCCGTCCTGCCCGTGGGTTATCTCCTCTACGCCAAGCTCCGCCTCCTGGAGTGGGCCATGCGTTTATTCATGGGGAGCGTTGTCTGTTTTGTCGCGGGCCGGGAGCTCTGGCGGCGGATCATCAAAAAGGATGACAGGGATCCGCCGCGCTGGCTGGTCTTCTTTGCCCTGGGAATCGGTGCCCTCGTGCAGGGTATGTTCTCCATGGGGGGCGCCTTGATCAATGTTTTCGCCCTGACCCGCATCAAGGATAAAAGCGCCTTCCGGGCGACCATGGTGTCTGTCTGGCTGATCACCAACATTATCTCGCTGTTTTTCCGGATCTTTGTCCTGAAGATTTTTACGACGGCCATCTGGACCAGTCTCCTTTACGCGCTTCCCCTCGTGCTCATCGCCTACCTCATTGGCAACCGGCTCCACGACAGGATTGCCGATGACCGGTTCGTGAACCTGGTTTATTTGGTAGAATTGGCAAGCGGTCTAATCTCAATCGCCGGTGGCCTGACCCTGCTTCTATAGACCTCCTCCTGACGGGCAACCGGGACCAGGGGGAAAAGGATAACTGTTCATGGCTTATTTTTTCATCATCCTCTTCTTCATGCTCATCCTCGAAACGGTGGTCGGTTTCGGATCGACCTCCATTGGCATCCCCATCCTGGCCCTGGCCCTGGGAACGGAAAAATCCGTCGCCCTCATGTCGGCCTCCGGCCTGGCCCTCTGCCTGCTAATCTTCATTACCCAGATCAAGCGGGTGAATTGGCGGGAATTCCTGATCATCGCCTTGTGCGTCATCCCCTTCCTGCCCTTGGGCTATCTGCTTTACGCCAGGCTCCGTTTCCTTGAATGGGCCCTCCGCCTGATCATCGGAACGGTGGTCGTCACGGTCGCGGGACACGAGTTGTGGCGGAGCCTGGTGAAGAAGGATGACAGCCCGCTGCCCTCCTGGGTGATTTACACAGCCCTGGGCCTGGGCGCCGTCGTCGAGGGCATGTTTTCCATGGGTGGGCCCCTGGTCAACCTCTATTCCCTGACCCGCCTGAAGGACAAGAGCGTCTTCCGGGCGACCATGACAGGGATCTGGGTCATCACCATCAGTCTATCGCTGGCCTTCAGGGTTTTCTTTCTCCAGGTCTATACCCCGGTCATGTGGACAAGCATCCTCTACAGCCTGCCCATCATTGTCCTGGCCTTTCTCCTGGGCAACAGGCTGCATCACAAAATACCACAGGAAAAATTCAAAACTGCCGTCTACGCCGTCCAGTTGTTGAGCGGACTCTTTTCGATCGGGGGCGGCATCACAATCCTGCTCAAATAATTGCCTGTCAATTAGCGTATACTTTGGGGCAAGGCAGGCCGGTTCCCCGGCCGCCCCTTGACCTGACCCGGCCTGAGGTGGAAGCTATGATCTTTTATTTATTGCTCGTTTTACTGCTGAACGTCATGGAGGCGATCGCCGGCTTTGGCTCCATTACCCTGGGCGTCCCCATCCTGTCGATCTTCTGGGGCGCCGAGGTCTCGATCGCCCTCTTTACGGTGACCAGCCTCTTCATGATCTTCCTCATGGTGGTAACCCAGTTCAAGAAGATCAATGTCCGCGAGTTCCTGATCATCACGGCCTGCATCATTCCCATCATGCCGGTCGGCTACCTGCTCTTCGCCAAACTCCGTTACATCGAATGGGCCCTCCGCCTGATCATCGGCAGCCTGGTCGCCCTGGTCAGCGGCCGGGAGGTCCTGCGCATGATCCGAAAAAAGGAGCCGAAGGAGCTCCCCCGCTGGGCCATGTATCTCTCCCTTGGGGTCGGCGCCGTCATCCAGGGCATGTTCTCCATGGGCGCCTCGCTCATCAATATCTATTCGCTCAGCCGGCTCAAGGACAAGACGGTCTTCCGGGCGACCATGGCCGGCGTCTGGATCGTCACCAATACCATCTCAACCCTGTACAGGGCCTTTGTCCTGAATGTCTACACCAAGCCCATCCTGACCACCATCGCCTACGCCCTGCCCTTTGTCGCCGTCGCCTTCCTGGTCGGCAATTACCTCCACCACAGGATCTCCAACCAGCGCTTCACCAACCTGGTCTACATCGTCCAGCTCATCAGCGGCCTGATCTCGATTGCCAGCGGTATCAGCATGCTGGTCTAGCCGCGGAGATCATAGGCCTGGAGCCGCTCATAGACCTCCGCGATCGGCAGGCCCATAACAGAAAAGAAGTCACCCTCGATTCCCTCTATCAGAAGGCCACCCAGTTCCTGGATCCCGTAGGCTCCCGCCTTGTCCAGGGGGAGGCCGGTAGCGGCGTAGCGGTCAATGAGGGCCTCCAGTGAGGCGGTGAGGGGCCGGAAGGTCACCCGGGATGTCCGGGAGAAAACCTCCTCGCCTGCCGCCGACACAAGCGCGACGCCCGTGTCCACCGTGTGGGTCCGGCCGGCCAGGGTCCGGAGCATGCGCCGGGCTTCCTGGGCGTCCCGGGGTTTACCCAGCTCGGCGCCGTCCAGGGTCACCATGGTATCGGCGGCCAGGACCAGGGCCTCCGGATATCTCTTTGAGACGGCCCGCGCCTTGGCGAGGGCCAGTTCCTCCACAACCAGCTGCCCGCCTGCCCCCGGGCAGGTCTGGCGCAAGTTTCCCGCGATCCCCTCCTCGTCACAGTCGGAGGGGGCCGTTTCGAAGGCGATCCCCGCCAGGGTCAGGAGTTCCCGTCTTCTCGGCGATTGGCTGGCCAGTATGAGTTTCATCTATCCTCCCCCGTCACTTTCTCAATTCGAGCACATTGGCCTTCAGACGGTCGATCAAGGCCAGGTCATGGGTGGCGATCAGGAGCGGCTTGTCCCGGGCGGTCTCCAGGAGGAGGTCAAGGGCGTCGTCCTCATGCGCCTCGTCAAGCTCACGGAAGGCCTCATCCAGGTAGAGGATATCCGACTCCGGCGCCAGGGCCCTTGCCAGGGCCAGCCTCCTCTTTTCGCCTCCGGACAGGGTCGAGGCCGGCTGGTCCTTCACGGCCGATAAACCCAGGGATTCGAGCAGCCGGTCAGCCCGCTCCTCCTCGTAGGCGGGCAGCACCAGCCGGATATTATCCCGGGCCGAGAGCTGGGGAAGCAGCCGGTTGTCCTGGAAGACAAAAACGCCGCGTTCGGGCACCCCCTCGATCCGGCCGCTGTCCGGTCGGATCAGGCCGGCGATCAAGCGCATGAGGGTGGTCTTGCCAACACCGGACGGGCCGGTGATCACCAGGGGCCTGTCGAGGGGGAGCTGGGCAGTGTAGTCACTGAATACGTAGGAGGAACCAAAGCACTTGCTCATCCGGTCAATCACAATGCCTGGCCGGCCTTCGTCCGGGGGAGGTGATTCAACACAGAGGACGCCGCGCAGCTGGATGGCCTGGCCGTCTGCCGGGCAAACCAAAGGGGCCCCTGCGGGCGCTCCGCCCTCCTCCAGGAGCTCCGTCCTGGTCTTCAGGGTCTTCAGATCCTGCCCCTTCAACCTGTCCGACGATCCTCCCCTGGTCACGAAGTGAGGGCGGGGCCTTTTCAGGTTTTGGCCGATATAGGTCAGGAGGAAGCGGAAGAGGCGGACCAGGAGCTGTTCCGTAAGAAAGGAGACCAGGACCAGGGCCAGGGTCCAGGCCAGGAGCCTTTCCATATCCAGGTAGAGCTTGGCCTCGTGCATATGCCTGCCGATCGTGTCCGACGCGAAGGCGAGGACCTCGGCAGCGACCCCCGCCTTCCAGGCCATACCGACCGCCACCGATGTCGATGCCAGGAAGGGTTCGCGGCAACCGGGCACCACGATGTAGCGTATCACTTCCATTTTTTTGAAGGTGAAGACCCGGCTCATTTCGAGGAGGCCGGGATCAATGTTCAAGAGGGCAGACAGCAGTTGGCCGTAGATCAAGGGGAAGACGATCAAGCCGCAGATGAAGCTGGTGAGCAGGGACTCCCTCATGAAGAAGAGGGCGATCAGGATGAAGGAGACGATGGGCACCGACTTCATGACAAGAATCAGGGGCGAGAGCATGAGGCGGAGGGATCGCCACCTCGAGGCCAGCCAGGCGAAGAGGATGGCGAGGGCGGTTGCGGCCAGGACGCTCCGGACAATCCGTCCAGCCGACCTGAAGACGGCTGGCCAGCTGTCCGCCCTGGAAAACAGATCGATGAAGGCCGCGACAACCCCACGTGGCGCCGGCAGGAGGAAACCACCGCCAGCAAATGAAGCCAGGAGCTGCCAAACTACCAGGAGCAGGACCGCCCCCCCGGCGATAAAAACCGTGTCTTTTCCTTTACTTGGCACCGTAATAGAAATCGTCTGCGGGCAACTGGCCGCCTATGGCCTGGGGATCAATGGCAAAAAGCAGGTCAAGGAAACCGGACAAGGACTGCTTCAGATCGTCACCTCGGGCAAAGAAGAGATTGCAAAAAGGAATGGCCTCCCTGGCCACGGCAGCGTCAAAGATGTCCAGGGCCTCGATCAGGCCGGCGACCTCATCCGGTTTTTCCCGGGTCAGGGCCAGGGCCTGCTCATAGTCTTTCAAAAAGGCCTCCAGAGCCTGGGGGTGTTGGTCGACCACTTCCCTCTGCGCCACCAGGACGCCCATGACAAGGCCGGCATCCGGGATCAGGCGGGTCCAGTCATCATTGAGGTCGAGCGCCAGACGCAGGTCCCCAAGCTGCCTTTGGGCTATGGTGACGAAGGGTTGCGGGAGCAGGGCGGCAGAACCGGGTTCGGCGGCCAGCTGGGCGACGATGGCCCCGTGTTCACTCATCCATTCAATCTCGACGTCCTTGTCGGGATCCAGACCGGTTTTTTCCAGCAGAAGCCTGAGCACATATTCCGGAACCGCGCCTTCCCCGGATCCGTAAAGCTTCCTGCCGGCCAGATCCTCCAATGACTGGATGCTGTCTCCGCGCTCAACAATGTCCAGGACACCCAGGGTGTTGATGGCGATGACGGCTATCCCACCCTCCGTCTTGTTGTAGAGGGTAGCGGCGAGATTGGCGGGCAAGGCCGCCAGATCGCAGTCCCCCCTGACTATCCTGGGGACGATCTCCTCCGGTGAGGCAAGGACATCAAAATCGATCCCATAGGCTTCCTTGCCCTCCAGGGCGTCCGTAACAAGTGGGGCCAGTCCCATGCTGGTGGGGCCCTTCAAGCCGGCCAGCCTGAAAGTCACAAAGTCTTCCGTTTTTTCTGGTACCGGCGGCGCGCAGGCCGCCAGGAGGACTAGGCCAAGCAGGAGCGCGCTGATCATCAAAATTCTCTTCATCCGAAGACCCCCTTCAAGCCTGACGTGCCTCACCCGGCCAGGCTGGGATATATTGTATGGCAACCTTCTTTACCATACGCCGAGACAGGCTTTTCGGCAAGAATAAACCGCCTTGGATCCAGACCCTCCTACCCGGCCCTGAACCCGAGGGCGACAGGCGGCCCCTTGTTGACAGGGAACCCGGGGACGCCGATAATCGACCTGTATGAAAAGAAAACGATATAAGAAGCAAATCGCGCTCCTGCTGGCCCTCGCCATCCTCCTTTCACTCTTTGTAGCGGTTGCCTTCCTCCTCTCCATGAGCGGCTGCGGCATGGCAAGTGTCGCGGCGGGTCCGGCCCCGACGGAGTCAAGCGAGCCGGTTATGGAGAGCTCTCGCAGCCTGACGACCACGAGCGCCAGGACAACAACCCGGACGACGACCAGCCGGACCTCAAAAACGGAAACCAGTACCCCGTCCGAATCCAGTAGCGCCAGTCCGGTCAAGACAAGCAGTCAAACCACCACCCCTCCGACAAGCCAGGAACAGACGAGCCTGTCAGACGCGCCGATAAAACCCAAGCAAGTGGGAGCTGTGGCCATAACCTTTGATGACGGGCCGGGCGCCTACACCGCGCAACTGCTGGATGCCCTGAAAAAATACCAGGTCAAGGTCACCTTCTTCGTCCAGGGCCGCTATGTCAATGAACACCCCGACCTGATCCGGCGGATGCGTGACGAGGGACATGCGGTCGGCAACCACAGCTACTCCCATCAATACCTGACCCGGCTTGATGACGCCGGTCTTGAGAGCCAGCTCTCCAAGACCAGCGACGCCATTGAGGCAGTCCTGGGTTCCAGGCCCACCCTCATGCGGCCGCCGGGCGCCTACGGCAATGCCAGGGTCTTTGAGGAAGCCGCCAGACAGGGTATGGCTGTTGTCTACTGGGACATTGACACCGATGACTGGCGATACAAGAACAGCCAGTATGTTCATGACTACCTGATCAACCACACGGCAGGGGGGCAGATCGTCCTCCTGCACGACACACATGGGACGACGGTCGAGGGCTTCATCAGCGCCTTGCCCCTCTTGATCGAGTGGGGCTTTACCTTCGTCACCGTCGACGAGCTGGTCAGCCTGAATCCGGGCGACGTCTATCCCGCCCGCTGGCGGCGGTGAACCGGACCTACTTCCTGGGAAGCTCCCTGATGGGACTTCCCATAAAATCCTCTATCAGGGGCTTGATCCCCCGCATGGTCCGTTTGACGTGGTCATAATACTGGTAAAAATCGTAGTAGCCCCAGGGATTCCCCTCGATCACACAGGGGCCCTTGTCTGATACGGCGATATCCCAGCCAAGGTGGCCGTACTCGTCCTCCCCCTCCGTAATCTCCATCATCATGTCGACCATCTCCTTGAAATAGGGGACCTGGAAACTCCCATCCGAGATCGGGACCCCCGTCAGGGGGTGGGCCTCATAGCGGGTCTCGAAGGCCGGATCAAAAAGGGAATCGTTGACAACGGCAGGGGAGATGAAGCGCCCTTCCTCATCTATGGCGACACAGGCGGAGCTCTGCCCCATCTTGATGATGTCGACGTCATCCCAGAGGGCGATGCGGACGGACAGGGGGAGGATCAGGATCCGGCCCTGATACTTGAGGATGGTGAAGCGGAAGCTGGCGACCGCGCTGGGTGAAACCGTGTCCAGGAGCGGGTGCTGGACGATTTCCTCCTCCAGCATGTCGTAATTCCGGCGGACATAGGCGATCATTTCATCGGCCGTCCTTGCGTCCGACCTTATCTTCTCGACATCCCGGCCGGCAAAGCTCCAGGCCTTCTTGCCGTAGAAAGTCCCATGTTTCCCGAAGAATTCAAGCAGGTCCTGGTCACTCGAATCAGCCAGGACCAGGACATCCCGATGGAAATACTTGGCAAAGCGCTTGTAGGCCAGCACCTTGTCCGAGAGGAAGCCGGGGCTGTCATTGGGGGGGTTGAGGTTATGGACCAGCTGGATCCAGTCGTCCACATAGAGGTATTCCGCCCGCATCCCGGGATCGCGGAATTCCATGAAATTGAAGAGCAGGTAGTCGCTCAGGGCAATCTTGTACTTGAATTTGCAACGGATGATATCAAAGAACAAGGAAAAAAAGGACCGGTTGGTGAGACCTGCCTGCTTCCTGGCGGCCAGCCAGCTTTCTTTCAGGAAGGGCAGGGCGTTGGCAAGCTTCATCCCTCTAGTCCCCCGGGGATAGGGGTTCGACAAAGAACACACGCTCCATGCGGGGCGGGTTCAGGGGAAAGTCCTGGCCATCCGTCCGCAGGGAGGCGATCCTGTCAAGCTCATCGAGGCCGTAGACGACACGGCCGAAGGCGGCGTAATCGCCGTCAAGGAAACAGCTGTCATCATGGCAGATGAAGAACTGGGAACTGGCGGAATCGGGGGCGGGTGTCCTGGCCATGGATACCGTGCCGCGCACATGGGAGAGGCTGTTGTCGAAATCGTTCGAGGCAAATTCACCCCGGATCGTTTCAGATGAACCTCCGCCCCCTGTCCCGGTCGGGTCACCGCCCTGGATCATGAAGCCCTCGATGATCCGATGAAAAATCAGGCCATCATAAAAGGACTGTCCGACCAGTTTCTGGAAGTTGGCGACCGTCTCCGGCGCCACCCCGGGGAGAAGTTCAATCACAATGTGATTGCCGCTGTCCATAAGCAGGTCAACAAGGTGACCCGCCTGCTCCGTCTTTACATAGCCTTCCGCTACCGCTTGAACCATCTCTGTTTCCTTCCCTTCATCCGCCTCCTGCCCGCAAGCGGACAGGAGGCCCGCTACCGCCAGCAGGAGGGCGGCAAATCCCGCGATCCTTATACGACCACCCATCTTGATTCCCTTACTTCCGGTGTCTACGACCCGGTCACGCTGGTCCACATTCAGGAGGGGGGAACGTAGGCTTCGGCATGCCAAAGGTAAATGAATTCCCCCTCCTCCACCTCTATGAAGATCTGCGGATAATCAAACTCATAACGGCGGACCGGGCCTTCCTCCAGGTCGTGGGCCTGTTTATAGATCTCGCATACCCAGCTTTCCGGGTCCTCTTTTTCCTGGCCCCTTACAGTCAGCACCCCGGGAAAGAGATCCATGCCGATGAGAAAGAAGCCATTGCTCAGCCGGCCGGACTGACAGCCCAGGCGATCCCGCTCCTCATAGGACTCGATCGTGGCGCCCTTGTATCTCAAGCTCTCCCCCGCCCGGACCTCAACCCAGGCCCGGGAGGCAAAAACCTGTGAGCGGATCAGGTCCTCCTCTCCGCCTGCCGCCCCCAAGAGCTCAAACAGGCTCTCCTCGGCGATGGAGGTCAGGCAGTAGAGCCCCGGACTTATTTCGTCCTCCGCCTGGGCCGGTTCCCTGACCAGGAGCGTACGGTCAAAGGCTTCGCCAGCCGGCGCGGAAGGACTGCAGGCCAGGGCGACCCCAAGCAGGAGCGCGACACTGAGGAGTATTAGAACTGAACGGAGAACTGTCTTTTTCATGGCTCCCTCACCTCCTGATCCTTGCCTGATAGTTTACCAAAAGAAGGGATCAGCGGAAATGTTCCTTGTAGAGTTTTCGGTCTATCAGGCGGGTCAGGGGCAGGGCAAGTGGGATTGAGACCAGCCCGTAGAGGATACCACCGGGGATGTCGAGCACCACATGCTGCTTGGTGGTCACGGTTGTTATGGCGACGGCCGTGAAGTAGAGGCTGACCAGGATCTTGAACCAGGGTCCGGCGGCCTTCAGCTTCCAGATGAAATAGATGGTCAGGGTACAAAGAATGACATGGATTGAGGGGAAACCGCAGTAGTTGTTATCGGCCCTGTAGGTCATGGCCAGGAGCTTGGACCAGATATCGGTCGCGGAATAGACCTCTTCATAGGGAACGGGCAGCCGGGTCTGGAAGAAGGGGAAGGTCGCGTCGGCCAGGAGCTGGCCCAGGATCATGGTGAAGACATAGCGCCGGAAAAGTTGCCGGTCGCGGAGCAGGTAATAGAGGCAGAGGAGGAGGATGAAGGGGGCCCAGCTATTGTAGATGAGGGCCGTCCAGGGCAGGAGCGGAATCTTGCTGTCAAAGGGGATCTCCAGGCTCCGGACGGTCCCTATGGGATGGTTCAGAAGTTGCATGATCCACATGGAGGCGAAGAGGAGGACCATGAGGAGGAGGTCGCGCCAGAAGAAACGCAGATAGGCAAAAAAAGCTTTCCTATCCCCGAGGGCAGGGTAGTCCGGTTTGTCAGGATAGGTTTTCACATCCCCCATAATCAAGATCTCCTTGGATCAGGCTGGCTGTCGCTCCCCGTTGCGGTCGCTGATCCTGTTCAGGGCCCGACCGCCCAAATAAAGCAGCAAAATCAGTAAATCGTAACCGATGAGCATAAGAAGGTTGAAGGTAAAGGGAGGAAAGGCCAAGGCAAGATCCTTGAGGGGGCCGGGGGGATAGGACATATAACCGTAGTTGAAGAGCATGTCACCGGTCGTAAGGAAGGTCCCATTGCAGGCGGCATTGAAAAGGATGAGCCCGAGATTGTAAAGGGTGGTGGAGATGAGGGCGATTTTCAGGCCCTGCCTGTCAAAGCGGTAACCGAGCGCGTAGATGACGTAGAAGACCAGCCATCCCAGCAAAATATGGACGATGAAGAACTGGAAATTGGTGTAGTGTGGAAAGTCAAATTTGTAGAGATCCATGAAGGCCATGGAGAAGATGGAGCCCAGGAAGGCCCAGTAGATCCACACGGTCCGCAAAATCTTCATGCCGAAGATCAGGTCCAGGATGAGCAGCCAGACACAGATCCGGCAGTGGTAGAGGGGGAGGCTGAGCTCGAGGTTGAAGTAGCCGGACAGGAACTGCCACAAGTAGAGGACTATCTGGTCAACCAGGAGTACGGCGGCGGCAGCCCTCGCGATAAGTTCCGGCCTCTCCAGGGCGGCCAGTTGTTTCCGGAAGACAACAATCAGGACCATGACGCCTATCCAAAGGAGGAGGAGCCCCACCATGAGGGGCAGGGGAATATCAACCGGCTCGACCCTTTCGACGCCATAAAAAAAATGCTGAAAGAAACTCATACGACACCTCTTCTTGGATCCGGGCGGCGGCACGGACCAATAGGCGTATTATACGCTAAATTGTCCTCCTGGGGCAAAGGTTTTCGGTTGTATTCCACGGAAGGGGCGGACTCACCTTTCCCAGTCAAAAGATCGCGTCACCGCCCTCCTCCATCCTTCAATCCTCTCCTGGCGCCTGGCCTCCTGCATGTTGGGTTCAAAGACCCGGTCAACCTTCCAATTATCCCGCAACCCCTCGGTATCCGACCAGAAACCCGTGGCCAGGCCGGCCAGATAGGCTGCCCCGAGCGCCGTGGTCTCAACACAGGCAGGACGGAGGACCGGGACACCCGTTATATCGGCCTGGAACTGCAGGAGAAAGTTGTTGTTGGCCGCGCCGCCGTCAGCCTTGAGGCCGCTCAGCCCCAGGCCGGAATCCTCCTGCATGAGCTGGAGGACATCCAGGGTCTGATAGGCGATCGATTCCAGGGCCGCCCGCACCAGGTGCCGGTTATTCACGCCCCGCGTGAGGCCGACGATGACCCCCCGGGCGTACTGGTCCCAGTAGGGGGCCCCCAGGCCCGTGAAGGCGGGCACCAGGTAGCTGCCACCGGTGTCCTCAACCGATAAGGCCAGTCGCTCCGACTCCGCCGCCGTCTTGATCAGATGAAGCTCGTCCCGTAGCCACTGGATGGCGGCTCCCGCGACAAAGATGGACCCCTCAAGCGCGTAATGGACCTGACCGCCGAGTCCCCAGGCAATGGTGGTCACCAGACCCTTGCTGCTGTAGACCGGCTTGAGGCCCGTATTCATCAGGAGGAAGCAGCCGGTTCCATAGGTGTTCTTGGCCTCACCCGCCTCAAAGCAGGCCTCTCCGAAAAGGGCCGCCTGCTGGTCGCCGGCTGCGCCACCGATCGGCAGGGGGCGGCCGAAGAAGGAGGGATCCGTTTCCCCGTACAGGCAGCTGGAGGGCCGCACTTCCGGAAGGATGGCAGGCGGTATGTCCAGGATCCGGAGAAGCTCCTCATCCCATTTAAGTTCCTTGATATTGAAGAGCAGGGTCCGGGAGGCGTTGGAATAGTCGGTCAGATGGATCCGGCCCCTGGTCAAGCGCCAGATCAGCCAGCTCTCGACCGTCCCAAAAAGGATATCCCCCCTTTCCGCCCGCTCGCGGACACCCGGGACCTGGTCCAGGATCCAGCTGATTTTTGTCGCGCTGAAGTAGGCGTCGATGATCAGGCCGGTTTTTTCCCGGAAAAGCTCGGTGTAGCCCTCTTTTTTCAAACGGTCGCAGTGATCGGAGGTCCGCCTGCATTGCCAGACAATGGCATTGTAGACGGGCTCCCCCGTGTGCCTGTCCCAGAGAATGGTGGTCTCCCGCTGGTTGGTGATGCCGATGGCGCTGATGGCCTCGGGTTGGGCATTGATCTTGTTCATGGCCTCGACCGCCACCCCCAGTTGGCTGGACCAGATCTCATTGGCGTCATGTTCCACCCAACCCGGCTTGGGGAATATTTGCCGGAACTCCTTTTGGGCCAGGGAACAGACCTGACCCTGATGGTCGAACAATAGGCAGCGGTTACTGGTTGTGCCCGCGTCCAGGGCCATGACATAATCGGCCATTCCTGTCTCCTTCCTGTCGGGAAAGGTCCCGGGTTACGATGAAATTGGCATCCAGGCCAAGCAGATTACCTATGACCAGGTCGCCCCGCTTGACCGGGGCTCTGAGTTCAACCCCGTCCAGAAGGGCCATGGCCTGCCTGACCAGGGCCTTGGGGATGGGCCTGTCCGTTTTGACCGGGCAGCGGCGGTGATGGCTACCCAGCAGTTTTACCGTTGAAGTCACCACACGCCGTGGATTCAAGACCTCGTCCCTGCCATAGGCCAGGCCCCTGCGGCAGCGGTTGCCCGTCACCTGGTAATCCTGGTCCTCGTCAACCCGGAGATGGCAGCCCTGGGGGCAAAGAACGCAGATGAGCTCCTTCATAACCTGCCCCCCTCAATCCTCAATCGCAAGGGTCAGACTGGCGGACACAAGGTCGAGCTTGTCTTTCGTAAGGGTCACGGATTCCATTTCGCCCGGCCCCATATAGGGCCGTTTGAAGCTCGCGATCTCTTTTCCGCCCTCGCGCAGGACCACGCGCCTGGGCGCCTTATAAGGTTCCTTGACCCGGAAGAAGAGCTGAATCTCTTCCTGGACCCGATCAGGCCGGATCCGCTGGGGAATCAGATAGGCGACACCTGGGCCCGGCAGAAGGGACAGTTCGCCCCCGGCCCCTGTTGACGGCCCCCCTGAATGCCGCCCCAGCACGTAATCGGCAGCCGCCCTGCCGGCCCTCTCGCTCTCCCGGGTCACATAATCGACGAGATCGTGCACGTGAAGTACATTGCCGCAGGCAAACACCCCCGGCCTCCCGGTCTCATTATTTTCGTAGACAAGGGGACCCTGGGTGAGCGGGTCGATCGCGATCCCCGCCTCCCGGCTCAATTCATTTTCAGGGATCAAGCCGACCGACAGGAGCAGGCTGTCGACCTCATAATGGATCTCCGTGCCGGGAAGGGGGGTCAGGCCTGAATCAACCGCCTGGACCGTGACCCCCTCCAGCCGGTCCTTCCCCCGGATGTCCGTGATGGTGTGGGACAGGAGGAGGGGGATATCAAAGTCATCCAGGCATTGGACGATATTCCGGGTCAGGCCGCCTGAAAAGGGTTGGATTTCAACGCAGGCGACCACCTGGGCGCCCTCCAGACTCATCCGCCGGGCCATGATGAGGCCAATGTCCCCCGAGCCAAGGATGATCACGCGCCGGCCCACCAGGTAGCCTTCCATGTTGACGTAGCGCTGGGCTGTCCCCGCCGTCAGGATGCCGGCGGGCCGGGTCCCCGGCGTCTGGATGGCTCCCCGGGTCCGCTCCCGGCAACCCATGGCCAGCACCACCGCCCCGGCTGTGACCGAACGGTATCCCTCCGCCGCGCTCATAAGGCTGAGGCGGTGCCCCTGCTCACAGGGGTCCAGGGACAGGGCCATGGTGTCGCAGGCGACCTCAAGTCCTTCCCCAGCCAGCCCCTCCAGGATCCGGCCGGCGTATTCAGGCCCCGTCAGCTCCTCGCCGAAATAGTGGAGGCCGAACCCCGTGTGGACGCACTGGTTCAGGATGCCGCCCAGTTCCCGGTCCCGTTCGACCAGGAGGATCTTATCCAGCCCCTGGTCCCGCGCGCTCACCGCCGCGCCGATTCCGGCAGGCCCCCCTCCCAAGACCACCAGCTGATAGTGCTCAGTCATGTCCGTGACCTGCCTTGGTCTCACAGCAGAGGATCCAGCTGCCGGCGCCGTCCTGTTCGATCGAGAGGGGGGAGCGGCCTGTCTCGCGCGCCAGGATCTCCAGGACCCGGGGGCCGCAGAAGCCACCCTGACAGCGCCCCATACCCGTGCCTGCCCGTCGCTTGACCCCGTCAATTGAGAGGGGTGGAATCTCCCCCTTCAGGGCGGCCAGGATTTCACCCTCCGTGATGGTCTCACAGCGGCAAATGACCCGGCCGTAGGCAGGATTCGCCTGGATGAAGGCAGCACGTTCCTCCTCGGGGATCTCCTTGAACCGGATGACCTCCCGGCCCCCCCGCCAATCAGACTTGCCTGCCAGGTCAAGTCCCGCCTCCTGGAGCAGGTCCCTGGCGTAGCGGGCAATGGAGGGGGCACAGGTCAAGCCGGGTGACTTGATGGCGGCCAGATCGAGAAAACGTTCAGCCGACATCCGGATGAAGAAATCATTCCCATCACTGTTGGCCCGGACCCCGGCGAAATTCCTGATGTTGGACCTGACATCCAGGCTGGGTATCATCTCCCTGGCGACCGCCGCGATCCGGTCGAGCACCGGCCGGGTCACCCCCGTATCCTCCCGGTCCCTGACAGCTTCGGAGCTGGGGCCGACCAGGAAGTTATCATGTATGGTCGGCGATACGGTGACCCCCTTGCCCCGCTCGGTCGGGCATTCAAAGATGATCGACCGGACCAGCTGGCCGACTGCCCGGTCAAGCAGATAGTACTCCCCCCGGGTCGGTTCAATACGGAAGGCAGGCTCCGCCAGCATATTGTGGATATGATCACTTGCCACGCCGGCCGCGTTGACAAGATAGCGGGCCTTGATCCTCTTCCTGTCGACAGAACCTCCCCCGCGATTTGAAATCTCCAACTCATAGGAGTCCGCTTGGGGCGTAATCCCGGTAACCTGGGAATTCGGAAGGAAGTCGACCCCGTTCCGGACGGCCACCTCGGCCAGGGCCAGGGCAAACTCCCAGGGATTGATCACGCCGGCCTCCGGCGCCCACAAGGCCGCGACAACCGCCTTTGACAGATTGGGTTCCCGGGACCGGGCCTGGTCCCCACTGAGAATCTCAAGGCCCCGGCAACCGTTCTCAAGGCCCTGGCCATAGAGTCTGTCCAGGATCGGTCTTTCTCCCTGTTCGAAGGCGAGGACCAGCGATCCCGTCCGCCGGTGCTCCACCTGGAGTTCCTCACAGAGCTGGTAGCAAAGCCTCATACCCTCGACATTCAACTTCCCCATGAGGGTATGGGGTGGGGGGTCAAAACCGGCGTGAATCAGGGCAGTGTTGGCACGGGTCGCCCCCATGGCAAGGTCATTCTCTTTCTCCAGCAGGGCAATACGAAGACGGTAGGGTGAAAGTGTATAGCTGAGCGCGCATCCGACGACGCCCGCGCCTATGATGGCGACATCATACATGACTTGGAAGCCTCCCTGGAACATTATCCACTCCTCGGGGATAAAGCACAAGGCGGGCCCTGGACCTGAGCAAAAAGAGAGGGCCCGCAACGAATCCGCTCCGGGCCCCCTGCTTTGATTCGAAGCGTCCAGTGGTCAATGGACGCCTCCGGTGCGCTTATCAGTTCTGCTCAAATTCCTCAACGTTTTCCGTTGTGACCAGGGCGATATCGGTGTAGACCGTATCGGTGAACTTTTCACCCTGGAGCACCCGGTAGGCAACGTCAACCGTGATGGAGCCGATCAGACGGGGTGACTGGTCAACTGTGCAGACCAGGTTGCAGTCCTTGCCGTCGTCCAACATGATCTGGATCTGTTCGGGTGAGGCGTCGTATCCGGCGATCAGTACATCCTGCCTGTTGTTTGACTTGCACGCCACGTAAGCACCGAGCGTGTTGTCACCCATGAAGCAGAAGATGCCTGTGATGTCGGGATGCGCCTGTAGCATATTCTCTGTTGTCGAACGGTGGGTATCACGTGTACCCGTCGACAGCTGTTCGATGACTTCAACGTCAGGGGCGATTTCAGCCAGCCTGTCATTGAAGCCTGTGATACGTTCTTCAGCGGTAACGACGCCCGGGACCTCGGTGAGGATCAGGATCTTCCCTGTTTTGCCCATTCTCTCGATCAGGTAATCGCAAGCGTCAGCCCCGCCCTTGGCATTGTTGGACAGGCATTTGGCATCGACCTCGGTCTCGACGTCGATGTCATAGTTGATGACCGGGATCCCGGCCGCCTTCACTTGCTGAATATAGGGGACGATCGCGTCCGCGTCGACCGGGGCGATGATCAGGGCATCCACCTTTGATTGGATCATATCCTCAATAAGTGAAATCTCCTTCTGCATATCACCCTCGGGATCGGGCCCGATAAGCTTGATACCGCCAATTTCATTGGCCTTTTCCGTGGCTCCCTCGAAGACGTCAACGTGGAATTCCTCCGCCATTGACCAGACAAGGTAGCCGATTTCGTAGGTTTTGCTCTCTTCCTTACCCTTACAGGCCGCCAGCACTCCTATGATCATGGTCACCGCGAGTACCAGGACAAGACTCTTCAAAATTTGTTTCTTCATAGCTTTCCTCCATGAATTAAATCGTTTCCCAGTAGTATCCATTCTGTCGGCAATCACCCCCTGTCGGTTTTCCCTCTGAGCCCTT
The DNA here is from genome assembly GCA_040767365.1 of Clostridia bacterium. GTDB lineage: Bacteria > Bacillota > Clostridia > Saccharofermentanales > DTU023 > UBA4923. The sequence continues at coordinate 147,250 of JAXGOR010000002.1, forward strand.
CTCTATTTCTTTCTTCCCGCGTAAATCGAGTAGAGGACCGATCCGATGATGATCAGTCCCTTGATCACCTGCTGCCAGTAGGAACTGACATAGAGCAAGGTCATGCCGTTGTTGATGACCCCCATAAGCAGTGTGCCCAGGAAGATACCCACGACAGAACCCTTGCCGCCACTGAAGGCAACGCCGCCCATGGCGCAGGCCGCAATGGCTTCCGTCTCGAATCCCATACCTGCCGCCGGCTGGGCGGAGGCGTTTCTCGCCGCCAGGATGACACCGCCCAGGGCCGCCATAAGACCGCTGATGGTGTAGGCCATAGTAATCACCCGCTTGGCGTTGATACCGGAATGGTAGGCCGCCTGGTAGTTGCCGCCGACCGCGTAGACCAGCCGGCCGAAGGAGGTGGAGGACAGGACGATCCCCACTGTTATGAAGGCCAGCAGCATAAAGTAGACCGAGATCGGTATGGAGAGGAAGAAGCCCAATCCAAGATTCAAGAAATTCTCGGGCAGGTTGCCTATCGGCTTGCCGCGGCAGAGGAGGAAGGCGGCGCCCCGCAGGGTGATCTGGATGCCCAGGGTCATGATGAAGGGGGGGATCGAGGTCCGGGAGATGATCAAGCCGCTTGACATCCCGATGACGATACCCAGGATGATGGAGAGGAGGGCCGCCCACAGCAGGCCCACACCGCTTTCCACCACCAGCCGGGCGGCCAGGATACCGGATATCCCCGCGATTGATCCCACGCTGAGATCGATGCCTCCCGTCATCATGGCGAAAGCCATACCGGTGGCCAGTATCCCGTAGACCGAAACCTGACGGAGGACATTGAGCATGTTGTTCGTCGTGAGGAAGTTGGGACTCCGAAAGGCCATAAAGATGAAGATGACGATGATGACCAGGAGCAGGCCGGAATAGGATCGAAAGATGGGGCTTTTCATCCATGCCAGGAGCCTGCTGTCCTTGACCGCCAGTTTGGCGCCTTCTTTTTTTAAACTGATGCGTGATTTATCCATGCCTTCACATTCCTGACTCGATATCAGCCGTATCGAACGGCAACCTTCAGTACCTGTTCCTCAGTCGCGTTTTGAACGTCCCTGATTTCACCCGCCAACCTGCCTTCCGACATAACTAGTATCCTGTCACTCATGCCGAGAAGCTCCGGCAATTCAGAGGTGATCATGATGATGGCCTTCCCCGTCTTGACGAAGTCTTTCATCAACTGGTAGATCTCTGCCTTTGTTCCGACATCAATGCCCCGGGTCGGTTCATCCAGGATGAGGATGTCCGGCTCGGTCGCCAGGCATTTGGCGATGACGATCTTTTGCTGGTTGCCGCCGGAAAGGTCCTCGACGGGCTGGCTCGGCCCCGTCGTCTTAATCTGAAGATGCTGGATGAATCTCCTGGAATAGGCCAGCTCCTTCTTCTTGTCCATAATCCCCAGCCTGCTCAGAGCCTTCAGGGAGCTGAGGCCGATATTGTGCTTGACCGTCAGGATCGGGACCAGGCCCTGACCCTTCCTGTCCTCCGGGACTGCGGCGATCTTGTTCCGGAAGGAAGCCGAGGGGCTTGTATTCCTGACTGAAACATCGTGCATGGTGACGGAGCCGGATGCCTTGTCAATCCCGACCAGGGCATGGACGAGCTCCGTGCGCCCCGAGCCGACCAGGCCCCCGATCCCGAGAATCTCCCCCTCATAGAGCTCAAAGGACACGTCCTGGATCTTCTGGGTCGTCAGGGCCTCGACTGAAAGGACGACCGGCCTGTCCTTTTCCCCCTCCTCCCGGTCGGGGTACCTCTCGTCCAGGGTCCGGCCCACCATCATGGTGATAATGGCCTCATGGCTCAGTTCGCCGACCGTCCCTTCCCCGGAATTCCTGCCATCCTTGAGGACTACCACCCGGTCCCCGACTTCGGAAACCTCCTCCAGCCGGTGCGAAATGTATATGATGGAGCGGCCCTCTTCCCGGAGCCGGCCGATCATGCTGAAAAGGGTCCGGGTCTCATCCGCTGTCAGGGAGGCCGTCGGTTCGTCAAAGACGATGATTTTGGCATCGTAGGACAGGGCCTTCAGGATCTCCACCAGCTGCCGCTGGGCGACACTCAGGTCACGGATGTAAGTGGTCGGGTCAAAATGGATCTGGACCCGGTCCATGAGTTCCCTGGTTCTCCGGTACATTTCCTTTTTCCGGATCAGGCCAAAGGTGGTATCGTAACGGCCGCTGTATAGATTCTCCATTATGTTCATATCAGGGTATTGGACCAGTTCCTGATAGACTGTGCTGACACCCAGCTGGTGGGCTATATGGGGGTTTTTCATGACGACCGGTTCGCCGTCGATGAAGACCTCACCCTCATCCGGCTGATAGACGCCGGAGATTATGTTGATCAGCGTGGACTTGCCGGCCCCATTCTCCCCCAGCAAGCAGAGAACCTCGCCCTTGTTGACAGTCAGACTGACCTGGTCGAGCGCGATGATACCGCCGAACCGCTTGCTGATATCTTTAACTTCCAGGACGGGTTTAGTCATCTCACTCCTCGCTGTCGTATGGGAATCCGATCCCAAAAGTGCCCTGGTGCATACAGGCAAAACGCGCCATGACATTGGCGAAGCTGAGGGCCTGCTCCAGGAGTTTCCTCAGATAGTCCTCCTGGTCCGCCGGGTCAGGGATCCAGGCTTCCTGGATCCGGGGCAGGCGTTCGAAACCCTCCAGGTATTTGAGGCCCTGGATCCAGGTCGTCATGAAACCGCTGAGCCAGTAATCACCCGAGCCGGTTGAGTCGGCTATGGGCGCCGAGGCAAAATAAGGGGCCCTGTCGTAGAATTCCTGCCCGTCATAGACCAGGGCGCCCCGCTCGCCAATCGTCGTCAGGGCCATCTGGCAGGGGTCACGCGTGACCAGTCTTTTCAGAAGGCCCCGCAATTCTGCCTTCCCAAGCTCTTTCCCGGAAAAGAAGAGGTAGTCCACGGAGCCGGCCAGCTCCTCCAGCCCAGCCTGCTTCCAGGTATCCGAAGCATCGTAGAGAATCGGTATTCCCAGCTGGCGTATCTTGTCAAACTCCGGTTCCAGATAGCTGAAGCAGCTGGTGTGGACAAGGTCATAGTCAGCAAGATGGGACAGGCTGTCAGGATCGAAGCGGAAGGGCTGGCTCTTGACGACCCCCATGTCATTCAGGTTGACGATGACCCGCTCCCCCCCGACCAGGTCGATCCCGCAAAGGCCTGTTTCGCCTTCGCGTACCTGCAGGTGGCTGACATCAATCCCCTGGCCTTCAAGGGTTCCGCGGATAAGCTGGCCTTCGGGATCTGACCCGACCACGCCCATGAAGGCCGAGTCAAAGCCCAGGATTTTGCACAAAATGGAAAAATTGTAGGAATTGCCGCCAGTAAAGAGCCTGTTCAGGGACCTATTGTAGTCAATGACACTATCGCCGACAGCGCAAAAACGCGCCTTGAACCTGTCACTTGTCAAAACCAGTGTTTCGCGACGGAGATTTGATGCCGAAGTATCATCCATTTGTTAACATACCTGCCGGCTTCTTTCAGTTTTTCTGTCTTGTCGTCGCTACCGCCGGCCCTGGAAGGGCCGGTCGACAGACTCAAGGGATTAGTTGTGAAGTGTGTTTGAATCAGTATTCAAACTGCCTGTAATACCTTCTCGTCGTAAGTGGATGCTCGCGTTCGTGTTCCAGATGACGGCTGAGCCGTTCGAGCAAGGAGTAGACAACCATGGGTGACATCAGTTTCTTCCAGCGATAGGCCTCAAAGGGAAGTTCAATATCCTGTGTGTCAAATACAGTAACATGCTCTGTTATTTTTTCAGCGAAGCGCAGGAGGCGGTCGGTCAGCGGGCGTGTCTCATCCGTGCTGTGCAGGACCAGGATGCTGGTATCCGGCTCCACCAATTCAAGGGTTCCATGGAAGAACTCGGCGGAGTGGATCGATTTCGCATGGATCCACTGCATCTCCTCCAGTATACACATGGCGTAGTCGTAGGCCTCCCCCCACATCATGCCGGATCCGGTCACCATGTGGTAGCTGTAATCCTTGTACTTCTTGGCAAAGGCCTCCGCCACGCTGTCATATTGTTCCTTGCCACGGATAAGATAAGGCGTGATCGCCTCCAGATCTGCCATGAACTTCCCGTAGTCATCAAGATCCCCCGTGTGGTGGAGCAGGCGGGCCAGGAACATGTACATGAAGAGGTAGATGGCCTCTCCCAGATGGTCATCCTCAGCATAGCTCTGTACCGCGTAGTCCGCGTGCTCGTAGATGGGGGAATCAGGGTTACTGACGTATACGACCGTTCTCGCGCCCGCCTTCCGGCAGAATTCCGCGGCCTGGAGTATCTCCTTGGTATTGCCGCTGCGGGTTGAGAAAATGCAGACCGAATCCTTGCTGAATCGCCGGTGGCGGATGGCCATGAATTCGGCCGCGATCTCCACATGCGATTCAATGTCAGTCTCGGAATCAAGCCAGAATTTGATCGGAAGGGCATGGGCATAAGTGCCGCCTACTCCGATGAAAAACAAATTTGAGAAGCCCTGTTCGACGATTTCATCGACGGCTTTCTCAATGTCGGGACGCATGGCCAGTGCGTCGGCTATTACTTTTTCAAAACGTGGACGATTAAAAGATAACATAACACCCTCCCTTTGGAACCTTCCAGAACAATTTAACATTATGTGGAATATCTGTCAATTGACCGGTAGGTTACGGGTAGACAAAATACCTCATCTGGGTTATGATCCTTGGTATGAGTAATGCGGAATGAGTTGACCAATTTATTCCACTTGTTTTAAGGAGTTGTTATGAGTGACCTTCTTCAAAAACCTCTTTTAAACGACATGTCCCCGGTACCGCTTTACGCCCAGCTGAAGCAGGATATCCTGTCCAGGATGAGTAACGGTGATCTTCCCTACGGTGCCAAGCTTCCCAGTGAGATCGAGATTTCAAAGGAGTATGCCGTCAGCCGGAATACGGTGCGGACCGCCCTGCTTGAGCTGGCCGACGACGGCTATCTGGTCCGTAAACAGGGGAAGGGGACCTTTGTCAGGCACCAGAAGGTGGCCGAGAATATCTCAACCAATATCAGCTTCACGGAAGTCTGTATCGCCAATGGTATTGAACCGGGTCACCGGCTCGTCACCCTCTCCCTGCAGCCGGCCTCCGAGGAGGATGTCGAGGCGCTGGGAATCGAGGAGGGAGACCGGGTCCTCTTCCTTGAACGGATCCTGCTGGGGAATAATGTCCCCGTCGTACTGGACCAGACCTTCCTCCCCGAGAAGTACGCGGGGCTCATGAAAGAGGACCTTGACGACGTCTCCCTTTATGCCACCATATCGAGGCTCTTCAACATCACCATGCGACGGTCAAAGAAGACCATCGAACTGGCCTTCGCCTCCGACCGGGAGGCGGAGTATCTGAACATCAGGAAGGACAGCCCGGTCCTCCTTATGACGGAGACCGTCTTTGACGCCGACGGATCGCCTGTCCACCGGAGCAAACAGATCATCCTGGGCGACCGCTTCAAATACGTGGTCTACTAGGGCAGGCCGCCCCGGCCTATATACCTGCTTCCCGAAGGGCCCGGTCGACGATACGCTTGCTTTCCGCAAGGCAGAGTTCCGGATCCCGGAAATAGAGCTCACCCAGGACCTCGATGGAGCACCATCCGCTGTAACCGCAACGCTTGACCACCCTGAAGAGGTCAATCAGGGGCAGGATGTCCGTCTGGTCGCCCAGCTGGGGATGGGCTTCGGAATGGCCATCGCTTCCTGAGACGTGCATGTAGACCATTTTATCGCCGAAGACATCAAAATATTCTGAGAAGGGTTCATGCGCGACCAGGGGCGGGATGACATCCATCATGACCGCCAGGTGGTCACTGGCCACCTCATCCATGATCTCCCTGACCTCCGCTGTATTGGTCAGCATATTGCCTTCGGAAGGGGACAGGGTCTCGATGACAATGGACACGCCCAGCTGGCCGGCGGCCCCGCAAAGTTCCCTCAGGTATTCGACCAGTTCCTCCCTGACCTTCTTCAGGTCCTGGCCATAGCCGGTGTGGGGGATGGTGACCAGCATCTTGTCCGCCCCCAGGAGGGAGGCCGTCCGGGCTGACTCCTTCAGGTAGGTCAGGGTTTCGAGACGTTCCTTCTCCTGCCTGGAGCAGAGATTATAAGGATAGGCAAGGATCTCAGGGGTGAACATGGGAATTTCCTGCCCGTACTTTTTCTTGTAGCCCAGGATCCGGTCAATGGCCGCCTTGTCCAGGTCATAACTGTAGGCGTGTGGGCGGGCGCCCCAGATTTCCACCCCGTCAAAACCGTATTCACGGGCCATCTTGAAACTGTATTCCAGGGGATATCTTTGGAATAGATAACTCAAAAACGCTAGCTTCACTTCTTCCTCCTTTTAAACCATGGGCTTGCCCTGGCCAAAGGCGCCAATGACCATGCAGGTCCTGATCGCCATCAGGTTGGCCACGCTGAGTGCCCTTTCCATAAGTGCCCTGTCGTAATCCTCCCTGTCGGCGGGGGTATGGAAGGGCTCCTTGTCCCCGGTGATCTGTTCGAACAATTGGCGGCCCGCCGTATAGGTCGTGGTGAAGCCCGTGATAAAGGCATCTCCCGCCCCCGTCGTGTCGATCACCTCCAGGTCCAGGTTGTAGGGTTTTTTCCTGTAGATATCCCGTCCGTCGAAAACGACCGCCCCCCGCTTGCCGATTGTACAAATACCCAGGCTCGATCCGTATTCAATGGTCTTCTCCAGATAGCCGATGATCTCGGCCTCGCTCAATTTCTTTCCCGAGAAGAAGGCAAAATCGACACTGGGACAGTTGCGCCTGAAGCTGTCATCGTCCCAGGTATCGCAAAAATCATAGACGACGGGGACATCCAGGCTCTGTAGCTTAGGTATCTCATGGTCCATATAGGCCAGGTAGCCGGTATGGATCACATCGAAGCCACTGGCATAGGCCAGGAGCTCCTCCGTGATCTCCAGGGGCTGCTCATGGACCACGCCCCCGTGATTGTCCTCTGAGATGGACCGGTCCCCGTCCGTCAGCCGGATCGTGCACAAGCCCGTTTCACCCTCCTTGCGGACACAGTGGGAGACATCGACCCCCTGTCCCTTCAGGATATCGAGGACCCAGTCGCCGTAGGAGTCCTTCGCGACAACGCCGGCATAGGCCGAAGCGTATCCCATTTGGCCTCCATAGACGGCGAAGTTCAGGGAGTTCCCGCCTATGTACATCATCCCGTCATCAAAGTGACGGTCCACAACATTGTCGCCTATTCCAAGTATCTTCATATTCTTTTCTTTCTCAGCTTGAGCGCTCGCAATCAGACCTTTTCCGTCTGCCTTCTCGTGGCCTTATTCCTACGCATACTCCGGATCCGGTTCAAACAGAGAACAAGAATCAGGACGCCGCCCCAGATCAAATTCCGGATGAAATTATCGATCGTCGGAAAGATGTTGAAGCCCGAAGACAGGACCTGGAGGATGAAAATCGCCAGGGCCAGGTTGCTGACCTCACCAAAGCCGCCATTGGGGTCCACGCCTGCCAGCAGGCAGATGAGGATGGACTGGGCGATATAGGAGTCACCGGTCCTCGGAAGGATGGAGTTGAATCTGGAGGCCATGATGATGCCGCTGAAGGCCGACAGGAGGCCCGCGGTCATGTAGGTCAGGATCAGGTGTCTCTTGACATTGATGCCGGAGAAGATGGCCGAGGTCTGGTTTGAGCCCAGCATGGTCAGGGAGAAGCCAAAGGAGGTCTTCTTGAGCAGGAGGGCCAGGAGGACCGCGAAGATGACGAAGAGCAAAAAGGCTATGGGGACCATGTCATTGAGGATGGTCCGGTTCAGATACTTCGATATGACCGTGGGAATTCCCGTGAGGGTCGACCCCCGTGTCAGGGCGACCGACATCCCCAAAAAGAGGTTCATGGAGGCCAGGGTCGCCACCATGGGCGGGACATTGAGCGAGGCGATCAGATAACCCGGCACGATCCCCGACAAAAACCCTATAAGGAGGGTAACGAGGACAATGGCCAGGAGGATGAGGATCTCGGCAAAGGGGGACATCACGTCTCCCGGCAGCAGGGCCATAAACAATTTGCAGCTGATGATGGCCGACAGGTTGGCCGAGGCTACCAGGGCCAGGTTGATCCCCCCGGCCATGATGCAGATCATCATCCCCATGGCGATGAAGGAATATTCCGGCGATGATTTCAGCATGGAGACCAGATAGGACTTGGTGAAGAAGACCTTGGGCTGGAGGACCAGCATAAGGAGGATCACCGTTACCAGGAAGACAAGCAGTTGTGTCCTGTTGGCGTCCCTTCTATGCAATTCCGACCTTCGCAGTTTCAATTTTTGCATAGCGTCCTCCTCACGAAGCCAGCAGGTTCATGCTGATTCGTTTCCTCCTCCTGATTTCGGTATAGGAGGAGAAAATGATTCCGAGCACGACCAGCACCCCTTCGACAAATCGGCTCCAATGCGTCGGTATGCCGAGGAGGATGAGGGAATTGTTGACCATCATGAGCAGGAGAACGCCCAGGATGGCCCCGATGACCGACCCGCGCCCCCCCGATAATCTTGTGCCCCCCAGGATGAGGGCGGCGATGATTTTCATCTCATAACCGATCAGTGACGTATGTTGCAGGTTGCCGGCCATAACCACCCTGACCATGCCGGTATAGCCTGCGATGGCCCCCATGAAGGAAAACACGAAGAGGTTGATCCCCTTGATATTGAAGCCAATCCGCTCAGCCGCGACAGCATCACCGCCCAGGGCATAGATCCCCCGCCCCAGCATGGTGTAGCGGCTTATCACATAGACCAGGCCCACGATGACCGGCATGGAAAGCGCGATGGTTGGCATGACACTGGAGAGTCCCATCTTGCCCTCCCTGACCGCGAAGAGGACGGAGTCCTTGATACCGAAGAGGGCCTGGGGGAGGACGGGGATGGACCGGCTCTTGAGCACACCCTGCATGAAGCCAAGGAAGATGCTGCTGGTCCCGATGGTGATGATAAAGGCCGACAATTTAAGCCAATTGACCAGGATGGCGTTGAACAGGCCCATGAGAAGCCCCAGCAGGGTCGAGATGATGAAGACGATCAGGGCGGATTTAAAGCCATACTCCATTGCCAGAACGGTCGCCGAATAGGAACTCAGCATGGCGATCGAGGGAAAGGAGACGTCGATTCCACCCGTCACAATACAGAGGAGCAGGCCCATGGCGAACATGGTCGGCACCACGATGGACCGAAGCGTGTCCACCAGGTTGTTTGCCGTAAAGAAAAGGCCGCTTTGGATCTGTATTATGATGGACAGGACAAGGATCGTCATCAGGGTGACGAATTCGATGCGATTGAAACTTTTCTTTATATTTATCATTACCCCTTCATCCCCACCTAATCAGTGAACGGCCTGCCCTTAACTGTAAATCCGTTCGGTCAGATCGTCGATATTGGTCTCTGAGCTCTGCACCTGGTCGACAATGTGACCCCTCTTCATGATCAGGATCCGGTTGCAGTTATGGGCCAGTTCAGGGATGTCGTCTGAAATGATGACAATCGCGATGCCCTGATCATTGGCCAACTTTCTCAGATACTGGTGCAGATCGTACTTGGCCCCGACATCAACCCCCACGGTCGGCCCGTTCAGCAGCAGAAGATTGGGACCGGCGTTCAGCCATCGCGCCAGTACGGTTTTCTGCTGGTTGCCGCCGGAAAGGGTTGACACGGCATCATATTGGGAACCCAGCCTGATGGACAGCTCCTTCTCCCATCTTGAGGTGCCCTCAGTCATCTTGTTTTCATCCACGAAGAAGCCCTTTACCATCTTGTTGATACTCGAGACGGCAAAATTCTTCCTCACCGGCTGTGGGAGGAAGAGGGCCTCCGACACCCGATCCTCCGGGACATAGGCAATATTCTTCTTCCGGGCCACATAGGGCGCCTTGATCTTCTGCCTTACCCCATTAATCAGAATCTGGCCGCCGGTCGGCTTGAAAAGACCGAAGATGGTCTTGGCGACTTCGGACCGGCCGGAGCCCAGAGGTCCCGTAATACCCAGTATCTCTCCGGGATACACCTCAAAGGAGACATCGGTGAAACCTTTGCCCAGGCTCAAATTCTCGACCTTGAGGGCTGGCACCGTATGATCGATATTCCTGGGCTCAAAATGGTCCTCGCTGATCACCCTGCCGGTCATGTGCTGGACAAACTCTTTTTGGTCTATCTCACGGGCTGAGCCGGTGAAGACATTTTTCCCGTCCCGGATGATGGTGTAGTTTTCACTTATGGCGAATACTTCGCTGAGCTTGTGGCTGACGAAAAGGATCGAAATACCGTCAGCCTGAAGCTTCTTGATGACTTCAAAGAGGGTGTTGACCTCCCTCTCCGTCAGGGCGGTCGTGGCCTCGTCCATGATGATGAGCTGCGCCTTATGGGTGATGGCGCGGCAAATGGCGACCAGCTGCCGGTCCGCGATCGGCAATTCCTCCAGATAATCGTCCAGCCTGAGATTTATGTTGAGCATGTCGACCGCTTCCTTGGCGACACGCCGGATTTCCTGCCAGTTGATAATTTTTCTCTTATCTGAAATCGCTGAACTGAGGGCGATGTTTTCCGCAACCGTGAGATTGGGAAAAACAGACAGGTCCTGGTAGATAACCGCGATCCCTGCCTGAATGGACTCCAGGGGGGTGATCCTGGTATAGGATTTGCCATTGATTGTAACCGTGCCGGAATCGGCCTGGTAAAAACCGGAAATAATCTTGATTAGCGTCGATTTCCCCGAACCATTTTCACCTGCCAGACAATGGATTTCACCACGTCCAATCGTGAGATTGGCCTCGTCCAAAGCCTGGACTCCTCCAAATGACTTGCTGATGTTCTCAGCAACTAATAACGCTTCTGCCACCTTTTAATCTCCGCGACACCCCGCTCTACCGTTTTGAACCGGGTGGTTTGCGGGAAAGGTAGACCTACCCTTCCCGCTTGGGTCTTTGGTATTAAACTAGAAATCGTACTCATCCATGTTGTCAACGGTCACGATGATCCAGCCGGAGCCGGTGATCAGCTTGCCGTCAACGCCAATGCTCTCAAATCCCTCAACCCCCAGATCAGCGCCCGGAACGAGCTCGTCCCGCTTGCCATCGAGGATCATTTCGCCCACCCTGCACATGAGGTAGCCGGAATCGGCGGGATCCCAGGCCATTACCCAGGGGCAGACGCCGGACTTCAGGACCTCTTCGGACACGGAGGCGAAGGAGCATCCCATAACCTTACAGGTATCCTCCAGGCCAAGCTCAACGATCGCCTTGCCGATACCGGCCGGGTCGAAGCTGTCTGTCACGTAGAACCCTGCCAGGTCGGGGTACTTTTTCAGGATTTCCTTGGCTCTCTCATAGACGACGTCCATATTGGATTCGCCTTCGATCTTCTCTTCAGGAATGAGTTCGAGCTCAGGATAGTTTTCCTTGGCGTGCTCGATGGCCGTATCGGTCCACAGCTTATGCGTCGCGTTTCCGAGGTAGGATACCACGGTGACGTACTTGCCCTTGCCGCCGACTGATTTGGCGAACTCGTCCATCATGGCCTTGCCGAAGCCGACATTGTCAAAGTTCTCGACGTCGAAATCACACACTTCCTGCTCAGGCGACTCGTGGGTGATCACGATGATGCCCTTATCCATAGCCTGTTGGAGTATGGGCTCGATAATGTCAGGATCGACCGGCACTACCCCAAGCACATCGATGTCCTGGGCGATCAATTCTTCAATAATGGTGTATTGCTGCGCGGCGTCAGTGACCGGCGGCCCTTTCATATAAGCCATATGGCCTGTATCGTTGACGTATTTTACCAAGCCTTCTTCCAGACGCAAGAACCACGGATCGGCAGTGTCTTTTACCACGATCGCCATATTGTACTTCGTCTCCGGCGTCTCCGGTTCGGGCTCATCCGGCGTTTCCTGTGTTTCCGTTCCTTCCGGTGCCTCCGTTTTGGAACCGTCCTCAGACGCACAAGCTGTAAAGGACAGCAGCAAGAGTAGCGCCAAAAGAACTACAAGCAACTTTTTCATTTTTTCACCTTTCTTCTGGTTTATTACCAACAGCAAAATCCTCCTTATTGAGGTTTTGCTGACCCAACCTATGAATCAACCCCATTGCAGAATCCGCTGCCGGCTGAACTCTCTGCCCCTTCCGCAGACTTGGATCCGGCTATGACGGTCTTTGACAGCCACACGGGCACAGGAGGGACCAAGGTTTCAAATTCCATTATATACTTGCCTGGTCCAACCGGTTCCATCCCTGGATCCCAGGAAGCGCCTTCCTCAGAATTATCCCGTGCCTGATATAGGAACCTTCTAGAACAACTTAACATTATGTGGAATATGAGTCAACACAAACTGAACAAAATCGAGACCCGAACCGGGATTATGAAAAAGCCGGGTGGTCCTGAAAAACGATCTGGCACTCTCGGATCGAGAGTGCCAAAATGTCAAGATTCCTACAAAAATGTTTACCTTTTTCTTCATAAGCGGCGGGTAGACTTTGTGGTAAGGAAGAAACCCCGGACCTTGCCTTCTGTCCAAGGTAGCTGTCAGGGGAAAAATGAGATAAGGAGGAGCGACAATGTTTGATTTGATTCCCTATGGGCGGCGTGACCGCAGTCTGGTGGGAGACTTGAACCGCTGGTTGGGTGGTTCTTTCCTGCAGGATTTTGCCGGTGTACGCGGATTCAAGGTCGATGTCCAGGACAAGGGCGATCATTACCTTCTGGAGGCTGATCTGCCCGGTGCCAAGAAAGAGGACATCAAGATCAACCTGGACGGCCAGTACCTGACCATCCGGGCCGAACAGAACACGGAGAAGACCGAAGAACGCAAGAATTACGTCTATAAAGAGCGTTCCTATGGATCCTGCTCCCGGAGCTTTGATGTTTCCGGTATCAAGACGGATGAGATCAAGGGCAAGTTCACCGACGGTGTCCTGACGCTCACCCTCCCCAAGCAGGAGGAGAAAGAAGGACCCGATACGATTGAGATCGAGATCGAGGACTAGCTCCTGTCCAGGCAGCTGGCCCCGGGGCGCGTTCCACGCGCCCCTTTTTTATTGCGGCGAGCCGCACAAGCGGCTGAGGGAGCTGAATTCTTCCAGGAGGAAAGCCTTGTCCGACGGCTTATGGTATTTATGGTCCGACTCCTGGAGCGTGTGGAGTTGAATCCGGCTGTTGGCGGAAAGATAGGTGGCTGAAGCGGGTGAGACGATCTCATCCTGGCCTGATTGGTAGACGTAGGTTGGTACCGCGAGATCCAGGACCCTTGACCGGGTCCTTCTCATTTCGACCAGCAGCTCATGGTAGCGGGGGATGTAACCCAGATAGCGCCAGATCCTCCTGTCCGGCCTGATGCTGTATAGCGCCTGGGCCGCCGCAATGGCCGGGTTGTCCTTGTCACCGAGGCCCAGGGCGGTCCTGATCGAGTGAGAGGCTGCGGCCGGCCTGGCCCTGACCTTGAGGGGGACGGCCAGGAGGAAGAGGCATTTGACCTTCCCCGGCAGCCTGAGACCCTGTTCAATGGCCAGCAGGCTCCCCATGGAGTGCCCCACGATTATGATCGATTCATGCCGGGCCGCCAGCTCATCCACCATACGCCCCACCTGATCCTTCCAGGCTGTCATGGAGGAACGGGAAAAATCGAGGGTGCTGCCACCATGCCCTTCAATCAGGATTGAGCGGATGGTCCAGTTTTCCGGCAGGCAGGGGTAGAAGTCTTGGAAGAAATTGGGGGATCCGCAAATACCATGAATAAACAGGACAGCCGTCTGACTTCCCGGCACCTCACGTCTGTATTCACGGTGTTCATTCATACCGGCACACCCCGAATACCATTATAGGTCAAACAGGAAGGGTGGAGATGATGGGCTGACCCTCCCTGTTGACCAGTACGGTAAGCCCGCCACTGTAGCCCGCCTGACGGTAGAGGTAGTTTACCCCGGTCTCCTGGTCAACCCATATCTCAATGCCATCCACGATCCCCTGGGAGTAGGTTTTGACAAATCGCTTCCCCCCGGACGGGTACTCCCGGTTGAAGTCACCCTCCGGCCTCCTTCTGAATAGGCTCATGCATGAACTCCTTGTTCTTTCCTGCCCCTCAGGCAAGCCTGGCAACCGCCTCCTCGATCCGGTCCATGGCTTCGACCAGATTCTCCAGGGAATTTGAGTAGGTGAACCGGATGGCGTGGGCCGCTTCAAAGGCGGCACCAGGGACCAGCGCGACACCGGCCTCATCCAGCAGGTAGCCGGCGAGCGCGGAAGCGTCCCCGATCACCCGTCCACCCGCCTGCCTCCCGAAAAGACCGGAGACATCCGGAAAGAGGTAGAAGGCCCCCTCCGGAAAGGGGCAGCTGACGCCCGGAAGTGCCTGAAGGCGGCCGTAGAGATAGTCACGCCTCTCCTCAAATGCCTTTCTCATGCTTTCAACGTAGGGGGCGCAGGACTCAAGCGCGGCGATAGCCGCCCATTGGGCGAAAGAGGTCGCGTTTGATGTGGTGTGACCCTGGATGGCAGACATACCCTTGATGACTTCCCGGGGGCCTGCCACATAACCCAGCCGCCAGCCCGTCATGCTGTAGGCCTTGGAAAAGGCGTTGATGGTCAGGGTGCGCGCCTTGATCCCCGGTGAGAAAGAGGCCAGGCTGACATGGGGTGTATCCCCGTAGATCAGTTTTTCATACACCTCATCCGTGATGATGTAAAAATCGTGCCGGGAGGCCAGGTCCGCCAGTTGGCGAAGACTCGCCTCAGGGTAGACGGCGCCTGTCGGATTGTTGGGACTGTTGACCAGGAGGACACGGGTCCTGGACGTGACGGCGGCCTCGATTGCCTCCGGGTCCAGCTGGTTGTCGGCCCTGGCCGGGACAAGCACGGGAACGGCCCCCGCCAGCTTGACCATCTCAACGTAACTCACCCAGCAGGGGGTGGGGATGATCACCTCGTCACCCGGATTGCACAGGGTCTGGAAGGCCAGGGTAAGCGCGTACTTGGCCCCGGTCGACACCAGGATCTCATCGAGGGAATAATCGACCTTGTTCTCCCGGAGGAGTTTCCGGGCGATCGCCTGGCGAAGCTCAGGGATTCCCGGCGTCTGCGTGTACTTGGTCTTGCCTTCGAGCATGGCCCTGTGGGCCGCCTCGATGATGGGGGCAGGCGTATTGAAGTCGGGTTCACCGCTGTTCAACGCGATGATCTCCCTGCCTTCGCTGCGAAGCTGCGCGATCTTGCTGTTAAGCTCCAAGGTCTGTGACGGCGATATTTGCCGAATGCGTTCTGAGATCATAAAGCCGACCCTTCCCTCAATCCTCCAGATTTGCCCTGACCCGGGCAAGCTGTTCATACAATTCTTCAGGCATCTTCGGCCCGTAGGTCCTGAAATGCTTTTCGACCGCGTCCAGTTCGGCTATCCATTCCCCGCGTTCGATCGTCGTGATGGCCTCCAGGTCCTCCGGGGGCACCTCCAGCCCTGTCAGGTCAAGATCCTCCCGGCGGGGCATGAAGCCGATGGGGGTCTCGTCCGCCCCGACCGATCCGTCACAGCGTTCGGCCACCCACTTGAGAACCCGGCTGTTTTCACCAAAACCCGGCCAGAGGAAGCGGCCGTCCTCTCCGCGCCTGAACCAGTTGACCGCGAAAATCTTCGGCAATTTCGCCGCTTCCACCCTCCTGCCCGTAGCCAGCCAATGCTTCAGGTAGTCGGCGACGTGATAGCCGATGAAGGGGGTCATGGCAAAGGGATCCCGCCTCACCTGGCCGATCTTGTCCGAGATGACCGCCGCTGTTATCTCAGAACCCATGATGGCCCCGAGGAAGACCCCATGCTCCCAGTCAAAACTCTGGTAGACGAGGGGGACTGTTGTTGGCCGGCGTCCTCCCACCAGGATGGCGTCGATGGGGACCCCGCTCGGATCCTCCCAATTGGGGGCTATGGAGGGACAGTTTTTCGCCGGCGCGGTAAAGCGCGCGTTCGGGTGTGCCGCCTTTTCAGACGAAGCAGGGGTCCAGTCCTGCCCCCGCCAGTCAACCAGATGATCCGGGGGGGGTTCGTCCCCATCCTCCCACCAGACATCCCCATCGTCCGTCAGGGCGACATTGGTATAGATGGTGTCCTTGCGGATGGTATCCATGGCATTGGGGTTCGACCCATAGGAGGTACCCGGCGCCACGCCGAAAAAGCCTGCCTCCGCGTTGATGGCGTAGAGGCGGCCATCTTCCCCGAAGCGCATCCAGGCAATATCGTCCCCGATGGTTTCCACCTTCCAGCCCGGTATGGTGGGTTTCAGCATGGCCAGGTTTGTCTTGCCGCAGGCAGACGGGAAGGCCCCGCAGACATAGTAGGATTTACCCTGGGGTGAAGTCAGTTTCAGGATGAGCATGTGTTCGGCAAGCCAGCCCTCATCACGGGCCAGGACCGAGGCGATCCGCAGGGCGAAACACTTCTTGCCCAGGAGGGCGTTGCCGCCATAGCCCGATCCATAGGACCAGATCTCCCGGGTCTCGGGGAAATGACTGATGTATTTTTCCTCCATGGGCGCGCAGGGCCAGGCTACGTCAGCTTCACCCGGTTCGAGCGGGGCCCCTACCGAATGGAGGCAGGGGACAAAATCGCCGTCCTCTCCCAGCTGCTCGAGAACCGCCTTGCCCATCCGGGTCATGATCCTCATATTGGTCACAACATAGGCACTGTCCGTTATCTCAATCCCAATTTTTGAGGCGGGAGAACCCAGGGGACCCATGCAAAATGGAATAATATACATGGTCCGGCCCCGCATGGCCCCCCGGTAAAGATCCCTCATGGTCGCGCGTAGCTCAAAGGGATCGATCCAATTATTGGTGGGCCCGGCGTCATCCTCCTTCAGGGAGGCGATGAAGGTCCGGTCCTCCACGCGGGCTACGTCGGAGGGGTCGCTGCGGAAGAGATAGCAACCGGGACGCTTCGTCTCGCTGAGCTCGACAGCCGCGCCGCTTTCGGCACAGGACTTCAGCAGACTCTCATTTTCTTCCTCCGACCCATCGCACCAATGGATGCGATCGGGTTGAAGAAGGTCCGCCATCTGGTCAATCCACTCCAATAGTCTTGCATGCCTGGTCATCCCTAATTCCTCCGACCTAATAAATCGTTATAAGAGAGTTTAACACGAACGGTCAAGGAGGAGTAGCAAAAATGTAAATTTATTAACAAAACATAATGTAATATAAATTCAGGCACTTGGCCACCATTTCCCAGTTGGCTTGATGGACATATTGACATACTTGGTATTATCAGTTAGATTAGAAGCCCTGAGATTCCCTCTTCATCGACTCAGTGGATTATTTTATCTGGATTCTATCGTTGCTGGTACGCAGTTTTTGGTTGTTTTGTGTGTATCAAGAAGCCTGTGCCTTCGGGCGGGAGAGGCAAAAAATTGAAAAACATACACTACGACAGTGACAGCATCTGGCATGCTCTCTTAGCCGATATCCGCGACGGACGCTATAAGGACTCTGACAAGCTACCGCCGGAAACGGAACTGGCTACCGAACTGGGGATCAGCAGGACCCAGTTGCGGGACGGTCTTTCCATCCTTGAGCAAAACGGTTACATCACCCGGCGGCGGGGTATCGGTACCGTGATCAACCGCCAGGTCGTCAATGTCATCACCCGGATGGACCAGGAATTGGAGTTCAATGCCATGGTCAAGCAGGCCGGCTATGAACCCGAGATGATCCTTCTCGCCGTCGATGTCAAGACAGGTGATGGCAAGATAGCGGAAAAGCTCGAAGTCCAACTCAACACACCGGTGCTTACCTTGACGAAACTGGTGACGGCTGACGGTAAACCTGCCATCTTCTGCGTCGATTATGTCGCCTTCTCAATCATCAAGAATTTCAGTTATACAAGGGAGGACCTTGCGCTCCCCGTCTTCCATTTTCTCAGCAAGTTCTGCGACACGGATGTCATCATGGACCTGTCAGAGGTGAAACCCATGGTGGCGGATGCCTTTTTGAGTGATATGTTGCAAATTGAGGAGGGCATGCCCCTGCTCTATCTGGATGAGATCGCCTACAATATCGACAATGAAGTGGTCATGTACTGTCAGGAATACTACGCCGACGGCTTTATGGAGCACGTGGTCCTGCGCAAGAAGATCTGATCCCTGTCCGATCGATTCAACCGAAAACGCCTGTTTTGCAGGTGTTTTCAGCTTTTTATACCCGTCTTCCCAGCACAAGGTCAGATTGAAGAGGCAGGAAACCCTTCCCTTTTGTGCAGTTTGACCTCCTCTTATCGGGTGGAGTAAACTGATTCAAGCAGGGCGGATCTTTCCTGCCGGGAAAGATCATCCGGGTCCAAGGCCCCGGAACAGCTATTGAAAACGAGGGGGTAAGCGTGATCCAGTCATTCACTTTGATGAGTGAACGGGTGAAGAGGCTGGGACGTCAACGGATCGCCGTTGCGGCCGCGCAGGATGAAGAGCTCTTGCGTTCGATCGTGCAAGCTGGGGAGCTCGGTATCGCGGACCCCATTCTGATCGGGAATAAAAGGGAGATTGAAAAAATCGCCGCCGGATCAGGGCTCGACCTTGCCCCCTTTGACCTTATTGATGAACCTGATGACGGCAAGGCCTGCCGTCTGGCAGTCAGACTTGTCCGCCAGGGTACGGCCGGCTCGATTATGAAGGGCCTGGTTGGCACCGGCCCCCTCCTCAAGGAAATCCTGGACAGGGAGACCGGCTTGAGAGACCAAAGACTCCTCTCACATGTCGGTCTCTTTTCGCTTGCCAGCCTGGGGCGTTCAATCCTGATCACTGACGCGGCCCTGACCATTGCCCCCGATCTGTCCGCAAAGAAACAGCTGATCGAGAATGCCGTCGGGGCTGCCCGGCTCCTGGGCGCGGACCTGCCCAAGGTCGCCTGCGTCTGCGCGCTAGAAAAGGTCAATCCCGCCATGACCGCCACCCAGGACGCGGCCGAACTCGTCCAGATGAACCGGCGGGGTGAGATTGAGGACTGCCTGGTCGGTGGCCCCTTTGCCCTCGACAATGCCCTTTTTATCGAGGCAGCCAGGCGTAAGGGGATTTCGGATCCGGTGGCCGGCGATCCTGACATCCTGCTCCTGCCGGACATTGAAGCCGGTAATGTCCTCTACAAGGCACTTTCCCTCTTATGCGAGGCACCCTCCGCCGGCGTTGTCCTGGGTGCCAAGGCCCCGATCATTGTGACCTCACGCAGTGACAAGGGTGAGACCAAGCTCAATTCCATCTTGCTGGCCCTCTATCTGGCGGCCGCGAAGGAGATCTAGTATGACACGTTTACTGGTTATCAACCCGGGATCAACCTCGACCAAGTTCGGCGTTTTCAGGAACGACGAGGCTGAGTATACGAAGAATATCCGGCATGAAGACAAATTCAGGGCCTTGCCCGACCTGATCAGCCAACTTCCCATCCGAAAGCAGATGATCTGCGACGCCCTGTCCGAGGCCGGCATAGATCTTGGAAGCCTGGACGCTGTGGTCGGCCGGGGCGGCATCCTCCACCCCTTGAAGGCAGGTGTCTACCGGGTCAATCCTGATATGGTCCAGGATCTCCAGGTCTGCCGCTACGGGGTC
Source organism: Clostridia bacterium (assembly GCA_040767365.1). GTDB lineage: Bacteria > Bacillota > Clostridia > Saccharofermentanales > DTU023 > UBA4923. Next base: position 166,914 of record JAXGOR010000002.1, read on the forward strand.
CATGCCAGCAACCTGGGCGGCCTCATCGCCGAATCCATCGCGAAGATGCTGGGCATCGAAGCCTACATCGCCGATCCGGTAATCGTTGATGAGATGGACGATCTGGCCCGTTTTACCGGCTGGCCCGACTTTGAGAGAAAATCCATGTTCCATGCCCTCAACCAGAAGGCTGTGGCACGCCGCTACGCACGGGAGCACGGCTCCCGCTATGAGGAGGTCAAACTGATCGTCGCCCATCTGGGGGGCGGCGTTTCCGTGGGCGCCCACAGGGGGGGGCGGGTGGTCGACGTCAACAACGCGCTCCTGGGCGACGGCCCCTTTTCAGCTGAAAGGACCGGGGGGCTCCCCTTCGGTTCCGTCATGGACTACAGCTTTTCCGGCCGTTACAGCCAGGAGGAGATGGTAAAGATGTTCGTCGGCAAGGGTGGCCTGGTCGCCTACCTGGGCACCGGGGATGCCATCGAAATACACAAGCGGATCGAGGCGGGAGATGACCGGGCCCGCCTGGTCCTGGAGGCCATGGCCTACCAGGTCTCCAAGGAGATAGGGGCGGCGGTGGCCGTTCTGGAGGGCGACATCGACGCCATCATCATCACAGGTGGAATCGCCCATGACTCCTTCATGATTGACTGGATCAGGCAACGGGTTTCCTTCATCGCCCCCCTTATTGTCTATCCCGGCGAGGACGAATTGGCCGCCCTGGCTGAAATAGTGGGGAAGGCCCTTGAAGGTCTTTTCCCCATCGAAAGCTACGAGAGAAGGGCAGACTGACCGGATGTTTTTGCCAGACAAAAAAATCACCATCCTCGCGGGCCATTTCGGGACGGGCAAGACGGAATTCGCCGTCAACCTGGCCATAGCCCTGGCCCGGGCGGGCCGCAAAACCTGCCTGGTCGATCTTGACATCGTCAACCCCTATTTTCGTTCCTATGAGCGCAAGGCCGAACTTGAAAGCCAGGGCGTCACCGTCCTGGTCAGTTCAAAGGGAGGCCAGGCAGACATCCCGGCCCTGCCTCCTGAAATCCAGTCGATCTTTGTCGAACCCGATCTCCAGACGGTCATCGACCTGGGTGGAGATCCGGTCGGCGCGCGGGTTCTTGGTTATTACAAGCCCCAGCTGGACCGGGTCCCTCACGATTTCTGGTTCACTGTCAACTTTAACCGGCCTGAAAACAAGGACAGGGAAAAGGTCATCTCCTTTTTGAAAGAGACCGAGGCCCTGAGCCGGCAGAAGATTACCGGCCTTGTCAATACAAGTCACCTGGGCCGGGAGACGGAAGTGGCGGACATCCTGGCCGGCCAGGCCCATGCCGCCGCCATAGCCGGTATCCTGGGCCTACCCCTGGTCTACACGGTAGCTGAACGCAAGTTTGGGGAAGAACTGAAGGGCCGGCTGGAAGGCTCTTTTTTTCCGATAGATATCTATATGGTCAAGCCCTGGGAACTTGACGAGGCCGAAGGAGGACATTTCGCATGGCTGGAAGAGTAAGCTTTCAAAGGGACAGATGCAAGGGATGCGGGCTTTGCGTCCACGTCTGCCCGGTGAAAATCATTTTCCTCGACGAAGGGACGACCAACCGCAAGGGCTATCACCCCGCGGCCATCGTCGACATGGATAAGTGCATCGCCTGCGCCAATTGCGCCCGGATGTGCCCTGACTCCATTATCACCGTCGAGCGTCTGTAGGAGGCAATACTATGGCTAAGGAACTGTGGAAGGGCAACGAGGCCATCGCGGAAGCGGCAATCCGCGCGGGCTGCCGTTGCTATTTTGGCTATCCCATTACGCCGCAAAGTGAGATCCCCGAATATATGGCCCTGCATCTGCCGGAGGCCGGTGGCGTGTTTTTGCAATCGGAATCCGAGATCGCCGCCATCAATATGGTCTATGGAGCCTCGGGCGCCGGCGCCCGGGTCATGACCTCATCCTCCTCCCCCGGCATCAGCCTGAAACAGGAGGGCATCTCCTATATGTGCGGGGCGGAGCTCCCCGCTGTCATCGTCAATGTGATGCGGGGTGGACCGGGCCTGGGCTCCATTCAACCCGCCCAGGGCGACTATTTCCAGGCGACAAGGGGTGGGGGGAATGGCGATTACCGCTTGATCGTCCTGGCTCCGGCCACCATCCAGGAGGTGGTCGACCTCATGCAGGAAGCCTTTGATCTGGCTGACAGGTACAGAATCCCGGTCATGCTACTCCTGGATGGCATGATCGGACAGATGATGGAACCGGTCGAGTGGAAGGATACACCGGCTGCCCCCCCGCCTGAAAAGACCTGGGCAACGACGGGGACGGAGGGCAGGCGGCCGCCGAACATCATCAACTCCCTCTTCATCGACGCTGAGGCCTGCAACGCGCACAACCGGCATCTTGAGGAGAAATACCAGGAGATCAGGAACCGGGAGCAAAGATACGATATCAGTGAATTTGACGGGGCCCAGGTCCTCTTCGTCGCCTACGGCACCCCGGCACGTTTGGCAAGGGCAGCGGCAAGGCTCCTCGGGGAGGAGGGGATCAAGGCCGGCGTTTTCCGGCCCATTTCCGTCTGGCCCTACCCCTATGAGGCACTGCACCAGGCCGCGTCACAGGACAGTGTCGAGGCGGTTGTAACGGTTGAGATGAGTACGGGGCAGATGGTTGATGATGTGCGTATCGGGGTCAATGGCGTCAAACCCGTGTCCTTCATCGGCCAGGCGGGCGGGATCATCCCGACACCGCACGAGGTGGCGGAGGCCGCCAAGAAAGCGCTGGGGAGGTAGGGGAGATGGCGATTGTCTATGAAAAATCAAAGGGCCTGACCGATCTTGAGACCCATTATTGTCCTGGCTGCACACACGGCATCATCCACAAGCTGGTCGCGGAATCACTGGTTGAACTCGACGTCCTCGGCCAGTCGATCGGCGTCGCCCCGGTAGGCTGCGCGGTCTTCGCCTACGACTACTTCAACTGCGATATGCATGAGGCGGCCCACGGCCGGGCGCCCGCTGTGGCGACCGGCATCAAGCGCGTCCTCCCCGACCGGACGGTATTCACCTACCAGGGGGACGGTGACCTGGCCGCCATCGGAACGGCTGAGATCGTCCACGCGGCCATGCGGGGCGAAAAGATCACCACCATCTTCGTCAACAACGCGGTTTACGGGATGACGGGCGGGCAGATGGCCCCCACGACCCTGGTGGGCCAGAAGGCCACAACCGCGCCCCTCGGCCGTTCCCTTGAACATTACGGCTCCCCCATCCAAATGTCCGAACTCCTGGCCACCATTGGGGGGGCGGCCTATATAGAACGTGTTACCGTCACAAGCCCGGCCCATATCGGCAGGGCCAAGCGTGCCATAAAAAAAGCCTTTGACATCCAGGGGCAGGGCCTGGGTTTTACGCTTGTCGAAGTCCTGTCGACCTGCCCGACCAACTGGGGCCTGACCCCGGTCGAGGCCCTCGGTTGGCTGGAAGAGCATATGATCCCCGCCTTCCCGCTCGGCGTCTTCAAAGACCTCACCAAAAAGGAGCTGTGATATGGCTTACAAGGAAATCCTTATCTCCGGCTTTGGCGGACAGGGCGTCATGGCCATCGGGACAACCCTGGCTGAAGCCGGCATGTCCGAAGGCCTGAATGTCAGCTGGCTTCCTTCCTACGGCCCCGAAATGCGTGGCGGCACGGCCAACTGCGGTGTCGTCATCGCCGACAGTGAGATCATCTCGCCGATCGTGCTCGAACCAAGTGAGCTGATCGCCATGAACCTGCCCTCACTGGACAAGTTCGAACCGGCCGTGAAGGCGGGAGGGACCATCTTCGTCAACACATCGATCGTGGGCCGTCAGGTAGCCCGCGGGGATGTCCGCGCCATCTATGTCCCCTCCATGGAAATCGCTTCCCGGATCGGAAATAGCCGGGTGGCCAACATGGCCATGCTGGGCGCCTTCATCGAGGCGACCAAGCTCCTGCGCTATGACACCATCGTGGCCATGTTGAAGCGGATGTTCACAGGATCCAAATCGCATCTTGTCGCCTTGAATGAACTGGCTCTCCAGCAGGGCGCGGCTTGCGTCGAAAATTAAATGAAAAAGGGTCATCAGGGGGTAGCGAGGATATGGATATAACTGTTAGCAAAACAAGCAAAGTGAAAACCAAGCCGCTTGACGAGCAGAAACTGGGTTTTGCCAGGACCTTCAGCGACCATATGTTCCTGGCCGACTACGAGGAGGGCCGGGGCTGGTACGACGCCCGGATTGTCCCCTACCAGAAACTTTCGCTCGATCCCGCCTCCCCCGTTTTTCATTACGCCCAGGAAATTTTTGAGGGGGCCAAGGCCTACGCCCTTGACAATGGCGAAATTGGCCTCTTCCGTATCGCGGACAACGCAAGGCGGATGAACCAGAGCGCCGACCGCGCCTGCATGCCCGGGATTGATGTCAACCTCCAGCTGGAGGCCATCAACCGCCTTGTCGACCTGGACCGTGACTGGGTGCCGAAGAGCGAGGGCACTTCACTTTATCTCAGGCCAACCATGATTGCCGACGGCTCCAGTCTGGGGGCGCAGACAGCGACACGTTTCATCTACTTTGTGATCTGCGCGCCGACAGGACCCTATTACCCAGAGGGTATGAAACCGATCCGCATCCGCATCGAGACCCGCTACGTACGCGCGGTCAAAGGCGGCATGGGCCGTGCCAAGGCGGGCGGTAACTACGCGGCCAGCTTCAAGGCGTCGACAGAGGCCAAGGGGGAGGGCTTCAATGAAGTCCTCTGGCTGGATGGCAGGGAGCAGAAATATGTCCAGGAGGTGGGGGCCATGAACATGTTCTTTGTCATCGATGGGAAACTTCTGACCTCTGAACTGGGCGATACCATCCTGCCCGGTATCACCCGCGACTCCATCCTGCGACTGGCTGAGGACAGGGGGATGGAGATCGATGTCAGGCGGATCGCCGTCACCGAGCTCTACGAAGCCTATGAGGCCGGCCGTCTCCAGGAGGCCTTCGGGACAGGGACTGCCGCCGTCATCTCCCCCGTGGGCGAACTGGCCTGGAAGGAAAGGTCCATGGTCATCAATGACAGGAAGATCGGTCCGGTCGCCCAAGCCTTCTATGATGAGCTGGTCGGCATCCAGCGCCAACGCCTGCCCGACCCCTACGGCTGGACAAGCCTGGTGCCGCGTTACAACTACTAGGAGTCGATCAAGACAGGCCGGGACCGGCTAATCGAATACTTCCTGACCCTCCAGGGCCTGGGCGGCCTACATCATGAGGGCGCATTCAACCCGCTTTCTGAAGAGCTCACAGCCCAGGCTGTCAAGGCCTGACAAGTGGCCGCTCACGTGATAGGCATTGGCAGCACAGCCTCCGGAACAATAGAGCTTGGCCCAGCAGTCCCGACAGGCCTCCCTCGACAGGATCCGGTTTTGTGAGAAGGCCTGGCGGATGTCGGTCCGCCTGATCCCCTCCTCCAGATTGCCCATAAGGAAGGTGGGATCATCGACCAGCTGGTGGCAGGGATAGAGATCGCCCGACGGTGTCACTGCCAGATACTCCGTACCGGAACCGCAACCCGCCAGCCGCTTGTAAATGCAGGGCCCCCCTTCCAGGTCCAGGCTGAAGTGGTAAAAATGAAAACCGTGGCCCTGGCGCTCCCGGCGGAGCATCTCCACCGCCAGATCCTCATAGGCCTCCTTCAGGAAGGGCAGGTCCTCGCCCCTCAAGGCGTAGGGCCGGTCGGGCGGGCAAACCACGGGTTCCATGCTTATCTCCTTGAATCCGAGGTCGGCGATATGGAGGATATCCTCCAGAAAATCAGTGTTATATCGGGTATAGGTGCCCCGTATGTAATAGGTGCCCCGCCTCCTCCGCCGGACAAGTTCCTGGAATTTGGGGAGGACGAGGTCGTAGGAGCCCGCGCCGCCCCAGGTCACCCTGAACCGGTCGTGCGTCTCTTTTCTCCCGTCCAGACTCAGGACCACATTATCCATTTCGCGGTTGGTGAATTCGATGACATCATCATCGATCAGGAGCCCGTTGGTGGTCAGGGTGAAGCGAAAATGCTTCCCGTGCTCTTTTTCCAGGGAGCGGGCATAAGCCACTGTCTCTTTTACCATCTCCCAGTTCAGAAGGGGTTCACCACCGAAAAAATCGACCTCGAGATTACGGCGGTTGCCTGACTGCCGGATCAGGAAATCTATGGCACGCCGGCCCGTCCCGGGGGACATGAGCGCCTGGACGCCCTTGTAGCTTCCCTGGGCCGCGAAGCAGTAGCAGCAGCTTAAATTACAGCTGTGGGCGACATTGAGGCAGAGAGCCTTGACGACCGGCTCCGGCCCCCCTTCCATGAGATCCCTGTAACTGGCTTTTGAGAAGAGCCCGCCGCTGGCGACCAAGCGACCAATGTCCTCCAGGGCCTCCTGGATGGCAGCCGGTTCCCAGCGCCCTCCTAGTGATCTTACGATCTCCTCCCCCGTCCTATGTTCATAGAGTTCCAGGATGTCGTAGACCAGGTCGTCCACCACGTGAACGCTCCCGCTATCGACGTCGAGAACCAGATTGTAGCCCTTTAATTTGTATTGATGGATCATATAAACCCTTTCTCCGGCGAGCAGGGACAGTTGGTCCCTGCCGGGAGAAAGCTAAAAATCTTCCAGTCGGATGGCCTGGCCTCAGCGCTTTTCTTCCTTCTCGCAGAGCTGGTTGGCTACGCCACAGGAAGTCTTGCAGGCCGACTGGCAGGATGTCTGGCACTCACCGCAACCATCCTGCTCGATGTCTTGGGTCAAATCGCGGGTTACCAGGGTGATAATTCTCTCTTTACGGGCCATGGATCTATCCTTTCAAAAGCTCTTCTACTTGATCGTCAAGCAACACTATAGCACTTTCTGCCACCAGGACCTGTCAATCGTCGGTCCAGGCCAGGCTCTTGATAAATCGCATAAGATTGTCAACTGTCAGGGCCAGATCCCTTTCACTTCGCTTCTTCGCCTGGTCAAGGGGGAGGGCTTGCCGGTTGATGCTGAAAACACCGCTCACCCCTTCCTGGTAGACGGCCTCAATGCCGTCCCCGATATCGCCGACGACGGCCAGCACCGGTATGGCCAGTTTCTTTGCCCGCCTCGAGACACCGATGACCACCTTCCCACGGAGGCTCTGCCTGTCCAGCTTCCCCTCGCCCGTCAGGATCAGGTCAGCGCCTGCCGCCAGGTTTTCGAAGGCAACGGTATCCAGGACAACCTCGATCCCGGGCTCCAGCGAAGCGCCAAGGAAGGCATGGACTCCAGCGCCCATGGCGCCCGCCGCGCCTGACCCGGGGATGTCGGCTACCTCCAGTCCCAGGTCCCGCTCGATCCGGCCGGCCAGATGGCGGAGGCCGGCGTCCAGGAGGTCGACGGCCCGATCATCGGCCCCTTTCTGCGGGGCGAAAACATGGGCGGCCCCCTGGGGTCCGAACATGGGGTTGTCGATATCACACATGGCGATTATTTCCACCCCCTCAAGCCGGTCCTCCCTCCCCGACAGATCGATCCGGTCGATCTGATGGAGTGTGCCTCCAACTGGAACAAAGCTTTCGCCCCTTTCATTGAAAAAGCGGACACCGGTTGCGGCAGCCGCGCCGCAGCCCCCATCGTTGGTCGCGCTGCCGCCAAGGCCCAGGATGATCTTCCCGACCCCTCGCCCAAGCGCGTCCAGTATCAACTGACCGACCCCATAGGTACTTGTGATGAGGGGATTTTTCTCCTCGCCCATGAGGGGGAGTCCCGCGCAGGCCGCCATCTCGATGACAGCTGTCCTGCCCTGGTCCAGGAGGCCATAGAAGGCATCCACGGGATCGAAGACGGGGCCTGAGACCGTCAGATGGACTTTCTCACCGCCAAGCGCGCTGAGGAATGAATCGACGGTCCCTTCACCGCCATCGGCCACCGGGATACTTACCAGGAGGGCCCGGGGAAAGACTGCCCCTATGGCGGCCTCCATGATCCTGCAGACGGTCAGGGAATCCATGGTGCCCTTAAATGAATCGGGTATCAGGAGGATCTTTTTCATAGGACAGCGCTCCCGCCAGCCGGCTAGATTTTCCAACCGCCGGCCCTGCTGCCATCCTCGGCCGCCATCCTGTACTTGTCCATCTTGATCTTGAACAGCTCCGCGCTGGTGGGCGGGGTTATGGTGATGGCGTTGGCGCCGGCCCGGATGGTTTCCAGGATGGTCTCGTCACTCGGCCCCCCGGTCGCGATGATGGGGACATCCGGATACTGGCCGCGGATCTTGCGGACAATGTCGACGGTCTTGCCGGCGCCGCTGACATTGAGGATGGAGACACCCGCATCCAGGCGGGAGCCAATGTCCATGTGCTCGGACACGACCGTACAGATGATGGGGGTGTCGACCACCTCGTTGATGGCCCGGATGGTATCCAGGGTGGTAGGCGAATTGACGACCAGGCCCACCGCCCCCTGCGCCTCGGAGAAAATGGCAATCTGCGCGCATCGGGCGCCTCCCGTCGTACCGCCGCCCACCCCCACAAACATGGGGACGGGCGATATGCCGACCAGGGCATTCGAGATGGCGGGGTGGGGCGTGAAAGGGTAGACGGCCATGACGGCGTCAGCGTTATGATTGATGATCTGGGCGGCGTCCGTCGTAAAGAGGACGGATTTGATGCGCCGGCCATGGATCCGGATGCCGGAACACTCGGCTATGATGGCGGGCATGCGGATGACATCGGCACGGAGTTCCGTCGTAATGTCTGGAATGTATTTCCTCGGTTTAGGCTGTGTGTTCATCCGATACACCTCCCTTCCGTGAAGCCTTTTCATTCTACACGAATCAGGTGCCACCGATACAGTTTCCCCAATCGTTTGACAGTGCCATACCAACTATTTATGATTAAAACGTATGTCAACCGCGGCCTGCCGCCTTGCCATCCATCCAGAATTTATTCCTCATCCAAGGAGGCTCCATCATGGCTAAACAAAGGATCGTGATCATTGGAAGTGGCATAGCCGGCCTGTCAGCGGCAGAATCCGCCAGAAAAACAGATCCTGACATCGAGATTCTCATGCTGTCGGAGAGCAGCCACCTGCCCTACCACCGGCCCCGGCTCCCCGGCGTCATCATGGAACCAGGGATAGCCCCCAAGATCCTGCTTCACGAGGAAGCCTGGTACAAGGAGCGGATGATTGATCTCAGGCTGGGCGTTACCGTCAGGCACGTGGACACCGACGCCCGGGAGCTTGAACTCGAGGACGGGGGCAGGCTCCCTTATGACAAGCTGATCCTGGCAACCGGCAGCCGCAGCTTTATGCCGGATCTGAAAGGCAATGACTCCGAGGGTGTCTTCACGCTCTGGACCCTGGACGACGCCTTTGCCATCTCCGACTATATTGAGAAGGCCAGAACAGCGGTTGTCATCGGCGGGGGGCTCCTGGGCCTGGAAGCGGCCTACGCGCTGAAACAGCGGGGCCTGGATACCACCATCCTGGATCGGGGGCCGGGGCTCCTGGCCAAACAGCTTGACGAGCGTTCCAGCGCCATGTTCCAGGAACAGGTCGAGCGCGTCGGGGTCAAGGTCCTGAACCGGGCGTCCACGGAGGAAATCCTGGCCGACCCCGCCACGGGCAGGGCGGTCGCCCTCAAGCTGACGGACGGCAGGGAGATCCCGGCCGATCTGATCATCATCGCGACCGGGGTCCGGGCCCGCCTGGAGGTCATGGACGGGGAGGAGGTCACCGTCGACCGGTGCTTTGTAACCAACAACAAGATGGAGACCAATATCCCCGACGTCTACGCGGCAGGCGACTGCGCCCTTATGGATGGTTTGTGGTATGGGCTCTGGTCCGTGTCGACAAGGCAGGGCCAGGTAGCGGGAATCAACGCCGCTGGTGGGGACGAGACCTGCGCCATTCCCTCGCCGCCCTACCTGGTCAATACCATGGAAACCCGGATTGCCTCGGCGGGGGATATCGCCCCCCAGGACCCGGAAGTCACCTCTCAGATCCGTTTTGACGAGACCCAGCTCACTTACGAGCGCCGGAACTTCCTGGGTGATAAACTGGTCGGCTACATCCTGCTCGGCGATACAACCGCTTTTTCCATGCTGAGCCGTGAGCTCCAGCAGGGCTGACGGCAGGCCCAGGGTTAAGGTCAGGAACAGGTCCAGCCCATGCTCCCTTTGAAGGACAACCAGCGAAGCCAGAAGATTCCGGTGATCACGATCGCCCTGATCCTGGTCAATGTCTTGGTGTTCTTATATCAGTCAAGCCTGAGCTACTTTGAGATGGAATCTTTTTTCCAGAACTATGCCTTCACCCCTCAAGGTTTCTTTGACGCCTTCCGGTCAAGGAGCGTCTACTGGCAGCTGATCACCAGCATGTTCCTGCACGGTGATTTCGGCCACCTGCTCGGCAATATGTGGATCCTCTGGCTCTTTGGTGACAATGTCGAAGACTATCTGGGAAAGGTAAAATACCTTCTCTTCTATCTGGGGACCGGCCTGATCGCCATCCTGGCCCATACCCTCTCCATGCCGCATTCAACCGTCTTCACGATCGGCGCTTCGGGGGCCATCTCGGGCGTCATGGGCGCCTATCTGATCCTCTACCCCAGGGCCCGGATCCTGACGCTCATCCCCTTCCCGCCCTATTTCTTCAATATTTCCGCCCTCTTCTACCTGGTCGTCTGGCTTGTCCTCCAGCTAATCTCCGGTATCTCCAGCGGCGGCGCCTCCGGGGTCGCCTGGTGGGCCCATATCGCCGGCTTCCTCGGAGGTTTGTTGATCTGTATCCGTGGCCGGAACAGGCGGGCGCGCGCGAAAACGACCTGAGGGTTTTCCTGACCTGATCCGGCCCCTGGTGACCAGCCCTCGGACCCCATCGCCCTCAGCCTGCTCCCTTGGTTTTTCCGCGTAGATCAGGCTACTTTGTATGTATTCCCTTATGGCCAGGCCGTGCCCCCACTTGCGGGCATAGGCTTCCGTAACTTCCTCGCTGCTGATGGTGATTTTGCAATAGCCGATGGCCCGGAAGGCAAGGATGATCTGCGCCGCAGACCAGGCTCCGCCCACTCAGGTCTTGGCCATATGGGGATCCGCTATCCATTCGGGCGGCAAGGCCTTCTTGGTCGTGATATCGGAGATCGCGACACGGCCACCCGGCTTCAGGACACGGAAGATCTCCCGGTAGACGGTCGGTTTTCTCAAGGACAGATTGATGACACAGTTGCTGATCACCAGGTCAAAGGAGTCATCCGGGCAGGGGATGGCCTCGATCTCCCCCTGGATAAAGCTACAATTATGGAAACCCTGCCTGGCAGCGATTTCATTGGCCTTGTCCACCATACTTTGCAAGGCGTCAACCCCGGTTACATGACCGCTTTCGCCGACGGCCCGGGCCGCAATGAAGCAGTCCAGCCCTCTCCCGGACCCGAGATCCAATACCTTTTCACCCTTTTGAGGCTTGGCCATCTCATGCGGGTTGCCACAGCCAAGTCCCATATCAGCCTCCTCAGGGAGCTGGTCGAGATCCTCCGGCCTGTAGCCCAGGGATTCGGTGATGGTACGCGCCTCCTCCTGGGGCTTGATCTCCTCCGTCGACAGGGCTTCGTAGTGGTCCAGTATGGCTTTTTTCAGGTCTTCTTGTTTCTTCATCTTGGGCTAACCTCCCTGGTCCCAGCGTTCGGGCAAGTCAATCATAACAATTGGTACGAACCTGGTCCGTCTGCCATGCTACAGTTAGCGGGAATCAAATGACATTGGCGCCCGCCGGCGTTCAAACCCTGACCGGTCCGCACAGCCTTTTATCCTCCAAATACAAGGGCAGACCGGGGCAGGGAAGGAGAAGGAGAATCATTATGGATATCAAAGCGACCATCGAAGACCTCGTCAAGAAGATCAAACTCGACAAAGTGCTTGGAGACCTGTTTTCAAAGGATCCACTGAAGGCAGTTGAGAAGACCTTGGGGATAAAGCTCCCCGAAGACCAGATGAAGGCCATCGTCGATGGCGTGAAAGCCAAACTCTCTGTTGACAAGGCGGGTGAAACGCTGGGCAAGGTCAAGGGTCTATTGGGAAAATAACCCTGTGACCCCCTTTCCTTGTTTGGCGACAGTCATTCAGGAGCCGGCCCCCCGGGGTCGGTTTTTCATTGGGGGCGGCCGGGCTGAGGCAGGGTTCACCAAAGTCTGGTAAATTAAAATGTGATGGCAGTTTCCGTTTCCAGGGGCAGACTGGAGAAGGGGCCATTCCAAAGCGATTACTACCATAAAAAGAAAGGAATGATTAGGATTATGAAGGATCTTAAAGGAACCAAGACCGAGGCCAACCTCCAGGAGGCATTCGCCGGGGAGGCTATGGCGCATACCAAATACCAGTATTACGCCTCAAAGGCCAAGAAGGACGGCTATGAGCAGATTGCCGCCTTCTTTGACGAGACGGCGAGAAACGAGAAGGAACACGCCAAACTCTGGTTCAAATACCTGCACGGTGGCGATGTACCGGAAACGACCACCAACCTGGGGGACGCCGCTGACGGCGAGAACTACGAGTGGACCGATATGTACGCCCGATTTGCCGAGGATGCCGAGGAGGAAGGTTTCAAGGAGATCGCGAAGCGATTCCGCCTGGTGGCCGAGGTCGAGAAGAATCACGAGATCCGCTACCGCCGCCTCCTGGCCAATATCGACGAGGATATTGTCTTTGAAAGGGAGGATGGCGAGATGGTGTGGATCTGCCGCAACTGTGGCCACCTCCATGTCGGCAAGAAGGCGCCCAAGCTCTGCCCGACCTGCGACCACCCACAAGCCTACTTTGAAATCCACGCGGTCAATTATTGATCGATCGGATTGACACTGGATCCGTCCAGGAAAAACATACACAAGCCGGAAACGACCACCAGCCGTTTCCGGCTTCAACCTGTAAGGAGGAAGTAATGGACGACAGGGGGATGCGGCGAACCAAACTGTGGTTTTTCCTGCTCACCTTCTCCGCCGGCTTCACCAATCTGGAGGCGGCGCTCGGTTCAGCCCAGGCGGTTTCCCATCATACGGGCTGTCTGAGCCAGTTCGCCCTTGCCCTGGCAAAGGGTCGCTGGCAGTTGATGACCACCTATCTTGCGCTTGTCCTTCTCTTTTTTTTGGGTTCCCTGATGGCCGGCATAATCTTTCTCGACTGTGAAATCGGCAAATCAAAACGCTACGGCCTCTTCTCCCTGGCCCAAGGACTTGTGACCGTCTTGGCTTCCTTCCTGCTGGCAGACAGCTGGCGGCTTGCCTTATATCTCTTTGCCGCCTTGGCCCTGGGCGCGCAAAATGGGATCCTGGCTTTTTACCGGGGCATCCGGGTCCGGACCACCCATATGACCGGCTACCTGACGGACGCCGGTGTGACGCTCGGGCAGTCCTTGCGCGGCCAGCCCGGACAGATGTGGAAATTTCGTTTTTATGTCAGCCAAGTCCTGGCCTTTGTGGTCGGAGGGCTCCTGGCTGTCCTGGCAAGATCAAGTCTGGCTGAGAAAACCATGGCAGTGGCAGGGGCACTGCAAGTCCTCATTGGCCTCCACTATTTAAGCCTGATAAGGAAGGCCGGATAAACCAAGCGCCTTCACACTATAATGAAAAACAAGTAACCGACTGGGTCTGATTTTTTAGGAGGTGCGTCATAAATGGCAGAGCTGTCCGAATTTAAAACCGAAATCATTGGTATCTCCGCAGAGGTCGCCATCGCGGATGTTTACAATCTTCCGCTCAATCCAAACTACCGCCAGCGGGCAAACGAACAAATTGTGGCAGTCACCCGGAAGCTTATACCAACTGTGTTTGCCGGGGAGAAAATCCCCAACCCCCGCGCCCATATTGCTGAAGGACAGAATCCAATCGATTTTTTACTTGAAGAGGACGCCAGCCTCTCAGTCAAAACAAATCAGCGGAAACTCGGCAAGACCGCCCCACAGAATATCGGTCAGCCGACCGCCTCCACCTACTGGGACTACTTCGCCGATTTGGCAGATGGCCCTGTCCCTGAGGATTACAAGGGACGGTCAGCCATGTTCAAGCGGGTAACGATTGCCCGGATTGATGAAATTATGGTCCGGTACTGGGAAAACCTGTTCGACTGTGACTACTTGCTCCATCTCTATGACTATCTTGACAAGTTCGGTGAGGTCAATCCCCGGCCGGCTTATGCCGTCTTTCGCAAGTCTGACTCCCCCCGGTGGGAAAAACAGCTCTTTTCCTTCACCCAAAATCCCGGTAGCTGGAATGAGAGCAACACGGTCAAATACGCTGACCGGTCAATCGGGGAATTCCAGGTTCATAATAACCGGGATTGTTTCAAGTTCAGGTTCAATATGGCGGGAATTGCTGGTTTGATGTCAGACGGGCTCATTTAGTCTTCTTGAAAACGAAGATGTATTCGTGCTTAAACACGTAAAAGTCACTGGCAAGGGCGCGATACCGCCATATCCCCCGTTTGCCCGACTTGCCCTTGGTATCCTCAAAATTCTTGACGATGGTTGCCTTGTGCTTAAGACCCCGTTCCCTGAGGAGCTCCATGCAGTAGAAACCGAGGGGAACAATCTCGCTGTTAGCATACTTATCTCCGATGACTAGGGCAAGATAACGGTTCTTTTCCAAAACTGAGTAGCTGTTGTCAACCACCTGCCCAAAGCCCTCCAAAAACGCCTCCACAGTGCCTGCGTTCGACAGATCGGCAGGATCATCGGAAAAGGGGATGATATCCCAGTAAGGGGGGTGCAGGATTACAAATTGAACTTCCTTGATTCCATGTTTTCCCAGTATAGACGGGAGGTCGGCGGTACGACTGTCATCAACCTGGATGTCGGCCGTCACGTCTATCCTGGCTTCCGACCTGACCCGGGCCAGGGCTTCCGAAGCAACAGGCTCCAGCAACTCGATCCCGATTGAGTTGCGCCCCATGCGCTGGGCTTCAATCAGGGTAGTCCCGCTACCGCAAAAGGGATCCAGGACCCAATCATACTGTTTCGTGTATCGGGACAGGAGCTGAAAGGGTATCTGGGGGATGAAATTGCCATGGTAGGACCCGGAATGGGCCCCGGTGTTGTCGCGGCGGTCGATGATCCAAAGGGAGTCCGTCAAAATTTCCGTGTATTCTTTCCACCTGGTCTTGTCCAGATCGTTATATCGGGCCATACCTTCCCCTTACTTGATGCATATATGCAAGTATTCCGTCGTCTTATCCGCCTTGTGATTCCTCGCGTCTTCCTTGTCCGCCCTGAAGCGCCGGTATTGGGAGGTCGCCCGATCATAGCTGCCGTAGGTTTCCATAATTTGCCGGATTACATCCAGCCCCATCAAACCCTCATTGTTGTAGCTCAGGAAGATGTATTTGAAGTCCGCCTTGGCGATAAGATCCTCAAAGGCCGACGCGACCAGTCTTTTGCTGCAAAAAGCGCTCTTCAGTCCGTCTTTGTCCGAATCCCGCAGGCCGGTCACACCTGTCAACACAGGGTTGTCGTAGCGGGCGATGGTCTCAAGGACATGATAGTTGGAGCAGTATTGTCTCGCGTTATAGGGGGGATCAAGGTAGAGGATATCGCCACTGACCACGGTCAGCAGGTCATTGATGTCCTGGCAGTACACCCGGCCCCGCTCGCCCGCGATCACGGGGGGGAGTTCGAGGACCAGCTCCTTTTTCGCGCTGGCCTTTATATGTTTCAGGTAGGCGCCATAGACACTGGCCGTATTGGCAACCTTATCGATGGAGTCAATGAGTCCTGCCAAATAATAAAAGTACTCGTCTTCACTGATTGCCTGTGACCGCAGGAGCTGGTCCAGCGCCATCCGCATGGCGTCACATCGCCGGCCGTTATCGTCCGTGAAATAGTTGCGACCGCTCCCTGAACCTGCGCAATAGTGGCGGTAGACGAAGCCGTCTTGACCCTCCAGAGCATTCAAAAAGGCAAGTTTGTCCGAAGGGAGGGGCGGTTGATTTTCAATCAGATGACGGTTCAGGACATAGGCATAATACTGGATATCATTGGCGATCACCTGGAAGCCTTTTTCCTTGAAGGCAGCGCCCACAACACCCGTACCTGCGAACAGGTCCGCGAAGACCCTTTTTTTTCCTTGCCCCCCCGCTACTCCCTCAATGGTACTTTCCAGGAAGGGAAGGAGGGAGTACTTGGATCCGATATAATTCACGCTTTCACTCCATTTGTTCCAGGGTCTGCTTTCTTTTCCACCTGTCCGCTCCGGATCCGGATACGGCGCGGGCGGAAATCGACCATATCGATAATAAACCATATTGGCGGATCTGTGCTGAGTGAAAGATCCCGATTTCCCAAACAGGGCGATATACCCTTCAAGTTGACATGGTTTGTGTGAATGGGTAGCATAAACTGGCATGCGTCCAAGGGCCCCTGCCCTTGATTTGCCTGGTTTTGGCCTTCTTGAGCCGAAAGGACTTTTTATGAAGATATTCTCCTGCAATGTTGGAAGTTCATCCCTGAAAATCCGCCTCTATGTCATGCCCGAGGAAGAAAGCCTGCTCCAGCTTCGCGTGGGCGGGATCGGGACCGGGCGGGCGGACTACAGCTTGGATTGCGGGGACCAGCGGCATTCTGGCGCCATCGATATCAAGAACCATCTGGAATCTGTCCGTTTCGCCCTGGACCAGATCCTGAAAACCGGTGTAATCCGTGATCTGGGCGAACTTGACGCCATCGGCTTCAAGACGGTTCACGCGGGGCCGCTCTTCGGGCCCGCCGTCATCGATGAAGAGGTCCTGGAAAAGCTGGAATACTATCTGCCGGCGGCCCCCCTCCACAACCGGATCTACCTGGAGAGCATCCGGGCCTTTGCGGAGGCCGCGCCCCAGGTCCCCCTGGTCGGGGTCTTCGAGACCTATTTCCACCGGAACATGCCGGATTATGCGGCCAGTTACGCCATACCCTATGAGTGGCAGGAAAAGTATCAAGTCCGTAAATACGGCTTCCACGGATCCTCCCACGGCTATATCGCGCAGAGGATGCCGCAGATCCTGGACCGGGCAAAGGAGGACTGCCGGATCATCTCCTGTCACCTGGGAGGCAGTTCATCGATCTGCGCGATCAAGGATGGCATCTCCCTGGATACCTCCATGGGCTTCTCCCCGGAATCAGGGATCCCCATGGGAACCCGGAGCGGCGATCTTGACATCTACGTGCTGGCCTTTATGGAAGCGAAGGGCTACAGCCCGGCGGAGCTCAGAGAGATCATGCTCTGTGAGAGTGGCTTGAAGGGCCTGTCCGGTGTCAGCTCTGATATCAGGGATCTGGAAGAGGCCGCCCTGGCGGGCAATGAGCGGGCCCAACTCGCCCTGGATGTCTTCGCCTACAGCGTCAAACGCTACATAGGTTCCTACTTCGCCGTCCTGGGCGGCGCGGACGCCATCGTCTTTACCGGCGGCATCGGTGAGAATGCCGCGTCCTTGCGGAAGAAGATCCTGGAAGGCCTGGACTGCCTGGGCGTAAAATTGGATGAGGGCCGCAACGCGGCGAACGAGCCTGAAGCCCTGATCTCCACGGATGACTCACCCGTCAAGGTCTATATGGTACCCACCGACGAAGAACTTATGGTGGCAAGGGCAACCCTGCAAACCATCAGGCCGGAAGGGGGAGGATGACCTGACCCGTCGCAACCTGCCGGTTTTACGGGAAAGGACCCCTGAATTGATGAAGGAGAAGAATCTTGGATATTATTGAAGGAATCAAGGGAAGAAGAAGTATCAGGGAATTCAAGGCTGAACCTGTCCCTCAAGAACTTTTCGAGGAGTTGATCGGCCTGGCCTCCCACGCCCCCAGTTGGAAGAACTCGCAGACGGTCCGCTACCTCGTCCTCCAGGACCAGGCCCTCAAGACCTACCTGGCCGACCACTGCGTACTTGGTTTTGAGCAAAACAGCGGGATATTCAAAAAGGCCCCCGCCCTGATCCTGGTCACGACCGTGGGGGCGCGTTCAGGTTATGAGCGGGACGGCAGCTTCACGACCAGCAAGGGAACGCACTGGGAGAGCTTTGACGCGGGCCTGGCCACCCAGACCCTCTGTCTTTCCGCCTATGCCCTGGGACTGGGCACGGTCATCATGGGTATTTTTGACGAGGAAGCGATCAAGGCCAAGCTGGGCATTCCCCAAGAACAAAAATTGTCGGCCGTCGTTGCCATAGGCTACCCGGCGGAAGAACCGCAGATGCCAAAACGCAGAGGGGTGGACCAACTCCTGACCTTCGTTGACTAGGACTCAGACCCGCCTCGGTCCACTATAGATAGCCTGTCAACCTGGCGTCTGGCTTTTAGTCAAACTTGTCAAAATGCTTCTTCCGGCCTTCCTCTTCCAGCAGGGCCAGGGCCTTCACAGCCAGTTGCCTGCGCTGGATCTTCTCCTGTTCGCTGGGCAGGTCGGGGTTGCTACAGGGGCTGGTGAGCCTAACCGCACGCAGGATCCGTGACACGCCAACCATCTGAGGAATATCGACTATAGTGGTAACCTGTACGACCGGAATGCCCACACGCTCTATTTCGAGTGCTGCCGTTGCGCCGCAACGGGTAGACGTCCCTCAGGTACTGGTCAGGATGGCTCCCTGAATGCCCTTGGCCAATAAGTCCTGGGCAATGGCGGCCCCAATGCTCTGACAGGCCCTGATCCCTGCGGCATTCCCTGCCCAAACGTAAATCTCCGGATCGAGGTAGCCGACTCTGTCCTCTTCCTGAAGATCGGTTAAGACGTCCAGTGGGAGGAGGCGGTTTTTGTCTTCCAATACCAGGGAGCTGTCGTAACCATCGTGCACGACCTCGGCTGTATCGTTGAAAAGCTTGACGTAAGCGTGCTTGCCCCAGGCGGTATTGCTAAAAGAACGAAGTCCATCGGGATTGCCTTCCGGTACCAGGCCACCGTCAGTCAGGAGGGCAATCCGGGCCTCAGAGATGGCCTCGATGGGTCGGGGCGGTTCTATGAAATCGAACTGCGGTATGGTCATCTCGCTTTCAAAGGGTTCACCCTTGACCTTCTTCAACATCATCTCAACTGCCCGGATACCGGCTTGTTTGTCAGTCATTTCATTGCGGATAATATTGCGGCTGAAATAGCCTTCTGCCTCGGCACTACCGAGCTCAAGACCCAGCACCATTTTCTTGCCAATGGCCGTCATCCTGTCAGCTGTTGATTTCATCTTCGATGCGCTGATGCCAGCCTTGACAATCAGGGTCTTGTCCCGGAATAACTCAACTGCCGGGTTTTCGTGATACATGGCAGTAAGGGTGGGAATGCCCAACTCCTCCTGGACGGCGGCGCACAGGTTCCCACAATTAAGTCCATAGCGCCCGGCGTTGAAGGCGGGTCCCGCCAGAAAAAGATCGGCTTTATACCCCTCGACAAGCTCCAAACCTTCCTGGATGGCTTGTTCCGGATTCTCGGCAAAATAATTGTCACCACAGATAAGGGTGGCTACCACCTGACCCCAGTCATTGATCAGGGAATTGACAAGAAGGGCCGGGCCCAACGGCCGCTCAACGAGGGCGAAACCTGTATCCGCATGGGCCTCGCCACCCATCCCTCCAAAAAACTGATTGATAAAACAGATCACATTTTTTTTACTCACGCCCGATCTCCTTCTTGCCATCCACGATTGGCCCTTCTGTCACGCCACCTAGTAATTGACACCCATCATACTGCCATGACCTACATGGTTCATGGCTCCCAGGACATTGAACATATCCAGTCGGATGGCGTCTTGTGCTTGTGGATAAGTACGCGAATAGAACATCAGGGTATCGGTTGGATCGGCCCCGTAAACCCGATCCACTGCCGGGCAGTCGATCGTTTCGATGGTCGCTCCCAGCTGGACGACGGCATCCAGCTTGGGATCACTGAACATCAACTCCGATTCAACCGTACTTTGAGAGTTCATGATATTTGCCATCAGCACCGTCTTTACGCCACGTCTTTCCAATTCCGAAGCTACGGCGGCCTCACAATAATGGGCGGCGCCACTCATAGCCTTGGTCAGGATAACACCGTTGCACTTGAAGGTATCCTTGAAGGTATTGGCGGCCATCATACTTGACAGCTGTCGCCTTCTTTCATCCAGGCTGGTGTTGCCCACCATCATGCCGACAAAGTTGAGATCCTTGCCGTGGCGACGGCATAAATCGAAAATAATGGGATGATTCTGTATGGAATAAGTTTCCATCAGCTGATAGGATCTCCCCCAAGCCACCGCGCCATCCACTACCTCCTGGGGCTGAATCACCAGAGGTAACGTATCGGGCAGTTCAAAACCGTACAGTATGGATTCAGGGATGCCGAACTGTGGATTGAACATCTGGAAATAATAACCGATCCGCGGCAGGCCAGGATGGCAACCCTCATTCTCCAGTGTTTCTATCTGATCAGCGGCCTGGTCCAGGCTCGCCCGGGCCAGATGGACACCCAGCCTGTAGCCGGCCCGGCGTAGCGCACGGGAAAAATCATAAAGATCCACTCCCTCAACCGGTTTGCAGTCCATGGAAAGATTGACCAACTTACTGTAGGGCGAATAGAGTGCGCAGGGGCCACTCATATCCAAGTGCGCGATCATGATGCTGGAATGATCCCAGGTACGGTCGTGGATCATGATGGACATACCCTTTAGCGCCCGAGTCGTCCCCTTACCCAGATGGTTTTCAAGCCCACCGAGTATGCCGGCCCAATCCGTACCCTCCTGATTGACCTTTGCACGCGGCTCAATTACATCCATGATATTGGCCAGGCGGGTTTTATCGCCCGGTCGGGCGATATTCAGTTCGACTGAGGCGATTTCAACTTCAGACAGTACCAGCTCGGTCATTTCTTTCTTGTCAATGGTGAGCAAACCTTCCTTGACAATCGTCTTATCACCGAATACCACGTCTC
The DNA here is from genome assembly GCA_040767365.1 of Clostridia bacterium. Taxonomy (GTDB): domain Bacteria; phylum Bacillota; class Clostridia; order Saccharofermentanales; family DTU023; genus UBA4923. The sequence continues at coordinate 187,793 of JAXGOR010000002.1, forward strand.
TTACGTAAAGGGATTCCAGCTCCAACTTCATATGTTTTCTCCTTTTTTACGCCTTTCTTTGGACTATCGGGATCCCCACTATCTTAGAACTCGAAAAAAATTCAGTCAAAGGAAATATCCCGATCGGATGATTCAACAGGATATTCAAGGGTCGGCAAGACAGGATGCTATAATTTGTGGACAAATCCGGTGACAGAAAGACAGGAGGACTGAGCGCATGGATTTCAACTTAAGTGACGACCTGAGGCTATGGCGGGAGACCATGGTCGAATTTTCGGAAAAAGAGGTGGCGCCCCACGATGAGGCCATGGACCGCGCCAACGATCTGGCCTGGCCGGTTGTGGAAAAGATGCGGGAGACCGGCCTCTTCGGAATCCCCTTCCCGGAGACCTACGGCGGCTCGGGGATGGATACCCTGGCTGCCGTCCTGACCCTGGAGGAACTGGCCCGCGGCTCCTCCAGCATTACCTTGACCCTGAATACCCACTGGATAGCTGCCCTCCCCCTTCTGAAGTACGGGACGGAGGAGCAAAAGGCCGCCTATCTGCCCGACCTGGCGAGCGGCGAGCGTCTGGCCGCCTTTGCCTTGACCGAGCCTGCCGCGGGATCCGACGTCGCCGGGCTGCTGACGACCGCGGTCCGGGAAGGGGATCACTGGATCCTGAATGGCAGCAAGGCCTGGATTACCAACGGGGGCATCGCCGGCGTCTACCTGATCGCCGCCAAGACGGATCCCGCCCAGGGCGCCCGCGGTATCTCCATGTTCCTTGTTGAGGCCGGTTCGGACGGTTTCAGCATCGGGAAAAAAGAGGATAAGATGGGCTGCCGGGGTTCCGTGACCGCCGAACTTATTATGAACAAGTGCAAGATTCCAGCGGGAAATTTGCTGGGAGCGGAGGGCCAAGGCTTCAGGATCGCCATGGAGGCCCTGGACTATGGCCGGGTTCTGGTGGGGGCCATGGGGATCGGGACAGCCCGGGCAGCCATGGAGGCCGCAGCGGTCTACGCCAACAGGCGGCAGGCTTTCGGGGCGGCCCTTGCCAGGCTCCAGGCGATCCAATTCAAACTCGCTGACATGGTCGTGGGGATTGAAGCCGCCAGGCAATTGACCTATCTGGCCGCCTGGAAACGTGACCAGGGCGGCCGGTATTCCCAGGAGGCGGCCGTGGCCAAACTGAAGGCCTCGGAAGTGGCCATGGCCAACTGCAAGGATGCCATTCAGATCTTCGGGGGGAACGGCTACTCGAGGGAGTATCCGGTGGAGAGATACTTCCGTGACGCCAAGCTGCTCGAGATTGGTGAAGGCACTTCGGAGGTCCTGCGCATGATCATCGGAATGACTGCCTTGAAGGAATACGCCCAGGAGGGATAAGCCCTTGCACATCGTCGTCTGTGTCAAACAGGTACCCAAGAGCCTGCAGGTCGAAATTGACCCCGTCACCCACAATCTTGTCCGGGAGGGGACGGAGGGCGTCCTCAACCCCTTCGATGAGAACGCCCTGGAGGAGGCCTTGCGCCTGCGTGAAAAAGGGGCTGGCAGGGTCAGCGTTATCAGTATGGGGCCGCCCCAGGTCCGGGAAGCGCTCCGGAAGGCGCTGGCCCTGGGCGCGGATGAGGCCTATCTGCTGAGTGACCGGCGGATGGGCGGGGCCGACGTACTGGCCACGGCCTACACCCTGTCATTGGCTATAGATAAGCTTAAGCCCGTCGACCTGATCCTGTGCGGCCGACACGCGGTTGATTCGGATACCGGCCAGGTCGGTCCGGAATTGGCGGAGCTCCTGGGCTGGGAACAGGCCAGCCTGGTGAAAGGTCTGGACTGGGATGGACAACTTCTCACGGCCCGGCGTGAAATGGATGGTGGGGAAGCCGTTTGGGTCCTGCCCCTGCCTGCCCTGGTCACGGTGGGCAAGGAGATCAACAAACCCCGTTACCCCACCCCCCTCGGTATCGTGAGGTCGGGGAAAAAGACAATTACGGAATGGGATGCCGATGACCTCCAGGCCGACCTGAACAGGATCGGCCTGGCCGGCTCCCCCACAAGGGTCATCCGCGCCTTCAGACCCAAAAGACAATCCAAGGTCGAGATGATCGAGGGTGAGGTGGGGGAGATGGCAGAAACTCTGCTGGCCCGTCTGAGACGGGAGGGGCTTATCGGGTCCTAACCCGGGGACCAGGTGCTGAAGGGATGGCAATGAAGACTGTATTGGTAGTAGCGGAAACAAGGGCCGGTCAATTGGCCCCGGTCAGCCTGCAGCTCCTGGGCAAGGCCCGCGAATTGGCGGGAGAGACGGGGGGCAGGACACTTGTTCTCGTCATGGGGCAGGCACTGGAGGAAACGGGCACCCACCTTGTCGAATACGGGGCGGATGAGGTGATCCTGGCCGAGCATGCCGAGTTGGATAACTACCGGACCCTGCCCTACGCCCGGCTCCTGACCCGGCTCATCCAGGACAGGGAGCCTGACATCGTGCTGCTGGGAGCGACCAGTATGGGGCGCGACCTGGCGCCCCGGGTCGCCGCGCGACTGGGCACCGGCCTGACAGCGGATTGCCTGGATCTCAGCCTGGATCCGGATGGGCATCTGCTTCAGACAAAGCCATCCTACGGCGACAGGATAATGGTGGACATCGTCATCCCTGAGCACAGGCCCCAGATGGCGACTGTCAGACCCAATGTCTTTGCCCTGCCCGACAGGCTGCCGGAAGCGGCTGGCTTCATCAAGCGGATGGAGGTCCTGCCCCTGGCTGCCGATCTGAAAACCCTGGTCAGGGAGGTGAGCCTTGAAAAGCCCGCGGCGTCCCGCCTGGAGGAGGCCGATGTGGTCATATGCGGTGGGCGTGGTATGGGATCGAAGGAGAATTTCCTCCGGCTTTACGATCTAGCAGAAGCCCTGGGTGCCACCGTCGGTGGAACCCGCCCCGCTGTCGACGAAGACTGGATCCCGGAAGATTTCCAGATCGGACAGAGCGGGAAAATGATCGCGCCAAAACTCCTCATCACCTGTGGCGTATCGGGGGCCGTACAATTTACGGTAGGCATAGAAAAGACGAAGATCCTGGTCGCCATAGACCGGGACCCCAAGGCGCCTATCTTCGCTTTTGCCAGCTATGGCCTGGTCGCTGATGTCAACGAGCTGGTACCCGCCCTCCTCAGGGAATTGGCGCCTGAAGCTTCTCCTTGAGATTCCTGGTCCAGCTCTCCAGGGAGCGATGGATGACCCGGTCGAAAAAACGTTCCTTGAGATAGATCAGGGCCGGGGTCCGGACAAGCAACATGAGGGCATTGGCATAGCGTTCCTGCCTCAATTGCTCATCCGTCAGGAAGAGGACTTCCCGCTGGAAATGGGTCGCTTCAAAGGCCCGGTTGAGCATGACCATAAAACGATCGAAATCCCCATCTGTACGGAAGACATAGGTCGCTGCCTTTTCCTTGGGGAAGGCGAATTCGGTCACGGCCTTTTGGCCGTCCCGGGAGGGTATGACCGTCCAGAGTGCCCAGGCCGACACCGGCCCTGCCTCCTGGTCCAGCTCCTGATCCGGACTATCCTCCCCGGATTCCAGGTCTGGATCTTCCTCGTCCTCCTCTTCAGACTCCGGGACCGGCGCCGCCCGCATGGCCTTGAAACCGACCGCAAGTCCAGCCGGATCAGCCAGGGTTTTCAGAGCCGCGTAGTATTCCCCAATCGGGCTTTCCGCCAGTAGCTCCTCCAGTACCTGGGCTGTTGAGGGGCAACAGGAGACGATCTTCCCCAAGTCCACGACCAGCCCTTCAGGCAAGAGCCGGGAGGCCTCCACCAGGCTGGTGGGTCCCAGGGACCCGTCCAGTTCCTGGACGACCACCGCGTTCTCTTGGCGGAGCCCCTTGATGGATTCCCGGATGATCCTTGCAAAAGGCTCATGGTCGTAGCCGAGCTGGGAGAACACGTACTGCTCTCCCGTGACCAGGGTCAGGGTCAGTACGAAATCTTTCAACTCCATAGCCTTCACGAAGACGAAGGGGATCCGCCTGGCATCCAGGTTGGGCGGCAGGAGGAGGATACAGTCGCTGAATACGCGGATGCAGGCCTGGCCCCGCCGGCCTCCATAGTCGTAGCGGGGGCCCTTCATCTCAAAGAGGACCGGGCCCTTGGGCTGGAAAATGCGTTGAACCTTATCGTTGAAGGCCTGGCAGAGGTCCATGAAAAATTCGTCATTCGCCCGCCCCATCCGCGAGACCAGGACCTGGCCCCTGCCTGACTCGATCAGGATTGACAGGCCCTGATTGACGATGGCCCTGATGGAGTCGTAGCCCAGGAAGGAGGCATCGAATACGGTTTCCAGCAGAAGGCCTTCCGCCTCGATGGTCAGATCCACCTGGCCCGAAAGGAAGGTGGATTCCAGCTCCCCCCTGTACACCGAGGCCGAGGAGACCGGCCCGGCTGAATCCTGTCTGTCCATAGACCGGCCTCCTTCAAAGCTTGGCGCCGCAGGGCCTACCGCAGAACTTCACCCCGGGCGGATTTTGGGTGCCACAGGAAGAGCAGAGGCCGGGCGGGGCGGCAGGTTCCGGACAACTTGGTACCGCAGTTATTACAAAAACTGACATTAAGGGCATTCTCGGCGCCGCAGGCTGAACACACCCGTCTGCCCATGGCGGCCCCGCAATTGTTGCAAAAACTGCCTGAGCCGGCAGGCTTATCGCAGACGGGGCAGATGGTCGTCTTGCTCTCAATGGCCCCGCGCCAGACGGTCGCATCGGCACCGGCCTCGTCGATGTTACGCCGCAAGGCGTCGGCCCTTGCCTTGGCCACATAGATCTCCTGGCGGGGCGCGCACTTGGTGCAAAGACCTTCATCCTCGTTGAAGCAGACCTGGCAGACATACTGATTGCAGCCATGGCAGCGGTGGAAGTGTGGCAGGGCCTCGTTGCGGGCCCGCTCAAAGGCCTGTTCATGCTCCTTGTGCCAGGCGGGTGGCTGGTCGTGGAAACGCTCGGACAAAATCCCCCCGCCTCGTCCCAGGGAATAGCCGATTGAGGCCGCCCTGCCACCAACCAGAGAGCCCAGAACACCTACCCCCTGTGAGAGACCCCGTAGCCCCTGCCTCTTCTTGTAGGTGCTGCTCTCCACAAAACTGCTTCTGAAGCCGTCATTGCATAGATCACAATAGAAAGTGAACTGGAAGCCTGACTCCGTCGAATTATCCTCGTAATTTCTGGTGAATGATCTCAACATGGATCCTTATCCCCCCTTCCGTTTCTTTTGTTTGGGACCCTGCATGGCCTGTCCGCAGGCTGTACAGCTGATATTCTGGAAAAACTGCGGCTCCCCGCACCGGCTGTTGGGGCATTGGACAAGAAGACTGATGCCACATACCTGGCAACGGTCATCCACGAAGGTCTGTTGGCCGCAATGCGGGCAGACAATGTAAAGCGGCCGTCCACAAGCGGAACAGATCGACTGGCCTATCTTTATGGGCTTGAGGCAACTGGGGCAATGGTAGCCGAAAGGGCTCCGGCTGGAGCAATAAAGACAGTATCTGGCGTCGTCATCGATCAAGTTCCCACAGTGCATACAGGGTCGTTTATAACCTGCCACAAGGATCACCTCTCTTCCTGCAGGCGGGAGCCACACTGGTCGCAGAAAGGAAGGCCGGCCGACAACTCCGAACCGCATTCCGCGCATAAGAGCTTCTCCCAGGCGATGAGCCTCGCGCCGCACTCATCGCAATAGTCTGTGCCTCCCGGATTCTCATGACCGCAACAACTGCAGATACGGCCGCGCGTCCGCCGGCTCCTCCTATCGCCACCTCCGAACCCGGCGACAGCCTGGTCCAGGTCCTGGCAGGTTCGTTCGAGGCGTTTTTCCAATTCTTTCAGACGATCGGAAAGATCTCCGAAGGCTTCGGCCCCGTACTGGTCGCAGGCCACCCTGCCGATCCCGGCATAGAGTCCCTCCTCCTGCTTCCGCAAGTCACAGAGTTCCTTTTCCAGGGCCAGGATACGGTCGGCAGGAAGATCCTTTGCCATATTTATTTCCCTCGGCATTCTATTGCTCTTTGGGTTCACCGCGGCGGCCGCCGCACTCAGGATGACTGGTTGCCGAACCAGGGGTCGGTCTTCCGGGGAGGCGGTTGATAAAGAGTCTGGAGATTTCCAATCAGGCCTGATGGGATGTGCCGGTGTCCAAAGCCTCCACTGCTTTGAATTTAGCATAAAATTTCTTAAAATGCCAAATTCCTTGCATAACAAGTCAGCCTCTCAGGCGGTGGGAATTGCGGTTTGGCCATCAGAGGAAGAGACTTTGTATATATACAATAATGATCATAACGACAGCATAGAGGGCGACCCAGCCTACCAGCCTTGAAATCAGCCGATGGGGCGGATCCGTCTCCTGGTGGCCCATGGCGGCTTCCGCCAGGACCAGGCTCTGGGGGGTTATGGGTTTGCCCAGGGTTCCACCCGAGCAGAGGGCCCCAGTGATCAGATGGGGGTCCAGGTTCAACCTTTGCGCCGCGAAGAGGGAGGCACCGCCGAACAGGGCGTTACCCCCCGAGACACTGCCTGACATGATGCAGCCCATGAAGCCCAGGACCACCATGAGGGGTGGCAGGGCCCAGGCGCTGACCAAGGAAACGGCCAGACCAATGGAGGCCGCCATACCCGAATAGTTCATCAGGTAGGCCAGGCCCAGGATGCAGGCGATGGTGCTACCCGCCAGGAGCATGCCTTTGAAGGCGCCCCAATAGCTTTTCAGGACCTGCCTGGGTTTGAGGCCGAGGATGGGGGCGCTGATCCAACCGGCGATCAGGGTGAGCGTACCCCCGGCCGTCAGGATATTCTGGTCATAGGCGGCCGGATAGTTGACGTGGAAGCCGGTGTGAGGATCCGGGCTGAAGACCGCCTGGTTGAGCTTTGGCCAGGAGAAGGAGAGGTTGCCGAAACCTGACATGAGCTTGGCCAGGCCCGTCCCGTTGACCAGGGCCATGACGGCGACCAGGACAATGAAGGGGGACCAGGCCCGGATCACCTCGCCCCTGGGGAGGGCAGTCCGGTCCTCCTCAAGGGACTCCTGGCCCGGGAAGGTCCAGATGGAGGTGGGTTTCACCAGCCTGGCAGCGATCAGGATGACGCCGACACTGGCCAGGCCGGCCGCCATGCCTGTGATGGATATGGGAAGGAAGTGGGAGCTGAGGACGCCGACCAGCCCATAGCTGAAGCCCGCCAGGAGCGGAAGGGGCCAGACACCCTTGAAGCCCTTCCAGCCGGACACCATGATCACGGCCCCGATCGGAAGGAGGGCGGCCATCAGGGGGGTCTGCCAACCAACGAAGCTACCGAGCCGGTCGGCGTCAAGCCCCGTCACCGAGCTGAGCATGAGGATGGGCAAACCCTGTGTGCCCCAAGCGCTGGGGGCGGAATCGGAGATCAAGGCGACGGCTGCCGCCAGCTGGGGCGGGAAGCCGAGGCCGATCAGCATGGAGGTCACAAGGACGATGGGCGCGCCAAAGGCGGCGATGCTCTCAATCAGGGCGGTCAGGCCAAAGCCCACCAGGACTGTCTGTATCCGTTTATCGGGACTCACGCGCTGGAGCGAGAGGCGGAGGGTCTCAAAATGACCGCTGTCGGTCAGGAGGCGGAAGATCCAAATGGCGTTGAGGAGGGCCCAGAGGAGCGGGAAAACGGCGACAGTCATACCGAAGAGGATGCTGTGGCCCGCCAGGACCGGGGGCATCCGCCAGACCAGGAGGGCGAGGAGCAGGGAGACACCAAGGCTGATGAGGACCAGGTTGATGCTCCGCATCCTGCCCAGGCTCATGAGGACCATGAGGATCAGGGAGGGGATGAAGGCGACCAGGGCCGTCAGAATGGGGTGGTCCCCCAGGGGGAGCATGTTTTGATGGAAGGGTTCCGGTGTCCCCGGCAGGAATAGGTAGAGCAGGATACCAGCGGCCAGGAGGGAGGCGGAAATCAGCCAGAAGGCATTCCTTCCAAGGGGCCCCCGCCGGGAATCCTCATTATTTTCAGTCGATCGCTTCAATTCAAGGCCCTTTCCATAGACACATTAGGCCCAGTGTACCACGCAAGGCCCTGCTCCCGTCCCTGGACAGGGCGGGGCGCCGGATCTCTACGAAAGCGGCGCCCCTTCACAATCTTCTTTTGAGCTTTTATTCGCCCTTCATATCAATCGTCTCTGTCTTATGGTCCAGGACCTCCATACTCAGTTTGACCGACTCCCCGATCGCGGCATCGATGTCATCAGGGCCGACCCCGAGCGCCTCGATCCATTTTTTGTCGATAAAGGCCTTGGAGGTCATAACCTTCACGAATTCGGGCAAGTAGAGGCCCCCTTCCTGGCCGGCCTTTTCCTGCTCTTTGATCGTCTTGCGGACCCCAAGTTTGAAGAGCCAGCTGGGGATCGTTACGATCTTCTTGTCCGGCACCCCCATGTACTTGTGGAAGATGGCCAGGAGCTCCGTCCATTCCATATTGTAGTAACCGACGGGGATATTGTTGCCTCCCCTGTTCTTTTCCAGGGCACCGGCGATGGTCTGGGCCACCTGCTTGACCGTGAGCATGGTGGTTCCGCCCTTGGGATACAGGGTCCTCTTTTTCATATTCCTAATCTGCTCGACCAGGAAGACCCACACCGGCTTCCGGCCCGCTTGCGTGCCGAAGATGTAGGGAAGCTCCAGGACGGCGACATCAAAATTTTCGTCCGCGAAGGACAGGGCCATCCGGGCCTGGTCAACCCGGCTCCTGATATAGGGGTGATGCCGGGCCAGCTCCAATTCCGGCCAGAGGCGGTCGAAGGTGGCAAAGTAGGAGCCGCAGATCACGGCATGCCTGACACCGCTTTCCTTGGCGATGGCAAGTAGCCTCTCCAGGGGGTAATATTGTATTTTTTGAAAAGCTCATAGATGGGCGGCGGCCCCTCGACCCGCTCATCGATGCCGGCGGCGAAGACCAGGCCCTCCACACCCTCGAGATAGGCCTTCAGTTCCTGGTCCGTTAATTCCATGTAATTGGCGAAATCGATCCGCATAGCCTCCGGGAGCACCTCGCCTTCCGGCAGCGGGGGAAGCGCGATCGAAGAGACCTCATGCCCGCGGTTTATCAGCTCACGGGCGGCTTCAGACCCGATAAGTCCCGTCCCACCAACCATAAAGACCTTCATATCAAGTCACCTTTCCTTTCTTTAGACAGGCCCCGGCCAACGCCCCATGGCAGGGAAAGCTTGGTCAACACCCGGGGACAGCATAGATAATCCCGGCCTCTTCCCGCGGTCACACTTGTATCGGCCCTGCCCGCTTGATCCCGGGCCTCTTTGAACCTACAATTGAGAAAGAGGCAAAGGGCCTGATCCAGGCCCTTTCAGAAGGAAGGCAAGCCCGTGACTGATCATCCGATCCCTGACCGCCCCTCACAAATAAGGGAAGGCCCCCCGGGTCAATTCCGCTGGGTTTATGAGTTTAACCTCTACCGCAACCCCAGCCTCCTCCTCCTGATCTGGAAGATATTCTTCTTTGTCTGGCTGGGAATCTCCCTCTTCATTTTCCTGCTTTCCCTCCCGGGCCAGGGGGCCCTGGAACTGATCAGGGACTTCGGCGGTGGCGCCCTTTACGTCGGACTCTTCCTCATGGCACTGGCCGCCCTCGGCTACTATGCCTACGCCCTGTATATGAGGGGGCGCTACACCGTCCTGTTTGAAATGGATGCCAAGGGGATCAGGCACGCCCAGATCCCTTCCCAGGCCAAGAAGGCGAAAAAGTTGGGTGGGGCCGCCACCCTCCTGGGCCTGGCCACCGCCAACCCCGGCCTGGCCGGCGCTGGCCTGCTAGCGGGGTCAAGGCAGTCACTCTCCACCAGCTTCAAGAAAGTGAACACGGTCAAAGTGATCCGGAAGAAAAATACCATCAAGCTCCGTTCCTCACGCCTGATCCACAATCAGGTCTACACGGCGCCCCAGGACTTCGATTTCGTCTTGGATTTCATAAAAGAGGCCCTGGGACCCAGGGCCAGGATAAGCTAGCGCGGATCCTCTTATTCGGAATCGACCGGCCGCAGGGCCAAGAGGTAGCGGATGACGGAGGCCGTTGACTCAGAGGCTTCGAGGCCGTCCGCCCGATAGCCCTGGGCCAGGTAAAGGTCACCCCTCCGCTGTTGCAGGAAATAATAGAAGACCGGATCCCGGGACCCGCCAATCCGCCAGGCCCGGCAATTATTCCGACGGAGCCTGGCAATGGCCCTTTCCCGGCCGGTGACGAACAGGTCATCAAAATTCCCCTGATCGAGCACAAGTCCTTCCAGGAGCCCCAGGCTCACCCAGGCTTCTTCCCCCCGGGCCATTTCCAGGAGTTCACAGTTATCCGTGAGCCGGAACAAGGGGGCTTCCCCCTGCTTATGCTCAAAGGAATAGAAGGGGGCCTGGTAGATGACCTTCTCAACACGGTAGATCCGGCCCAGCAGGCGCTTCAGGCTTCGTTTCGAATTTCTCAGCACCAGGACGGCCGGAACCACACAGGCAGCCGCCAGGGTTGCCGTGATCCAAAGGGCAGGTTTTTTGTAGTCAAAGAAGTCTTTCATCCGCTCATCCACCGGTGGTACGCAAGGCCGCGCCCCACATCTTTGATTATAGTACGAGGGAGCGACAAAAGCGGACTAGTCTGTTACCGACCGGCCCTCGTGCTCCAACAACCAGCTTTTCCTGCCTAGTCCGCTGGCAAAGCCCGTCAGCTTGCCTCCACTGCCTATGACCCGGTGGCAGGGGATGATCACGGTAATGGGGTTGTGGCCCACGGCGCCCCCGACTGCCCGGGCCGAGCTGCCGGCCCCCTGCCGGCCTCCTATGAGGAGGGCGAGCTCCCCGTAGGTCCTGGTCTCACCGTAGGGGATCTCCAGGAGGAGCTGCCAGACCCCCTTCCGGAAATCGCTCCCCTCCGGCGCGAGAGGCAGGTCTAGAGGGTCGGGCGCCTGCCCTGAAAAATAGCGGTCGAGCCAATTGGTCGTCCTTTCAAAGATCCGGAGCTCCTTAGCCTCCACCACCTCCCCCTCCAGGGTCGCGGCGTAATACTTCTGGCCCTCGACCCAAAGGCCGGTCAGGGCCTGTCCGTCGCTGGCCAATAAGAGCCTGCCGATCGGGGAATCATAGTAGGAGATGTACATGGTTTCCTCCTAGAAGACGATCTCATCCAGTGAGTCAATCACCAGGCTGGCCACCCGGGCGATGACAGGCCGGTCGGAGGCAATCTCCGGTATGGCCACGCCGATCGCGCCCGCCCTTTGCGCCATAAGCATGTCCACCATGGAATCCCCCACCATCAGCATCTCCCCAGGGGGAACCTCCATCAGTTCACTGATATGGAGTAGCATATCCGGATGGGGTTTTCCCAGTGTCACATCATCAGGCGTGACGATGAAGTCCAGCTGGCCGGCCTTGTCATAGAGGTCAATGGAGGTGATGGTCCTGTCGTAGGTATCGCTTGTCGCGATCCCGTAGGGGATGCCCGCCTGCCTCAGCCTCTGGAAGATATCAGGGAAACCCGGCTGGGGGACAAGGGATGCCTCGAAGTCGAAGGTTTCGTCGCCCCGATCGATGATCTCCTCTGCCAGAACCTTCGCCTCGATCCAGCTCAGGTCCGGATCCTCAAAGCAGAGGAAACCGGCCAGGGCCATGATTTCCTCCGGTATCGAGGCCGTCGCGAAATGCCCCTTGTTCCAGATCTTTTCAATCCTGAGCCGGGAATCAAAAGTGGCCTCGACCCCCAGCATCCGGTACCAGCGGGCAAGCAGGTCAGGGTCCGGGAATTTTTCCTGGAAGGCCTCGGTCCGCGCCAGGAGGAGTGAAATCCAAAAAGGCATGCTTTTGAAAAGGAGGCCATCCTTGTCAAAGACAATGAGCCTGGCCCCGTAGTTTTTATCCCTGATTCTTATCAAGAAGATTCCCTCAACTGTCTGGAGAACTATAGATTTAACTCTTGATCAGAGAGATAATAACACAAGCGAGAGGATCGTTAAGAATATCCGGACGGCCGCTACTACCGTGGCTACCTTACGGTTTGCGGGGATCTCAGTAGAGTGTTTGTGAAATTGTAGCAAGCTGTCCGTAACTTCTATTTGCTTTCGGTCTTTCCAGAAATATGTCCAACTTATTCCGAGACTCGAGAAATCAGCTATTTTAACTCGCTAGATTTTTCCAACCACGCAATATCTGTGTTCTACATTCATCCTCAAAAATCCCACCAATTATTACACATTGTTGTTTGGCGTGGGCGGCGACTTCAGTCAAACGAATCGCTGGGTTGCACTCATCTAGTCGCATGTGCATGCCGTAATAGAACTCGTCTATCCCGCTTAACAATAACGCGGAGGCACACATAGGACAGCACTCACCATTACATACAAGTATGTAGCCTTCTAAATCAGTCGTTCCCAGTACTCGGCAAGCCTCCCTCACTAAAACTATTTCTGCATGAGCAGCCCTGTTCTGTTCCGTGTTCTCGCGGTTGCCATCTCGCACAATGATATTCCCCTCTTTATCCGCAATAACACCACCGAAGGGATCATCACCTCGTCTAATCGCTTTTTCAGCTTCTTCCATTGCAATGCGCATTAATTCTTCTTGCCGCTCAGTTGTTAGCATTGAATGCTCACCCCCTTTGATAAAAATATCTTCACTCTTGAGTCGATATACCCTGAAACTGGTCGTTGTTAGCCGTCTCCTTGAATCATCACCAATCTCAACTCATATCTCTCTTGGCTCTTCTCGATTTAGCTACATCAAGTGCTACGGCAGTGATGATAATGCTACCAAGTGCGACGTTTTTCCATGCCGCGGCTACACCAAGAAGATTAAGGCCATTACTAATCATCCCAATGATTAGAGTCCCAGCCAGCGTGCTCATCACGCCTCCTTTACTGGCGCTCCCAATGAATACTGCCGCAAGCGCCATCAGTGAAACATCTGTTCCAGAGGAAGGTTGCCCTGAGCCCAGTCTCGACGCCAGAACGATCCCGCCGAGAGAACTAGTGACACCAGCCAAAGAATAGACTAAGATTTTTGTCATAGTAACTCGTATCCCTGATAGTTCCGCAACCAGAGGGTTTTCCCCTACAACAATTACATTTCTTCCAAACGGGAAATACTTAAGAGCGAATGCTCCTAAAATGAACACGACAAATAAGATAATTGCCGAAAGAGGAATACCCCCGATATATCCCCTGGCGATATACGTAAAACTATCCGGCAAACCAATTATCGGAATACTGTTGGTTAACAAGAGAACCACCCCGAGTATAACGTATTGTAGTCCAAGGGTAGCGATAAATGATGGCACTCCAGCCACACTAATTATTACGCCGATTACCGTCATGATCAAGCAGCCAATCACAAGGGAGATAACTATCGACAAGGCAACGCTCATCCCGGATTCAACGATTAGCTTGGCACAAATACAACCTATCAATGCAACAACAGAGCCCTGACTTAGGTCTATTTCACCGCTCAAGACAACAAAAGTCGCACCCAGAGCTACTATGCCTGTTACGGCAACTTGGCGTACTACATTTATCAAGTTATTCGATGATAGGAAGGTCTTGGTAGATACCGCCAAAAGAATAAAAATAATTATACATATCAACCAGACCCCTAACCCATTCCAAAGGTATTTCAACGTGTCTGTGAATCTGGATGACTTACTTTCCAACTCTTTCTTCAACTTACACCTCCAACGGAATACTCCGCAATGAGTTTCTGAGAAAAGTTTTCCCTAAGAATCTCACCGGAAATGGTTCCCTCAGACATAACGATGATCCTGTCGCATATTCCCATCACCTCTTCTACCTCAGATGAAACAATAATGACCGCCCTATTTTCGCCTACCAGGCGATTGATAATCTCGTAAATTTCGTACTTCGCCCCGACGTCAATACCCCTCGTCGGTTCATCCATAATGATTACTTCTGCGTCCGACATGAGCCACTTGGCAAGGACTGTTTTCTGCTGATTACCGCCACTAAGATACAGCACATCTTGATTGACTGATGGCGTGACTATGTCCAACATTTTGACGTAGGTCTCGGCGAAATGTTTTTCGAGATTTGTATTGATTAGGCCATATCTCTTAATTTTCCAACGGGCGACAACTGAAATATTGTGTTTAACGGGCAAATTCAGCGCTAGTCCTTCTATTTTTCTATCCTCAGTTACAAATCCCATTTTCGAACGTATGCTGAGGCGCGGCTTAGCCCGTCTGATAGAACGTCCTGCAAGAACAACTGTTCCCGATTGTTTTCTGTCTACGCCGAACAAAACACGCATAAGTTCTGTCCGCCCAGCTCCAACCATCCCTGTGAAGCCAAGCACTTCTCCTCGGCGCAAACTAAAGCTGACATTATGGAATCTTGAAGTACCGGATAGATTCTCAACTTGAAGGATTATTTCGCCTAATTCAACCTGTCGTTCAGGATATTGTTGTGATAACTCACGGCCAATCATTAATGTGATGAGTTCATCACGGTTTATTTCGTCAATATTCCGTGTGGCAATGTATTGGCCATCTCTCAATACAGTTACTCGATCAGAGATATCGAATACTTCTTCTAATCTATGAGTGATGAATATAATAGAAACTTGTCGCTCTTTTAACTTACGAATAATGGAAAATAGTACTTGTGTCTCTCTATCAGATAATGAAGAAGTGGGTTCATCCATTATCAGTATATTCGACTGCATACCCACAGCTTTTGCAATTTCAACCATTTGGCGCTGCGCTATGCTTAGTTGCCAAACATAATGGCGCGGATCAATAGCAATGTTTAAATGTTCTAAAAGATCCCGGGCATCCCTGTTCATCTTTTTCCATTGAACGATACCCCGGGATCGTGGTTGTCTTCCAAGATATATGTTTTCAGCAACAGTCAAAGAATTAATGAGGTTTAATTCTTGGTAAATTATTGAGATTCCGTATTTTTCTGATTCTCTGGGAGATCCAATATCAACTTCATTTCCATCTATCCAGATTTGCCCCTCATCTTTTTTATAGGCTCCGGAAAGAATCTTCATCAATGTTGACTTACCTGCGCCATTTCCACCAACAAGCGCGTGCACCTCGCCCCTTCTTATCTCCAGATTAACTCCCGTGAGTGCCTTAACACCAGGAAAACTTTTCGAGATATTCTTTAAAACTAGCACCTTATCACCCGCTCTTGAGAATTGGCCTGACGATCAATCTCGTGACTCGTATTCAGAAGTGTCAATATAATAATTCACCACTGGCCCCGGACAAATTATCGTTTCGAGCTAGAGCCAGTGGTGACACGTTAATTCCTGCTAATTAGGAATTTCCTTCTTATTCTTTTCCCATTACTTCATCGTACGTTACGTATCCTTCAGCAGTTAGTATTTTCGGGTAATACGTAAAGTATTTTTCCACTGTTTTCCCTTCGTGATATGCCTCGACGTTGTCTAGTGTAAGTAACATTTCGTAAACAGGGTCAACGTCGACCAAAGATACAAATTGTGTACCACCGCTAATTAGTTCTTTCTGTTCATCCCCAATGTCCCAACCATTGATAATCACTTCTGTTCTTCCAGCCGCGGCAACCGCATCGTACGAGCCAAGCTCTGCGACATCACTGCAGGAGTGAATAAGGTCAATCTCTGGATAGGTAATAAGCGCGTCTTCTGTTGCCGCCAGAGCGTCTTCGCGTGTGTTGAACAGATATTCGTGTAGCCAATCACCGTTGACTCCACCGTCTTTGAGTCCTTCAACAAAACCATCCATTCGGTTACGACCAATTGATGTTGCTGTTGTAAGAGTAATGAACCGAATATCGGATTTCTGTTTTTCATTTATAAAATACTTGGCTGTCCAGTATCCGATAAATTTTCCGGTATCATAGTCATCGGCAAGTACGTGCGAAATATAAGGATCACCGTCCTCAAGTCCACCAGTATTGATAAAGAAAACAGGAACGTCGGCTTCTGCCGCTAGTTCATACACTTCGCCCATTGAATCACCGTACCAACTAGCGATTACGAGCGCGTCAACTCCCTTATGAATGAGGTCGGCACAATCATTTAGCGTCGCCTCAACATCCTGCCCCGACTCAGTCACCAAGTATTTCCAACCACGTTGGTCACACATCTCTTCGAAGGCATCTTTCATAATGGCGTAATACTCGATGTTTAATGTAATTACTGAAAATCCGACAGTGAATTCTTCCTCAGATGGCTCTGAAGGTTCACTATTTTCGCTTGTTGGTTTTGTCTCTGGCTCTGTGGAATCCGGCTTCTGACTCGGGGAGCATCCTGCCATAAAAATAACAAGCATACTAATTCCAATGAGCAACGCAATAACTCTTTTCATAGTTGTTTCCTCCTTATATTTTGAATGAGCCAATTATTCGCTTTCCTTGTATACGTACTGCGATACTGAAAACGTCGGACTCACCCTACCCCTAAACTAAGGTTTTGGCATCCTCGCCAAGTATTGACGAATCTCTTTTTCTTGAGTGATGCCGGTAAGTGAAACAGCAATCTGAGCAGCGACTTTACAATTGTTCCATACCAACTGTGTGTTTGAATTTAGACTCTGCCCGTCAGTAAGACTTAGTATCCGTGATAGTAAGTATGGTGTTATTTCACGTCCAGTAACTCCTTTAACATTTGCTTCGCTTATTGCTTGCTCAATAGCGGAGTCCACAATAGCTTTCTCCATGGCGTACTCTCGTTGAACTGGGTTTCCCACGAGTATGCCACCATCGATACCCATATCCATTTTTATTTTGAAAATACGTGCGACGTCATCCGCGCTTGTCGCCATATAATTCGCTTGATAACCGCTTTCAACGGAGTAAAAGGCAGGGAATTCCTGTGTTTGATAGGCCATGACTTGAACACCTATGGTTTCCAGATATTCCAGTGTTTTGCCAATATCAAGTATGCTCTTTACTCCTGCGCAGACGACGCAAACATTAGCCCTTTCCAGTTCTTGTAGATCAGCTGATATATCCCACGTATCTTCAACATTTCTGTGTACGCCGCCGATCCCCCCCGTCGCAAAGACGCGAATCCCTACCATATCAGCTATCATTATTGCGGCGGCCACTGTGGTAGCGCCGTCCGAGCCATTTGCGAGAGCAGTAGGAATATCACGCCTGCTGACCTTCAAGACATCTTTTGATTTTGCAAGACGTTCCAATTCTTCTGAAGTAACTCCGACTTTGATTCGACCATCCACAATAGCGGTAACTGCAGGGACAGCTCCATAAGTCCTGACAATTTCTTCGCAACGCCTCGAGACTTCCAAATTTTTTGGATAAGGCATCCCGTGGGAAATTATCGTTGATTCTAAGGCGACGATCGGGATATTCTCAATTAGAGCATTCTCTACTTCAGGCAAAATATCCACATATTTGTTATTCATTTCCATGTCCATCCCCGCTCTAACCTATTCTTTCCGTCAATGCGCTGAACTCTTCTTTGAGTTTAAGCATTCTATCCTCCGATACCTCGACATTAACGGAGTCAAAGCTACTAAGCGCTATATGCGACATTGCTGTCCCGAGTTGTAAAATATCTGCTGGTGGTAATTTGTGCAGGAATCCGTATGCAATACCTCCACAAAAGGCATCACCCGCACCCGTGACATTCAGCACATCAACAGGAAATGCGCGCATCCATTGAACCTGACCGTCACTATCGATGAAGCAAGACCCTTTTTCTCCCAAGGTCACGTATAGCTGTTTTGTACCGTGGGCCAGAATAATTTTCGCCGCGCGCAAAATATCTTGATCATTTTCAATATCTATTTCAGCCAAGGCTGACAATTCTCGTCTATTTGTTTTTAGTATTGTCAATCTCGGTAGAATTTTCTTTAGGCGTGGTGCCTTGGCTACGGATACGGTATCAGCAAAAATATCGCGATCGCTGATTCGAGCAACTGTTAGAAGTGCTTCTTCTGATAAATTGGTGTCAACAAATGTGAGCGAGTGATTGTTAATGTAATCTTTAGCCTGACTCAGCAATTTGAGAGGGAAAGCTTCCAACACCGAGAGATCTGATGCGGCCAACATCAGTTCTCCCTCAGAATCTAGCAAGGCTAGATACAAGCACGCGCGATCGCCTTTCGATATGTGGCAAAATCTCGTATCCATTCCGACTTTATGGCATGATTCAATTAGTGTTTTCGAGAATTCGTCAGTTCCGAAAGCAGAGATAATATTTGTTCGCAGACCAAGACGAGCCATATTTTCGGCAGCATTCCGGCCAGAACCCCCACAAGTCGTATATATTCGACTGGGAGTTGAATCATAAAATACTACGTCAGTGTGTGCCAGTGCCGTGATATCGTAAGTAGAACCACAAATAGCAATGATGTCATACTCTGTATTCACTTAATCTCCGCTTTCACCCTGTACTAGCAAATCGCGTTCAAATCGCTCCCATAACTGGGGCGCCATTTCACTTCCAAAAATGCCATACTGCGTGATCAGACCCGCTATCTGGTAACTTGGCGTCAGATCGAAAAACTGGTTGATAACTTCGATGCCCTCAAGTGAATCAAAGTCCCCATCTTGTAAGATTTCGTCAGCCGATCTCCTCTCCATCTGAATACGATAACCTGTACGGGTTCGGAGATCCAATTTGAAAATTTCAGTGGCAACGTAGACTGGTACTTTGCTTAACATAGCAAGTTGAGTAACGAGGGCAGCGCCCATCTTGTTGGCTACATCACCGTTATAAGCTATCGCGTCAGCACCCATAATGACAATATCCGCGGAAGGAATAAATTCCCATATGGAAGCGTCTGTGATATAAGTAACCGGAATTCCGTAGCCTTGCAACATTTTGACGGCCAAACGTGATTCACGAAGTGGACGTGATTCAGTGCAAATGACGCGGAATTGTTTTCCCTGTTCAGCTGCGTTTCGAAAACAACTCATAAGGGAGCTACTATAGCTGTGCATCATCACAGTCGTATCTTCCTTGACCAGCGAACCGCCAAAAACTCCAAGCTTATTGACAGCGTCATAAGACAACTCGATAATCCGTCGACACAGCTTTAAGATGGACTGTTTGCACAGTTCGAGCCCATCATCTTTCTTCAATGAAAATTGTTTATTTACTAAGTAAATGGTATTCGCTATAGTGCCCATTGTCGGCTTCAGGGCAATCAGCTGACCTGATATCTCCTGTATCCGTTCATTCAGCTCCGAAATGCTATTAATCTCCTCTTGCTGAATCGCCAGAATAAATGCCCAAGCCGCCGATCGACCGAAAGGGCTACCACCTTTCACCCTCATCGCGCGGATTTCATCCAATACGTGATCAACTGACCGAAACTCAATATCAGCATTCATCTCTTTTGGGTTATTGGGATTTCCAGGAATGGTCCTCATACACGTTTCTCCCTCTTTCAATTTTGTTAGAGAATCCACAAAGGCATTTGATACTCAAAACGCACTGTAAACTCGAATAAACTAAGCAAACTATTGTACTTTATTCTCATCTCATATCACTTGTCAAATGCCTGTTGTTAATCTTTGCTTGAGTTTACACTTTGGTCAACTGGTTGTCAATACGACCATATAACTCAAAACCTCCAAATGAGCCTGGTTACTAGTACCAAGGACATGGTTTTAGTTTGCTTTAAATCTAAACAACTTCGATAGGGCAACACGGATAGGGTAGTGGAGACTCCTAACCTGCGGTCATGGACAAGATATGCAAAAAGATTATTGAAAGCGGTCCTGTATTTGGATACGTTGCCCACCTTTCATACTAGACTCATGGGCACATATGCAGGCTATAGTAAGCTTAGCCGCGTTACGCACTTCAAAAAAGGGTGGTACGTCGTGGGCAACGTACTCCACGAACGAATGGACCACGTGAGGGTGGTGACCTCCCGTAGGACCGGGCTGATAAGTGTAAACTCCCCCACCCTCTTCCAGGCTAGCTCGTAGGTGTTCTTGTGTGAAGCAGTGAAGTTCCGGTGGTAGTAAATCCAACCGGTCAGGAGGACATATCCTTGATTCAGAAATATCCCTTCCAAAGCGCCTGATAGTAGGATCGAAAGATCCTGCATCCATGTACCTAAAGAGTACCGGTTGATCAGAATTTAGCTGACCGGTTTCGAAGGTAGCCAGATCGCCGCCCACGCAAAAGCCTTCTGTATAGCCGCGCGCATTATAGAATAGGGTTCGTGTGACCTCCACAAGCGTACCATCTTCCATCATAAAGAACGCAGACTGCATAGGATATGGATTTCCGTATTGTGTTCGCAGTTGTTCTCGCATTACGCCTGAACCAAAACATACAACTTCTGAAGCTCCGCACTGAAGTAGAGAGAAAGCTGGCGCAAGCGCGTGACTACCGTATAGCATGGGAGGGAGGCCTGCCCAATATGAAGGCCAACCTTCCATATCTTGATAATGGAAGCCCTTGATGTATTGGATTCGACCAAGTTCGCCCGAAATAGACATGTCTTGGACAAGCAAGAAGTTACGCGAAAACACAATGGTCTCCATCAGCATATATTTCTTACCGGATTGTTTCTGCGCTTCCAACACATCCCGGACGCCTTTAGTGGTAAGGGACATTGGCACCGCGCAAGCACAATGCTTACCAGCGTTCATCACAGCTACAGCTTGATCACTGTGAGCCGGAATATTGGTAAGCAAATGTACCGCATCGATGCTCTGGTCCGCAAGGACATCTTTCAGGTCATAATAGCGTTTCTTAATACCCAGCCGATCGCCCACAATTCTTACCAATTCTCGATCCAAATCGCAAATGGTCAACTCGCCAACATTCGGGTGAAAGCGATAGCATGGAACAAACTGGGCCCCAAAATTTAATCCTACGACAGCAACATTAATTTTTTTCATAGTCCTACACCCCAAATCGATCAGATAGCTGTCATGACGTTGCCGCCACATACCGGGAGAAAAGCTCCAGTGATAAAGCTTGCATAATCGGAAGCAAGCCAACAAACCGTGTACCCTATCTCGGTATCCGTTCCGCGTCTTCTAAGCGGCACACGATCCACATAGGGGAAGTCTTGGTTTTCGTTACACTCACTACCATCATGATGGCGACAGTTATCACTAAGTATCCACCCAGGAGCAATTTGATTGACAGTTATGTTGTAAGGCCCAACTTCTTTCGCAAGCACACGATATAGGGCGTCCATACCGCGTTTAGCAACAACGTAAGAAGATTGAGTTTCAAAATTCTGGATCGAACACTCGGTATTGATCCCTATGATTCTGCCGGATGAAGCCTTGATCATATCCGGAACAAAACATTTCACCATGTGTACATTTTGCATTACACACGATTGAAATTGCTCATTATACGATTCAAGGGATTGTCCCAGAACAGTATTCCATCTAGTTTGAACCATGGCGGCGTTGACAAGAATACTAGCGGCACCAAGCTTATCAAGCACTCGCTGCCGCATGGCCTCAACTGCTTGCATATCGGAAACATCCACCTGAAAAGCACCCGCCTTAACACGATACTTCTCTTCAGTATTCTTGGTTAATTGTTCTGCGAAATCTCGATTATTCTGATAACAAATGGCGACGCTAGCACCACACTCTGCCAGACAGCTAACAATCGCACGCCCCAACTGCCCTGTTCCACCAGTAACGACAGCAATGTCGGATGAAAGATCAATATTCATACTTACGCTCCTCAAGGCTGATTACACCTGTCACCAAATACATATATATGTTTAGACAACAAGTCATACATTATAATTAACAGATATCTTTTGTAAATGTCAAGCTCTCGAGTCGTCTTGAAAAACAGTGCTGCCTTATAACTGTAAATCCAATTTTCGCAAAGATACTTCTCTCGCGCTCTACTGTGTTGCGATTGATCAGTTCCCAATATGGTGTATAGTATTTGCAATGGCGGTGGAAGTTTCTTCTAGCAATTGCGTCAGGAATCCAGCAATCAGGAGGAAGAAAACTTTTCGTCTTTACATTTTGTCTGGAAAACGATCGATAAACGGTAAAGCAAAGTGAATGCTATCTAATGTAGAGAAATTTCTGTGAAAGGAAATAAATATATGAGTATTGTGCGAATTTCCGGCATATCGCTTCATTACCAGGTTAGGGAAAGAATCCGAGCAGATATTCGACAACTAGAGAATGGGACTCAGATTGATACTGAGGAGCAACTAGTTCAAAAGTATGGCGTCAGCAGAGGTACGGTACGTAAGGCTTTAAATGACTTGGTTCAAGAAGGACTACTTTATCGTGTACAGGGGGTCGGCACATTCACTAAAGGACCCACAATCCAAAGATCATCTTTTTTTTTCAAAAGCTATACGGAGCAATTGGTGGCATCCGGGAAACGTCCAGGGATCAAAAATATTCAAGTATCAACCGTAGAAGCTAACAGCCAGATTGCGGAACAGTTATTAATCGAGCCTCGCACACAAGTTTGGAAGTTAGCCAGAATTCGACTCGCCGATGATAGTCCCATTGCTCTTGCTACGGCTTACCTTAGAAAAGACATCATTCCTACTCTGGAAGCAAGCGACATAGAGCAATCGTTGCTTGCGATGCTGAGAGATGTCTTTGGCATCGTCATTTCGAAAGAGGTGAGTTACTGTACGGCAAGCCTGGCAGACAGCATAATCGCGGGCAGGCTGGGAATAGATGAGGGATCTGCCATATTTTTGAACACGCATGTAGTCTTCCACGAAGATCTACCCGTCTGTGTTGACATAACAGAATCTATTGGATCAAAATACGCGCTCAGGTTGGAATGATCGAGAATCGATACACAGAGCCCTAATCAAGTTAGTATCCGGTTACCGTGACAGATTGTTTTGGACTGCCTACAACGACATCTGTTTCATCGCTTGAACCGCTGTCTGGACAATATTAACGACTTGATCACAGAACAAGTCGAACTTTGG
Source organism: Clostridia bacterium (assembly GCA_040767365.1). GTDB lineage: Bacteria > Bacillota > Clostridia > Saccharofermentanales > DTU023 > UBA4923. The sequence continues at coordinate 210,712 of JAXGOR010000002.1, forward strand.
ATCTCCTTTCTGTAACTCCGGATTGCTTAGATGATAGTCAATACATTCTCGAATCCCTTGGTCGAAACTAATGGTCGCGGAAAAGCCTGGGAGAAGTTTTTTAATCTTTGCGTTATCGAACACAACAGAATACGCTTTGTCTCCCAGCATATTTCCCTCGTAATCATAGCCCGTCGCGTTCCCAGCTACCGCAAGCATTTCAGAGGCAACGTGCACACAAGTTAGTTTCACTCCGAGATTTCTCGCCAACGATTCAAATGCTTGATTCCACGTAATTACTTCATCCGAAGTGATGTGAACACATTCGCCTATGGCGTGAGGATTTCCCATAAGACCAACAATCCCCCGGGCCAAGTCTTTACTATGTGTGAAGGTCCACAGCGATGTCCCATCACCATGGATCAACACCGGTTTTTCTTCAATTAAACGTTTTGCCATTTGCCAGCAAATATCGGCTCCAAATAAATTCATGGGTAACGATGTTTTGTCGTAGGTTTGCGTTGGTCGGATAATCGTTATCGGGAAGTCATAGGTCCTGTACAACTCCATCAACTTCAATTCACATTCAATTTTGTCACGAGAATAAGCCCAATAGGGATTGTGTAATACTGTGCTTTCCGTGATAACATAATTGACTGGCGGAGTCTGGTAGGCGGATGCAGTGCTAATAAAGACATATTGCGCTACCCTATCCGCAAACAGCTCGTAATCGCGTACGATATCCTCGGGCTTATAAACGTTGAAATTCACGATTGCATCGTATGTTTCGACTCCAGTAAGTGCCTGAACGGATTGTCGGTCACGGCTATCTGCTTTTAGATGAATCGCACCATCTGGAATGGCTCGATTACCCCTGTTTAAGACATATACGGTCCAATTATCTTTCAAAAGTTGGCGAGTAACGTGAGCGCTAATAATCCCCGTTCCCCCAATAATTAATGCCCTCATTTTCTATTCGTCTCCCTTCTCTCATTCCTGTTCCATCGGGTGAAATCTGTATTCATAACCGCTTTCCGCGGAGAGTTGAATCCCTTCCAAAATTTTTGTAACGACAAAAGCTTGTTCTGGCGCAACCAGTGGTTCTTCGTCTCTTAGTATGCAGTTAATCCACTGTTCCATTTGGGCAAAACCTGGGTCTATCGAAACTCCGTCATAATAACCAAGAGTACCGCCCGACACGCTTCTCTCTTCCATCAATTGTCCGTGTCGCGCGTGACTGTACACCAAAATGTCCTTCTCGTAACTCATTCCCGCATAGTACTCAACTCCACCAAGCGTACCGCATAGTGTTGTTGAAGCCTCACGCGACTCACAAACGTTAAGGGCCCAAGACGCCTCCAAGAATATCGTTGCCCCGTCAGCCATCTTCACCATGCCAAAGGCAGAATCCTCAACCTCAAAAGTAGTAGTATCCCAAGCGCCAAATACATTGCCTTCAACTGAACTAGGAAGATTTCCAAGCTCATAAAACATGCTGCCAACGGCCGAAACAGGTTGATAGTTATTCATAAGCCATAGCGTCATATCGAGCGCATGTGTTCCAATATCGATCAGAGGCCCTCCACCTTGCAAGGCCTTATTTGCAAAGACACCCCAAGTCGGTACACCGCGACGCCTTATAGCATGAGCCTTTGCGAAATATATCTTCCCCAGTTCTCCTCGTGAAATTGATCGGTACATAGACTGCACCTCGGGACGAAAGCGACTTTGATAAGCAATTGTAAACTTCTTCCCACTGTCTTGATACGCTTTAAGCATGGTTTGAGCGTCGATCGAACTACTCGCCATAGGCTTTTCACACATTACGTGTTTCCCCGCTTCAAAAGCTGCTACTGTTTGCGAACAATGGAATACATTAGGTGTCATAATGTGGACAACATCAATAGAATCATCATCCAGCATCTCCTCGTAAGTATGGTAAACACGTGCATTAACTGAATCAACACTACGAGCTAACTGAGAGGCACGTTCTTGATCAACATCGAAAAAACCATAGACTTCACATTTGTCATACATTTTTTTCAAAGCTGGAAGGTGCTTTTCTCTTGCTATCCCCCCGCAACCAACAAATCCAATACGAAGCTTCCTATTCCTCATCTCAACAATCTCCCATAATTCTCGGCCAGATGGCTGGACTAGACGGAAATTTTGTTTTTCCATTCTAGTGAACACGTCTGGAGCATCCGTCGGACACTTCTAAGCAATCTCATTATTATTCATAGCTTCTTTTAGTAAGCAACGGCACCTCGTTCCCATTCCAGAATCTTGCGTCTTATCAAAATTGGATATAATTATAGATATTATACATCTAGATAATATGATGTCAATTCAAATAGTCATCTAATGAACATCCGGTTAAATATAATATTTAATCACTAGTCACTTAATGAATTTAACATTTCCTCCGAGAAATTCTTGTAAGTAAGAATAAAATTTGCTCACGATCGCAAATCGAAAAATGATATGTACAGGAAGAAGGGGCTACTTGGATGCCAATGAACACAATGCGAACAAAGGTAAATTAGGGATACCAAACGCCGCTATGGCCAAAAACTGTAAATCACTTGGACTGGGAACTCTAGCGGGAATTCCAAATATTGATCACCGCATAGGCCCGCCAGGGCCGCCAGCTTTCCGCCAGGGCCTCAATTTCCTTCTGGGATCTGGGTTCCAGGACCTTCTTTACCCCGTAATCCGTGCCGGGAAAGGCGTCCGGCCATTTCATGGACCGCATGGCAATGTAGTGGGCTGTCCAGGGGCCGATACCGGGAATTTTCTGTAATTCCTTCAGCTTGCTTTCGGCATTTTCACAGGATAGGAGATCGATCCGGTTGGACAGGATAAGCTCCGCCAAGGCCCGGAGGGTGACCGACCGCCTCCCGGTCAGCCCAAGCGGGCCCAGCTGGTCGGCGATATCCTCCCCCAGGTCCAGGATCCTTTGTGGGCTTGGGAAGAGATGTGTCAAGCCCTCCAGGCCCGTATCGACCGGGTCCCCATAGGTCCGGGCCAGTCTGCCCGCCAGGGTCCTGGCCGCCTTGACCGTGATCTGCTGGCCCAGTATGGCCCGCACACTCATCTCAAAGGGGGTGAAGGCCCCGGGAACACGGGCTCCCGGGACAAAGAGCCCCTCCTTGATGGCGTTCATGGAAGATAGGGGTCCTACCAGGCTGGCAGGGTCCATATCGAGGTCAAAGGCCTGCCTGGCCTTGGACTCGATTTGTGACCGGACAGGGATCAGGTCAGGGGAAAAGGTCAGGCGGAGCGCTGCCGCGTCCGCGTCATTCTCCACCTTCAACCAGCCTTTCAGGAGAAGGCCCTCCCGGTTCCTCAGCTGGATTGTCCGCCAGTAGCTCCCCTCCCGGACGATTTCGACACCGTCGATGGCCCGCCCGGCCCAGAAGGCGAGCAGTTTATCCCAAAGGTAGGGGGGACGGTAGGGCAGGACAAGTGACCCGGCCTCCGGCGCCGGCCTGTAATCAGTCACGGTCCGGCCCCGGTGGCGTATGCCGGGCGATCACCTGGGCCAGGCCGCCCTCGATGGGTTCGGGGAAGCATTCATCGGCCGCCTGCCTGATCTCCTCCTGGGCTGTCACCGGCGCGTAGAAGCGATCGGCGAAGGGCCGCATGGTCAGGTCGGTATGGGCATCCCCCGCTACGATCAGGCGATAGTCCCCCTCGCCCACCAAATGCCGGCAGAGCCTGTCGGCGGCCGTCCCCTTGGAGACCTGGCGGGCGGTCAATTCGTAAAAGTGCCTGCTGGCAGCGGCATAACTGAAGAGTTCCTGATCGACATGCAGACGGTCGATTTCCTGCAGGACAGACACCTGGTCGCAGGTAAAGAGAACCTTCATGAGGGGTTGGGTAACGGCCACCCGGTCGGTCAGGGGGGCGGTGCGGTCCTCCAGGACCCCCTTGTTCAACAGGCGGTCGTTGGTGCGCAGGTTATAATTCCGTCCCTCTGTATAAATCGTAATACTCACCTCCGGGTATTGACGCCAGACAAGCCCGATCAGGTCATCCACCCGGGGATCCAGCGTAATCGACCAAACAGGCCGGTCCCCCTCAAAATCGTAGCAGAGGGCCCCCCCAAGTAAGAGGCAGGGGGCATTGACCCTGAGCTCCCTGGCCAGGGCTTCGGCGGCTGATTTGGCGCGTCCGGTCACCAGGGCGAAATAACCGCCCCGGGCCATGTAGTTGTCAACCGCCTGGTGGACCCGCTCGTGAATGGGTGTCCCCGTCTTGATCAGGGTGCCGTCAATGTCTGTCAGGAAGATTGTCTTCATCTATCTACTGTCTCCTTAGGTCCTGTAGTCTTTTCATGACCAGATTATCGGTACCGAAGTAATCATAGAGGATCTTGTATTCCTCATAAAGCTTGTCATAGCGCGGCTTGAGCCCCGCATCCGGTTGGAAGCTCCTGGATACGGTAACCCCCATGCCGTGGACAATATCTGTCAGGCTGGCGTAGCCGCTGTGCTCCGGGCCTGCCGCCGATGCCCCGTAGATGGCGCTTCCCACGCAGCTGCCGTTATCCGAGGCGGAGAGGTGGACCGGGATGCCCAGGGCGTCGGCGAACATCTGCATGAGGAAGGGATTCTTCATGGCGACCCCGCCGGTGGCGTAGAGTTCCCGTATGGGGATCCCCCAGTCCTCGAATTGCTCCACAATCCGCCGTTTGCCGAAGGTCAGGGCCTCCGTGAAGGCCCGGTAGAGGTCTTCCGGCCGGGTGTTGGTACGCATCCCCAGCATAAGGCCGGTCAGATCGGCATCCAGGAGGACGGAGCGGTTGCCGTTCCACCAGTCCAGGGCCAGCAGGCCATTCTCGCCCGGCAGCTGTTTTTTCGCAAGCTCGTTGAAGTAGTCAAAGAGGGGGAGTTCCCGCCTTTTGGCCTCCTCTAAATAGCTTTCAGGCACACAGGTTTCGGCGAACCACTGGAAGAGATCACCCATAGTGGCCTGGCCGGCCTCATAGCCGAACTGGCCCGGCAGGATGCTGTCGTAACTGATGCCGTAGAGGCCCGGTATGGGGATCTCCTTCTCGCTGACCAGCATGTCGCAGCTTGAGGTCCCCATGACCGTGAGCAGGACATTTTGTTCAGCCAGGCCGGCTCCTACAAAGGCGGCATGCGAGTCCCCCAGGCCTGCTGCCACGGGGGTGCCCTCGACCAGGCCCAGCCTTTCCGCCATCTCCCGGCTGACATAACCGACAGGATCGCCCACTACAACGAGATCCTGGCTGAGCTTATCCTTGACCACTCCCGCGAAGGCGGGATTGACCGCTTCGAAATAGGCTTCATCAGGGTAACCGCGTTCCCCGTGCCATAGGGCGGCGGCACTCGCGATACTGCGGCTCCGGCGGCGCGAACCCGTCAGATAGAAGGTTGTCCAGTCCGCCAATTCGATGAAGGCCCCGGCCGCCTCATAGACCTCCGGCGCCTTCTCAAGGGTCTCCAGGATTTTGGGGAACATGGATTCCGCGTAGACGATGCCACCGCACTGGTCCAGGAAGGGCTCCTGTCTCTCGCGCGCGACTGCCGTCAGCTTCTCGGCCTGCGGTTGTCCCCCGTGATGTTTCCAAAGCTTCACATAGGCGTAGGGATTGCCCTCGAAGCCTTCAAGCAGGCAGAGGGGTCGGCCTGCCGCGTCAACCGGCATCATGGTGCATTGGGTGAAGTCGACACCGATCCCGATCACCCGGCGGGGGTCGATCCCTTCCAGGACAGCCGGAATGATCCTGTCGAGCGCCTCCATATAATCCTGGGGATGCTGGAGGGCAAAGTTGCTCTCCAGCGGGCTGCCATCCGGGAGTGTACGATCCATGACGCCGTGGGGATAGGTAAAGCTTGAAGAGGCAAGCACATTCCCCTTCATATCCAGCAACATGGCGCGGGCTTCTTCCGTTCCAAAGTCAAGACCAATGCTATATGCAACCATTGCCATCTCCTGTTTTGAATTTTCCATTTCCGCTTTTCCTGCCCTGGAAGATCCCTGTCGGGCTGGAAGTCGGATCGCAACCCAGGGTCCAATCGGGCCGGCATTATTCATACCCGTAGCCTATAGGTTAGCATATCGCTGACCCATGGAAGAGGTCCCGGTTTCCCGTCTGTCAGGTAACTTGCCCAGATGCCCTAAATGTATATAATTACAAGATGGTTATTATTATACGCATCGCTCCACTCTGGAAATAGTCAAGTGATTGTAGGTCAATTCGATCAAGGCCTGGTGTTTGGACTTGGGAATACAGGATATGTATAAAATACAGCTGAGTGGGGAAGTTTTTGTTGCGTGTCCCTGGAAGCTATGCTATTTTAGGGTAGCTTGGCTTGACCAGCTTTTATAGGCCTGCTAATACAGCACTAATCCGATAAGAAAGGGAAAATTTATGAATTGGATGGAAGAACTGTTTGGTGTGAAAAAACCTGTTATCGCCATGTGTCATTTGCGCCCGCTCCCCGGTGACCCCTATTACGACGCTGAGAAGGGGATGCCCTATGTTCTGGATTGCGCGCGGAAGGATCTGCACGCGCTGCAAAACGGGGGTGTGGACGGCGTCATGTTTTCCAACGAATTCAGCCTGCCCTACCTCACCAAGGTGGAACCCGTCACGGTAGCCGCCATGTCCTACGTCATCGGAGCCCTGCGTGAAGAGATCACCATCCCCTACGGGGTCAACTGCCTCTGGGATCCCATCGCCTCCCTGGACGTCTGTGTCGCGGTAGGCGGCCAGTTCATACGTGAGATCATCAGTGGTGTCTACGCATCCGATTTCGGCCTCTGGGACACCAATGCCGGAGCCACCGTCCGCCACAAGATGGCCATCGGGGGCAAGGATATCAAGCTCCTCTTCAATATCGTGCCCGAAGCCGCCCGTTACCTGGCCGACCGTCCCATTGAGGAGATCGCCAAGTCGACGGAATTCAACCACCGGCCTGACGCTCTCTGTGTTTCCGGCCTGACAGCCGGCGCGGAGACTGACTCGGCCGTCCTCTCAAGGGTTAAAAAGGCGGTCAAGCATACGCCCGTCCTGGTCAATACCGGCTGCAACAAGGACAATATCGTCCGCCAGCTCACCCATTCGGACGGGGCGGTCAGCGCGACCACCTTCAAGGAGGATGGTGTCTTTGAGAATCGGGTTGATGAGGCCCGCGTGAAGGAGTTCATGGACATCGTCAAGGAATTCCGCGCCACTCTCTAAACCACCTCTTTGGATAATTAAAAGCGACCCTCCTATCTGGGGGGTCGCTTTTTAATTATCAATCGGGACCGGTGGAGCCAAGTTCAATAGGCGGACGATTCGCCGCCAAGATAGGCCCGCTTGACCTCTTCGTTGTCGATCAAGTCGTCGGTATCCCCTGACATGGTTATCTTCCCCGTCTCCAGTACGTAGCCCCTGGAAGCCAGTGTCAGCGCGATTTTCGCGTTCTGCTCGACGAGGAGGACGGTCATGCCCTCCCCATTGATGTCCCGGATCAGTCGGAAAACCTCGCCGACCAGGAGGGGCGACAGGCCCATGGAGGGTTCATCGAGCAGGAGCATCCTGGGTTTACCCATGAGGGCCCGGCCGATGGCCAGCATCTGTTGCTCGCCACCTGAAAGGGTTCCGGCCATCTGATTGCGGCGTTCGCGGAGGCGGGGCAGGAGGGCCAGTACCCGCTCATAGTCCGGCTTCCAATCATCTTTTCTGGAATAGGCCCCCATCTCAAGATTCTCGGAAACCGACATACGGGCGAAGACCCGCCGGCCCTCCGGAACCTGGACCAGGCCCAGACCCGGTATCTTGTCCGCCCTTGTCTGTGTTATATCCTGGCCGCAAAAGACGATGGCGCCTGAGCGCGGCCGGACCAGGCCGGAAATTGTGTGCAGGATGGTGGTCTTCCCGGCGCCGTTGGCACCGATGAGGCTGACGATTTCACCCTCCCGTACCTCAAAGGAAACATCCTTGACGGCCTGGATGGCGTCATAGTAGACGGAAAGTTCGCTGATCCTAAGCATAGTCGCCGTTCAACTCCCCTCCAAGATAAGCTTCGATGACCTTCTGGTCATTTTGAATCCTGTCGCTGGTCCCACGCGCGATGATCCGGCCGTAGTCGAGTACGAAAATGAATTCACAGAGGTCCATAACCACATTCATATCGTGCTCGATGAGGAGCACGGAAACGGGCAACTTGTCCCGGATCATCCGGATCATGTCCTTCAATTCCTCCGTCTCGGCCGGGTTCATGCCGGCCGCCGGTTCGTCCAGCAGCAGGATCTTGGGCCGGGCCGCCAGGGCGCGGGCGATCTCGAGCTTGCGCTGCTGGCCGTAGGGAAGCTGCCGGGCCAGGAGGTCGGCGCTCCCTGCCAGGCCTGTCATCTCAAGGAGCTGGTCGGCCTGTTCAGCGGCTGACCGCTCGTCCCGGCGGTAGCCGCGGCCACGGACGATCCCGGAAAGGAGTGGGTAGCGGTACTGATAGCTCATGGCCACCTTGATATTATCCGCCACGGTCAGGTCCTTGAATAGGCGGATATTCTGGAAGGTGCGGGCGACGCCCATCTGACAGCGCTGATAGGTTTTTTTGCTGAGCAGACTCTTGTTTTCGAGGTAGATATCACCCCGGTCAGGCGTATAGACCCCGGTCAGGAGATTGAAGACTGTGGTCTTCCCGGCGCCGTTCGGCCCGATCAAGCCAACAATCTGCCCCTCCTTGACATAGAAGGAAACCCCTTCCAGGGCATGGATGCCGCCAAAGTGGATGGTCAGATCCTCAATATGCAAAACAGCCGGCTTCACGAGGCGCCCTCCTTTCTTCCCTTGGCCTTTCGCCGGGGCCGTCTGACAGCATCGACCAGCGGGGTCAATCGCATCTCGGAGCGGCCGAGGAGTCCCTTGGGGCGGAAGAGCATGACACAGATCAGGAGCACGCTGTAGATCAGCATGCGGTATTGATCGAAGTTATTGAAGAAGCCGGTCATGGCGCCGGGCAGGACGTTGGCGAGCAGTTTTCCCGCGCTTCGGAGCAACTCGGGCAGGGCCGTCAGGAAGGTAGCGCTGATGACCGCGCCCGTGATCGAGCCCATACCGCCCAGTACAACCATCATGAGGATCTCCACAGACCGGTTGAAGTCGAAGCGGGAGGGGGCGATGACACCGATCTGGTGCGCGTACAGACCGCCCGCGATACCGGCAAAGAGGGCGGCCAGGGTGAAGGTCAGGAGCTTGTAGTAGGTCGTGTGGACCCCGCTACTTTCCGCGGCGATTTCATCCTCACGGATGCTCCGGACCGCCCGGCCGTGGCGTGACGTCCCGAAGGTATAACTGAAGAAGATGACGAAAGCCGTGACCGGGAAAATCAGGTTGAATATGCCGGAGGGGTTCTGCTTGGTCGTCAGGGACTTGATGCCGGGCAGACCCGCCGGGCCACCGGTGAAGGCCAGATTATTGGCCACCACCCGGATGATCTCGCCAAAACCCAAAGTAACAATCGCCAGGTAATCCCCCCGGACCCGGAGGGCCGGCAGGGCGATGACCAGGCCCACCAGGGCCGCCATCAGACCGCCCGCCAGAAGGGAGAGCGGCAGGGACAGGCCCAGGGCAAGTGCGCTGCTTTTCGTAATCAGGGCGGAGGTATAGGCGCCGATCAGCATGAAGCCCGCGTGTCCCAGGACCAGCTGGCCCAGAAGGCCGGTGACCAGGTTCAGGCTGACGGCCGCCACTATGTTGATGCAGGCCACATTCAGAATGCCCCGGATGAAGGGACCGATGATGCCTGCCTGGATGAGCAGGTGGAGGATGAGGTAGACAGCGGCCGTCAGGGCGAGCGCCAGCAGGCTGACCAGGGCCCGCTTCTTGAAATTTGGAGGCGCCATATCAGACCTTCTCTTTCACGTGCTTGCCCAGCAAGCCTGCAGGGCGTACCAGCAGGATGATGATGAGGAGCGCAAAGACCGCGGCGTCCATCCACAGGGAGTGGCCGGCCACCACCGCCAGGCTCTCAGCCAGGCCCAGGAGGAAGCCGCCCAGCATGGCGCCCGGGATGCTGCCGATGCCGCCAAAGACAGCGGCGACGAAGGCCTTGAGGCCCAGCATACCGCCCATGAGGGGCTTGATCTGCATGTAGGTGTTGGTGTAGAGGACGGCACCGACGGCGGCCAGGGCCGAACCGACGGCAAAGGTGAAGATGATGATCCGGTTGATGTTGATGCCCATGAGCTGCGCGGCCCCGGCATCCTCGCTGGTTGCCCGCATAGCCTTGCCGGTCTTGGTCAAATGGACCAGGACCTGAAGAAAGGCCATCATGCCAATGGCAACGACGATGTTGAGCAGGGTATTGCTGACATTCATGTCTCCGATGCGGATGCTGGGAAGTACCAGCATCTTGGGCATGGATTTCTGGTTGGTACCGAAGACCAGCTGGGCCAGGTTCTGTAGGAAGATGGAGGCCCCGATGGCCGTGATCAGGAGCGCGATACGGGGCGCTCCGCTACTCAGTAGCCTCCTGTAGGCTATCTGCTCAATGACGATACCCATCAAGGCGCTGAAGCTGATGGAGGCGAGGACAGCCACCCAAAGCGGCTGATTGGCCCCCAGGGTCAAGAAGATGATGTAGCTGCCGACCATGATGATATCGCCGTGGGCGAAATTGATCAGCTTGACGACACCATAGACCATGCTGTAGCCCAGCGCGATTAAAGCATAGATGCTTCCGGCCCCCAGACCATTAAGCGTCTGCGTCAAAAAATACATGGCACTGTCTCTCCTTTTCAGGACAATGGCGAAGAAGAGGGCGATGTTCGCCCTCTTCTCTCAAAACACAAGAGTCACCTTAGAAGGAGTAGACGCCGCGCATGACTTCGTCGCCGTCAACAAATTCAACAATGTAGGCTTCACGGGCCGGATCCTGGCCGCCCTTATAGGCGATTTTGCCGGAAACGCCGTCATAGTCCAGATTGCTCAAGGCCTCGACGATCGCGTCCGCGTCGACACTGCCGGCTGCCTCGATGGCGGCCGCCATGATATGCATGGCCTCATAGCCCAGGATGGCGAACATATTCAGGTATTCACCCTTGGGGTCTGAGTCGGCATAGAAGCTCTCGTAGGCTTCCATAACGCGTTGGAGTTCCTCGCCCGGTTCCCGGAGCGAATACTGGGTGCAATAGAAGGCGTCATTCAAGACACTGTAGTTGGATACGTCAACCTGAACCAGGAGGCCATCCCAACCGTCAGAACCCAGGAACTTGGCTGTGATGCCGAGCTCGCGCGCCTGTGTCAGAATCATGGCCCCATCGCCATAATAGCCGGGCACCATGACCACGTCGGGGTCACCCGCCTTGATCTTGGTCAGCTGGGCGTTGAAATCCGTCGATCCGGACTGATAACCTTCCTTGTCGGTGCGGGTCATACCCAGGGCTTCCGCGGAATCCCAGAAGGCGTCCGCGACACCCTTGGAGTAGTCGTCGCCCGTATCGTAAAGGACAGCGACCGTTTCCGCGCCAAGCTTCTCCTTGGCATAGTTGGCCATGAGCTCGCCCTGGTAGGGGTCTGTGAAACAGGCGCGGAAGATGTTCTTGCCCGCCTCGGTGATGGCGGCGCCCGTGCCCGTCGGCGTGATCATGGGGATATTGTCCTCGGCAGCCTTCTGGGCCACGGCGATGGTGGGCACCGTTGTGATATCGCCGATCAGGGCGATGATGCCATCCTCGTTGACCAGCCTCTCATAGGCAATGGTCGCTGCTGTCGAGTCGCCTTGCTCGTCATAGGCGATGTATTTGATCTTCTTACCCAGGATGCCTCCGGCTTCATTAAGCTCGTGCACGGCCAAAGTCGTACCGTTATTGGAGGCGATGCCGTACTGAGCGACATTTCCCTTTAACGGCGCTAGGCCGCCGATAATAATCTCGTCGGGGAGGGCTCCGCCCGTCTCCGCCGGGGCAGACGGGTCAGAAGGTTTTTTGGAAGAACCGCAGGCGGCAACTGTAAGTAACAGGGCTACCACCAGCACAAAACTAAGCAGTTTTTTCATCTTACATTCTCCTTTTCTTCTTTTCCGTACTGGTCGCATCGCACGGATGCCTGCAGGCACCGCTGGATGAAACTGAATTAGACCAAATGATAGTGAAGGGGAAAAATAGATTCAATGCACTTATTGGCTAGCAAATAGCACAAAAACCAGCCTGTCTTTGTGAATACAATATGAACAAACGAATAATTGACAGCTTTCCGTCCTATTTATGCCGGCCGGCTGCAAGGTCGGGCGCCTCCCCTTCCGGTATAAAGCGGGAAATTCAGGCGTAGTGGGCCCGGATCGCCTCCTCGGAATAGCTCAGGAGCCTGCGGAGGGCTTGGGAGGCCGACTGCCTTTCCGCCTCCGTATAAAGACCCTGGTCCTGCAATTTTATAACTTTTTCCTTGAGCGAGAAGTAGGCCTGGAGTACCCGGTCCTGCTTGTAGATGAGGACAACCACCTTGCCCTGGATGGCCTCGTCCGGCACCAGGTCGGAGGGGACAAGCCCGGTCTCGACATGGAACTTGACAGAGAAACGGCCGGCGATCGCCTCCGTCGGTTCCCGGAGACGTTGCCATTCCTCCGGTTCCAGGATGGGGCTGAAGGCCAGGCCCTTGACCTCCTGCATGACCACCTCGCAAAAGGCCAGGATCATACCCAGCTTCAAAGCATCCTGATCATAATGATCCAAATCCGGCATAATTACCCTCCCCGCCTTGCGGCCTTGCCTCTCCCGGTATTATAACCCGGCAGGATGAACCCGCTTTCTGTACCAATTCGACCACCCCTTTTCCATCTTTCAGTGTCTAATGGAAAAGACATGCAATAAAAGAGGCTCCTCAAACGTTATTAAGGGTGAGAGCGTTTTGACAGGACAAGAAACCGTTCAACAGGAACAGCTACCCGGGCGGCGCCGCCCGGGATGGAAAGCAAAGATGGAACAACTCGAGGAACAGATCTTGAAAATGGGCAGGGGCGATACCAGCGGTCTGGAAGCGCTCTACGAGCGAACCCGGGCCTCTGTATACGGCCTGGCCCTATCCATAGTGAGAAATCCGCAGGACGCGGAGGACCTCATGCAGGATACCTACCTCCGCGTCTACCGCGGGGCGGCGGGCTACCGGCCCCAGGGCAAGCCCCTGGCCTGGATTCTTCGAATCACCCGGAACCTCGCCCTGGACAAGGTCCGCTCAAGGTCGGCAGGGGAGCTACCCCTGGAAGAGTCCCTGGTCCCCGATCCCCGGAGCGATCAGTCGGAAAATACGCTCGACCGGCTCTTGCTCCAGACAGTTCTTTCCCGGCTTTCGGAAGAAGAGAGGCAGATCGTGATCCTGCGCAGTGTTGAAGGTTTCAAGCATCGGGAAATCGCCGAACTCCTGGGTATTCCCCTGGGGACGGCCCTATCCAAATACAGGCGGTCCTTGTCAAAACTCCGAAAAATGTTGGAGGAGGATCTCAAATGAAAGAAAGCAATCAAATGATCGAAAACAGGCTGAAACGCGCGGTTGAAGCGTCCGTTCCCGACCTGTTGCCCAGACTCCTCGAACAAATTGAAAAAGAGAAGGAGTCTCCCATCATGAATACAGAAATTAAAAAAGAAAAAATCCTGGACCTGCAGGAGGGAAAGAAAAGGTCCGCTGGCGTTTGGCGCCGACTGGCCCCGATCGCGGCGGCGCTCGTACTTGCCCTGGGCGGCTGGTTCGCCTACGACCGCCTCGCCACCCAAGCCGTTGTCGGCTTTGATGTCAACCCCAGCCTTGAGCTGTCGGTCAACCGGGCGGAGCGGGTCCTCCAGGTCAAGCCGGCCAACGAGGAGGCCGAGAGGGTGATCGGTGACATGCGACTGAAGGGGGTCGACCTGGATGTCGCGGTCAACGCCCTGATCGGTTCCATGGTAAGGAATGGCTATATCACGGAGGTCAAGAACTCAATCCTGATTACCGTTGACAGCAAGGACAGCGACCAGGCCTTGAGGCTTCAGAGGCAGCTGACCCGGGAGGTCAACAGCCTCCTGGACGGCTTTTCGCTCCAGGGCGCCATCCTCAGCCAGACCACGGACGCCGATTCCCAGATCAGGGAACTGGCCCGGCAGTATGGTATCTCCCCGGGCAAGGCAGTCCTGATTGAGCAACTGGTCGAACAGGACCCCAGCCTCCGTTTTGCCGATATCGCCAGCTTGTCCATCAATGACCTCAAACTGCTCCTGGAATCGCGTCAGACAGCCCTTGAGGGGGTCGAATCGACGGGGCAGGCCAGCCGCAAGGGCTATATCGGTGAGGACAGGGCCCGGCAGATTGCCTTTGAGCACGCGGGTGTCCGCCAGGAGGAGGTAACCCGGCTGGAAATCGAGATGGACTACGAGGACGGCCGCCTGATCTATGAGCTTGAGTTTTACCTGGGCAGCCGGGAATTCGAATACGAAATTGACGCGAAGGACGGACGGATCCTGGAATTCAAGAGCAAGGACAAGGGACAGGCAGGTGGATCCAACAAGGCTCCGACCAAAACCACCCCGACTTCCAAGCCGGCCCCGCCCAAGACCAGCCCAAGCTCCAAGCCGACCCCCGCGCCAGGCAAGGATATTGGTGCCAGGAAAGCGGAGGATATTGCGCTGAGCCATGCGGGTTTTACCCGTGACTCCGTCAGCCGTCTGGAAACAGAGAAAGAATGGGAGAAAGGCCGCCTTATCTATGAGGTTGAATTCGAGCACGGAAACTATGAGTATGAGTATGAGATCGACGCCTTGACCGGTCAGATCCTTGAGGTTGAAATCGAAGGCCGGTCCGGCAAGGGGCCGGGGCCCGGCAGCCCTCCCCCGGCCACCACTACGGCGCCCAAGCCGCAGGAACCGACTACGGGTTCTCTTGACCCCATCGGGCCGAAAAGGGCAGAGGACATCGCCTTGCAACATGCCGGCCTGGCCCGTGGTGACGTCCGGGAACTGGAGACGGAATTGGAAACCAAGAAGGGCCGCCTGATCTACGAAGTGGAATTCAAGTACGCCGGCCAGGAGTACGAATACCATATTGACGCCGCGAGCGGCCAGATCCTCAAGGTGGAAATCGAAAAAGACTAGGCCCGGCTCCTGGCCGGGTCCAAGGTGGCAGGTCGCCTCCGGGCGGCCTGCCTTTTTCACACCGGCGGCCGGGCCCGGAAGGTAACAAAACGGACAACAATCCTCCCCCTGGCGTGGATAATAGGAGTAGTTCCCGCCAAGTTGCGGGCAAGGAGGTTTACTATGGCGATCTGGCTTGAGACTTTAAAGACAGCAACCCCCCAGGAGGGTTTTGAACTGGCCCTTACACTGGCCCGGAAGGGCGTGGCCTACACCCAACCTTCCGCCGAAATCCGGGACAGCCTCAGGGCTTCCTATTCGACAAACGCGGACAGCCTGACAGCCGCTTCACAGGTCGTGGCCATCCACTTTCAGACCGTGGCGGCCGCCAACAACTATTGGGCGGACTAGGGTCCTGGCGGCGGCCGGCCTGGGGCCGGTCCGCCGCCAGGGTGGACTAGAGGCTCACGGGCTGGTAGCCCTCCTCCAGGTAGGGTTTCATGCCGGCGTGGCCTGACATATCCGACAGGAGGGGCAGGCCTGAGGCGACGACTTCATCGTAGACGCCCAGGACCTTGGAGCAGGCCAGGCAGACACCGGCGATCAGGCCCCGCTCCTTGGCCTTCCTGTAAAGCGGGTTGTCCTCCTCCTCAAGGAGGGGGACCAGTTTGACCGAGGCCCCCTCGAAGATCACCTTCACTTCCCTGCCTGAATCCGCGAGGTCGAGCGCGTTCATCAGAACATGCAGGAAACACATTTTTTCCCCCGTCATCCCATAGAGCAGAATCTTCTTCATCTTCCCTTCCTTCCCCTTACTTGATTTCCTCCAAGGAAAGGTTCCGATGGAAGTACTTGAAATGCAAGCTGACCTCCCGGCCTTCCCAAGCTATCTTCTCCTCCAGGTCCGCCTTGGTCAGGACCAGAAGATCATTGTCATCCGCGAAGACCTGGAAGAGGTCCAGGATGGCGGCCTGCTCCGGCAGGAAGGCCTCCTCTGAGATCTCCAATTGCTGGCCGCCTCCCCCCTGGGGGTAACGCCAGAAAAAGCGGGTTGCCAGGGCCTTCTCCCTTGAGATGTCAATGGCCAGGAAATAGGCATCCCCGGTCTCCAGCAGCGGATCCAGGGCTTCCGATGACAAGCTGACCCGGTCCCGGTTGAGTGAAACCAGAAAACTCAGTTCGAGTGACTCCTCATTGTCAAAGTCGGTGATTTCGTCCAGGCCCTCTTCCCCGAATACGGCGGCCAGCCTTTCGTACATGTCGTAGGGCGGCTCCCAGGCCGCCATCCCCGCAACGCGCTCAAGGATTGTCATCCGGACCCCTCTTGTAATCCCAGCCGAAGTCGCCTACCAATTCCACAAACTTCACCACAGCCACTTCCTCTTCCTTCAGCCGACCCTGCTCATCCTTTGTTATCAGCAGAAGTTCCTGTACGGCGGGCGGCCCCACCGGCACAATCATCCTGCCCCCAAAAGCGAGTTGCCCAACCAGTTCCTCCGGCCACCTGCCCGCGGCAGCCGTCACCATGATCCTGTCGAAGGGCGCCTCCTCAGGCCAGCCTGCGCTGCCGTCCCCGACCCGGAAATGGACATTGCGGTAGCCCAGGCTCCCCAGCCTCTCCTCAGCCCGCCTGGACAGGTCCGCTATCCTCTCCACGGTGTAGACCTGGCCGGAGAACTCGGCCAGCAAGACTGTCTGGTAGCCGGAGCCCGTCCCTATCTCCAGGACCTTGCTGGTCTTTTGAGGTGCCAGAAGCCGGGTCATATCAAATACCAGGGAGGGTTGCGAAATGGTCTGACCGAAGCCGATGGGGAGCGGCGAGTCGTTTTTGGCATAGGGTTTGTAAGGTTCGTCCAGAAAGAAGGAACGATCCAGCTTCAGATAGAATTCTTTCAGGGCCCCTTCATCCATGGCAGCTTTACTCCAGATAGCGCTCTCTCAAGGCCTCCAGGTCCCCCTGGCCAAGGCCCAGCCTCGTGTGCGCGTAATCGTCAAAACTGGCACAGGCATCAATGAAACCCAGAGTGGCGTCCAGGTACTCCTCCTTGGCCAGGAGCATGCCTGTAATCAGGTCGACAAGGTCCGGGTTGTCTATGTTGGCCTGGATCCTTTCCGTCTCCCGGTCGATCTCCTCTTTTCTGTAATGATTGGACAGAAGGTAGTTTTCCCTAACATCCTCCCTGGAAACGCCCAGGGCCAGGAGGATCATGGTGGCCAGGATCCCCGTCCTGTCCTTGCCCGCCACACAGTGGAAGAGGACGGGCTTCCCACCCTGGCCCAAGATCTCCTTGATGATCTCCCCAAAGATCCCGGGGTTTTCCCCCATATCCAGGTAAAGCTTGGTCATGAAGTTATCCAGTTTCCCCGACAAGTCCGGCAGGTTCAGGCCGTTCAAGGCCTGGAGTGCCTGGTCGTCCTCCGGATAATCCAGCTGGGGTCCCGCCTCCCCATCGTCCAGGGATGCAAAGATGGGCCGATGACCATAGCCAATGGCAGGGGGCAGGGTGTAGGGATGTTTCCTGACCTCACTTTCAGTCCTGAGATCAAAGACCATGGCGATATTCAAAGGATTCAGGGCTTCCGCCAGGACCGCCAGGGGCAGGTTGAGATTCCCACTCCTGTAGAGCAGGTTTTGCCTGACCTTCCGCCCGTCCCCGGCCCGGTAGCCGCCCAGGTCCCTCAAGTTAAGAATCATAATTCCGTTCCCCACATTCTTCCTGTAGGCTCCATTATGTTATAAGCTGGGATTTTTTCAAAATCCCGGCCAGGCGCCCCCTACTCCCACTCGATGGTCGCGGGTGGTTTCCCCGTCAACTCATAGACGACCCGGCTGACCTGGGCCACCTCCTCCGTGATCCGCCCTGACACGGCCCGGAGGAAATCCCAGCTGAACTCGACGGCCCGGGCGGCCATGAAGTCGTCCGTTTTGACAGCCCTGAGCGCGATGGTGTAGTCGTAGGTCCGGATACCTCCCTGGACACCCACTGACTGGAGGCCGGTCATGACCGCGAAATACTGGGAGGCCTGGTCCCGGTAACCCCTCCTTTCAACCTCCTCCCGGAAGATGGCATCGGCCTCCCGGAGGATATGGATTTTCTCCCTCGTTATCCCACCCAGGCAGCGGATGGCCAGGCCGGGACCGGGGAAGGGCTGCCGGTCCACCATGGCGGGAGGCAGGCCGAGCGCCCGGCCCACCGCGCGGACCTCTTCCTTGAAGAGGAGGCGGAGGGGTTCCAGGATCCCCTCGAAGTGGATCCGGTCGGGGAGCCCTCCCACATTGTGGTGGCTTTTCACAACCTCGCCGTCCTCCCCACTCTCGATCACATCGGGATAGATGGTCCCCTGGACCAGGAAGGAGGCGTCAATCTTCCGGGCCTCGTCTTCGAAGATCCGGATAAATTCCTCACCGATGATCTTGCGCTTGGCCTCCGGCTCCACCTGGCCCTCCAGCCGGTCCATAAAGCGGTCGGCGGCATCAATGAAGTGTAGCGGGATCTTGAAATCCCCGGTAAACATCCGGCGGACCATCCCGGCCTCGTCCTTTCTCATGAAGCCGTGATCGACGAAAATGCAGGTCAGCTGATCACCGATCGCCCGGTGTACCAGCATGGCCGCGACAGAGGAGTCCACTCCCCCGGACAGGCCGCAGACCACCCTCTTATCGCCAACCGTCCCCCGGATCTCTTCCAGGGCTACCTCAATATAGCTTTCGACAGTCCAGTCAGCCCGGCAGCCGCAGGTATCAAACAGGAAGCTTTGGAGCTCGGGGACAGTCAATTCAGCCCCGCCCAGGTCCAGGAGGGGAAGCTTCAGGCCTTCTGCCTTCTGGCGGAGCGGCAGATCCTGCCCGGGCCCTGTCCCGGCCAGGACCACCCCCTTCAGCCTATCCGTCCCCAAGGCCTCCAGGTCAAGGAAACGCTGGGGGGAGAGGACCTCACAGAAGACCTGCTGGCCCCGGACGGCATGGACCAGGGTCCGGACCTCCTGGCCCCCTCCATCAACGATCAGGATTGTCTCATGTTGCTGGCGCATATGGCTCCCTTCCTCCTAATACTCGATACCTGGCCGGGCCTGGATCCCCTTGGTCTCGTAGGGGTGCTTGACCATCCTGACCTCCGACACATAATCGGCCGCTTCGAGCAGGGCGGCCGATGGGTCACGGCCGGTGAGCGCGACTTCCAGATGGTCCGGTTTGGATCGTAAAAAGCCGACCACCTGACCCTCGTCGATCATGCCGGTCGCGATGGCGCCGGTGATCTCGTCCAGGATGAGGAGGTCAAGGCCCTTCCCGCTCCTTTCGATCAGATCTGCCAGGCGCTGTCCGTGAAAGGCCCGGGTTTCCGACTTTTCCTCTTCATCCATCTGAAAGACGAATTTTTGAAAGGGCTGGCCTGAGATGACCTCCACGCCGAGCCTGCGCAGGGGCTCCAGTTCGGCTGAATGACCGCTCTTCAAAAACTGGACAAAGAGGACCGACAGGCCGCTTCCCCGCGCGCGGACGGCCAGGCCGACCGCCGCGCTGGTCTTGCCCTTGCCGTCGCCGCAATAGAGATGGACGAGGCCGAGCCGTTCCCTGATTGCTTCAACACTTTCCTTGGTAGCCAAGACTAACTCCTTCCCTGGTTCTGCCTGCCTCCATTTTATACTCAGGCGGCGGAATAAGTGGACTTCTTCTGCAGGAAATAGGCCAGGAGGAGGAGGACCAGCCAGCTGGCTGCCATGGCGGCCGTCGGAAAGGTGACCGGCAGACCGGAGAGTTTGGCCAGGGCCCATCCGTGGGGGGTGAATTGGCCCAGGCCTTCCATCCAGAGGGAGGGGAGGCGGATGAAGCCGCCGCCGGCCATGAGGGAGAGGAAGAGGGCCAGGGAGGCCGGAACGAAGCGGCGGTCACCTGGAATCAGGGCCACCAACTGGCCATAGGCCAGCATGAAAAGGAGGAGGACCCCCATAACGATGGGATAGTTGGCCGGCCTTGATGTGCCCGGCAGGAGGAGCCGGGTCAGCCCCACCATGGCGACCAGCTGCAGACAGCCCGTCAAGGCCAGGGTCAGGACCGAAGTCAGGAAGTCCCTCCTAAAACCGCCGGGCAGGGAGCGTAGCCGCTGTCGGGTGGCCGCGTCGGCCAGGAGGAGACTTCCCAGGAGCGAGAAGATGGAGAGGAAGAAGACCTCAATGGCGACGTCGGGGACACCGATCACGGGCAGGACATCCTGGTCGTCCAGATTATGCAGATCGACCTTCAGGCTTGCGCCCTGGCGGCGTGCCTCCTCCGTACTTGCCTCCAGCATCCGGCCCAGGCTGCTTTCCGACAGCTGGGCGGCGGCCGGCAGCGTGGACAGATCTTTTTCCAGCTTGCCCACCGCGGAGAGGGCCAGCAGGCAGACCAGGAAATTCTCCCGGATCAGGCCGTCCGCCAGGCTGTCCTTGCCGGGGATATATTCGCAGGCATAGGCGTCATCCACCTGACTGACCGCCTGCCGGTCACCGAAGGCCGGAGGGATGATCAGGGCGCCATCCAATTGGCCCAGCTCGATGGCCCGGCTGATGGCGGCCTCATCGGTCGAGGATGCCAGCCCATCCCGCTCGCCACCAACATATGGACCAGCTTGTCTGCTTTCCTCATTGCCGGCCAGGTCGGCATAACCGGCCCGCAACTGGGCCAGGTCATTCCGCTCCACCGTGGCTCCGGCCAGGAGGGAGAGGAGGATGGGGAGGATGAGACAGAGGGCCAGGAGGAGGGGCCGGCGCAGCAGGAGCTTCAGCTTGATCCCGATCATAGGGAGCAGGGGGTTCATACCTTCCTCCTTCCCAGAAGGCCGGCCACCGCCAGGGCGGGGGCCAGGAAATAGAGGGTGGGGAGGAGGGCCTGGGCGGGGACGGGGCTGTGGTCAAAGAGGGCCTGGTAGATCGTTTGCATGACCGGATAGACCGGGGTGCGGAAGGCGAGCCGGGTAAGCCAGGAGGGGAAGAGCGAGACCGGGTAAAGGACTCCCCCCAGGACAATCAAGAGAAAGACCAGGAGCCAACCCGCCTGGAACAAGGTGACCGCGGGGGCCTTGACCCGGCCAAGGGCCAGCATGGGCAAGGCGGCCGTCAGGTAGACCGAGAGCAGGAGCAGGGCCAGGATCAGGAAGGAAACCGCCACCCCTCCCTTGTGGAGGACATAGAGCAGGGGGAGGATCAGCAGGCCCCACCAGACCAGTCCGGTCAGGAGCCTGGCCAGCATGAGGGGGCCATAGCCGCTGGCCAGGAGCAGGCGATCCTCATAGTCGGTCCAGGCCTGCCGGAGGGTCGCGGCCAGGACACCCAGGGCAGGGAGGAGGGAGAGCACGATCAGGAGGGCTGACAGGGCATGGACCGCGCCACTTACCGTGAACACGTCGCCCTGGACGTTGAAGCGGTTCCGATCCAGGTAGGTCATGACCACATTGAGTGAATGGCTGGTCGCCCTCCCCCAGGAGAGGTCCTGATCGCCGCCCAGCTCCACGAAAAGTCTCTGGAAACCAAAGATGGAACCATAGATATGGTCCAGGGCCGCCGCATGCTGGCTGATGAGGACACCGACCTGGTAGGCCTCGGGCCCCATGTCCGGATTGAACCACAATTCAATGGGCGCCTTCTGCGTCCCCGACCGGGATTCGGACAAGAAGCCGTCCGGCACGTAGATCACCAAAAAGACCTCCCCCGCGTCCAGGCGCTTCATGGCCTGGGCCCTCGTGTCGCGGTAGATCTTCTCAACAAAGCGGTTGCCTTCATAGTAGCGGGCGATCAGTTCACCAATGGCGCTCTCATCATCATCAACCAGGGAGGCTGAAACAAAGGCCTGGGAGGGCGGCGAGGCCTCGGCATCCTCCGGCAGGCGGGTGAGTTGGTTCAGGGCCAGAAGCAGAAGGAGCAGGAGGCCGGCCGTAAGGAGCAGGGCCAGGCGCGACGCGCCAAGTTGTTGCTTGAAGAGGGCCCAGAGGGCGGTAAATTTCCTCCGGGCTCTCAAGGGTTCACGGTTTTGCCGGCCGGACACGGTCCACCTCCTAGACGGGACCGGTCCCTGTAGCCGTGAGTCGGCCCGAACGCAAGGTCAGGACCCGGTCACAGAGCTGATCCAGGATCTCCGTCTGGTGGCTGGATACCAGGATGGTCCGGTCCCGGGACCGGAGCAGGTCGAGCCGGCCCAGGATCAGGTCACGGCTGGCCTGGTCGGCTCCCGCGAAGGGCTCGTCCAGGAGGAGGAGGGGGGGATCGCCCAGCAGGCCGACGATCAGGCTGACCCGGCGTGCCATGCCGCCGGAACACTCGCGGATTTTCTTCTTGAGGAAATCTGCTATCAGGGGGTCCGAATAGGCCAGGTCAAGCAGGTCCCGGCGCTGGGACCGGGTAAAACCGCGGGCCGCCGCCCAATAGTTAAGGGTCTCGCGGACCTGCAACCTTTCGTCAAGGGCCAGCTCCTGGGGGACGTAGCCCGTTACGCGACGCCAGCGGGAACGATCGTCCAGATCCAGGCCGGCAAAACGGACCTGGCCGCTGTCCCTGGGGAGGACAGTGGCCAGGATCTTCAGCAGGGTACTCTTGCCGGCGCCGTTGTCGCCCGCGATACCGTATATGCTACCCGGGCCTTGCGAAAAGCTTACATCCTGAAGGGCCTTGTTCCCAGCCCAGGACTTGGTCAGGCCCTGGACCGTCAGTTGACCGTCAGCTTGCCCTTCCACCGCGGGCGGGTCAATTTGAGGCGCTTGCATGATCTCTAGTCGTCCCAATCACCCCAGTCGCCCCAATCATCCAGGTCGCCCCAGTCATCCAGGTCACCCCAGTCGCCCCAGTCGCTCCAGTCGTCATCATCGTCATCCCCCCAGTCATCGAAGGGATCATCCATACCGCCGAGGAGGGAGGGATCCAGGCCGAGCTTCTCAAGCGCCCGGGTCAGCCTTTCCATAAGTTCCTCATCCTCCATGAGCTCCATGAGGGCTTCTTCATCGCTGGTTTCGATGAAATCGGAGGGCAGGGTATTGGCAAAGATCAGCTCAGCGTCCGGCAGGTTGTAGTGGTCGATCTCCAGTTTGATGGAAATCGGCTGCTCGTCGACGGAAAGCCTTAACTCCAGGGAGGCAATCAGGTGCGCGTCCCCTTCCTTCTTTTCCAGGCGGCCCTCGTAATGGACGGACAGTGGCTCGGAGCCCTGGGGCATCTCATCATCCATAAGGGGGAATTTGAGGGTCAGGGAGCCAACCGGATAGACTTCCTTGCCGGACTTCTGGAGGCCAAAATCACTGTAGGTACCCCGGATGACTTCCATGAGGGCGCTGGAATCCGATCCATACCCGTCCAGATCGCTGACCCTGAAGGTGAAATCGCCCGTGTACAGGTCATCCTTCACGGTGAATTCGCTCAGGAACTCCAGGCTGGCTTCGCCTGGCACCTCGAGCTTCAGAAGCTGGGCCTCTTTGTTGCCATCCGTGACCCCGAGGGAGGCCAGGGTGAAGGCCTTCTGCTGGCTGCCTTCCCGTCTGGTGAAGGTCATCTCTTCGCCGATGGGCTTGTTCCGCTTGTCGACGTAGAGCCGGCGGCGCACCGCGATCTGGAAATCTCGGTGTAGCCCAGGTTCTGGAGGCCATCCTTCCAGTTTCGTGGAACTGATCATAGAGGGATCCTGAGGAATAGCCCGGCAGGAATCAGGCTGGTCCAGGGCTCCGTCAACAGTTTTCAATGTCGCGGTTATCGCGCAGATAAGTGAAGAGCTCCCGGGCAAAGGGGACAAACTTGTCGGCCGGCAGGGAGACATCATAATAATCAACTTCCTGGCTGATGCTACCCAGGGTCAGGGTCTCCTTCTTGACCAGTTCAGCCTTGTCCGCATGCCTGCTGTAGATCTCCTTCAGATCGTCCAGATCCCGTCATTGGGTCTCACCGGTCAGGATCCCCAGTCTGTCGGGGGCGTTGCCCGACGAGGCAAACAGGCTGCCCAGTCCCTCATCGCCGTCCAGGAGTCCTTCCATCTCATCTTTTGAGACGGCCAGGGCTGAGCCCATCAGTTTGGGAACCGAAGAAGAGAGAGTAATCCTCCGTGTCAGACCCCTCCAGGGAGAGGGCGTCCCCTCCGGGTCCCCTCGCTGGCCCAGGGCTATCCGGCTTTGGAACTTCACCTCTTCCCCACTGGTATCAAACCTATTCTCCAGCTGGATGCGGAGACTGGACAGCACGGCCAGTAGCTCCGCGACTTCCTCCGGCAGGCTGTCGGCCTTGACATCCAGGGAGAGCTCGGTCACATAGCCGTATTTCTCCCGATCCAGCCCCTTGTCCACCGCCTCTCTCAAGGTGTAGAGCAAGGAGTCCTCAGGTATGAGACGTGAGGCCTTGTCTGCCTGCTCCCACCGCTTCTCTGTCGACTGGAAGAGATTCTTGATCTGGTCGCCGAAGACAATCAAGGAAGTAGCAATGAGGCCGGCGACGACCGCCAGGATGATCAGGAGGATCCACCAGCGCTTCTTCCGCTTGGGCGGAGCCGGCGCGGGGGCATAGGCGGGCGGGCCGGGCGGGTAGGCGTAGGCGGGCGGTGGGCCGCCTGGCGGCGGTGGTTGAACCACCTGGCCGTAGCCGTAGGCCGGAGGCACCTGGGGCGGGGGGGCCCCATAGCCATAGGGCGGGGGAGGGGCTGGCACCGGCGGTACCGGGGCAGGCGCCGGCACGGGTTCAGCCGGCTCTGGCGCGGGCGGGGCGGCCCCGGCTTGGGCCTCCACTCCACTTTCGGGGACGGGGTCCGCTGGCGGGACCGGTTCCGTCAGGTCATTTGCGGGCTCTAGGGGCGTTTCCTGGGGCTTGTCCGCCTCAACACGCGCTCCGCACTGCGTACAAAAACTTGCTTCAGCGGGCAGTTCAGCGCCACATTGTTTACAGTGATCCATGGTCTATCCCTCCTGGCGGTCAGCCTCATCCAACTGGCCCCGTCCAGCGGGGCCCTTGCGGAAATCATTCAGTGCGGTCCTGGCCCGGGGCCGGCTGCCACCGGCAGGGTCCACACTTGTATGCCGGAGACTAATTATACCAGTAAAGGGCGGACGGTCCCTTTTCAGCCCCGAGGTTACGGCTTGGACAAGGCCTGGCGGGTTGGGATCAGGAACAACCGGTGGTCTCCCCGCAATCAAGGCAGACCTTGCAGGTGCCGTTCCTGACCATACGGGTACCCGAGCAGTTTGAGCAGACCGAGCCGTCGTAGAGGCGTTCTCCCCTTTCATTCGCTTCGCGGGCCTTCTCGTGGATGAACTCGTCCATACTGATCTGGGCACGCCTTGCCTCGCCCGGGGCGGACCCTGGACTGTCCGCTTCCTCCTCAGGCTTGACCTGGACCCGCGTGAAGTCACCCGCCTCGATGTCAAGTACCTTACTGATCAGGTCGGAGACCGAGGTACAGTACTTGATGTAGGGATGGCGCTGGACAAAGCCGTAGGGCTCAAATTTTTGTCCGCGCAGCATCTTGGAGATCGCTTCCGGCTTGATGCCATACTGCAGCATGACGGAGATGGTCTTGGACAGCGAGTTCAGAAGGCCCGTGATCAGGGTGCCCTCCCGGTCGGTTGTCATGAAGATCTCCGTGACCTCCCCGGCCTCGTCGCGGTTGACCGTAATATAGACCTTGACATCCTCGATCTGGGCCGGATGGGTCGTACCCGTCCGGATGCCAAAGGGCTTGACCCGGCTGTGGATGAGGTCACCCCGCTCGAACCTCTCCTCACAGGACTCAAGCGCCTCCTTGGTGGTCTTGGCATAGTAGAGCAGGTCCTGATAGAGCAGGTCGTCCAGGGGCAGGTCCTGGTCCTCCACGCCCGCCAGCCTGATATTGAGCGGCTGCGCGTATTTGGAGCCATCCCGGTAGAGGGTGATCCCCTTGATGCCCTGTTGCCAGGAGCTGAAGACAACATCGGAGAAGTCGCGGACGGTAGCCTCATGGGGCAGGTTGACAGTCTTGGACACGGCGCCCGATATGAGCGGTGTTATGGCAGCCACCATGCTGACATGGCCCTGCCAGCTGATGTAGCGCTCCCCGTCGCTGCACTCGCTGGCCGTATCAAAGACAGCCAGGTCCTCCCTCTTTCAGGAAGCGGGGCCTTCAATCTTGCCGTCCTGGACCATGCCCTCTTCATCTTCACGCAGGATGTAGCCGACCACGCTCCCTAGCGCTCTTCCTCCGAATAACCCAGGACGGCCAGTCCCTCCTCCAGGTGGGGGCGACCAATGCGCGAGGCCGCCACCGGACAATTTCTTGTAGACGACATGGGAGAAAAGGGCTCGATGCTGGCCTGCGCACAGTCCGAGGCAAAAGAAATGGTACTGGTTGGCGCCATGACGGAGACCTGGGCATTTCTGTAGCCGTGCCCCGGCTCCCAGTCCCCGCCTTTTCCCAGCAGTCAATCAGGGCCTGGGAAAGGGGGCCGAAACCCGACTTGTCCAAGAGGTCGGGTTGACGACAGCAGGGTATAGGCAATTCCTCCGGCTCATCCGAGCGGCGCCCGCGGCCCGGCTGTGATTTCTTATGACCCGGAGCATGGCTTCCTTGTTCTTTTCATAATGGACAAAGGGGGCCGTCTGCTTGGCCATACGAGCGGATACGGCATAACTTTGACCGGTCAGGATCCCGGCCAGGGCCGCGCCCACCGCCCGGGCCTCCTCTGAATCATAGGGCAGGCCGGCGCTCATGAAGAGCGAGGCCAGATTGGCCAGGCCCAGGCCTGTGGCCCGGAAGGCCCAGGTTTTCCTGGCGATGGCGGGGGTGGGAAACTGGCCGCCCCGGATGGAGGCTTCCAGGGCCAGCTGGGCGATCGAGATCAAGTGGACATAGCTCTCAATGTCAAAAAGGGCCCGGACGGGGTCGAAGAAGCGCATGACATTCATGGAGGCCAGATTGCAGCTTGTGTCGTCGAGGAAGGCGTGTACTGCTGCAGGGATTGGTCGCGTTGATCCGGTTGCGCTGCCCCCAGCCGTCCCTACCGGCGGGGCAGGTGTGCCAGGCATTGAAGGAGATCGTCGAACTGGGGGGGCCGGATCGGCTAGCCGCCAGGCGGATTCGTTGAAAATGTCCCAAAGATGCCGAACCGACACCTCCCGGTCAACGGAGCTACCCGCCGGCCGGTGAGCCGGATGGAGGCGGTCGCAGATTCCGGTCGAGAACCTCACCTTCCCCATGAAATCATCACTGAAGCGAACCGAGTTGTTCGAGTTTTGACCCGAGACTGTCTGATAGGCCTCACCGTCAATATCGGCGTCATAGCCCATCTTGGCCAGCGATGACCTTGTTCTCCTCCCGGGCCTTCCAGGTGATGGTAGTCCTCCACCTCCGGGTGGTCGATGTCAAGGTGAGACCACCGCTGGCCGCCCGGCCTGGTCGTCCCCCCCGATTTGGCGGCGCTTCGGCGTTCCGGCCGACAGCCCTTCAAAAGCTCATAAGACCCGAGAATGGCCACCCCCGACAGGAGCCCGCCCGGCCCGGATGGCCGAGAAATTCGTTCCCGTCCCCGAACCGCCCTTGAAGAGCGTGGTCTCAGAGACATAGCCTTCCGTGATGGAATGCGGACCCAGCAGCTTGTCCTCGATCGAGAGGATGAAGCAGGCGGAAGCCTGGGTCCGGGTGTAGTCGTCCTCCGCCATGACGACTTCAGCTCTTTCCTCGTCATAGTAATGGAGTTCGTTCTTCCCCCCACTGATGCCGTATTTGAGTTTCAGCCCGGTATTGAACCACTGGGGCGAGTTGGGCGCGAACATCTGCGCCAGGAGGGCGTAGACCAGTTCATCGTAGAGGATGGCCGCCTCCTCCCCCTGGTCGATCATGCCTTCATCGATCAGGGCCTCCACCCAGAAGGCCACCATACGGTCGGCCACCAGGCGCATGGAGTTTTCGTGGCCCACTTCCCCCGGCAGGCCCGCCTTCCTGAAGTACTTGGAGGCGATGATGTCGCAGGCCTGTTGGGAATAGGAAACAGGGAATTCCAGGTCCTTGAGGTCGGTCAGGACGCGGCCGGACTTGTGGTCTTTTAGTAGAACGTCACAGCGTTTCCAATCAAAGAGATCGAAAACTGTGCCTTCTCCCGATTCGAGCGCTTTTGTAAAATGCCTTTTAATGAAGGGTGCTAGAAGACTCATACCCACAACCTGCTTCCTTGTCCTGATTTTGCTTGTCCTGCGGATCCCGCTAAGCCAGATAACTACACTATGTAGTATATCTTTTTCAATCATACTACCAAATGTAGTGGCTCCATATTACAACTCGGTGACAAAATCCGTGGCCTGCCGGCGACTTGCGACAAGTGCTAAGATAAAAATTGCCGGATCAGGGAAAGGAGGACGACAGGATGCCAACTGGTGATGGAATCAGGCCCGCCAGGGCCCTCTTCGCGGCCCTGGCCCTGGTAGCGCTTCTGGTCTCTGCCTGCGGGGTCAACCGTGAGCTTGTCGGTAGCTGGAAACTGGTTGAAACCGGGGATACCGTCTTTGCCGCCGGCATGTTCTTCGAGTTCAGGGAGGACCGGAGCCTCCTGATCTCACCGGGGGCCGCCGCCCTGTCTGAAGAGGAAAGGGAGGCCTACCAGGCCTCTTACGGGGAAAGTGACATCACTTATACTGCCAGCCCCGACGGCAGCCTCAACCTGATCCTGCACAAGGGCGACGGCAGAAGGGTGACCGTCCGCATGACCTATGAGCTGCTGGAGGATCTCCTGGAGATCCAGGATGAGGAGGGGGTCACCCTGGTTTTTCGCCGGCCCTGAGCTCGAGTTGGCTGAGCAGGGCTTCGCGGCGGTTGGGTATCCCTTCAACACAGACCTTTTCCAGCAACCAGTCCAGGAGTTCACCGACCGCCCTGCCCCGGTAGCCCAGCTCCATCAGATCGTGACCATCCAGGGCCAGTTGGGCCAGGGTCAGGTCACGGCCCTCCCGGATCAGCCCTTCCGCAATCCCCCCTATCCGTTCCAGCCGATCGCTTTCTTCCGGGGCAAGGGCCCGGCTATCCGCCAGACGGAGCTCCAGGACATCGAAGAAACCGGTCCTGCCAAAGAGATGGAGGGCCCGCCAGACGCTCCGGGTCTCGGGCTCGATCTCCTCTGTCCTCGATGAGACCAGGCGTTCAATCTGCTTCACGCTGTCATTGCTGAACCGGAGCCGGCGGGCCGCCGATAAAACCGTCGCGGGCAAATAGGAATCATAGAGGAGGGCCGCGAATCGTTTGACGGGGGTCGGGGCGACGCCCCCTAACCGCCGGGCGGCCGCCTCCAGCCGGCTGGGACCGGACCCCTCCCCCCGCCCCAGGTCCTTGATCTCAGGGATTACGACACCGATCACCTCCGCGAATTCAAGCAGGGCGTCCTCCGCCCCCTCCCCGCACAGGAGCCTTTCCAGCTCTATCCGGAGTCTTTCGGGCGCGACGTGGCCGAGCAGGTGTCCTGTCGCCTTGGCCGCGGCCTCCGTCCTCTCCTCAAGGGCGAAGCCCAGTTCGGAACGGAAGCGGATGGCGCGCAGGATCCGGAGTGCGTCTTCCCTGAAGCGGGATCGGGGATCCCCGACCGCCCGGATCAGGCCCCGTTTGAGATCCTGCCGGCCCCCCCAGGGATCCAGGAGGCCCCGGGCCGGATGGTAGGCCAGGGCGTTGATCGTGAAATCCCGGCGCGAGAGATCGGCCTCGATGGAGTCCGTAAACCAGACCTGGTCGGGATGGCGGTGGTCGGAATAGGCCCCCTCCCTCCGGAAGGTGGTCAGCTCCACTCTTTGCCCCTCGGTCAGGATGGTGAGGGTCCCGTGGGCCAGGCCTGTCGGGATGACTTTGTAGGCGGAAAAAAGCTCCGCGGCCTCCTCCGGAGTCGCGGAGCTTGCAAGATCAATGTCCTGGGTCGGCCGGTCCAGCAGGAGATCACGCAGGTAGCCGCCGACAATGAAGCAGTCATAGCCGGCAGCGTCCAGCCGGTCGATCAGGGACCGGACCGGGGTCGGAATGTGGATCAGATCCTCCCTGGCAGGCATGCCTGGTCAAGCCTCTAGGATTCGGCGTCCTCTCCCGGCGTTTCCTCCACGGGCGCCTGCCCTGGTTCAGGGGCCGGGACAGCTGGAACAAGCGGTGGGTAATAGCTGGCCCGGGTCCTCAGTTCCTGGGCCTCCTGCCTGTTGAGGGAGGCCCCGACGATGATCAGGACGGGGAAGGCCAGCTGGATCAGGCCCCAGGCTGTCAGGCCGGCGGGCAGGGCAAGGATTGAAAAGGCGATCCCCACCGCCAGGGAGAAGGTCGTCCGCTCCAGGTCATCCCGCCTCTTCCAGGTCAGGATTCCAAAGGCCAGCTGCAAGCCCGAGAGGACCAGGAGCAGGATGCCCAAAACGACACCGAATCCGCTGATCAGCCGGGTGACGAGGGCGACCGCCGCGACATTTTCGCCCGGAGGCCCGTTTGGCACGGTCAGGGCGACATTGCGCAGAAGTTTTCCCAGCCAGGACGCGATCGCGATCACGAAGGGGCTGGCCAGAATTCCAAGTCCGGCCAGGATCACCAGGCCCATGGAGCCAATTGACAGATATACCGATCCTCTTGGCTTGTCCATTCTCTACCTCCTTCGACTTCACCCTGTCGGGGTGACCCGTTTCTCAGACCCATTATACTCGACGGTCGCGGGGGCCCCCCGGCCGTTCAAAAAAAACGCGCCGGTTGTTTCACCGGCGCGCTGCGATCCAAGGGATCAGTACTGCGGCGGATCCTGAGGCGGATCCTGCTGCTCAGGCTGCGGTTGATAGGGCGGCTGGTAGGGTGGTTGTACCGGCGCTTGCGGCTGTTGGGGATAGGGCGGCTGTCCCTGCGGATAGCCGGGATACTGCGGCTGGGGACCCAGCTCCTTGGCCTGCTGTTTGTTCAGGATGGCCCCGATCAGGATGAGGAGGGGCGGTATGAGCGAAACAAGGGTTCCTACCGAGAAGGCGGAGACCAGGGAGAGGACCGCCATTACCGTAAAGATGATCCCGATCACGAAGGGGAAGGTCGCCTGCCGGGGGTCGCTTCTCCGCTTGAAACACATGACGCCGAAAATCAGTACCAGGACCGAGATGATGACGACAACCAGCCCCAATACAATTCCCAGGGAGGTAAAGAGGCCTCCCGTTCCCGTGACTCCGCTCGCCTGTCCCAGGACGCTCATCAACCAGCCGCCTGCGACTGTAAGTAGCAAACCTGCGATAATGCCAAGCGCCCCACTGATAATCATGAGGATGGAGCCGATTGAAATTAATACTTCACCTTTGGCTTTTTGCATCTTAATCATCTCCTTTTATTCATACGTCTTCACACAGGCGTGTGTGAAGGCAGTATACAACATATCCACCGTGCGAGTGGTGCCGGAGGTTCCAGGCTTTGACTATTTTTACCTGGATCCCTTCCCCGGCGAATATTTATTTAGGGCCATCCATTGGGGAATCCCCGCCGGTGCCCGTCAGGAGCCTCCAGGCGTTCCGACCCAGGATGGCCTCCTTTTCCTCCCCGCTGAGCCTGCTCCGGTCGAGATCTTCAAAGTAACGGCGGGGCGGCAGGAGGGGGTAGTCACTCCCGAAAAGGATTTTATGGGTAAGCCCCAGGGCCTGGGCGGCATCGTAGATCTTGTGACCATAGAGGAAGACGGAGGCCGCCGTGTCATAATAGACATTCCGCAGCCGGGCGGAGACTTCCCTCATAAGCTCATAGAAAAAAAGGCCGCCGCCCCAGTGGGACAGGATGATCTTCAGGGGAGGGAAGTTGGCGGCAAAGGCTTCTGCCTCGGCCAGGCTTGTCCCGGTCTTGCCGGCGTAATAATGGCCGACCGGCTCATTCAGATGGAGCATGACGGGAAAATCCAACGCCATACAGGTATGGGCGAAATTCCGCATCTCCTTGTGGGAATCGAGCCGGAAGCCTTGGCCTTCGGGATAGAGCTCGCCGACACCCCTGAGCCCCTGTTCAGCGCTTCGGACAAGCTCACCCTCCGCCCCGGGATCCTGGGGCGGCAGGACTGCGAAACCGATCAATTGTTTGGGATATTCCCTGCTCTTCTCGGCCACATAATCATTGACATGGCGGCAGAGCCCCATATCCTGGAAGGCAAAACCAAAAACAAAGGCCTGGTCGAAACCATCGGCTTCCAGGGCGGCGACAACCTGCTCCGCCGTCGCGAACTTGTTGACGGGGCTCTCACTCAGGAGCTTGAAGTAGGGTTCCTTTTGGGCGATTTTCTCCCAATCCCGGATGATGTCGGGCGGCGTCAGGTGGATATGGCTGTCAATCCTCACAGCGGGCCCTCCTTCAAGGGCCGCCT
Source organism: Clostridia bacterium (assembly GCA_040767365.1). Taxonomy (GTDB): domain Bacteria; phylum Bacillota; class Clostridia; order Saccharofermentanales; family DTU023; genus UBA4923. The sequence continues at coordinate 243,042 of JAXGOR010000002.1, forward strand.
GGTCAGGCGGTAGCCGAGGAAGGCAAGGACCGCGTAGAAGGTGCCCACTCCGGCATTCCAAAGGAAGTTGGCGGCTGTCGACCCCCGGGCGATGAAGTTGTAATCGATGGGATTGATCAGGAGGGAGAAGAGGCTCATGAGAGCGAAGCCCATGGAAAAATCACTGAGGACCGGCGACTCGTACTCGGGGTCGGTGATCTTGAGCAGGGTCATACCGGTGATCATGACCCCTGTATTGACCCCCCAGCTCATGATGGCGCGCTCGAAGGGGAAATCACCCTTGAAGGTCCTCCGGTAGAGCGGGAAGGTCACAAAATAGGTACCGATGAAGCCGACCAGGGCCAGGATAACCAGGGGGACCAGGTAGGCGGAGACCGCCTTGACGGGCAGGGTCATGATGGCGGCCGTGATGGCGAAGTCGGAGAACATGCCCGTAATCCTGGCCTTCAGCCTGGTATCGATCAACCAGTTCAGCTTCAGTTTGAGCAGGATGAAATTGATCACATACATGATAAGCAAGGCATAGAACCAGACGGGCAGGAAGATCATGGGCGCCCAGACCCGCATACGGCCGGCCAGCACATAGGCCAGGCCTGAGGCGATGAACATGATGGCCAGATGGACGGTGATGGTCTCAATGGAGGATCCGGCCACGGTCTCCCGGCCCAGGCTCTTCTGTTTGCTGACGTCCTTGGTGAAGCCTTGCAGCATTTCCTTGTCCAGGATCCCGGAATGGTCCAGAAGTTGAGTCCTCCCCTTCCTGACCGCCCGGTTGATGAAGAAAATCCCCAGCAGCATGCCCCCGATCAGGCCGATTGTGGCCAGGGTCAGGGAGACGCCCTGTGAGGTCTGCCACCAGGGCAGGCCGAAATCCTGGAGGATGCTTCCGATGGCCGTGGCCGTACCGTGGCCGCCGGCAAATCCCTGGGGCAATTCATAGCCGAAGGTCCGGTAGAGGTTCGCTTCCGGCCTTACGGCCGTAATGGCCAGGTTGACACCGTAGCCGAGCACATACTGGATACTGCCCCCGAGCGCGAAGATCCCGGTCATGAGGAGGACAACGGGTGCCATATCACGGACGCGGCGCCGCTTCTTGCTGGGGTCCATGGAGAGGCCCAGGGGCGCCGCGGAGAAGACGGGGACGATGAGGACGACGGGCAGGGCCTCCCAGAAGGAAATCCAGTCGGCGGGATAGGGCAGGGGCGCCCCGGACCCCCAGATGCCCGGCCCCAGGAAGAGGCCGATCGCGCCACCGATAACGGAGGCCGGCAGGAGCCAGCGCCTGAAGAGGGGGACCTTGGCCCTCAAAAAAGCGCCCAGGAGCAGAAAGGCCCCCACAACGCCTGTACCGATCAACATCTCTTGAATAACCGAAGCGCTCACAATGCAATCCTCACCTGGCGCCCGACAGCCCAGCCTGCCGCTTGCGCTCCGCTATCATAACAAATGACAGGGCCGCCGTGCGTACCCTCCGGCCTGGATTCAGGACCCTTCCAGGGAATCGGGGAAATCCAGGACCATGTCCATGTGTTCCAAGGCGATATGGGAGGGGACGAAGGCCTCTCCCTCCTTCCGGTAACCCAGCTTTTCGTAAAAGGGGACCACGGACAGGCGGGCCATGAGCCGGATACCCTTTTTCCCCTTTCCCCGGGCCAGGATCTCGAACTGGCGGGCGATGCCGGCACCGATGCCCCGGCCGCGGTAGGCACTGTCGACCGCCATATAGCGGAGGCGGTCGTAGGGCTGGCCGGTATCCTGCAAAACGGCCATACCCACCAGCCGGTCGCCGTCGAAGGCACCCCAGATGAAGTCGCTGGCTTCACCCTCCAGGTCATCTTCCAGGATGGACTGATGCCAGGGCCTTCGCAAAACCTCATGGCGGAGCAGGAGGGTCTTGGGATAATCCCTGCCGCCGAAGGGGATTTCGCGATAGTCGATGTACGGTCCTGGCTCCATGGCGCTCCTTTCCAATATAGTAACTGATCTTCCGCCTCTTTCGGTCCCGCCTGCTGAACTGTTATCCTGACAGGGAAGAGGGAGAAAGGGGGCAGAGCCGGTGGTCGTTGACAATCTCTTCAGGAACCTCTGCTTCAACAGTCAGGGTGAACAAATGGACAGGCTCTTCGCTTCCGGGAGGGTCCGGGTGGAAAGAATTGCTTCCTCCGGCCAGACCAGCGGTATCTACGATCAGGAGGAGGAGGAATGGCTTGTCCTCCTCCAGGGCCGGGCAGAGCTCCTCTTGGTTGAAAGTGGCGAACGCCTTATACTGGAGCCCGGCGATCATCTCCATATCGCGGCGGGTTGCCGGCACCGCGTGACCTACACTTCAGATGACTGCCTTTGGTTATGCGTATTCTGGACAGAATAGGATCCATCACAGAAAGCCCCTCCCCTGGCATCCGCTTCAGGTGGATCCTGGCCGCCTGCCTGGCCCTGGCAATCCTCTGCCTTGCGGTCCCGGGGGCCACCCCTGTCAGGGCCGAAACGGGGGAAACCGGCCAGGAGGCGTACGACGCGATCGTGACGGGGCTGATCAATCTCGAGCCTTTTCAATTGGAGAAAGACCTCAACTCACGCACCGCCTCCCTTAAGGTCCTCCAGGGGGACGAGAGCCACGATCTCCTGCAATACCGGCAGTCGGAGACAGTCTACATCGCCTCCTTGACAAAAATCATGACAGGCTACTGCGCTTACTCCCTCCTGATGGAGTCGGGCAGGGAGCTTGAGGATAAGGTGACGGTCCAGGCCTCCGACCTGAAGGGCCTTGCCGAGCTCAACGCCTCCGTCGCCGGTTTCCAGGCCGGCGAGGAGGTCTCCTTCATGGATCTGTTCCACGGTCTCTTCCTCAGCTCGGGCTGTGACGCTGCCCAGGTCCTGGCCCGTGAGACGGCGGGCAGTCCTGAGGCCCTGGTTGAAGCTATGAACGCCAGGGCCAGGGCCCTGGGCCTGACCGGCACCCACTTCGCCAACACCACCGGGCTTTTCCACGTCGACAATTACGGGACGGCGGATGACCTGGCCGACCTGATCGCCGAAGCGCGCGGGATTGACTTCCTCCGCCAGGTTATGGAAACCAGGCATTACAGCTCCCAACCCACGGACGTCCATCCCCAGGGCCTGGCCATGGTGCATTCCCTCCTGCTCTATGCCACCGAAGCCGGCCTCGACAGCCGGTCGATCGATGGGGGCAAGACGGGACAGCTGAAGGAGGCCGGCTATTGCCTGGCCTCTTTCAAGGAGCTGGACGATTGTGTCCTGGTCCTCTGCACCACGGGGGCGGAGGAAGCCGGAGGCCATATCAGCGATCACCTGGCCATTTACCAGGCCTTTCTCGAACAGTATCCCGCCGGAGAGGAATGCCTGATCACCGGGATAGGTGAACGGGTCCCCCTCAAGCCTGAACCGCCCCAGGCACCACCTGCCGGGGAAGAGGTGGACAGCCCGACCGCCCCCTCACCTGCCGCCGCTCTGACAGCGGTCTCCGCCCTCCTGCTCGCCGTCCTGGCCCTCCTCCTCTTCATCCTCCTGCTCAGCGCCCTCATCAGGCGAAGATTGGAAAAGAACGCCTCCGGTCAATAGGACCGCTCAGGCTGCCAGCTGCCTCCGCGATCCCTTTGCGTACCAGGTCGCTGCCGCGGCCAGCAGGAAATAGAAGCAGGCGAATCCCGCCTGGATCAGGAGATCAGGGGCCAGGTCAGCCCAATTACCCATAAGACGGTTGCCGTGGATGAAGTAGTAGAGGGGGAAGATCCGGGCCAGGGCCAGGGCTGTTTTATTGAGCAGGGGTTGCGGTACGAAGGCCCCCGAAAGGAAGGCCATGCCAAGGGAGAGGACGGTACTGACAGCCGTTATCGCCGTCCTGTTCCGGATCATGGCCGAGAGGGCCTGGGAGAGTCCGAGGACGGCCAGGGTGAAGAGGCTGAAGTTGGCCAGGATTTGCCCCCACTCCCCCCCTTCGAAGAGGGAGTGGGTAAGCGGCAGGGTGGCGGTCAGGAGCAGGAGGGCCGACCCGAAGACGATGAGGCCGGAACCGATCAGCATCTCCAGGGTCCGGGAGCGGATGGGGTAGGGGGAGAGGGAGGACCTGGCCCTGATGGCCTCTTCCGTAAAAGACTGGTTGATCAGGGGGATGAGGGTCGTTGACAGGAGCATAAGGATATAGGCCAGGGAGGAGAGGAAGGCCGTGAGTTGACCGGAATTCCCCCCTCCCGAACCCGCCTGTATCCTCACCGGCATGGTCTGGTCCAGGACCTCTGCCAGGCCCTGGGAGTCCAGGTCCCCCTCCTCTGACCTGAAGTTTTCCAGATAACGCAAGAAACTTTCCGCCGCCGAAACTGCCAAAAATCCGTCTGCCGATCTTTCATCGACCAGGACCCTGACGGAGGGATCCCCCTCCTTGAAGAGGAAGACGGCCTGGTAGGTCTGGTCGAAGATAGCCTCCCGCGCCTCTTCTTCCGGGAGGCTGACCCGGGAGACCCGGTGCCCTGCCCCTTCAAACCAGTCGGCCAACTGGCTCCCTCTGGCGTCACCGGGGGCCTGGGAAAAGGCCAGGTTGATCCTGGTCGCCTCAAAGAGGCTTGGATCCTCGGACTGGCTGCTCCCCCCGATGATGAGGGTGAGAAGGAGGAAAAGGGTCAGATAGGCCAGGACGATCAGTCCGTGTCTGCGCAGGACGGCCAGATAGGTTCGAAGAACAATCATAACCGCCTCACAGACTCCGGTAGCTTGCCTTCCTGACCAGGGCAAAGGCCAGGCTGAACAGGAGGATGGAAGCTGCCAGGAGCAGGAGGACCCCTGTCAGGTATTCCCTGGTCGAGCCCAGGGCATTCAGCCGGTAAAGCAGCCGGCTGATCAGGCTGACTGGATTGTAACGGTTCAGCCAGGGGGCCTGGCGGTCAAGAAAGAGACGGAGGTCATTGCCCATCATACCGCCAAAGGCTCCGAGCAGGAGGAGGACGGCAATGCCGACCACGGTCTTGCCCATGGAGGGCAATTTGTTCGAGGAGGCGGCGAAGAGGCCCAGGCAGAGACCGAAGAGCCCCGCCAGGAAGAGGAGGAGGAGGGTCCTGGGCAGGTCGGTCAGCAGGTTGACTGACCAGGCATATTTCAGGTAGATGAGGAGGAGGGTCGATTCGAGGAAGGCCAGGATGGTATTGACCAGGGTTCCCGCCGTCAGATAGGACAGCTTGCTCAGGGGCGAGATGGCCAGGCGGGCCGCCAGGGGTGACAGGTTGGCCTGGACCCGCTCGATCATACCCAGTCCGGCAAAAAAGGAGTAGAGGGAGAACATGCCGACCGTGGCGCAGAGGATGGACTGGAGGAGGCCCGACTCCTGGTTGGCCAGGGTCACATGGGTCCCGCCGGGATCAGGAAACCTGCCCAGGCGGGCGGCCGCCTCCTGCCGCTTGATCTCATTGCCGATCTCCTGGAGGATGGTCGCGTTCAGGCCCTCGCCCCGGACCAGGAGGCTGCCCTCCTTCAAAAATACCCCGTCCACGGCCTTGGCGCGGAGCGCCTGGCCGGCCTCAGGACCCTCCAGGACGGAGAGGTCGAGCTGGTCCAGGGACCGGAGGATCTCCACGTAGGGATGGCCGGTCTCCACGGCCGCCTTGACCGGCTCCATCCCGGTTCCGATCCCCCGGAAGGCCAGCATCATCATGGTGACCAGGAGGATGGGGTAGAGGAAGGCCCAGAAAAGCGAACTCTTGTCCTTGACCGTCAGCGTACCCAGAAGTTTTGCCTGCGCGAGGAACTGCTTCATCCGGTCACCTGGCCCCTCATTCCCTCAGATCCTTGCCTGTCAGGGAAAGGAAGACCTGGTTCAGTGTCGGCAATTCACTGTACAGGGACAGATAGGCGACCTCACGCGCCCGGAGGGCTTCCAGGAGACCGGGCAGGTGCTGGCCCGGCGGCGACAGGCGGACGATGGCCTTCCCCTTGTTTCCCTGGGCATCAATGACACCGGGAAGACCCCGGATCATGGCGTAGAGATCATTTTCCACCTCCTCCCCGGTGAACTCGATATGGACCGACTCGGTCGGGTCGACCAGCTTGATCAATTCCTCCAGGCTGCCGGAGGCCCTGTTCCGCCCTTCATCCATGATGACAATCCGGTCACAGAGGGCCTGGACCTCGTCAAGATAATGGCTTGTGTAGAGAACCGTCGTGCCCCTCTGATTGAGTTCACGGACGCCGTCCAGGACATACTGCCGACTCTGGGCGTCCAGGGCCACCGTGGGCTCATCCATGATCAGGAATTCAGGGCTGTGGGCCATGCCGCAGGCAATATTGAGCCGCCGCTTCAGGCCACCTGAAAGTTTTTTCGCTGTAAATCTGCGGTATTTTTCAAGCCCGGTAAAGGCCAGAGCCTGATCGACCATGTTTTTATGCCTGACCTTATCCCCCTCGTAAAGGCCGGCAAAATAACGGACATTCTCCTGGACCGTCAACTCATCGAAAAAGGCCAGGTCGCTTGGGACCACCCCGATCCTGTTTCTCAGGGCGCGATTGCCCCCTCCGGGCGGTTCCCCGAAGAGCTCAATCTCCCCCTCATCAAAGGTGAGCAGGCCCAGCAGGCAATTGATGGCTGTCGTTTTTCCCGATCCGTTGGGGCCGAGCAGGCCCATGATCTCGCCCTCCTGGACCTCAAGGTCAAAATGCCTGAGAGCGACAACTTCCTTGTAGCGCTTCACCACCTGCCGCATGACGCAGACCGCCATAAATCAGCCCCCCTCCACCTGATGTCCGGTCCGGCTGGCCCGGTCCCGCTGGACCCCGGCCAGGCCCCTACTCTTGGTCCAGGCAGGCCGGATCAGCCTCATCGCCGACTAGTGGTTCATTGTCCAGATCGGGCTGTTCCTCCACCTGCTCCGGATGGGGAAAGATCTCCTCCGGCCTTTCTTCGGCCAATTCACAAAGCGGCATGGCCTCTTCTGTACAGCCTGTCCCCTTGTCGATTGACAGGACGGGCGGGTCCAGGTTATCTGTCTGGTCGGGATGTGGGTTCTTCTCTGGCGGCATGGTGTCCTCCTCCAGGTTTTCCAGCCCGGCCGTATAGGACCGTAGCTGATCAAAAAGGGATTGCCCCTCCATAACATAGGCAAGATAGCGGCTGTGCCGGCCCTCCAGATCCGCCTTCCGGGCCTCCAGCCGGTCCAGCTCCTCCTTGAAGGCCGCTTCCTCCTCCCGGCGCCTGGCCCGGTAAAGGAAGAGCTCCTCCTCAGCCGTTGTCTGGGCCTTGCGGATAATCTCCTCACGCTCAAGCCGGGCCTCCGAGACGATATCGTGGGCCCGCTGGAGCAGTTCCTGCCTGTGGTCCAGGTCCTGGAGACGGGCCCGGAGCGCCTGGTTCTCCTCCAGGAGGAGGTTCATGGACAGCTCAAGGGGATCATCAGCCCCCTCTTCCAGGGCCGGGTCCTCCAGCTGCTGGGACAGGACCTGATCAAGTTCCTCCGGCGGCTTTTCCTCCGCGGGTTCAGGCAGGCTTTCCTCCTCCCCGGGAGACGGTAGCTCTTCCAGGGGGGCGCCGATCAAGGCTCCCTCCCCCTCTGCCCACTCATCCAGCAGGCGCCTCAGGGCCTCAGGGTCCTCTGCCACCTCCAGGAGCTGGGTCTTCATGAGCTCAAGTTTTCGGTATTCCTCGGTAACCAGTTCTTCGCAGACATCGCGCGCTTTCACCAGTAAATCCTTGAATTTACTGTAGACATCATTTTTATCGTATCCGAAGACGGCGGCCTTGATATCGAGTGTCTTGACAAAGGCGACCATCTCCCGGTCGAAACGGTATTTCACAATAGTCTCCATAAGTTGCTCCTGTTTTTCCGCTCAAGGCTGGGCTGGATGTCGAATCTATGATAACACGTCACCCTTGCTGTCAGCCGGCCGTCCCCGCCTGCGCCTGTGGAGGTAAAGGCCGGCCGTGATCAGGATTCCGCCCAGGCTGGCGGCCAGTCCCTGGCCGAAGCCGACCGGGACGAAACGGGCGGTGATCCGGTGGCTGCCCTGGCTGACCGGCAGGAGGATGAAGCTCCCCCTGACTGTCTCCGCCTCTGTCCTGACACCGTCAACCGTGAAGGTCCAACCAGGATTCCCCGTTGTCGGCAGGAAGAGATAGCCGTCCCGGGGCGCCGTCAATTCCCCTGAAAAGGCGGTCGCTGAGAAATGGTCAAGCGCCAGCGGGTGGGCCGCCAGTTCCTGCCGGGCCGCCTGCCAGGCCGCCTGGTCCAGCCGGGCCACGCAGGCCCGGAAGGTCCCGTCCACCTCCTGCTCCGACACCAGGCTGACCCGGAAGTGGAGCTCAGTTCCGGCCTCGAGGAAACCCACATCCCCTATGCCGCGCTTGTTGCTGCCCAACTGGAAGAATTCCTGATCCCGGATGAAGCCATTGCTGTAGTTGATGCCCGCCGTCTCATCCTCCCAGAAAATATAGTAGCTGCCATCCTCCGGCACCTGGTAGACCAGGAAGGCCCACTCGCCGTTGCCGGCCTCTCGGTAGACCTGGAAGACAAAGGGGTCCCCATAGGCGTATTCGACATAGCAGCCCTCCATCTCCCAGGGCTGGAAGGCCTCCTTGACCAGGGCGCCGGAGAACCCGCTCAGGGCGGACAGGAGGCGGTTTTGAACGTCCGGCCCATCCTCCGGCATGATCTCATCGTTCAGGTAGGCGGCCTCCGGCGTCGCGAAGAAGCCGAAGGGGAGGGCCCCCTCATTTTCCAGGAGCCGGGTCTCCTTGCCCCTGGCCACTTCCCGGCGTGTCCTGTCGTCGAAGATCCGCTCCTCATCGTGGATGAGATAGGAGATGGAGAGCAGGCTGTCCATGACCACCGTCGACTCCTTGTACTGGAAGCTGTTGACCCCGTTGGTCGGGTAGCCCAGATCGGCAAAGTAATCGATGGAGGCCTGGGGGAAGGGGGAGGCGAAAAGGGAGAGGCCATTCGTCCCGTAGAGGAAGGGATCATTGACGCAGGTACCGGGCAGGATCTCGGCCCGCCAAGGTTTCCCCCTGTTTTCCTGCCTCAGGGTCTTCGTGTACCCGTAAACCTCCGAGGCGCTGACATTGTCCGTGTAGTACTGGCGGTCGCCCAGGGGGGCGACCTGCTGGTAGAGGGCGGCCCCGGTGAAGGCGTGGAAGAGCAACTCCACCGCCAGGAAGAGGAAGAGGGCGTTATGCGCCTGCCGGTAGGCGATCTTCCTTCGCCTGCCCCAGACATCGCCTTCGACAAGGGGCTTCCGACTCAGCCCGAGGAAGGGGATCATACGGGCCCGGGGGCTTATCTGATGCCGTCCTGTCAGGCTATAGGTCAGATCTTTCCGGGGGAAGGCGCCGGCCACCCGGTCAGCTGGGGGGGAGAGCCGGTGGAAGATCAGCAGATAGACGACAGAGAGGCAGACCGTGGTCAGGATGCGCCAGTGCGAGAGCGTTTCACCCTCCAGGGTCTGCTGCTCGATCAGGAGGAGGAGGAAGCTTCCGGCCGCCGTGATCAAGAGACCGGTCCGCCGTCGACCCAGGTCGTCACCCACTGCCTGATAGGCCATGGAGAGGGTCAGGGCGACAAAGACAAAGGCGTAGCGGTAGTCGAGCGAATTGGGATAGTGGGCCCCATGCCAGAGAAAGCTCAGGGTCCTTGACTGGAAGGAAAAAAGCAGGAAGCCCAGGAGGAGTCCGTAGGCGGCCCGGGTAGACAGGGGCCGGGACCGGTTGCCGAAAAAGGCTGGGATAAGGAGGAGGACAAAGAAGCCGGCGAAGATATTGGGCAGGCCGCTCATTATATGAGGGGGCCTGAGCGGGGTCAGCCGGCCCAGGGTGTCGATCAGGGGCTGATTGAAGGTGAAGCCGGAGGGAAAGGCGTCACCCGCGGCTGAGGTGAGGCTGAGCGCCCGGACAGTGGGCCAGAGGACGAGCGCCGACAGGAGGGCCGACAGGAGGGAATAGGCGGCGAAGCGGCCCAGGGAGACCAGGGCCCCGAAGCGGACCTTGACCTTGGGGGGGAACTGGATCCGGACCAGGAAATAGTAGAAGAAGAGGAAGACCGCGCCAAAGAAGGCGGTGTAGTAATTGGTCACCAGCATGAGGGTCAGGGCCAGGACATAGCGGCCGGGCCTTCTGTCCCGGACCAGCTCGACCAGGCCCAGGCAGGCCAGGGGGAAAAATACCAGGGTATCCAGCCACATGATATTCCAGCTGTAGGCATAGACCCAGGCGGAAAGGGCGTAGAATCCGGCAAAGAGGGAGGCGGTCGCGTCCCGCTTCCGGAAGGCGCCCGTCAGGAACTCCCGGAAGAAGAGGCTGGCGAAGCCGATCTTCAACAGGGTGATGAGGGAGACGGCCTCCGTCAGGAAGCGATCGGGGAAAAGCAGGGTCAGCAGGTTGAAGGGGCTGGCGGCATAGTAGGTCAGGATGCTGTAGTAATCGACGCCCAAGCCACCGCTCCAGGAGAAGAAGAGGCTTTCACCGGAGAGGAGTTTCCGTTTCAATTCGCGCAAAAAGGGCGCGTATTGATGGTAGAGGTCATAGGCCAGGAGGTGCCTGTTGCCAAAGGGCCAGAGCCCATGGGCCACGAAACTGAAATAGAAGGCCAGGGCAGGCAGGACAAAGGCGATCAGGCGCTGGTATCTCTCCTCGCGCTCCCGTTTGCGCTCAAGCAGGGTCGGCATGGTCGACAAATTCCCCCTTCGAGGCGGTTGGACGCCCTAGGGGCGTGACCGCAACAAGTGCTCGATCAGCCGTTCCCTTTCATCGGCTGAATGGTAGCGGATAACAATCTTGCCCGGGCCCTGCCCACCTTCCACCGTGACCCGGGCGCCGAGGGCCCGCCGGAGCTTGTCTTCCAGGTCACGGATGTGGAGCCGGGCCTTGTCCTGGACGGCCACTGGTTTTTTCCCCGGCCGGCCGCGGAGTTCCTTGATGTCCTTGACCAGCTTCTCCGTATCCCGGACCGACATCTCCTTGGCCAGTATCTCGGCAGCCGCGCGGCTTTGCTGGGTGGCATCGGTCAGGGCCAGGAGGGCGCGGGCGTGGCCCGGGGACAGTTGGCCCTTCCGGACCAGCTCCCGGATGCTTTCGGGAAGGTTCAGGAGGCGGAGGGTATTGGCGATGGCCGGCCGGCTCTTGCCGAGCGCGGCGGCCAGGTTTTCCTGGGTCAGGCCGTAGTCCTTGATCAGCTTGTCATAGGCCTCAGCCTCCTCCATGGCGTTCAGGTCCTGACGGACCACATTGTCGATCAGGGCCTGGCGCTGAACCGCGTCCGCCGTCAGATGGCGGACAATCACCGGCAGGCTGTCCAGGCCGGCCAGCCGGGCCGCCCGCCAGCGCCTTTCACCGGCCACAATCGTATAATTGCCGGCCTGGCCGGAGGGTGTGACAATCAGGGGGGAGATGACGCCCTGGTCTCGGATGGAGACCGCCAGTTCCTCCAGGCCGTCCGGGTCGAAATCCTGCCTCGGCTGATCCCTGTTCGGTTCCAGCCGGTCAATATCGACCTCGGTGACCCCTGACAGTTCCGGGGCGTCCGCTTCCTGCCCCGCCTCGAACAGGGCACCCAGTCCGCGACCCAGACCCCGCCTGGACCTCGCCGGACCACTTGTTCTTTCCTCAGCCATGGGCTGTCCCTCCTATCGTCATCCGGCCGCCCTCAGAAGCGGCCGATCCTTCCACTGTCCCAAGCCTTGCTGGCCAGCCGCCTGGCCAGCTCATTGGCCAGCAGCTTGTAACTGTTGGCGCCCCGGGACCGCCTATCGTATTCAAAGATAGTGTTGCCGAAACTCGGCGCTTCGCTGAGGCGGACATTCCGCGGGATCCCGGTCTCCAGGAAATCCTCCCGGAAGTACCAGGCCACCTCATCCCGGACCTGTTTGGAGAGCTGGGTCCGGGTATCGAACATGGTGATGAAGACACCGGCGAGACGGAGGGAGGGGTTATAGGCCTTCTTGACCAGCCCCAGGGTGGTCATAAGTTGCATGAGTCCCTCCAGGGCATAGTATTCCGCCTGCACCGGGATAAGGACGGCGTCAGCGGCGGTGAGCGCGTTTACAGTCAGGAGCCCCAGGGAGGGCGGGCAGTCGATCAGGAGATACTGGTAGTCGTCCTTGAGCGGCCGGAGGGCTTCCAACAGCCGGCGTTCCCGTCCCTTCATATCGACCAGCTCGACCTCCGCGCCGGCCAGATTGATGTTGGAGGGCAGGAGGTCGAGATTCGGCCGGGCCTTGATCAGGCTGTCCCCGGCCTCCCCGGCCCTGCCGACAAGAAGGTCATAGGTAGAAAGCTTCAGGGATTTTTTGTCCACTCCCAGGCCTGAGGTCGAATTGCCCTGGGGGTCGGCGTCAACCAGGAGCACCATCTTCCCCTGGGCGGCCAGGGCGGCGGCCAGATTGACACAGCTGGTCGTCTTCCCGACGCCCCCCTTCTGGTTGGCGACAGCAATCACAATCCCCATAAAAACTCCTGCCTGATTCCGGTCATATGCCTCCTCCGGTCAGCCTCCCATTAACGCGTTAATTGTAACACGACCCCCCTCTTTTCATCCGAAGAGATTCTCGATATCCTCCGCCCGGGTCGCGAAGGAGGTCACGAAGCGGCAGACCTGACGACCGCTGTCCAGGGGGAGGACAGTTTCGAAGAGGGCCCGCTCTTCCAGGGCCTCCAGGAGCTCGCCTCCCAGGATGACAAAGAGCTGATTGGTCCGGGGTGGGGCATAGAAGGCCACGCCGCGCGCCCTGAAGGCATCCGCCAACTGTGAGGCCAGGGCATTTTGATGGCGGCCGATCTCAAGGTAGAGGTCCTGCCGGAACAAGGCGGCGAACTGGACGCCCAAAAGCCTCCCCTTGGCAAGCAGGCCCCCCCTCTGTTTGAGCAGGGTCCGGAAGTCCTTTTGGAGCTCCTGGTCCGTGACCACGATCGCCTCGCCGAACATGGCGCCGCACTTGGTCCCCCCGATGGTGAAGGCCTGAGCCAGGCCGGCCAGATCGGCCAAGTCGAGATCCAGTTCCGGCAGGGCCAGGGCCGAGGCCAGCCGGGCCCCGTCTATGAATACCCGAAGCCCCCAGTGATCGGCCGTCCTCCGGATGGCCTCCAGGTCACTTCTCCGGTAGACGGTGCCAAGTTCCGTGGGCTGGGAGAGATAGACCAGACCCGGCTGGACCATGTGTTCCCGGGTGGCATCCTCCGCCAGTGACCGGCAATATTGATCGATGGAGGAGGCGGTCAGCAGACCGTCCTGGGAGGGGATGACCAGGACCTTATGGCCGGTCGCCTCGATGGCGCCGGCTTCATGGACATTGATATGGCCGGTTCCCGCCGAGATCACGCCCTGCCAGGGCTTCAAGGCCCCGGCCACAAGGACGAGATTGGCCTGGGTCCCCCCCGTGCAGAAATGGACCTGGGCCTCGGACGTCCCACAGGCCTCCCGGATCAGGGCCCGGGCCTCCTCCGTAAAGGGATCCCGGCCGTAACCGCTCACGGCCTGGTCATTGGTCCTGACCAGTTCATCCAGGACGAGGGGGTGGCAACCCGTGGTGTAATCGTTTTCAAAGTTGATTTTCGGACGGCTCATAGCATCAAAGGCCTCCTTCAGTAGATGGTATTCCAGGGTCGGCTGGGAGTCCGGTATGTCACGCCGGCGCTGGAAACGACGGGAGAAGCGGAAGCCCGCCTTCTCCATGACCCGCCGGCTCTGCCGGTTGGCCTCCGTGCAGCAACAGACCAGGAGCCTGGCCTCCGTATAGTGGAAGAGGTAGGGGATCAGGGCCCGCACGGCCTCCAGCATGAGCCCCCTGCCCCAGTAGTCCTTGCTGAGCGCGTAGCCGACCTCCTTGGCGGGGAGGCCTCGGAGGGGGTCCGGCAAATGGTGGGGAACCCTGTGGATACCCAGGGACCCGATCACCTTCCGGTCGGCCTTGGAGACCAGGGCCAGGACCTCCTCGCCCTCAATGAAATGGTTGAGGATCCGGTCCGTCTCCGCCAGGGATCTGTGATGATGCCAGCCGGCCATCTCGCCGACCCCGGGAACGCTCGCGTAGGCATGGAAGTCCTGGATATCCCCCCTCTTCCAGGGTCGGATCAAGAGCCTTTCCGTTTCAAGTTCGATATCCTGTACCGAAAAAGAGAAATCCACAGTCCCATCCCGGTTTTTGCCAATGTTTCACGTGAAACATGGCCTGGATCAATTGTCCAGTGTCGCGTATTTGGCGTTGGCCCGGATGAAATCGCGGCGCGGTTCCACCCGATCCCCCATGAGCAGGGTAAAGGTTTCATCTGCCAGCTGGGCATCCCGGACCTCCACCTTCAGGATCTTCCTTTTTTCGGGATTCATGGTCGTCTCCCAGAGCTGGTCGGCGTTCATTTCACCCAGACCCTTGAAACGCTGGAGCTTGGGATTGGTCCAGGCCTCATCCTCCACGATCCGGTCAACATCCTCCTCATCGTAGGCGTAGCGGCTCTTCTTGTCCTGGTAGACCCGGTAGAGGGGCGGACAGGCGATGTAGACATGGCCGGCATCGATGAGCGGCCGCATATAGCGGAAGAAGAAGGTGAGAAGCAGGGTCCGGATATGCGATCCGTCCACGTCCGCGTCCGCCATGAGGATGATCTTGTGGTAGCGGAGCTTGGTCAGGTCGAAATCATTGCCGATCCCCGCGCCCAGGGCCATGACGATGGGCATGAGCTTGTCATTGTCCAGGACCTTGTCGACCCGGGACTTCTCGACATTGAGCATCTTGCCCCAGAGGGGGAGGATGGCCTGGTATTTTCGCTCCCGGCCATTCTTGGCCGTCCCGCCCGCTGAATCACCCTCCACGATGAAGAGTTCGCAGAAGGTCGGGTCCTTCTCCTGGCAGTCGGCCAGCTTGCCCGGCAGGGCATTGCTGTCGAGCGCGCTCTTCCGTCTGGTCATATCGCGGGCCTTCCGGGCAGCCTCCCTCGCCTGGGACGCGGCCACGCTCTTGCCGGCGATGACGCGGGCAACCGAAGGATTTTCCTCCAGGTAGATCATGAGCTTTTCGTTGATGGTCGACTCGACGACCGTCCTGACCTCCGGGTTCCCCAGCCGGGTCTTCGTCTGTCCCTCGAATTGCGGATTCTTCAGCTTGACGCTGATGATGGCGCAGATCCCCTCCCGGATATCCTCCCCCTGGAGATTTTTGTCCTTCTCCTTCAGGATATTGTATTTTCTGGCGTAATCGTTGATGGTCTTGGTCAGGGCGGACCGGAAGCCCGTCAGATGGCTGCCCCCCTCGATGGTCGCGATATTGTTGGCGTAGGTGTAGACATTTTCATTGTAGGAATCGTTGTATTGGATGGCGACCTCGACAAAGCAGCCGTCCTGCTCGGCGTGGAAATAGATGGGGTTGCCGTGGATAGCCGTCTTGTTCCGGTTCAGGTACTCGACGAAGGAGACGATCCCCCCCTCGTAGTGCAGGCGCTTGACCAGGGCCGGGCTCACCCGCTCGTCGGTCAGGGTGATGGCCACATCCCGGTTGAGGAAGGCCATCTCCCGGTAGCGGGTCGTCATGAGGTCGAAATCGACCGTAAGATCGCTGAAAATCTGCCCGTCGGGCTTGAAGGTCGTGATGGTGCCCGACTTGTCCGTCGGACCGGTAACCGTCAGGGGGACGGTCGTCTCACCGCGCT
Source organism: Clostridia bacterium (assembly GCA_040767365.1). Lineage (GTDB taxonomy): Bacteria > Bacillota > Clostridia > Saccharofermentanales > DTU023 > UBA4923. The sequence goes on from JAXGOR010000002.1 coordinate 258,664, forward strand.
CAAAGCGGATGAAATGTGATTCCCCATTGCGGTTGACCACGATCTCCATCCATTCCGAGAGGGCATTGACAACGGCGGCCCCGACCCCGTGCAGGCCTCCCGACACACCATAGGCGTCCCCGCCGAACTTGCCCCCGGCATGGAGCATGGTGTGGACCACCTCGACCGTGGGGATGCCGGCTGTCGGATGGATGCCGACCGGGATACCGATTCCGTTGTCCTCGACCCGGATCGATTGATCAGGGAGGACGGTCACCTCGATGGAGTCACAGCGGCCCGCCAGGGCCTCATCGACCGAGTTGGCGACAATCTCATAGATGAGATGGTGGAGGCCGCGCGCCGTCGTATCGCCGATATACATGCCCGGCCGCTTCCGTACCGCCTCCAGGCCCTCGAGCACCTGGATGTCCCGGTCCTCGTAGGAAGCCGTCGTCGCCGTATCGTAATCGGTCAGGGGATGGAGGCCAGGATAGCCTTGTCCTCGTCATAATCGGCCGTCAGCGCATGGACGTCCTCTGCCAGATTCACCAGTTCCTCGCCGTCCGCGCCCGCGTCTTCCCCGGCACGCCGGAGCAGTTCCCTCAATTGGGGGTCCTGGTTTTCCGAACGATTGTTTGGTATGTTTTTATTATCTGAATTATTCATAATGTCCTTTCGAAAGCTGGTTTTCACCCTTCAACCTGCTCCTGAGTGTGGCCGTGGAGACGGGTGACAGGAAGACCCGGTCGACCGTGACGATCATGGATCGGGGGAGCTCCCCCGTCATCCAATCGAGTCTGCCCTCCTCTTCCACCCGCTTCATAAATTCAGCCGTCACCCCGGCCGGCGCCAGCCGGTCAAGATCAAAAATTCCAATGATCCAAGGGGCGGGGATGGAGACATCGCCCCCAATGTGAACGTACATATGGCTCCGTCCCGGCAGGTGAAATCAGGCCTTTGAATCCTCATGAAATTATAGCATAAAACCCGGTCCCCCCGCTTGACAGAAGCGGCCAACCGGGGCTTGGAATCACTTGATGGCAGGCATCTCCACCTGTTTGACCCTGCCCTCCTCCACCTGGTAGTAGTGGACAGGCCCCGACCAGCTGACAGCAGGTCCGGTCAGCCCGGCTTCGGTCGCGGTGAGGAAGACCTGATGATCCCTTATCACCTCCATGAGGCGGGATCTTCTGGACGAATCGAGTTCCGACATGACATCGTCGAGCAGGAGGATGGGTTTTTCACCACTTATTTCCTCCAGGAGCATGAGTTCCGCGATCTTCAGGGCCAGGACGGCAGACCGCTGCTGGCCCTGGGAGGCGTAGAGCCGGGCGTCGGATCCATTGAGGGTGATCAGCAGGTCATCCCGGTGGGGCCCCTGGGAGGTGCTGCCACGCAGCAGATCCTCCTCCCGGGACCGGGTCAGCCGCTCCCGGTAGGCGGCGAGGATGTCGGATCGGCTCATGCCGGCCTCCAGGCCTGGAAATCCCCTGTATTGGATGTCAAGCACTTCCCTGGAGGAGGTCAGGTGCTGGAGGGAGAGCGCGGCATAGGCCGTCAGCCGGGCCGTGTAGTCCAGCCTCTTTTCCAGCAGGGCGGCCGCCTGGTCCGACAGGGCCTGGTCCCACACATCGAGCTGGGCCCCAGCCGGATGGAGGGCCTGGTCCCCCGGCCTGGCAGGGGCCGAACGCAGGTTTTTCAACAGCCGGTTCCTCTGGGCAATGATCCGCCAGAATTCCTGCAGGTCCCGGAAGTAGGACCGGTCAGTCCTTGAAATCAGGATGTCCAGGAAGCGCCGTCTTTCAGCCGGGCCGTCCTTGACGATCTGGAGGTCTTCAGGGGCAAAGATGATGGCATGGAAAAGGCCCATCATATCGGCCAGTCTCTCGACTGTCAGGCCATTGTAGCGGACGATCCTGGCCGGCTGTCCCTGCCGGTCCGAGGCCCGCCTGTACTCAATGGAGACTGTCTCGCTGATACCCCGGTCGGTGACGAAGGCCACGCTGGTCCGGTAGCCGTCGGCGCCCTGCCTCACCAGCTCCTCGTCACGCCCTGTCCGGTGGGACCGGGCACAGGTACAAAGATAGATGGCCTCCAGCAGGTTGGTCTTGCCTTGCGCGTTGGGCCCGAAAAGGATATGCGTGCCGCCCGGGAAGTCAAGCTTGAGACTCTGGTAGTTTCTAAAATCAGTCAGCTCGACGGAACAAAGGCGCATGGCGGCTTATCTGCGGAGTGGCAGGATCATGTAGAAAAATTGATCTCCGGACTCCGGCTTGATGGAACAGGGCTGCAGGCTGCCACTGAAGGTCAGGACCACCTGCTCCTCGGTTATCTCGCGCAGGGCTTCGATGAAAAAGCGGGGATTGAAGTCAATCTCGATTTTCTCCCCTGACAGGGCAACCGGAATCTCTTCACGGGCGGTCCCTATGTCGGTCTTGGACTCGATGGTGAGCGTATCCTCATCGGGCATGCTGAAGACCACGGGGAAGCGTCTGTCATCGGTGTCAATCATGATGGAAGCCCGGATGACGGCCGCAAGCAGGACCTCAGGTGAGATCATGAGACTGGTATCGGCGTCCCGGGGTATGATGCTCCTGTAGTTCAAGAACTCACCCCGGATCAGACGGGTCACCACCTTGACCTCCCCCCTGTTGAAGATGATGTAGTTGTGCGAGGGGGAGATGACGACCTCTTCATCCGTATCCTGCATAATCCGCGCGATCTCGCTCATGGCCTTGGCGGGGATGATGATATTGGTGTTGACCGCCATACCGGGAATCTCCTCCTTGCGTACGGCCAGGCGGAAACCATCCAGGGCGACCAGGGTCAGGGTCTCATTCTCACAGATCATGTTGATGCCCATGAGGATGGGCCGGCTCTGATCCGTGCTGACCGCGAAGAGGGTCTGGTTGATCATCTGCCTCAGGGTGCTCTGTTTGAGGCTGATTTTCGACTCCTCCTCGATAAAGAGGATTTCAGGATACTGATCGGCGGCGTAACCCCGGATATTGAAGACACTCTTACCGCTTTCAACCACCAGGACCGTCTCCTCCTTGATGGCCAGGTAGACGTGGTTGTCAGGTAGTTTTCGGACAACCTCCGACAGGATCCTGGCGGGCACCACCAGCCCTCCCTTGTGGGAAATATCAGCTTCCATACGGTATTCGATACCGGTTTCACTGTCATAGCCCGTCAGGACAAGCTCCTGGTTGGCCTTCAAGAGGATCCCGTCCAGCACGGGATTGGTCGATCGAGTGGAGACCGCCCGCTGGACTGTCGAAATCGCTTCCATTAACTGGTTTCTTGAGCAAGTAAGTTTCATTTTCATTGCCTCCCGCCGGGCCTGTCGTCCTCTAAGATCTTTCACCTTCCTCCTCATCTGTCCGTGGAAAGTGTGAAAAACCGCTTGCTTTCGAGTCCGGGCCGGCCTTTGCGCCTGTTACCAATCCGTTAATTGTATGTGATCTCCCTGTTGAGATCCCGGCTTATCCACAATTTGTTGTTTGTGCACATTCACTCAACAGGGTGTTGACAACGAATTATCAACAAATGATCATAACTTGTTGATTATTCCAGTCTCGTTTCAATATTATTGATGGCTTCCGCCAGTACCGCGTCGGAGACCAGGCCTTCTGAAATTTTATCACAGGCGTGCAGGACAGTCGCGTGATTCTTGCCGCCGAAGGCGTTGCCGATTTCCTTCAGGGTCTTGTTCAGCTTCTTCCGGCAGAGGTACATGGCGATCTGGCGTGGCTCCACAATATCCTGGCTGCGCTGGCGGGACTTGAGGTCATCGACGGTGACCCCGTAGTAGTGGGCCACGATCTCCATGATCAGGGGGAAGTCGAGAGGCTTGACCGCGCCCGGCTGAATCACGCTCTGGAGGGCCTGGCGGGCTGTGTCGAGGGTGACCTCCGACCCGATCATCTGGAGGGCGCTGATGGTCTTGAAGGCCCCTTCAATCTCGCGGACATTGGAGGTGATGTTGTCGGCGATGTACTCGATGATCTCCGGATCCATATCAACCCCGTTGCTGCGGCCCAGGTTCTTCAGGATGGCGATCCGGGTCTCGTAGTCGGGGGGCTGAATGTCGATGGTCAGCCCGCTGATGAAGCGGGTGCGCAGCCTGTCTGTCAGCGAGGCCAAGCTCTGAGGCGGTTTGTCACAGGTCAGGATGATATTCTTGCCCGACTCGTAGAGGGCGTTGAAGGTGTAGAAGAATTCGACCTGCATCCGCTCCTTGGACTCGATGAACTGTATGTCATCGATCAGGAGCATGTCGGCCAGGCGGTAGTGGTTGCGGAAGGCCTCGAAATCGTTCTTCTGGATGCAGCTGATAAATTCGTTGACAAACTGCTCCGACTGGACGTAAACTACGCGCTTATGGGGAAAATCATGCCGGACCTGGTTGCCGATGGCCTGCATGAGATGGGTCTTGCCCAGACCCGAACCCCCGTAGAGGAAGAGGGGGTTGTAATTGCTGGGGCTCTCCATGGAGGCGACCGCCACCGAGGCCGCATGCGCGAAGTTGTTGCCGGGGCCGACGATGAAGGTGGAAAAGGAGTAGTCGGGATTCAGCTTCCCGTGCTGGAAGGCCCCGTTGCCGCCGTTGTTCTCGGCTGACTGCCGGCTGGAGATCTCATCCTTTGAGGGGACGCTGCCGTCCGCCCGGACGGCGATTTCCAGGGCATAGTGGACCCGGGTCAACTCCCGGAGGGAGCCTTCGATCAGCTCCCGGTGCCGGCCGATATATTCCTGGGCGAATTCATTGGGCACGGAAAGGCCGAAGGTACGCTCATCGGGGAGGTAGGGTTTCGCCTTGGAAAACCAGGTATTGTAGGTAAGTGGATTTATTTGCTTGCTCAGTGTTTGAGAGCACACGGAATCCCAGATCGAATCGGCACTTTTTCTTGCCATGGCCAAGCTGTCACGTCTCCTTCCCGTTTCCAAAACCTCTCCAGTTTTCAGATGAGGGTGATGACTATCGTACCAGAAAAAAAGCTGTCGCGAAAGGCTGAAAGCCGCAATTTTCAACGCATTTTCAACTTATCCCCGCCTTTCGGATACCAACAATTTGTGGCTTGCAGCCTGTTGATTGTTGATAACTTTGTTGATAAACCGTCCGGCCCCTTTCTGATCCTTGATTCATCGGATTTTTAATCCCGAAAATTGCTTTTGGATCAAAAAAATCCTGAAATTATCTCTCTTTCCTGTTGACAACTTGTTGATTATTCAAAAAATGAATGTTGAAAACAATTTAGTCAGTCTCAGCCATGAGGGTGGCCAGGGCTTCGAGGGCTGTATCGATCTCTTCCTCCGTATTGGCGGCCCCAAAGGAGAAACGGACCGTCCCTGAGGGGAAGGTGCCCAGGCTCTGGTGGGCAAGCGGGGCGCAGTGGAGGCCGACCCGGGTCAGGATCTGCCATCTCTTCTCGAGCTGGTGAGCAATCAGGGCATTGTCCCGGCCCGGGAAATCCAGGCTGGCGACAGCCGTCCGGCCCTCCAGGCCGGGCAGGCCGGCGGGAGCAATGCCGGGGATGGACTCCAGGCCCTGGAGGAAACGGGCCAACAGTCCCTCCTTCTTCACCTGCAGTTTTTCAAGTCCCTGGTTTTCCAGGTGGATCAAGGCGGCGCGCAGACCCAGGATCCCGGGCAGGTTGACCGTCCCGCTTTCATACTTGTCGGGCAGGAAGGAGGGCTGGTCAAAGCTGTTCGACCGGCTGCCCGTCCCGCCGACCACCAGGGGTTCCAGCCTCTCCGCCAGCTCCCTGGTCAGGAGGAAACCGCCGGTTCCCTGGGGTCCCCCCAGGGCCTTGTGTCCGGTGAAGGCCAGAAAATCGATGGCCATATCCCGCATGGAGACGGGGATCGCGCCGGCTGTCTGGGCGGCATCGACGGCAAGGAGGATCCCTTTGGCCCGGCAGAGCTGTCCCAGCTCCTCCAGGGGGAGGATGGTTCCGCAGACATTGGAGGCATGGAGGGTGACGACCGCCCTGGTATCCGCCTGGATCTTCTCCTCGAAGGCGGCGACCCTTACCCGGCCGTTGCGGTCGGCCGGGGCGATGGAATAGCGGATCCCCCGCTTTTTCTCCAGCCGGGTCAGGGGCCGCATGACGGCATTGTGCTCCATGCCGCTCACGACGACGTGGTCGCCGGGCTGGAGGATCCCCTCCAGGAACAAATTGAGCGAGAAGGTGACGCCGGAGCTGAGGATGACCCGCCTGGGGTCGTCCAGCTCAAAAAGATCAGCCAGGCGGTCCCGGGTGTCCAGGACCCGGGCCTCAACGCTGTAGGCCTCCTGGTAGTTGCCCCGGCCGATATTGACCCCCTCCTCCTCGATGAAGGCCTTCATGGCCTCCCCTACCCCGGGTGCCTTGGGGAAGGAGGTGCTGTTCTGGTCAAGATAGATCATCCGGGTCCCTCTTTTTCTCTTCAAGATAAGCCTCAAGTTCCTCGATCCAGAGCTGGGGCGTGGCGTCCCCCGGCATCTGCCAGGCGGTGGCCGGCAGGAGCCGCCAGGGGAAGGCGGCAACCCCCTCCGGGGAGGCGGTCCGCTTGAACTGGTGCTGGAAAAACCGGCGGAGGAAGACGGTAAGCCAGCCCTGGATGTCAGATGCCTGGTAGTCCTCCTTGAAATCCTGGCAGGCCAGTTCATAGACAAGCGACACCTTCCGGCCCTGGAAGATGAGATGCCAGAGGAAGTAGTCGATCAGCTCATAGGGGCCGATGACCTCTTCTGTCAGCTGGACCAGCTGGTCTTCCGGGCCGGTCGGCAGGAGTTCGGGGGAGACGGGCCGGGCCAGGATGGTCCGGAGGGCGGCCGCGGCCGCCCGGGCCCTGTCCCCCGGCGGGAAGAGGGGGGACTGGCCCTTGTCCAGGAGCTGGGCCGCCAGCCGCGTCATCTCACGGACCACGGTTTTAGCCAGGGAGGCGTTGACGGCATACATGGACATCTGGTCGGCGTTATAGGTACACCAGCCTACCGCCAGTTCGGAAAGGTCGCCTGTACCGACCACCATGCCGCCCTCCAGGTTGGACAGGTCCATGAGGATCTGGGTCCGCTCGCGGGCCTGGGCGTTTTCAAAGGTGACATCCTTTTTTTCGCCGTCATGGCCGATGGCCCGGAGATGGAGGTCGACCGCCTGGTCGATGGGGATCTCCCTGAAATCCGCGCCGGCGGCCTCGCCCAGGGTCCGGGCCAGTTCCCTGGATTTATCCGAAGTGCCGGGGCCTGGCAGGGAGAGGGCCAAAAGATCGGAGGCGGGCCGGTCGAGCAGGCGGAGGGCCTCGAGTGAAACCAGGAGGGCCAGCGCGGAATCCAACCCCCCCGAGAGGCCGAGGACGGGTTTGGTCTGCAGGAAGTCCAGCCGGTCGGCCAGGCCCCGGGCCTGTATGGCCAGGGTCTCCTGGTAGAAGCTGACAGGGTCGAGCTCCTGCCGCATGAGGAAGGGCAGGCGGGTCCAGTCCTGGGGGGAGGGATCTGCCAGTTTGTCGTTTTTCAGGATATTCCACCGGGTCCCCCTGTCCCCCCTCATACGGAAGAGGTCACCCGAAGCCATGTCGGCCAGGGTCAGGCCGGTCGTGTAGGGCTGGCCCTCGGCCAGGACACGGCCATCGGAGATGATGAGCCGGTGGCCGGCGTAGACACCGCCGCTGGAGGATTCCCCCTTGCCGGCCCCCGCGTAGAGGACGATGCTGCGGTCACGGAGGGAACGCCGGATCAGTTCCCGCCTGATCCGCCGGTAGTCACCCGTCCATTCCTGGCGGGCGTCAGCGATGGCAGCGACCGGGATGGAGCCATGCGAGAGCGCGTCCTCCGCGTGGGCCGGGTCAAAATTGAAAAGCCTGACATCCTGGCAGTCATTGATATTGCGGGGGAGGAGGGAGGGCCTGACGGCCAGGCAGGGGATGACCGTGCAGAGATTGACGAATTCGAAGGTGAAGGAGAGGAGATTTTGGGCCGTCATCTGGCAGAGGGGGAACTCAAAGTCGAAGGCGCTGCCTCCCGGGTCCGGCCCGGAGGGGAGGGGCTGGCCCGGATCAAGGCGGATGATGGTCGGACATTCAGCGGGAGGCAGGCGGAGCTCGGTAATCCCGTCCCCCTCCGTCCGGCCGCCGGCGTCGGCGATCAGTTCACAGGGGAAGGAACCCGGCAGGCCCAGATCCTGGCTAAAGGGATCGGAAAACCAGCGCCGTTCATCCCGGGTCAGGTAGGCCGCCGGTGTCATCCCCACAATCCCCCCGTGGTAGAGGAGGGCGGTTGCCTTGAAGAGGCGCCTTTCCAGCCGGAGGGGGAGGGACAGGAGGACCAGGATCTGTGAATCGGAGGTGGCCCGCGTGATCCGGGCCAGGCTCTCCAGGCAGGCGTCCTGCAGGCTTCTTTGGAAGAAGAGGTCGCCGGCGGACCGGCCGGTCAGCGCCATGTCGGAAAAGAGGAGGACGTCGGCGCCGGCCGCGGTGGCCTCCCCGATCAGGGAGAGGATCTGCTCTTCATTATGGGATACCTGGCCCAGACGGATCTCCGGGGTTGCCAGGGCCAGCCGGATATCCCGGTAGCCGTCCAGCATTTCGCTGGCGGTCAATTCCAGGACCAGGCTGTCCTCCCCGGTCAAGGTGAGGCCGGCCGGCCTTTCCACCGTCAAGGTATCCGCCCCTTCCCCGGGCGGCCTGCCGACGTTGGGATCTTCCCGATCAGGATTCATGGTCTGCCTCCTCCGCTTTAAAAGGGCTCTGTTTCCTCCAGGACAAAGGCGAGTTCATCACCTCCAAGGTAGGGCGTGATGGCCTCCCGGACCGCCAGGTTATAGTCATTCAGCCAGTCGAGCTCTTCCCCTGTCAGCAGGGCGGGGTCTATGGCCTCCCTGTCGAAGGGGACGAAGGTCATGGTCTGGAAGCGGAGGAAGAGGTCACCCGCCTCGTTCAGGGTCAGCTCCCGGTCCTGGAAGCTGACCGATTCGCCCTTGATCAGGAGATCACGGTTGATGGGCAGGACAAGATAGTCATTTTCCAGGCGGATCCCATGTTGGCCCTGGCGGTAGATGCCGGGTTCGATGGTGATGACCAGGCCCTCCACAAAACCGAAGTTGCCCAGCTCCGGGTTGGGGGTCAGGCGCTGGGGTCCCTCGTGGACGCCGAGCAGGTAGCCAAAACCGTGCCCGGTTCCGCACTTGTAGTCCAGCCCCTGCCGCCACATGACCGACCGGGCGATGGCGTCGAGCGCCGTCCCGCTCGTGCCCGACAGGAAGGGAAGCGAGGCCAGGGCGATATGGGATTTCAGGGTCAGGGTGTAATCACGCCTTTCCTGGTCCGTCAGGGGGCCCAGGGAGATGGTCCGGGTGATATCCGTAGTCCCCTCATAGCTTTGGGCCCCGCAATCGACCAGGTAGAAGCCCCGGGGCTCCAGGCGGCTGTACTGCTCAGGCGTCGCCTGGTAATGCATCATGGCGGCATTGGCCCCATAGGCGGAGATGGTGGGAAAGCTCTCCGTGATGAAGAGGTCCGATTCCGCCCGGTAGTGGTGGAGTTTTTCAGCCAGCTCGATCTCGCCCAGCCCCTCCCCAGCCTTCCGCTTCACATAGTGGAGGTAGCGGGCCACCGCGACACTGTCACGGATCCCGGCCCGGAACTGGTTTTGGATCTCGACCGGATTGAGAACCGCCTTCATCTGGTGGGGGTAGTCAAGCCGCTTTTTCAGGAGCTTGACCCCCTCCGGCAGGGCCCTGACCAGGGCCCGGCTGACCCGGTCCGGATTGGCGGCCAAGAGGCCGGGTGACAGGCTTCCCAGCTGGGTCACCAAGTCTTCGTAGGCCAGGAGCTGGACGCCCTGTCCCTCCAGGATCAAGACCAGGCGGCCGTCCAGCTTGACGGGGTCGATGAAGAGGAAGGCCTGGTCGGCCGTGACCAGGGAAAAGGCCAGGGCGACCGGGTTGTGGGGGACATCCCCTCCCCTGAAATTCATGAGCCAGGCGATGTCATCCAGGCCGACAAAAAGGGCGTAGTCGGCGCCGTCCTCCGCCATGGAAGCGCGGATCCGGCCGATCTTCTCCCCCGTGTCACTGCCGGTATAGGACCGGTCGAGGGGGAAGACGGGCTCCGTGGGCAGGGGGGGCCGGTTCTCCCATAGGGGGCCGACCGGATCCAGGTCGGTGACCAGGGTGATCTCCCTTTTACCCAGTTTTTCCTCCAGCAGCAAGGCGAGGGCTTCAGGCAGGAGGCGGCCGTCAGCGGCCAGGCGGCCACCTGGGGGCAGGGAGTCACCCAACCAGTCCTCAACGGAAGGGACCCCGGGCGCGCCCTGCTTCATGAGCTCAAAGGGGGTCCCGGCAAGCTGGGCCTCTGCCTGGATATGGTAGCGGCCATCCGCCCAGAGGAGGGCCCGGTCGGCGGTGACGACAGCGGTACCCGCGGAACCGGTGAAACCGGTCAGCCAGGCCCTGGCCTGGTAGTGGGGGGCCACATACTCCGAATCGTGCGGATCGGCCGTCCCGATATAGGAGGCGTCGACCGCCTCTTCCCTCATGAGGGCCCGAAGTTTCTCCAGCTTCTCGTTGACTGTCAGCATAGTTATCACCTGTTTGTCTGAAATTTATTCTGTCATTCATTGTAACATCGGAGGGCGACCGGCCCGCATGGTGTAGAATGTGTCGCAACACCCAAAGGGCCTGCCGGCGGGCAGGCAGTGGGGAAAGGGATGGAACGGGAGCATGGACAGACAAAAGACAGCGCTGGTGACGGGCGGGGCCCGTGGCATCGGCCGTGCCATATCGAAGGCCCTGGGCCGGGACGGCTACCGGGTCCTGATCAATTATTTCAGGTCCGAAAAGGAGGCCCTTGAGCTCCAGGCCGAGCTGGCGGAGGATGGCTGTGAGGCCCGCCTGCTCCGCGCCGATATCGCCAGTCCCAAGGCCGTCCGGGACATGGTCGCTGAGGCCCTCCTTGAAGCCGGCAGGATCCATGCCCTGGTCAACAACGCGGGGCTGGCCGCCTGGGGCCTGCTGACCGAGACGCCCGAGGAGACCTGGGACCGGGTCCTGGCCACCAACCTGAAATCCGGTTACCTGCTCTCCAAGGCCCTCCTGCCCAACATGATCCAGAATGGTTCGGGCAGTATCGTCAACGTATCCTCCATCTGGGGTGTCCTGGGCGCCTCCTGTGAAGCCGCCTATTCGGCCAGCAAGGCGGGCCTGATCGGCCTCACCCGGGCGCTGGCCCAAGAGGTGGCGCCGGCCGGTATCCGGGTCAACGCCGTGTCGCCCGGCATCATCCAGACCGACATGCTCTGCGGTTTCGATGAGGATGAGCTGCAGGCCCTGGCCGATAAGACCCCGCTGGGCCGGATCGGAAACGCGGAGGAAGTCGCCGAGGCGGTCGCCTTCCTGGTCTCCGACCGGGCCTCCTTCATAACCGGTCAGGTCCTCAGCGTGGACGGGGGCTTCACCTGCCAGTAAGCCGGTATCCTATTTGAGGAGTTCCGGGTGGGGCAGCTGGCTCTCCGCCTTATCGTAGCTGAGCGGTGTATCACCCGTCATCAGGGTGTCTATGATCATCTCGTTTCGCCAGGTCGCTTCAGCGAAGGGGAAGTAGGGATACTCCCTCGCCAGGTAGGCCTGCATGGCGGCCTGGTCCGGCATTCGTTTGGGTTCCTGCAGGGGCAGGACCCTGTCATGTTCGACATCGTAGGCAGTCCTGGCCGACAGGATGAGGGCGCCCTCACCCACCCGGGCGATATCCCTGATCAGGGCCTCGAAGTCCAGTCCCTTCACCACGAAGAATTCCATAAAACCCTCCGTATCGTCACCGACGATGAAGACCGGCAGTACGGACTTGTTGTAATAGTTGCTTGTGGGAACGCCCTCCTCCAGCTCCTCTATGACCCTGTCCAGGGTCTTGAATTCCTCATAGATCATGTTCCTGTCATGAGCTGACGGGACAGGCAGGGACAGCTCTTCCGCGTAAAAACCGTATTCTCCATGACCGCCGAAGGCCGCCAGGAAATAGAGATAGCCATCCTTGTAGATCAGGTCGCTGATACCTGAGGCGTAGAAGCCGAGCAGTTTCAAACCGCCGGAGCTTTCGGTGAAAACGGCCCAATAGCCACTCAGGTCTACACCCCCGTAGGACTCACAGGCGCAGTGGACCACATGCTCGAGGATGCCGTCCCCATCAAGGTCCAGGCTGGCGTATTCGTAAACCGGCTCCGTGACCAGGTTCTCCAGGAGGGCCGCGTTGGGCTGATTGATAGCCTCCTGGTCCGTGGCATAGGGGGGCATACAGTAGCGCCATTCGAAAAAGGCGGGGTTGTTTTTCAGCATGTGGACGACCTCGGCCCATTCCGCCTCGGCGTCCGCCTCCTTTTGGTCGGGCACGATCCCGGGCTGGGGGCTTACGGTCAGAAGATCCCGCATATAGGCGCTGTTGAAGTAGACCGGGCTACCGTAAAGCTCCTTGGCGTACCAGGCGGGGTCAGGACCTGCCTGGGTGGTGTCCTGGACGCAGAACATGTGATCCTCGTCGGCGGGCACCCATTCCACGGGGATCACATCAATACCCTGGAGCCCCTGGGCCACCATGTCCGCTATGAGGGCATTGCTTTCATCGTGGGTCAAGAGGTCGATGCTGACGGTATTGGCCTCCAATTCCATGCCGGACTGATAATCCCTCAGGGAAGCATACTGATAAGTGATGGCCTGGCGGTGGGTGACAAGGAAGCCATTCTCTGTCGGTATGACAAAGATCATACGGGCCGCCTCCGGGTCATCGCGGAGATCGATGGCAATATTCAATTCAGGATGCTGGTAGAAATAGACCGGGTTGGCGCCCAGGTGCTGGGCCTCGTAAGGATCCAGCGCGTTCAACCTTTCCTCAAAGACGGAGACAAGGGGAAGCTCCGGCTCTGTCTCCGTCGGCCGCGGGGTCGTGGCCACGGTCGTTGTCGGGGTGGTAGTTGTGGTCTTCCGGGTGGGTTCCGGTTCCTCCCCCTTGTCTTTTCTCAGGACAAGGACGTAGACGGCGGCGCCTATGGCGCCCAGGAGGATGACCCCGGCCAGGACGATGGCGGCGATGGCCCCGGCCCCCATCTTCTTTTTCGGGGGAGGCGGTGGATAGGGTCCGGGATAGCCTGGTGGGGGCTGGCCGGCCGGCGGATAGCCGGGATCGGGGGCCTGGGGATTGGGGTAGCCTGGGGGCGGGGTAGCTTGCGGAGCGCCTCCTGGCGGCGGACCATAGCCCGGGGGCGGTGGGACAGCCGGAGGCACTCCTTCTGGCGGTGGTGCTTGGGCGGGTGGGGCAGGCGGCGGAGTGTAGCCCGGAGGCGGAGGGGTAGCCGGGGGCATTCCCTCTGGTGGCGCCTCCTGGGTGGGCGGGGTTTCCGGCGGAGCGTAGCCTTGATCATTTTTGTCAGGTGAAGTGGGATCTGGCATAGAAGGGAACCTCCACAGTTTGATGTCCCCATTATAGGGCATGGCGACCCTGTAAAGTACAGGCCGGGTTTACCGCCGGTTCCAGCCCGCAAGCTGTTGACAGGGGAACAAGCAGACAAGAAGGCCGCCCCGCGTCTTCCGGCGCGGGGCGGCCTCAATCGGACAGGAGGAATAATCAGCGGTCGAGCCTGAAGGCCCCCCAGCCGGCATAGCAGGCCGTCTCACCCAGGTATTCCTCGATGCGGAGGAGCTGGTTGTACTTGGCCACCCGGTCGGTCCTGGACGGGGCCCCGGTCTTGATCTGGCCCGCGCCCATGGCCACGACGATATCGGCGATGGAAACGTCCTCCGTCTCGCCCGACCGGTGGGAGACGACGGCAGTCCAGCCGTTGCTTTGGGCCAGCTCGATGGCGTCGAAGGTCTCGGTCAGGGTCCCGATCTGGTTCAGCTTGATCAGGATGGAGCCGGCAGCGCCTTCCTCCAGTCCTCTCAGCAGGCGCTCGGTGTTGGTGACGAAGAGGTCGTCACCCACCAGCTGGACCCTGTCGCCGATCCGCTCGTTCAGCTTGACCCAGCCCGCCCAATCGTCCTCAGCCAGGCCATCTTCCAGGGAGATGATGGGGTATTTGTCGCAGAGCATCTCATAGTAGTCGATCATCTGATCCGTGGTCTTGAATTCGCCCGTCTTCCAGAAGAGGTAGCCCTCCTTGCCCTGGGCCTTGGCCTCCTCATAGAGCTCGGTACAGGCGGGATCCATGGCGATGAAGAAGTCCTCGCCCGGCTTGAAGCCGGCCGCCTCGACGGCCCGGACCATCCACTGCAGGGCCTCTTCGTCGTTCTTCAGATTGGGGGCGAAGCCGCCCTCGTCACCGACCGCGGTTGAGTAACCCTCCTTTTTCAGGAGGTCCTTCAAGGTGTGGAAGACCTCGGTGCACCAGCGGAGGGCCTCCTTGAAAGAGGGGGCGCCGACGGGCATGATCATGAATTCCTGCAGGTTGATACTGTTGTCCGCGTGCTTGCCACCGTTGATGACATTCATCATGGGGACGGGGAGGACATGGGCCCGGATACCACCCAGGTACTGCCAGAAGGGGAGTTCCAAAGCCATGGCGGCCGCCTTGGCACAGGCCAGCGACACGGCCAGGATGGCGTTGGCGCCCAGATTGGCCTTGTTCTCGGTCCCGTCAAGCTCGATCAGGGTGCGGTCGATGGCAAACTGGTCGAAGACGTTCATACCGATGAGTTCGGGGGCGATGGTGTAATTGACGTTGTCGACGGCCTTCTGGACCCCCTTGCCCATGTAGCGGTCACTGTCACCGTCACGGAGTTCGACGGCCTCATAGGCGCCTGTCGACGCGCCCGACGGTACGGCGGCTCGGCCGAAGGAACCGTCAACGGTGAAGACTTCGGCCTCCACGGTCGGATTGCCTCTCGAGTCGAGAATCTCCCTGGCCTGGATGGCCTCAATCCATAGTTCTGTCATGTCTTTGTATCCTCCTGCAAATAATCATCAAGGGAATTTTTACGATCCAAGCTGTAGTATAGCAAAACAGGACCGGGAGGGTATGACAGGAATAGGATTTACTCCTCGAAGTCCTTGGGTACCGCCCGCCAGGAGATCAGGAGGATCAGGATCTGGGCGGCCGAGGTGAAGAAGAGGAGGTAGGCGATGGGGAAGACATCCGCCAGGGGCCCAAAGATGATGGCCCCGAAGGGGATGGCGGCCGATCCGATCATGTAGAGCAGGGAGAAGACCCGGCCGTGATAGGCGCGTTCAACCTGTTCCTGGAAGAAGGTGGTGACGGCCGTGGTGTAGAAGGGGACGATGGTTCCCAGACCGAAGGCCAGCAGGATGAAGAGGGCGAAGAGGGGTGAGTCAAAGACCCCGAAGAAGGCGAGTCCCAGGGTCCCCGCCGCCACCAGGAAGCCCGACCTCCGGATGGTCTTGAGCTTGCTCTTGAACTTGCCCTTGATGGAGACGGCCAACCCCCCTATGGCCATGCCGGTGAAGACGGCGGTCTGGGCCGCCGAGATCCGCCAGGCCGCCGCGTCAAAGTGGCGGCGGATGAAGAGGGGGAAGAGGGTGGCGATGGGTGACAGGAGGACCATGAAGAGGGCGTAGACCAGCATGAGGTTCCGGATGACCAGATGTTTGCTCACGTAGGCGAAGCCCTTCCGGAACTGCCGCATGACCGGCTCGTGGGGGAGGTCCTCATCCTCAAGTTCGGCCTGGCTTTCCGCGGTCTCAAGCTCCAGTTCCTCCCGGCTGGGGAAGCCCCATTCCTGACCGGCTTTCAGCCTCGGTTTCCTTCCTGTTACCGTCAATACCTGGCCCGTCCGCTGATGGGGGATGGGGAGCCAGAGCATGATGGCGACGGCGACGGCCGCTGTCACCACATCCACCATGAAGACGATCCAGACCGGGAAGAGGGTGATGAGGGCCCCGCCCAGGACAGGGGACAGGAGGAGGACAACATTGTCAATGGTGCTGTAGAAGCCATTCAGCCGGACCAGTTCACTTCTGGGGGTGATCTGGGGGATCAGGGCCTTGATGGCGGGGCTTTGGATCCCCCCGCCCAGGGATCGGATGGCCGCGGCGATGTAGATCATCCAGACCCGGTCGTAGCCGAAGAAGAAGAGGAGGGCGGTCGCCAGCGTCACCAGGGCGATGGCCGAGTCTGACAGGATGATGAGCCAGCGCCTGTCATGGCGGTCGGCCCAGACACCGGCAAAGGGGGCGACCACCAACTGGGGGATGAAGGAGGTCAGCGTGATGATCATGAGGGCCGTGCCGGAGTTGGCGCGGAGGGTGACAAACCAGATGATGGCGAACTGAACCAGGCCTGATCCCAGGATCGATACAGCCTGGCCGGACAAAAAAGCAGCGCCAATGCCCTTCCAGCGTTGAGTCAGCTTCTGAACATCTCCCTGCATGCAAAAAAGTATAGCATGTCAGGCTGGGTGGGTGGACAAACCTGCGTTTGGGGATAGGCCGGGCCTGTGTTATGGTATGCCACGCATGAATGAAGAAAACAGATTGGCAACCCGCAGTATTCCCCGGCTTCTGCTGGCTTTTTCCCTGCCGGCCGTCATCGGGCTCCTGGTCAATGCCCTCTACAATATTGTCGACAGTATGTTCGTAGGCCGCGGGGTCGGTGACCTGGCCCTGGCCGGTGTGACAGTCTCCTTCCCCATCATGACCCTCTTTATTGCCTGCGTCACCCTGGCAGGCATGGGGGCGACCGCCCTGATCTCCCTTTATCTGGGGGAGGGCAGGCGGGAGGAGGCCGAGACCGTCGCCGGCAATGCCGTGATCCTCTTTGTCCTCATAGGCCTGGGCCTGGCTTCCCTGGGCCTGCTTTTCCTCGACAGGATCCTTGTCCTCTTTGGCGCCAGCCCGGAGGTGCTTCCCTACGCCAGGGCTTATATGCAGATTATATTGCCCGGCAGCGTCTTCATGGCTATCGGCACCGGCATGAACAACTTCATCCGGGCCGAAGGCAATCCCAGAGTGGCTATGAACACCATGCTGATCGGCACCATGGTCAACATCGTCCTGGACTATGTCTTCATCTTCATTTTTTCCTGGGGCATCCGGGGGGCGGCCCTGGCGACTGTCCTGGCCTACCTGGTGACCTCCACCTGGGTCCTCTATCATTTCTTTGCCGGCCGGAGCACCCTTAAACTCAGATCCCATCATTTCAGGCTCCAGGCCGCTGCCGTATCCGCGATCCTGAAACTGGGCCTGCCAAGCTTCACCGTCCAGGTAACCAGCAGCATCCAGCAACTCATGCTCAACCGCCGCCTGGCTCACTATGGGGGTGATCTGGCCCTGGCCGCCATCGGCATCATCATGAGCATCACCACCTTCCTGATCCTGCCAGCCATGGGCATCAGCCAGGGAGCCCAACCCCTTTTGGGCTTCAACAAAGGGGCCGGGCAGTATGGCCGGGTCAAGGAAACCCTGAAACTGGCCACCCTGGCGGCAACCGCCGTCATCGTAGTCGGCTCCACCGCGGCCAGGCTCTGGCCGACCCAGCTGATCGGCCTCTTCAACCGGAACCCCGACCTGATTGACCTGGGTGTCCACGGCATGGGGATTTTCTTCAAGCTCATCCCCCTGGTCGGTGTTCAGATGTTGGGCACCTCCTATTTCCAGTCCATCGGCAAGGCCAGGGAGGCTACCTGGCTGGCCCTCTCAAGGCAGATCCTGATCTTCATCCCCCTCCTGGTCATCCTGCCCTACTTCCGGGGCCTGGAGGGGGTCTGGTGGTCGGCCCCCCTATCCGACTTGGGGGCCTTCCTCTTCACCGGTGCCTGGCTTCTGAAGGAAATCCGCTCCCTCAAGGAAGCCGAGCTCGCTCAGGAGGAGATCCCCGTCGAAAGTTCCTAGTAAAAAACAAGGTCTATTTGCTAGACTTGTAGGAATCGAATATCCAGGTCCCCAAGGGCCCCGGCAAGGATCCGGAGAGGGACGACCGGCTGCCTGGCGGAGGAAAGGAAGCAAGATCATGACTTTTCAGGAACGGACAGAGGAAGCCAACAAAAAGGCCATTGAGCGGATACAAAAGTCCGGGATTGACCTGACCGGTGTCGGCAGGGCCTCGGAGGAGATCGCCGTCTTCTCGGACCAGGCCTATACCCTGACCCACAGCGGGCCACCGGTGGCCTGGGAGCATATGTGCCCGGCCATGAAAAACTCCATCCTGGGTGCCATTGTCTATGAGGGTTGGGCGCCCGATTTGGAGCAGGCCCAGATATTCGCGGCAAGCGGCCGGATCCGCTTTGTCAGCAACAATGACAGCCACTGTGTCGCACCTATGTCTGGCATCATATCACCCAGTATGCCTGTTTTCATCTTCAAGAACAGGACCTATGGGAATGTCACCCACACCAACCTGAACGAGGGCCTGGGGAAGACCCTCCGCTTCGGCGCCTTCGATGACGGTGTGCTCGACCGCCTGATCTGGATGCGGGATGTCCTGGGTCCCATGCTGGGGGAAGCCCTGGAGCTGTCGGGTCCTGTCGACCTGACCGAGATGTCCGCCAGGGGTATCCGGAGGGGGGACGACTGCCATAACAGGAACACCGCCTCCACCGCCCTTTTCATCCGTTATATGGCCAAGTGGCTGGTGAGGACGGGCTTCAGCAAGGAAGCCATTGCCAGGGCCCTGGACTTCATCGACTCCAACGACCATTTCTATCTCAACCTCTCCATCGGCAGCTGCAAGGCGACCATGGACGCCGCCTCCAATATTCCGGACAGTTCGGTCGTCACCTGTATGACCGCCAACGGCTACAGCTTCGGGATCAAGGTCTCTGGCTGCGGGGACGAATGGTTCACGGTCCCCTCCCCCTACGCCGTCGGCAACTACTTTGAGGGCTATTCAATCGATGACGCCAACCCCACCGTGGGGGACTCCTATATCACGGAGACGTCGGGGATCGGGGCCTTTGCCATGGCGGCCGCGCTCGGGATCGGCAGCTTCATCGGGGTCGACGTGGAGCGGCTGAAGCAGCTCAGCCTGGATATGTACAAGATCACGATCGCGGAAAGCGACCACTTCCAGATCCCGGTCTTCGGCTACCGGGGGACGCCCCTGGGCATCGATGTCCGCAAGATCGTAAAGTCGGGTGACCGGCCCATCATCAATACCGGCATCGCCCATAAGGAGCCCGGCATCGGCCAGATCGGCGCCGGCTTCTTCTACACCCCCCTGGAATGTTTCCAGGCGGCTTATGACCGCCTCCTGGCCAATTCCTAGCTGCGGCGGCCTTGGTGCCGGGAAGGTCAGGTCTATGAGAGAATGAAGTTCAAATAGAAGAGTCTGAAAGGGGTTGGGTATGAAAGAGAATATCCGGATCATCCGCGACCAGGTCAACGGCGAAAGGATCCTTAACGACATCCGGGAGATCACCCAGTTCAACCGGATGCAGGCCTCGACCGGCTACCGGCAGGCGGCGGAAAGGGTTGCCGCCAGACTCCAGGCCGAGGGTATCGACTGCCGGATCCGGCCCTACCCCTTTGACGAGAAGACCTGGTATCTCTCACATAAGTCCTTCCTGGAATGGGACTGCCAGGGGGCCTGGCTGGATCTGGAGACCCCTGAAAGAAGGCGGCTGGCCGACTACCAGGCCAACAACCTCTCCATCATCCAGAAGAGCTTTCCCTGTGACTTCTCCCGGGAACCCGTGGAGATCGTCCTCCTTGACCGGGGCTCCGACCAGGCCGCCTATGAGGGGCTGGACCTGGCGGGCAAGCTCCTCTTCATCCGGGAGGACTTCAAGCCTTATATGGGCTGGGCCATCAAGGAGGGGGGCGGCCTGGGCTTCATCTCCGACTACCTCCGTGAAGTCCCCGGCGTCCGCACCCGGGCCGACCTCTACGATGCCAGGAACTACAGCTCCTTCTGGTGGAAGAATACGGACTTCGAACCCAATACCTTCGGTTTCGTGCTAAGCCCCAGACAGGGGGATGAGCTGGCGGCCCTCTGCCTCAAGCTCCGGGAAGAACACGAAAAGGACAGCACCCAGCCCCCCTACCCGACGGCCCGCTGCCGGATGGACACCCGCCTCTACCCCGGGGCCATTGAGCTGGTGGAATCCTTCCTGGAGGGGGAGACGGAGGAGGAGATCCTGCTGGTGGCCCATCTTTGCCACCCCAAGCCCTGTGCCAATGACAATGCCAGTGGGGTCGGCAGCGCCATGGAGATGCTGCGGGTGCTCAAGCGGCTTTTGGATGCTGGTGATCTCCCGCCGCTCAAGCGGGGTATCCGGGTCATCTTTGTGCCGGAGTTCGCAGGCACCTATGCCTGGCTGGCCGACAAAAACAACCGGTCCGACCGGGTCCTGGCCGGCCTCAACCTGGACATGGTGGGCGGCCGCCAGACCACAGGCTACGGTCCCCTGACCCTGGGGGCCCAGCCGCACGCCGCACCCTCATTTGTCACCGATATGGCGACCCTTTGTTACGATGAGGTCAAAAGCAATGTCCCCTACCTCAACCCCTCCGATCAGGTTCCCATGTTCAATTTCTTCCTGGGCGACTTCTCGGCCGGGAGCGACCACCAGGTCCTGACCGACCCCTCCATCGGGATCCCCACCCCCATGCTGGGCCAGTGGCCGGACCGCCACTACCATACCTCCGCCGATACGGTGGACTGCCTGGACCCCTTCATCCTCCACAAGTCCGCCTCCATCGCCGGGGCCTACGCCTATTCCCTGGCCAACCTGGACAGGTCCGGTGCCTTCCAGGTCCTGACCAAGATCCTGGAAAGGGCGGTCAAGAAGCTTGTCGCCTTGACCACAGACGCCCTGGATCAGGCCTGGGAGACCCGGGAGACCTATGAGAAGCTGGAACACTCGGCCACCTATTTCCAGGATAGCTGCCGGGATCTCCAGCGCTTTTTCTCAACTTCTGTCTACCAGGAAAGCCTGGAGGGGATCACGGAGTCTTTTTGCACCGCCATCGAGGACCAAAAAGACCAGCTTTTCCAGGCCTACCTGGAAACCAGCGGCCAGGAGGATTTCAACTACCAGCCGGAAAGCTGTCCAGCTCAATACGCCTACGTCCCTCGCAGGCTCACCCCCTCCCCCATCCTCCATCTGGAGGACTACACGACCGGAAATGAAAGCTTGACCCAAGCCTATGAGGCTTATACGGCCAAACACAAGCTGGACTACACCCAGCTTCGGACCCTGGAGCTCCTGATCCAGTACGCCATGGATGGGAAGAGGACCCTCTTTGAGATCGCCCGATTTGTCATGCTCGAGACGACCGGCTGTTCGGTCGAGCTGGTCCATGACTTTGTCCAGCTTATGGCTATCCTGGGCACTGTCGCCCTCTAGAAAGGTCTGGCAAAGATGCCGTGACCCCCAAAGACCGTACCATCCTCCACTGTGACCTGAACGGCTTCTACGCCGCGGTGGAGTGCGTCTTCAATCCCCAGCTGAGGGCGGTCCCCATGGCGGTTGCCGGCAGCCCCGATGACCGGCACGGGATCATCCTGGCTAAGAATGAACTGGCCAAACAGTGCAAGGTCAAGACAGCCGAAACCATCTGGCAGGCCAGGCAGAAATGCCCGGACCTGGTCCTGGTCCCTCCCCACCACGAGGAGTACGCCCATTATTCCCGCCGGGTCAACGCCATCTACCAGGAGTTCACTGACCTGGTCGAACCCTTCGGCATTGATGAGAGCTGGCTGGATGTGACGGGGGTGGAGAGGCTCTTTGGACCGGGCCAGGTTATTGCGGACAAAATCCGAAAGACCGTCCGGGACCGCCTCCAGCTGACCCTTTCCGTCGGTGTCTCCTTCAACAAGATCTTTGCCAAACTGGGCAGCGACTACAAGAAGCCGGACGCCACCACGGTCATTTCCCGGGAGAATTTCAGGGAGATCCTCTGGCCCCTGCCGGCCTCTGCCCTCCTCTATGTGGGCAAGGTGACCCGGGAGGCCCTGGCCCAGATCGGGATCCGGACCATCGGGGACCTGGCGGCGACTGACCGGGAGGGCCTGGTCCAGCTCCTGGGCAAGACGGGCGGTATGCTCCACGACTATGCCAACGGCATCGATGACAGCCCGGTCAAGTCCGCCTACGCCGACCAGGACCTGAAGTCGGTGGGGAATGGAACTACCTTCAGCCGGGATCTCATTGGCTATGAATCCATCCGGACCCAGGTGACCCTCCTGGCGGACGAGGTAGCCCGGCGGATGCGGAAATATGAGGTCAAGGCCAAGGTCATCTCCGTCGCCATCAAGGATCCCCAATTTCGGACCATCAGCCGGCAGAAGTCCCTAAACAACCCCACCCATCTGACCCGGGAGATCACCGACACGGCCATGGAGCTTATCCAGGCCTCCTGGCGGCCGGACAAGCCCATCCGCAGTCTCACCATAACGGGCATGGACCTGCTTCCCGCCCAGGAGGCGACCGAACAGCTGTCTCTTTTCGATCAGGTCGAAGAAATTGACAAGGAGAAGTTGGAACGGCTGGATCAGACGGTGGACCAACTCCGTGAACGCTTCGGCAAAGGGGTGATCGGTCCCGGTGGGGCCCTGCCAACCGGGGAATCCAAGGGGGAGGACTAGAAGATTCCAAAAGACCGCAATATTGGAGGAAGCCACCCGGAGGTGGCTTCCCGACTTCCCTCTCAGGGAAGTTCTTCAATCCATCCTAGTTCTCTCCAACCTTGTCACCGTCCCGGTTGACCCCGGTCATCTTCCCGTCCTCATACTGGTACCACTCGGCGGCTGATTTGGGGAAGTCGTAGGCTTCCTTGCCTGTCAAGGGATCAGGATCATCCGAATCCTGGACGATCCCGATGATGCCGTTGTCACCTTCGATTGTAAACAGGTAGAGGGTATTCAGCATAACGGCCCCACCCATATAGGTCTGGCCGGCATAACCGTAAGGGGTCCGGACGAATTCCATATAGGGTTTCCTTCCGTCCTCGAAGTCCGCCACCATTACGAAGCGGCCTTCCGCCTCATAGTAGTTGGACGTGAAGGTCAGCTTGTTCCCATTTTCATCGGTATAGGTCATAACCGCCTGATCCTTGCCTCTTTCAACCTTAAAATCCTCTATGCCATGGAAGAGTCCGACCTGCTCCAGGGCGTAATCGCTGTCCCAGAGAACACTGTAGGCCCACATGATGGCATCCACCTCATAAATGCTTAACAGCTCGGAATAGGACCCCATCTCAATCGAGAGGTTCTGAAAGATGCTTCTATTGATATTGCTGATCAAGTCACCCCTCGCGTCCTGGTATTTATAAAATTCACTCTCGAGCGACCCTTCCTGGCCAAAGCTGTCGTCTTCTCCTCCTATTACAAAATCCTTGCCTTCATCTACAACGCCAGCAACATCCTCAAGAATCTTGCCGACTTCATCCTTCAGATCCAAATCCAGATCCGTCTTCTGACCTTTCAAGGCACCTTCCACCAAATCCGCAACATTAGGCGCCCTGGCACACCCGACCACAAATAAAATAGCGGCGAGTACCAAGGCCGTTAGGGTTAATATCTTTTTCATAGGCCTATCCTGCCTTTCAATCGATTCCCCAACATTGTCTCCCGCTACTTAGCCAAGATCATTATAGATAGGAAAAAAGCAAGAGATCGTACCGGGTGTATTGATTGGCAGGGTAAATAGATAATCTAGCGGATATTCCATATCTTCAAAACGATAGGGTTGCTAACTATTTTCTCTTATTTTGGCAGGAAACCATGAGGGCTGAAGGATCAAATGAAACTCAGCATTGAGGTTGCCTTTGACGAAATATGCACAGACAGGCTATCTTATTGGAAATACGAATTCATGCACTGCCAACCAATAGGTAAAAGGAGTGTGTCTCTAGTGAAAACCAAATACAAGATCATACTTAATGAAGAGCCCAAGGAAGGCACGACGTACCTATACAAGTTTGGTCACACACCAGGAATCAAGATAAATGTCATTCGGCAAGAGATTAGCATTGAATTTGAAATGACTGTAAAAAAGTCATTTGAAGATATCTCTGAACTAAAGCTATTACTTGTTCCCGATGCGTTGCGTAAAGCACATCTTTTGCATGCTCTCGATAAAAATGAAGCTCTCAAAATTAATGAAATTATCGTTTTTATTGGTGAGGAGTCACGGCACTAGATAAAGTAGCATATGTTTCGCACATTTGAATAAAGAGGACATGGAACCTCGTCTCACTTGGTAAAATTGATTTTAGGAAAAAAGAACCAAGGAGAGTGAAGAACCATGTCCGAGAAAATTATACAGTTGAACGAAGGAATCATCAAAGAAGAGTTGGGCGAGATGGTGCGGAGATAAATGACAATGTAACCTGGACAGTGAGTCAAAAAAAACGTCCAGCTTAATCTGGCAAATAGAATGTCCTACTTATTCAAAGAGTGGACTCTTTCGTCAACCAAAACTTTATACTGTCCTGTACATAGTCCAAGCTCAAGGCGGGCCTTCCCTAAGGAGGCTGCCATGAGCCACTACCAACACCTGACCCTGGAGGACAGGGTCTTAATCAAATGAAATCGAAGTCGCCGACTTTTTCGTAAGATCGCAAAAGACTTGGGTAAATCCCCCACCACCATCTCCCAGGAGATAAAAAAGCATCGGAGCCGTATCGAGAAGAATGCCTTCAATACCCGCTACAACCCTTGTGGGCACTGATTCCACTGTCCTGCCCAA
Source organism: Clostridia bacterium (assembly GCA_040767365.1). GTDB lineage: Bacteria > Bacillota > Clostridia > Saccharofermentanales > DTU023 > UBA4923. Next base: position 283,254 of record JAXGOR010000002.1, read on the forward strand.
CTTTATGGTGGCTCCTATCAAAAGAAGAAAACCTGTGCCTCCTGCAAGAAGGTCAAGCCCTCTTGCCCTGACTTCAAAGAAGAATACTGCCCACGCCTGCAAAAGGCACCCTATGTCTGCCATGGCCGCATAAAGAATCGCTGTGGTCTGACTCACATGAGTACATGCCACCGCTGCTCACCATCACCTGGAGCCTCTGGTCCGAATCCCGTCAAGGGAGGTCTTATTCGCCTGAAGAGAAATGATCTATCCGCAAGATCGTGAAGGCAGATTCAAGTGGGGCTATCGCCTTTACATCATCTGGGCCAACCACAAGAACGAACTGCCTTGCCTCACCGGACTATTCATTGGCCCATCCAGGACCGAGCCCTGGCTGAAGTCTCAGGCTTTGACCTGCCCTACAAGATCCGGTTACCGGCCCAGAAGAAAGAGGCGGGAGCAGCAGATTGACATGGCGGCCGCCGTCAGAGGACCTGCCAGGACTACCTGGCCTTGGCGGGGAGGACCCCCGGCCCGTCGTCGAGATGGACACGGTCGGTCGACGGTTTCCAAAGGTCATCTTGTCCCTCTATTTCCAAGAGTCCTCTTTGCTCCTCTTATACTTGAGAGAACGTAATACGGCCCAGTCCGTCATCGATTGCTTTAATCGCCTCTACGATGTCCTGGGCCGGGACAGCTTTTGTCGACTCTTCCCGGTCCCTCCTCACCGACAACGGATCGGAGTTCTCCAATCCTGTTGCCATTGAGCTTGACCAAGAAGGCCAGCAGACCGGATCTACTATTGTGACCTGGGGATGCCAACCAGAAGCCTGGAGTGAAGGGGCCCATGCTAATTTAAGGCGCATTTTACCTTGGCGACGTCTTTCAATGATCTGACCTAGGAAGACCTGAACCAGGCCGAGGGGCCATGTCAACGGTTTCCTCAGAAAAAGCCGAATGACCGGTCACCAACCCAGTCATTCAGCGCTACTTTCGGAGGGATATCCCCGGAACGCTTAGGCGTTCCTTTATCGATCCTTCCCAAGTAGTTTTACGCCCAGCGCCCTACAAAAGTAGACTGCTGATTTTTCGGGAAAAAGCCCAGCTCCTCGAACGCTGCTCTTCTCTAACGTTCCAGGCCATCCAGCTTAAAGTGTCGTAAACGACAAATAGCTCGATGGTTCTGGTTAAGCGCGCTCTTCTTCTGCCGCTCCCCCATTCTACCATTTATCTTCGCTTTACGGGGTTTTTCTTGTGACTGCCAAACCCCTCGCTACAGTTTGTTTCAAGTTTTCTTGGATCCCTACTCTACTGTCCAGGTTAGCTTGTCATTTATCGCGAGATGGTGCGGCAAAGCGTGGAAGATACGCTGAACGCACTTTTGGACGAAGAGGCCGACCGGCTGACCAATGCGAAACGCGGAGAGAACGGCTCTGAGGAAGAGTGCTGTGCCGGACACTACAAAAGAAAACTGTTGACACGGGCAGGCGAGGTAGAACTCAAGATGCCCAAGCTTCGACCTTGACATTTCAAAACTGCCATCATCCAGCGCTACCAGAAACGCGAGATAAGCGGAGGAAGCCTTGGTGGAGATGTACCTGGCCGGAGTCTCTGTACGCCGTGTAGAGTGACATCACAGAAGTTCTGGTGGGGCACGGAGTGAGTGCGGGGACAGTCAGCCGCCTCAACCAAAAAGGTATATGCCCAAATTGATTGTATCGGCGGAAGCGGTCACTTGAGATGAGTTACCCTTACGTCTACCTTGACGGGATCTATCTCAAGCGAAACTTTGCTGGCAACTTTGAGAATGTGGCCATCCTCATCGCGATGGCAGTCAATGAGGAAGGTGAGCGTGAGGTCATTGGAGCCTGTGAGGGGTTACGAGAAGACAAGGAGTCCTGATGGGCTTCCTGCGGGATCTTAAGTCAAGAGGACTTCGGGGTACACAGCTTTTCATCGGAGACAAGTGCTCGCTTGCTGGAAGCAGTTCGACACGATTTACCCTGATGCTCGTTATTGAAGGCCGGCAGCTGGTCGATTTTACCTGCAATGTGCTGTCAGTTGTTCCCCGTGGGAAGATGAAGGTCGCGGCCATGTTGCGGGCCATCCATGCTCAGGAGGATCGTCAGGCCGCCATTGCCAAATCCCAGGATGTGATCGCAAGACTCGGGAAATGAAACTGACGAAGGCGGCAAAGAAGGTCGAGGATTCGGTCGTCGAAACCCTGGAGTATATGTATTTCCCCAGAGAACATTGGCGCAAGATCCGAAGCAACAATGTCATTGAGCGATTGAATCGGGAGATTAAGAGGCGAAATACGGGTCGTAGGCACTTTTCCTGACGGAGAGTCAGCACTTATGCTGGTCTGTGCCCGATTGAGATACATGGAGAGCTCCCTCTGGGTTCTAAATTGTATGCGAGTATGAAGCACCTGAAAAACACGAGCTGGAACTCAGATGGAATATGAGGGGGCATAGTGTCAACACGTGCTTTAGTTCTCTCTGACCGGGGGAACCTAAAGTATCTGCTTCAAGTGAGATAAATGTGCGAAAGATCCTTGACAGTACCCGGCACTACGATAAACGTTATCCTAAATTCCCTTTTTGTTTTCACGTTTCAAGAAGGTTCTCTCGATCTTAATAATAGTTCATGGCAGAACCAACACATCTACGAACAAATACTATCCACAACAAAAACTGAAATTGACAAGGATTTGAGATTTTCGTCACTCTATTCTTATCTCGCTTCCATTAAACGCCCTTTCGAGATTGACAGGTTCACTCTTCTTTGCCATCAATGAATGCCTACTATAGCTATGTATCTGGTGGCGTGAAAGGGGACCATCAGAAAATGGATGACCTCATCAAATCAATGAGGTTAGGAGATGGAAACCTTCTAGAAAATGTCAGAAAGTCTATGAACTCCTTTATGAAAGCGTTGGTGACAGTTTAGTCGGTTTGTCAAAAGAACATATTGAAGAGGTGTGCGCAATTCTGTCAGTCAATCCGACGGCAAAATCTATCCAGTTCCGGGATGGAAGGTTGAATCCAATCAATGACCTCGCTGAAAAGTTGTCCATCACCCCGTATGGGCTGATGTTACTTGAATATCCATACCACTGGCGTTGTCGCTATTCTCACGGTGAAAGCGCTACAATATTGTTCAGTACCCATAATAATGACCGTGCGATCTCAATCCTTCGTGTCCTCAATTGTCTTCTGACTGACTTTTTGGGAAAGGAGATTCCGAAACTTTTCGATATATTAACAAACTACGACTGATTATCGACGCACTGTGCGAATAATTGTTTGTGGCCGATTAACCAGAAGCGGTGGCTGGTTTAGGTAACATATTTATTAACCAGAGGATCACATCTCTAGTTCCTAAGTGCTTATAGCAAACAATTGTCAGAATCACGTATTCCCGCAATATGAATAAACGTGTTATTGTGTAAATCAGATATATATATATAGCCTATGAGTTTCCATATGTGATTGAGAAGGAGTAGTGCCGTGGAATGGGTTTTTCCTTTGAACAACGGGGGAGAGATAAAGGGCCTCAGAGATACAGGAATCGAGACATTTAAAGGAGATCCTTTGCGATTCCTAGCCCGAGAAATCTGTCAGAACTCACTCGATGCAGGGAAAGAAGGTCAAACGGTTCGAGTTGAGTTTGTCCCCTTTTTTGTTAAGCGGACAGATTTTCCGGGAATAGACTCTTTGTCGGATGCATTCAGATTAGCCCGTGATTTTTGGGAAATGCTAAAGATTAAACATACCACCCAATTTTTCGAGCAAGCAATCCTTGAATTGCAAAAAGATTCAATTCCATTTCTAAGAGTAAGCGATTTTAACACCACAGGTCTTAGTGGATCTGATGGAGAATTCAATACGCCTTGGCTGAATCTTACAAAATCATCGGGGGTATCTGATAAGGCAGGCACGGCCGGAGGATCATTCGGGATTGGAAAGTATGCCCCCTATGCATGTTCAGCTTTCCAGACTGTATTCTACGGAACTATTGATTACGAAAGCAAGGTAGCTTTCCAAGGGGTATCCAGAATAACAAGTTTCCGATTGAGAAATAGCCAAGATATAACCACAAACGTTGGTTATTGGGGCGACGAGGGCAATAAACCCGCCAAATCATATACATTACTTGACCCGAGATTTGAACGGTCTGCGGAAGATTTTGGGACGGATATTTTCATCACGGGATTTAAGTATTTTGATCAACCCGATTGGAAAGAGAACATTCTTGGCTCCATCATAGACGGGTTTTTATTTGCGATTTTTAATAATAAATTGTCTGTTCGGATAGAGGATATCGAAATTAATCGCGACACATTACCTAGCATACTGGACGATTACGGCACGTATAGCCAGCAACACGCAGCAAACTATTATGAGGTTCTAGTTTCTCCTGAAACAAAAAAGTTTTGCGTGGAAAATTTCAATAACCTAGGCGAACTTCGACTAGACTTAATGATACATCCTGAGATGCATAGAAAAGTTGCTATGGTCAGGAAGACTGGCATGAAAATTATGGATCGTGGATATATTTCTGGAATTGTTCCTTTTGCAGGTGTTCTATTGATAGAAGGTGACGAAATTAATGAATACTTAAGAAATTTAGAGAATCCAAGCCATACGGCCTGGGAGCCAGAGCGGATGGAACCTATTTCGAAGAAAGGCCAGGCAGAAAGATATCTCAAAGGAATCAGGGATTTTATTGTTGAAAGTCTCGAAGAACTTAAGAAAAATGATCCAATTGAAGAAATTGATGCTGACGTCGGTGATTTTTTACCCGATGAGTACTCAGATGATGAAACTCAAAAAAGTACAGAATCTGAAAATATCTCAGATAAGACTCAAGATATTAAGAAGCTGACAATCCATACTAGCAGGAAACTTGGTAGTAAACGAGATGAAGACGGAGTGGAGGGTCTGCCGGACGATGAAGGCCCCCTTGAAGCTGATGTGAATAGGCTGGGGGCCGGTCATAGGGATGGCAAGAGCCGCGCAGGGGGGCCAGGTGTAGGAGCGGATGAGGGAGAGGGTGAAGGATCTAACTTGGATATTGAAAAACGGAGTCTCAGAGCTGTTAGCCTAGCGAAAGTGAGATCTATTTGCCTTAACAAAGAAGAAGGACGATACCATTTATCTCTTATCCCCAACGTAACCGCGTCGTCTGGACAAGTCGAAATATTTGTATCTGCAGAAACTGATCGATATAAGGCTCCCATACGAGATATTCAGGTCATGAATCAACCAGATGCCAATTTTGAAGGTAATCGGATAGTCGATTTGCAGTTTATAGAGGGTGAAGCCATTAGGATTCAATTACTCATAGATTATTTTGACTACGTAGCTATGGAGGTTCGAGCACATGGAAATACGTGAGAAACTGTATCCTTATCCTGTCTTAGCTACATTTACAGATGATTATCGGGATAGTTATTTTGAAACTGTTTTCGATCTACAAAAAGACGGATACGATCTGTGTCTTCACATCTTATCTGAACTAAAAAACGAAGAACTCCAAACCCTGCTACTAGAGAATAGAGTGAACTTTGTTTACCACATCGAATGTTCTCAAACAGGTTATAGAGTGGCAGTCAACACCAATCGCAACGTCTTTGAACATAGAATTATTGATAGCAAAGTTAGCGGAAGACTGCAAGTTTGCTCCTTTATCATTGCCTGCGAGGATTTATCAAACTATACCAATCAATTGCTACATGGAGACTATAGCGGTTTCACATTTGCTATCGACAGAGGGAATATAATGGCAGTCGGATCACAAAGCGATTTTGAGATCGAAAAGACTTTAAGTGATCTGTCGTACGTGCCCTCCGTGATTGCCATTGTTAAGAATCCTGAAGTAGACGCCGAGGGCATGCTAGTGAGTATTGATCAAAATAAAATAGTAATCAGAATACCTGAAAACGATTTTTACAATTATCGAAGCCTTTCAAAAGAGGTAGGTGCAAAATCTATATTACGATCCCTCATTATTGTGCCTGCACTAGCTTACGTGTTAACCGAAGTTGCTAAAAGAGATCCTTCAGAACGCTATATCTATAGTTCTTATTCTTGGTATTTGGCGATTAAGAAAAACCTGCGCACGATATTCGAATGCAATATAGAAAGTGAAGACTTCGCAGAGTTAGACATGTTACGTCTAGCGCAAAGGATTTTGAATTCTCCGCTTGGGAAAGCATTATCCACCTTGGCTCAAGATTATGGGATTTTTGTAGGAGATGGTGACGAATGGATTTAGTGATTATTAGTGAAGACAGTCTGCTTGATTTACGAAGCAATTTACCGAGCATACTGCACTATTTTACGGAATCAACTCCTCATTGGCTCAATGAGTATTTTGGCTTTTCGCCATTCCTGGAGACAAAGTATTCGGTTGAAGACTTCGCTCTGGATATGTCAGCGGATAGGCCATTTCATACAGAATTTGAGAACGTAAAGCGTGTGTATAACCGTCTGAATTTTCTGACCTGTTCGGAAGCCTCAGATGAGCGTTTATGGGCTGGGTTATGCCTTAAGTATTTTTGGAAATATGTCCAATATCGGTGGAATATTGTGAATCAATGCACACTTGAGAATGTCTTGCAGCATTATTTTTTTGGCTTTGGGGCTCGTCGCTCTCTGACACGAAATGCTTTGTCTAGACTTTGGTGGATTGGCCACCTGACTTATGACGATGAACGGAAAAATCCCTATGCTTTAACTCAATTTGTGTGTGAAAATTCGAATTATATTATGCATATATTGGAACGGAACACATCAAACAATCCCGATATTGTTAGGCCCTTCATATCAGCAATTATTGAAGCCCGTTCAGAAGGGTATTCGATCAACACAAATGTCGTAGCAACCTTGTCTCGATATCTCAATTTGTTGGGGGGAACTTACCTGCTTGATTGTCTCCCACAAGAGATAATTCAAAGAAAAGTAATCGATTACCTGCGGCTTATTTCATAACTGTAGAAAAAGATTGCAATATATGTACAAAAATATTTCTGAACTACTAGACGACCCAAAATTTGAGAAGATCGTCCATTATTTAGGATCAAATAAAATTCTTTCATTGGATGACCTGATTAATTTTGATGTAGAAGACTTATATTTCATCCCAGGAATAACTTTAGGATTGGTAGAGGAAACCCAAAATAGAATCAATGACTATTTAAAAGGTAAGACTCGTATTGCAGACACAGAGATCAACCACAATTTGGAAAAACTAATTCAGACGGGGAAAAGGCGAGCATGCCATCCCACAGAGAACAAAAAAGTCTCAATTGTTGGGACAGATCCTCAGATAAAAGAAGAGTCAGATAAAAGCGAGGTATGTACAAATAACTATGTCAGAATTCCGATTGATGTTGCGTATGTAAATAGCAAAAAAGGCGCGTGGTTTGTAAAGTTCTGTTGTGACCGAGGGAAGGTTTTCATGGATCAACTCTCTGAGGAAGATTTTTCTGAACTTAATAGCCAGATAGGTATAGGCGTAAAGTTTAAGTTGCAGTTGGAAGAGATTTTTAATGAATATCAATCTTCGCCATCGTCTTTTAGTGAACGCTCATCTGAAATTGATTTATCCCTTTTCGCACATCGCCACTTTTCGACAAATACAAGTCGCTGGCTTAAGAGTGCAGGTATCCGAACCATCAAGGCCATGCGAGGATTTGATTTTGATTATCTGCTTGATCTTGGCCGAATGAATCGGACCATCTATCGAGAAATAACAGGTTTCCTACATCACTTGAAGGGGCAACCGATTACTAAAAAGAGTCGAGAAATTGCTAAAAGTAGTAAGATATATTCTACGAACGATATTGCATCGGAGAACTTTCATATCCAACTCCGTGTTTTCACTCTCTTGTATCTTTTATCTGAGGCAGATTACCAGGCTTTAGAAGCACGAGGACTTCACATCGTAGGTGATTTGTGCGATCGGGTACTAGACTCATTTGAGCTTGCTGTCGTGGAACGAATTGTTGGCAAGATTGTTACACCGGTTCTTGAGCAGTACCTACATGCTTTCGAGAGCCTCCCAGATAACCACCGCTCGATCTTGATAAGTAGAGCGACCGGCGATACGCTACAGGAGATTGGCGACCGCATCGGGCTTAGTCGAGAAAGAATTAGACAAATTTCAAATAAAGCAACAAAACGTTTGATTAATTGGGCGGTTCTTTTCGGTGGGTCATTGCTGGGCGAAATGCGGCGTTTTGTTTCTTATAACGAGCTTCTGGAAGCGTTTGATGAACAAGTACATGCCTCGATTATTTCTTTGATTTATCGAGAATACACGACCATACAGTATTTAGATTTTCGAGATAAATTCGACTATTTCCCTCAGACCATTTCGGTGTGCGAGCAGTTTGAAATGATGGCACGCGATCTTATCGGTGATGGTGTAGATTTCTACGATCAAATTGATGTTATTGAAGATGAGTTGGATGTAAGGGGATTAGGGGAGCTAGATTTCGAAGATTTCATGCATTATCTGATAAGTTGCGGATATCGTTTTTATGGTGACTTTGTGGCTCTCGACCAGAAGGCCTCAACCCTTATCTATTACGACGCAATCGATCGATATTTTTCCTTGGATATTAAACTTGACTCCAAGAAAGAAAATGAAGATATGAATAAACTGAGGAAAGAAGTTGAAATGAAGTACCCGGGATTCCGTCAACCTAAAGATAATCGCTCGTTGACTGCCATGATAACGAGAAATCCGCGAATAATTCTCTCTGGTCGTGGAACTTATCGCCCAATTAGCAAGATTGTATACAGTCGACCGCTACTCAACGAAATTCGGGAATATATACAAAACAGTACCCTGCCCTCGCTATACTATTTTGAATTGTTCGAATCGTTCAAAGGCCGCTTGCTGGCGGAAACAAGTATCGACAATTATCATCTACTTCATGGGATGCTTAAATACTTGTTTAAAGAATCTTTTTCTTTTAGGCGCGATAGAATCGCTAAATTGGGAGAAAAACACCTTACCGTTGACGATAGGATTGTCCAGCTTATTCTAAATCTCGGCCGACCAATTACTAAAACGGAAATCAGAAGAACAATTCCAGGCATTTCTGATTTTGTAATTGCTTTTGCAATAGAAAGAGTTCCGGACTTGATTCAATGGGATAACAACCGGTTTAATCACGTCGACAACGTGCGTTTAGATGATTATGCACAAAAAGTATTTTCCGAATGCCTGAAATCGTTGACCAGCGATTCAGGATACACGAGTGCCCAATTATTTTATAAAAAAACATATGATTTATACCCGCAAGTCATTGAGAACAATAATCTTGAAAACTCAGACAACCTTTTTTATGTTGCATCCTACTATTTAGATAAAGAGTTTCGTTTTAATAGAAAACATATCGCGTCGTTGGATTTTCCGGTGGAGGAACTTACTGTTGCTAACATAGTTCGCCATTTCTTAGGTGATAAGGATTCTTTCTCTTATGAGGAGTTGCTTGAATTGGCGCGTGGGTATGGCTGGTCAACAGCTTCTCTCTACAATACTATTTCTTCACTGAAATCTTACTACGTTAGAGTGGCGGAGGATGAATACATTAAGAGAGATCTTCTCTGTATATCCCAATCGGATCAGATTGCCATCAAAACGTTACTTGAAAATTTGACGCGACCATCGGGGTACTTTGCCCTCTTTAGTATTTTCGACTACCGGATGTTTCTGATATAGGCTTTGATTGGAATGCGCACCTTCTGGCACACATAATTAAAGAGTACGACGTTAGCCACAGATTACTCGAGCCAATGAACTCAAATCGTGGCCCTCAGAGGGGTGTTATTGTCTCACAAGTCCATGATTGTAAAACGCACGATGATCTAGTGTTTAGATATCTTAAACAAAATAATATTAAAGTGATCACGAGAAAAGATCTTCAAAAATTACTGGAAAGTGCGGGTATTATCGAAGGAGCCCTTGCATTTGACATTGATAGTTCCCCGCATTGGACAATAAAGGGTGACCGTCTTTTTGTCGGATAACCACAAGAACAGCTTCATTACATATATGGGATAATTTTTGGATTACGCATCATCCTAAGGGTCAAACCAGTCGTCAGCAATTGGGTAATTCGTACAAGTTCTGATCGTCAAAAAGATTAATATTGTACTGAAATTATTCTAACTCAGCATTATGCATATCTTGTAATTTAACCTGCCTGCCACACGAAAAAAGCTCTCGTATCTTGTCGTGCGAATAGGGTTTTAGCCTGTGCAAGTCAACAAGTTCTATCATCCTAGAAACACTTATGCCTGAACCATCAAGGTTTGTTGCTCTAACGATAGAATTCAATTGTTTGTCAAAAGATGCCGAAAAACCACCCGCAATATATAGGAAAAAACTTAACGGCGCTAATGAGTCACTGTATTCACTAAAACCACCAATGTAATTATGGACCATCCTATTGTAATGGTCATTGCTAATCGAATATGATCTGTAAGCCTTATTATCGATAATTGCCTGATAATTTGAATCTGAGGATAAGATAAGAACGTCCGGTGTTTTACCAAGGGGACCAACATGGGTGGCCTGGAATCCGAAAATTTCTTGGAATAGTTCAACGGTCGCTTTCTCAAAATTTGTAGCCTGATCAAAGCCTTTAAAAGCCATATCAAAATAATTTGCTAGGAAACCTCCAATAGCCCCTTGCGGATAAAATCTGTACAAAGTGTCCAAGACAATCTCACTGTCAAGACCGGTTCGTTCTGAAATATATTCAGCGAGGTTAGCGCTAATTTTTACAATCGGCGTTGCAAGAGCTTTCTCAAGAAAGGCTCTTCTAATTTGTTGTTCGATAATCATTTGGCCAGTGATAGTTCTCGATCCCTCGAGATTCCGTGTGTCTTTACGATGATTAGGATCAACTCCAAATTTTCGTTGAAAATATTCGTGGCTTTCTGGCCTGTCTATCAAAGGTGAAGGGGATGTCAAGATCTTTGTGACCTCATCGAACCGGTCTTCAATTATCCTTATGGTTTTTGATTCGCGTTCGATGAGCTGCGTATATTCAAGCCAGTTGACCAGTGTATTGGCAACATCAAATAATCTTTCAAATGGGTATTCTTGATTAACATTTGCTCGCGAGGGTTTATATTTCTCAAAAAAATCCGCCGCCAAACAATTATCACCAAATTCTCTAAATTCTAGAACCCGGTTAACAACGTGCTCGAAACACTCATCATCTTCATTTTCTGCTTCTGTGATGATGATTTTGGCAATCTCTTCCTCGGTCAGGACACGAATTCGGCTGTCCGATAGTAGGCGTAACAAAAAGAGGAAAGGACGAATGCGAAATCTGTCTGAAACTTTAACACCTCTTCTTATTGAGAAAGCAGAAGGGAACTGATACTTGAGTATTTGATTCTTTAGCACAGTGACTGGATTATCACCATTAATAATTGCTTCTCCAGCCAAAGTGAGTTGCACACGATTTGTCGTTTCTTGTGTAAAGATCAAACCGAGACTCAGTAGCCACGCGGCGTAAGTGCGAGCGCCACCACCTCCTTGATCACGGCGGATGCCATGTCGTTTAATTTCGTCACGTTCGAGAGTTTCTTCGAGTAATAGATGTGTATTTCGCTGACCTTGCCATTCCGCATCGAGAGAAACTTCAACGAAGGTAGCTAAAACAGAAGGGATGCTGTTCAGTTTTCTCTTTGGTCTCGTGACCCACCAATAATTGATCATAATTTACTTCTTACCAAACCATATTACACTCGATGCAAGGGTATGTGAGATTTGCAAAAGTATTTAAGATGGACTCAAAAATAATTTGTGCTCCCGTGCAGGGCACCGCCATCCCAATTTGTCGTCGAACTTGTTCCTTTGTTCCCTGGAAAAAGAAATCATCTGGAAAAGTCTGTAACCTGGCTCGCTCGCGGTTTGTTAGTGCACGATGTTCCTTGTAATGATAGATGTGCGTACCACCTCCTCCGGACCCAGTTACAGTGTATGCGGGCTTGTCTGGGTCTAGCCTCTTATATATTTGACTGATTTTGGCGCCCTTAACATTTAGCTGTAATTCGGGTGGAAGATCCGCAGTGAAGGCATTTTCTCCAGGTTTGATGTGTTTCAATCTTTCGACAACAATTGATGACTGATTTGTAAATTCATGATTCAAGGCGTCGGGAGAAATGGGGGGATTTTCAAGCGCATTTCGGCAAGTGTTATCAATGCTCAAGTATGGTTCTGTTGAAGGCGGAAAAAAGTGCATAGGTAGATCTTCTCTAATCCCCACGATTATAATCCTATGGCGTGCTTGCGGAACTCCGTATTGCTCAAACTTATATAGATGAGGATATATCCGATAACCTGCTTGGATGAAGTGTTCGAAAATTATTGCCAATGCCCCGCCTTTGTTTGCGCTCCTTAATCCGCCAACATTTTCTGCTAGGAACCACAGCGGTTGATGAGATTTCAAGACCTTGACGCCGTACGAATACAACGGGCCATAGTCACCGTCAATCCCTCTTTGTTCGCCAACCACCGAGAAGTCATTGCAGGGGAAACCAAATGAAAGTGCATCAATCGCGGGCAAAGAAAAGGTATCCAGTTCCCTAACATCTTCTTGAATAACACTTTCCGGAACGCCCGGGCATATATTGAATCTAAAAGTTTCACAGGCTGCCGGATCAATGTCGGTAGCCCAAATGTGCTTGATTCTGTGTTGACCGTCGAGCGAACGTGCCTGCATACCACCGTATGCTAGTCCTCCAGGCCCACAAAACAACTCGCCCATTCGATAAATAGTATCCGTCTCGGTTGCCAAATTTGAACTCCTTCGGATTTTCCTATTTGAAGCCTATGGATAAACTGCTTGACCAAATGCGGCATACCCGCTTCAGATATGTCACCCACTTTTTGTGTCTGAACGAAATGTTCACTTCATTAAAAATCATATCATTCTTAGAATTGCGTTGCTGATTACATTTTTGATATTGGCATCAATTGTGATAGATCACAATATTGAGGAATTAAAATCCCAATTTCGTGTATCGTGCCGATCAAGCAGAATCAAACACGTAACCACCTTTTGGGAGACCACGCCCTCTCCAAGGTCAGAGGCGTACTCAGCCATTGCATTATTTATCTCAATCTCGCTCCTTGTTGTTCTAAGCATTATCATCAACAAAGATCCATAGACGCTCTAGGGTGGGGACCGCCTTTCGAAGACGAGCTTCTCTTCTATCATCTGTAGCCCTGACCGACACAGTTCGCTCTAACCTGACGAGCAAATTAAATATCACATATCTCAAATAATTATTCCAGCACAATAACTCATATTATATGCAGCACACTCCACGATGCCGAGCACCTTGCCTCCAGACATATTCCGTCAACTTGTAATAACTCGTATAGTTGACGATAAATGACAAGCTAACCTGGACAGTAGAGTAGAGATCCAAGAAATCTTGAAACGAAATGTAGCGAGGGGTTTGGCAGTCATTAGAAAAACCCCGTAAAGCGAAGATAAATGGTAGAATAAGGAGCACGGCAGGAAAGAAGAGCGCGCTTAACAGAACCATCGAGCTATTAGCCGTTTACGACACTTTAAGCTGGATGGCCTGGAACGTTAGAGAAGAACACGATTCAGGGCGAGCCTTTTAGATCAGCAACTTATTTATCTAAGATGCCGGGCCGTAAAACTACTTGGGAAGGATCGATCAGAACGCCTAAGCGTTCCAGGATGTCCCTCGAAGTAGCGCTGAATGACTGGAGTGGTGTCTGGTCATTCAGCTTTTTCTGGGGAAACCGTTGACATGGCCCATGACCTGGTCCAGATCTTCCTGGGTCAAGTCATTGAAAGACGTCCCCTGGGTAAAATGCGCCTTAGTGCTTGTGGGCCCTTCCACTCCAGGCTTCTGGTTTGGCATCCCCGGGTCACAATAGTAGATCCGGGTCCGCCTTTGGCCTTCTTGGTCAAACTCAATGGCAACAGGATTGGAGAACTCCGATCCGTTGTCGGTGAGGAGGACCGGGAAAGTCGACAAAAGCTGTCCCGGCCCAGGACATCGTAGAGGCGATTAAAGCAATCGATGACGGACTGGGCCGTATTACGTTCTCTCAAGTATAAGAGGAGCAAGGAGGACTCTTGAAATAGAGGACAAGATGACCTTGCCCCCGACCGTCCCGATGACCGTGTCCATCTCGACGACGGGCCAGGGGTCCTCCCCCATGAAGGCCAGGTAGTCCTGGTAGGTCCTCCCCGACGGCGGCCTTGTCAATCTTGTGCTCCCGCCCTTTCTTCTGGGCCGGTAACGGATCTTGTAGGGCAGGTCAAAGCCTGAGATCAGCCAGGGCTCGGTCCTGGATGAGCCGGTAGATGGTCCGGTGAGGAGCAAGGTAGTTCGTTCTGTGGTTGGCCCAGATGATGTGGCGATAGCCCCGCTTGAGATCTGCCTTCACGATCTTGCGGATGGAGTCGACCTCTTCAGGCGAATAAGACCTCCCTTGACGGGATTCGGACAGGAGCTCCAGGTATTGATGGTGGGCAACGGTGGGTCATGTACTCGTAGCGGTCAGGCCACAACGGTGCTTTTGTTTACAGCCATGGCACATAGGGTGCCTTTTGCAGGCGTAGGCAGTATTCTTCTTCGAAGTCAGGGCAAGAGGAGAGCGCCTCCTTGCAGGAGTGCACAGGTTTTCTTCTTGAGTAGAGCCTGCCACATAAAAGTTGGGCAGGACAGTGGAATCGGTGCTTACAAGGATTAGCGGGTATTGAAGGCATCTCTCGATACGGCTCCGATGCTTTTTTATCTCCTGGGAGATGGTGGTGGGGGATTTACCCAAGTCTTTTGCGATCTTACGAAAAGAGTCGGCTGCCTTCCAGTTTCATTTTGATTAGGACTCTGTCCTCCAGGGTCAGGTGTTTAGTGGCTCATGGCAACCTCCTTGGGGAAGGCCCGCCTTGAGCTTGGTTCTTCTCTTGGGACAGTATAAAGTTTTGGTTGATGAAAGAGGTTACTCTTGCCAGATTAAGTGGATATTCTATTTGCCAGATTAAGCTGGACGTTTTTTTGACTCACTCGTCCAGGTTACATTGTCATTTATCTCTCGTATAGTTGACCCTACATATAGTTGACTTTATAGATATTAGTCTATAAATTTGTTTCGTGATTATTAATGCACAAGAGAGGAGTCATTATTATGAAACGTATTGCACTTTTATTAGTCATCGCACTGCTTACTACAGTGCTGTTCTCCCTGCAGCCGCCGGTGGAGGAACCTACGCAACCAAGTAAGGAAGACTTAGCCCCAGAACCTTCTGTCACCGAAACTGAGGGTGATACCCAGAGCCAGTTGATTATTCTAATATGAAGGTCGTAATCCTGTTGCCCGGTGTGATTACAGATGGCGGCTGGTGCTCCATTGGCCACAGCATAGTCGAAAATTTGTCGGACAAGTATGGTATGACTGGTTCTTATGTCGAAAACATTGCCGTTTCTGACATGGAAGAATATTTGAGGATGTACGCTGAAGATAATTATGATTTGATTATCGTTCACGGGTCACAATATATAGATAACATGATCAAGGCCGCTAAAGAATTTCCAGAAATCAACTTTTGCGTTTCATACGGAGATGAGGATGTCTCGGAAGGACTCAATAATGTTGGTTGCGCAGGGATGAAAAACATGGGAATTATGATAGGCGCAATTATGGGAGTGTTGACCGATGATAACCACGTGTGTTTCCTTGCGGGAGAAGAAAATCCGGTCTTCACTGGGATGGTTAATACGATCGAAGAAGGTGTTCGCCTTACAAACAAAGAATGCAAAGTCGACCTTGCCTATATCGGCACCATCACTGACCAAAGTATGGCCAAAGAAATGGCAATAAGCTACATCGATGCGGGTGTAGATGTCATTTCCTCTGCCGCTAATGCTGCACAAGTCGGGGTACTCGAAGCTGCTGAAGAAAAAGGAATATTGTGCCTTGGGACCAACACGGATCAGTATGAACTCGCGCCAGACGCAGTAGTGCTATCAGTAATGCGTAATTATCCTGCTATCTATGAGAATGTAGTAATTGACATTGCGAATGGTACATTTGCCGGTGGTCTCCTCGATTATGGACTTGCTCAAAATGGGACCCTCGTGTCCGAGTGGCATGGATGGGATGAAAAATTGCCTACTGAAAAAGTCGACGAAGTCAATCGTGTAGTCGCGGGTTTGTTAGCCGGAGAGTTTGGTGATTATTAGGCAACCCGTGCGTAGTTTTGTGATATTTCTATATTTGTAGTGATACATGAGACTCCCTCGCGCATTGAAAGATGTCGAGATCAAGGAGAGTTCCCCAGCAGCGAGACTCCATTACGAAACAAAAGTGTTCAAATGGAGGATCGCTGTTGGGGAGAAACATCCACATCAGTGTTGAAGTTTTTGCTACACATCGAAGTATCTCCTTCTGGTCAAAGGTGTAAGATTATCGCTTCTAACCTCTGAATGGTTTTTGTGCCTCCGAGACGAGATGCCTGTTGCTAATAAATTCGCGGTGGATGGTCTTGAAAAATGAAAATTGTCGAGATAGTTGCATTTGATAACTCGCATTCTTGGCGTAGATAAAGGCTTGCATTCTTGAAATGTACCGACGCGTTATCATCGAGAATCGACTGCTTAGGTGTTTTTTAATGTGTTCGAAAAGTTGCGCATTGATGGCGAGAATACTGATTGCAGTCCAGCGGACCGAAGTGAACCTAGTCAAGCTCCATCAAATGGCTAAACGATAATAAGTATGAGAATAAATGGACCGTGAAGGAATTCAATTAAATGAAATCAAATGTTAAGAAATTCTGTAACCGTCTTGATTTGTGGCAAGTATCGGTATCAGTATTTTCAATTTGTGTATCGATGCTAGTTGGTATCGGCCTAATTGCTTTGATGGGTATAGACCCAGTCAAGGCCCTCAACTCCCTATGGGAAGGCTCTTTTAGCAGTATAAAGGCTGTTGCCGAAACTACCGTAAAAATGACTCCCCTCCTATTTACTGGGATGAGTTATGCTCTTGCCAACAGATGTGGATTGACCAATCTTGGTATGGAGGGCCAGCTTTATATGGGGGCGTTATTCGCTTCCATTGTTGGCATCTATGTCAGCGGCTTGCCTAGCATTTTGCATGTACTACTCACAATTTTGGCCGGTATGTTGGGGGGCGGATTGTGGGGATTAATTGCAGGTACCCTGAAAGTATTCTTTCGAGCTAGTGAAATCATTACTACCGTTATGTTGAACACAATCGCTATAAACTTAGTTGAGTTTATGGTGAATGGCCCAATTATTGAGCCACCCGGCATCAACAACCAAACGAGACCCGTACTTGAAAGCGCGCGGCTAAATAGAATAGTGCCAGATATGCGAGCACATTGGGGATTTCTAGTCGCGATAATGGTTCTGATCTTGTTTTGGTTTTTCCTATTTAAAAGTAAAAAAGGATTTGAGGTTCGAGTGTCAGGTCAGAATACATTCGCAGCGACTTATTCTGGCATTAATACGAGAAGAAACATTTTGTTGATTATGTTTCTGGCAGGTGGCGTCGCTGGACTCGCTGGATGTATTGAAATAATTGGCGTTCAGACTAGGTTGGTTCCTGTAATATCACCTGGGTATGGGTTTGATGGAATTGCGGTGTCCCTCATCGGAAACAACGCTCCTTGGGGCATATTCTTCGGCGCCTTATTGTTCGGTGCTTTCCGTGCTGGAGGTAATCGTATGCAAATGCGTACACAAACTCCAATCACTATCATAAGTGTGATCCAGGCATTGGTGATCATTGCAGTTATTAGCGGGAATATTCTAACGGACAAAATTAAAGCACGTAAGATGGTTTATTCACAGTCTGCAACGGAATAAAGGAGGAAAATATATGAATGTTTTGCAAATAATTGCCGGTCATATTTCGTCTGACATACGGATGGCGACTCCGATTCTATTTGCTGGCTTGGGTTTATTGCTGATTAATCATAGCGGGCTTCTTTGCATTGGTGCCGAGGGTATCATGCTCATGGCCTCCCTTACAGCAGTTATCGGATCATTTTACACTGGGAGTGTTGCTATCGGATTTGCCTGTGCCTTGTTAGCAGGGATTGTGATGGGATTACTATTCGCCTTTCTTACTGTCACTGTAAAGGCAAATCAAATCGTAACCGGCGTCGCAATTAATGTTCTTGGATCAGGCCTTTCTGCGACGATAAGCAGACTATTGTTTGATGTAGGTAAACCAACAAAAATTCCAGTATTCCAAAATATTTCGATTCCTGTCTTGTCTCGTATACCATTCTTCGGGAAAGCTTTATTCAGCCATATGTTGCCCGTGTATTTGGCATTTGTATTAGTCCCCATACTGACTTTTTATTTGTTCCGTACTCAGAGAGGTCTGAACTTACGGGCCGTTGGGGAAGATCCTAAAGTCTCAGATACAATGGGAATTAATATTTTCCGTACACAGTATCTTGCGACGATTGCCGGCGGTTTGCTAATTGCCGCTGGTGGTGCCTTCCTTTCAACAGGTTTAGTATCTTCATTCTCTGAAGAAATGGTGTCTGGTAGAGGTTTCATCGCTTTAGCCGCGGTAATCTTTGGCCGTTATAAACCAGCAGGTGTTTTGCTGGCGTCCGTTGTATTTGTAACAGGTAACGTCCTCTCAAACGTTTTGCAGGTAGCTGGAACTCCCATTCCGTACACATTGCTAACTATGACGCCGTATCTATTAACAATTATTGCTCTTACCATCTTCGCAAAAGGAGCGGTTGCCCCCGCTTCACTGGGTAGGATATATAGAAGGGGATAAGTGGTTTATGGACAAAATCATTGAAATGAAACACATCTCGAAATACTTCCCTGGAGTCAAAGCTTGTGATGATATAAATCTTGATATAGAGCGAGGAGAAGTTCATGCTCTTTTAGGTGAAAATGGGGCGGGTAAAACTACGCTTATGAATATTCTGTGTGGTTTGTACAAGCAGACAGATGGAGAGATATGGATCGATGGTGAACCGGTCCGATTCACATCCGCTAAAGACGCTATGGCTATTGGCATTGGAATGGTACATCAACATTTTATGCTCATTCCTTCTCTAACCGTAGCTGAAAATTGTCTTATTGGAAATAAATCTAGCGCCCTTAAGATTGATATCAAGCGTACCTCAAATGAAATTGAATCACTTGCTGATCAATACAATATGCCTATTGATCCCAATGTAATCGTATCTTCTTTATCAGTTGGTGAAATGCAAAGGGTGGAGATAATTAAAACCCTATACCGAGGTGCGAATATTCTAATACTTGATGAGCCAACTGCTGTATTAACTCCACAAGAAACTCAGCAACTGTTCAGTATGATACGAAACTTAACAGCAAAAGGATACACCGTACTGTTCATTAGTCACAAACTTAATGAAGTTAAAGAAATCTCTGATCGCGTCACAGTTTTGCGCCACGGTAAAATAGTTGGCACGTTTAAAACTAGCGAGAGCCAAATAGCTGATCTTGCGCGCCATATGATAGGCCGCCCAATTGCTGAATTTGATAGAAAGCGATCACCTGTATCAGAGAATATTACACTCAAGGTGCGAGGGCTCACGTATAGAGATAAAGGTAGTGAGAAGGCGCTTAAGGACATAGACTTAGATATTCGTTCTGGAGAAATATTGGGGATCGCTGGAGTAGATGGGAATGGCCAGACCGAATTGATCGAATGTCTGACAGGAATGGCTAAGGCTGTTGATGGCATTGCGCAATTCAATCAATTGGACCTATTGCAATGCAAAACTCGTGAGATAATGCAGGGCGGTGTCTCGCATATTCCACAAGACAGACAAAGGACCGGCCTTGTTTTATCTATGCCATTAACTGAGAATTTTGTGTTGCAGGATTATTATTCTGAAAAATTTGGGAAATTCGGCATTATGAACTGGCGGACTGTCGACCGCTACAGTGACGAGTTGATTGAAGAGTTTGATATCAGAACGCCTGATAGAAATGAATTAGCTCAAAATTTGTCTGGCGGTAACCAACAAAAGGTTGTCGTCGCTCGTGAGATTAATCGTGAGCATAGCCTTCTTATCGCAATGCACCCAACTCGAGGGCTGGATATCGGCGCGATCGAATTTATCCACAATCAACTTATTAAAGAACGTGAGAACGGTAGAGCAATCCTGCTAATTTCTACCGAGTTAGAAGAATTAATGAAATTATCAGATCGGATTTCAATAATGTTTGAAGGAAAAATACTAGGGACTGTTGATCCCGATGACTCAAGTATTGAGAAAATTGGCCTTATGCTTGGGGGCGCTTCCGAGGTTCTTGAAGAACCGAGCATCTATTAAATTTATGGTAATAGTCATAATCAATTGATAGAGAATACCTTTATTCCAGGAGGAAACTGTGAAAACGTTGATCAAAAATATACTTCCCCAAAGAGAAAAAGAAAGACATGACATCTTAATCGAAGGCAGTTACATTGTTGAGGCAAGACCAGCTGGATCAATAGCTGAAATAAACAACAATATTATTGATGGCACAGATTATGTGCTATTTCCTGCCTTCGTCGATGCCCATTCACATTCAGACAAAACAATGCTTGGCCTTGAATGGTTTAACAATACGCTTAGCGATAGAATCGCTGAACGTATTTCGTTTGAGCGTACTAACAGAAAAAATTTGGGTATCGATTCTTATGTACAAGCAAAAAGGGCAATTTCATTAGCAATTGCCAACGGTACCTTATTCATGCGTAGTCACGTGGACATTGATCCATTAGTGAAGCTGTCAGGTGTTGAAGGGATTATGCAAGCGAGACAAGAGTTTGCGGATATCTTTGATTTGCAACTGGTAGCTTTCCCACAGTCCGGTATAGTGCGAGATATTGAAACGTATGAACTTATTGAAAGATCCTTGCTAATGGGTGTCGATCTTATGGGCGGCATTGACCCTGCCGTCGTTGAGCGCGATCCGAAAGGTTCCGTCGATACCATATTTGAGCTGGCTCACAAGCATGGCGTGTCTTTGGATGTACATCTTCACGAACGTGGTGAGCTGGGCGCTTTTGATTTAGAGTTAATGCTCGAAAAAGTCGAAGCTTACGAAATGCAGGGAATGCTGACGATCAGCCATGGCCTTTGTTTAGATCATCGAAGCGATTATTACGAAGATTTGTCAGATCGAGTGGCTAAGTGCAATGTCAGCATTATCACAGGTGGACAAGCATACATCCCGTCAATACCTATGGTAAAACCACTTATCGAAAAAGGAATTTTGGTAGCAGGGGGTAATGACAGTCTGCGCGATGTTTGGAGCCCTTATGGGACAGGCGATATGTTAGAAAGAGCACAATTTATTGCCATGAGGAATTTGTTCAGGCGCGACGATGATTTGAATCTCGCCGCTGAACTTGTTACGTACAATGGAGCCAAATTATTAGGTATTGAAAATTATGGGACAGATGTTGGCGATAAAGCGAACCTTACGCTAGTTCGCGGGCGGAATGTTGCAGAGTGTGTCGCAACTTCACCAACAGATCGTATCGTGATAAGAAATGGCAAAGTGATTGCTACCAATGGCGAGTTAAATTGATAGTGCCATAACCCATCGTTTGGCGTTGCTGCGAGCGTCAAATGACTGGAAGTAGCTGAATTATTTTGTAAAGGTATTGCCGGACGAGCTGTCCGAAAAGGTTCACTAGCTAGTCCGGCAAAAATGGTAGATTCAAATTATCTGTGCAATCACAAAGCGAAAATCGCTGGCTGAGAGGACGCATTTCTCACGCTACGCCCCGTAGATCAGGTACTGTCAAGGATCCGAGCTGTTGACTGCTTATTTCGGAAGGGTAGCACAACAAGTCCGTTAAACGGTACTGCCAAGGATCTTTCGCACATTTGTCTCACTTGGTAAATGTTTTAGGTTTCCCCCGGCCGGGGGGAACCTAAAACGCGGCTCATTTTCCTATGCCCCTCATACTGGAAACCACGCCTAACGAAGTCCACCGCCGCCCTGCTAAAAGGCGATTGGCCTTAAGGAAGCGTACTTTCCAGATGCTCGTCAAGTTATCTGAAGAAGAGTCAGCGTCACTGCTGGAGGTGATTCATCGAAGGCACCTTAAGAAGTCCACGATCTTTTCGCACCAGCCGGATGGCATCAACGAATCGCAGAGGAAACGTTAGCCGATGCGATCCTTGATGATAAAGTAGCATATGTTTCGCACATTTGAATAAAGAGGACATGGAACCTCGTCTCACTTGGTAAAATTGATTTTAGGAAAAAAGAACCAAGGAGAGTGAAGAACCATGTCCGAGAAAATTATACAGTTGAACGAAGGAATCATCAAAGAAGAGTTGGGCGAGATGGTGCGGCAAAGCGTGGAAGATACGCTGAACGCACTTTTGGACGAAGAGGCCGACCGGCTGACCAATGCGAAACGTTATGAGAGAACGGCTCTGAGGAAGAGTACACGTGCCGGACACTACAAAAGAAAACTGTTGACACGGGCAGGCGAGGTAGAACTCAAGATGCCTAAGCTTCGGACCTTGACATTTGAAACTGCCATCATCCAGCGCCTACCAGAAACGCGAGATAAGCGTGGAGGAAGCCTTGGTGGAGATGTACCTGGCCGGAGTCTCTGTACGCCGTGTAGAGGACATCACAGAAGCCCTGTGGGGCACCCGAGTGAGTGCGGGGACAGTCAGCCGCCTCAACCAAAAGGTATATGCCCAAATTGATGAATGGCGGAAGCGGTCACTTGAGATGAGTTACCCTTACGTCTACCTTGACAGGATCTATCTCAAGCGAAACTTTGCTGGCAACTTTGAGAATGTGGCCATCCTCATCGCGATGGCAGTCAATGAGGAAGGTGAGCGTGAGGTCATTGGAGCCTGTGAGGGGTTACGAGAAGACAAGGAGTCCTGGATGGGCTTCCTGCGGGATCTTAAGTCAAGAGGACTTCAGGGCACACAGCTTTTCATCGGAGACAAGTGCCTGGGCTTGCTGGAAGCAGTTCACACGACTTACCCTGATGCCCGTTACCAGCGGTGCGGCATCCACTTCACCCGCAATGTGCTGTCAGTTGTCCCCGTGGGAAGATGAAGTTGGTCGCGGCCATGTTGCGGGCCATCCATGCTCAGGAGGATCGTCAGGCCGCCATTGCCAAATCCCAGGATGTGATCGCAAGACTCCGGGAAATGAAACTGACGAAGGCGGCAAAGAAGGTCGAGGATTCGGTCGTCGAAACCCTGGAGTATATGTATTTCCCCAGAGAACATTGGCGCAAGATCCGAAGCAACAATGTCATTGAGCGATTGAATCGGGAGATTAAGAGGCGAACACGGTCGTAGGCACTTTTCCTGACGGAGAGTCAGCACTTATGCTGGTCTGTGCCCGATTGAGATACATGGAGAGTTCCCTCTGGGGTTCTAAATTGTATATGAGTATGAAGCACCTGGAAAAACACGAGCTGGAAACTCAGATGGAATATGAGGGGCATAGGAAAATGGGCCACGCTTTAGGTTCCCCCGACCGGGGGAACCTAAGACATTCACCAAGTGAGACAAATGTGCGAAAGATCCTTGACAGTACCTCCTTGATCGAATCTTTCACAACGCTTACCAGATCCATCTTAAATCATCAGAAGATACGCCCTCTATGAGAAAGAAATACGGTCTAAACGATTAGTGACCGACCTGCCGGAAGGGTGGCCGTTCCTAACGGAACACTGGCCGGAATCGAACGGATCAGTGGGGCTACCCTTCCGAAATAAACACTCAATATCGAGAAATCATACGCGTGGGTGCGGGGGCGTCCAGCAAACACACCATCTCAATGATTATTACGGTGCGGTGGAACAGTGACTCTGCCGCAACGTGATAATCAATTGGCGAGAATCGAACGAATCAGTCGGGCTATCCTTCCAAAACAAGCACCATCAATTAGTGTTTACCTTTGTAGCTATCAATATCATTAACAAATAATTCAAGCAAATCTCCTGGGGCAAGATTTTTATTCTTATGGCCAAGATCCTTTCTAATCAGCATAAGCAACTTTTCTAACTCAAAAATATTGGTGCCATTCGGGTTTGTTGATTGGTCTGGAGAGGGTAATGAACTACGATATCTCCCCCATTGCAAAATTACCTCATCTGAGCCCCAGATCATCAGGTTTGTTGTAAACTGGATCAGGTCCTTTACCAGATCTTCTTCTCTTGGTTTATGCTCATTACTTAATCTGTCCTTCAATAAATAGTTCATAGTGAATTCAAAAAAATGGAGATACAAAGGAATTTTTCTTTCACGCAAATCTTGTTCTACTGAACGTTTTTTTTCCAGATATTTCCCAGTCATCACAGAAAATACGGAGACAAGTATCGTCGCTACTGCTGCAATAATTGATGCTTGAACTTCTTTTTGAATACTTGCAAAGTATATAAAAAACCATCTACCTACCCAAAATATTCCTACTGCTATTAATATTAAGATAAGCCAACCAATAACTAAAGTAATTTTTTTATCTTCATTTTGTGTGGACATTTTGACCTCCAAATCTACTTCCAATTATTGAACCAACCCTTATCACAATATATTAAAAACGCTCTAGCCAACCTTTCAATAAAACATATACACAAAGCAATAAGAAAATGAACAAAATAGGAAATTGATAAAGAAAACCATGACTCGACCGTTTTCTAATGCGAACAATATCTCTCTGCCCTTTTTAAGGATGCTTATAGTCATAAAACCTATCATCTTGTTCCACAATACTCTAAAAGGAATCAATCTGCTCCTCATCCCGTACCTCAACCTCCTTGATATACCACACCCCTAGACGAGCTTTCATTTTTTGCAAATAATTATCTTCGTGATACACGTCAAAGCTTGTTCAACTCTTGACTGAATATTATCGAAATGAGTGCGATTAGCGGTGCCAGGCAACGAGGCTATTTAGTTATTGCCACTCTCACTATCAATCGATTGGCCTCAGATAATGGAGCGGTAAAGAAAGGAGGGGGCGGAAGCTAGAAATGTGCCCCTTAAATATGGTACCTCCAATGACTACCAGTTAGCAATTTTTGGCTGTGCAAAAGGAGAATACTTGGATCTTTAGGACTACGATTCCAGACATGATTAACTTGTTAGCTTTAATTATCCAGCGGCGTAATCATAAAGTGCTTAAGTTAGTTGTTTCCGGATGCCCGTATTCCGTCCAGAAATAACCGGAATAAAACCTTAAACCAAGAAGGATTGCTTTGGAGTACGATTCCGTGCTTGGTAAGATTGAAGGAGGGCATAATCAATAACCCATCGCCCATGCCTGCCGCGTCCATCAAACGATAATATTTTTCTCTTTTTCCAATATCTGATAGCTCGCTCTACAGCGTATCGTGTTTCAGCGAGTTCCGCACATATTGATTTAATCGTTCTTTTTGGGTTTTCCTTAAACAGCTCCAATACTTCTTCATAATAATCATTCTCTTCTTCTTTTGGCCCTTCTCGGATAATTTGAACCCAGCTCAATAAGGTTGATTTTTTCAGGACCATCCGAGCGTTTACCTTGAATCCCCATCTGTAAATGGAGCCATTTTCCATCAAATATATTATTCGTTGGTCCGTCTTCTTCATCCCAACTCGCCCGTGAGCAAAGGCGCATCGAATGTGTCTAAAAAGGCTCATGAATTGATTTTCCTCATTATCATGGAAGGCAACTCGTTCATCATCTAAACGTGCAAAATCTTCATCCGAAAGTTTTGCCTTGTGAAGGGCACCTGGTAACTCGTTATAGGTTTTTGCAGTCTGGAAATATTGTCTTATCCCCTCAAAATGATCTGACACCAGCAAGTGTAGCCGTCAAGTAGCAATTTACAAAAACTGCTAACTAGGTTTTTACACTTTCCTCTTTGAAGATTGTTTCCTGATGCTTCATTCTGAAGCTATCCCCATCCATTTTTACAATCTCTGACCGGTGTAGCAGCCGATCAAAAATAGCTGTTGTTGTGGCAGGATCATCCGCCAGTGCGCTCCACAGTTCAGGCGACCGATTGGAGGTCAAGATAATGGCTGTATTTTCATAGAGATCGTGGATTAAATGAAAGAACATGGTTTGTTCGCGGGCGCTGGTTCCAAAATACATCAAGTCATCGATGATGACGACATCTGCTTTTCTGACCCTGCTGATCTTAATCTGGGATTTTCGCATGAACTCTTCTGTCTTCAAGGCATCGAGGAGGCTGTTCATGGTGGTGTAGTAGACCCTCAATCCCTTCTTGATGCCTACCAGTCCAAGACCCAAGGCCAGATGGGTTTTGCCCACACCTGGCGGCCCTAAGAGGATGAGATTGTAGGCATCGTGTACCCAATGAAATTCTGACAATTCTTTCAGCTGCCTGTCTGAAATACCGGTCAACTCACCCAACTTGAAATCTGCCAGCGATTTGATGTAGGGGAACTGAGCCCAGGTCAGACGGCGTCTCAATCGTCTATCTTCCAGGTCGTCCACTTCCGCCTTCAGGATGTACTCCAGAAGCTCAGCATGCGTCCAGGAAGCCTTCTGCGCTTGCCTAAGGATGTCGGCCAACTGGTCTCTGGTCGACAGAAGTTTTAGTTGACCACACTGTTCCTGCATCGTTTTTATGGTATCCATTAACCCACCCCCAGTTTTACTAAGTAGGAATCAACCGATCGTTGCGGTGCACTTTCAAGTACTTGCTGTGGGCTATCCTGGCTTTCCAGCAGCTTGATGGGTTCATGCCTTTTACGCCAAGCATCTTCGTAGGCCAGGAAGTGTTTGAAAGAGTTGGCTGAGTAGGCGTCTTCATGGATGCAGCGCTCCAGGGCAGCTTTTGCACTTTGCGGATACTCTTTAAGACTTCGAATGATTAACCTGAATTGATCTTGACGGTGTCGCGGATAGTTGCGCCATATCTCTTCAACAAAGTGTCTTGCCTGGTCAGTGAATCCCAGCATCTGAAAGGCTTTTTCTTTCAGCTCCATCTGTGACTTTGAGGGTTGTCTTTCATGAAGCTCAGATCCGATGAGCTTGCCCTTGTTCTGGCAAAGCGGATGTTTGGCCAAGATCTCCCTTTGTAAGGGATCCATGATGAGCAAGTGGCCGGCCTCCAACCGAAGAGTCAGTCTTTGTCCACCAAAGCGGTTATAGGTACCCAAGGGCACTGTGTAGCGGTTGGATCGGTAAGAGATGCTGTTGTCCTTGCGAATCGTCCTTGTTATACTCAGCTTGTAATTCTTGTCCAGAGTTACGGGATGGGCTGGCAGGAGATGTTTTTTCTCGGAGATGAACATCTTCTGCGGCCTTTCTTTTGTGAGATGGTGTTTTCGGTGATTACCGGTTCGCTTTAACCAGTTAAGAGACCGCTGATTCCAATCTTCTAAGCTGTTATAGAGCCTGTTTGCCGCAAAATTCCGTTTGACAAACTTCACCACACTCTCAACCTTGCCCTTTGATTCCGGGTCCTCCTTGCGGCATAGCCTCACTCGAAAGCCCCTGGTCTCAACGTAGGCTTGGAAGCCCGCGGTCAAAATAAAATCGCCCGCGTTCTCATTCACGGAGATGATGGCGTCTTGGTCGTAGACAAACTCTTCTGTCATGCCGCCAAAATAGGCTAACGCAAGTTCGTGGGCACGAATGCCATCGTCTGTAGTAAAGGGTCTGTCCTGCCAGTGGACGAACTTGTAGCGTGAGTGGCTCAAGACAAAAGAAATGAAGTAGAGTTTGATTTGACCGCCCCCTACCTTTTTCTGCCGGGACTGTCCCCAGTCGACTTGTGTTTGTTTACCAGGGGGCAGCTCAGGGACAGCCATGTAGGTTCTTGGCTTTGGATTCTTGGTGATCCCCTCGGCCTCCCTTAACTCTCTCACGTAGAGCCGGACCGTACTCTCCGCCACATCCAGAGCTTCATCGCCCTCTAATAGCCAGTCATATACTTGAGAGGAGCTCATGTGTGGATATAAATTGAGCCATTCTGAAATATTTGCACGGTAGGGGTCCAGCTTCTTGCGCCGGACCGATAAGTCGTTACACCATGATTCAAGCTCTTCCAAATTCAT
Organism: Clostridia bacterium; assembly: GCA_040767365.1. Classification (GTDB taxonomy): domain Bacteria; phylum Bacillota; class Clostridia; order Saccharofermentanales; family DTU023; genus UBA4923. The sequence continues at coordinate 311,341 of JAXGOR010000002.1, forward strand.
CGCCAGGTACTTGTATACCGTGGGCCTGCTCAACCCTGTTTCATGGGCAATCTGGCTTATGTTGAATCCTTTCTTTTTTAAAGCAAAGATCTGGCCATACATGAAAATGCGTTCTTCCTTTCTCATTCTCGTCTCCTATTCCCCAAGAGTATTCTCATGAGATTTAGGATAGACGCTTTTGAGGAAGTGTAAATTCTTATTTAGCAGAATATGTAAAATCTAGTTTAGCGGTCACAGCAAGTCTTTAAGATAACGGTTTGTGCTCCAAGGTTTTTCTTTCCATCCATAAAATTGTAATGTCTTGCCCTGTGCGCTTAACCTTGGAAGAGGCGAATAAAATACGAAGAACTCCGTTAGCTGGAGGAAAACGCTCCGTTCCTGTTCGATGATCGGATGGTCAGCAAGCCAGGTAGGATGTTTTTCAGTCATTACAAAGTTTTCAGCTCGTATATTCTGACTAGACACAGGCAACTCCTCTCATCAAGGGCCAAAACTTTCAAAAATGATTCTACCCCTTTGATTTAGGAACTTCCAGATCATTAGTTTAACTACGCCGGAACACGAAGAAAATATGGCGTGATCCCTACGGTTTCAAGATCGCGATTTGGCGGATGCTTATGCCTTCTTCAATGTCCTTTTTCTTGATATCGTGAACTTGCTCCATTGTTAGCATCTCCGTTCATCCGTTTAGCTTGCTCGACCAATAGGATAGATGAATTGGGAGACTAACAGTGGAGTGCTTATTTCTCAGGTTGAAGGTTTATTTTGCTTACACTTCATTGGTGTGGCTAATTTCTATTCCGACAAGCACAAAGATATTTGCTCTCTCATTTTCGATATTAACGACAATAGAAATTTGTCATTTTATTTACATTTAGGATAAGCTTACAATAATTACAAGTATCTGCAACAGACAGCGGATTAAGCTAGATTCTCATTTTCTCAGCTACCAAGAAGAAAGGTCAAGAAATGTCTGCTTTTGACTCAACTAAAACTCAACTTAAACTCATCCTTAGTGAACTCAAAGAAGGGAAGATTCAGTTGCCCGATTTTCAGCGAGGCTGGATATGGGATGATGAGCATATACGAGATTTGCTCGTTAGTGTCGCACGGATATTCCCCATAGGAGCGATCATGCTTCTTGAGGCAGGAGGAGATGCGCATTTCAAAGTCCGTCCAGTAGAGGGGATTGAAGTTACAAATAGAGAATTCGCCGATAAGCCAGAACGACTCATCCTTGACGGGCAACAAAGGCTCACTTCTCTCGTCCAAGTTCTGAATCTCAAAGAACCCATAAACACAACGGATGGGAAAAAGAAAAAAATCAAACGTTACTATTACATCGACGTCGAAAAAGCACTCGAAGGGTATGAAAAATTCGAGGAGGCTTTTTTCGGCGTAGATGAAGACAAGATGATAAAGGAGAATTTTGGCAGGGATATCAAGCTTGACTTATCGACAGAAGAGAAAGAGTATGAGCATTTCTGTTTTCCTTGTAATCAGATCCTTAACTCGGATGCGTGGGAAGAGGGTTTACACGAATTCCAACCTGATAAATTCTCCACTTATATGAAATTTAGGAAAGAGATACTAAACAGTTTCCGCGAGTATGAAATTCCCATCATTGAACTTAAAAAAGAAAACAGTAAGGCGGCTGTCTGCCTCGTATTTGAAAGGGTGAATACGGGCGGCGAACCACTTTCGATTTTTGAGCTCATTACGGCTACTTATGCTGCCGATAATATTAACTTACGTGACGAATGGTTCGGAAACTCAGAAGAAGAGATTATTGGCTTTAAGGAAAGGCTAGAAGCAATAAAGTTATTGAAATCCGTGACTCCCACCGACTTCTTACAGGGTTTGACTTTATTGCACACATACCACAAGCGGATGCAAGATCTGAAGGATGGAAAAACGGGGAAAGCTGTTACTGGGGTCAGTGCCAAAAGAGAAGCGATCCTCAACCTCCCTCTGGCATCTTACCAGAGATATAAATCTGCCCTCATGAATGGATTTGAACATGTCGCTAGATTCTTACGAGAGGAATCGTTTTTTTCTAATTATGATTTGCCATACAGTTCGCAACTTATTCCTCTCGCTGCGCTCATGAGCATTCTGAGCGAGAGATGGCAAGAACCTGTGATCAGAGAGAAAATCGCAAAATGGTATTGGAACGGTGTGCTCGGCGAGCTCTATGGGGGGTCTACTGAAACCCGTATCTCTCTCGATCTACAAGAATTAATGGACTGGATTCAAAGGAATGGTGACGAGCCAACAAGCGTGCGGACAGCATCATTTAATATGGATCGACTTGAAACGCTTAGATCTCGAAATAGTGCAGCTTATAAGGGAATTAGTGTCTTAATTCAACGAGATGGGGCACGTGATTTCTTTTGGAAAGCGAAGATACGAGATCTGAGCGAAACAGACTGGGAAGATAATAAGCTTGATATTCATCATATATTTCCAATCAATTGGTGCGTACAAAAAAATATCCCGCCTAAGAATTACAACTCAATTATCAACAAAACTGCAATCTCATACAAGGCTAATCGCATGATTGGTGGTAGAGCGCCCTCAGAATACCTAAGGCAACTTCAAGAGCATCCAAATGTTCAACTTACGGATGAAGAAATGGATACGATTCTACGTTCCCACTGTGTTGAGCCAAGCACGTTAAGGCACGATGATTACGATGAATTCAGAAATATGCGTACAGAATTGATCATAGAGCGTATAGAGGCGGTTATGGGTAAAAAAGTCGTCCGAATGAAGGAATACCACGAAGAATATGAGAACGAGATCTAATAGTGAAAAATCTAGCGCAGATCTCGAAATTATTGTGAGCAATAGGCCGATGCGAGGTTTTAGTCTGTGCTAAAAATCTTATTGTAATCATTGTTCGCATCGGTCCGGATGTACGAATATTTGAACATAAGTTTCAAAATTGCAAAATGTCTCTTAATAGCGATCATTATGAAGCAATCGCCTGTACGAACTGCACTAATGTAGCTACAGCGGCTATAAATTCGGTCGTCCCCTTGATTTTCTGCAATACTGTGAGGGCAGTTCCTATTAATCCTTTTTCGGGATTTGTCTGACTAAGTTCCGTTTTGATTACTTCCAGATTCTCATTCACGATTTCAATATCTGTGGTTGGTAGAGAATCCATATTTGATTTTACAGATACAATTAGCTTTGCCAAAGTTTCGATGTCTATTGTCTGCTGTTGCGGTGCATAGATGGTCGCCTGATTTAAGGCGATATTGACTTGCTCGCCACTTACGTTTATCTCGTGATGTGGCGCACTTTCTCTCTGTCTTCTATTCATTTCGAGCTCCAAATAATGTTCACCTTCATAAGTCAAAGATGCCTGATACGGAACGTTTTCAGCCCAGCCATTTTTCGGAATATTGAGGTACCCGTTATCAATCAAGTATTTGATCGTGGCACGTAAGCGATCGTCTTGATTAAAGTCCAATCCTTCAAATTTTTTCGCTAAATATTTTGCAAGGTTATAATCTTTATGCTCGATAAGTTCAAGGAGCAAATCTCTAGCTTCGCCTGTTAATAATTTCATTAAAGCACCCTCCTTCTATACGAAATATCAATTTAATTATATTCCTAATAGATATAAATACAACATAAATATGCTGAGTAATTGAAGGAACCCTTGTTATTACTGCTACCATCCACTTAGCAAGAAGCAACTTGTAAAAAACAAGCCAAGGCAAGCAAGATTCAATATCAATATATAGACCGGCGAGGAAATCAATATGGCGCTTTTTTCAGTCAATGATCACACCTCTTTTAATCTCCCCGATTCTCATAGACTGACTCGCAAGCTGAATCAAAACAGAATCACGCACGACCAGATCCTGGTCTACGATAAAACTTACGATTCTCCTGTCTTCGTCTGTAAAATCAAGAGGGGGCTGATCTGGGGGCTTTTCTCTTTCTTCGGATTCCCTAAAAACCTTAAAATTTATTAACAAGCATACTCGGCTATCCACGGAAAGGCAACCACGTCGGCAATAGGACAAGGAGAGAGATAAATGACAATGTAACCTGGACAGTGAGTCAAAAAAAACGTCCAGCTTAATCTGGCAAATAAAATGTCCCACTTAATCTGGCAAGAGTAACCCTTTTCATCAACCAAAACTTTATACTGTCCCAGAGAAGAACCAAGCTCAAGGCAGGCCTTCCCTAAGGAGGTTGCCATGGGCCACTACCAACACCTGACCCTGGAGGACAGGGTCTTAATCAAAATGAAACTGGAAGCCGCCGACTCTTTTCGTAAGATCACAAAAGACTTGGGTAAATCCCCCACCACCATCTCCCAGGAGATAAAAAAGCATCGGAGCCGTATCGAGAGGAATGCCTTCAATACCCGCTAGCCCTTGTAAGCACCGATTCCACTGTCCTGCCCAACTTTTATGTGGCAGGCTCTACTGCAAAAGAAAACCTGTGCCTCCTGCAAGGAAGGCGCTCTCCTCTTTGCCCTGACTTCGAAGAAGAATACTGCCTACGCCTGCAAAGGCACCCTATGTCTGCCATGGCTGTAAACAAAAGCACCGTTGTGGCCTGACCCGCTACGAGTACATGCCCACCGTTGCTCACCATCAATACCTGGAGCTCCTGTCCGAATCCCGTCAAGGGAGTCTTATTCGCCTGAAGAGGTCGACTCCATCCGCAAGATCGTGAAGGCAGATCTCAGGCGGGGCTATCGCCTTACATCATCTGGGCCAACCACAAGAACGAACTGCCTTGCTCTCACCGGACCATCTACCGGCTCATCCAGGACCGAGCCCTGGCTGAAGTCTCAGGCTTTGACCTGCCCTACAAGATCCGTTACCGGCCCAGAAGAAAGAGGCGGGAGCACAAGATTGACACGCGCTGCCGTCAGGGGAGGACCTACCAGGACTACCTGGCCTTCATGGGGGAGGACCCCTGGCCCGTCGTCGAGATGGACACGGTCATCGGGACGGTCGGGGGCAAGGTCATCTTGTCGCTTTACTTCCAAGAGTCCTCCATGCTCCTCTTATTTTTAAGGGAACGAAACACAGCGAAGTCGGTCATCGACATCTTCAACCTGCTTGACGAGCGCCTGGGCCGGGACAGCTTTTGTCGACTCTTCCCGGTCCTCCTCACCGACAACGGATCAGAGTTCTCCAATCCTGTTGCCATTGAGTTTGACCAAGAAGGCCAAAGGCGTACCCGGATTTACTACTGTGGTCCGGGAGTGCCAAACACAGAGTGGAAGTGGCCCACAAGCACTTAAGGCGCATTTTACCCAAGGGGACGTCTTGCAATGATCTGACCCAGGAAGACCTGAACCAGGTCATGGGCCATGCCAACGGTTTCCCCAGAAAAAAGCTGAATGACCAGACACCACTCCAGTCATTCAGCGCTACTTTCGGGAGGGACATCCTGGAACGCTTAGGCGTTCCTTGTATCGATCCTTCCCAAGTAGTTTTACGGCCCGGCATCTTAGATAAATAAGTTGCTGATCTAAAAGGCTCGCCCTGAATCGTGTTCTTCTCTAACGTTCCAGGCCATCCAGCTTAAAGTGTCGTAAACGGCTAATAGCTCGATGGTTCTGTTAAGCGCGCTCTTCTTTCCTGCCGTGCTCCTTATTCTACCATTTATCTTCGCTTTACGGGGTTTTTCTAATGACTGCCAAACCCCTTGCTACATTTTGTTTCAAGATTTCTTGGATCTCTACTCTACTGTCCAGGTTAGCTTGTCATTTATCGTAGGACAAGGAGAGATGGCATTAACACTAACCTTTCCGAGCCCTTAAGAGTTTTAACAAATCCATCCCCAGTCAGAATAGCACGGAAGAAATCATATGGCTTGAAATAGGCATTCAGGCCTTTTCATAAGATAATATTCGAAAGTATGCCTTGCTCGTGCGTCAAGCGCGCAGATGGTCTCAAAATTTCATTCCATTTATGGGATCATCTCTATTGGATGAAACAATGCCTCATTAAGAAGAATTAGCCTCCTATTCGTGATTCAAATAATCGTAGGGCAGCTCTCCACTGAACATCAGGAAGGTTCCTTTGCTGAGCCTGCTACCACCCAGAGCGATCAAGCCTTCCGGCCATCCAATCATCTTGGTGATCAGGAGACTGCTACTTGGGTCGACAATCCATTCCTTGTTAACGTTTAGGCGGTAGGGGGTGATGGGGGAGAGTTCGTCCCAGGTATGGCCATCGGATGAATGCCAAATCAGGGCGTCTTCCCCATAGGCGTAATAATCAGTCCCTGAGACAGCTGGCTTGAAAGCCTCCTGCCATTCTTCACCAAATGAACTGGCAGTCCAGTTCTGTCCGTCTGCCGAGAATAGAGCGATGGGAATACTTGTGCCCTCGAATTCGCTGTCCTCCTCGGCGAGGGCCTGCCAACCGATAGCCATAAGACCCTGGGGGCCCTCAATAGCGTCATTGATGGAGGTAAAATCGAGCCTGCCATCGAATTCAGGGGTTTCATTGGTCCAGTTTGTGCCGTCGCTGCTGCGCCAGAGGTTGAAATACTGGCCACCCCCTTCGCTACGTGATTTATAGGAGTTGGCAAAAACGAAAAGCTCGTCCTGGAAGACCAGCATTTTGGAAGGGACTTGAGACATATAAGATGAACGAAGCATATCGTAATCAGCAGTGAGGCTTGCGGAACCATCCGGGTTGACATAGCCAATTCCCAGGCTTCGATCAGCGGTGCTGTAGGGTTCAAACCATCCAATGCTTGGCATAAGGACGATCTTTCCCTGGTATTCGGTAAAGGACTCAAGATCCCAATAATTCAAATACTTGCCACTGCCACGTCCTTCGACCTCCCAGGGACCGAACTGGTCCTCGCCAATGACCTGCCAGCTGTCACCGTCACCTTGAAGTAGCCAGGGGCGCCTTTGGGGGACATCGCCTAAGGTGTTCTCACCTTTCGGGTTTTCGAACAGTACGATGATGCCGTCTTCAGTTCCAAGCAAGCGGGCTTCACCGCTGAGGCTTTCCGGTATTCCAAGAGAGCCAAGATCAATCCGCTCCCAGTTGAGGCCATCTGGGCTCACCAGGAGGGGAGGGGTAAGGTAATCATCGTCGGTCACCCCTCCTTGGAATCCGACGGCCCACAATTTCCCAGAACCATAGGCCAGATCCCTTACACCGCCGATTTCCGCAAAGAGGGGGATCGCTACTTCATACCAGGTCTGACCAACAATGCCCTCAAAGCCTGGCAGGGGAGCTTCCGTTTGATCGGGGATCTCTGTTTGACCCGGAGCCTCCGTTGATTCTGTGGCGTTAGCAGTCGCCGGACTTGTTGAGGGAGGATTCCCCGTACCACAGCTGACAAGAAAAACTGATATTGTAAGCAGGATGACAGTCACAAAAAAGGCCTGTCGTATCCTACGATTAAAATTCATATACAACATTTCCGCGCCCACCCTTCTTATTTAGTGGATCTTATGGCATAAGAATACAGGTCCATTGCTGGGCAGGATGAAACGCCGGAAACAGTTTCCGTACTTGTTGATTCTGCGGGCAAGGCCTTCCGGAACAAAATATTTTGATCAGATCAAAATATTGGAGGAAAACTTTTGCTTACATCGAAATTTTCACCGTAAACTCAAAAAATGCGGATAAAGATTCTTGGCTACAGCCAATATTTGGGCTCGGCGTAGTAATGGATCACGACCTTTATGTCTTTGTGGAAGCGTTCCCCTGTTGAAAAGGAATCCTGTCCGTCATAGGTAACGGAATAGACCCGCCCTGAGACCAGCGTTTCAGAAATGGAACAAACCACGACAAGCACCAGCAAGACAACAAGCACAAAGCCGGAAACCACCAGGACGCCAGAGAGCGCTATAAGTATCACCGAGACAAGCCTTGCGGTGGCGGAACCCGGTCGGACCGTTTATCAGCTTGATCCGGACAAGAGCTTTAAATATATGGGGAACGCGAATACGCGTAAATTCCATCTGACCTCCTGTCACTGGGCATCCCGGACGAAAGAAAAGAATCGGGTCTATTTCAAGACAAGGGATGAAGCCATCGAAGCCGGCTATGAGCCCTGCAAACAATGTAGGCCCTGAATCGGGCATGAGCCGGCCCTCTTGATTAGTTGCCCGGTCCGGGTTAATCTACGCTATGACAGAAAAGACCTGCTTTTGTTAGCGTCAGTTTCAATTGAGGTAAATGAGATGGGGGAAGAAAGGGAAAGAGGGGAAAGCAAGGCAAGGGGGCGGTTACCCTTGCGTTTGCCGGGACTTCGTATTGTCAAGACCTCCCTGGCCGTCCTAATTTGCCTGGTCTTTTATGCCCTGGTGCCCCTGCCCTATGCCGGGAAGGTGATGACGGCTCTGATTGCCACCGTTATTTCCCTGCGGAGCACCATCAAGGAGAGCTATTCGGTTTCTTTTACCCGGATCCAGTCGACCTTTGTGGGAGCTGTCTTTGGTTTGTTGGTCCTCAAGATCAAGGACCAGGTGGAGATAGGGGACCAGACCTTTGACTACGCGATTCTCCTGGCCCTCTTCGTGGCCCTGATCATCTGGATCAGTGTCTCCTTCCTCAAGGAAACCGGGGCGGGTCTGGGCGCCATCGTCTTCCTGGCCATCGCCCTGGGTTCCGATGATACGATCGGGCCCGTCCATCTGGCCCTTGCCCGCTTTTTGGATACCTTGGCGGGTATCGTGATTGCCCTGGTGGTCAACCGGCTCCTGCCCTTCGCGGCGGATGAGGGGCCGGGGGAGGGCAGGTCACACTCCTAGTCAGCTTTCCGGTCTTTCAGCCTTTAAGTGCTTCTTTGAAAGCCTCCAGCCCGCTGCCGGGCTGGACAGCCATCCCGCAGATGTTCAGGCTCTTTTCGACGGCGGAGAGGAGCCGGATGAAGTAGCTGTCGTCGATGTTCCCCATATGGCCGATACGGCAGGCCCTGCCGGCATAATCCGCCAGGGCGCCGGCGATGACCATACCCTCCTCGTACATGGCGGCCCGGAAGGCCGTGTCCTCAACCCCCTCCGGGTAGATCAGGCAAGAGAGGGTGGCGGTCCGGTGGTCCTTTTCCGCCAGGATCCTGAAGCCCAGTCTTTCGAAGGCGGCCTGCAGGGCCTGACCATAGATCCGGTGCCGGCTTGCCCTTGCCTCCATCCCCTCTGCCCGCATGATCTCCATGGCCTTCTTCATAGCCCAGACCAGGTTGACGGCCGGGGTCGCGAAGTAGCGGGCAGGGTCTTTCATGACGGGGAGCCATTGCTGGTAATCGACGTAATACTCGCTTATCTGGCCCAGTTCCTGCCGTCTTTGCAGGGCTTTCTCATTGGCCCAGAGCACGAACATACCGGGAGGGACCCCAAAGGCCTTCTGTGAGCCGGTGAAGAGGATATCGATCTTCATGGTCCGCATATCGGTGTATTCACCCCCGGTCGCGGCCACGCCGTCCAGGATGTAGAGGGTGTCGGGGTAGTCTTGGAGGAGTTCACCTATGGCCTCCACGGGTGCCCTGACACCGGTGGAGGTATCCACCTGGGTGACCAGGATGGCCTTGTAAGGCTTGCGGTCAAGCTGGGCCCGGATCTCCTCGACGGGGACGATACGGCCCCATTCGGAGCTTATGATATCGACCTTCCGGCCCTTCCGCCGGCAGATATCGATGAAGCGGTCACCGAAGAAACCGTGACTGACGATCAGGAGCTCATCACCCGGCCGGCTGCTGTTGGCGACCGCCATCTCCATGGCCAGGGTCCCGGAACCCGCAAGTGGAAAGACCTGGCCGTCACAGACAAGGAGCTCTGCCAGGCCCTGGATCAGGTCCTTGTAATCCTGGACAAAACGGGGATCGCCAAAGGCCTGGATCTCCCGTCCCATTTCCTGCCGGATGGCCTCAATAACCGGGGTGGGTCCTGGAATGGCGACAATCTTCTCTTCCTTCATAAGCACCCTCCTTCATGTATCCGCCTGTTGGGTTTGCCCTTATTCCTGTGAGACCAGTGTCTCACAGGCGGGGGCCTTAAGAAAGGTGAAAAGAGAAAAGGATCTTGGGGGGAAGGCTTTGGTGAACTAGAGGACCTTGGACAAAAATGCCCGGGTCCGGGGGTTTTGTGGCTGGGTGAAAAGTTCCTCAGGAGCCCGGTCCTCGAGGATTTGCCCCTCATCCATGAAGAGGACACGGGTTGCCACCTCTCGGGCAAAACCCATCTCATGGGTGACGATGACCATGGTCATCCCCTCATCCGCCAGGACCCTGATCAGGTCCAGGACCTCCCCCACCATCTCAGGGTCAAGGGAGGAGGTGGGTTCATCAAAGAGCATGACCTTGGGATCCATGGCCAGGGCCCGGACGATGGCGATCCTCTGTTTCTGCCCGCCCGACAAGGTGGAGGGGTAGACATCCTTTTTGTCCTCCAGACCTATCCTCTGGAGCAGGCGGATGGCCTTGGCCTCCTCCTGCTTCCTGATGTCGGCGGCTGTCGTGGTGGAGGGGAGGAGGAACATCTTTTCCCTGGCGAAAAGATTCCTTAGTTTTCTCATCCGGTTCTGGTTCTTCTGCTTGCGGAGCTTTTTCAGGCCGATATGGATAGGGGCCAGGGTGATATTGTCCAGGACCGTCTTATTGTTGAAGAGGTTGAACTGTTGGAAGACCATGCCCATATGCTGGCGGTGCCGGTCGATATTGGTCCTGGGGTCCGCCAGGTCCACCCCTTCGAAGAGGATGGATCCGGCCGTGGGCTCCTCCATGCAGTTCAGGCAGCGGAGGAAGGTACTCTTGCCACTTCCGGAGGGGCCGATGATGGCGATCTTCTCCCCCCTGGCAATGGTCAGGGAAATAGCCTGGATGACCTTGAGGTCGCCGTAATCCTTGGTGAGCTTAATGACTTCGATCACTTTTACGCAGGCTCCTTTCCATGAGTCTGACCAGGAAGCTGATGAGCATGACCAGGGAGATGTAGATCAGGGCCATGACCAGGTAGGGCACCATGAACTCGTAGTTGTTGGTCCCGATATAGTTGAAGGCCACGTAGAGGTCCAGGGCGCCGACAAAGCTCACCACCGAGGTCTCCTTGATCAGGGCGATGAACTCATTGCCGATGGTGGGCAGGATATTCTTCACGGCCTGGGGGACCACGATCTTCCACATGGTCGTGCCATAGCCGAGCCCGACCGCCCGGCCCGCCTCCATCTGGCCCGGGTCAACTGAAAGGATGCCGCTTCTCATGATCTCGGAGACGTAGGCCCCGCTGTTGAGACCGAAGACCAGGATGCAGACGCTGAGCGAGGACAGGTTGATGCCCAGGAGGGGCAGGATGACGTAATAGGTGACCAGGAGCTGGACCACGATGGGGGTCCCCCGGAAGAGGCCGACATAGAACCTGCCCAATCGGTTCAAAACCCTGGGCAGGCCCTTCTGCTTCGGGAAGACTTCCAGGCTGGCGATCAGGGTGCCGATGACCGTACCCAGCAACAAGCCGATCACGGCTATGAGTACCGTGTTTTTCAGACCTGTGAGGACACGGACATAGCCATTGTGCTCATAGAAGACCTTCCAGAATTTTTCGATCTTGATTTGAAAATTGCCCACGTTGATCAAGGCCTCCCCGCCCTGGAGGCGGGGAGGCGTCATCCTAGTTCAGTTCGTTGATGGAGTCCACAATGAAGAGGGCAGGCGCTTCGTCGATGATGACGTACTGGATGTTGCCGTTCAGCATATCCTGGACCGCCAGTGACCCTGAGTTATAGCCGACACAGTCGACATCGAAGCCGTCAAAACCCCAGTCTTCGTCACCTTCCAGGTAGAACTGGCCGGTCGTGCCGGTCTGGACGCCTATCTTGACATCCTTGGAAAGCTTGGCGAGGACCGCCTCGACCTCCTCGGCCGTCTTGCAGTCATCGAAGGCCGTGTCGTCCGTCAGGGCGACGATCTTCTGTGAAGCGTTGTAGTAGGGGGTGGAAAAAGCCACGAATTCCTTGCGGCTTTCGTTGATGGTGAGCCCGGCCATGGCAATGTCGGCCTTACCCTGGCCAACTGACAGGCAGACAGCGTCAAAGTCCATGTTGCTGATGACCAGCTCCTTGTTCAGGTGGTCGGCCAGGAGGGCCGCCAGCTCCATATCGATCCCCAGGTATTGGTCACCGACCATGTATTCGAAGGGTTCAAAGCTGGCGTTGGTCGCGACCACCAGCTGGTCCTTCGAATCGTCCGCTACCGCGGAGGCGACGGATTCAGGTGTGCCGTCCCCGAAGTATTTATTATAGATTTCATCGAAGCTGCCGTCCGACTTGATCTGCTTGATGAAGGCATCCACCTCCCCGGAAAGATCAGCCTGGTCCTTGGCGACCCCAAAAGCGTACTCTTCTTCCGTGAGCGCGATTTCGATCAGCTTGACCTTCTTGTCCGCCCCGTTTCCAGGCTCCTTGCCGGATGCCTTGCATCCCGTCAGGGCCATTCCAATGATCAGGAGGGCACAGACGACGGCCCCCAGTACTTTTACTTGTTTCATCTTATTCTCCTCGTGCCGAAAGACATTTTCCCTTTCTGGATCCGCTTGTATGGTACTTATATTTATGCGAATTAGTAACATAAATATGAAACATCATTGAAGAGAGTAAAGGGAAAATTTATTGTCGTCAACCATCATACTCAACATATTTGCTTGAAAACTTGTCTGGATATTTATAGATATGTCACGAAAAGTCGATCCGGAGCCGGAGGGAGGGGCCAGGGGACTGCCCTTCCCCTGGCATGACCTCCGGTTTCCCGCTTGGGCCAGGCGGTCGGCCATCCGTTTGTGTCCAGCCCGGCCAGGGGTTAAACTTAGCTCAATCAGGGGAGGAATGGAAAAGAGATATTCCATGGTGGATCTGGGCCTGCAGTCAAATGAGGGGATTTTCCTCCAGGGCGATGGGGTGCTGGAGTCAGGACGGAAGAGTGGCCAGTCGGGCCAGCTGGTCTTGACCAATCTCCACCTCATCTACGTCAGCAGGGGTTTGTTTCGCAAGGTCAAGGCGATAAAGAAATACCCGGTCAAGCAAATCAAGGTTATTGATGGACAGGCCCAGGTCTTTTTGACCAGAGGGGCGGGGAGTGGGGCCTTGCAACTCCAGCTTCATTTCTATGGAGGCCCCGAATCCTTCGAGCTCCAGGGTTGGGGGAAAAAACAGATCACCCGCTGGGTCAACCGGATCAGCGAGCTCCTGACAGGGAACCCGGTCCCGCCTGAAGCCCTGGAGGACGCCCTGGCCCTGCCCGGGGCGCAAATGGTCGCCGAAGTCCTGAAGGATACGGTCAATGTCTTTCGCGCGTCTTTCGGCCTTGAACCGAAAAAAGAGCCTGCGCCGGAAAGCGCCGCAGGCCGTTGTGAGGGCTGCCATGCCCCCTTGAAGGGATTCAAGGGACAGCTTGTCCGCTGCCCCTACTGCGGTAACGACCAGCTTCTTTGAGCCTGACAGGTCAGATCGATTCGTGGGTCTCCGCCCGCTTCCCGTAGTCCTTGAAGCGTTCGATCATACGGACCATCTCATCCTGATCCAGGATGACAGGTTCCCCCACTGCCTTGGCCCGGCAGTAGAGTTCACAGCAGAATTCGATCTCCTCGGTGACATTGAAGGCCTCTTCCAGGTCGGCTCCCCCTGCCAGGAGGCCGTGGTTGGCCAGCAGGCAGGCCTGGCGGTCCTTCATGGCCTCGAAGGCATTCCGGGCCAATTCAACCGTCCCGTAGGTGGCGTAATCGGCGCAGCGGACATCAGGGCCCGCGTAGGCCACCAGATAGTGGAGGGGGGGCAGGTCCTGCCTCAAACAGGCGACCGTGGCCGCGAAGGTGGTATGGGTATGGATGACCGCCTTGATATCATCCCGGTACTTGTAGATGATCCGGTGCATGTCGACTTCGCTTGAAGGGACGGCATCACCGTCCACGATCCGGCCGGAATCCACGTCGATCAGGACGATCTGTTCCTCCCGGATGAGCTCGTAGGGGATGCCGCTCGGCGTAATGGCCATGAGATCGCGGCCGGGTTCCCAGACACTCAGGTTGCCGCCGGTGCCCCGGGTCAGTTTCTTCCGGATCAATCTCTTGCCGTATTCAATCAGTTCCCGGCGTTCCTCCCGCATGATCATAGGCCTGCTCCTCACTCTTTTTGCCTTCATTATAGACTTTGGAGCCGGCCGCGCCCCTTACCGGTTCCTGAACCGGGCCAGAAAATCGATGGTTTCCTGCTTCTGCGGATTGCCGAACAGTTCCTCGGGGCTGCCCCGTTCGTGGATGACCCCCTCGTGCATGAAGAAAACCTGGCTGCTGACGTCCTGGGCGAAGGCCATCTCATGGGTGACAACCAGCATGGTCATGCCCTCCCGGGCCAGGTCACGCATGACGGCCAGCACCTCGCCCACCATCTCGGGGTCCAGCGCCGATGTGGGTTCATCAAAGAGCAGGATATCCGGATCCATGGCCAGGGCCCTGGCCATGGCGACCCTTTGCTTTTGACCGCCTGAGATCTGTCGGGGCTTGGCCTTGATGTAGGGGGCCATACCCACCTTGTCCAGGTAGTCCAAGGCCTTGACCCGGGCCTCCTCCCGGCTCCGTTTCAGGACCCTGACCTGGCCGATCACGCAGTTGTCCAGCACGGTCATATTGTTGAAGAGATTGAAGGACTGGAAGACCATGCCGACCCGGGACCGGTAGCTGTTGGTGTCCATCTGCTGGCCCAGCAACTCCTCCCCCCGGTAGAGGATGCTGCCGCCGGAGGGGTACTCCAACTTGTTGATGCAGCGCAGGAGGGTCGATTTTCCCGACCCGGATGCCCCGATGATGCTGATGACGTCGCCCTTGTGGACATCGAAATCGATGCCGGTCAGGACCTTGTTGTTCCCGAAGGCCTTGGTCAGCTGCCTGACCTGGAGGATGGGGGCCAGGGGATTGTCTTCCCTTCTGACCGGATTATTTGTCCTACCTTTTACTCTCATAAGTCCTTACCCGGATGCCTGTGTATGCCTGCTGCCATGACCAGGGGGTCCTGGGCAGCGAGTTCGTAGCTGCTGTCCCCATCCATCCTCTTTTCAATCCAGCGGAGGAGGAAGGAGGCGATCAGGGTCAGGGAAAGATAGCCGATCATCTGAACCGTCGCGGAGGGGAAGTAGAGATAGGTGGCCCCGGTCGCCGCCCGGTGGGCGGCGAAGAAGTCCGGAAAGCCAATGATGAACATGACGGAGGTGTCCTTGACATTGATGATGAAGTTGTTGCCGATCTGGGGCATGATATTGCGCAGGGCCTGGGGCAGGATCACCGAGGTCATGGCCTGATAGTGGTTCATGCCGATGGCCCGGGCGCCCTCCGTCTGCCCCGGGTCGACCGAGAGGATCCCGCCCCGGACCGATTCCGCCATGTAAGCGCCCGTGTTGATGGAGACGACAACGATGGAGGCGACCCAGACATTGGGGAACTTGAGGGCGTTGTTGGTGATATAGGGCAGTCCATAGTAGAGAAAGACCGCCTGCAGGACCATGGGAGTGCCCCGGAAGACCTCCACGTAAAGCCGGATGATCCCCCGGACCAGGCGGAGGACCAGCCGCTTGGAGGGCCGGTCCTCCCGATCGAAGGGGATGGTATTCAGGACGCCACAGACAAAGCCTATCAGGCAGCCGATGGCGGTAGCCACCAGAGCCAGGATCAGGGTGGAGCTGATCCCCCTGAGATAGGAATCCCCATACTGGCCCCAGAGCTTGCCGATGTCCTGGACTAATTGAAGTGAGTAAGCCATGACCCGCCTCACTCAGCGCTCAGGGGCTGGATGCGGATGGCCTCTTCCATCAAGGTATTGAAGTCGTCCTCGGTCATGGTGTCGAGCACCTCATCAATGGCCTCCTTGAGGAAGGCATTGTCCTTCATGACCGAAATCCCGATATTGACGTTTTCAGCCCGGACCTGGTCGGTGAACTGGAAGTCCCCTTCGGTCCCCGAAAAGTCCAGGATGACCATGTCAGGGTAGACCACCCGGGCCCCTTGGGCCGTGGGCAGGTCAGTGCAGACAAAGTCCACCATGCCGGTCTCCAGGGCCATGAGCATGGAGGGGGCGTCGGCCAGGGCCGGCTGGGCCTTGGCTCCCGTGATCTGGGGCAGACATTCGTTATACCAGATGGTGCCCGACTGGGCGGTGCAGGTACCGCCTGCCAGATCCGCAATGCCCTTGGCATCCGCGAAGGGGCTGCCTTCCTTGGTCAGGCAGACCATGGTGGCGTAAAAATAGGGGCCGGCAAAGTCCACCTGCTCGGACCGGCTGGCCGTCATGGACTGGCCCGCGATCACGGCATCGATGGTACCCGTCATGACGGCAGGCACCAGGGAGTCCCAATCGGACTGGATGATCTCCAATTCCCAGTCCTGGGCCTCGCAGATCTTCTTGGCAATCGTGACATCGTAGCCGTTGGCATAGGAGCCCGGCACGTTTTTGATGGGTACGGCCCCATTCGAGTCATCATTCTGCGCCCAGTTGTAGGGGGCGTAGGCGCATTCCATGGCGATGGTCAAAATCCCGTCCTCCACGCCCGTGGGGACCGACTGACCGGAGGGCCCGCAGGCCACCAGCGTCAAAGCCAGCAGCAGGGTCAAAGCCCAAGCAATCCTCTTCCTCATTTTGAATCCTTTCCTGCCCGGCCTTCCTGCCGGGCCCCGGCTTTCACCCCGCCGGCGGGTCATTCAAAAAGAACCGCCTTGTCAAGCGGTTCTTGGGAATCGGATTTTTTGGTTTCCGATGCCGTCGATAGCGCTCCACAAAAGCCTGTGACAGTTCGGCAGATATTCTCTGCCGACCCAGCCCCGGACAATTGGGCAATTCTCCGAAGCTTCGGCGGATCCCCCTTTCATACCGGCAGCCTGCCTGGCCTTTACACCGATACTAGTCTTGAGAACCGCGCCTCTATCTAAAGCGATTCAATTTTATGCAGGATAACACTCGGAATACCCGCTGTCAACTGGACAAAATGCCAGTTGGCGCAACAGATAAATGACAATGTAACCTGGACAGTGAGTCAAAAAAAACGTCCAGCTTAATCTGGCAAATAGAATGTCCCACTTAATCTGGCAAGAGTGACCTCTTTCGTCAACCAAAACTTTATACTGTCCCAAGAGAAGAACCAAGCTCAAGGCGGGCCTTCCCCAAGGAGGTTGCCATGAGCCACTACCAACACCTGACCCTGGAGGACAGGGTCTTAATCAAAATGAAACTGGAAGCTGCCGACTCTTTTCGTAAGATCGCAAAAGACTTGGGTAAATCCCCCACCACCATCTCCCAGGAGATAAAAAAGCATCGGAGCCGTATCGAGAAGAATGCCTTCAATACCCGCTACAACCCTTGTAAGCACCGATTCCACTGTCCTGCCCAACTTTTATGTGGCAGGCTCTACTGCAAGAAGAAAACCTGTGCCTCCTGCAAGGAAGGCTGCTCTCCTCTTTGCCCTGACTTCGAAGAAGAATACTGCCCACGCCTGCAAAAGGCACCCTATGTCTGCCATGGCTGTAAACAAAAGCACCGTTGTGGCCTGACCCGCTACGAGTACATGCCCACCGTTGCCCACCATCAATACCTGGAGCTCCTGTCCGAATCCCGTCAAGGGAGGTCTTATTCGCCTGAAGAGGTCGACTCCATCCGCAAGATCGTGAAGGCAGATCTCAAGCGGGGGCTATCGCCTTACATCATCTGGGCCAACCACAAGAACGAACTACCTTGCTCTCACCGGACCATCTACCGGCTCATCCAGGACCGAGCCCTGGCTGAAGTCTCAGGCTTTGACCTGCCCTACAAGATCCGTTACCGGCCCAGAAGAAAGAGGCGGGAGCACAAGATTGACACGCGCTGCCGTCAGGGGAGGACCTACCAGGACTACCTGGCCTTCATGGGGGAGGACCCCTGGCCCGTCGTCGAGATGGACACGGTCATCGGGACGGTCGGGGGCAAGGTCATCTTGTCCCTCTATTTCCAAGAGTCCTCCTTGCTCCTCTTATACTTGAGAGAACGTAATACGGCCCAGTCCGTCATCGATTGCTTTAATCGCCTCTACGATGTCCTGGGCCGGGACAGCTTTTGTCGACTCTTCCCGGTCCTCCTCACCGACAACGGATCGGAGTTCTCCAATCCTGTTGCCATTGAGTTTGACCAAGAAGGCCAAAGGCGGACCCGGATCTACTATTGTGACCCGGGGATGCCAAACCAGAAGCCTGGAGTGGAAGGGGCCCACAAGCACTTAAGGCGCATTTTACCCAAGGGGACGTCTTTCAATGATCTGACCCAGGAAGACCTGGACCAGGTCATGGGCCATGTCAACGGTTTCCCCAGAAAAAAGCTGAATGACCAGACACCACTCCAGTCATTCAGCGCTACTTTCGGGAGGGACATCCTGGAACGCTTAGGCGTTCCTTGTATCGATCCTTCCCAAGTAGTTTTACGGCCCGGCATCTTAGATAAATAAGTTGCTGATCTAAAAGGCTCGCCCTGAATCGTGTTCTTCTCTAACGTTCCAGGCCATCCAGCTTAAAGTGTCGTAAACGGCTAATAGCTCGATGGTTCTGTTAAGCGCGCTCTTCTTTCCTGCCGTGCTCCTTATTCTACCATTTATCTTCGCTTTACGGGGTTTTTCTAATGACTGCCAAACCCCTCGCTACATTTCGTTTCAAGTTTTCTTGGATCTCTACTCTACTGTCCAGGTTAGCTTGTCATTTATCGCAGTTGGCGCAACCCTGCCTCCCTTTGCCTTGAAAGCTTGGCCCGGGCCGCGGGAATGATTATAAGCT
Organism: Clostridia bacterium; assembly: GCA_040767365.1. GTDB lineage: Bacteria > Bacillota > Clostridia > Saccharofermentanales > DTU023 > UBA4923. The sequence continues at coordinate 330,116 of JAXGOR010000002.1, forward strand.
GTTATTTGATTTCATCCTTGATGACGATGTCCATTAATTCCGATGAATGGTTGATAATAATTCTTTTGCGATGCGTCGTGATATAGCCCAAATCATTCCAGGTACTCAGGATGGCACTGGCTGTTTGCCTGGCCATGCCGGCAGTCGAGGCCAGTTCTTTTTGAGTGATATTGAGGGCCCCCTCGTGGGAGGAGTTCAGTTTGTTGGACATACGGAGCAGGGTAAAGGCCAGCCGGCCCGGCGCGCTCATATGAACGCTGGAGACCAGGCTTTTACATGCGCTAAGCAACTTGTTAACCAATTCCCTGTTAACCATGCGCATCATAGAGGCGGAGTGATGGGCCAAGTTCAAGATCAATTCTGAAGGGAGGGCCAGAAGCTCTGAATCGGCAAGCGCCAGGGCAGTAGTTGGCTGGGGAATGGCTCCAAAGGCACCCACCAAGCCTATGTGATCGTACTTATCCCTGACCTTGACAATGTATTCAACACAGGAATCGTAATTGATAAACTCAGCTACCTGCCCTGCGCAAACGAAGAAAACCCGGGAAGTGGCGTCGCCCGCCTTGAAAATAAGACTGTCCTTGTGGTAATGGCGCATTTCACTTGCAGCGTTCAATAAGGCGATCTCATCAACGGACAGGCTGGCGAACAGCGGAATTTCTCTCAGGAAGTCTGCCGTAGGGAAAGGTGTACCGTTCTCGGCCATAATCGATCCTTTCTCTTGTGGTTAGGAAAAACCAAGGGCCGTCGAATGTCCACACAATTCATGATACAGGGTTTGGATGAGAAATAAAATATGGGGTGACAAGCGAAGGACCGGATTGGTTTACTTGAAAACCAATCCGGTCCCTTCCCATGCCAGGACCTGCCAGGCAGTCTCTTTGTCAAATTCCCAGTTCAACGGGTACTTGACTACTTGAAAGAGAAGAGTTCATCGTGTGTGCTTCCCTCGGTGCTGATCATCTGGGTGATCACTTCAACCAGGTCACTGATCGTGAACTCCATCAGCTGCCGGCCGAGTTCCTTGGTCTTCGCGGCTTGTTCTTCCGTGGTCACGCCACCATCCTTGAGGTGGAGACCGTCTTGCCTTACACCGGCGATTCTCGATGAATGGAAGACCAGCTCACCGCAGATCGGCGCGCTGTACTTGGGGCTGAGGGCGCCCTTGAAAACGGCCTCCGGATAGGTTGGGCCTGTTATCACATCGTCCGGTTGCGTGTTAAGTGCCACCGCCGTTTCCCTCTCGCCCGCGTGCCCCAGTCCGGCAAAGCCAAGGTTGCAAATCTCGGTCCAGCGCTCGAGGGCATAGAGCCAGGTGTTGGTCGCAAAAAGACCCAGATCGGAATTCTTCCACTTGATCTCAAGTTTCCTGAGCGCAACCTCCGTGGGGGACTGGTTTTCCATATGGCCGCTCAGCAGAAGAATGTTCCGGAAACCCTGTTCAATCAGGTTGTCCACGATATCGTAGATAAGGGCAATTTGCGTGTCTATGCTGATGGAGATCGAACCTGGGACCGGCTCGTCAAAGGTCGGCCTGCCGTAGCAGTCGGCGTAGGCGATTTCCGGTGCGACCAGGACGCCCCATTCAGGATTTTGTTCAATCACCCGTCTGGCCGCTTCCTCGGCGAAGTAGACCGTTGAGTGCGTATCAAAATTGACGGGCATATGGAGACCGTGCTGCTCAGTCGCGCCGAGCGGGATCAGAACAGCATTTTTCTTCTGCATGACTTCGTAGATTTCCGGCATTCTCAGGTCGCCCCACCTGACTTTTCTTTGTGACATGTCTTACCTCCTTTTGTTTAGATGAAGCGTGAAGGATAGTTGTTAAAAGGCCGTGATCGAATAGATTCTGGTATCGTCAAGTTTTTCCTGCAGCGAGCCCAAGGCCAGCTCTATGACTTCCCTTTTGACCTCCTTTTCGAAATCACCCTCCAGGCCAGTGTCCCCGACCGGGTTGGTGATTCCCTTACCTGTAATAATCCTGTTGGCGCCAATCAGCTCCGCGACTGAGGTCATCGCGCAAATTTGAGCGGTAGGAATGCCAATGTCTTCTATTTCCCTGACGATCGCTGATCCACAGCGGGTAGAGGATCCTCAGGTCGATGTCAGGATAACGGCATCAACCCCTCCCTCTTTTAATTCAGCGGCAATGGCTTTGCCGACTTTAATGGCATTGGCCATGGGGGCCGCCACCCCCGCGCAAGTGTAGTAATAGTCATGCAACTTGCCGATGACCCCTTCCCTTTCCAGGTCTCTGAGAACATCTACAGGCACCAGTCGGTTGGGATCTTCATTGACGTCCGCATTGTCATAGCCGTCGTGATGCCCCCTGAAGACGCCCTTGTCAAGCTTATCCAGGCCTTCGATGGAATAGGCACCCCATTCCCTGGCCAGTATGGAACCCATTTTGTCCGGGTTGGCTGCGGGGATCAGACCACCGTCGGTCACGATCGCGACCCGGGCGGTGGACAGATCTTCGATCGGGGGAGCCGGTTCAATCTTTCCAAACTCCGGCACTTGTGCTTCCGATACGAAGGGTTCACCCTTCAACTTCCGGATCAACATGTCGACCGCTCTTTGCGCGGCGTTCTTCTCATGTCTCTCTGTCCTGATGACACCCTGTGGGAAATAGTGCTCCTCTTCCGGGCGTCCGATGGGCTCGTCCTTGACAAGTTTCAAGGCCAGGTTCAACATCCGCTCGATGCCCTCCTTGGCACCGGACGCGATGTCCTTGGTGCTGGCAATGTAGACTGACTGACGATACATATCCACGCCGGGGTTCTCTTCGTACATGCCTGTAACGGCCGGGATATCAAATTTTTCCTTGACCGCCTTGGTTATTTCCCCGCAGGCGACGCCATAACGTCCCGCATTGAAGGCGGGCCCTGCCATGAAGACGTCCGCGTCATATTTTTCCATCTCCTTCAGGATTGCCTGAACGGTTTCTTCCTGGTTTTCGACAAAATGGTTGTCACCGCAGATGATGGTCGCTACGACGCTGCCCTGATCGCCCAAAATCTGTTCGATTGCCAGACCTGGGCCCTTGGCCCCCTGGACAAAGGACAGACCCACATGGGCCATGTCTTCGCCGCCAATACCGCCAAATAACTGGTTAAGATAATGGACAACTCTCAATTTAGCCATTTAATGTCACTCCTTTCCGATGATTAGTACTCAATGGACTGCATGTGGGATAAGCCCATCTGATCGGTCACCCCGATGATGTTCCAGATCATATGCATGAAGGCACTGTCGACCGTATCGCCTGTAAAGACCTTGCCCCCGACGCCGATAAGTTTCTCAACAGCCGGCACCCGGACGACCCCACTCAAGGTAGCCGTCGACGTAATGGCGTCAAGCTTTGGATCGGCGAAAAGGTTGCCGCCCGCGTCCCTGGAAACCATTTGCCACATGAGGATCGATGTCTTGACACCCAGGTTTTCGCAGGCCAGAGCCGTATCAGCCATATCGATTTCAGGCGCGCCACCTCCGGACTTGGTGATCACAACCCCATCCGCGCCCAGTACGTGCTTGGCCAATTTGGCACAAAGCGAGGCAGCTCTTGCCCTGGCCGGACTGGAAGCATGGGAGATTGTGGCAATAACACCGACGAAGTTGAGATCCTTTCCGTGTCTCGCCAGGAGCTCCTTGATCACAGGATGGTTCTGGATGGTGTAGGTGTCATTGAGGCCGCCTTCATAGGCATTGACCAAGGCCCCATCCAGGATTTCGTTGGGATGGACGATCGTCGGCAACATATGATGGATATTATCGCCATAGAAGATGGGCGCGTCCGGAATTTCGGGCATCTGGTTCATCAGGATCTGCATGATGTAGGCCAGGCGGGGGAGTTCTTTGCCGCATCCTGTATCCATGAGGAAGGGCAGTTCATAGTGCTCAACTTCATCCGGAACCTGCCCTTTGGCCAAGCTTGCCAGATAGACCGCTGTTCTGAGACCTGCCACTTTCATGGCAATTCTGTAGCTGTTGAGGGGGACCGATTCAGCCTTTTTGGGGCAGAGTACCAGGTGCCGCATTTTTCCGAAAAAGCTCATGTCCGCAGCGGGCCCCCGCCCATCAAGGATCTTTCCGGTCGCATAGGGCCTGCCTTTTTGGTATTTGATGGATTCATCCGACAAAAGGATGGTCATGTCTTTCAGCACCAGGGTTTCACCCTCACCGACCACCCCCTGGCCATCCAAGGCTCCCGGGAAGTTCGGGTACTGGTCGTCCGCCTTGGCTTGGGGCTGGATCACATCTGCGATCTGTACGACCCGGACAGGATCACCCGGCTTGACGATGTGAAGGTCAATAGCCGCAATCCGTTTATCCGTAAGTAAGTGTTCTTTCAGTTCTTTTTCGTTTACATAGAGTCTTCCGTTTTCAAGTTTTGATTCATCAGCGAATGATAAATCTTTGATCTTGAATAGACTTTTTTCTAATTTCATCTCAACCACTCCTCACTCAAAAATACCGTTTGCCACTTGGGTGCCATCGAAGGATCGAAATTCTCCAGGGGATCAAAGCGTGGATGATCATTTGCTGGACTTGCGCTGACTGTATAAGTACTCGGAACAAGGACGTCGATTCCCGCCAGGATGATCAGCAGGTTTCAGTCACCATGAATCCAAGGCGGATCAAAGTCGGTCGCTGTGGGCAGGAAGAAGAGGGGACAGGCCTTCCCCGACGATCAGTGCGCCTGAAAGGCGCTAATCACTCATTCCAGGGTCAGTGACTGCCTTCTTCCCCTTCAAGCGCCCGGAATTTCCCTGGTTCCACTGCCTCTTGCCTTGAACGGCTACTGCCTTGCCTTGGGATTGATCTTCCCTTTCATGAGGGCTTTTGCCGACAATCAAGGGTTTGTGCCATTTGCATAAAATTTCCGATTGATTGACTAAATTATAGACTAGAAGGTCTATTTCTTCTGTCAGGTAAATGACAGGTGCCGGACCATTTTTGCCTGCCCCCCCCTGTGTGAGGAAATCCGCCCATGAAAAAACCCTCCAACTTTTTGGGAGGAGGGCCGTCTCTTGTCCCTACCTTTGCGCTAGGGCAGGTAGCAGCGTTCCATCCATTCCGGCTTGGACTTGTCCGTATAGACTGTATATTTGGCCAGGAGGGCGACCGGCCCGTAGGTCATCTTTGATTCGCGCAGGCCCGGGTCGCCATTGTCATCCTCCCGGTTGACAAAGGCGATGGCCTCCTGGTCCCCGAAGGCCTTCAGGAATTGGTGGACCAGCATCTGGTAGACCCCCCGGTAGCGAAGATCCGCCTTCTCCACATGGATATAGAGGGTGTCGCCCTCGATCTCGGCCAGGGAGAAGCCCGCCACCTGGTCGCCAACAAAGAGGACCCCGCCGAACATGGCATAGTCGTCCAGCTGGTCCAGGACCTCGGGGATCTTCCTGGCCTCCTCGGCCAGGGCCAGGTTGTCGGGGGGATTCCCGGCTGCCTGGGCCCGGGCGAAATCCAGGACCGCCTGCTTATTCTCCTGGTTGATCTCCTCGAAGCGCCAGTTGTATCCGGCCTTGAGGAAGCGGTTGATGTTGCCCCGGGTCGACCGGTGTTTCCCGCCCTGCAACTTGAGGAGGTCCTGGGCCTCGTAGAGATAATCGAAATAGTCCCGCTCGGAGACGGCATGGAAATCGGGGTAGCGGTCGGACAGGAGGGGGAGGTCCTGGTCCCCGACCACGCAGAAGACCAGGGGCTGGCCGATGGCCCGGCAATGTTCCTCCAGGAGGCCCAGGGCCTCCTCCCTGTTTTCTCCCAGGGGGACCGTGTAGGCGGTGTGCCGGTCAAAGATCCGCATGCTGGTGATCAGGCAGCCGGCGGCCAGGGCGAACTCGTTCTTGAAGAGGTCACGCCATATGAAAAGGCCGCCGACCGTCAGGTCACAGAGCCTCTGCGGGTTCGGCGTCAGGAAGGGCTTGACCAGGGGCAGGTGCTTGAGCTCAAGGATCTGGAAATCCAACATGGGTTGAGCTTGTCCCTAGTCGCTGACAAAGCCGCCCTCGCGGAGGATTTGGATGGACTCCTCCCGGTTGGCGGTTGAGACCCGGACGATGGGCCCCGTACAGCCCATGCCGCTTTCGGCATAGATCTTCCTGCTCCAGAGGAGGTGGACAGCGTCTTCCAGGTCCAGCACATCGATGCCCTCGATCTGCTCCGTGACAACTTCGGAGGGGGGCGCCGCTATGACTTCCTGCTCCTCTTTTGAGCTGGCCGCTTCCCTGCGCTCCCGGAGGATCCGGTCCAGACCGGCCTTCCTGGCCAGGTCCAGCTCCTGCTTATAGACCTTCTCCAGCCCACCCCGGGCGAGCGAGGCGGCGAAGATGATCGACTCGCCGATCACGGGCGCGCCCGATGCCCGCGAGACGATCATGACGATCCCGGACATCTTCTCGCCGACACCGGGCCCATAGCCGGCGCCAACCGTCTCATAGGAACCGCCGGAGGTGAAGGCCGACAGGATCTTGATGACCACATTGCCGGTCAGGGAATCCAGGACCAGGACGTCCTGGGAGGCGGTCAGGATATCGTTTCCCCGCATGAGGGCGCCGCCATCGGACCGGCCCGAGAGGGCGAAGTTGATGGGGTAGCCTTGACCTTGAAGTTGCTTGAGGATGTTTTCCACCTGCCGGGTCCCGTCCAGGTTGAGGAGGCCCACCGTCGGATTTTCGATGCCGTCCGCCTTGGCGGTCGCCAGGCCGGCCATGGTGTTCAGGACCATGGCCTCGACCCGGTCGGTCGAGGATGTCCCCGTCGTCGTCGCCAGATAGAGCTCCCGCCCTGTCGCGGGGGCCGTCACCTTGCCTACGGTGGCGACCCCGATGGGGAAGGGGTAGTGCATGGCGATGGCCGCCTGGACCTCACCGGCTTGGAGGAGTTCCTCCATCTTCTGGAAGGCGTCATCGGGGGACTCGCAGGGGATGGTGGTCACGCCGTCCGCCTTGACCTTGCCCAGGTAGAGGACCTCAATCCCCCGCTTGGCCGCGATCAGGCAGCCTTGCATAACATTGTCCTCGCCCAGCTCGGAACCGGGTCCGATCACGGCGACCCGGACCTTTTTGCCAAACTGGCCGGTCTCCAGGCCGTCGGCCATTTCCGTAAAGAGCGTGGCGATTTCACGTTTGATCTTGTCCATAAAGATTACCTGCTCTCCAGGAGTCCCGCGGCAAAGTCACGCAGGGACTCGGCGATCAGCTTCCGGATCTCGTCCGTCGAGACGGACGGGCTAACCTCCTTGCCCTTGTTGGCCTCCATAAGGAAGGAAACCCCGTCAAAGAGATTGGTCATACGGCCCAGGAAGAGGGAGCCCTTCCCGATGATCATGACCCGGTCGACCTCCCCATTCAGCATATGCTCCCGGGCATGGCCCATATAGGGGACACCGGAGGGGATATGACCCTGGGTGGGCGCGAAACCGGGCAGGCCATGCTTCTTTACGAAGCCGGCCAGGTCCTTGCGGTCGATGTCGCCCTGCTTGACGGCCAGGGCCCCGATCATCTTCATATTGGCCTCGGGCACATTGCCGGCGCCGGCCGGCTTGGTGATATCAGGGTTTTGCATCTCGGGCGAATAGTAATCGATGTCCGTGACCTTGAGGCCGGCCCGGGCCAGGGGCTCAGTAACCAGGGAGGCGATGACGTGCTGGGGAGCACTGCCCGTGCCGACAGCGTGCCAGCCGGTGTTCTCCACGTTGATCTCGGGGTTGACCCCGTCATTCTCCGCCACGATCACGGCAAAGCCCGCCAGGCAGTCCTCCAGGATGGGGAGGCCCTTCTTGAGGTGGTCCTTGCCGTTCATGCCCAGTTTGGCCGTGGAACCGCCGGCCGTGACCGCCACCGCCTTGAAGGTACCGGCCTTGACCAGGGAGGCGGCCACCATGACGGCATGGGCCGGGGCGGCGCAGAAGCCCCGGACATCGGAACCGGTCGAGCGGTTGAGCTGGGCGATCTCCGCCGTGGCTTTGGCGAAGTTGCCCCCGCCCCGCTGGTTCATATCCCCGCAGGCCTCCTCGGAGCAGTCGATGGTGTAGTCGATCTCATCGGGGGAGATGCCGGCATTCCTGACGGCGTAGAGCAGGGCCAGGGCGCTTGAGGCCTTGGAGACCAGGTTCTCGATCATGACATGGGCATTCAGGTTGGGGTCGATGTCATGGGCCCGCCTGACGGCGCCGACGATCTCCTCGCCGCTGTAGAGGCCTTCCGCCCCCTCCTGGTCAATCAGCTGGCGGAGGCGGTCCTGGTCCACCCCTTCCTTGATCCGCTGGAGGATGAAGTCCGAGATGATGGGGTCCTCCTCCAGGCGGGGCTTGGTTCTTTCAACAAAGGCCTGGTCAAGGTAGACCAGCTCGAACTCATCGACCGCCTGGATCAGGAGGTAGAACTCGTCCTGGGGCATGATCTCGCCAAACTTGCCGTAACGATCATCCTGGGGGCTTTCAAGATCCTGCCAGGGGCCTTCGACCTTGGCCAGGTCAAAGGGCGACAGGTTGCCGATGTAGGTCTGGTTGGGGTAATAGGCGCGCACACGGTCATAGGTCCTGAGATTTCCCCTTATCTGTTTCAGGTAGTCCGAGTCGGGATTGACGATCCGTTCCGTCGTCTGGGTGGTCCCATTGTGGATCACCATATCGGGGGTGTGGACCAGGATGTAGCCTGCGCCTTTCATAACACTGTTCATTTTCGGGTGCCTGCCTTTCAGTTCATTGCTTTATAGAGAGTGTCCCTTTGGGTAACACGGATACTTGTCCTTGTGAAGGATGCCCCGGCGCCGTCCCCGTGGGGGGTTCCGGTCAGACCTGGGGCATCCTCTCCAAACGATCCTTCTATTAATACTTGGTGTATTCTTCGCGAATCGCCTGCATCTCTTCCGCGATCTCATCGACGTCGAGAACCATCTCCATCATGGAAACCTGTTCCTCGTAGACGTCGGGATCGAACTCTTCTTTGACTTCCTCTTCACAGACGTGGTAGACCTTGAGTCCCAACGGAACTCCTGTCAATGGACCTGCAAAGGTCGGGTCACCGTTTGTGACCGTCTCCGCAGCGATACCGGACGCCTCACCCTCGGCGGCACCCAGGAGAACGACGATGTTCTCAGGGCCCTGCTCTTCAGTGAGATCCTTGACACGCTTCTGGTTTTCCAGATCCATTGCACCCGCGGCCGTTCAGACGAAACACTCCGTTGCGGAGAAGATAACCTCGGCCCCAGCCGATTCCGCGCAAAGCGCAATCGCCGGACCGGGAATCCCGTCACGGTCACCGATGACGATGACCTTCATGCCTTCGAGTATGCTCATATCCTGCTCCTTTCGTCAAATTTTCGGGTGTTTCCAGGGTCACCCTTCCCCAAAGGGCAGGCACAGAGCGTACCCACCGCAGAATGTCATCAACTTAGATGTACTTTTGGATCATGGCCTCAACGGCTTCCGGTGTCGCCTCATCCTTGATCAGTTCCTCCACCTTCTCACCGCCCTTGTAGATGGCGATGACGGGGAGGCCCAGGATCCGCTGGGAGATCGAAAGTCTCCGGGCATTCGAAGTGTTTAGGGCCGTGAAGCGGAGCTGGTCCCCATAGGTCTCCTCCAGCTTGAGGATGTGGGGCTTCAGGGCCTCGCAGGGGACGCAGCCATTGCCGTAGAAATCGACCAGGACCGCCTCCTCCGACTGGAGGATCTCCGTTTCAAAATTATTCTTGTCCAGTTCAAACATGCCAGTTACTTTTTCCTTTCATCCGTAGGCACCAGCCGCCAGGTCATGTTCCACCTGCATGGCGGCGATGGCGCCGTCCGCGCAGGCGGTGACAACCTGGCGCAGGGGTGTCTTCCTTACATCCCCCGCGGCGAAGACGCCCGGGATATTGGTCCGCATGGCCTCATCGGTCAGGATATAATCGTACTCCATATCAACCAGGCCTTCAAAGAGTTCCGTGTTGGGCAGGAAACCGATGAAGACGAAGAGGCCGAACATGCCGTCTTCCTCATGGGCCTCGACCCGCCGTTTTTCACCCGTCTTGGTGTCTTCAACCGTCATGGCGTTCAGGATACCATCGTCACCATGAAGTTCCGTCACCACGGCATTCCACATGAAGGCAATTTTCTCATTGGCGAAGGCCCGCTCGCGGATCGATTGAACCGCCCGCAGCTCGTCCCGCCGGTGGATGATGGTGACCTTGCGGGCGAACTTGGTCAGGTAGATGGCCTCTTCAACGGCCGTATCCCCGCCGCCCACCACGTAAACCTCAAGATCCTCAAAGAAGGAGCCGTCACAGGTAGCGCAATAGGAGACGCCGCGGCCGACCAGTTCCGTTTCGCCGGGGCAGCCGATGGGCCGGGGATGGGCGCCGGTCGCCAGGATGACCGCCTTTGCTTCCAGCACCTGGTCCCGGGTGTGGACCCGCTTGACGGGGCCCTCAAGTTCGACCCTGGTCACGCTGGCGCTCAGGCGTTCGACGCCGAAGTGCTCACACTGGGCCGTCATGCGGGCGACCAGTTCCGCGCCGCTTTCCACCTTGTCCGGCGTTGACAGGCCGCCGGGGAAATTCTCAATCTCATCGGTGATGGCGATCTGGCCACCATCCTGCCCGCGTTCGATCAGGAGGGTGTCGAGACGGGACCTGCCGGCGTAGATGCCGGCGGTCAGGCCGGCCGGGCCGGCCCCGATGATGATGAGGTCATATACTTTTTCCATTATTCCAGCTCTTCCTCTCTGTCAAAGATCTACTCAAAGATGGTTTGGCCGGTGACTTCCGTCATCAGGGCCTCAAGCGATTTGTCAATCAGCCGGCGCCTGAGCTCATACTCATCCTCGGGCGAAAGCTCGGGGTCGCCGAGCGGGTAGGGGATGGCGACAGCCGGGACAATCCGGTTGGCGCCGACGGTCAGCGAGATCGGGGTGACGGTACACAGGTGGACCACCGGGATACCTGAACGTTCAATTTCTTTTACCATTGTTGCGCCGCAACGTGTACAGGTTCCTCAGGTCGATGTCAGGATGACCGCATCCACCCCCTGTTCGTGCAACTTTTTCGCGATATCTATGGCAAAGCGTTTTGAGTTGGCCACGGAGGTACCGTTACCGACGGTCGAGTAGAACCAGTCGTGCAGCTTGCCGATTTTGCCTTCTTTTTCATACTGGCGAAGGACATCGACCGGTACGACGCGGTCGGCGTCCTGGTTGGCGTAGACAGGGTCGTAGCCGCCATGGGCCGTCTCATAGCTGTCGGCCGTCAGGTCGTCGACCCCTTCGATATTGTAGCTGCCGTAGCGGGTGGCCGAGGAGCTCTCGATCCGGTCGGGATTGCCCTTGGGTACGATGCCGCCCGAGGTGACCAGGGCGATGTTGGCCTTGGTGATATCCTTGATGGCCGGCTGGGGATCGACCCGGTCGAAGGAGGGCATGGGGTACTCGGTCTTGTAGGGCTTGCCCGCCAACTTCTTCAGGAGCATATCGACGGCCCGGGCGCTGCCGCGCTTCTTCTCGAAGAAGTTCTTCCGGATGCCGTTGGGCAGATAACCCTCTTCCGCCGAGGCGCCGATGGGTTCATCCTTGACCAGCTTCAAGCCCAGTTTGGCCATGGCCGGAACGGCCTTCCGCATACCGGCGGCGCTGTTGCCCGTCTCGATGACATAGACCTTTTCCTGGAACATCTCGGCCCCGGGGTTTTCGATGTACATGCCGGTCAGGGCGGGGATGCCCAGCTCGGTCTGGACGTCATCGGCCACCGTGCCGCAGGCGACGCCGTAGCGGCCCGCGTTGAAGGCGGGTCCAGCGACTACCAGGTCGGGATCCTCCTCCCTGATCAGGTCCAGGACGGTCTTCCTGGCCAGGGCCAGGTTCTCGTTGAACCAGGAATCGCCGCAGATGATGGTGGCTGTGATCTCCGCCTCATCACCGAAGGCCTGTGTGAAGGCCAGGCCCGGACCTACGGGTCCCTGGCGCTTTTCGGCCGGATGGTCGGCCATTTCCTCGCCGCCGATCTGGCCGAAGAACTGATTGATGTAATGAACTACCTTATATTTACTCACCTTATCCTCCTTAACGGGCGCTGAGGCGGTTGAAGCCCAGCTCATTGGTCGATCCGAGGATGACCTGCAACTCAGCCTCAATGGAGCCGTCGGGCCGCAGTGACCCGTCGTGTCCTCCCGCGATGGTATCGATGTAATCGAGTGTCCCGATCACCCGGTCCATGGGCGGCAGGACGATCATCTCATTGGCGTTGCCGGCCGTAACGACCGCGTCCGCCAGATCGTCCGCATCGGCCAGGGACTGGCTCTTGCCGTCATTGCCGGCGTATTCGTCCGTGATGATGACTGTCTTGACCCCCAGATTCTCCAACTTGGTGCAGTTCATGATCAGGTCGGTGTCCGGGTTGCCGAAGCCCTCCTGGGAGACGATGGCGCCGTCAACGGACAGGAAGTCGGTCAGCTTGGCCGCCCAGTCCGAGGAACGGATCTTGTCGGCCAGGAAGACGTTCTCGTTGGTGATGATCATACCGACGAAGTTCAGGGTCTTCCCGTGGGCCTCGAAGAGATCCTGGATGACCGGATTGTTCAGGTGATGGTAGGTCGTGTTCTTGTCACAGGCCGAGACGCAGTTGCCCGACACGATGGCCCCGTCCATGAGCTCGGTCGGCCGGATCATGGTGGACAGGGTCCGCTTGGCGTCGACGCCGTATACATAGGTGTCATGCAGGAGCCCCTGGGTTTGGAGCATCATGACATAGGCGACGCGGGGGAGGCCCTTGAGCGATTCGTCAAAGCCGGAAGCCGCCGTCGGCGACTGGTAGGTGACTGTCTCATCCGGGGTCAGGTCCCGGGCCAGCTCACCGATGGCCACCGCGGTCCGGAGGCCGGCCAGCCTTGCGGCCTTCTCATACTCGTGTTGCTGGAAGTCCTCAACCGGCTCCATGACCAGGACCAGGTTGTGCAGCTGTGAGAAGGGGGTATAGTCCGCCCCGGGTCCCGTCATGTCGATGATCCCTTCCTGGAACCCGACGATGGGACCGGCGGTGACAACCGCCATGCCGCGCAGGACGTGTGTCTTGCCCGAACCGACCACATCAACCTTGGAGACCAGGCCGGGGAAGATGCCCCCGGGTCCCTCCACCTTGACGCGTGGTTCGATGACGTCCTTGACAGGCGTGATCCGGATGCTCTCACCTGGATTAGCGATCTCAAAACGCGCGGATTTTATGAGCGGATCGGCCAGGACAGGCTCGAGTAATTCCTCAGGATTGACAACCAGTATCCCCTCCTCGACGGCCATGTAGTCGTCGAACCGGATCCCCTTGATGTCAATGTAGCCCAGTTCTAATTTCACCTTTTTACCTCAGTTTCTTTGCCGGCGCGGATCAGACGCGCCCGGTAGCCTCGAGGGACGGCAGGGCGCTCTCGATCAGACTCAGGTCGATGACCTGGAAATCCTGAAGGATCGACGCCTTGATGGTCCCGGGACCAATTTTTGTCTGTTCAACTATTGCTAAAGCACGTTCCATGATATCGAGCGATAAAAGGTCCAGTCCCCCGCCGTCCCCTGCCGTCAACAGGATGGACCGGTAGGGGGTTTCCCCGGGTTTGACACTGCCCGACAGGGGGGCTGTCAGGACCCGGTGTCCCCGGTGGACCAGGTCACGCGCGCCCAAAAGGACCTCCCTATCGCTTTTATCGCCATAGAAGTCAATCTTGAAGCGCCCGCTGAATTTCTCAGCGACCAATGGATTGTTCGTCAGGATTTGGAAGGAGCTCGTAAGCACTACTTTGTCATTTTCGCTTTCTGAGTAAGACCCAAAAATTGCCACATACCATTATGCCAAAAGAAATTGAACATGCAAGGGTATCAAGTATATAGGGCTGACCCAGGCTTGGATCCGCCAGTCGTCTGGGCCAGAAAAGGTCGGAAAGAGGCGATTTTGGCCGATAATCGACGAAATATCTCCTTTTCCGCCCTGAAAACGGCCAGCCCTCCTTCCGGCTTGGCAGGCAGACTGTCACATTCGATACCATCATATCGATTATAGGTTATCGAAGCTCGGCCCCCAGGAGTTGCTTGAGTTTCCTCAGGAGCCTGCCCCGTCTTTGTTCAATTTCATCCGCCGACAGGGTTTTCTCGTCCGAAGCCAGCCAGAAGCGGAACATGAGGGACTTGTAGCCTTCCGGTACCTGGCTACCCCGGTATTCCTCGACGAATTCGGAGCGTTTAACCTGGGAAGCAATGGCTGACTCGATGTCGGCCCAGGTCACCTCCTCCTTGATCACGATCGAGAGGTCCTGCTCCACCAAGGGGAAATGCGGCAGATGCTCAAATTCATTGTGCCGGCTTTCCAGGGGGGTCAGCTTGTCCAGTTGGATTTCCGCGACCGCGGCAAAGATCTGCCGGATGCCGGAGGCGGTGGTCGCCTTGGGTGACAGGAGACCCAGGCTGCCGACGGCTACGCCCTCTTCGGTGACCAGGTCCAGCCAGGCGTTCCGGTCAGCCCAGGGGGGCTTGTCCTCGCCTTTTTGCAGGGTCCAGTCCTCCAGGCGGCTGAATCGGGGCAGCTGGGTGAGAATTCCCTTCAAGCGCCGGAAAAGCAGCAGGGGCAGGTCACCTGCCAGGGCCAGGGCCAGGCGGCGGGTCTGGAGGGGCAGGACCTCCTCCCCACCGCTGGGACGGGACTCGCCCGGGCTGAAGACCTGGGCCAGCTCAAAGAGGCCGAAGGAGCTGTAGTAGCGTGAATTCTCGGCCAGGGCTTCCAGGAGACCCGGCAGGAGGGAGGCCCGCAGGCGGGAACGGTCGGGCGCCGGTGGCGTGGCCAGGGCCAGGAGCTGGTCCGACTCCAGGCCGGCCGCCTCCAGATAACGGTCGGCAGGCCAGGGGTAGGTGAAGATTTCCTGGAGACCTGCCCGGAAGGCCAGGTATTCACGCAGGGCGCGCTCGCTCTCAAAGGCCAGCTGCCTGACCGGTTTTTCGAGGATGATGGCGGGCGGGACAAAGTCAAAGCGGTCGTAGCCGATCATGCGGCAGACTTCCTCCAGGATATCGTCCTTGATATCAACGTCGCCGGTGGCGCGCCAGACGGGGACCAGGACGGTCAGGGTATCCCTGCCGTCAAAGCTGACCTCAAAACCCAGGGGTGTCAAGGTTTTTATGACCTCTTCGGCGCTCATTTCCCGTCCCGACCGGATCTTGAGAAAGTTCAGCGAGACGGGGAGGGTCAGGTTTTCCGTCCTGGCGGCCCGGTGGTGGCCGGCGGCGGTGATTTTGGCCTGGGGCTGGAGTTCCGCCATGAGCTCGATGGAGAGGGCGAGGGCCTGGTCACATCTTTCCGTATCGATCGATTTTTCAAAGCGGGAGGAAGCCTCGGTCCTGACCTGGTGGCGGGTGGCCGTCTTCCGGATGCCGATGGCTTCAAAATTGGCAACCTCCAGGACCATGCCGGAGGTGTCGGGCAGGATGGAGTCCCGCGCGCCGCCCATGACGCCGGCCAGGCCGATGGGCTTGTCCTTGCCGTCACAGATGAGGAGGTCACTGGTGTCAAGCGACAGCTGGTGGCCGTCCAGGAGCTCAAGGATCTCGCCGGACCGGGCCAGCCGGACATGGATGCCCTCCTCAACATGGTCCCGGTCGAAAGCATGGGTGGGCTGGCCGGTCGCCAGCATGACATAGTTGGTGACGTCCACCAGGAGATTGATGGGCCGCATGCCAACCGACCAGATCAGCCGCTTCATCCAGAAGGGGGATTCAACCGGCTCCACACCGTCGAAGACCAGGGCGTCGTAGCGGCGGCAGCGGTCCGTATCACTGATCTTGACGGCATAGGCCCCCGGCTGGCCCGGCAGCCTGAAGGCGGGAAGGGCTTTCAGCTGGCCCCCGTAGATGGCGGCAAGCTCCCGGGCTATCCCGTAGTGGCCCCAGAGGTCCGGCCTGTTGGTCAGGGATTTGTTGTCGATTTCAATGACCAGGTCGTCAAGGTCCAGCAGGTCGGCCAGGGGCTGGCCCGGGACGGCAGTGGGGAAGTCCGGGGTCAGATCCAGGATGATGGTCTCACTCTCTGCCGGGAAGAGGTCCTCCAGGTCAATTTCCTGGGAGCTGCAGATCATACCCTCACTCAGCTCCCCCCGGAGCTTGGTTGCCTTGAGTTCGACCGGTTCGCCCTGGCCATGCCAGCGTACGTAGGCGCCGGGGGGCGCCACGGCCACATATTCGCCCTCGTAGAGGTTGCTGCCGCCACAGACAATCTGCGAAAGCCGGTCCCGGCCAATATCGACCTGACAGACCCGGAGGAGGTCGGCGTTGGCATGGGCCCTGATCTTTTCGATCCGCCCGACCAGGATCCCCTCGAGGGCCTGGCCCGGGTTGGTGACAGCCTCGACCTCGACGGTCCGCATGGTCAGATCAAAGGCCAGCTGTTCAGCGGTCAGTTCCTCCGGTATATCCGTGTAGCGCCTGATCCAATTGAGTGAAATCTTCATGTCCGCCCCCTCCTACTTGAACTGGCCCAGAAAGCGCAGGTCGGCGCTGTGGAAGAACCTGACATCGTCGATCCCATAGCGCATCATGACCAGGCGGTCCAGCCCGATATTGATGTAGAAACCGCTCCAGATGTCAGGGTCGATACCGGCAGCCCTAAGGACATTGGGATGGGGTGAGCCACCTGGCATAACCTCAATCCAGCCGCTTTGCTGGCAAACCTGACAGCCGGTCCCCTGGCAGACCTGGCACTGCATATCGATCTCAAAGCCAGGTTCGACAAAGGGGAAGAAACCGGCCCGCATCCGGACCGGGATATCGTGGCCGAATACCCGTTCCAGGATGGTCTGGACCAGGATCAGCCCGGATGAGAAGGAAAAATCCCGGTCGACGATCAGGGCTTCATATTGGAAAAAGGCGCGTTCATGCCGGGCGTCGATGGCCTCATTGCGGAAGACCCGGCCCGGATAGACGAATCGGGCCGGGGCCCCCTGCTTTTGCAGGTAACGGACGCTGCCCCCGGTCAGGTGGGGCCGGAGGCAGAGCCTTTCGGCGCCCCGCCTGTCCTCGGTCCCCTGGATCCAGTAGGTATCCATGGAGTCACGGGCCGGATGGTCGGGTGGGAAATTGAGGTAATCAAAGGCATAGAGCTCGCTTGTGATTTCATCCTCGCTGTAGATCTCGAAGTTGAGGGAGCGGAAGGAGTCATTCAAGTCGTAGCAGATCTGGGTAATGGGATGGAGGCCACCGCCCGCCACGCTCAGCCCCGGGAGGGTCAGATCGGGTGGCAGGGTCAGGAGTGAGGCCTGGTCAAGCAATTCCAGCTTTCGATCCTCCAGGACCTTGGCAAATTCCTCCTTGACCTCATTGGCCAGCCGGCCCATGACCTTTCGCTCCTCGGGCGATAATCTGCCCAGTCCCTTCAAGAGGCTGGTCAGCAGACCTTTTTTCCCCAGGTACTTATGGCGGAGCTGCTCCAGGTTTTCCGAGCTTGGGGCTTCCCGGAAGGCGCCCAGACCCTGGTCGCGAATTTGCTTGAGTTGATCTTTCATCGATTGAGCTCCTCTGTCTGTTAAGGGCTGTAAGGGCACAGGGGCCGCAATATTTGTACTTAGCAAGCATTGTAGCACGTCAACCACCGCCAGCGTGACCCCCGGCGGCATCCCTGCCGCTCCTGGCCTGCCTGGCTTGACGTGGCCCTGAAGCATGCCTATAAATGGAGGTGTAGGCGCGGATCAGACCGTCATCCGCTCTGCCGCCCCGAAAGGTCGGCAACTTGGTCCGAAAGGAGTCCTCATGTCCACGACTGATCATCAAGCAGCAAATTCCATCCGAATCACCTGGCACGGCCATTCCTGCTACCGGATTGAAGCGCCGGAAGCCGTCATCGTCATTGACCCCTACCAGGAGGTCCCCGGTTACGGGAAGCTTGACCTCCAGGCCGACCTGGTGCTCTGCTCCCACGAGCACGACGACCATAACGCCCGGGAGCGCGTGACCTTGTCCGGCCGGACGCCGGCCGTCGAGGTGGATGTCATCGAGGCCTTCCACGACCCGGAGGGCGGGCGGCTCAGGGGAACCAACAAGATCCATATCCTGACCCTGGGCGGCCAGCGGATCGCCCATCTTGGCGACCTGGGCCATGACCTGTCACCGGAGCAGACGGAGAGGCTGCAAGAGCTCCAGCTCCTGCTCATCCCGGTCGGCGGCTACTATACCATCGATGCCCGGCAGGCAGCCAGGATCGTCCGCGATACCAGTCCCGATGTCACGGTGCCCATGCACTACCGGGACCGGGGGGCGGGCTGGGAGGTGACCTCAGGCGTGGATGACTTCCTCGACCTGTCCGATACCGTCATCCGGCACGACCTCCCCTCCTTCAGCCTGGGCGATTTCCACCGCTGTGTCCTGGTCCTGAAGAATCCGATCATCTGAGGGAAGGGCCGCCAGGCTACTGTGATAAAATCAGAAAAAGGTTGGGGCGCCGCGGATCTGCCGCGGCGACAAGACCGCTTGACGGAGGGAGCGCTTGTCCAATGAAACTGACGGAAGCCATGCGTAATGTCCTTGAAGTCAGCGTCCTGAAGGAACAGGAGGCCCACGACTTCTATGCGGCCGCCGCCCGGAAGGTGAGCCATGACTCCCTGCGGGAATTGTTCGAAAGGCTGGCCGGGGACGAGATCGGTCACAGACTATTCCTGGAGAAATTGCTGTCGGACGACCAGCCGCCCATGACCATCAAGCCGCAAACGGTCGACTACAAGCTGGCCGAACAGGTGATCGGGGACAAGCCCGACTTCTCCCTGGACATGTCCCTGGCAGAGGCGGTTGCCCTGGCGATCAAGCGGGAGGAGGAGGCCATGACGACCTACGGCGAACTGGCCGACGAGTCGGAGACGGCGGAGCTCCGTGACCTCTTCACCAACCTCCGCAACATGGAGCAGGCCCACAAGACGGCCCTCGAATCCGTCTATCTGAACCTGGCCTACGCTGAAGTCTGGTAGGAGGACCGGCAATGATTCGTCTTTCCATCGATGGCCGGCCGGTTGAACTGGAAGAGCCCGTCAACCTGCTGGAGGCGGCCAAGAAGGCCGGTATCTACATCCCCAATCTCTGCTACATGAAGGAGCTGTCGACCTTTGCCGGCTGCCGCCTTTGCCTGGTCGAGATTGAGGGCCATCCCAAGCTGGAGACCTCCTGCTCCACCCTGGCCGAGGACGGCATGGTGGTGCGGACCAACACGGAGGAGATCCGGGAGATCCGGAAGGAACTGCTGGACCTCCTGATCAGCAACCATCCCATGGATTGCCTGACCTGCGAGATGGCCGGGATCTGTCAGTTGCAGAAACTCTGCTATGACTACGGCGTCAAGGAAGCCTCCTACAAGAGGGGGGACCAGGTCTTCACCATCGACGACGCCAACCCCATCATGATCCGCGATCAGGCCAAGTGCATCAAATGCGGCAAGTGTGTCCGGGTCTGCCGGGAGATCCAGGTGACCTCGACCTATGACCATGTGGGGCGGGGCTTCACCTCGACCGTGACGACCGCCAACGACCGGCCGATCGACAAGGAGATCTGCCGCATGTGCGGCCAATGCATCGCCGTTTGCCCGACAGGGGCGCTTTTCAATAAAAATTTCATCGGATACAGGACCCAGGATCTTGAAAAAATCCGCACCACCTGTCCCTTCTGCGGTACCGGCTGCAACTTCTATCTCAATGTCGACCGGGAGAACAACAAGGTAGTAGGCGTCACCCCGGCGACCAAGGCACCCATCAATGGGACTGAGATGTGCGTCAAGGGCCGCTTCCACACCGATTTCATCAGCTCCCCCGACCGTTTGACCCAGCCGCTGATCCGGCGGGAGGAGGGCTTTGTTCCGGTCAGCTGGGAGGAGGCCCTGGGCTACGCGGCCTCCCGCTTCACTGAAATCCGTGACCAGCATGGGCCTGATGCCGTGGCCGGCCTTTCGTCGGCCCGTTGCACCAACGAGGAGAATTATCTCTTTCAGAAATTCATGCGCGCCGTGATCGGGACCAACAGCGTCGATCACTGCGCACGAACTTGACACGCCCCGACGGTTGCAGGTCTTGCAACCACGCTTGGCAGCGGGGCCATGACAAACTCCGTCAGTGAGATCCTCGGGTCCGACCTGCTTTTCGTGATCGGTTCCAATACGACCGAGGCCCATCCCATCATTGGAAACAAGATGAAGCAGGCTGTTCGCAAGGGGACCCGGCTCATCGTCATCGACCCCCGGACCACTGAACTGGCCGGTTTGGCCGACCTTCATCTGCCCCTGCATTCTGGCTCCGACATCGCCCTCATCAACGGCCTCATCCACATCATCCTGGAGGAGGGCTGGGAGGACCGGGCCTACATCGAGGAGCGGACCGAGGACTTTGAGGCCCTGGCCAAATCAGTCCGGGACTACACGCCCTCCAAGGTCTCGGCCATTACGGGCATCGATGAGGGGACCCTCCGTGAGACGGCCCGCCTGTACGCCCAGACCAGGAAGGCGGGGATCTACTACACCCTGGGGATAACGGAGCATACGACGGGTACGGCCAATGTCATGAGCCTGGCCAACCTGGCGCTGGTGACCGGCCATATCGGCTACGAGCATGCGGGGATCAATCCGCTCCGCGGCCAGAACAATGTCCAGGGCGCCTGCGATGTGGGGGCCCTCCCCAATACCTTCCCCGGCTACCAGCCGGTGACGGACCAGAAGAATATCGACTACTTCACCCAGCTTTGGGGCAGGGCAGGCAACGGGAGGGACGGCCTCCGCATCCCCGAGATCATGGACGGCGGCCATGAGGGGACCGTCAGGGCCCTCTATGTCATGGGGGAGGATCCTGTCCTTTCGGATCCTGACGCCAACCATGTGCGGGCGGCCATTGAGAAGATGGAATTCGTGGCCGTCCAGGAGATCTTCATGTCGGAGACGGCCAAGCTGGCGGATGTGATCTTCCCCGCCGCCTGTTACGCGGAAAAGGAAGGGAGCTTCACCTGCTCCGAGCGCCGGGTCCAGCTGGTCCGGAAGGCCGTCGATCCCCCCGGCGAGGCCAGGGCCGACTGGCGGATCATCTGCGATCTGGCACAAGCCATGGGGGTGCCGGGCTTTTTCTTCAACAAGGCCGAGGAGGTCTTTGAGGAACTCCGACTGGCGACGCCCCTCTACCGTGGCATGACCTATGAAAGGCTGGACAAGGAAAACGGCCTGCAATGGCCCTGTCCGACCAGCTCACACCCCGGGACGAAATTCCTGCACAAGGGGGTCTTCCCCCGCGGCAGGGCCCGTTTTGTCCCCGTCGACTATGAGCCGCCCACCGAGACTGTTTCCGAGGACTACCCCTTCCTGCTGACGACCGGCAGGAAGCTGGGCCACTACAATGTCACCAGCCGGTTCTCAAAACTGCTTGAGTCGATCAATCCCTTCGAGGAGGCGGAGATCAACCCGGAGGACGCCCGGGCCCTCGGCCTGGTCACCCATGACCTGGTCCGGGTAAGCAGCCGCCGGGGCAGTGTCCTGACCCGGGTCCTGGTGACCGACCGCGTCAAGCCGGGCCTACTCTTCATGACCTTCCACTTCCTGGAAACGCCGACCAATGTGCTGACCCGGTCGGCCTTCGATCCGGTCACCCTGACAGGGGCCTATAAGATTTCGGCCGTCCGGGTCGAGAAGGCAAGCCAGGAGGAGATCCAGGCTTTCACGGCCTGATCACTTCATTATCCTGTTTCTTTTCCGGGCTGTCCGGGCATAGAGTTCCGTCAGGTCAGGCAGGACCTGGCGGTGGGCGAAATCCTTGTGATAGACGATCTTGGTCTCCCTGATCATGCGCATGTTCTCGATGGGCCGGATGGTCATCTTGCCCTTGTTGACCTCATCCATACAGGTGCTCTTGGGCAGGATGGAAAGGCCCAGGTTTTTCCGGATCAGGTCCTTGATGGTGGCGATATTGTCGACTTCCAGGATGACATTGAATTCATCGATGGACCGGTTGAGACTCTCCAGGCTGGCGATGAAGAGGTTCATGGTCCCCGATTCAGCCAGCCGGAGGATAAGCCGCTCACCCTTCAGCTCATCCAGGGTGATTACCTGTTTTTTGGCCAACCGGTGCTCATTCGACATGGCGCAGACCAGGTAATCGGTATCCAGGAGGATGAAGCCCAGGGAAGGATCCTGGCCGACCCCCTCGACGATGGCCAGGTCGAGCTCGTAATTGGCCAAGCGACTATTCAGGTTGTTTATGGAGTCGGTAAGGATGCTTATGACAACACCTGGGTTCAGGTGGCCGTATTCGGCCAGGACCTCAGCCACGATATTGCTCTCCGCTGTGTGGGTTACCCCTATCCGGAGCCGGGTGAGCTGCTTCTCGCGGTCAGCCAGGGCGGTCTTCATCCTTTCCTGGAGGATGAGGAAGCGGCGGCCATAGCAGGCGACCGTCTCCCCCGCGTCCGTAAGGCGGACCGGGCCCTTGCCCCGGACAAAGAGGGTGACGCCAAGCTCCTTCTCCAGTTGATTGATGTGCTGGCTCACAGCCGGCTGTGTCAGGGAGAGCCTGCTGGCCGCCTTGGTAAAGCTCTTTTCCTCAGCCACTGTCAATAGGGAGACAATCCTGCGATCAATCATAAAAGGGGTCCTCCATAAGGGATATTAATCACTTATTGCGAAGTCATTATTTTACATTTTTGGATTTCCACTCTATCATGCCTCCACGCCGGACACAAGTTACCGGCCCCGGGGCCGGCTGAACCTATAATGCGGGTACACGGACCGAGACCCTGTCAGCTCCCGGACCTGGATTGAAGGGAGGGGGCAAAAGATGCTGGACTGGCTCTACAATTTAAACGGCGGCTCATCCGGCCTGGCCGGCACCCTCATCTCACTCTCCCTCATCCTCCTGGTTGGCTTCACCATGACCCGGTTGTCCAAGCGGGTGGGCCTGCCCAACGTGACCGCCTACATTGTGACCGGTATCCTGCTGGGGCCCTACGTGCTCAATATCATCCCCGCCTCCTTCATCCAGGGGACGGAATTTGTCACCGACATAGCCCTGGCTTTCATCGCCTTCAGCGTGGGGGAGCATTTCGAGTTCAAGAAACTCAGGAAAATGGGGGCCCAGTCCGTCGTGATCACCCTTTTTGAGGCCCTGACGGCCTCCGCCCTTGTTTTTATCCTGGCCTTCGTCATCCTCCGGCTCGACTTTGCCTTTTCCATTGTCCTGGCGGCCCTGGCCTCGGCCACGGCGCCCGCGTCCACCCTCCTGACCATCCGGCAACTGGGCGCCAAGGGTGACTATGTCGACACCCTGCTCCAGGTGGTCGCCATGGATGACGTGGTGGGCCTGGTCGCTTACAGCCTAGCCATCGCCGCTGCCTCCACCATGATCAGGGGGGCCAGTGGGGCTGACAGCTTCCGGTCGGTCATTCTCCCCTTCCTCTTCAACCTCCTCCTCATGGCCCTGGGCGCGGCCTTCGCCTGGGTCCTGAAGCTCATGACCCCAACCCGTCGGACGGCGGACAACCGGCTCATCATCGCCGTAGCCGTCCTCCTGCTTTTTTCAGGTGTGAGCGCCATCCTGGGCGTATCGCTCCTCCTGGGCTGTATGGTCATGGGCATGGTCTACGCCAACATTGAGGGTCATGAAAAACTCTTCAAACAACTCAATTACTTCAGCCCTCCCATCCTCCAGCTCTTCTTCGTCCGGTCGGGCCTGAGTTTTGATTTCGCCGCCCTGGGCTCCGGGGCCAAGCTGGGCGCCAGCTCACTTCTGGTCGTGGCCGTCCTCTATTTCTTTGTCCGTCTGATAGGGAAATACGCCGGCGCCTTCATCGGCTCAGTCGTGACCCGCAAGTCAAAGGAGATCCGCAACTACCTGGGACTGGCCCTAGCCCCCCAGGCGGGTGTAGCCATTGGCCTGGCCTTTCTTGCCGCCCGCCAGCTGGGGCCAGATGTTGGCGGCAGGCTCCAGACCATAATCCTGGCCTCCAGCATCCTCTACGAGCTGATCGGGCCCGCCAGCGCCAAGCTGGGCCTCTATCTATCCAAGTCCTAGGGGGTGGAGGAGGCCGGCGGCTAGCCGCCCCCGAATTCGATAAGCCTGCGGCCCTGGGGGTCTATGTCGCGCAGGGCTTGGATCTCTTCCTCCGTGGGTTCGGCCAGGATCCGGTCTGAATGGACCTCCAGTTCGAAGCCCGTTTTCTCCGCCACTTCCTCGAGGGAGGAGCCGGGCAGGAGGGCCTCCAGTTTGAGCCGGCCGTCGAGCCGTCGAAAGACGCAGAGGGGGGTGAAGAGGTATTCGACATTGCCCTGGGCGGTGACGAAATCGACCTCTTCAACCAGGCCCCGTTTATCGTGCGAGGTTTTCCAGACGAAGGCCCGCTTGCAATTCGGGATCAGGACGGCGCTTCCCGCGCCCCCGGGGAGCTTGACCTTGGGTCTGCGAAAATCGTCCCCGATCATGGAACTGTTCAGCCGGCCCAGGCGGTCGATCTGCCCGCAGGACAGGAAGGCGACATCCAGGCTGCCCCGGGCCGCCAGGTCGAAACTGTCGGCCAGGTCGAAGGCGGAGCGGCCGCCCTGGTACATATTGGCGCCGACGGTTGAGTGGGTGAGGGGTATCTCCTTCAGGTCGACGCCTCCCGCGATATTCAAATAGACCAGGTCCGGTTTATGGAGTCTTCTGGCCAGGAGGACGCTGACAGTGGGGACAGGGGAGGCCAGGCCGACAAAGCAGCTCTCCGCCTCCTTGAGGTAGCGTGCCATGATGATGGGCATGATATCGGATTTCGCCAGTGTCATCTTCAGGCCTCCTCTTCATTCAGGTAGCCGGCCAGATCCTCGGGGCTCTTCAGTCCCTTGATCTTCCGCATCTCCTGGTCGTCGATCTCATAGAAACCTGTACAGGAACCCGGCGCCGCGCCCCCCGGGAGCTGGACGACGTGCCTGACCAGGAGGGAGGGGATGGTCGCCTTCCTGGCCGCCCCGAAATACTCGTCATCGACCAGTTCCTCGCAGGTCACAACCAGGATCTTGGCGCTTCTCGCAATGATCCCGTCATCGTAGACCGGCCCATCGATTTCCGCGTTCCCGAACCGGTCGGCCCGCTGGGCGTGCAGGAAGGCCAGGTCAGGCCGGATGGCCTGGATGGCGTAGAGGGCCTCCCCGCTATAGGGGTCCTGAACTGTCTTCAGATCCAGGAGGGGGACCAGGTCACTTCCCTCCATACCCCGCACGGGCAGGAAGGGGACACCCTGGGCCGCCGCCCGCCAGCCGGTCTGGATGGTATAACAGGCGTGTTCGTCAGCCTTGACCTCGCCCCTCTCAACCGCCCGGCGGTAAAAGTTGCAAAGGCCGTATTCATTTTCATAGCCGACAAAACCGGCTATGACCTTCGACACCGAGCCCGCCCCGCAGAGCAGGTCGGCCTCCAGGGCCAGGACCGTCTTGACCAGGGTGAGTCCCTTGATGCCGGCCCTGGCGATCGCCTTTGCCACCCCGACCGGGCTCCTGTGCAGGAGATTCCCGCCAAAGGCCAGGCAATCGCCCTCCTTCACCAGGGCGACGGCGGCCGCCAGGCTGGTAATTTTATCCTGTCTGCTTGCCATATTTGCCTACTTTTCAAATCTGCGGTTGGCGACATTGGCCGCGACCGCCATGACGTCCCAGGGTCTGGAATAGGGGGGTGAGTAGCCGAAATCAATCTCACCGATCTCCTGGACGGTCATACCGGCAGTGATACAGGCGGCCAGCACATTGGTCCGCATGGCGGCCCCGTCCCGCCCGATCAGCTGGGCGCCCAGGAGCACCCCCGCCTCCGGTTCAAAGACCAGCTTGACAGTAAGTCCGGTTGATCCGGGATAGTAGACCGCCCGGTTCCTGTCGGTGACCGTGACACTTTCGAAGGCCAGCCCGTGCTGGACCGCCTCGCTTTCGCCCAGGCCGGTCTTGCCCAGCTCCAGGTCGCCCACCTTGATGAAGGCCGTCCCGAGCGCGTTTTCATAGGAGCGCATCCGGCCGGCTATGTTTCCGCCGATATAGCGGCCCTGCTTATTGGCGCCGGGCGCCAGGGGGATATAGAGATCCTTCTTGAGGACCTGGTGCCGGACGGTGGCGCAGTCCCCCCCGGCCCAGATGTCGGGCAGATTGGTCCGCATGAATTCATCCGTCAGGATGGCCCCGTTGGGCAGCATGGCCAGGCCGGTGTCCTCCAGGAAGCGGGTATTGGGGCGGACGCCCACGGCGACTGCCGCGATATCGGCGGGATAGGAGCCCCCTTCGGTCACGACGGCCTCCAGTTTTCCCTCCCCCTCAAAAGCCTTGACCGGCTCGTTCAGGCGGAGGTCGACCCCTTCAGCCTCCAGGTATTCCTCGACCTCCCGGGCGATCTCCTCGTCAAAACCGGACAGGACCTGGGGGGCCATTTCGATGACCGTGACCTCCAGGCCCAGTATCAGGAAGGATTCCACCAGCTCCAGGCCGATGTAACCGCCCCCGATGACGACGGCGCGGCGGGCGCCCTTGGCCACAGCGGCCCTGATCCGGTTGGCGTCCGGAATGGTTTTAAGGGTGAAGATATTTTCCAGGTCATGGCCGGGGAGTCGGGGGAGGATACTGTCCGCCCCGGTCGCGATCACCAGCTGGTCGTAGGTCTCCTGGTACTCTTTTCCCGCCTCCAGGTCCAGGCAGGTCACCGACTTGTCCCCAACATCCACGGCGGTCGCCTGGTGGAGAAGTCTGAGATCGATGCCCTGCTTGATGAAGGCAGAGGCTGGCCGGACACGCAGGCGGTCCTCGTCAGGGTTGACCCCCGATACATAGTAGGGCAGTCCACAGGCCCCATAGGAGGTCTCACCGCCCCGCTCCAGCACCACGATTTCGCTTTCAGGCCTTTCCCGCTTCAACTTGCTCGCGGCGCTCATACCGACCACGATTCCCCCAATGATGACAACTTTCATAAGCAACTCTTTTCTCGGAGAAACGAAGGAGAACCGGCCCAATTGCCTGGCTGGCTCCCGCACGCTAAGCCCTTGGTTGTATAAAAGATACCGATAAGGAGGGGAAACGGCAAGCCTTCCCCGGCATCAGTGCCCGCCCTCGTCCTCACCGGGCATGTCACGGTCCTTCACCAGGATTGAGGTCAGCCAGGAGAAGAACAGGATGGCGGCAACCGTCAAGAGCCAGCGGATGGCCATGAAGGTCAGGCCCAGGTACTTGGCTTCATTCAGGAGCATGGGTACCTTGATGACCGCCCAGGCGCTCAGGATGATGACGATATTCCGTAAGGAGGCGCCTTTCCCACGGAGCATGACGCACATGGGGAAAGCGGCATAGAGGGGGCCCGCCGAAACGCTGCCGATCACAAAGGAGAGGAGGAGGCCCCGGACGCCTGCCCCTTCCCCCAGATAGCGGAGGATCTTCTCTTTTGGGACCCAGAGGTCGAGCAGGGCCGTCAGGATGAAGACGACCGGCATGATCATCAGCATTTCCTTGATATAGTAGCCGCTATTCCTGACTGACAGGACGGCGAAATCGCGCCTGACCAGGAAGAGGATCAGGTAGGCCAGGATGACCAGGATCAGGAAACCGTATTTGCGCAAAAAATCCAGGACTTTCAAATCAGAACCCCCATGAGGAGCGCGATCGCGATCGCGGCCAGAAAACTCAAACTGTTTCTTACCCAGGTGAAGCGGCTGCCGAAGGCCTTTTTCTCAAGCGGCAGGGTGACCAACCCCACCATGGTCAGGGTTGTCAGGAAGGCGACCGAGGGGACGACACTGACCCCGGCGTCGATCAGGTTGCCCACCAGGGGGAAGGCTATGAAGGCAGGGACCAGGGTGATGGTTCCGAAGAGGGCCGCCGCAAGCGTCGCCAGCAGGACGGACTGCCTGCCGACGAAGGCTGCGATATCAGCGGGCGGCAGCAGGGTCAGGATCAAACCGATCGCCAGGACAATGGCGAAGATGCTGACCGCCATGCCCCTGCCCATCCGCAGGGCCATCTTCAAGGCCTGGACTGTCTTTTTCCGGTCCTTAAAGAAGGAAAAGACAAGAAAAACCGAAGTGACCAACCACAGGGCCAGTGTGAAGATGTCCAAAAATTTCCTCCTTATCGATGCTTGAGGCCTTCAGGCCGGGTCTTCTCCCCGTCGGGGAAGGCGGGGGAGAGGCCAACTGTGTTCATTTTGTAACCATAATGAAAAATACAGGCTCTTTTATCCCTTCCCTTTCCCTGACTTTTCCCCTACGGTCTAAGATAGACTTACACATGTTTGTGGAAATCGGCAAGCCCTATGAAAAAAACCATCATTCTCGCCTTACTGCTCCTTTCAATCATTTTCTACGTATTCGGATGCCATTATTCAGTCCGATGTGACGCAAATTCCTGCCTGGGTATCTGCCTGCGAAAGGACAAGCACCCGAAAACAGAAGAAGGACCAAAGGAGAGCCAGAGGCTCTGCGCGGACTGCCTCAAGTCGGGCTCAGTCGATGTCTGCCCGCATCTGGAGGGGGAGGCGCCCGCCCGCCAGACCAGGGAGACTACCTGCGCTGAAACAAGCCGTACAACCAGGGCGACCACGACCAGGACGACCACGACCACCACGACCAGCACGACGACAAGCAGCACCACGACCCCCTGTACCACGGTCAAGGTGACAAAGCCCCCGCCGGCAACAAGTAAGAAAACCACGCCGACCACGACCTTGCCGACAACGGTGGCGCCGACTACGACGGCCCCGCCGGTGACGACGACCAAGGCGGCGGTCGAGGGCAGCTTCTATAACAATTACGAGGAGGAGGTCGTCCGCCTGGTTAATCTGGAACGGGCCAAGGAGAATCTGCCGGCCCTTTGCCTGGATGCCTCGCTCAGATCCTCGGCCCGGATCCGGGCCAAGGAAATCATCGGCTGTTGGGGGCATGACCGGCCCAACGGCAGCAAGTTCCATACAGTCATCCAGCTTGCCTATTCCCTGGCCTCAGAGAATATCGCCGCCGGTCCTGCCACACCCGACCGGGTGGTCTCCTGCTGGATGAATTCAACGGGCCACCGGGCCAACATTATGAATCCGGACGTCAGACGGATCGGGGTTGGCTGCTACTACGACAGCACCACCGATTACAAGATCTACTGGGTCCAGCTCTTCACCGGACCCTAGCCCTGGGGGGTAGCCCTAAAGGGATAAAAAACTCAGCAAGGATTCCGTTTGCTGTTTGCTCGTATATAGTAGGCTCTTGAAGCTCCCGGTGTTAGGATGTTTTTTTGAATCGGATACCTTATTTATCTCCTGCTTCCAGTCTATTCAAGTTTTTAGCATCAAAATAGTCTCATTCGTGGTATTGACACTTTTCCTGGAACCTACTTTGAAAACCGATTTAAAAGCCAAATATTGTGATTGGATTCACACTCACAAAAAACCATCCGTGGGCGCGGTTTGATGTGGGCATGGTTTTGTTGATCTAGAAGATCTCTGTTTTTGAGCATCCTCCCAAGAATTCTACGGACGAAAGCGGGTAGTGCCTTGTCATAACTCCGCCCTCCCTGATTGTGAAGCTAAGCACAACCAGCTCAGTGTTCTTAAAATCATAAAATATTTGGTCAAGTGTCCAAAGGTCGTCTGATCCCGGACATGCCGGGAAAGTATCGCCAATATGCAACAGGGTTCCGTCCTTCAACATAACTGCTTTGTAGTCCATTGTTCACTCCTCTTCACCGTTTCGGCCGGGATCACTTTGTTCAGACACTGGGAGTAAATCAGCTACATTAATAACCGGCACCACAATCGCAGGCCTCCCATCTTGGCACGATATTGTATGGATATAACTCCTAATGAAGGGTATCAAAAGATGCAAGCTGGAGAAGAGAATCGCGCTCTCTAGTTGCTCTTCATCTAACAATCCCGTTGACGTGAAATAACCAGCAACGACCAACTCAACATCTGCCAGACCGGTAAGGGTTGTTATTATCTCAACTTTAAATTTTTCTGGTTCGTCTTCAGAACGTCGAACGTGTGGGGCAAAATTGATTGTGTACTCACATTTACCTTTGCCTACCATTACATTTTTTTTGTAGGAGCAAGAGATCACTTCATATTTGTTTAGTACAAACGACGGCTGCATCACGATGACTCCTTATTATGCCAATGCTAGCTCAGCTACATGTTCTTTCTGATCAATGCGCGCGGGTTTGTTTGAATCATTAAGACTAACTGAATATTTGTCCGAATCACAATTATGCGAGTCGTTTTCTTTTGTTGAGTTAGAAAATTTAAGAATATTTGTGCCAAATGCTTTAATTGGAACAGCGCTAACTTTTAACTCAAACCTCACGTTCAGATTTGCTCCTAACGCAACGGCAATTTTTTTTAAAGTTCTCAAGGTAGGGTTTGCGGAAGCAGATTCCAGCTTACTCAGATCACTTCTGTTAATTCCGATCATCTTTGCCAGCTTCTTCTGCGTCAAATCGTTGTCTGCGCGAAACTGTAGTAAAGCGTCAGCAATTTCGAAGTCAGGTTCCCATTCGTCATAGGCAACCTTGAACTCTTCATTTTTTAGCTGTTCAGCCACGTAGTCTTGCCTTAACCTCATGGTTTTTCCTCCTGTTGCAAATAAAAATCTCTTTTTCTTTTTAAAGCAATTTCAATTTCATTTTTTGGTGTTTTATTCTTCTTTTTCAAAAATCCGTGAAGATAGACAATATAATCACGCTCGTAACAGAAAAATATCACTCTGGGCCACTTTTTATCTACCTCTACCGTGATCTCGAACAAATCGTCTCTTAATTGTGATACAAACGGCAAACCGCTAAGACCCCAAAATTTTTCAACGCGATCCATCGATCTTGCAAGCTTTGTCCTAACCCGCGGGCTCATGCCTTCCAGCCACTCCTCTACAGGGCGTGCCCCAGATCTTGTTTCGTAATGGACGCCTGTTTTTTTTCTGCCCATTCGCTCCCCTTGACAACTTGCAAAGACACTATAGTTGGTTAAAACCAACACGTCAAGGGGACTCATGTTTTGGACGCATATAATGCCATTCTTCTCGAAATAGGTGATATCGTTGGCATTGGGAAGCAAGGACGAAGAAATATCTGCGAGCTACGAAGTTTCGTGTTCATTTTTGGAAACATAAAAGCTGGGGAGATAGAATTCACGTTAAAAAACCTGATTACCTCTCCAGCTTTAGTGAGTAGGCGTTGCCACCCCAACACACCCTTATCCAAAACAGCATTGAAAAGGATGAAGGCTTATGGCGGAGAAGGAGGGATTTGAACCCTCGCTGGAGTTGCCCCCACTAACGGTTTAGCAAACCGTCCCCTTCGACCTCTTGGGTACTTCTCCATGCCAGGCGCCGTCGGCGCCATGTCACTATATCATTTGAATGAAGATATGCGCCTATCCTGTAATTGATCATTGGGAAGTGCTCTTGCAAATGAACTTGCTTCAGTTGCTCCCGGTCTACAGGTTGCTTGCAACAAGGTACTCAATACGAGATTGCAGCAATTCAAAGTTAACTTAATTATTATATTATTGAGTATGAATGAATAATTGGATTATTCCATATTCAATAGCGCATCTATCGAGTCCAGAATAATGGCGGATGCATAAGTGGCTTTTATCAAATCTTACAGTGGGTTGACACAATCTCTCTCCTACACTCTCCCGCATAGTCAAATTTGTTAAATCACTGGAAATACATTACATTGTTGATGTATATAGTTAAAGGAAGTGAGAGTAGGTTTCACAAGAAAGAAACGGTTGATCAATTGCCTTATGGCTGTTCCAAGCTTGGAACTGAGTAAAGAAGGGAAAGGAGTATCTCAAAGAATGAAAAAAATAAGCATAATACTTCTATCGTTGTTAATAATCTTATCTATGGTTGCTTGTAGTAGCCCTTCATCAGATACAGCGGAGCAAGAAACAAAGAATGATACCAACCAGGAATCTGACCCTATTGCTTCTGAAACTGAACAAGAGGTCGAGGAGAGTTTGCCGGATAATGAGCCGACTGCCTCCGTTGAAGTTCCCAGAACAAATATTCCGCTATATCCTGATGCGGAATTTCTTGGTGTTAGGGAATATTCAAAATCCATATCTGAAGTGTATGCAACAGATGCATCTGTTACGGATGCGATCGCTTTTTATGGGGAATCCTCTCATCTCGAGTCGAAGTCAACAGATACTTATACGGATAGTGTAGGTAATTTTTATTATCACTCAACCCTATTGGATTTAATGATGAAGGAGGAGTCGCTACAGGAAGAACTAAAAGCTTCAGGACCTTTATTGCAGATTTGGATTGCACCGTCGTCTGATACCGATGCATTGCGTGGTGTGGTTGGGTCAACAATGGCAGGCGAACTTCCAGATGATAAGACAATTATTGTACTGACAATATTAACTGACTATTAGATATTTTGTGATGTTTTTTCGGAAGGGCAGCCTCACTGATCCGCCCAAACCGACCAGTGTTCCACCAGGAACCGGCTACCCTTCCGGGATCGCGACCATTAATCGATAAAGCCGTATTTCTTTCCCATAGAACGAATTCTTCTACGGAAAAAGTCGGAGAGATTCAGTTTTAGTCCATGAAAATTGATAATCCCGACAGCTTAAGTGGTCAGGTGTTGTCACCCGACCACTCCCTTATCCGAACTACTTGAAACGGATGAAGCTATTGGCGGAGAAGGAGGGATTTGAACCCTCGCTGGAGTTGCCCCCACTAACGGTTTAGCAAACCGTCCCCTTCGACCTCTTGGGTACTTCTCCAAGCCGGGCGCCGTCAGCGCCTTGCCATTATATCACGTGAAGCCCGATATGCAATCGGGCGTCACGGGCTAACCGGTGTTTTGGAATCCTTTACAGGTTGCCGGCCACAAAGTCCCAGTTGACCAGCTCCCAGAACTTGTCCACGTAGGCCGGGCGGGCATTCCGATAGTCAATGTAGTAGGCATGCTCCCAGACATCGCAGGTAAGCAGGGGCTTCTTGCCCTCTGTCATGGGGGTGCCGGCATTACTGGTGCTCAGGATCTCAAGCTTGCCCTGATCATCCTTGACCAGCCAGGCCCAACCCGATCCGAAGGTGCCGATGGCCGCTGTGGAGAAGGCCTCCTTGAAGGCCTTGAAGGAGCCAAAGGCCTGGTCGATGGCCTGGGCCAACTCGCCGGCCGGCTCACCGCCGCCGTCGGGGCTCAAGCAGTTCCAGTAGAAAGTGTGGTTGAAAACCTGGGCCGCATTGTTGAAGATGCCGCCGCTGGATTTCAAAATGATCTCTTCCAGGGGCAGATCCTCAAATTCCGTCCCGGCGATCAGCCTGTTCAAATTGTCCACATAGGCCTGATGATGCTTGCCATGGTGGTATTCCAGTGTCTCCTTAGAGATGACCGGCTCCAAAGCCTTGTCGTCAAAGGGTAGGGCGGGTAGCTTGTGTTCCATTGTCTTACCTCCGGGGAAAGGGTGGATGTCAGGTTCTCCATTCGGTCGCCTGACGGGTTATGGACAGGACCTGGCGGAGAGAGCGGGATTCGAACCCGCGGAGGACTTGCATCCTCGCCGGTTTTCAAGACCGGTGCCTTCAGCCAACTCGACCATCTCTCCGTCTTTGGCCTTGAGCCTTGTCAGTTTACAAAGGAATGATATCAATGTCAACGCAATGGACAGATTGACGGGCAGGCTATACAATCATGGAACGGAAAGCCGCCGTCCCTGATCATCTCGGCTCATTTCACATTGTAACCACATTTGTATAATAAAATCATCGGGTGCGTGGCCGCAGGGCAGGGTGACCGGCCTGGACCAAAAGGAAGATAAGAGGAAAGATAGATGGACGATAGTCACGACCAGGATCGCGACAAGAAAGAAAGGGAAGAGCTGGCCGCTGACGCGGATCAGGAGGAGCAGGTGACCGCGGAGGAGGAGACTCCGGAGCGGCGGCCCAATGGATCGCCCAGACGGCCTGGCCGGCCCAACCGGCGGATAGCCCGCCATTCGGTACGGACCAGCGGGGTCCTCCCCCTGGTGCCCTTGAGGGGCATGGTTATCTATCCCGGCGTTCTCCTGTCCTTTGACCTGGGGCGTGAGCAATCGGTCCGGGCCCTGCGACAGGCTGTATCGGGAAGACACGAGCTGATCCTTTCGAGCCAGACCACCCTGGAACCCTTCTGGCCGACCCCGGATCAGATCCACCGGGTGGCGACCCGGGTCTTCATCCGCCAGGTCCTGGAACTGCCGGACAACACCTTCAAGGTCCTGGTCTATGGCCTGGAGCGGGTTGAAATCGACGACTATGTCGCCGATGCCACCCATTATGAGGTCCGCTACCATTCCCTCCTGGTCGCCCCTCCGGAAAAGACGCCGACGCTGGACGCCTCCGTCCGGCTCATGATCGATCTCTTCCAGCGCTATGCTGCCATCACGGACCGGGTGGCACCCGAGTCCGTCGCCCTGGTCCGGCATGAGGTGGAGCCCGGCCATGCCGCGGACGTGGTCGCCGGTCAGCTTTCCATCCGCTTCGACGAACAGCAGAAAATCCTGGAGACCATCCCGGTCCTGGACCGGATCAAGCTGATCCTCCGCTATCTGCACCGGGAGATCCAGCTGGCCGAACTTGAGCAAAAGATCGCCTCCCAGGTGCAGACCCAGCTCGAGAAGAGCCAGAAGGACTACTACCTGCGTGAACAGATGCGGGCCATCCAGGAAGAGTTGGGTGACGAAATCGACGCCGAGGAGGAGATCGGGACCCTCCGTAAGCAGCTGGCGGCCTCAACCATTCCCGAAGACTACAAACCGAAAGTGGAAAAGGAGATCGACCGGCTGGAACGCCTGCCTTCACATTTCCCGGAATACGCGACCCAGCGGTCCTGGGTGGAGACCCTTCTTGAATTGCCCTTCGGGCGGACGGACAAGGAACGTCACGACCTGACAAGGGCCCGGCGGATCCTGGATCGGGACCATTACGGGCTGGACAAGCTCAAGCAGAGGGTCATGGAATATCTGGCCGTAAGGAAGCTCCTGGTCGAAAAGACGGGCGACTCAACCCTCAAGGGCCCCATACTCTGTTTTGTCGGCCCTCCGGGTACCGGCAAGACATCCATCGCCAAGGCCATCGCCGAGTCCTTGGGCAGGAAGTACATGCGCCTGTCCCTGGGCGGTATCCGGGACGAGGCGGAGATCCGTGGTCACAGGCGGACCTATGTCGGCTCCATGCCGGGCCGTATCATCCAGGCCATCCGCCAGGTCGATACGGACAACCCCCTCATCCTCCTGGATGAGGTGGACAAGCTGGGCAGCGATTTTCGCGGTGACCCCTCATCCGCCCTGCTGGAGGTTCTCGACCCGGAACAGAACCACTCCTTCCGCGACCACTACATCGAGATTCCCTACGACCTGTCCCGGGTTCTCTTCATAACGACGGCCAACACCATCGATACCATCCCCCATGCCCTCTATGACCGGATGGAGGTCATCGAGGTGACCGGCTACACGGAGGCCGAGAAGATCGAGATCGCCATCAAGCACCTCCTGCCCCGTGAAAGAAAGCAGCATGGACTCACCGGCCGGGATCTCCGGGTATCCCGCAAGGCCTTGGCCCAGTTGATCCAGGGCTACACCCAGGAGGCGGGTGTCCGCCAGCTCGAACGGGAGATCGCCCGGCTCTGCCGCTGCGCGGCCATCGATATCGCTGAATCAGGGGAGGCGCAAAAGACCATCTGGGTCACGCCCGGCAACCTGATCGAGCTTATGGGCAAGCCCCGTTTCTTCTACGACATGGCCGACAAGGAGGACCAGGTCGGAGTCGCGACCGGACTGGCCTGGACCTGGGCGGGGGGCGATACCCTGACCATCGAGGTCAATATCATGCCGGGGACGGGCAAGCTGATCCTTACCGGGCAGCTGGGTGATGTCATGAAGGAGTCGGCCCAGGCCGCCCTGACCTATATCATGAGCCGTTCCACCCCCCTGGGGATTGACCCCGTCAAGATGAAGGAGAGGGATATCCACATCCACGTGCCCGCCGGCGCCATCCCCAAGGACGGTCCCTCGGCCGGCATCACCCTGGCCACGGCCCTGGCCTCCGCCCTGACGGGACTTCCCGTCCGCCATGACCTGGCCATGACAGGTGAGGTCACCTTGCGGGGCCGGGTTCTTGCCATCGGCGGTCTGAAGGAGAAGGCCGTCGCGGCCAACCGGGCGGGAATCCAGACGGTCCTGATACCCAAGGACAATGAACGCGATGTAGAGGACATACCCGCCACCGTCCGTGAAAAGCTGGAGTTCTTCACGGTTGCCCACATGGACGAGGTCCTCGAGCGAGCCCTGGTCCAGATCGACAATCCGGAATCGCCCTGCCAGTGCGATCTGCCGGAAGAGGAAAAGACCCCGGCAGACGGCTGAAGTCAGGCTTGACTGACAGTCCGGACCCCCATCCTCAGGGAAGGGGGTCTTTTATTACCAGATATAGGGGATAAGGCGGTATTTGGTCTTCCGGCTGTAATCGGAGTAGCCCTCAAGTTTTTCCATCAGCATCCTGTCCTCCAACCAGGTCCGGATCAAGGTGACCAAGGCGACCAGGCAGGCGGTCAGGAGGGGAAGAAGACTTGGAAAAATCAGGACGATGGCAAGGCACCAAAGCAGGACAGCCGCGTAGGTCGGGTGCCGGACCACCTTGTAGATCCCTGTCGCGATGACCTTCTGGTCCCGGTCCGTCTGTATCCGGGCCGTCGACTCCAGGAAGGGGTTTACAAGAAGAGCCGCAAGGCTGATGGCGGAGGACAGGAGACTCAGGGCCAGTCCCAGCCAGAATAAGGGACCGATCGCCGGCTGCTTGGCGGCTTCCAGGCCAGCCAGTCCATAGATGACAAAGAAGGAGAGGATCCAGAGCAGGCTGAGCAGGATCTTATCCCAAAGGGGTGAGTCGGTCACCAGATCCCCCCGCCTGGCCAGGGTCTCCGGATTGATCCTGTAGAGGAGGGCCGCTGAGAGGAGGGCGACGGCAAAGTAGCTTCCAAAGTAGATCCAGGCCCGATCCGTCATAAGCCACCAGGAACCCAGCAGGAAGCACAGGAGGCCCAGACAGCGCTGGATGATAAGTCTGACAATGTATAGGACTGCCTTTTTTCTCATAGCCCCTCAAGCTGGCAATAATTCGTTGCCGTCCTTATTATAGCCCGGGCCCCTAAGGGGAGGGCAGCTGTCAGTAGGCAATGTCATGCTGCAAAAAGTTGCCTTCCCTCAGGTCTTCGAAGGCCTGCTTGAGCTCATCCCGGGTATTCATGACAATGGGGCCACCCCAGGCGATGGGTTCGTCAAGCCTCTCGGAGCTGATAAAGAGGATCTGGGCGGGGGTCTCCCCGGCCGCAAGCTTGACCGTATCCCCCTCGGACAGCTTGACGGCGGTCTTTTCCTTGACAGGTTGACCCCCGATCAGGGCATCCCCTTGGAGGGTGAAGACCAGGACGGACCGGTCCCTTGCCGTATCCAATAGGATCGAGGCGCCGGGATCGAGGTGGACATCGTAATAGTCAAGCGGTTGGTATTGACCCAGGTAGCCCTGCCTGCCCTCATAATGGCCGGCCAGGAGTCTCAGCCTTCCCCCCTCGAAATCAATTTCCTCAATCGCCTGGTTCTTGATGCTGTGATAGGCGGGTGGCGCCATCTTGTCATGGGCTGCCATGTTGAGCCAGAGCTGGACCCCCAGCAGGCGGTCTGAGGCAGGCAGCCTCTCCTCGTGCTTAATGCCGGAGCCGGCTGTCATCCATTGGACCTCCCCGTCACCGATGGTATCTTCATGGCCCAGGCTGTCCCTGTGGGTCATCCGGCCCCGGTAGACATAGCTGACCGTCTCAATCCCCCGATGGGGGTGGAGGGGGAATCCGGCCGTATAATCGTCGGGGTTGGTGCTGTCAAAGGAATCCAGCAGGAGGATGGGATCGTAGGCATCCACGGTCCTGTTCCCCAGAACCCTTACCAGGCTGACGCCCGCCCCGTCCTGGGTCCGGTAGCCTGTAACCTGTTCAATAATCTTTCTTTCCATATCGGGTTCCCCCCAAACCTCTGGGCTTTATATCTCTTCAGTCAGAAGGGTCTTGCTTCCCTCCAGTTTTCTCAGGTCCGAGATTTCCTCCGTGACCTCAAGGACGCCCAGGTAGGCGCCCCCCGCGTCCCGTACCGCGTAGTAGCGGATCAGGATGAAGAGGCCGTCCTTTTGGATCCAGAAGTGTTCCTCATCCTTTTCCCCTGACTTGAAGGCTTCCACCACGGCCAGGACCCGGTGGAGGCTCTTGGGTGGGTGGCAGTCCTCCACCAGCCGGCCGATGATGGTCCGGGTCCGGGGAAAGACCCGGTGCTTTCCCTCACTGAAGTACTGGACCCTGCCCTCCGCGTTGACATAGGTTATGTCGCCGGGGAGGGAATTCAGGAGGGCCTCCAGTTCCCTGGCGCTGAAATAACCGCTTGGCAGTTCGACGGCATGATCACCGGACCGCTGGACCGGTCCCTCATCCCCCTTGAGCCAGGCCTTCGCGTCCGAGGGACTCGCGCCTTCCAGGTCGCCGGTGAAGGCGTAGCCGAACTGGTCGCTTTCCCGGGCAACAGTCTTCCAATCCTCCCCGGTCAGGTTCTCTACCAGCATGGGCTTCAGGATCTCATTTTCCTTCTGGATCATGCCGCGGACCTCATACTCCATCTCGGCGAAAAGTCTTTCATCCCTCTCACCAGCCTCGGCCTTGGCCAGGGAACTCTTGATCAGGTTGCGGATCTCATCGTCCTTCCCCCACATGACCTTGGGAGGGGCGGTGATGCCCTCTCTTTCAAGGTAGGGGAAGATCAGCTGTTCCTTGCGGGCATAATGCCTGTCCAGCTTGAGGAGCTCCTTCAGGGCGCGGACATAGGGGCCGCTGTCATCCCCCGCCAGGAAGCCTGCCTTGGCCTGGGCATAGTCCCCCTCCAGGAAGGCAGTCAGTCCCTCGTTCTCCTTGTAGAAGACGGTCAGGGGATGTCCCCTGCCGGTATCAGCCTCAATACCCTTGACACTGCCTCCGACGACGGCCGCATGGACATTGCAGAGCTGCAGTATCTCCTCCACGGGCGTCCCGGTCCTGATCAGCTCCGCTTCCGCGGCTGCGATCTCCGAGGCGTCCACCGTGCTGAAGCTGGCAAGGAACTCCTCCCTGACTTCTTCAGGGGACGCGCCATCACTAAGTTTTCTCAAAATATCCTTCAAGGCCTCTGCCTGTTCGAATTTCCTGGACATAGCTTCCTCCTCTTGGGGATTGAAATTATCACATTCGTGCCTTCATCATAAGCGGAGGGAGGGGGTTTTCCCGATACAAGGGTTCCCATCTGCGCTATGATGGACACATATTCGGACGGACAGGGCTTGCCGGGATGGGAGAGATGGAAGAACGGAAAACGGACAAGCAGGCCGGGCAGAAAGAAGGCAACCGCCTCACGGCCCAGCTGAATGATCTGCAACAAAGGATCGAGGATTACACCAATGAGAAATCCTGGGCTTCCGCCTGGAGGGAGCGCCTGCGGCGTCTGGCCGCCCTCAGGATCGGGGTTGACGCGGCCGCCTCCTCCTACTACCTGCTCTTCTCCCTCTTCCCCCTGATCATGTTCGTCTTCAGCCTGCTCAACCTCCTGAATCCGGACCTGGCCCTGCATTTCGAACTTGCTATACCCAGACTCAGCGTCGTGGTGCCGGAGGAGATTTTGCGCATCCTGCAGAATTTCCTTGACTCGGTCGGCCGGATGAGCAGTATCCCCTTCCTGTCGATCTCAGTGCTGGGTTTGCTCTGGGCGGCTTCCCGGGGGGCGGCCAGTATCGTGACATCACTGAACAGGATCTACCACAGGCAGGTGGAATACAACTTCCTTTTCCGGCGCCTGATCGGCATCATTGCCATCTTCGTGATCAGCCTGATCCTGATCGGCATCCTCCTGCTCCTGGCCTTCTACCGCTTCCTGCTTGACTACCTCCAACAGTTTTTGACCCTGCCGGCCTTTATCCTGCAGGATGATTTTGATATTTTCGCCCATCTGGCAACCTTCCTCCTCCTGACCTTGATCTTCAGTCTGATCTTTGTCCTGGTGAAGAGGCAGCGGACCTACTTCCGCCATACCCTGCTGGCGGCCATGGCGACTTCCGCGGGCTGGATCCTGATCTCCTACGGGCTCTCCTACTTCATCGCCATCCAGACGCGCTACTATGTCATGTATGGCAGTATCACCGGTATCATCTTCCTCATGCTCTGGCTCTACCTGGCCGTCTACATCATCATGGCCGGGGCCTTCATGCATGCCGAGTTGATCCTCAAAAACCCCCGGCCCAGGAAGATCAAGCGGGCCCGGCGGGAAAGGCAGGAAGTTGCGCCTGTCCTGGCAGAAGGCCAGGAGGCGGGAGCTA
This sequence comes from Clostridia bacterium, assembly GCA_040767365.1. Taxonomy (GTDB): domain Bacteria; phylum Bacillota; class Clostridia; order Saccharofermentanales; family DTU023; genus UBA4923. The sequence goes on from JAXGOR010000002.1 coordinate 370,480, forward strand.
GGGATCTGTCCGGCTCAGCTGATCCAGGAAAGCCTTCATAAGGGCCGGCAGGTCATCCGGATTCCTCGAGCTGATCAGATTCCCCGAAATCACCACCTCCTGGTCCAGCCAACGGGCTCCGGCATGGATCAGGTCATCCTTGATGGAAAAGAAGGAAGTGACCTCCTTCCCCTCGAGGTCGCAACAGGAGGCCAGCATCCAAGCCCCATGGCAGATGGCGGCAATGGGTTTCCCCAGCCGGTCAAACTCGCTCACCAGGGCCCGGGTCGAATCGGACCGCCTCATGTAGTCGGGGGAAAAGCCGCCCGGTATGAAGAGGGCTTTGTAGTCCTTCGCGCTCACCTGAGCCGACCCATGGGTGCTTTTGACTTTCATGCCGCTTGAACCGGCGTAGAAGGTGTCCTTCTCGCTCCCTATCAGATGGACTTCAAAGTCTTCCCGCAAGCGGTGGTAGGGGTAGATAAGCTCGTGCTCGTTAAATAGATTCTCCAGTAAGACTGCGATTTTTTCCATGATTTTCTCCTTATCCGGATCTCACTCCAGAGAAATCGCTTCAGTCGGGCAGGATTCACAGGCCTCTTGGGCGCTGTCCTCCAAGTCCTCGGTCACCTCGGCGATGACATGGGCCAGGCCATCATCCCCCATTTCGAATACCTCAGGACAGATTGATTCGCACAGGCCGCAGCCGATGCAAAGATCGTGGTCTACTTTTGCCTTCATCACTTTACCTCCCGGGCGCGCTTCCCCAAAAGAAGGGAGCGCCACCGTTGACGCCTTTCAGTTCTTTTATTTGACAGAGCCTTCTCGCCCTTTTTCCTACAGTTTTATAAGTTTCACGACCATTTCCACGTGCGTGGAGGTCGTAGGATTGATGTCTGTTTGATTTCCTTGCTTTTGCTCGTGTTGGGAAAGACAACAATGAATTTCACTCATCTTTGGTAATAATTCATAAGTTTC
>JAXGOR010000003.1:0-336806 GCA_040767365.1 Clostridia bacterium
GCAGGAGGCGGCTTACGAGCTCTACGATCATCGCGGCAATGTGATCAGCCAGGGTATTTGGAAACGGAGCCGTGATGTTTTCACCCTCCTGCCCGGGGGCTTGCTCATCATCCGACAGTTGGGGCAGCCCGCGCGCTGAGCGCGGCGAGAAAGGAAAGTGACGCATGGCATGGCTTGATGTCTTGAAGAGTGTCTTATATGGACTGGTCGAAGGAGTGACCGAGTGGCTTCCCATAAGCAGTACCGGTCATCTTCTTCTTTTGGAACGGCTGGTCCCTTTCAGGGCTGGTGGGGATGTGGTGAGCAACCAGCATTTTTTCTCCTTCTATCTGATTGTCATTCAGCTGGGGGCGGTCCTGGCGGTCCTTGTGACTTTCTGGCGGCAGCTTTGGCCTTTCCCACGGGCGTCAAAGGCGGAAGCCGTGACGGGTGAGGGTCAGTTGACCCCCTTCCAGATTGGCCGGACCCCCTTTGTGGTCGACCACCGCATCTTCAGACTCTGGGTCATGATCCTGATCGCCTGTGTGCCGGCCGCCATCATCGGCGTCCTCTTTGACGACAAGATCGATGCCATCTTCTACAATCCCTGGACGGTCGCTGTCATGCTGATCCTGGTCGGGCTGGCCTTCCTCATCGTTGAAAGAATCGTCAAATACAGGCGCCACCGCAGGCCCGTGCAATCCGTCGAGCAGATCGACTGGGTCATGGCGCTCATAATCGGCCTGTTCCAGCTGATCGCCGCTGTCCTGCCAGGTACCTCGCGGTCAGGCGCGACCATCCTGGGCGGCCTCCTGATTGGTATGACCCGGCCTGTCGCGGCCACCTTCACCTTCTATTTGGCCGTCCCCGTCATGATGGGGGCGAGTATGCTGAAGCTGCTCAAGCTGGGCCTCAGTTTCAACCTGATCCAGTGGCTCTCCATCGCCGTCGGCATGGGAGTGGCCTACCTGGTCTCCATCCTGATCATCAAGTTCCTTTTGAACTACATCAGGAAACACGACTTTCGCATCTTCGCCTTCTATCGGATCCTGCTTGGTCTGATCGTGATTGCCGCGGCCCTGTCAGGCTTTTTCCCCGCGGGAGGCTAGGACCATGAAAAGTTTTACAAGGGAAGACTTCTACGAACAGACCAAGGCCATACCGGCAGCTGACCGGAGGAAGGAGCTGAGGGCGGCCGCCCGGCGTGATTCGGCGCACAGCGGCTACCTGCCCTCCGACCTGATTGAGGCGCTCATGGTCCGCCTGGCCGGCTGGTCGCCCGGAGAGGAGCTGGAAACCGAGCCCCGGGCCGTCTTCGTCTTTGCCGCGGATAACGCGATTGCCGGGGAGGGTGGATTGATGGACAGTCTGGCCCCGGCAACGGTGGATCTTGTCCAAAAATTGAGGGAGGGCGGCGCGGTCGTCGGCCGGCTGGCCCGCCGGACGGGGACACAGCTGATTCCCGTCAATCTGGGAGTAGCCGGCCTGGATAAGGACCTGGAAGGCGTGGTACACGCCCCGGTGATCCCGGAAGGCAGCCGCAACTTCCTTCTTGAGGATGCCCTGACCGAGGAGGCCATGATGACAGCTGTCCGTTTGGGCATGGAGTTTTCGGCCCAGGCTGCCTCCCGTGGTTTCCGTCTCTTGATCGGGGCGGAGGCGGCAGCCAGCTCCTGCCTGTCAGCCACGGCGGTCATCGCCGCCCTGACCGGCCGCCCACCGGATGAGCTCCTGCCCAAGGGTCCGGCCCTGCCCGATGAAATTTTCAGCCGCCGCCTCCACGTGCTGACCGAGGCGCTCGAAAAGAGGGAGCCCGACCGCTACAACGCCTTCGAGGTCCTGCGCAAGGTGGGGGGTCTGGATATTGCGGCCCTGGTAGGTTTTTACGCGGGAGCGGCCGTTTACGGCGTCCCCCTCCTGCTCGACGGCCAGGTGACCCTGGCAGCCGCCCTGACAGTGGTCCGGCTTTTACCCGAGACCAGGACTCTTTTCTTTGCCTCACAGACACCGGCGGATCCGGGGAGCGAGCGGGTTATCCGTGAGCTTGGCCTGACCCCTCTTCTGGATACTGCCCTTGATTATCCAGGCGGGGCGGGCGCCCTGTTTATGCTGCCTCTGCTCGACCTGGCCCGTACTCTTTTTGAAGAATAAATGATTCCCGCTTTTCCGGGCCGGCGGCGGAGGAATTGATTTGACAAAAATCAAATGACACTGATATCATTCAACTGTTGCGCATCTTGAACAGAGGGCGGTATAGCTCAGTTGGCCAGAGCATTCGGTTCATACCCGAAGTGTCACAGGTTCAAATCCTGTTGCCGCCACCAAGATGGCCCGATGGTCAAGGGGTCAAGACATCGCCCTTTCACGGCGAAGACACGGGTTCGATTCCCGTTCGGGTCACCACACGGGACCTTAGCTCAGCAGGGAGAGCGCCTGCTTCACACGCAGGAGGTCGTCGGTTCAAGCCCGGCAGGTCCCACCAGGCAGGGGTTTTCGGTTGACAAGCGTCAAATGCCTTTGCTAATATGGCAGGGCGCCGGAAGCTGAAAGAAGCGGCGCATGCCGCTGTCTTGCGGGATTAACTCAGTGGTAGAGTGTCACCTTGCCAAGGTGAAAGTCGCGAGTTCGAATCTCGTATCCCGCTCCAGACGAAGACCGGCGGATCATCGCCGGTCTTTCTATAGGGCACCATAGCCAAGTGGTAAGGCAGAGGTCTGCAAAACCTCTATTCTCCGGTTCAAATCCGGATGGTGCCTCCAATTTTGAAGATCCGCTCCGACTGGGGCGGGTCTTTTACCTTATAAGAAAATAGTGTCGTCCGGCTTGCAGGTCCATCTCATTGTGACATGGTGATCGAAAACCCAATAGCTTGGCACCCTGGCACGATTTGATGCACTGTCGTTAATCGAGAATAGTTTCTAGCTTTCAGTTGTTAACTGAATCATGTGAGGATATTCATTCAAGATTGGTTACTAACTGATACTGGATAACCTGGACTGGTCGGAAAAGGGCATTCAACAGATTAATCTGATGGATTTTTTGCTCGGCAAACAGCTGACGTGAATCAAATCGTGCTAGCCCCCTTAAAAAATCAGCTCGCCGGCGAGCGGTATTCCATCTGTTTTGGTCCGCTCCGAGTTGGGTGGATCTTTTTGCCAAATATTTTCCCTGCCAGGCAATACAGCCTTCCCTGACGTTACAAAGATTAGCGTTTAAACAGCTTACTATTAGATTTGGGGGGAGCAGAACGAAAAAGGCGGGATACTGACAGGCACTGTCACCGGGATGGTGTAGCCGGACATCATGAGGAAGTGACCATGGAAATCAAGCACGTCTCAAAAGGCAAGGAACACACCAATCACGGTCACGGGGGCGAAGGACACGGTCACCACGATCACCGTTTATTTAGGCGGAAGTTTTTCAATTCGCTGTGGGTGGGGATTCCCATCTTGCTGTTGGCGCCCTTTTTTGGGCTTTCTGAGACGGGACTGATCGCCTTCCCCTATTCCAATATTGTTGTCCTTATCCTGGCAAGCCTTTTGCTGATTTATGGCGGCAGCCCCTTCTTTCAGGGTGGCTGGCAAGAAATCAAAAAGAAAAAACCGGGGATGATGTCCCTGATTTCCTTAGGTGTTGGTGTTTCATATCTTTATAGCCTGTACTCTGTCGTGGCAAGTTACCTGACTGGCCTGCAAATGATGGATTTCTTCTCCGAATTTGCCTCACTCCTTTTAATCATGTTGCTGGGGCATTGGATTGAAATGAAAGCACTGGGGGAGGCTGGCGACGCGCAGAAATCATTGGCTGCCTTACTGCCAAAAGATGCCCAGGTGGTCGGTGGCGATGGATCGATTACAAGGAAACCACTTGCGGAGCTCCAGCTGGGCGATATTGTCCGGGTGCAGGCTGGAGAGAGCATCCCTGCTGATGGACTTGTCATCCGTGGAAGCTCTGATGTAAACGAATCACTTTTGACCGGGGAGTCGACCCCCACTGAAAAAGTCCTTGGGGACCCCGTTATCGGGGGATCAACAAATGGTCAGGGGATTCTCTTCATTGAAGTGAGGGAACTCGGGGAAAAATCATTCATCTCACAAGTCCAGGCTTTAGTCAGCCAGGCGCAGAGTCAACCCTCCCGCGCGGAAGATAGGGCCAATCTTGTGGCGGGCTGGTTGTTCTGGATAGCTGTGGCAGTCGCGATCAGTTCATTTCTTGTCTGGTTCCTTCTCGCTGACCTGTCGACCGCGGTAAGATTTGCCGTAACGACAGTAGTTATCGCCTGCCCTCATGCGTTGGGACTGGCAATTCCCCTGGTAATATCCCGTAGTACCAGCTTGGGTGCCCAAAGGGGTTTACTTGTGAAAAACCGTGAAGTCTACGACCTGACCACAAGAGCGGACATCATGGTGCTGGATAAGACAGGAACCCTGACGACCGGTGAGTTCAAGGTGCTGGACGTGCAAGTTCTCGATGACAGGTATTCAAGAGAGGAGATCATCGGACTGCTTGCCGGTATTGAAGCAGGCTCGAGCCATCCAATTGCCCGATCTATCATTGATTTTGCTGAACAGGAGGAGCTTCCGGCAGTCAGCTTCGATTCCGTAGCTGTTATCTCCGGAGAAGGCGTTGTGGGTGAAGTTAATGGAAGGTCCTACCAACTGATCAGCCAAAAAGCCTTGGGTCGGGAAGTAGTTATTGAAGCTCCAAGAGGGGCGACATTGAGCGTATTAACTGAGAATGACAAAGCGATTGGGGCAGTCGCCTTAGGCGATGAGCTGAAAACGACCAGCAAGGAATTGATGGAGCTTCTAAAAGCGCGGGGTATCAAACCTGTCATAGCGACCGGTGACAATGAATCAGCAGCCAGGGATGTTGCTGAAGAGTTGGGTGTCGAATACCAGGCCAATATGTCTCCACAAGATAAGTATGACCTCGTGGAGTTATATGAAAATGAGGGTAAAACGGTCATTATGGTTGGCGATGGCGTGAATGACGCGCCTTCACTTGCGCTCGCGGATGCCGGGGTGGCGATCGGGGCGGGGACGCAGGTCGCCTTGGACTCAGCAGATCTTATCTTGACTCAGTCTGATCCTGGTGATATTGAATCCTTCATTGAGCTTTCAGTTAAAACCACCAGAAAGATAAACCAGAATCTGGCCTGGGGGGCCGGCTACAACTTTATTGCGATTCCCATCGCAGCCGGCATCCTGGCCCCCCTTGGCATCACCTTGGCGCCTGCGGTTGGAGCAATCCTGATGTCAGCGTCCACGGTGATCGTTGCAATCAATGCCCTGTCCTTGAATCTGGACGACAAGAAGAGTTAAATATAAAACACATGCTTGCTATTCATTCCTAGGCATGGGCAGGATGAACAGGCAGACTGCAGTAGAGGGAGCTTATAGAATGAAACGCCTTCTTTCACTTTTACCCACCACTGTTCTAATCCTGGCCCTGGCGATCTCTGCTGGATGTAGCGCCGGGACGAAAGAAAGGGGGGACATTGACGAAGATGTAAATACCTTCGTCGTGAGACTCTTTACCGCTGTTGACCAGGTGGATCCTTTCAGCTTGCCGGCTGGCCTTTCGGTCAATGAGGGTGTTTCAGAGTATATAGCCGGGAAAATTGAAGAGCGGAGAATCACCTACGAGGCCACCCAAACCCAATTGCGGGACTATGCGATAGAAGTCGATCTGGCGGAGACAAAAGAACTGGAGGATAACTTGGTATCGAAGCGATTCAATGTCGTCGTTGCCTATCATTATGAGGGGTTGGAATCGATCGATTCAGGCTATGGCAGAGAAGTTGAGTTGCTCATCCGGACCGGTGATCCAGTCGGCTTGACCCTGGTCGGTATCCGTGTCCTGGGGATCCTGGACGCTTATGATTCCTATTTGTATGAAGATGTCGCCGGTGAAGGAGCCGTAGAGCTTTCCGACCCGGAAGGGGTGAAGGAAAAAGCCGGACAATACCTGCGTGACGCGGCAGCCTCCTTCGGCAAATAAGATAAGGTCCTTGCGGGTCAGGTATAGGGGTAATTCAGAAAAAAAGAGGAGTTATGCGGTTCATTTTCCTGAACAGCACAGTCCTCTTGAATGTCAGCTATTTACAACTTTCGAACGAAGAAGCGTTTTCGGCCTTGCGCCAAAACCGTCCTTACGCTAGGCGAACATTGGTAGCTCTCTGCTTATTGTTCTTCGGATCTCTTTCGATATCAAAAGTGACCTTCTGTCCCTCGTCGAGCGTCTTGAAGCCATCAGAGACGATCGCTGAGAAGTGTACAAACAGATCATCCCCACCGTCGTCGTTGGCGATGAAACCATAGCCCTTCTCCTGGTTGAACCATTTGACTGTTCCACTATTCATTTGGCTGCCCCCTTCAATTATTATTGCGTATTCACCGTAAACAAAAAAATTTGCTAACAATTATCGACATTCAATGATTCGCACAACATGGGAAACAAAGCAATTGAACTGAATACTCACTAAGTAGACTGTATAGCAAGGTTTTTGTCAAGTATTCGTTTCATAGGTACGGATCGGCCCGGTCAAGGAAGCCTCATTCCCCCAGACATCGCCTCTGACTATATCGCCATTGTACCACGGAGGATAAATAATTGATTTGACGTCAGACACACTCCAGTTCTTCCGAATATGAGCCTCAAACCGGAAAACTCCTGTCTAATCGGATAGTGATTATTCTCTAATGATGTGGATAATTCCAATATTGATTTGGCGGAGGAGGTATCTCATTTTGTTTGGGTTTAGTGAAAAGGGAAATAAAAAATAGTATGGCAAAGATTATGGACAGGAAGCCCCAGATGATCAAGTCTTTATAGGCCCCGGTTACTGAAATGCCCAATAAACCAGCAATGGCGTATGTGACAAAACAATATACGGCCGCCCCCCTGCTGTTTCTGGTGGCGATGGCGACGATACCCGTCGATAACATAACCAGAAACATAATCATGCCGGATGCAGCGCCTGTGCCGCCCTCGGCAGAAATCGCATCGACAAATACCGCCGTGCATGATTGCAAAAATATTGGCAAGGATAAAACGATGCTGATGATCCCAATCACTAATTTCATTGTCTTCATGCCAGGAATCCTCAAAGTTGTTCGTGTTTGCAATACTAAAACCATTATAGCTGACATTGGCCGATCCATCTTTGGGCCTATAATGGGAAGGTAGTAGGGGCGCAGGGGTTGGAAAGTATGCATAGGGCGACCAAGGCGCCTGGGCGCGATGGGAGGAAAACAAATGTTTTTAGTCAATACAGATCATATTCCGGGAAAGGAGCTGGAGTTCCTGGGCCTGGTCAAGGGCAGTACCATCCAGACCCGTCATCTGGGAAAGGACATCGGTCAGAGTTTCAAGCACTTGATCGGTGGTGAGCTGAAAAGCTACAACGAAATGATGGCCAGTGCCAGGGATCTGGCCCTTGAACGGATGGCGGCGGAAGCCCAGGCTATGGGCGCGGATGCCGTCATAAACATCCGCCTGGCCTCATCAGCTGTTATGCAGGGGGCCGCGGAAGTCATGGCCTACGGAACGGCGGTCCGCTTCCGGTAAAAGGCCAGCTTGAGCCTGGTACCCTGTTCTGCGGCTGAGGAGTCGAAGTGGTGGAAGAGAGATTTTTCAAGAAAATTTACAGCCATTGTGACTTTTACAAATCCCTTGTACTTCTGTTCAGAAGTATAAAATATTTGAGATTGAACCGGAGAAAAAAGCTCATATCCCCTCAATTCAGGGAAAGGATCATGCTGGCTGTCACTGAGGTCAATGGTTGTGAAGCCTGCTCCTATGCGCATACGAAATTTGCCCTGGAAGAGGGGATGAGCCCGGAAGAGATTGGCGCCATCCTGGACGGGGAGATGGAAAATATCCCGGCAAATGAACTTGTGGGCGTTATGTTCGCGCAGCATTACGCGGACAAAAATGGAAAGACGTCAGAAGGATCATGGCAGAGGCTTGCTGATGAATATGGCCAGGAGGGGGCCTTGGTAATCCTGGCCCTTGCCAGAACCATGCAGGCGGCCAATATATATGGTATCGCCGTCAGCGCCATCCGTGACCGCCTTAAAGGAAAACCCTCCGGAAAGACCAGCTTAATCTACGAGCTTTCGATTATCCTCCTGGTCCTCCTCTACCTACCCTTGGCCGGTATCCAGGCCATCTTCGACAATATCAGGAAGAAGACGATCTATCCTTTTTAAGCGGTTTGGCAACCCGCGCGGGGTAAGTCATCCCCGGCCGGGCCCTCCTATCGGCCGAAAAGTCCCTTCAAGAGACCCCTGGCCGAGGGCTTATCCCCTGACTGGGTCGGAAGCGGTACGGCTTGGGATTTCGCTTCCTTCTCAGGCAAATGGGCCGCGCCTGCCTGAGCCAGGCTGGCCTTGTAGCGGAAGTAGGTCAGGGAGGCATTGGAGGCCTGGGCCATTCTTTCGGCCTGGTCCTGATAGGACCGGCCCTCCATGCCTGTCAGGGCATACCAGATGACCGGGTCGTTCTCCCTTTGCAGGAGTTCCAGGGTGGTCAGGCCGGACTGGATCTCCCCGACCAGATCTTCCAGGGCCCGGCAGTTCTGGGGATGGAGGGTCACCTTGAAACGACCCAGCTCATCCGCGTTTTGTGGCACCAGGAGCCAGATCATGAGGCCGGGATCCTGGACAAGATCGGTAAAGGTCATCCCAAAATCGCTTTCCAGGAGGGCCAGGCATTTCTTGACTGCCTGCCGCAAGGCTATCATTCCCTTCAGGGCCTTTTTCCCCACTGGCCCCAGGCCTCCACTTTCCTGGGCGGTGAACTTGTTGGCCCCATAGTCCATGAGGAGGCCGGCCAGGAGGACCGCCAGCTGGACCCGGGACAGGGCCCTGCCAAGCAGGGCTGTCTTTTCCCCTTCCAGGACTTCCAGCCCGTAGGTCAGGGTCTCGTCGCTGTCCGATTCCTGGTAGACTTCCAGGTGCTTTTCCAAGGGGATGCTTTCGGGCTGGAGGGGGTCCATGGCTTCCAGGATGGGCTGGAAAATATCCAGACCGTCTTCCTTGACCAGATTCCAGAGCAGCCGCCTCTCCTCGATCAGGAGTTGGGCCTCCTGCATGTCCCCGGTCTCATCGGCGACAGCAAAGAGCGCCTCATAGGCCCTCTCGGCCCGCTTCCGGTAACCGGCCTTTTTTACTTCCTCATAAGGGAGCCGGTACTGGTCCAGAAATTGACGGACTGAGAATACTTCGGGGGCGGGGGTATCACTGTAGTCTGTTTTGACAGTGCCATCGGGGGCCGCCGTCCCCATGTCCGCCATGACCACCTTGCTCATAAGGGCTGAATATTCCTCCTGGAGGCCGGATTCAGCGAAGGCCTGGAAAAAAACGAGGGGGTCGGATTGGCTGGCCGCCAGTTCATACATCCGCCGGCCCAGATCATCCACCTGAGCCTGCAGATCAGGATGCATAGGCTGGTAATCCTTGAAAATGGTCATATAGCCGTTAACGGTATCGCGGTTGATATCAGACATAGGACTTCACCTCCTCCTGGCTGAACTGGTAGTTGCCCGCGCGGGACGGGGGGGCCTGGGCCAGCGCCTGGGCCCGGCGGATGCGTCCGGCATTGGCCCTGCCAGCCCTCTTGATGGGGTCCTGAAGGGCCGGAAGGCCGGCCAGGGTCCGTCGCAATTCAATTTCTATGGCTTCAAGCTCCTCGCTCAGATTGGGATCTTCCCCTGCCGCCAGCCGGGGGATCGCTTGCACAAAAAGTCCGTAGGCGGCATCATCCGCCTCCACAAGGCGGCGGAAGGCCGGGAGCCAGGCCAGTTCCTCAAAGACGGCCGATGGTTTCCTCAGGCGGCCCAAGGCCTCCCTGAGGTCCTTGAGGGCCGATTCACGGCCGGTTGAATCCAGGGCGCTCAAGCCTGACAGGGTTAAATAGGCTCGATAGATAGCTGAAAAAGCCTCCAGCGTCTCCAGGTAAGGCTGTTTGAGATTCCGGGCCCGGACCTCATAGCCTGTCTCATACATGGCAGAGACATCAGCATCGATGGACCCAATTTTCTCCCAGTAGACCTGGGCCACATCGGGCATACCACTGACCTCCGAAGCCTGGGCCAGGGCGGCCAGCTTGTCCTGTAAAAGGGCGGCGCCAGGAGCCAGGTAATAGGGGGAGTTCTTGATCTTTTCGGTGGCCTCCGCCAGAGTCCGGCAATCCCGGATGAAGTCGGCCAGTTCACGGTAGACACGGGTTTGCCGGGGCGCACGGCCGCTGTTTTCCAGCCGATCCGCCATGAGGGTGTAGAGTCTGACAGCCTTATCAATATCAGTCAAGAGGGGCCTCCTTTTTTAGGTTTTCTCTTTCAATGGATAATGAAAGCCTAACCCAAATTCAGACCTTTTGCATCATTCTTGTCGGGGGATGAAATCAATGGTACACTGCGGAGCGGTTATATAGATTAAGGGAGGAAAATTATGAAAAAAAGTTTACATCGTATGACCGTACTGGCCTTGGCCATCCTGATCCTTCTTACCTTGGCTGCCTGTGGCGGCGGTAAGTCGGGGGGCGGCGCTTACAAGGTCGATGAGGTAAAGACAAAGCTTGCCAATTATCTGGACATCGACGAATCCGCTCTGGGAGTGTCGGAAAGGGACGGCACCACTGTCCTGTCCTACGGGTCAGATGGCCTCAGTGTTGACGCCTATGTCCTGCCAAGTGCCAAGGCGGCACAGGATTACTTCTCCATACCAGCTATGGCGGGATCCTTTGATGACAAGCGGGTCGACGAGAAAGACCACAAGGTCTGGGTTTCGGAGACTGAGAACTGGGCTACCGGTGAGACAAACTATTCGACCGTAGCCATGAAGGATAACTTTATCATCTTGGCCATCCTTGCTGGCACACCGGAGGAGATCACCAAGGCCTTTGACTTGGAATAAAATAGATCAAACGCTGAATATGTAAGGGACTGCTTCAAAATTGTCTTGCCCCTGTCAAGTTGACAGCTGGTGTAATAAAAAGGCAGACGCCCACCAAGGTCCTCAGGAGCACCAGCTTCTGAGGACCTTGGTTTTTCCGCCTTTGACATTAGGGGCCCCATAAGCTATCGTTTATTCGGATTATCAACAGAATACTCGGTAGGTAAGGCTCCTGCCAGGATATGGATTGCTGCCGCGGAATAGTGGAGACACTATGAGCTGGTATGAACAGTTGCTGTCGATGAAGGCTTCAACCAACGCAATTTCACCGCCTCGCAGTGTTAAAGCTCAAACGGGATTATCTGTGACAACAGGCTCCATAGTCTCTTTGAGGCCCAGGGGTTTTTTTATGGGAAAAAGCGGAAAAGCTGGCCACCCCCAAGCCCTGATCTCAAGCTTATCTCCCCCTGCCAAACCGGGTTTATTATGAATACTTCTGATTGAGGGAGCTGCATCGGATGGAGGGTGATCCTACAGGAAGAAGCGGGAGTAGGTTGAGTATGAAGGCAAATGAAATAGGAAAATTAATCGAGGCGAAGAACTACATCAGGGCTAGCGAAGTCTTGTCAAAAATGAATGAAGCGGATGTCACGGACATTTTGAAAACCTGTGATCCTTATATGACCCTGCTTCTCTTCAGGATGCTGCCCAAGAAAATGGCGGCGGAGGTTTTTTCACGCTTTACACCCGATCAGCAGTTGAGGATCGCCAACTCTGTCACCCATGAAGAGTTGAAGGAGATAATGGACGAACTCTTTTTCGACGACAGGGTTGACTTGATTGAGGAAATGCCGGCCAATCTCGTCAAAAAGATCCTGAGTATCGCGGGAGAAGAGGAGAGGGCCCTGATCAATCAGTTCCTCATGTATCCGGAGGATTCCGCCGGCAGCTTGATGACCATCGAATATGTCGATCTCAAGAAATCGATGACGGTCAAGGAGGCCCTGGCCCGGATTAAAAAGACGGGGATGACAAAAGAGACCATCTACACCTGCTATGTGACCGACAGTGAGCGCAGGCTGGAAGGTATTGTCTCCTTGCGGACCCTGGTCACCTCTGATGAGGATTTGATCATCGAAGACATCATGGAACCTGAGATTGTCCGCGTCAATACCCACGATGACCAGGAGGATGTCGCGCATTCTTTTAAAAAATACGGCTACCTGGCCTTGCCGGTCATCGACAATGAAAACAGGCTGACGGGGATTATTACTGTCGACGATATCATCGATATCATGGAGCAGGAAGCGACGGAAGACTTTCAGAGAATGGCCGCTATGTCCCCATCAGAGGAGGCCTATCTGACAACGGGGATATTTGCCATGGCAAGACATAGGCTCCCTTGGCTTCTGATCCTGATGGTATCCGCGACCTTCACCGGCAGGATCATGGGGAGGTTCGAGGACATCCTGACCCAGGTGGTTGTTTTGAGTGCCTTTATCCCCATGTTGATGGATACGGGTGGGAACTCAGGTAGCCAGTCCTCCACCTTGGTCATTCGGGGGCTGGCCATTGGTGAAATTACGACCGCCGACTGGTTGAAGGTCATCTGGAAGGAATTGAGTGTAAGCTTCCTGGTGGGGATCGCCCTGGCGGTGACGAATTTTGTACGCCTGCTCATACTCGAAAGGACGGACAGCTTCATAGCCCTTACGGTGTCGATCACCATTACGGTCACGGTCATGGCATCAAAGATTGTAGGTGGGGTGCTTCCCCTGATAGCGAAGAAGCTGAAGATCGATCCGGCGATTATGGCAGGTCCGCTTATTACCACCATTGTCGATGCCTTGGCGCTCTTGGTATATTTCGTGGTCGCGACGACCTTGTTGGGACTTTGAGGTCAGAATGGATAAATCAAAACTGGGTGGCCAGGATCCGTCAAAAAAGAGCCAGGAACAACTGGGGATAGGTGAGCTGGTCAAAAGACAGAGGGATTTCTACGACAGTGGACAAACCCGTCCCCTGGCCTTTCGCCAGGACTGCCTCCGCCGCCTCCGGGCCAGCCTCATTAAAAATGAGGAAGAGATCAACCGGGCGGTCGGGGAAGATCTGAACAAGTCGGCCTTTGAAACCTATATGACGGAAACGGGGATTGTCCTCTCGGAATTGCGTTTCACTATGAAGCGCCTCCCCCGCTGGGTCAGGGAACGCCGGGTCAAGTCCCCTCCCGCCCTTATGCCGGCCAGGAGCTATATCGCGCCCGAACCCTATGGGCTGGCGCTGATTATGTCACCTTGGAACTATCCAGTCCAGCTGACCCTCAATCCCCTTGTCGCCTCCCTGGCAGCCGGCAACTGCAGTGTGGTCAAGCCGTCCGCCTACGCCCCCGCGACCAGCCGTCTTTTGGCCAATCTCCTCCAGGATCTTTTTCCGCCCGAACTTGTGGCGGTCGTGGAGGGAGGCAGGGAGGAGAACGCAGCCCTTCTGGAAGAGAAATTTGACTTCATCTTTTTCACAGGGAGCCCGTTGGTTGGAAAGCTTGTCATGGCGGCAGCCTCCCGACATCTGACCCCCCTGGTCCTGGAATTGGGAGGGAAGAGTCCGGTAATCGTGGATGAAACGGCCGATCTCAAGCTGGCGGCCCGCCGCATTGCCTTTGGAAAGGTGCTGAACGCCGGCCAGACCTGTGTGGCCCCCGATTACCTCCTCATCGACAGGCGGGTCAAAGACCGCTTCGTGGAGCATTTCAGACAGGCCCTGCTCGACTTCTTCCCCGGTGGTGACTACCGCGATTATCCCCGGATCATCAACGACAAACATTTCCAACGCCTGGAATCCCTCCTGGAGGGACAGGCGATTCTTATCGGAGGCAGGCGGGATCAGGCAAGCCGCCTGATCGTACCTACCCTGCTGGATGAAGTGGATCCCCGATCCCCCCTCATGCAGGAGGAGATCTTCGGCCCCCTCCTGCCCCTGATCAGCTTTGAGGATCTGGAAGCGTGCATCCGTTTTATTCGTGAGCGTCCCAAACCCCTGGCCCTCTACCTCTTTACGGGGGACAAGGCAAGGGAGCGTCGTGTGCTCGATACCTGCTCCTTTGGCGGAGCGGCCATCAACGACACCATCATGCAGCTGACATCGCCCTATCTGCCCTTTGGCGGGGTAGGGGAGTCGGGTATGGGAGCCTATCACGGCTACAAGAGTTTTGAGGCCTTCAGTCATATGAGGAGCCTGATCAGGCAAAGCAAGTGGATTGACCTGCCGGTCCGCTACCATCCCTATTCGGACCGTTGGTTCAGGCTGTTAAGGAAACTGATGCGTTGAGACCGGCGCCTGATTCCTGCCGGAAGGAGCCTGTTGGCAATCAGTCGACCGGCTGGCAGACATCGATCCAACCGGTCGGCCTGGCGCACTGCTCCAACTCCTCAAGGGTCAGCTCGACCAGGCTCCGGGAACTCCCGGCGCCCGGATAGAGGATCCTGTTCGCCTTCAGGGATTCATCCAGGTAGATGTCAACGCCCTCCTTGACGGCAAAGGGACAGACACCGCCGACCTCATGACCTGTGTACTCCAGGACCTGTCCGGCCTGAATCATTTTGGGCCGCCTGAGAAAACGGGCCTTGAATTTTGGATTATGGACTCTTACATTTCCCGCGCAGACCACCATGAGGGGCTGACCGTCGACCAGGAAGGACAAGGTCTTAACAATTTGCCCGGTCTCACAGCCCAACGCCTGGGCGGCCAGCTCAACCGTGGCGCTGGATTCCCGCAGGACCTTGACCCTGTCGCCGAGACCGGCCTCTTCAAAAAACTTCTTCACCCGACTAAAAGACATGGCGCCTACCTTTCCATCCTGGCCTGAGCCAATTGGAGCCATGGTAGCGCAAAGCCCGAATCCTTGCCATGGACCGGATTCAGAAAAGTAAAGACTGCTTCACCCGGGGGAAGTCATCCTCTCTATCTGGTCCAGATCCCTGATGAGCAAGCGTTCTGTCTCAAGGTACATAGATCAACCCCCCAGGTTGCCCGTATTTGATTGAAATACAGCAAAAGGGGAGGCCTTGCGCTAGGGCCGGCCCCTTTCCTTGACATCCTGGCGGATTCTGTCGAAAGTCTGGTCGTCCAGCCTGCCTGTCGTCCTGAAGGTCCCCATGGTCTCGGACAGGATCTGGTAATTGAGTTCGGTCCCCTCCTTGTCAGCCAGATAGTCCAAGGCCCGGTCGGGGCTGATCCCGAAAGCCTTGGCGGTGACCAGGCTGTCCACGTTGGCGCCCAGGAAGATGAATTCCCAGCCGTAGGCTTCCTGTTGTTTTTCCACCATGGCCTTGATCCTGGCCGGGCTGTAGTTCCGGCTGCTGTTTTCCAGGCCGTCCGTAATGATGGCGAAGATGACCTGGTCTGCCCGGTAGTCGTCCCTGGTCCTCTTTTGGATGCTGATGAGCTTGTCCAGGGTCCGGCCCAGGGCATCCAGGAGGGCTGTCGTCCCCCCCACCTGGTAATCCTCATCCGTCAGGGGGCTGACGGCCCGGATGTCTATCCGGTCATGACGCAGCTGGTACCGGTTGTCAAAAAGGACGGTGGTGATGAGGCAGGGCTCCTCTATGGCCCCCTGCTTGGCCAAGAGGGCATTGTAGCCACCGATGGTGTCTGACTCAAGACCGGCCATGGATCCGCTTTTGTCCAAAAGGAATACGAGTTCAGTTCTTTTCTTTGTCATGATGATTTTTCCTCCCTGTTTGATGGTTTCACTCTAGGGAGGGAAGGGAGGGATAGGTCGCCTGCCGGGCGACAAAGGCGGGGCCGGCTTATCCGCCCAGGAGGGGTTGATCGTAGGCGAAGAGGACTTCGTTGATTTCAAAGATATTGTAAAGACCCCTGGCGATGAAGTATTCCACGATCACGTCAAAGAGGACTGCGGGGGACAGGGCATGGCCTGCCCGCGCCAAAAGTTCCCGGGTCTCGGGGATGGACAGCTCCAGGGCAATGGCCAGGGCAAGGATCGTCCGCTTGCCGGGGCGGTAGTCCTGCTTGCTTCTGATCTTGGAGAAGAGCCTGCGGTCCAGGTTGGCCCCCTTGTAGACCTCGGCATCCGTCTTGCCCCGGGCATCGATGAGGCGGAGGAGCAGGCGGGAAAAGGGTTCATCCAGCTGGCCGATGACCTCCTCCAGGGGAGGGTCCTGCGGGGGGGCCATGAGGGCATCCGCCTCTTTCAGGGCCATCTGTTCGACAGGGAGGAGGCGGCGGCCGGCGGGGCTTTTTTCAAGGTAACGCTCCCCGATATAGTCTTCAATCTCGCCCAGGAGCTGGCGGCTGACAGTCAGGGCCGCCTTGTCAAAGAGGGCCAGGATGACCAGGAGGTCGTGGATTTCCAGGAAATCCCGGATAGCCGAACTCGCGATCTTCAGGGCTTCTTTTTTGGGATAACCGTAGATGCCGCTTGATATCAGGGGGAAGGCGACGCTTTCGCAATGGTTTTCCACCGCCCTTTTCAGGGCATTGGTATAGGCCGCGCGGAGCTTTGCCTCACTTCCTTCCGGGTCATCCGCCCGGTAGACCGGACCGGCCGCGTGGATAACATACTTGGCCGGGAGCTTGAAGGCAGGTGTGATGACCGCTTCCCCCGTCCTGATGGGGGCCAGCTTGTCACAGGCTGCCTGGAGGGGGCCTGGTCCCGCCGCCCTGAAGATGGCGCCGCACACCCCGCCGCCCATGAGAAGGTCGGTATTGGCGGCGTTGACAAGGGCGTCCACCTCAAGTTTGGTGATATCCTGACCAACAATGGTAAAAGGCATAAGCTTCCCTCAGTCTTTCCCATCCAGTCTAGAGAAGACCGGCCTGGCAGGCAAGGGAGTCATTGGGGGCGGGTATCCCCTGATTCGTGATAAGCTGGGCCATAGGAGGGGCAAAGGATGAAGAGGAAGATCATGGCCCTTGCGGTCGGCGTTCTATTGGTCCTGGTGTTTCCATCGTCCTGCGCGGACAAGGAAGTGATTAAAAGGGAAGCTATGCCGGGCGGTATCAGAGACTGGTCCCGGGTGGACGCGCCCAAGTTCATTGAATCAAAGGACTTGGAGCGATTCGAATGTGAATTCGGTTTCCAGGAGAGACAGGAGGAGGGTTACTTCTACGCCATCTTCGAGATGGTAGGGGGGGACCAGGCCGCCCGGTGCCGGATGGTAGGCTTTGATGGTTCGAGGCCGGTCCTCCAGCTGGATTTTGAGGCTCCGTCCGCCGCCCTCGACGACCTCCAGTCACTTGTCGATCAACACGATCTTGCCAAGCATAACGGCCTGGACAGGGTGGCCAACGGTCTGCCGGAACGCACGGGGTCCCGCCTCCTGGTGGAATATGCCTCGGGTGAACATATCTATGCCTATGACAACACCCGCCCCATTTTGGACTACAGGGCGGAGATTGCCCTCCATGAATTCTTCCGGGGCCTGGCCCGGGAGGCGGGACTCCTTGACGCTGGCCAGGAGGGGGATTAGGCCGTATCCGGCCCTTCCACCAGCCAGGGTATGCCATAATAAATGCGTCCAAATCGGGTTCATAATAGCTGGAGGTTGAAATGACAGGGGCAGTAAAACACGGGCTGGCGCCTTGGTCTGAAGAGAAGGGCATCCAGACGGTATGTGTGCTTACCAGTGGTGGTGACGCGCCGGGCATGAACGCGGCCATTCGCGCCGTGGTGCGGGCGGGCCTGCATGAAGGGTACAGGATCCTGGGTTGCCGCCGTGGTTTTCATGGTTTGTGGCGCGGGGACTTCATCGAGTTGGACGGTCGTTCCGTTTCAGAACGATTGCAGCGGGGCGGGACCTTCCTGATGACCACGCGGAGCCAGGCCTTCAACTCTCCGGAAGGCGTGCAAAAGGCCTTTGAGATGTGCAGGGTGTTCGGCATCGACGCCCTGGTGGTGATTGGGGGCGATGGTTCCTTTCGCGGGGCCCTGGACCTGGCCAGGTTGGGTCTTCCCGTAATCGGCATACCGGGCACGATTGACAATGACATCGGCTGTACGGAGTACACGATCGGCTATGATACCGCCATGAACACAGCCATGGAGGCGATTGACAAACTGCGGGACACGGCTACTTCACATGAGCGCTGCAGCTGCATCGAGGTCATGGGCAGACGGGCGGGTTATATCGCGCTGAATGTGGGCGTGTCCTGCGGGGCGGAGGTCATCCTGATCCCGGAAGTGGAAGTGGATTTCGAAAAAGATGTCTTGCGGCGTCTGCTGGAATGCCACAACAGCGGCAAGTACCATTATATTGTGGTCGTCGCGGAAGGGGCCGGCAATACCGTTGAATTCAGCGACCGGATTGAGGCC
The DNA here is from genome assembly GCA_040767365.1 of Clostridia bacterium. GTDB lineage: Bacteria > Bacillota > Clostridia > Saccharofermentanales > DTU023 > UBA4923. The sequence goes on from JAXGOR010000003.1 coordinate 18,211, forward strand.
CAGACTGGTATCGAGTCCCGGGTGACCATCCTGGGCCACCTGCAGCGCGGTGGCAGCCCCTCTGTACGGGACCGCCTCCTGGCAAGTCAGATGGGGGTTCTCGCCATAAAAAGCCTGGTCGCCGGTGACTATGGAAGGGTGGTGGCCTATCAGGAGGGCCGGGTTATCACCCTGGAAATAGAAGAGGCCTTGAGGATGACGAAAACCATATCCCGGAAGGAATTGGAGACCGCCTACAAAATCGCCCTCTGATCCGGGGAAAGTGAGCTCGCGGACAGCCAGGTCAGCTCAGGCCCTTCAGGAGGAGCTGATAGGAGGCCGCCATGGCGGTCTCGACCGGCAGGCCGGCCAGGGGGCGGTAGAGGTTGTGGACAAAGGCCGCCAGCGCGCCCAGGATAGCCATCTCCCGATAGTAATCGTCTTGGGGATCCAGGGGCAGGATCAAGCCTTCTTTTTCCCCCGCCTCAAAAATGTCCTGGTAGGTCCGCTTGATCCAGAGATTATTGGCCTGGAAGAAGTCCTGGTAATCGGCCAGGTGTTCGTAAAAATCCCGCAGATCCCCCAGGGGCGAAAACAGCTTGCATTGCTCCTTGTTTTCCCTGGCTTGATTGGCCAGGATCCGGAGGATGGCATAGTATTTTTCCTGAAAGCTGTCTTTGCCCTTCACCTCAAGGTAGGCCCGCTGCAGCCTCAGGCCGATATGATGCAGGATGGCCCTGGAGATGGCCTCCTCCTTGCTCTTGAAATGATCGTAGATGGTCCCCTTGCCTACCTTGGCCTCTTTCGCGATATCCGAAACCTTGATGGTATAGGGATTGACCCCCCGCTGGATCAGGGCCATGATGCCGTCAATGATGGCCTTTTCCTTCTGGTTGAACTCATCTTTCCGCATGATCGGGAACCCCCTCCCTGTCCTCTGTTTCCACCTTGTCGCGGTGGAGCAGGTCGTAGATGACCGGGATAACTATCAGGGTCAGCAGGGTCGAGTAGATGAGCCCGCCGATGGAGACGACGGCCAGGGGCTGGAGCATCTCCGAGCCCATGCCCACGCCCAAAGATAGGGTGGAAAGGCCCAGGATGGTGGTGGCCGCGGTCATGAGGATGGGCCTCAACCTTATGCGGCCCGCCTGGATCAGGGCTTCCCGTTTTTTCAGGCCCGACCGTCTGAGCTGGTTGGTGAAGTCGACAAAGACGATGCCGTTATTGACCACCACCCCGCTCAGGACCAGGAAACCCAGCATGGCGATGACACTGATTTCGTAGCCCAGGATGAATAAGGCCAGAAGGCCCCCCGTGAAGGCCATGGGGATGGTGAACATGACGATGAAAGGTGAACGCAGGGACTGGAACTGAACCACCATGATCAGGTAGATGAAGGCAATGGCCAGGATCAGCATGTAGCCCAGGTCCTCCAGGGAATCCTGTATGACCTGGTTTTCGCCCGCCAGCTCAATCCGGTAACCCGGCGGCAGGTCATAGGCCTTGATTCTCCTTTCGAAATCCCGGCTGACCAGGCCGATGTTGTGTTCCGTATCAATGCCGGCCGTGACCGACAGGTATCTTTGCTGTTTGTCCCGCCTGATGGAGGCCAGGCCGCTCCCCCGGTTGATGCTGGCAATATCGCCCAGCCTTACCTTGACCTCTTCATCGGCGCTCCTGCCTGCCAGTTCGAGCTCTTTCAAATCACTCTCCCCAAGATCCAGCGTGACCTCATCCAGGACGATAACCGGATAATCCTTGCTTTCGACCGTCAGGGTTGTGGCCGCCCGGCCCCCTGAGAGGGTATCGGATAGCTTGGCGTAGACCTGGGCTACGGTGAGTCCCTTGGCCATGGCCTTTTCCTTGTCCACAACAATCCGCATCTCGGTCAGGGTCTCCTCCTGGCCGTAGGCCACATCCACTGTCCCCTCGACCTCCTGGAGGATTTCTCCTAAATCCCGGGCGATGGCCTGGAGGGTATCCAGATCGTCACCCTTGACCATGAGCTCGATGCCGGACCCACTCAAGGCCGACATGTCCATATTGGAGGATTGGACGCTGATTTCAGCGGCCAGATCCTGGGTCGCGGCCAGGATCTCCCTTTCCACGGCCTTATTGTCCAGGGGCCGGTCCTGGTCCAGCAGGAGGTAGAAGGACATGGTGTTTTGCCGCATGCCGCCCCCGCCCATGATGCCGGCCCCTGCCATGATGCCACCCTCAAAAGCCCCGATGGTCTCAATCCCCTCCAGGGCCATGAGCCTGTCGACAATCACTTCTGTTGACTCGAGCAACTCATCCCTGCTGGTTTCCTTGTCCAGTCGGACCGACAGGGACATCTGGGGGGCGTCCATGTCGGGGATGAAGGAAGTCCCCAGCGAAAGGGCCAGGACCAGGCTGAGGACAGCCAGCCCTACCACGCTCAGAAGGATGAGGGCCCTGTGTTTCAGGGACCAGCCCAGGAATTTTACATAGGCACTGGAAAAACCATGGAAGAGTCGACTCTTTTTCTCCTTCGATTTTTTGAGCATGTTGGAGGCCAACATAGGTACCAGGCTCAGGGCCACAATGAGGCTGGCCAGCAGGGAATAGGCAATGGTCAGGCCCATGTCGGTGAAGATCTGCCTGGAGATGCCCTTGACAAAGACAATGGGCAGGAAGACGGAGGCTGTCGTGACGGTCGAGGAGATGATGGCGCCACCGATTTCCCTGGCCCCCTTGACACTGGCTTCCACGGTCGACAGGCCTTCAAGTCTCAGGCGGTAGATATTCTCGATCACAACAATGGAGTTGTCCACCAGCATGCCCACCCCCAGAGCCAGGCCGGCCAGGGAGATGACATTGATGCTGACCCCGGTGAAATACATCATGGCAATGGCAAAAATCAGGCTGATGGGGATGGATACGGCGATAATGAAGGTGGGCCGGATATCCTTCAGGAACAAGAGCAGGATCAGGATGGCCAAAAGACCGCCATAGACTACATTCCTCAGGACGGAGTCAACGACGATGTCAATATACATGCCCTGGTCCATAAGGGCAGTGATGCTCAGCCCTTCCATTGCCAGCTCCAGTTCCCCGGCCTTGGTCCGGATGGCCTCCGCCACTTCCGCCGTGGAAAAGGTGCTCTGCTTTTGAAAGGTAAGGATGACCGCGGCGTTGCCGTTGACCCTGGCGTAGCTTTCGGCGGAATTATCCTTTATTGACAGCTGGGCCAGGTCCCGGAGATAGATCCGGCCGATACCCTGGTCCCCTGTATCGAAAAGCAGGAGATCCTCCATCTCCTCACTATTCTTGAATTTTTCCCCCACCTTGACCAGGAGCTCCTCGCCCTGCCCGGACAGGGACCCGGCCGGCATGGAAAAGTTTTGCGCCGCCAGGATCCCGGATACCATCTCCCTGGTAATCACGCCGTCCAGGGAGGCTTTCTTGAAGGCTTCGTCCCGGGCCTTCTCGAATTCATCCAGCTGTTCAGTCAGGGTTTTCTCACCTTCACTGAGCTTCTCCCTGGCCCTTTCCATCTCCAGGGTCAAGAGGGTCCTGCCGGCGGAAAGTTCCTGTTCCTTTTGGCCGAGTTCATTGATTTGTTGGTCCAGGAGTCCCTTGCCTCCGGCAAGCTCCTGCTTTTTTTCATCGAGCGTCTCAAGGCCCTTGTCCAGTTCAGCCTTGCCGGCTGCCAGGAGCTGGACGGCCTGATTCATTTCATCCTTCAGGTCGCCGATCATTCCCTGAATTTCACCGCGCCCCAACTGGCCGGTATCCTGCAGGCTTTCTTCAATGGCCTGGATATCCGGGCCCAGCGCGTCCCGGATCCCCTGGGGGAGGCCCTGTAAGAGGGCAAGCAGGGCCATCCTGGTCTCATCCTGCCGGTCAAGCCAGTTGTCGTCCGCTTCCAGGAGGCCCTTTTCCAGCTCATCCAGTACGTTAATGATGGTTTTCAGGCTGTTCTCCTGAACCAGTAGCTCGATCCGCTGATCGCGAAGCCCGGCTTCAGCCTGGAGGAGCTCCTTTTCACCGGCCACAAGCTCTGACCGGGCCTGGTCCAGCTGGGTCCTGCCCTGCTTAATTGCCCTTTGTCCCTGATCCAGTTGCGCGGTCTGCTTCTTTTCCTCGGAGTCCAGTTTGGCCAGGCCTTCCGCAAGTTCGGACTGGGCCTCTTCAAGCTTGTCCTCCGCCTCGGCCAGTTCTTCATCAAGCTTGTTGAGCAGGCGCTTGTTCAAGCCATCGATCTTCCCCCTGTCCAGAAGGATTTCCACCCTCTCCTCGAGCAGGCCCGTAGCGGAAATGGAGGCCAGGCCCGGAATGCTCTCCAGCCTGGGGATGATATCTTCCTGGACTTCCCTCGAGATCTCGATCATGTCCATGCCTTCAATGTCGATCGAGGCGATCATGATGGGCAGCATGTCCGGATTGAGCCGGAGCAGCATGGGTGAGCTGATCCCGTCAGGCCAGGCGGACTTGACCAGATCCAGCAGGCCATTGATCTCAATGGTGGCGGAATCCATATTGGTGTCGTTGTTGAACTCCAGGATCACGACTGAGGAGTTCTCACTGGAGACCGAGTTGATCTGCTTGACATTACTGACAGTTGCCATGACCTGTTCCAGGGGTTTGGTCACGATTATCTCGACCTCCTCGGGGCTGGCTCCCGGGTAGGAGGTCATTACAAGTACATAGGGCAAGTCAAAACTGGGCAGAAGGTCCGTCTCCAGGTTGATGAAGGAGATTGCTCCCAGGAGGAGGATAAGTACGACGGCCACAACCACCGTGTAGGGTCTTTTTACGCTGAATCCCGCTAACAAGTCAATAAGGCCTCTCAATCAGATTAGGGTCCGACCGACTGGTCGGTCGACAGGCTCCATAGTAGCACAGGCCGGAGGAAATAAAAATGAAGGGTCCGGATTGTATTGGATGTGCCAGCTTCAGGCTGACCAGGCGGCCAGCCGCTTGCCGGTCTGTGCGTACCGCCAACGGTTGACCCGGAAGAAGACCTGGATGGAAAGGCCTGTCAAAAGGGTGAGGAGGGCATAGTGGGCCGGGAAGGCAAGCCACCAGAAGGCCTGCGGCAAGGAGGACCTGATGAAGGGGGCGTCGAGCAGTTTGTAGATGAGAAGTTTGCCTGGTTCCTCGACCCAGGGGCGGATCAGCAGGGCCCAGGTCGCCAGGCAGAAGATCCCTCCCCAAAGCTTGTTCCGGTCGGAGGGTCCATGGAGCCTGGTCCCGACAGTGGACAAACCCAGGAAGTAGAGACTGGCGTGATTCAGCATAGACCTATAGATCTGCCAAGGGGGGAAGGAGGCGTAGAGCGGCCCGCCTCCAAGGATCAGAGCCAAAAAATAAAAAAAGCCTGCCATCAACCCGGAATAGCTGGGCCAGCAGGAGTGACAATGCTTCTCCAGGAGAATGAAGGCCGGGACAATAAAATAGGCGACAGCGGAAAATTCAACGGGAAACTGAATTGCCGATCCCTTAAGGAGGGGGAGGGAATAAAGGAGGCAGTTGCCCATGAGGAGGGCAAGGGCAACCGCCTTGAAGACCAGCTTCCTTGTAGGGTCGGGGCCGCGGCAGATCCTCTCCGCGATCCAGTGGACCGATCCAAAGAGAATGAGGGCGACCGCGTTGAGACCGTACATATCCGTCTCCTTAGCCTGCCGGGATCCTGGTAAACCAATTCCAGCTATGCCAGAATTCAAAGCTTCCCGTCGACAGGACCGCCGCGAGGAAGGCCAGGGTAAAGCTGATGGCACAGAGGGTGAAGGCGAGCAGGGCGGTCAATCTCAGGCGCCGGTTGATCCTGCCCCCAAGCTGGGGATGGATGGCCAGACCGGGCAAGGTGGCCTGACCTGACGCCGAGGCAATAGTATTATGGCGGAAGCGGGCGTAGGAACGCGCGAGCTGTCGGATGAAGGCAGCGTAATAAAAACATCCGACCGCCAGGAGTACCGACAGGGAGGCCAGTGAGATGCCAAAGATGGCGCCGGTCCAATAAGGCAGGGTCGGGATCAGGGAGCTGACCTGGATGCCGCCCAGCAAGACCACAGCCAAGCCCCCGAAGGCCAGGGAAGAGGCCAGGAGGACAATTCCGGCCAGGATCAGCAAGAGTAAAAGGAGGGCGACCGGTAAGTTGATCAGGACAAAAATCACCCTGGTCATCCTGCCTGAACCTTCCCGACCCCGGTCGGGGCCGTCCGGCTCAAATTGGGCGGCGAGCATGACCGGATCCCCCAGTTTGGCAACGATCTCTTCCTCAGGAAAGCCATCCGCCAACTTGAAGGCGAAATGTTGCTCATATTCGTTGACAATGTCATCCCTGTCCGCAATCTGTCTTATCGTCAGCTCATCGGTGAGTCTGGATAAGAATTCATTTTTCGTCATGAGAATTATCCTCCAATAACTTTTCGACCGTGGCCGCGAACGCGAGGTATTCAGCCTTGTCCCTTGCGAACTGTTCCCGGCCCAGGGGGGTCAAGGCATAATATTTCCGGGGGGGCCCTCCGCTTTCTTCCTGCAGGTAGGTTGTCAGCAAGCCTTCATTTCTGAGTTTTCTCAGGATTGGATAGACCGTACCGACCGCGATATGGATATGGCTTGCCAGGTACTCGGATATTTCATAGCCGTAATAGTCACGCCCCCTGAGCAAGGAGAGAAGGCAGAGCTCCAGAACGCCCTTCTTGTACTGTGGGTTCACCGGCATATCCTTTCTTTCTTTTCATGGCCATCAAGTAACATTGATAATCTACTAGTAGATTATATATAGTAGTTGGACAGCTGTCAACCGGGTCCAGGCATTGACGGCTGGTTTTTTTATCGACATACTATGGAATAGATTATTTGCCAGGCACAGAGGAGGTGCGAGATACCGATACTGATCGCGCGAAGGCAAGGTGGTTATGGACACCTTTTTGGCTTCTGCCTTTTTCTGATTGCCGCGGCCTTTGTCCTGGACCATCCCCTGGCTATTTTTCAGGGATTTGTAAGGATCCTCCTGTCACCCGGTAACCTGATCACGGATTATATCGAGGTCGGTGGGCTGGGCGCCGCCTTCTTCAACAGCGGGACAGTCGGCCTCCTTTCGGTATTCCTGTTTCATCGCCACGGCACAAAAATCAATGGTCCCGCCATTGCGGCTTTCGTTACGGTCTGCGGTTTCGCTTTTTTCGGCAAAACCATCTTCAACTCCCTTCCCATAACCCTGGGGGCCCTCCTGTATTCCCGGGTCACGAAAACCCCCTTCAAGGATCTGGTGGTGACCGCCCTTTTTGCCACGGCCCTGGCCCCTCTTGTAAGCACCCTGAGCTTCGGTATGGGTTCCCCGGTCTGGCAGGGCATCCTGGCGGGTTACCTGGTCGGGATCGTAATCGGCTTTATCGTCCCCCCCTTGTCCTCTGCCTTCCGCGGCTTTCATCAGGGCTACAATCTCTACAATACGGGCTTTGTAGCGGGTATTGTCGGCATGGTGGCCACAGGTCTCCTGAGGATGTTTGACCTGCAGGTCAATACGGTCTCAATCGTTTCATCCGGAAACAACCTGCTCTTGAGTCTCCTCCTCCTGTCACTCTGCCTTATCCTCCTTCTGGCAGGCCTTCGGAAAAACAACTGGTCCTTTCGCCATTACCATGAGCTTGTCAAACTATCGGGGCGGCTGCATACCGATTTTGTCGAATGCTGTGGCTATGGGGTGACGCTGATCAACATGGCCCTTACGGGCTTCATCTCCTGGTGCTACATCATGATCGCCGGCGGCCAGATCAACGGACCATCCATCGGCGCCCTCTTTACCATCATTGGCTTTTCCGCCTACGGGAAGCATCTTCTTAACACCATCCCCATCTTCATCGGGGCATTTCTCGCCTCGGTCCTCAACATGCACGATCCCAGTACGACCGTAGGGGTCATCGCTGTCCTCTTCGGCTCAACCCTGGCGCCGATCGCTGGTGCTTTTGGCGGACTGGCTGGCATTGTCGCGGGATTCGTCCACGTATCCATGGCCTTGAACATCGGCTACCTGCACGGCGGTATGAATCTATACAACAATGGGTTTTCCGGCGGCTTTGTCGCGGCCTTCCTGGCCCCGCTTTTCGCTCTGATCCAGGATAGCCGCAAGGGCCGTAAAGACTCGGCCCTGTGATAGACTCAGCATGTTGTTTTTGAAGGCCTCATAGAAAGAAAGGAATACGGATGACTCGATTCAGGTTGTTGTATGCGCTCCTGGCCGTTGTTTTGGCCCTGGCCCTTCTTGCCGGCTGTGCCGGCCGGGAGGAAAATCCGGAGCCAACCCCGGAGGGGGAAGGAATGAAGGACGGGACAGAGGGGGAGGAAACCGGCGGGCTAATTGATTTTGACGAGCCCCTTGATGATGGCCCCCTTTACAGGATTCAGCATGAATCAACGATCGAGGAGACCGTGATTTTTGATGACAGGGATATCAAGATCACGGCTCTCGAACTTGTCTACGGACAATTTGGACCCTCACTCAGCCTACTTTACGAGAATAAGAGCGGAAAAGATCTGGATTTTACTCCGACCAGGGATGACCATTGCTGTCTCGCGGTTAACAAATACGCGATTGACAACGTATACGGTGTCTTGGTTCCCGCGGGTGGGAAGGTCACGGAGGATATGCCCCTGGATTCCTATGATTGGCATCTTCTGGGGATCACCGAAATAGCCGAGGTCGAGTTGGGATTCTACGTCTTTTCCCGGGACGATTACAATGATTATTTCCTTGCCGACCCGGTTGTCCTGAAAACCTCATCGGCGGGCAGTCATAGCCATCCTGAGGACGCCTTCAGGAAAACCATTACCAGTGAGCCCTTCCAGACGGAATTCGATTACAGGGTTGACCTTCATGTGGAAGAGACCCTGTATGATCAGGCAGGCCTGAGCATTCTCTCCCAGACCCTGATCACGAACGAGAGGGAGGGGAGGAGACTACTTTATCTTGAAATCGAGAATCAGTCGACCGAAAGCGTCCGTGTCAGCTTGAGCGGGCTCAGCATCAACAGTGTAGAAATGAGTGAATCCACCTTTTCCAGAGCGACCATGAATCCAGGTTGGCGCCGTGTCCTGATTGTAGATCTGTCCAATAGGATCGACCAGGCCAAGATGGATGTCTTTGGCATTAAGGAAATCGGGGAAATCGGCTTCTCGGTCAGCTTGCACAACGAGCAGGGGGAGGAGGAGGCTCCTCTCGAAAAACTGGCCATAGTCATCCCGGGGGCAGATACAGGCACGGATTCCCTGGACGAGGAAGTGTATGAGGATAAGGGGATCCGGATCGTCCACAAGGGACTTACCCTGAAGGATCCCTCTGTCGAGCGGGATGATGTCTTCCTCCTGCTCCTGTTTGAGAACAACAGCTCCACAGATATTTTTGTAATGGACGCTGATGTGACTGCGGTGGTCAATGGGCAGGAAACCAAGTATATTCCCTCGCCCAAGACCATCCCGGAGGGTGAAAGCGCGATCATCGAGCTTCGGATCTTCGGCTCCTCCCTGAAGGAAAACGGGATTGAGACGATTGATGGCATCAAAGAAATTGAAATGGGCTACAAGATAGTGGATGACAGGGTCTTCTCCCTGACCCCCCTGGCCGAGCCGCGTTTCAAGATCAGCTACTAAGGGGAGGCCTTGTCGTCAAGGAAGGGGCCCGCCAAGCGGGCCTTTCCCTTTTGCCCTTGTCTAGTAAGCTGACCTTTTCTAATACTTTTTCTTCATCTCCACCCAGTCCACGGACTGGAAATCACGGGCCTGGGTGGCAAAACTTGTCTGGCTATCGGTGGCACTGGCAAAGGCCGCCTCATTGACGACCGAATATTCCACCTCCGTCCCGTCAGGGCGGATGTAGGTGTCGACGCCCCGAACCGCCTCGCTGTATTTGTCGAAGATCCGGTCGTGGGCTGAACTTTGGGCGGCGGATGACTGGCGCCTGGCCCGGTGCTGGCGGTCGGAGTTGGCAAACCAGGCCTGGTTGTAGGCGTCGAAACTGGCCTCTTGTTCCTGCATCATCTTCATATGGGCATTGAACCAGTCGGACTGCCGCTGCTGGAGCTGTCCTGTGATGCGGGCGCGTTCCTGCTCCATCTGTGTCAAAATCTGGGGGCTGGCCTGCATGGTGGAGCAGAACATGACAAAGTCGCTGTAATAGTGGTCGAAGGCTTCGGGGGCGGCTCTCAGGCTGAGGACATATTGGGTTCCCCAGATCAGGTAGGTCACGGCGGAGGCGAAAAGCAGGCCGCCCGCCCCGAGGCTGATCTGGATGCCATCAATCAGGACCGCCACGGCCATGCGCCACTTCCGGCCCTCCTGGCTGTAGTCGTAGACGCGGGTGGCACCGTCATAGAAGGAGGCGTCGACCCGGGACCACATGCCGGGGGGCGTGTGGGCAGCCAGTTGCTGCCGTGTGATTTGGGCCGTCTCCTCGGCCTTCCTGGCGTAATCAATAGGCGGTTCCTTGGGCAAGGGCCGGGTATCCAGGGTAAGGATATCCTGGAAGTTGCCCGCCATCCCCAGGAAGACGCTGTCAGCGTAGGGGGCGGGGCCCATCATCCGTTTCATGGGCATCATGTCCGTCCGGTCGAACTGGCCTTCCACATGGCGCCGCATGCCACTTCGGATCTCCTTGAAGGAGGAACCCGAGTGGTACTCGATGACGGCCTCCTGGCCGGGTGAAAGGGCCGTTACCGCCAGGGTCAGGGGCCAGTTGGCGCTTTGCATGGACGGGTAGAGGACCCCTTCCGCCGTCCAGTCCGGGGGTAAAAGAATATAACAAAGCTCCTGGCCCGTCTGCCGGTCATGGACGGTCAGCCGGCCGTCAGGCCTGCGGTTGGGATCATTGTTGGCGAAAGAGGCGCGAATCTTGCTTTGGCAGTAGGGGCAGGTGTAAAAGCCGGGTCTGCCGACCCCTTCCAGGGGACCTCCGCACTGAGGGCAATTGACGGTTTCAAACTGCATGCTGGCGCTCCTGGAATCATTATAAGCGATAAATAGCCTGCCATAAGCTGCCGGCTCCCCGCCCGGGATTGACAGGCTGGTTTATTGGGAGTAGACTCAAATAGTCTATAGACAATAAACCGACCGGGGGAGAAGCATGACAGAATTCAGGCTGGGTGAGGTTGAGTCCCGTTTCGCGGCTATTATCTGGGATAATGAGCCCCTGCATTCAAGGGATCTGGTCAAGCTTTGCGGGGAGATCCTGGACTGGAAGCGGTCCACCACCTATACCGTCCTCCGCAAGCTCAGCGACCGGGGCTTTTTCAAAAATGAGGGGGGTATGGTCTCCTCCCGGATCTCCCGCAAGGAATTTCATGCCCTGCAAAGCCAGCAGTTTGTCGACAAGACCTTTGACGGCTCCCTGCCGGCCTTTATCGCGGCCTTCACCAGACAAAAGGCCCTGTCAGCCGAAGAGGCGGAAGAGATCCGGCGCATGATCGATCAGGCCGCCGGGGAGGACTAGCCTTGGCCGTCCTCTTCCTCAAGCTTCTCAATATGAGCATCACGGCCGGCTGGCTGATCCTGGCTATTACCGGTCTTCGCCTCCTTTTCAAAAGGGCGCCCAGGTGGCAGATCTGCCTCCTCTGGTCAGCGGTTGCCATCCGACTGGTCTTCCCTTTCTCATTAAAGAGCGCCCTCAGCCTGATACCCAGCGCCCAGACGATCAGTCCTGACAGCCTCTACGCGGCAAAGCCGGAAATCCATAGCGGCATCCCTGCCGTCAACAACCTGGTCAATCCGGTCATCCGGGAGACCCTGGCCCCTCAGGCCGGAGCCTCGGTCAATCCCCTCCAGGTCTGGATCCAACTGGCCGCCTACATCTGGCTGGTGGGACTGCTTCTACTCTTCCTTTACGCGACCTTCAGTTATTGGCGACTGAGGAGGAAGGTCAGGGCCTCCCTCCATCTGGAAGACCGGGTCTGGATCTGCGACGAGATAGATACGCCCTTTATCCTGGGCCTGGTCAGACCCAGGATATATTTGCCTTCCGGCCTGGAAGGGGGACAAGGGGCCTTGGTCCTGGACCACGAGCGGGCCCATTTGAAGCGCCGGGATCATTGGTGGAAACCCCTGGGCTTTTTGCTCTTTTCTATCTACTGGTTCAACCCTCTTTCCTGGTTGGCCTACCTGCTGTTTTGTCGGGATATAGAGATGGCCTGTGACGAAAAGGTCATCCGGACCATGGAAAAGGGGGAGCGGGTCCTGTATTCAGAGGCCCTCCTGGCCTCCAGCATCCCCCACCGATCCATCATGGCCTGCCCCCTGGCCTTCGGGGAGCTGGCCGTCAAGGAAAGGATCCGGTCGGTACTCCACTATAAAAAACCAGCTTTCTGGATTATCCTGCTGGGCCTGATCGCCTCGATCGTGCTGGCCGTCTGCTTCTTGACCAATCCCAGGGATCCGGCCCCGGATCCCCACGGGCCCCTGGCTGTGGAATGGTTCAACTACCTGCATCCGGATCCGGATCCTCCGATCTGGCCGGAGAGCCTGGAGACCAGTCTCCCTGAGTATCCGGGGGTGACCTTCCGCTGGACGCCGGGTGAGCTCACAGCCACAACCAGGGAGGGGACGGAGTCACTCTACTTCGGTATGCCCATCTGGAATACCTTCTTCTGCGATTTGACGGGGGACGGCAAGGGGGAATTGTGCTCGACCGTCAGTTTTGGTTCCGGGCTGATTGACAAGCATGTCCTGGTCCATGATTACGAAAATGGGACCCAGTACCTGCTCTGGCACCGGGGCATCCATGATTATGATCTCTATTTGAAGGAGGGCCACTTGTATGTAGCCATGCGTCCCACTATGAAGGGTGAGATCCTGGAAAGCGGACAGCTGGTCCTTGAAGAGGGTCGGCTGACGATAAAAGGTCGGCCCCTGCCCCTGCCGTCGCTTGATCCCATGCTTACGAAGGCGGTGGATTACCAGGCTTTCAGCTCTGAGGTCGGTTACTCGGAGGAAGGCTACCAGGTCCTGGTGGATCGGGCCGAGAACCGTGACAGCGAAAGACAGTACGGTAATGTGGACCATCTGACCCCCCTGGTCAGGCTGGAAAGCCGGGCGGACCTGGAGGCCTTGACCCAGGACCTGTCAGCCCATTTGGATTTTGACCTGAAGGGTCCGGATTCGATGATTTTCTCCAAGCTGGCGGAAAGATATACGGACGATTTCTTCTCCGACCACAGCCTCTTCCTTGCCTACCTGATCGCGGGCAGTTCTGCCGACCGCTTCGAAATGCGGGATGCCTTCATTGAAGGAGGGAGGCTGAACCTTGCCATCCGCCAAAGGCAGGCGGAGGCAGGTGATGGGATCTTATCAGGCTGGCTCCTGGTTCTTGAAGTCAAGAAGTCGGACAGCGCGGACTGTCTTGCCTATGACGCCTATATCGCGGAATCCGTCTGGCCGGAAGATGTCTGGCCGGCCGGTGGGGACAGGCAGGCTCTCAGCTATCGTTACCAGGGCCAGGGCCTGGCGGACATGGCAACCTTGCAGCTCTTTGACAGCGGGGATTTTATCCTGTCCCTCTCCCCCTTAAGCAGTTACCTGGCCTACGGTCGGTACGTGATTGAAGGAGAACGCCTTGTTTTAAAGACAGCGGATAGCCACTATACTTATGTCTTTCACAAGCAGGCCCAGGGATGGAGCTTCAGCGCTGACCTGTCCTCACCTCTCTTTGCCAGCCTGTCCAACCTGACGGAGGGGAGTCTCTTCCGCTTGACGGAAAGGGAACCCCACCATTTACGGACGCTGTCGGATTGGTGGGAGGAATGGAATCCTGGGAAAGGGGAGTCAGCCAGTCTTCTGCTCACCCTCTACCGCTACCGCGAAGCCGTTCCCAGCCAATTGACCCAGGTCGGTGTCAAGGATGAAGAAAAGAGGAAAGACTGCTTCCGGCGTCTCCTGGACCTTGAAATCCTGGAGGTCGAAAGTCCAAAGGTCAAACAAAATGGCCGCCTGCTGGAGTTGCAGTTCTTCAACAAGGCAAATGAGCCCCTCCTCTTCCTGGCCTTCCAGGTCCTGGACGATCAGCCGGACAATTTGTATATAAATGGTGATTTTCTTCCCCCTGAGGAGACCAGGCCTGAAAGGACCTTCCTGGTCACTGACGGGGAGGGCTGGGGGCTCTACAGGGAATTGATGGAACTCCTGGGATAAATAGCAGATTGACGAAGCCGCCTCCTGCCAGGATCAGGTTGTTTTCGGCCTGATCCTTGAAAATTCACCTAATCTTCAGATAAGCAACAAAGGACCGTCAGTTACCTCCTTTACCATCAGGCGCAAAGGAGCTTATGCCATGGATGTCATCGGTCGGCACGAACACAAACTCAACATAAATGAACTGGACTATATCCAGCTGAAGGCCCGTTTAAGGCATGTGACCTCCCTGGATTCGCACTCCTCCCAGGAGGGGGGATACAAGGTCCGGAGCCTCTATTTTGATAATTACCTGGACAAGGCAGTGACTGATAAACTGTCAGGCCAAAGTAGACGGGAAAAGTTTAGGATCCGCCTCTACGAGGACGATCCTACCTTCATCCGGCTTGAAAGAAAGGCCAAGGTCAACCGTCTCTGTTACAAGACCCAGGAGGGGATCAGCCAGGCGGAATGCCAGGATCTACTGAAGGGTGGTTTCCACTTCCTCAGGGATGAATCCAGGGATCTTTTCCTGGAACTTTACATCAGGATGAAGGAAGAAAATCTCCGACCCCGGATGATTGTGGACTACTGGCGGGAGGCTTACAGTTTCCCGGCCGGCAATGTCCGCATCACCTTTGACCGGGATGTCCGGGCCTCTTCACAGGTCCAGGACTTCCTTGATCCGGACCTGGTCACGATTCCTGCGACCCGGGCCCTGATCCTTGAAATCAAGTACGACGGCTTCCTTCCGGAGGTCATCCGTCAGGCACTGCAGATAGGCAGGCGTAACGAAAGCGAATTTTCCAAGTATCTGGTCTCCAGATTGATATAAAAATTTCTATAGAAAAAGGGAAAAATATGTTGGAACAATTGATGAAATTTACCTATTTGGACAAGGCCGCCAGCTTCTCCATTCCGGATATCCTGGTCGCCCTTCTGGTCTCTTTGACCATCGGCCTCTTTATCTATCTTGTCTACAAGAAGACCTATACGGGTGTCATGTACTCATCCGCCTTTGGTATATCCCTGATCGGCATGAGCTTGATCACAACCCTGGTCATCCTGGCCGTGTCTTCAAACCTGATCGCCTCATTGGGAATGGTGGGAGCCCTTTCCATCGTCCGTTTCAGGACGGTGGTCAAGGAACCCTTGGATCTGGTCTACCTCTTCTGGTCCATTACGGCCGGGATCATTGTGGGGGTGGGGCTCATCCCGCTTGTCCTTCTGGGTTCCCTGCTCATCGGGGGCATTCTCTTCCTCTTTGTCAACAGGAAGACAGTTGATATGCCCTACATTGTGGTTCTTACCCTGAATAAGGAAGGCGCCGAGGACCGGGCTCTTGCCCTGCTTGGGGCCGCTGCCCGTAAGCAGGTGGTTAAATCCAAGACCGTTTCCAGGGATAACATCGAACTGACTGTGGAGGTCAGACTCCGGGACGCCTCCGTCGATTTTGTAAACCGGCTTCTGGAAATTGACGGGGTCAGGCAGGCGGTTCTGGTCAGCTATAAGGGCGACTACTACATGTAGGATTAAAACAGGAAGGGAGTGTAACAATGATTGACAGCAGACATATCAACAAGCTGGTCGCGGTTCTGGTTCTTCTGGCCTTCCTTGTTTCATTTCTCCTAATCTGTCTGGCACAGGTTCAAGCCGATGACAAGGTCCTGGCCTATGAGTCAATGCTCTTCGGGGAAGAGGTCGTCAGCCTGGACATCGAAGTAGATGAGGAGGACTGGCAAAGCCTCCTGGACAGCCCATCTGACAAGGCCTATATTCCGGCTGATTTGACCATCAATGGGGAGAGCTTTTCTTCCGTCGGCCTTCGGACCAAGGGCAACTCCAGCTTGACCCAGGTGGAGGCGATGCAGGATAGTGACCGCTACAGCCTGCACTTCAAATTTAACAAGTATCAAAAGGGCCGGACCTACTACGGATTGGACAGCTTCTGTATCAACAATATTCTGGGGGATAACACCTATATGAAGGATTACCTGGCCTACGAGATCATGGATTATATCGGGGTTCCTACCCCCTTGAAGAATTACGCCAAGGTAACGATTAACGGTGAAGACTACGGTTTCTTTCTGCTCCTGGAGCGCTACGAGAAATCCTTCCTTGATCGGGTCTACTCGACGTCCGGGGGCCAGCTTTATAACGTGAAGATCGGGATGGGGAAACGGGAGGAATTTATGGATGGGGGAGACAGTCCGGAGCAAGCCTTCCCCCAAATGCCTTCAAGAGGGATGGAGGAATGGCCTGACCGGGATGATTTTCCTGACCAGGAAGGAAGGTTTGACCCCAGGGGGGAGGGTCTGGATATTGGCCAGCCGCCGGCCGGGAGAGGGAATCCTATGCCTGGTGGACAAGGGAAATATCAGAGGCCGGCTGGCAATCAAGGAGGACCGGGGGAGCAGGCTGGGATTGGAGGCGGCCGGGGAGGCGGGGATCTGGTCTATAGGGATGACCAGATATCAAGCTACAGCAGTATCTTTGACAATGCGGAGTTCAAGAAGAATTCCGATCAGGACAAGGAACGGGTCATCACGGCCATCAAGAAGTTGAATGAAGGGACAAAGCTGGAAGACTATTTTGATGTGGATGAGATCCTCCGCTATCTGGCAGCCCATACGGTCCTGGTTAACCTGGACAGCTACAGTTCCTCCATGGCTCAAAACTACTATCTTTACGAGCGGGACGGGAAAATCAGTGTCCTGCCCTGGGATTACGGCCTGGCCTTTGGAGGCTTCCAAAGTCAGTCAGCCTCAAGCGTCATTAATTTCCCCATAGACACACCGGTCAGCGGTGTCACCATGGAGAGCCGGCCTCTCATCAATCAACTGCTTGAAGTCTCGGAATACCTGGACCTTTACCACGAGTATCTTGAGGAAATCGTGGAAGGCTACTTTTTGAGCGGCTGGTTCGAAGATAGCATTCTGGCCCTGGACGAAAAGATCGGGGATTACGTAAAGGAAGACGGAACAGCCTTCACCTCCTACACGCAGTATGAGAAGGCCCTGCCAGTCTTACGGGAATTAGGGATGCTCCGGGCTGAAAGCATTGAAGGTCAGCTGTCGGGCGCGATCCCGTCAACGACAGAAGGTCAGAAGGCGGATCCGGATACCCTGATAAGCGGAGAGGGCATTGACCTCACCTTGCTGGGGAGCTTCATGAATGGAGGCGGTGGGCAAGGGGGACCCCCCGATCTGATTCCGGATCGATATAATAGGGACGGGGAGTCCGGTGGGAGAAGGAAGGGCTGACAAGATGGCGCGGCTGTTGATCTGTGATGATGAGAGTGGGCTACGGGCGGTCCTCAAACGTTATGCCCTCTTTGAAGGTCACGAGGTGTGGGAGGCCGAAAATGGTCTGGAGGCTGTGGCGCTTTGCCAGGAGGAGGCCTTCGATATCATCATCATGGATATCATGATGCCGGAACTGGACGGTTTCTCAGCCATCAAAAAAATTCGTCAGACTTCCGATACGCCCGTCCTAATGCTATCGGCCAGGGGCGAGGAGTACGATAAGGTCCTGGGCTTTGAGCTGGGCGTTGACGATTATGTGGTCAAACCCTTCTCTTCCAAGGAGATCATGATGCGGATCAGCGCCATCTTGCGAAGGAGCCAGAGGCCTGGGGCGGAAGCGATCTTGGAGGAGGAGCATGTTATCTTCCGGAAAGAGGGCCTGGAGGCAGATCTGACTGCCTATAAAGTGTCCGTCGATGGCCGGCCGGTCAAGCTGGCCCCCAAGGCGATCGACCTGCTCTTTTTCCTGATCCGGAACAAAAATATCGCCCTGCCCCGGGAGAGAATCCTGTCGGAGGTCTGGGGCTTCGATTATTTCGGTGACGACCGGACCCTGGACACGCACATCAAGCTGCTACGGAAGGCCCTGGGTCCCTGCGCCAAGTTCATCACTACCCTTCGTGGTCTGGGCTACCGCTTCGAAGGATAAGGCTATGAAGTCCAAACGACGGCTCATGTGGACCATCTTCAGTTTTTTGCTTGGTTTTTGCGCCCTCCTCCTCACAATCCTATGGCTCTTCCAGACGGTTTTTCTGGGAAAGATGTACGAGGGTATCCGGAAGAGTGAAATCCGTCAGGCGATTGCCCTGGTCGAAAAAAATATCGACAGCCCTTCGCTCAGCCAACTGATCAAGAGCCTGGCCGATGATCAAGAGATTATTGTCTCCACGCCAAATGAATTTAAAATCCCTCCAAGTCCCGATCAAGGCAAGCCCCCAGTCCGGCTTGCCATCACGGAGGTCCGGGACTTTACGACGGCGGAAGGGAGGACGGTCACCCTGGTCTTCCACGCCATAATCTCTCCTGTCCAGGCCACCATTGCCACCATCAAGGTCCAGCTCACCTATGTGACGATCATCATGCTGGTCCTCTCCGTTGTCCTGGCCCTGGTCATTGCCCGTATTGTCTCCTTACCCATTGAACGCTTGAATCAGAGCGCCAAAATCCTGGCGGGGGGAGACTATAACACACACTTTTCCAGCGGCGGCTACCGGGAGATCCACGAGCTGTCGGATACCTTGAATCTGGCGGCCAGTGAGCTGTCCAAGGTTGACAGGCTGAGGCGGGAACTTATGGCCAACGTCTCCCACGACTTGCGGACCCCCCTGGCCCTTATCTATGGCTATGCCGAGATGATGAGTGACTTCCCGGACGAAATTGACGCGGAGAAGGTCCGACTGATCATGGAAGAGACGGAAAGGATGTCCTCCCTGGTCAGCGACATGTTGGATGTCTCAAGCCTGGAGAGCGGCGTCATGGAGCTGAACACCCATTTCTACAATCTGACGGGGTCAATCACTCAGACAATCAATCGTTTGACCGGCCTGGTCGGCAAGGAGGGCTACTCTTTTGACTTTCAGCCGGATCAGGATGTCTACCTCCTGGCGGATGAGGTCAAGTTGACCCAGGCCTTTTACAATCTCCTGGTCAATGCCATCCATTACAGCGGTCCCAGCCGGCAGGTCCGGATCCGCCAGATCCTGGATAACCGGACTGTCAGGATCGAGGTTGAGGATGAAGGCGGCGGGATCCGGGAGGAAGATATGCCCTACATATGGGACCGCTACTATAAGGGCAGTGAGGCCCACAAGCGGGCGATCATGGGCACCGGCCTGGGACTCTCCATTGTGAAAAAGATTATTGAACTTCACGGTGGTCTCTACGGAGTTGAATCAAAACCGGGTCAGGGCAGTGTCTTCTGGTTCCAGATCGACCGCCTTTAGGGTTTTATAAGCTTCCGCCAGATCTCTGCTTCCTCTTGAACAAGCCTCGAATAGTCCTGACAAGCGATACCTTCTTCCCGTAATTCAGAGACCCCTGCCGGTAGATGTAGATGGACAAGCTGGCGATCCCAAGGGTGGAGGCAGACATGATCAGGAGGGAGGCCATGATTTCAATCAGCTTGACCGAGGTCAGCATGTAGCGGATGGGGGTCGTAAACAGGGCAACGAAGGGAATGTAGGAGCTGACCCTTACGATGCTGGTGTCCGGGGCTGTCATGCCGGTTGTGGCGATCAAGTAGGCGATGACGAACAGGATGGTCACGGACATGATGGAGGCACTCAGATCCTCCATTTTTGAGACCAGGGATCCCAGGGCCGCGTAAATGAAGAGGTAGAGCAGGTATCCCAGCAGGGAGAAGGTCACGTAGATGGCCAGGACATCCGGGCCCATGCTGCTGTTGATCATGGAAACAAGTTCCACCGGATAGAGGGATTTGTTCAGAATGAAGCCCAGGATGATGAAAAGCGAGATGACAAGGACCTGGATTACCCCGACCAGGCCGGCTGCCAGCACCTTCCCTATGATCAGGGTCTTGGGCCTTGTGCTGGTGATCAGGAGTTCCATGGCCCGGCTGTCTTTTTCCCGGGCTACGGAAGAGGCAACCAGCTGACCGTAGCTCAGGATCAGCATATACATACCAAAAAGAAAAACGTAGCCGATGAAGAAACCCTGACCGTCCCTGCCAAGAATCTCGTACTTCACCTGGATCTCAATAGCTTCCGCCTCCTGGACAGCCTGGGGATCGATACCCTTGTCGACCAGGGCCTGGTTCTTGTTGATATTGAGGAGCAGGTTTGTAAACTCGAAGTCATTATCGAAGCTGCCCATATCCTTCTGGATGACGGTGTAGGATGTCCTGGAGGTCACGTAATAGATCATCTCCAGTTCCTGGTCTTCAACAGCCTCTCTCAATTCATCCAGTTTTCCGGATCTGACATCAAAGCCCGCCATCTTCCCGGCGAAGAATTCTTCCAGTTCCCCGTCCTGGAAAGCCACGGCCGTGGCAGCCGGCCCGACGGGACCATCCTTGTCCGAACCAAAGAGGGTCAGGATCCTTGGAATCGATGTGATGCCCAGGAATATCAAGGCAATGATCAGGGTGGAGATGAGCAAGGCCTTCTTCTTGATGAGTTCCCTGAATTCGAAGAGGAAGACTGTTTTCAGATTAGTCACGGGCTTCACCCACCTTCTTGATGAAGATCTCCTGGAGGGAGGGCCGGTAGGGGGCGAAGTGTTTCAATTTAAAGCCGCCCTTCACAAGAGAGGCAAGGAGATTGTCGATTGGCCCTTCGCCTGCCAGCTCAATCAAATAATGGCCATTCTCATTTGTATAAGGGATGTCCGAATCGGACAGGAGCCGGTCAAAACCCCCTCCGCCAACCTTGATCTCGTAGCGATCCTTGCTCTCTTCCTCCTTAAGGGCATCCAGATTTCCCGTCAAAATAATTTCCCCCTGATCGATAATCGCGATGTCATCACAGAAGGCCTCGACATAACTCATCTGGTGGCTTGAGAAGATAATGATTTTTTCCCCGGATATATAGTCTGTCAGGGCCTCCTGGAAAATCCGCGCGTTCAAGGGATCAAGCCCTGCGAAAGGTTCGTCCAGAATCAGGAGGGAGGGTTCGTTCAGGAAGGCCTGGGTGATCTGAACCTTCTGCTGGTTCCCCTTGGATAAGGTCTCAAGCTTTCTATCCAGGTACTCCTCAATCCCAAAGCGACGGGTCCAATGGAGTACGGATTCCCTGGCTTCCTTCCTGCTGGCGCCCCGGAGCATGGCGAAATAGACCAGCTGATCCTTCACCCTGGTCTTCGAGTACATGCCGCGCTCCTCGGGCAGGTAGCCGATGACCTGTCCGGCTCTATTGAAGGCCCCGCCGTCCAGCTTTATTTCCCCGCTGTCGGCCTTGAAAACATCCATAAGGACCCGTATGGCAGTTGTCTTGCCGGCCCCGTTCCTTCCAAGGAAACCAAATATCTGCCCCGAATAGACGGTGAAGGAGACATCCTTTAATACCTGGAAGTCACCGAAATATTTATTGACCTTCTCAAATCGCAACTGCATATAAATCCCCTATATCCAAAATGGGAGCGATCAAAGGTTGATCAGCCTGCCAGCCTCAGCCATGAGCTCCAGGGTGGTCGCCATATTGGAAATGCCCCCCACTTCCGGCTGGCCCAGCTCAAAAAAGTTGAGGCAGGTACCGCAGGAATAGATTTGAACCCCCCTGTCATCCAGTTCCCTCAAGGCTTCCAGGGCATTGGAGCCCTTGGTGGTCAGCTGGACCCCCCCGTTGAGGAAGAGGAGATGGTCCGGGAGCCTGTCGTATTCGGTCAGGGCCCCGATGAAACTCTTCATGAGGATCCGCCCCAGGTCAGGGGACCCCCTCCCCATCTCATCACTTGTAATGGCGACTACAAATAGATCCTTCTTCTTGTCTGTCATGCTCGTATCTCCTTAATGTTTTTTCCATCTCTTTCATAGAGGCCCAAATGCTTCAGGCCGGCTGCCTCAAGAAGCCGGACGGCTTCCTCGAATTCTTCAGGTAAAAGCCGGAAACAGATGCCGCAACCCGCCCGAATCCGGGAGGGGAGCGGCAAAACCTTGACCGACAGCCCCTTTTCCAGGAGAATGGCCTCCCCTTGGATGGCCTCGCTGGTACGGTTGAAGGTGATCAGGTAGTCCTTCATTTCCGGCTGACCTCACTCAAGGCCCGGATCCCCTGATCGATTTCCTCCTCTGTATTGAAGAAGGAAAAGGAGAAACGGACCATGCCCTGATCCTCTGTTTTGAAATGGCGGTGGAGCAGGGGGGCGCAATGGGCCCCTGGCCGGGTGGCCAGGTCATAGTCTTCCCAGAGTTTGGCTGACAGGTCGGCCGAATCCCAACCCTGGAGGTTGAGGGAGACCACAGGAAGCCTCTGGTCCGTACTAAAATCACCGTAGAGGGTCAGGCCTTCCAGGCCACGGATGCCCTCAAGGAAACGCCGGGTCAGCCGGATTTCCTTCTCGTGAATCTGCTGGATTCCCTGCTCCCTGATAAAGCGGACCCCGGCCTGCATGGCGTAAAGTCCCTGGCTGTTCAGGGTGCCGGCTTCAAAGACATCGGGCATGGACAGGCCCTGGAAGCGGTTGAAGCTGCCAAATCCGGCGCCCCCTGTCTTGACCAGGGGAAAGGGGATATCTCCCTGGACTATGATGCCGCCCGTCCCCTGGGGACCAAGGAGGCCCTTATGTCCGGTAAAACAGAGGATGTCCGCGTCGTCACCTCTGACCGGGTAGCTGCCAAGCGTCTGGGCAACGTCCAGGATAAGGAGGAGTCCCTTTTCCCGACAGAAGGCACGGAGCCTTCGGATATCGTTGACATTGCCAGTTACATTGGAGCCATGGGTACAGACCAGGTATTTGGTTTTCGTCGTCAGCAGGGATCCCAGGGAGTCCAGGATCAGCCGCCCCTGGTCATCGGCCTCTATGAAAGTCAGGGGGCAGCCTCTGAGATAGAGGGGGCGGAGCACGGCATTATGCTCGACCAGGCTGGTAATGACCCCCTCTTCCGGTTGGATCAGGCTTTGGATGACCAGGTTGAGACTTTCAGTCGCCGAGGAGGTGAAGGCGACTTTCAGGGGGTCTTCCAGCCCCACCAGGCGGGCCAGCTCAAGCCGGGTGGTGAAGAGGGCCCGGTTGGCTTCCATGACCGCGTCATAGAAGGAGCGGCCGGCATTGCCAAAGTGTTCCAGGCCGTAGGCCAGGGCCTGGGCCACCTCCGGTGGTCGTATGAGACTGGTCGCGCTGTTATCGAAGTAAATCATGGCGGATGGACTCCCTTATCATTATGTCACATCAGACCAGGCGTAAAGGCCTGCAGCCTGTGATAGGCTGGGGGAAAAGGAGGGCGAAAATGAGGATGAAGCTGTTTGTTTTTCTGGTCGGCCTGGTCCTGACCTTGTTGATTCTCCCTTCCTGCGCGAAAGAGGAAGACACCAACGGTGAATATATGGCGGGCGGCTTTGAGGACCGGTCCTGGGCGGACGCGCCCAAGGTCATCAAATCCAAGGTTATCGACCAATTCAAATGTGAATTTGTCTGTAATAGCGAGATGAATCAGGATTACGGCTACTGTTTCCTTGAGATGGAAAGAGGGGAGGATGCTGCCTCGGGCCGGATGCTTGCCATAACCAGGTGGGATGAGGAGCTCGACTATTCCTTCCAGGCTCCCCTGACGGTGCTGGATGACCTGCAGGCCCTTGCCGACCAACATAACCTGGTCCTTGCCAATGGCACCGACCGGCATACGAATGGTTTGCCGCCCTACGAGGGATCGAATGTAAAGGTGCTTTACCAGTCCGGTGAGAGTATCCGGGCCTATGACAATGCCGGGTCCGTGCTCGGCAACCAGGCGGAGCTTGCCCTTTTCAATTTCTTCCAGGATCTCCTGGATCAGGCAGGGGTTGGGGCATCCAGCCCGGACCAGGATTGATTCTTTTATAGGTTGTCAAGAAGGTAGTCGGTAAAGGCCTCACAGCTGGCGCCCCGCCGGTCACCTGTGACCACCAATTTTCTCTCTTTTTCCAGACAAAGGGTCAGGGCCCGTCCCAGGCGGTGGGCGGCCTCCTCCTTACCCACATGCCGCAAGAGCATCTCCGTGGCCCGGAAGAGGCTGGCGGGATTGGCGTAATCGGCCAGGCCCTCCTCTATAAGGCGAGGGGCTGAACCGTGGATCGCCTCGAACATGGCGTAGCGGTCCCCCAGGTTGGCGCTCCCGGCCGTGCCCACGCCCCCCTGGAGCTGGGCGGCCTCATCCGTCAGGATATCGCCGTAGAGGTTGGGCAGGACAAAGACCTGAAAGCGGCTCCTGATCGCGGGGTTGAGGAGGTTGGCCGCCATGATGTCGACATACCAGTCCTCGACCCGGATTTGGGGGTAGGCCCTGGCCTCTTCATGGACCAGGCGGGAAAAATTCCCATCCGTCTTTTTCATGATGTTGGCCTTGGTGACGACCGCCAGCTTGTTTTTGCCCGCTTTTTGGGCGAAGTCCAGGGCGGCCCGGGCGATCCGCCGGGTCCCGACCTCGGTCGTCACCTTGAAATCCATGGAGAGCTTGCCGGGGATCTCGAGGCCTGAAGCGCCCAGGGCATATTCACCTTCCGTGTTTTCCCGGAAAAAGGTCCAGTCAATCCCTTCTTCCGGCAGGCGGACAGGCCGGACATTGGCGTAGAGATCCAATTCCCGCCGCAAAGCCACATTGGCGCTTTCCAGGGTCCCGCCCCGGGAGTCTCTGTCGGTCCTTGAGGAGGACCTGGCAGGCCTTGATCTCATCCAGGACAGGGGCTGGCAGGGCCTGGCCCAGGGCAAGCCGGTTTTCCAGGGTCAGGCCCTCTATGTCCCTGAGGATGACCCTGCCTGAGGCCAGGTCCTCTTCAAGCAGGACCCGGAGGAGGCGCTTGCTTGCCTCAATCAGTTGGGGGCCGATCCCATCACCCCCGATGACACCAATGATCAGGGGGTCCAGCTTAATGTAATCCTGGGCTTGACCCCTGGTTTCCAGGCTTTCAACCCGCGCCAATTGTTCCTTCAGGAGGGCCTGAAAATGGCGGGTGGCTTGCTGGATCACTTCATTCATCATTTTTGCCTTTTTTCGTGTAGGCCAGGAGCCCACCCGCCTTGAGGATCTCCTGTTGACGGGGGGTCAAATGGCTGGCCAGGGGGATTTCAAGATCCTCTTCCGCTTCTTTTTTGACCCGAAGGATCAGCCGGCCCTTTTCCAGTCCCCGGTGAAGATCTTCCATGACAAGGGGGTCCCCCTCCTCCAGGCGGTCATAGTCGTCTGGATCCAGGAAGGTCAAGGGGAGGATGCCGGCATTGATCAGGTTGGCCTCGTGGATCCGGGCGAAGCTCTTGGCCAGGATAGCCCGGATGCCCAGGTAACGCGGTACCAGGGCCGCATGTTCTCGGGAGGATCCCTGGCCGTAATTATCTCCGCCCAAGATGGCGCCGGCGCCGGCTTCCCGGGCCCGGCAGGCGAAGTCCGGGTCTGTCGTCTCAAAACAAAAGTTGGCCAGTTTGGGGATATTGGACCGGTAGGGGAGGACCCGGGCGCCGGCCGGCAGGATCTGGTCGGTCGTCACCTGGTCACCCGTTTTGAGCAGGAGGGGGAGGGCCAGCCGGTCGGGGAGGGCTGGGGTCTCTGGCAGGGGGGCGATATTGGGCCCCCTTATGATCCGGATCTTTTCAGCCTCGTTTTCAGGGGCAGGGGGGATGATTTGACTATCGTCGACCAGGAATTTTTCAGGCATCCGGACGACGGGTTCAGGTCCCAGGGTCCTGGGATCCCGGATCTCACCCGCCAGGGCAGCCGCGACGGCCGTCTCGGGTGAGACCAGGTAGACCTCGGCCGATTGGGTGCCACAACGCCCCTTGAAGTTCCGGTTGAAGGTCCGGAGGCTGATGCCCCCGGAGGGGGGAGCGAAACCCATGCCGATGCAGGGGCCGCAGGCGCTTTCCAGGAGCCTGGCCCCGGAGGCCAGGATATCAGTGAGTTCGCCACTTTGGGCCAGCATGGCAAGAACCTGGCGGGAGCCGGGTGAGATGCCCAGTGAGACCCGGGGGTGGAGGGTCCTGCTCTTGAGCAGGGCGGCCACCTTCTTGAGGTCGGCCAGGGAGGAATTGGTGCAGGAGCCGATGCAGACCTGGTCAACAGGGATGCCGGCCAGGCTCTGGACGGTGACAACCCGGTCGGGACTGTGGGGGCAGGCGATGAGGGGGACCAGGTCATCCAGGTCGATCTCCAAAATTTTTTGATAACGGGCGTCCCGGTCGGCGGCCAGGGGGACAAAATCCTTTTCCCTCCCCTGGGCCCGGAGGAAGTCCAGGGTCATCTGGTCCGAAGGGAAGAGGGAGCTGGTGGCCCCCAGTTCGGCCCCCATGTTGGCCATGGTGGCCCGCTCGGGGACCGAGAGTCCCTGGAGGCCCGGCCCTCCCCATTCCAGGAGGGCGCCAACCCCGCCTTTGACGGTCAGCCGTCGGAGCAGTTCCAGGGCGATATCCTTGGCCGTGACATAGGGGGCCCGCTGGCCCCTCAGGTTGACCCGGATGATGGCCGGCATGGTCAGATGATAGGCACCGCCTGCCATGGCGACCGCCACGTCCAGGCCGCCGGCCCCGAAGGCCAGCATGCCCAGGCCGCCGGCTGTGGGCGTATGACTGTCAGAGCCCAGGAGGGTCTTGCCGGGGATGCCAAAGCGCTCCAGATGTACCTGGTGGCAGATTCCATTCCCTGGCCGGGAGAAGTGGATACCGGCTTTTTGGGCCAGGCTCTGCAGGTAGCGGTGGTCGTCCGCGTTCTCGAAACCCTGCTGGAGCATGTTGTGGTCGACATAGGCCACACTCAATTCGGTCCTGACCCGGGAGAGGTCCAGGGCTTCGAATTGGAGAAAGGCCAGGGTGCCTGTGGCATCCTGGGTCAGGGTCTGGTCGATCCGGAGGGCGAGCTCCCCACCCGGGACCAGGTCACCCTCAACAAGATGTTCCTTGATGATTTTTTCAGCGAGGGTCAATCCCATGGCCTTCCTCGGCTCCTATATGCTCCCTGGCTTTCTTTACATGTTCCAGGGCAAGTTTTTCGGCGGCTCCGGCATCCCGGCGGGCCAGGGCCTCGTAGATGGCCCGGTGTTCACGGGCCGCCTCGCCGGCCCGGGCCTGGCTGGCCACGCTATCCCTCCGGTAACGCTGGATGCGGCGATGGAGGGCGGTCAACATATCCCCCAGGACGGGGCTTCCGCAATGCTTGAAGATAAGGCGGTGGAAATGGTCGTCCTGTTCCTGGATATGGGTGGGGTCCTCCTTTGAAGTGTAGAATTCCTGCAGTTCAATGGTCTCCAGGATTTCCGCCAGCCCCTGGTCGGTCACGCGCTCGGCGGCCCAACGGGTGGCCAGGCCCTCCGTCCGGAGGCGGATTTCGTAGATGTCCATCATGTCCCGGGCGGTGGTCTCCACAACCAGGCTGCCCTTGACGCTTTCCTTGAGATAACCCTCTTGTTGAAGACGACGGAAAGCCTCCCGGACCGGTGTCCGGCTGACTTTCAGCTCCTGGCTGACTGCCAGTTCGGTAAGCGCCTGTCCGGGCTGATAGCGTTCAGACAGGATGGCCTCCTCCAACTTGGCATAGACATAATCGGCCAGGGAAACCCGACGGTTTTTCATGACGGGAGGCCTCCCTTCCCTCACTTGAGCGGGACCGCCCCGTAAAGCTTGACCCGGGCCTCAAGTTCCTCCACCGACAGGAGGGTTTGCCTGCCGTCGGCGTATTCCTGATCCACCCAGGCCTTGAGTTTGGAGACCAGGGGATCCTGCTTCTGGATGACCTCGTCGCCAGTCAGACCATAATGGTCGTTGAGCCAGTAGGCGATACCGGCAAGGCCGGAGGTCTTGCTGATGGTGACGCCGGGCGCCTGGCCCAGGATTGCCCGGGTGTCAAAGATAGTATAGATCTCTTCATCCTTCAGCAGGCCATCCGCATGGATCCCCGCCCGGGTCTTATTGAAATCGCGGCCGACAAAGGGGGTCTTGGAGGGTATCTTGTAGCCTATCTCCTCCTTGAAATATTGGGCGATCTCCTGGATGGCGGTCGGATCCATGCCGTCCAGGCTACCCTTGAAACCCGCGTATTCCATGACCATGGCTTCCAGGGGGACATTACCTGTGCGCTCTCCTATGCCCAGGAGGGAGCAATTGACGGCCGAAGCGCCATAGAGCCAGGCGGTGGACGCGTTGCTGACCGCCTTGTAGAAATCATTGTGGCCGTGCCACTCGATCATGTCGGAAGGAATATCCGCGTAATGGTTGAGACCATAGATGATGCCCGGGACTGACCGGGGCAGGGCAGCGCCCGGATAGGAGACCCCATAGCCCATGGTGTCGCAGGCCCTGATCTTGACCGGGATTCCCGCCTGCCGGGAGAGTTCCGACAGCTCGTGGACGAAGGGGACGACAAAGCCGTAGAAGTCAGCCCGGGTGATGTCCTCCAGATGGCAGCGGGGGACGATCCCCATTTCAAAGGCATCGGAGATGATGGCCAGATACTTGTCGGCCGCCTGGCGGCGGGTCAGGCCCATTTTCTTGAAGATATGGTAGTCGGAAACACTGACCAGGATACCGGTTTCCTTGATACCTGCTTCCTTGACCAGCTTGAAATCCTCGCTGGTGGCCCGGATCCAGGTGGTAATCTCCGGGAAGGGCAGGCCCAGATCCTGGCAGCGGTGGAGGGCCTCCCGGTCCTTCGCGCTATAGAGGAAGAGCTCGGTTTGCCGGATGAGTCCCTTGGGGCCGCCCAGCCGCGAGAGCAATTTATAAAGGTCAACGATCTGTTGGACCGTATAGGGTTCGACGGATTGTTGCCCATCCCGGAAGGAGGTATCCGTTATCCAGATTTCCTCCGGCATGTTGATGGGCACATGGCGGTGGTTGAAGACCACCTTGGGCACCTCCGTGTAGGGGTAGAGATCCCGGTAGAGATTGGCTTTCTCGACGTCCTGCAGGCGGTACCTGTAAATTTTCTGTTCCAACAGGTTGGAGTAGGTTGATAATTCCAGCATAGGCACACCTCCCAATGTATTAATGTATACAATGATGCATGATTACACGGGAATTGCCGGCTTGTCAAGTTGGGCCGGTCGACTGGCCACTTGACAATAATTAGGTACCTAATTATAATTACCCTTGATCAAAAGAAAATGAAGCGTCGCAGGGGCGCCGATCTTATTGGAAGGATGATCAATTGAAGAACAGAGAATTGGATGTAACAGATTATGTCATGCGTTTGTCCCGGGCCACCCGGAGGCAGAAAAGGGGCAGGGGGCAGAAGGGCCCTATTCCCAGGAGTGCTTTTCGGGTCCTCTCCTTTTTGCTGGACCGGGGTCCTATGCGGGTGGGAGACCTGGCGGAGAGTCTGGGTATAAGACCGGCCTCCCTTTCCGAGCAACTGGACCGGATGGAGAAGTACGGCCTGATTGAAAAAAAGAAGGATGAGGCGGATCTTCGTGCCATCCGGATAATTCTGACGGACAAGGGCCGGGCGGCCCACGGAAGGACCTCCCTCTACCGGGAGGAGAGGAGGCGGAAGCTGGAGGCGGTCCTGACGGAGGAGGAACGCCGTCATTTCATTGAAATCAGCAGGAAGTTGATCGATTTTTATGAATCCGAAAACCCGGTTGAGGCGTCAAGGTCCGCTTGGAGGCAGGCGGGCCAAGAGGAGGGGAAGCCATGACCGGCCCAAGGATGGGCGGCCGGGGCTTCCGTTATGAGACCCAGGAGGAAAAAAGAAACCGGCCCAAGCTGACCAAGGCCTTACTGGGCAGGATCCTGTCCTACCTGAAACCCTACTGGCTTCCCTTGAGCCTGGCCCTGATGACCATTATCCTGGCCGCCATGCTCAATGTCTATCCCTCGATCCTGACAGGCCGGATCATCGATGAGGGTTTCATCGGGGGGGATTTCAACCGGGTGGTCTCCCTGGTGGCCCTGGCGGCCGCGGTCCTGATCCTGTCCAGCCTCCTGGGGCTCCTGGAGAACTACCTGAACACCCAGGTATCCCAGCATCTGGCCAAGGACATGAAAAACAGCCTCTACGCCCATCTGCAACAGATGTCCCAGCGTTTCTTCACGGTCAACAAGCAAGGTGACATCATCAGCCGCATGACCGGGGATATTGAAGGGGTCCAGGGGGTCATTTCGGGAACCCTGACCCGGACCGTTTCCAACGTAGCCGTCCTCTTGACCTCCATCGTGGCCATGGTGGAAAAAAATTGGCTGCTGGCCCTGATTGGCGTAGCCATCCTCCCCCTCTTCATATTGCCGACCAAGTCGGTGGGCAAGCGGCGGTGGCTTTTAACCATGGAAAGCCGGGAGAAGCACGACCAGGCCAACCAGCAACTCAATGAAACCCTTTCGGTCAGTGGCCAGCAACTGGTCAAGATCTTTACCCGGGAAGAGGAGGAGTACGCGAAATACGCGGCCATCAACGAGGATATCCGGCTCTTGACTGTCAAGGAAACCATGGCGGGCCGCTGGTTCCGCATGGCGGTGGGGACCTTCACCAATCTGGGCCCCATGCTGATCTACCTGATCGGGGGCCTTCTGATCCTGAAAAAGGGGCAGACGGACCTTACTGTGGGAGACGTCACCGTCATGGTCACCCTGCTCACCCGCATGTACCGGCCTGTCAGCGCCCTCCTGGGGGTCCCGGTCGATTTCTCCAGGGCCCTGGCCCTCTTCACCCGGATCTTCGATTACTTCGACAAGCCGGTGGAGATTGAAAGCAAGCCGGACGCCCTGCGGCCGGATAAATTGATCGGGAACCTGGGCTTCCACCGGGTGGATTTCCACTACAACCCGGACAAGAGCATCCTGCGGGATCTTTCTTTTCAGGTTCCCGCCGGCCGGATGACAGCCTTGGTTGGGCCTTCCGGCTCAGGTAAGACCACCGTCACCAACCTGGTCATGCGCCTCTATGACGTCACTGGGGGGTCGATCACCCTGGACGGAATTGACCTGCGCGATCTGGATCTCAAGTTTCTCCGGCAGCAGGTAGGTATGGTGACCCAGGAGGCCTACCTCTTCAATGGCAGTATCCGGGAGAATTTGCTCTACGCGAAAGGGGAGGCCACGGAGGATGATTTGATCCAGGCCTGCCGGAAAGCCAATATCTACGAGCTGATAGCCTCCTTGCCCGAAGGTTTTGACAGCCTGGTCGGCAACCGGGGATCAAGCTGTCCGGGGGTGAAAAACAAAGACTGTCCCTGGCCCGGGTCATCTTGAAGGATCCTCCCCTCATCATCTTTGATGAGGCGACCTCCTCGCTTGACTCGATTACCGAAAACCTGATCCAGGAGGCCATTGAACCCCTGCTCAAGAGCAGGACCAGCCTGGTGATCGCCCACCGTTTGTCCACCATCATGGCCGCTGACCAGATCCTGGTCCTGGACCAGGGCCGGATAGTGGAGGAGGGGCCAAGCATGAGGAGCTCCTGACCCGGGGTGGCGTCTATGAGGAGCTCTATGAGACCCAGTTCAAAAGGGCGCTGGAAAATAGGGCTGACTCCCGAATTTTGCTATAATTCATATACCCTGGCCGAACACAATAATCAATTTGGACAGGAAGAAAGGCAGGGGGATGTTCAGGATAGGAAGAAAAAAGAGAAGCGCTTGCAGGGGCATCTGGTGGGGTCTGGCCGTCGGTCTGGCGGCGGTTTGTTTTATCCGTTGGCAAAAAGGTGAGGGAGAAGGGAAGAGGTCTTCATTACAGCTCTTGGTAAAAAATACCACAGGGAGGACTGCGTCCATCTCCAAGATTCCCGGGTGGCCATTCCGAGGAGTCAGGCGGAGGCGGAAGGTTATGAAGCCTGCGGGGTCTGTCAGCCTTAAACCTCTCCGGCGGGAAGATTCGAGGCGTCGGTTCATAACCGGCGCCCTTTGCGTATAAGGCCTTGATCTGTTAGGTTAAGCCAATAGTCCTGACGGGGGAGGAAGCTATGGGAGCAGGAAAAGCCATTCACCTAAAAGCCATCCGGGCAGCCTTCCCCCCTACCTTGCCGGTCCTGACCGGTTTCTGGTTTGTGGGGTTGGCCTATGGCCTCTATATGCAGGTATCAGGCTTCAGTTTCTGGTATCCCCTGCTCATGAGCCTGACGGTTTACGGGGGATCCCTGCAATTCGTCTTGGTCCCCCTGCTTCTCAGTCCCTTTGCACCGGTGGAAGCCTTCATACTGGCCCTCCTGATCCAGGCCAGGCATATATTCTATGGAATATCCATGCTGGACAAGTACAGGGGCTTGGGCTGGAAACGGTTTTTTCTCATTTTTACCCTGTGTGATGAGACCTTCTCGGTGAACTATGCCGCGAAAGTCCCGGCGGAAGTCGACCGGGGCTGGTTCTATTTCTACCTCAGCATCCTCAATCATTTCTATTGGGTCCTGGCGTCCTTGATCGGGGGCCTGGCCGGTTCCTGGATCCGGTTTGAGACAAAGGGCCTGGAATTTGTGCTGACCGCCCTTTTTGTGGTCATCCTCCTGGACCAATGGCAGAAGGAAAGGAGGCATTACAATGTTTTTATTGGTCTTGCGGTCTCCCTGGCCAGCCTCTTCCTCTTTGGACCGGATGCCTTCCTACTGCCCGCCATGCTCTCCATCCTCTTCCTTTTATTGCTTTTCCGCCCCGTCCTGGACCAGGGGGGTGATCAGGCATGACAGAAGCCCAGAGGATCGTTACGATCGGTCTGGCCGCCCTCGCCACCCTGGCTACCCGCTTCCTGCCCTTCCTGGTCTTCTCGGACAGGAGGCCGACACCGGCCTGGGTCAAGTACCTGGGCAGGGCCCTGCCATCGGCCTCCTTTGCCATGCTGATCATCTACAGCCTCAGGCAGACGGAATGGACGACCGGCAGCCATGGTTTGCCTGAGATCCTGGCCATCGCGGTTACAGGGGCCCTTTACCTCTGGCGGAGGCAGATGATCCTGCCGGTGGCGGGTGGCACCCTGACCTACATGCTGCTGGTCCAGTATGTTTTCTGAAGATTAGCCTCCTGATCGAAGCCGGGACCGCCTGATCGGGCAATTCTCCATCCGGTGGCCGTCCAAACTGCTGAATAAAAGATCAACTGACAGGCCGCAGGCTGTAGAAGCCGCGCATTGACATGTATTCCCAATCCAGTAAACTGTGAGTCAATGGCCTTTTCTCAAGAATATACCTATAGGATGAATGATAATGAATAATTTGATCGTGGTGAAATTTGGGGGTAGCTCCTGCGCCAACAGTCTCCAATTCCGGAAAGTGAAAGAGATAGTCGAGGCGGATGAGAGGCGGCGGGTGGTCGTCGTCTCCGCGCCGGGCAAGCATCCCGGGGACAATTTCAAGATTACGGACACGCTTTTCCTCTGTTATCAGCTTTCCCGGGAACAGCTTGACACCAGTGAGATCTTCGAGCAGATCGCCGACAGATACCGGACCATCCAGGCTGAATTGGGGCTGGACCTGCCCTTGGAGGCGGAGCTGGAAGGGATCAGCCAAAGGCTGGTATCGGGGGCGGATCAGGATTATGTGGTCAGCCGGGGGGAATACCTCAATGCCCTTTTGATGGCGGCCTATCTGGGTTACGAATTTGTGGACGCCCAGGATGTGATCCGCTTTGATTCAGACAGGCAGTTTGATGGGGAGGCGACCCGGAACTTGTTGGCCGATCTGTCCGGCAGGGTGCAGAAGATGGTCGTGCCCGGTTTTTATGGGGCAACAGCCCAGGGGGAGATCGTCACCTTCCCCCGGGGAGGTTCGGATATCACGGGGGCCATCCTGGCGGCGGGTCTGGGGGCTGAACTCTACGAAAACTGGACGGATGTCTCCGGTTATATGGTGGCGGATCCCAAGCTGGTGGACGATCCCCAGGTGATAGAATCGCTCAGCTACAGTGAATTACGTGAATTGAGCTATTCGGATTCCCAGGTCATCCAGGGTGACGCCATCGCGGCGACCAGGGAGGCCGGGATCCCGATCCATATCAAGAACACCAACTTCCCCGACAAGGCGGGAACCGTCATCCGGGTCGGACAGTCATCCAAGGCCCAGCTGGTGACGGGCATCGCGGGGCAGAAGGATTTTACGGTCATCCATCTGAACAAGTACGGCAAGAACCAGGACTACGGTTTTATGAGGAAGATCTGCACCATCTTCGAGGCCCACAAAATAACCATCCACCATATGCCCACCTCCCTGGATACCATATCCGTCATCTTTCAGATAGATGACAAGCACGAACTCAAACAGATGGTGGAGCAGATCGACCTTTACTGCAAACCTGACCAGATCAGTTATGAGACCAGCATGGCCCTCATCACCGTGGTCGGTGAGAATATGGCCTACAAGCCGGGGATCGCGGGCAGGGTCTTCAGCGCCCTGGGGAGCCAGGGGGTGAATATCCGCATGATCACCCAGGGGGCCAGTGAGAACAATATCATCGTCGGCATTGAGAATCCCCAGTACAAGCTGGCAGTCCGGACCCTCTACGATCATTTTTTCCAGGATCAGGGGTCCCGTCAGGAAGCAGTCGCCTCTCCATCGCAAGAGGGAGAAGGGGAAGCAAGGGGGGCCTGATCCATGGACATTGCGCTGCTGGGATTCGGGACAGTCGGCCAGGGCATCTATCAGCTTCTTGACAGGAACAGGGCTGCCTACGAAAGACAGCTGGGACAAGCGATCAGGATCAAAAAAATCCTCGTCCGGGACCTGGGGAAAAAACGGGACCCCCTCTGCGATGGCCTGCCCTTGACTGATTCCTTCGAGGAGATCCTGCGTGACGACTCGATCGCGGTTGTCTTCGAAGTCACAAGTGACGGGGAAAGGGGGCTTGCCTACAATCGGCTTCTGTTGGAAAAGGGCAAGCAGGTGATCAGCGCCAACAAGGCAGCCATTGCCTCAGGCTTTTTTCAGTTGCAGGAGGCCGCCCGCCTGACCGGTTCCCATTTCCGCTTCGAGGCGGCCGTGGCAGGTGGTATCCCCCTGATTGATCCCTTGAGCAAAATCAGGCAGCTCAATGTCATCTCCCGTGCCAGCGGCATATTGAACGCCACCACCAATTACATGCTTACGGAGTTGAGCAAGGGCAGGCCCGAAGAGGAGGTAAGAGCGGAGGCGAGGACCCTGGGCGTCCTGGAGGAGGACCCGACCGATGACCTGGAAGGCTATGACGCCCGGAGGAAGATCGCCATCCTGGCTGCCATGATCCTGGGGCGGACCATGGATGAGAAGGCCATCCCGACAGTCGGGATAAGCAGACTTTCCGGGGAAGACTTCGCCTGGGCCAGGGAGGGCGGCCGAAAGCTGAAATTGATTGCCTCCCTGATCCAGGAAGGGCCATCCTATGCCCTGTCCGTCCTGCCGACAGCCCTTGGGAGAGACAATTCCCTGGCCTGGACCGATGGTCTCTTGAATCAGCTTCAGTTGGAGGGGGATGTGGTGGGGCATCTGGCCTTCTCCGGCCTGGGTGGGGGGATGTACCCCACGGCGCATGCCCTCTGGTCGGACTTTTTCGATGTCTGGCGTAGCGCCCCCCTCTTCTACGCCGAGAAAGACCGGCCCAGGGAGGATCTTTCCCGGGCCAGGGAGGCAGTCTTTTACCTCCGTGATCCAAAACTCGACAAGGGGAGTGAGGTCAGGCTCACGGTCGGGGAGGCCCTGGACTACCATGACCGGGCCCAGGTCGTCATAGAGAAAGCCTAGCCATGCGGTACGCCAGCACCCGTTCCAAGGAATACAGGGCGACAGCCTCGGAGGCCATACTTGCCGGCCTGGCGCCGGACGGGGGGCTCTATGTGCCCGAAAGCTTCCCCAGGGTCGACTTCTCCTCCTGGCGCGAGGACAGTTACCGGGAGATGGCGGGGAAGCTTTTTTCACTCTACCTGTCGGATTATTCGCCGCGAGCCATCCAGGAGATCCTGGAAAAGAGCTATGGAGACAACTTTGATGATCCGGACATAACGCCGGTCCACTGGCTTGATGAGCGGACGGGTGTTCTGGAACTCTGGCATGGGCCGACCCTGGCCTTCAAGGACCTGGCCCTCCAGTGCCTGCCCCATCTTTTCACTGAAGCCAGGAGGATGCAGGGGATAGAGGACCGTTTCCTGATCCTGACCGCTACGTCAGGTGATACGGGGAAGGCGGCCATGGCCGGCTTTTCTGGGGTTGAGGCCAGCTGGGTCGCCGTCTTTTATCCCCTGGGAGGCGTGAGCGCCCTCCAGGAGAGACAGATGCTCTCCGGGGGGGATCCCAACGTGAGGGCCTTCGCCCTGGAGGGGACTTTTGACGATTGCCAGCGCCAGGTCAAGGCCTTGATGCAGGACCAGGTTTTTATCCAGAAGCTCAAGGACCGGTCCATCCGTCTGACCTCAGCCAATTCCATCAATGTTGGCCGGTTGATCCCCCAAATGGTCTATTACGTCCATGCCTACTGCCGGGCAGTCAAGCATTACGGGGATCCCCTGTCCCTGATAGTACCCAGCGGCAATGTCGGCAATATCCTGGCCGCCCGCTATGTCAAGGAGATGGGACTTCCCCTGGACAGGATCCAGCTGGCTTCCAACAGCAACAAGGTCCTCTACGACTTCCTCTCCACCGGGGTCTATGATGCCAGGCGCCAACTTCTGAAAACAAGTTCGCCTTCCATGGATATCCTGATCGCCAGCAATATGGAGCGCTACCTCCACCTCTTGACGGCTGATGAGGAGGCCCTGGCCAGGCTAATGGGGCAACTGGGGGAAAAAGGCTACTTTCAGTTCGACAGGCAACGTCTCGATCTTGACACCAGCTGGTCGGACGAGGAGCAGGTCTTTTCTACCATGAGGTCGGTCTATGAGGCTTATGGTTACCTGATCGACCCGCATACCGCCGTCGCGGCCGGAGGAGCCTTCAGGGAGGAGTCCGCATCCCCCCGCCTGATCGTCGGCACGGCAAGCCCCTATAAGTTTGCCCCCAGCGTCCTGGCCGCCCTGGGCCTGGACTGCCCCCCCGGCGTCGATGAGCAGATCGGCTGCCTGCAAGGCCTTATGGGAGGGCCCTTACCGGAAGCCATCCGGGACCTGCTGGCCTCCCGGCCACAGAAAAGACATCAACTTTCCCCTCCGGGGATGGAGGCCGCGATCCTGGACCTGACAGGAGGGACGCATGAGACAATTTGAAATTTCTGTTCCCGCGACCAGTGGGAATCTTGGCCCGGGCTATGACTGCCTGGGACTGGCCCTGAAGCTGTATAACAGGGCCCTTGTCAGCTGGGATGCCAGCTCCGGGCTTCTTTCAGCCCGGGCGCTCAGGGAGTGGGCGGAGGGCCTGCCCTTTGAACAGAAGGCCCTGGCCCTGGCCTACACCTTCTATGCCGAAGAAAAGGCGGTCTCCCTGCCGGAGATCGGGATCAGCTTTGGCGGTGACATCCCCATGGCCCGTGGCCTGGGATCCTCAGCCACCTGCGTCCTGGCGGGCCTGGCGGCGGCCCAGCTGATCCATGGGGGTTCTTGCGGGAAGGAGGAGCTCCTGGCCCTGGGGACAGTCCTGGAGGGCCATCCCGACAATATCGCGCCCGCCCTCTTCGGTGGCCTGGTCCTGTCAAAAAAGGAGGGCCGGTCGGCGGTCTGTACCAGGCTGCCCTGCCACGAGACGATTCACCCCTTCCTGCTCATCCCGGATTTTGAGCTGTCGACGGCGGCGTCCAGGGCTGTCCTGCCCGATCAGGTCCCCCACCAGGAGGCGGCGGACCAGATCGCTTCCTTTGGCTTCCTTCTGCAGGGCCTGGCGGGCGGTCGCCGCGACTTGCTTGCGGAGGGCAACAGGGACTTTCTCCACCAGCCCTACCGGCGGAAACTTGTCGAAGGCTACGATACCATCGAAGGAATCTTGCTGGATCAGGCTTGCTCAGCCGTGGTCCTGTCCGGTGCCGGCCCTTCGCTCCTGGGCTTGTTCGTGGGATCGGAGCAGGAGGCAGAGATCGTTTTGACGGCCATACAGGGGGAGGTCCCCGGGGCCTGGGAGGCTTGCCGGCCGGGGATCGATAGCCGGGGCTTGACCTATTCAGTCCTTCCCTGATCCAGGGGGCCGGATCCGGCCCCCGTGTTGATTGAATGTCCAATGTCCTGTATACTGTCCCTTGTTCATTGCGCGTACAAGTTATGCTCATTCACAATAGAATAAGGATGTTGGCTGAATTATGGGATACAAACTCTCGTTCCTGGTTTTATCAAGCGGTTTATTAGCTCTTCTTTTTGCCCTCTTACGTGCAAGATGGGTAAGACGCCAAGTCGTGGACCATGAAGGTCTCCTGGAGATCAGCAGCCACATCAGTGAAGGCGCCAGCGCCTTCCTCCGTCGTGAATACATCTACCTGCTACCCTTCGTTCTCGCGGTTTCAATCCTCCTTTCCCTGGCCAATACAGGTTTCTTGAGGCTACAGGCCCTGGCCTTCATCCTGGGGGCCCTGGCCTCCTCCCTGGCTGGCTACTTCGGGATGAAGATCGCGACAAAAGCCAACTCCAGGACCACCCAGGCAGCCAATGATCGGGGCCTGAACGCGGCGCTCAATGTCGCCTTCGCGGGGGGAAGCGTCATGGGAATGACGGTGGTCGGCCTGGCCCTGGTCGGTCTCTTCTCGGTCTTTTATTTCGCCCTGGGCCGTTTCGCCCACATCGATGAGGCGGTCCTTTCCGCCAGTATCCTGCCCATGTGCACCGCCTTTTCCCTGGGTGCTTCTTCCGTTGCCCTTTTCTCCCGGGTGGGAGGGGGAATCTACACCAAGGCCGCGGATGTGGCGGCGGACCTGGTGGGCAAGGTCGAGGCCGGTATCCCCGAGGACGACCCGCGGAATCCTGCCGTCATCGCGGACAATGTCGGCGATAATGTCGGAGATGTCGCGGGTATGGGAGCTGACCTCTTCGAATCCTATGTGGGGTCCATCGTAGGCTGTATGGTTCTTGCCATCACGGTCCCCGGCGCCAGCCTCGACCTGAAAATTAAGCTCCTGCTCCTGCCCCTGCTTTTGTCCGGGCTTGGCGTCATCGCCTCCATGATCGGGTCCTTCTTCGTCCGGGTCAAGGAAGGCGCCGACCCCCAGAAGGCGCTCAACAGGGCCAGCCTCATCGCCTCCCTCCTGGCCTTCCTTTTCGTTTTGCTCCTCCTTTTCCTATATATCGGGGACGCCAGCTTCGGCGAAACCGGCAGGATCGGCAAATGGCACCTGATTGGAGCCACGCTCATCGGTCAGGCAGCCGGCATCCTGGTGGGCCAGATCACCGAATACTTCACCGGCACGGAACGCGGGCCGGTTGAGTCCATTGTGAACGCGAGCCATACTGGTTCCGCGACCAACATCATCACCGGTATCGGCGTGGGTATGAAGAGCACCTTCCCCATCATCCTGGTTATCGGTTTCGCGGTCCTGGGCAGTTTTCTGGTCGGCGGTCTTTACGGGATCGGCATCGCCTCCACGGGCATGCTGATAACCTTGGGGATACAGCTTGCCGTCGACGCTTACGGCCCCATCGCGGATAACGCGGGCGGTCTGGCTGAAATGGCGGGTTTCCCGGCCCGGGTCAGGAACATTACCGACAAATTGGATGCGGTCGGCAATACGACCGCGGCCATTGGCAAGGGTTTCGCCATCGGCTCGGCGGCCCTGACCTCCATCATCCTCTTTTCCTCCTACAAGGTGGCGGCCGGTATCGAACTGGCTGAAATTACGGACCCCTATATCCTGGTGGCCACCTTCATCGGGGCGGTCATCCCCTTCTTGTTCTCCGCCCTCACCATGAACGCGGTGGGCAAGTCCGCCTACGAGATGATCCGCGAAGTCCGCCGGCAGTTCCGGGAGATGCCGGGAATCCTGTCCGGGAAGGAAAAACCGGATTATGGGCGTTGTGTCGACATCAGCGCCAAGTCCGCCCTCAATGAAATGATCATTCCCGCCGCGCTTGCCCTCCTGGCGCCGGTACTGGTGGGCTTTTTGGGTGGCAAGGAGATGCTCCTCGGCCTCCTGGTCGGGGCGACCTTGTCCGGTGTCTGCCTCTCCATCTTCATGTCCAACTCGGGGGGGGCCTGGGACAATGCCAAGAAAACCGTGGAGGCGGACGAGGAGCTGCACAGCAACACGGAAGCCTATAATGCCACCGTGGTTGGCGATACGGTAGGCGATCCCTTCAAGGACACATCCGGCCCCTCCTTGAACATCCTGATCAAGCTCATGGCCATGGTGGCCCTGGTCATCGCGCCCATGCTCTGAACAAATCCCTGCTTTGGGCTATAATTGACTTTCTACTTCTAATTTTGCGAGGAATGTTTACTATGGATTATCAACCCCACCTCTATATGGTGCTTTATCCCAACGAGGCCATCCTGCTCTCCCAGCTGGAGCCCAAGGACTTCGTGGTGCGGTACAGCTATGGATCCACCAGTCACTATGAGGGAAAGATCATCTTCGCGGAGTTGGATGTCAATTACCGCCACCCCTACTTCCACATAGACCAGGCCCTGGAAAAACTGGTGCCGCATGAAAACGGCAGACCGAAGGCCACCAAATATGTGTCAGCCTACAGGGTCCTGGAGCACGTTGAAGTAGACGCCATCCAATCCCTCTATCTGGGCAATCCCGACGGGACCCACTATGAACTGAAGGAAGGCATCTTTGAGCCGCCGGTGCACTGCGAGGAATTCAAGATCTTCATGGAGATCGCGCCCTTGAGCATGATCGCCCTTTCGCGGATGAATATGTACGAGTACGGCAAGTATCTCACAGGCGTCAACCCGCTCCTGAGCGTCCCCCGCCTTGCCTATATGGAGATGAATTTCAACCTGAAGGCCTTTATGGATCGGTTTGACCGGAACCCTTTTGCCCCTTCGCCCATTGTCGGTATCCATCCGGCCAAGTTGAAGGAGGCCATCCTGGACCTGGAATCCAAGCCCAATAATCTTCTGAAGGGTTTGGCCCTTCACAATGCCCTGAGCAGGCAATCCTACCGTTCGATCGCGTCCGGGATCATGTTCATGGACGCCAAAAGCGAGAAATTCTTTCCCATGCCATCCCTGACCCAGATAGAAGAAGAGAACTACGCCTTCTTCAGAAACATGTAGTGCCAGGGCAAGGCAGACCTGTCCGCTGGCCGGACCGGGGGGAAGGGATCCATTAGCTGTGCCGAAGAGCCGAAAAGCCCATTTATTATTGCTGGTGACCGCCCTTTTATGGGGCAGCTCCTTCGTCGCGCAGGCGGCCGGTATGGCCTACGTGGGACCTTTCACCTTCAATGCCATCCGGTACGCCATCGGGGTCCTGGTCCTCCTGCCTTTTATAATCGCGCGCAGGCCCCGGCTCGACAGGAGATTTTTTCTGACCAGCCTGCTGGTCGGCCTTATCGTTTTTACAGCCAGTTCCCTTCAGCAATACGCCCTGGTCACAGCCGGCGCGGGCAAATCGGGCTTCATCACCAGCCTCTACATTGTCTTTGTCCCCATACTCAGCCAGATCTTCGGCCGGAAGGTTACCTTGCACCATTGGCTGGCAGTCGTCGCCGCCTGCCTGGGCCTCTATCTCATGACCTATGCCGACAGTGGCCGCTTCGTGACCGCCGACTGGCTCCTGCTCCTGGGTTCGATCGGATTCAGCCTCCACATCATCTCCATAGAGCGGTACGGGGCCAGGGTCGACGCCCTGGCCCTGAGCGCGGCCCAATTTGCGATTGCTTCCGTCCTTTCCATCCTTCCCGCCCTCATCCTTGAATACAGGCTAGATCTCATCTCCCTGAGGCCGGCCCTGCCCTCCCTCCTCTACGCCGGAATCTTTTCCTGCGGCATCGCCTACACCTTGCAGATAGTCGCGCAAAAGGACAGCCATTCCACGGTGGCCTCGCTCATTATGGGCTTGGAGGCAGTCTTCGCGGTAGTGGGGGGGGCCATCATCCTGGGGGAGCGATTCAGCCTGAGGGAAATCCTCGGGAGCCTGACCATGCTGGCCGCTGTCTTCTATATTCAATTCATTGAGAGCAAGATGCCGAGTGTGAGCTGATCCTTCCCCTGTTACAATAAGGGGGAAGAGGAGGTGGCTCTCATGCTGGGGGCAATCGTCGGCGACCTTGTCGGATCGCGTTTTGAATTCAACAATCACAAGAGCAAGGTCTTCGATCTCTTTACGGAGGCCTCCTTCGTAACGGATGACAGCGTCATGACCCTGGCGGTCGCCCGGGCCGTCATGGAGGCGGTGGAAGCTGGTCCGGGAGAAGGGGTCTTTGACCAGGATTTCCACGACCGGCTCTCCCAATTGACTGTCCATCATATGCAGACCATTGGCCGCCGTTACCTCGATTGCGGGTACGGGGGCAGATTTCATCAATGGATTTTCAGTCCGGATCCCAGGCCCTACAAGAGCTATGGGAATGGGGCTGCCATGCGGGTGAGCCCGGCCGCTTACCTGGCCGCTTCCGAAGACGGGACCAGGCAGATCGCCCGGACGGTGACGGCGGTCACCCACAATCACGAAGAGGGTCTGAAGGGAGCTGAGGCCACCGCCCTTGCCATCTTCCTGGCCAGGCGGGGTGCCTCCAAGGAAGAAATCCAGGAACGACTCTCCCCTGATTACTATCGGCTTGACTTTCGAATCGACGACATCCGGCCGGCCTATCGGTTCAATGAGACCTGCCAGGAGACCGTCCCGCAGGCAATCCAATGCTTCCTGGAAGCCGATTCCTTCGAGGATACCATCCGGACAGCCATCTCCCTGGGCGGGGACAGCGATACCCTGGCCGCTATCGCGGGATCGATCGCTGAAGCCTTCTACGGCATTCCCCCCACCATGAAGGACAAGGCCCTTTCCTACCTGGATCCTGATCTGCGGGCAATCTACGAGGATTGGATCCTCTTCCTCTCAAGGAGGACCCTTGATATAAAGACAAGAGGTCGTTAGGACGACATAGAGGGAGGGTAGATTTTGCCCTCCTATGAGGAAGACCAGCCTGTATGAAGGGCTGTTGAAGGGAGCGGGACTATGTGCGACACCATGGTGGCCTTGGGAAATTCGACCGCGGGAGGCAATGTGATCTTTGCCAAGAACAGTGACCGCCAGCCCAACGAACGTCTCATCACCGTCAGGGTACCCCGGCGTCAATACCCCAGGGGGGCGAAATTGAAGTGCACCTACATCGAGATTGATCAGGTGGAGGAGACCTGCGAGTTGATTCTCCTGAAACCCCACTGGATGTGGGGGGCGGAGATGGGCGGTAATGAATACGGGCTCAATATCGGCAATGAGGCGGTTTTCACCAAGGAGGCCAAGGGGGAGGCCAGCCTGCTTGGCATGGATATGCTCCGCCTGGCCCTGGAACGCTGCAAGGACTGTGAGGAGGCAATCGAGCTTCTGACCGGCCTACTGGTCCGCTATGGGCAGGGCGGTAATTGCGGCTACGAGAAAAAATTCACCTACCACAATTCCTTCCTGATCGCCGACCGGAGCCAGGCCTGGGTCCTGGAGACAGCCGGCATCTATTGGGCGGCGCTTCAGGTCAAGGACATCTACAGTATCTCCAACCGCCTGTCCATTGGCAGGGACTTCGATTTATCCCATCCGGACCTGATCACGCACGCGGTGCAGAAGGGCTGGTGCAAGGGAGAGGAGGATTTCCACTTCGCCCGCTGCTACAGCGAACCGGTCTTTACCTATTTCAGCGGTTCAAGGAAAAGGCAGACCTATAGTGAGACAGCCTTGCAGGAGGCCAAGGGCCGGATCGGGTTGGCGACCATGTTGGCTATTTTGAGAGGTCACAGGCCGGCTTACGAGAAAAGGCCCTATCGGACCAGTTCAGTTTCCAGCGTCTGCATGCACGCCGGCTTCCTCTTCGGCGATCAGACAACGGGAAGCTATGTGGTCTCCTTGGCCCGGCCGGATCAGGACAGGAAGGAAGGAGGGGCAAGGATCCGGGACAGCTACTGGATAAGCGGGGGATGCCCCGCCTGCCTGGCCCTCTTCAAGCCCTTCTTCCTGGTGGAGGGTGAAAACCTGTCATACAGTGAGGCTGAAAGCGAGGAGGCGGCCGCTGCCTGGGAGGGGCGGGAGGCTGTTCACCGCGCCATCCTGGAAAACAGGATAGACGCGGTGGCCTATAAAGAGGACCGGGACCGGCTGGAGGGTCACTTTCTCGAGCAGGGGGAGGGGCTGGACCTTTCGGAGGCCGGGGATCAGCAGCTGGCAGACCTGGTCAATGGGGCCCTGGAAGAAGAGGAGGGACTGCTGACGCGGTATCTGGCCCCGGCCCAGGACAAAAAGGCCCGCATCCGGGGCAATCCCTATTTTCGGGCTTACTGGAAGAAGATGAATGGAGCCCTCCGGCGGGGAAGATAGCCCACCCAGCTGTACCAAATAGGCTTTTTGCCAACCCACGGCGGGTCTATACTGGGCGCAGGCCTGCTGTGCATAAGGAAGGGAGGGATCAAGATGAAGACATTGAAATGGAAACGTGTCTACGAGCCGGTCCAGGACTCCGATGGTGACCGGATCCTCGTCGATCAGCTTTGGCCCCGTGGCGTCAGCAAGGAAAAGGCGGC
This sequence comes from Clostridia bacterium, assembly GCA_040767365.1. Taxonomy (GTDB): domain Bacteria; phylum Bacillota; class Clostridia; order Saccharofermentanales; family DTU023; genus UBA4923. Next base: position 62,719 of record JAXGOR010000003.1, read on the forward strand.
CCTGAGTGATTGGGCGAAGGCGATAACGCCAAGCGCGAAGATACGCAAGGCCTATCATGAAGGCCGGCTGGGTTTTGAGTCCTTTTCGAACAGCTACAAGGCGGAGCTGGAAAAAAGCCCGGACTTCCCCGCTTTTGTCGATGAGTTACGGCAGCGGCTGGAAGAGAAAAATGTCACGCTCGTATTCGCGGGGAAACATCCCGGCGAGACGCACCTGCCCACCCTCAAGGGGCAGTTGGAGGAGGCGGGTTTGACAAGCGATCCTCTGCCCGAGCCGGAAGTCTAGATAAAAAAACCGCCGCCCTTGTGATCAAAGGCGGCGGTTTATGGTCAGGATCATTTCTTCTTTTTCTTTTTTCCCTTATTTTTATTGATCAGGCCGAGGATGGCGCCGGCGATGGTAAGTATGCTCTGAGTGGTGCTGGGGTCCGAGCTCCTGCGGCGTTTGCTGCCAAAAATCGTACTGATCCCACCGGTCAAACCGGAGACAATGTGTGAAAGTGAATCAACCGACCCACTGACGGCCTCCATTACAATCTCCACATCTTCAAGCAGGACAGGCGTGGAATCGGCAAGATCGTCCGTAATATCAATGAGATTGCCGGTAATGACCTCAATATTGGAGGTTACCGCGGGTAGCTGCTCGACCGTTTCCTCAACACCGGGCGCAATCTCCTTGACGAGTTTGCCGAGGCTCCCAACTGCGGACGCCGCCTTGAAGAGAAAGATGGAAAGCGCGATCAAGGCGACAGTCCCGCCGACTCCAAGCAGAACATAAAGCAAGGTGCTGAGCGGGATGCTGGCCTCAAGTAGCATGATGGCCATAAGGTACTCCTCTCCCTAGGGGGTTGTGCGAAACTGCACAGCTATCAATTATCTCTTATTCTTCGTCAGAGGCTTCCCCGGCTTCCTCCGCTGGATCCTCATCGACTTCCTTTGCCTTGCGGCGCGCCTCCCGGGCCAGTTCCCTGGATTTCCTGGCAACGACCTCGGCGGTCTCTTCGACCTTTTCCTTGATCTTCTTGCCGGCGATCACAGAGTATTCCTTGGCAGCCTTGGCGCCTTTGCTGGCTGTTTCAACCAGTTGTTCGCGTGTTTCACTGCCTGCCTGTGGGGCAAAGAGGACTCCGAGAAGGGCTCCACCCAAGGTACCGAGCAGGACACCCACTGTCACCTGGCGGCGACGGTTTCTTCTGTTTTGACCTGTGAAGGCTCCGATGATTTCCTCAAATAGCATATCCTTCATCTCCCTTCGGCAAAATGCAATCTTGCGATTGAGTGTTGCCATTGTATCACAAAGGCGGAGGCTGGGCCCTTTCGGGGAGGAGGCGGGGCTGGACGGACTCCTGGGACCTCCCTGCTTTCCCGAATGTGGCGATCCCGTGGAGAAAAGTGGAAAAAGAGGGCAGAAATATGAATAGTTATACTCAACTATGAAAATTATTACTAATTTATGAAGTCAAATAAGGGGGGCGCCGCTGAAATAAATCCGCCTGATCCTCCGCTTCCTTGACTTGTTGTTACGAAAGTATGAACGGTGTAACCGCTGGCACAAGCGCTTTATACCGCTCAAACCCTTGCCTGGCAATCCTTTGGGAGGGAAATCCGTCAAGGAAGGAATATGGTTTTTGACAGCTGGATAAATATAAATTAGATTAGAGACGCAAGCTACTTGAACCAACTTGTACCGCGAGGGTCCGTCGTTTGCACTCAGGCCCTGTCTGGAGTCCGACATCCCCCGGTAAAGATACTAACTATAAACGGATTTATCCCATTTGATTGAGACCCCGAGCGGGGTCGGGAGGTTCACTATGAACACGAAAATGAAGGGAATTGCCCTACTATTGACTCTAGTACTGGTCCTTGGAACCATTGGTTTCAATAAGGTTTACGCGGATGGGTCGGACGGAGGCGGCGATGCCAACTGGGCTGAGCCCCTGGAGGAGGAGCCGGAAGAACCCCTGGTGGAGGAACCGGAAGAGCCCCTGGAGGAGGAGCCGGAAGAACCCCTGGTGGAGGAACCGGAAGAACCCCTGGAGGAGGAGCCGGAAGAACCCCTGCTGGAGGAACCGGAAGAGCCCCTGCCGCAAAAGGACAGCAAAGACCCAACGGAGACGCCCTCTGCCTGGCGCTACAGTAGGCCAGCCGCATCGGGTGGCATGGTTCTCAGATCCAACGGTCCGCCGGCCTCTTCCCAGGTCGTGAATCCTGATCAGGTGGCGGAGAATCAACTGCAGCCCGGCCAGGTCAGGATGACCAAGACGGCGGCGCTTGTGCCAGGCAAGGTCAACGAATGGGAGATCACCCTGCGTGTCGCCGGCCGGCCCAAGAGCGTTACCTCCGATATCGTCCTGGTCATGGATGTCTCGGGCAGTATGGCTTATGACATACCAGGGATGCCCTATGATCGCATGCACTACGCCAAGGAGGCTGCCGACAACTTCATCGACGCGGTCCTGAACAAGGATCCGGACAATACCCAGATCGCCATTGTCAAGTTCAACAACACGGTCTCCACCGTTCAGACGCTTACCAATAGCAAAAGCTTGTTGCACAGTGGCATCGAGGGCCTCTCGGCCAGCAGTTATACCCATACCCAGGCCGGGATTGCCCGGGCCAGGAGCATTCTCTCCAGTTCCGGCGCGACCAAGAAGACCATTGTCCTCTTCTCCGATGGCCTGCCCAACCGGAGTTACGCCATCAATAGCCCAACCGTGGCGGATTTCTATCCCGATACGAGACTATCCAGAAGTGATCTGGCCAGGACTCGTTTCAACTACTCGTCGACCGTTACTGACGGCAACCAGGCCCTGAATGACGGTGGTACACGCTACAACTACAGTTCCCCCAACAGCACCATAGCCGAGGGGGCCATCGCCCGTGGGGAGGGTTATACCCTCTACACCATCGGTATGTATGCCGGGGCGGAAGGCCAGGCAACCTTGAACGCTACGGCGCCAGGGAAGGCCTACGCCTCCGATGCCGCCGGCCTGAATGCCGTCTTCCAGGAGATTGCGGGCCTGCTGGGTTCACCGGTCGCCACCGCCGTGGTGACGGATCCTATGGCCTCGGGCTTCGTCCTGACAGGAGCGATCTCAAAGACGGGCGGCAACGCCAGCTATGATGATGATACCGATACACTCACCTGGAATTTCCCCTCCCTGACACAGGATGGGACCGGGGACATCAAGTTTGAGGAGCTCAGCTACCGGATCAAGATTACGGAGGATACGCCCTATACAAGCGGTCTCCTCCCCACCAACGGACCGACACCCATGAGCTTCACGGATAGCGATGGTGTGGATTCCGTCAACTACTTCCAGATTCCCGAGGTCGATCCGGTCTTTGTCACCCTCGACAAGGTTCTATTGGATGCCCAGGGGAATCCGGCAAGCTCGACAAAAAAATTCACCATCAGCATCGATGGTCAGCCGTATTCCATCAGCGCGGACGACCCAGTCAAGGTCATCAAGAAGGTCTGGAACGTAGGCAGTTATCCCGTGACGGAAGCTGCTGAGGATCCTCCCTACATTGTGGCCTATGCCGTTAACGGCAGTCCTGGCAACCAGATCAACCTGGCGCAGGACGGACCTGATCAGGAGATCGTCGTCACCAATCGTGAAAATGTCGCCCAGGTGACCATAGCGGGGACCAAGACACTGACCGGACGGACGGGCGGCGTTCCGGCGGATAAATTCAAATTTGAACTCTCGAGCGAGGCCGGTGACAAACTGCCGACCCTTGTGATGGACGAATTGACCTTCAACGGAAATGACGTCAAGTCCTTCAGCTTTGGTGAGATTACCTACACCATGGCGGATCTGGGGGATGCTTCCAGCAAGGATTTTGTCTACCAGGTAAAGGAAATTAAACCTTCGCCGGCTATCCCGGGCATGATCTATGATTCCAATCTGACCCGTCAGGTGACCGTTACCTTGAGCAAGGACGCGGAGGGGATCCTGATCGCGGCCGTCAACCCGGCCTCGGTCGATTTTGCCAACCGCTACTCGGCCAAGTCCGTGTCGGCGGCTATCGTTGGAACCAAGACCTTGACCGGTCGGACAGGCACGTCCCCGGCGGATCTGTTCAAATTCAAACTGTCAAGCGTGGCGGGTGACAAACTGCCGACCCGTATAACGGATGAATTGACCTTCAATGGAAACGGCATGAAACCCTTCAGCTTCGGTGAGATCACCTACATTTTTGACGACCTGGAAGGGGCCCCGAGCAGGATCTTCACCTATCAGGTGGAGGAGATTGACGAGGGCATCCCCGGGATGACCTACGGGACACCCCTGGTCCGGACCGTCAAGGTGACCGTGACTGACGAGGGTGATGGAAACCTGAGCGTATCCGTCAACCCGACCTCGGTCGACTTTGCCAACCGCTACGCGGCCAAGTCCGTGTCGGCGGCTATCGTTGGAACCAAGACCTTGACCGGGCGGACAGGCACATCCCCGGCGGATGTGTTCAAATTCAAACTGTCAAGCGCGGCCGGTGACAGGCTCCCGAGCCTTGTGACCGACGAACTGACCTTCAACGGAAATGGCGTGCAGCCCTTCGGCTTCGGAGAGGTTACCTACACCTTCGAAGACCTGGAAGGGGCCATAAGCAAGATCTTCACCTATCAGGTGGAGGAGGTTGACGAGGGCATCCCCGGTATGGACTACGGGACACCCCTGGTCCGGACCGTCAATGTGAGGGTGACGGACGAGGGTGACGGAAACCTGAGCGTATCCGTCAACCCGGCCTCGGTCGATTTTATCAATAACTACTCACCCGAGCCTGTGACAGCAGTCATCTCGGGCAGCAAGCAGCTGACCGGAAGGACCGGCAACTTCACTGACGTGTTCAAGTTCAGCTTGAGCGCGGCGGCGGGGACACCCCTGCCGGATCCCGCCACGGTCAGTGTGACCTTCACGGACAACGGGACCAAGCCCTTCAGCTTCCCGGCCATCCCTTACACGCTAGGTGACCTGGGAGGGGCCTCAAGCAAGATCTTCACCTACCAGGTGGAAGAGATCGACGAGGGCATCCCGGGTATGAGCTACGGGTCGCCCCGGGTCCGGACCGTCCAGGTGACAGTGAGTGACCTGGGTGACGGGACCCTGAGTGCCGAGCTTGACACCGCGGCCGACCTGGCCTATGTCAATACTTACACAGCAAGTGGCAGCTACAGGCCCCTGGCCAGCAAGGAGCTGATCGGTGGGGACCTGGCGGCAGGTGATTTCGAGTTTGAATTGCTCGACAGCTCCTACAAGCTCCTGCAGAAGGTAAGAAACGAAGCCGACGGGGCCATCCCCTTCGAGCCCCTGACCTTTGATCTTGACGATGCGGGCAAGACCCGGATCTTCATTATCCGTGAACTTGAGGGCGAGGAGGAGAACCTGATCTATGACACCGATGAGCGCCTGCTGACGCTCCACATCCGTGATACAGGAAACGGGGAACTGGAGGTACTGAGGGATCCTGATGAGGAAGCCCTGGTATTTACCAACCTGTATGAACTGGTCGCGGGAGACGTGGATGCGCCGGTAACCGGGGAAGGAAGAACGACATACTTCTACCTTGGGATCCTTATGATCCCCCTCGCCCTGGCCGCCCTGACGCTTGGCCTGTCCAGGCGCAGGAGGAAAGGCCTGACCGGCTAGATGGATCCTGCATAGATGGCAGGATAGTTAGAGGGGCGGCCCCCTTCCGGAAGACGGAGGGGGGCCGCTTTCTCTTCTTTGGGGAAGGAGCCCATCCCACCGGCTCTTCAGGCCTATTCCAGGGCCGCCTGTGTTATAATTCACGCGAATGAAAGCTTGACAAGGGCGGTTTTCCGGAGGAAAAAGCATGGAAGGTTTCGGCGTTGAACTGAGCAAGATCATCAAGGCTTTTGGCTTCAGAATCATCTGTGATTTTGATAAGATCGACCAGACCCATATATCGGTGGCCGACGTGACGAGACCCGGTTTGCAGTTGGCCGGCCACTTCAAGCACTTCGGCGCCGACCGGATGCAGCTGATAGGCAATATGGAAATGGCCTTCCTGGAGTCGCTGCCTTCCGAGGAAAAAATGGCCTCCGTCGACAAGCTGTTCGCGACGGGGATCCCCTGCCTGATCCTTTCACGTGATCACCAGGCCTTCCCTGAACTGCTCGAATCGGCCAAACGGCATAAGATCCCCATCCTGCAAAGCAGTGACGCGACTGCGGACATCTACAGTTCGCTTGTCAAGTATCTGAATGTGGAGCTGGCGCCCAAGACCCACCTGCACGGCGTTCTGGTTGAGGTTCTGGGGGAGGGTGTTTTGATCCTGGGGGAATCGGGGGTCGGGAAATCGGAGACGGCGCTGGAACTCGTCAAGAGGGGGCACAGGCTGATCGCGGATGATCTGGTAGAGATCCGTCGGGTTTCGGATACCACCCTGCTTGGCAAGGCGCCGGACAACATCCGCTATATGCTGGAAATAAGGGGCCTGGGGATACTGGACGTCAAGGAGCTCTATGGGGTCTCCTCCGTGAAGATCCAGGAAAATATCGATTTCGTCATCAATATGGAATTCTGGGCCGAGGGCAAGGTCTACAAGAGGATTGGCATGGGAGGGGAGAGCACAGCGATCCTTGGGGTCAAGATTCCCTCCGTCACCATTCCCGTCCGTCCGGGCCGCAACCTGGCCATCATCGTGGAATTTGCCTCCATCAATTTCCGACACCAGAAGATGGGTCATGACCCCGTCAAGGATCTGACCGAGCGTATCTATGACCATCCTTGAAGAGAGGCTTGACCGTGATTAAAGAAGAAGGCAAGGCAACCCTCCAGGAAAGGGGCCGGGCGCTTGCTTCCATTGCCGGCCTGGTGGTGCGCCAGGGGGTTTCCCTGGCCGACCTGACCTACTTCAGGTCCGGTGGACCTGCTGACCTGCTGGTCCTCCCCAGGACGAAGGAGAGCCTGATTGAATTGAAGCGGCTCTGCCGCCGTGAAGGCTGGCCGCTCACTGTCTTCGGCCGGGCGACCAATGTCCTGGTCTCCGATCGCGGGATACGGGGGATTACCGCCCTCCTGTCACCTGCCCTGGCCGGGATCCGCCGGTCAGGTGACTCCCTGATCTGCGCCGCCGGGGTACCCCTGTACGAGATCGCGGCCTTCGCCGCCAGGGAAGCGCTTGCCGGCTTTGAATTCGCCTGCGGGATACCCGGCTCCATCGGCGGGGCCATCTTCATGAACGCGGGCGCTTTTGACGGCAGCATGGCGGATGTGGTTGTGAAAACCTCCTACGTCGACGGTGAGGGCGCGGGCAGGGAGATCGAGGGCGAAGAACATGATTTCTCCTACCGGCACAGCTATTTCTCCGACAAGGCGGGAGCCATCATTCTTGAGACGGAACTTGGCTTGAAAAGGGGCTCGCCCACCGCCATCTACCAAAGGATGGGCGACTATGCCCGCAGGCGGTATCAGACCCAGCCCCTGGCCGCCCATTCAGCCGGCAGCGCCTTCCGAAGGCCGCCCGGCCATTTTGCCGGGAAACTGATCACGGACGCCGGAATGAAGGGCTATATACGTGGTCGCGCGGGCGTATCCGCGAAACACGCCGGTTTTATTGTCAACCTGGGCGGGGCGGCATCTGAAGAAATCCTTCAGGTCTTTCTTGATGTCAGGCAGGCTGTCTTCGAGGGGACCGGCCTTGTCCTGGTGCCTGAGGTCCGTCTGGTGGGGGACTGGGACGGGGATCCTTTCGCCTGACCAGGATTTGAGGAGCTGTATATGGATATTACGATAGTGACAGGCTTGTCCGGAAGTGGAAAAAGTATGGCGGCCAAGATTCTCGAGGATATGGGTTTCTTCTGCATCGACAACATGCCGCCCCAGTTGATTGTCGACCTGACCCGGGTTTTGTCGGAGGATACGGAAAAGGATGTCGGTCGGCTGGTGCTGGTTATGGATACAAGGAATCCCCATTTTGTCGAGCACCTCTCGCCCGTCCTGGGGCAGATGAAAGAAATCAATGTACCGGTCAGGATCCTGTTCCTGGAGGCGTCCGACGCTTCCCTGATCAGCCGCTACAAACAGAGCCGCCGCGATCACCCCATGGCAGGTGACCGGTCACTTGCCGCCGCGATCCGCTCGGAGAGGGACTTCCTGACCCCGGTCAAGGAATTGGCGACGGATATCATTGATACCAGTGAGCTGACGGAGGCCCGGATGCGGGAACGTCTGCTTCAGCTCTTCAGCATATCGGCCGATGAGGCGCAGATGACAATATTCCTGCAATCCTTCGGTTTCAAATACGGTCTGCCGCCCGACTCCGATATCGTCATCGACGTCCGCTTTGTGCCCAACCCCTTTTACTATGAGGAACTGAAAGCCTTGTCGGGTCTGGACCAGCCTGTTGTAGATTTTCTGGACCAGTTCCCTGAGCTGACGCGATTTCTTGAAATCCACAAGGAACTTCTGGAATTTGCCATTCCCTACTATATGAGGGAGGGAAAGCAACGCCTGAACCTGGCTGTCGGTTGCACCGGAGGCCGCCATCGAAGCGTCATGGTCGCCGAACGCTTGTCCGAATTCCTGCGCGGCCTCGGCTACCGCGTCAATACCATCCACCGGGACCTGCAAAGTGACGCAAGGCGCGTGATCCTGGACAGGATGGAGGAGGCGGATGCCAGGCTATGAGCTTTTCTTCGCGAATACGGAGGGAACTGGCGGAACGGCATCGCGAGCATGCGGGGGACCGGGATTGGTCGTTGGCCTACTTCGCGTCCTTTGCCGCCGTACTGGGAAGGATAGAAGAAGGTAAGGAGGGCTGGCTGGTATCGCTTCGGGTGTCAGGCTCTCCCACGGTCTCACTCCTGGAGGCTGTCATCCGGACCTTGGCCTTCACGATAAAGGAAAAGTCAAGGGGGAAGCGGGATGTTTCCTTGACCGTCCATGTTCCCCTGGCCGGCAGGCCGGCCCTCTTCTTTGATTTTGAGGCCTGGTTGCGGCAGACGGGGCAGGCTGGCCTGGAACCGGTATTCGCCGCCTTTTTCCTGGCCTGCGGGGTCATGGCTGACCCGGTAACCGGCCGGTACAGGCTGGCCTTTTCGCCGTCGTCGGGAGCCGCCCTTCCGCTCATGACCCGACTCTTCGAGGGGGCAGGTTTCATACCTGGGCAGACGCGGCATCAGGGCAAGGTCCATCTGCTCTTTACGAGCGGGGAGGAAGTTGCCCGTTTCCTGCTCCTCAGCGGAGCCCATAATGCCTTGCTTGCCTTTGAGGAGAAGCGAAGCGAACGTGAGCTGATCGGCCAGGTCAACCGTCAGGTCAACTTTGATGACGCCAACGCGGGGCGGAGGGCGGAATCAATCGCGCGGCAGCTGGAGGCGATTGCCGTGATCGACCGGCTCCGGGGGATCGATTCCCTGCCCCCTTCGCTGGTGGAGGCAGCCTACGCCAGGCTGGAGAATCGGGGCGCTTCGCTCGAGGAGCTGGGGGAGAGCATGGAACCGCCCGTGAGCAAGTCCGGGATGAGCCACCGCTTCAGCAGGATCAGGGCCATTGCCCTCTCCCTCACAGGCGATGAATAGGCCTGTGCCAGTGATATACTGATCTGGGGATGAAGAGTTGTTATGGATTTTCTCGAGGGTTTTCTGATTGGCCCGGTATGGAGTGATACTGATTACCGTTCACGCAGGCACTTGAACGCGCATACACTGCTGGCAACCCTTATGGCTGTTGGCTTTGTGGCGCTTGCCCTCTTCCCAGAACGTTTTGATAGCCTGATCCTGTTCGGGTGGCCGACCGCCCTCTTTCTCCTGATTCTCCTGATCCTGGTCTCGCCCGCGCTTTCCATATTCTACCGGCGCCTGCCCTACTACGCCCGTCCCCTCCTCCTGCTTGTCTATGCCGCCAAGTATATTTTGCTCTTCTATGTACTGGTCCACGCTTTTTACCCCAAACTTACCTTTGAAAAGGAATCCCTCCTGGAGCTCCTCTACGCAAGGGTGGATGATCATATCGGCCGCGCCCTTGAAAAAATTGCCGTTTCCGGAGGTATCCTGGTGACCGTGGGGGGGGTCATTGCCGGCGGCCTGTGGGTTATCGCGGAGGGGCTGGCCCTGATTGCCATCCTGATCCTTGTCCCTCTTTTTTCGATCGCCGCCCTCAAGTGTCTCCAGTACGGCTACGATCGGGCGACAAAGGCCCTCCTGGACAAGCAGCTTGAAGGCATCCCCTACCTGCTTGGCAACCCCCCCTTGGAGGATCCTGCCCAGGGGGGAGGGGAAGAGCTGGAAGAGGCGGAAGAGCTCCCCGAACCGGTCCCGTCCCGGATTCTTCCTGAAGAAGAGGCAACCAGGGACGAACTTGCTGCCAAGCCGTCCCCTGCCTGGCGCGGCACGCTGGGGCAGATGAAGTTGAAGGCGAAAGGCTTTTGGGGACGGTTGACCGGGAGCCTGAAGGCTGGAAGAATCAAAGGGTGGGTCCGGCGTTTCGGAGCCTTCCTGAAAGAAAGCGGAGAAAAAAGCAGGCAGTGGTTCCGTCGTACCGGTTCCCGCTTGAAAATGAGGGCAGGCAGGAGGGGACCGGAAGAGGAGTCTATGGCTGATCCAGACCGGCCGCCGGAAGAGTCAGGACAGGAAGAGGAAATGGAGCAGGCCTGAATCGTCGTATAACAGTCGTTACGCCAGCTGTTCTGAAATGCCGTGAAGGGGATAAAATAGGGATAATCTGCCCGGTCACTCCAAAGTGAGGGAGCCTCGATGCCGACAGTCTGGATCCGGGGCGGCAGGGAGGAGGTCAAGCATGAATAATAATTTTGAGACAAATAATCAGGGACAAGCCGGGAACAGGCCGGGCAAGGACCCTTCCAGGGAGCGGAAGTCGGGCCATCTGGCCCTGGGTATCGCCATTGTGGCCCTGGTGGCCGTTCTTGCCTTCTCCGCCATTGCGGGTCTGCTGGTATTTCTCTTTTCCAATAAGGACAAGGTCATAAGGCGGGAGGTGACCCAGCCCAGTCAAACGGAAGCCGCCCTGCCCGAAGGGACGACCCCGCCCCTGCTGACGGAGGCGCCGGATGATGGGGAGGGGGATGAGACGGTGGTTCAGGACGGGGTCAATCCTGAATTCAGCCTGGGCGACCTGGCCCGGCCCGCGCCCCAGGCCGGAAAGACGATCCTGACCATTCCCCAGATCGTTGAAAAAGCAAAACCCGCGGTTGTCGCGATCTACACCAATATTGCCGTGTCGGATCAATTCGGTGGTCTGTCGCAGAATACCGTATCGGGGTCGGGCTTCATAATCTCCCCTGACGGCTATGTGGTTACCAACGCCCATGTCATTGAGAACGCGGGGTCGGTCCATGTCAATCTGGAGGACGGCCGGACTTATCAAACTGCCATCATCGGGAGCGACCCCTATGCTGATATCGCCGTGTTGAAGATCGGGGCGGAGGGGCTTCCCTATGCCGAGCTCGGCGATTCATCCAGACTCCTCATCGGTGAATTGGCGATTGCCATCGGGAATCCGACGGGCAGGCTGAGCGGGACGGTCACTTCGGGCATCATCTCGGCCCTTGACCGGGAGCTGGCCCAGACGCCGATCGCCCTTATCCAAACTGACGCGGCCTTGAATCCCGGCAATTCCGGTGGAGCCCTCCTCAATGCCTACGGTGAGGTCATCGGTATCAATCAATTGAAGATTCTCTACTCGGGCAGCTCCCTGGACCAGATCCAGGGGATCAGCTTCGCCATCCCGGTCGATGCCGCCAAGCCGATCATAGAAAGTATCATCCGTACAGGTAAGTACGTATGGCCTATGATGGGCATCACGGTATCGACGGTGGAAAGGGATCTGGCCAGTGATCAGGGCCTGCATTATCCCGGCGTGGTAGTCGTCTCGGTGGAGGGCGGCGGAGCGGGAAGCCTGGCGGGCCTTAAAGCCGGCGATGTCATCACGGCCTTTGACGGTACGGCGGTTGAGACAACCAAGGAGCTCTCCGATCTGAAGAATACGAAAATGGCCGGGGATGAGGTGACCTTGACGATCTACAGGGGGACTCAGAGACTGGAGATCAGGCTGGTTCTGGGGGCGTCATCCTGAACCTGATGAGGGAGGTGGCTGATGAGTCAGATCCGGGCGGTCTTTGATCCCCGTTTCCACGGGGTTGTCCAGGGGCAACGGGCCAGTCTTGTGCTGGGTCAGGAAGAAGGGGAATTCGGACCCTACGACCTGATCTTGGCCGGCCTTGGCGCTTGTTTCTACGCGACCTTCCTGGGGATAGTGGAGAGGATGCACCTTCACTACCATCAGGTTGTCCTGGATATCAGGGGCGAACACCGGGAGGAAGCCCCGACAACCTTGAAATATGTCCGGCTTGATATGGAGGTCAGGGGGGCCGATACAAGCAAGGAAAAACAGTATAGCCGCGCGGCGGCGCTTGCCGGCAAATACTGTTCTGTCTACCAGACCCTGTCCAAGGTGGCGGAAATGGAGACTCAAGTGAAACTTACACCGTAGTCATGCGTGGCAAGGGCTGGATCAGGGATGTCATCTCCCATTTCGCCATCCTGCTCATCCTGGGGGCAGGTTTGTTCCTCCTCTACAAAAAGGCGGGGGAGATACCCGCCTTGAAGGAACTGGATTACCTGGACAAGGCCTTCCTGGCCGCCTTCCTGATCCTGGCCCTCATGGTCATCATCTTCATCTTTCAATTATTTTCTAGCGTAAAGCTGGAGCGCTTCAGCCCGGGGAACCCGGAAAGCCTGAAGAGACTGGAGCGGATCCGTCGTTTCCGCCTCCCCAGGGAATACGTGAAGATCAAGGAAGTGTGGCCCTCCTGCCGGACGGATTTCCGGGACCAATACCCGGGTGAAGGCTGGAAGCGTTCTACCGTGCAGCCTTTTGACGCCATCCTGACCCGGAGGCGAAGACTCCCGACAATCGGCAGCCGGCCTCCCCTGATCGACCGGATCTTTTTGTTCTACCACCCCATGATGAATGTCATCATTGTCGATCAAATTTTAAAGGAGTGTGAGCGAACGATTGAGGAGCAGTACAAGGAGTATCCAGCCCCGCGGAACCTGGCGGTTTTCCTGACCGATATGAAAAATCGGGATGAGATTACCTCGGCCGGGGCGGGCATCGTCAACTACCTTTGCGTCCCCGGCCGGGGGACCAGCCTCTATCCGGTCCTGCTCGATATGGAGGGGGGACGGTTCTTCTATCCGCTCGACACGAGCCTGGCCGCCAGGCGCCATCGGATCCATTATTGGATCAGGAGGCTACGGACAAGGTCCTGGATTATTAAGCGGATCCGCGATCGTATAAAACCCCAGGAAAGTTAAGTTCCAGCAACTGATTGGGCCCGCGCCCGGTGTTACTGCTTCACAGCCGCTGGAGGGCTTATGATGACGCTTGGGAAGGAAGTGATAAGGTGAAGAAGACCTATGCCGTGACGGGGATGACCTGTGCCGCCTGTGAGGCGGCTGTGACCCGGTCTGTCCAGAAACTGGACGGGGTGGATCAGGTCAATGTCAACCTGCTGACAGGGACCATGACGCTTGAGCTTGATCCGGCTGTCCAGACGGAGGCCGCGATCCTGGAGGCTGTTGAGAAAACGGGCTACGGGATCAGTCCTGTCGGAGGGGGTGTCGGGGTCAAAAAGACCGACCGGCGGGCGGAGCGGCAAAAGCTTGTCGAGGAGCGCGAAAAAGAAGAACGCCTCATGCGGCAGCGACTCTTCTACTCGGTCCTGCTCCTGATCCCCCTCATGTGGATCGCCATGGGGCCCATGCTGGGCCTCCCCATCCCCTCCTTCCTGGCCGGCCATCATAACGCGGTCGGTTATGCCCTGGCCCAGATGGTCCTGGCCCTCCCCATCATGATCATCAATGGCTTCTTCTTCAGCTCGGGATTCAAAGGATTGATCCACCGGGCCCCCAATATGAATACCCTGATCGCCCTGGGGTCGGCGGCTTCCTTTGTCTTCGGCCTCTTTGCCATCTACCGGATCGGCAACGGGTTGGGGACCGGCGACCCGGCGTTGGTGGATCGTTATCTCCACCAGCTCTATTTCGAATCCGCCGCCATGATCCTGGTCCTCATCACGATCGGCAAGACCCTGGAAGCCAGGGCCAAGGGGAAGACGTCCGAGGCTCTGACAGGCCTCATGGACCTGGTACCGCAATCAGCGCTGGTGCTGAGGGAGGGTGAACGGGTTGAGGTGGACGCGGGGGAACTGCGGCCAGGCGACCTGATTGTTCTGCTGCCGGGCGCCAGGGTCCCCTGTGACGGTATTGTCCGTGAGGGCCGCAGCTCCCTGGATGAATCGGCCATGACAGGGGAGAGTATCCCCGTGGAAAAGGGACCGGGTGATCCCGTGACCTCGGCGACGATCAACGGGACGGGAACCCTTATTTTTGAAGCGACCAAGACCGGCGAGGATACGACCCTGGCCCAGATGATCCAGCTCATGGAGGAGGCCTCCTCCTCCAAGGCGCCGGTGGCCCGACTGGCTGACAGGGTGTCGGGAATCTTCGTGCCGGTCGTCATCGTCATTGCCCTGGCTGTGCTGGCGGCCTGGCTCCTGTCCGGCTGGCAGGGGGAGCTGGCTTTTTCCATGGCCATCTCCGTCCTGGTCATCTCCTGCCCCTGCGCCCTCGGCCTGGCGACACCCGTGGCCATCATGGTGGCGACGGGACAGGGGGCCCGCCATGGCATCCTCATCAAGTCGGGAGAGGCCTTGGAAGACGCGGGCAATCTATCCAGTGTCATCTTCGACAAGACGGGAACTCTTACCGCGGGCAGGCCCGAGGTGACCGATATTGTCCTGGCGGGGGGAGGCGACCCGGCCTTCCGTACGGAGGAGGGTCTGCTCACCCTGGCGGCGACCCTGGAGGAATTGTCGGAGCATCCGCTGGCTGGCGCCATCCTGAAGGCCGCGGAGGAGAAGGGTCTGACGGAACGGATCCCCCTCCGTCACTTTGAGGCGGTGCCGGGACGCGGCGTAAGGGGAGTGCTCGAGGATGGCCGTCAGGTTTACATCGGAAGCGCCAACTACATGAAGGAGCTGGACCTGCGTGATCCAGCCCTGGAGCAGGAGGCCGACCGGCTGGCGCTGGAGGGGCGGACCATTCTATTCCTCGCCGTTGACGACAAGCTCCTGGGCCTGATCGGGGCCTTCGACCAGCTGAAGGCCGGGAGCCCGGAAGCCGTCGACAGGCTCCATAAACTGGGCATCCGGGTCATCATGCTGACAGGGGACAGGCAGGCGACAGCAGAGGCCATCGGGCGTGAGCTGGGGGGAGTCCAGGTAATCGCGGAGGTCCTGCCAACTGACAAGGCCGCTGTCGTCGAGAGGCTCAAGTCAGCCGGCGAGCGGGTCGCCATGGTGGGTGACGGTATCAATGACGCGCCGGCCCTGGCGGTCGCTGACGTCGGGATAGCCATCGGGGCGGGCAGTGACATCGCCATCGACTCCGCGGATGTGGTCCTGGTCAGAAACGAATTGAATGACGCGGTGACGGCCATCGAATTGAGCCGGAAAACCCTTCGGACCATCAAGGAAAATCTCTTCTGGGCCTTCTTCTACAATGTCATCGCCATCCCCGTAGCGGCGGGGGTCTTCTATCTCAGCTATGGCCTCAGGCTGACCCCTATGATTGGGGCCCTGGCTATGAGCTTCAGCTCCATCTTCGTGGTCTTGAATGCCTTGCGTATCAGGCGTTTCAGGCCCGGGAAGGGACTCTTGGGCCAGAGGAAAATCGTTCAGAATACAACGTCATTACATTATGACGATCTTATAACTACCGGTATCACGGACAGGGCCTGCCCCATCCTGCCGGAAGAGGAGGAAGAAAGCATGGACAAGACGATTGAGCTTACCGTTGGCGGGATGACCTGCGGCCACTGCACGGCCCGCGTGGAGAAGGCTTTGAAGGAATTGCCCGGCGTAAGTGACGCCAAGGCTGAACTGGATACCGGGCTTGTCACCGTCCATACGGACGGGTCAACCAGCCGCGAAGCAATGGTGGCCGCCATTGAAGACCAAGGCTATGAGGTGAAGGACCAAGACTAGGGTGGGGGCGCAAGGGCCGGCATCAAGCCTCTATTCGCCGATGATCTTGATCAGGATCCTTTTGGGCCTCCTGCCGTCGAACTCCCCGTAGAAGATCTGTTCCCAGGTGCCCAGGTCCAGCTCCCCCTCCGTCACGGCGACGACGACCTCCCTGCCCATGAGGGTTCTCTTGAGATGGGCATCCGCGTTGTCCTCATAGCTGTTATGGCGGTATTGGCTGTAGGGTTTTTCCGGCGCGAGCTTTTCCAAAAAAACCTCGAAATCCTCGTGCAGGCCGACTTCATCGTCATTGATGAAGATACTGGCCGTGATGTGCAGGGGATTGCAGAGCAGGAGGCCCTCCCTGATCCCACTTTCGTAGAGGCATTCCCTGATCCTGGGCGTTATGTTGATGAAGGCCCGCCTGCTTTCGGTGTGGAAGGTCATAACTTTTCGATAAGACTTCATGGAATCCTCCTGATTATTCTGTTTTCATCAGGGACAGTATAGCTGTCCCGGACACCTTGAAGCCGTAGAGGGGCTGACGCGAAAAAAGTTTGACACGCCAACCCTTGTTGTGTAGACTTGGGTACGGCCCGGGTGATTGGCTCAGCTGGTTAGAGTACCTGCGTGACATGCAGGGGGTCACTGGTTCAAGTCCAGTATCACCCACCAGGAAGCCCTGTGACATCTTGTCGCAGGGCTTTTCATTTGACCATGACACAGATCAGCCGGCAGGCTTTGTCCGTCCTGTTTTCGCACCAGTGAGCCTCACCGCGCGGAATCAGGGTCGCCTCACCGGCGCCGCAGATACCCCTGAAATCGCCGCTCTCCGTATAGACCTCCCCTTCGATGAAGACGGAGTATTCGTCGGCGTCGTGGGCCCCCGTGCCTTTCTCGGGTACCCGCTGGCCCGGCAGGAGGGTGATATGGCTGAGGCTGAACTGGCTGAAATTCCCGTCCTTTTCAAAGACGCTCCTCATCTCGTAAAGAGGGAGTCCCTTCAAGGGCAGTTGGTCCAGAAGGATTTTCTCCATTTTTAGACTCTCTTTCTCATTCTGGGGTCAAGGTAGTCCCTGAGCCCGTCCCCGATGAAGTTGGCGCCTATGGCGGTACTGAAGATGGCCAGGCCGGGGAAGGTTGAAATCCACCAGTAATTGAAGGTGAGGACCCCGTCGCTGACCATGGCGCCCCACTCGGCCACGGGTGGCTGGACGCCAAGGCCAAGGAAGGAGAGGCCCGAGAACATGAGGATGGCATTGCCCAGGTCCAGGGTCGCCATAACGCCGAGCGGGCCGATACTGTTGGGGAGGATCTCCTTGAAGAGGACGCGGAGGTGCGAGGCCCCCAGGACCCGGCTGGCGGTGACGTATTCATTCTCCTTGACCGTAATGACGATGCTCCGGGTCAGGCGGGCGTAGTTGGGCCACCAGATGATCGCCATGGCCAGGATTGAGTTGCTGATATTGGGGCCCAGGGCCGTCGCGATGACCATGGCCAGGATCAGGGGCGGGAAGGATTGGATCATCTCACTGAAGCGCATGATGACATCGTCGGCCAGGCCGCCGGCATAGCCGGCCACCCCGCCGACCAGGAGGCCGGTCAGCAGGGAGATGACTACCGTGATCAGGCCCGAGCTGATGGAGATCCGGCTACCGTGGAGGACCCGGCTGAAGACATCACGTCCCAGGCTGTCGGTCCCGAACCAATGCCTGGAATCAGGCGGCTGGTAACGGTGGGTCATATCCTGGTGGTTGATGGGATGATAGGGAGCCAGGAGGGGTGCCAGCAGGGCGACGAGCAGCCAGGCGAGGCATATCAGGAGGCCCAGTTTGAACATGAAATTCCTCTGCCTCAGCAGGGCGCTCAGGGCAGTCATTTTCCTTGCTTCACTCATAACGGATCCTCGGATCAATCAGGCCGTAGACCAGGTCGATCAGGAGATTGATGACCACGTAGGTGGCGGCGATAAGGATCGAGACACCGCAAATGGCCGGGAAATCGAGGGTGGTCGCGGACAGATAGGCATATTGGCCGATCCCGGGCCAGGAGAAGATCTTTTCAACGAATACCATGCCGCCCAGGAGATTGCAGAAGGCCATGCCGCTTACGGTGAGTACGGGGATCAGGGCGTTGTTCAGGGCGTGGCCGATCACGACCCGTCTTTCCGACATGCCCTTTGATCGGGCCGTCCGGATATAGTCCATGGACATGGCCTCCAGGAGATTGGACCGGGTTTGCCGGGTGATCAGGCCCATGGTAAAAAAGCCGAGGACGAAGGCGGGCAGGACCAGATGTGAGAGGGCATCGCCCAACATGCCCCAGTCCCCCCACAGGAGGGCATCCAGGACATAGAGCCCCGAACCGCCCGTCGGATTGAAAACGCGCGGGTTTATCCTGCCCCCGCTTGGGAACCATTTCAGGCTACCGCTGAAAACCGACATGACCAGCAGGGCGAACCAGAAGCTGGGCAGGGAGACCCCACTGACGGAGATGCCGCGAAGAAGCTGGTCGACCGGCTTGTTTTGATAGACGGCGGAGAGGACACCGAAGAGGACGCCAAAACTGATGGCGACCAGCATGGCGAAGACGGACAACTCAATGGTTGCCGGGAAATAGTGGAGCAGGTCATCAAGGACCGGCCGGCCCGTCCGGATGGAGGTCCCGAAATCACCCTTGAAAAGGTTGGACATATAGGTCAGGTATTGCTTATACAAGGGCTGGTCCAGCCCCCATTTGGCCTCAAAGGCAGCGACGATTTCAGGGTCATTCATGGCGGACTGACTCAGATTGGCCGCGACCGGGTTGGCCGGGACCGTATGGGAGATCAGGAAGACCATAAGCGAGACACCGAGCAGCAGCACCAGGGTCAGCAGGAGTCGTCGGGCGAGAAAACGGAGCAAGGCAATATCCCCTTCCAGGCTTGATGGTTCTTGGGGCACCCCGCGGGCCGAAGCCCGCAGGGCGCCGGGTCTTGACTATTTGGCGATCAGATCGCGCAACTGTATCTTGCAAAGGTCGTTATAGGTGACCTGGTCAAGACGGTCGGAATTGTAGGCAAAGGTCTTTGGATGCTGGAGCAGGAAGGCCAGAGGGTTGTCCTCTTCGTAGGCCTCCTGAAGCTCAATCGCGTATTCGGCGCGCTTGTCCGGATCTGTCTCCACCTGTATCTTGTCCGCCAGATCGACCAGCAGCTGGTTGTCCGCCGTCAGCTCCCAGGCCGTCCGGTTGCCGTAGGCGGTGCCGCCCTCGCCGGTTCCCGGCAGGAAGGCAAACTGGTTGTTGATGTCATAGTAGTCCGGAGACCAGAACATGACGTAGAAGGGCATGGTGGCGTCGCGCATCTTCTCGTAAACAAGCGTCGCTTCAAGTGTCTCGATAGTGACCTCAATCCCGATCTCGGCCAAGTCGTGCTTGACCTTCTGGGCGACGGTGGTCCACTCCAGGCCCTCCGAATTGTTGTTGGCGCAGGTCAGGGTGATCTTGAATCCATCAGGATAGCCCGCCGCGGCCATGAGCGCCTTGGCCTTCTCCAGGTCACGGAAGTCTTCATCCCGCTTGAGAGCGCCTGAGAATCCTTCGGGAACCATGTTGAGAGGGATGGTGCAGCCCTCGCCGCCCAGCGCCAGGTATCCGGGATAGTCGAGCGCGTAGCGGACGGCCTCCTGGACGGTCGGATTGGACATTTCGGAAGACAATTCCGCCTTCCGGCTCATAACCAGGAAAGTGGTCAGGGCGGTGGCCCCCCTGGTAATGGTAATTCCTTCCTTGCCCTCAAGCTGCTTGGCGGTTTCTGAATTGAGACCCAGGGAGATGTCGATCTCCCCGTTCTGGAGGGCCGTGATCTGCGCGTCAACGCTGGGCATCTCCTTCAGGATGATGGTGTCAATGTTGCTTGCTGTTCCCCAGAAATTGGGATTCTTTTCCAGAACCAGCTGTTCCTTGGGCGTCCAGCTCTTGATGATGAAGGGACCAGAACCGGCCGATGTCGTGTCGAGCCAGGCCTTTGCCGTATCGCCCCCGCTGTCGGACCCGCCTTGTTCCTTGACGACTTCACTGTCGAGGACCGCATAGGCATTCGAGGTCAGTTTGACCAGGAAGGAGGCGTCGGGCTCGTGCAAGGTGATGACTACGGTATAGTCATCCGGGGTCTCAACCTCCTTGACGATCTTGATATTTGAATAAGCGTTGCTTTCCTTCATATTAAGCACGCGGTTGATGCTCCAGGCCACATCCTTTGAGGTCAGCTTGTTGCCGCTCGAAAAAACGACGTCATCGCGCAGGGGGAAGGTGTAGACCGTCCGGCTGTCATCGATCTCGACGCCGGTGGCGATATGGGGTACCGGGGTCCCCATGGTGCCGGATTGGACCTGGTACAGGTTGTCGTAGGCCGCGTAGGCCACCATGTTGGCGTAAGGCTCATACATGTTGCCAGGGTCGAGCGTAATCAGGTCGGATTGGGCACCAATCACGACCGTTTTCGGTTCTTGTGGTTCTTCTGCCGGATCTGTTCCATGAGATGGTTCACCACCGGTGGTCGCGGGCGTGCGTCCACTGTCGCCGGCGCAAGCCGTCAGCAGTGTCAGGATCAGGCCCAGGGCCAATAGAAGCGCTAATAGTTTTTTCATGACTTTTACCTCCTGTTTTTATTAAAAGGAATGACTCCTTTTTTCCACTTATTGATAGAGATGACAGGACACCAGGTGTCCCGGTTCAAGTTCGGTCGGACAGGGTTGTTCCAGACGGCAGCGGTCCATAGCCTGGGGGCAGCGCGTATGGAAGGCGCAGCCCCGGGGGATGGCGGTGGGGCTTGGCAGGTCGCCGGTCAGCGCCCTGGCCTCCCTGGCGATCTCCTCCCGGCCATCGTCAAGGGTGGGGATGGCCGAGATCAGGGCCTGGGTGTAGGGGTGCCCGGCCCTCTCGTAGAGTCGGTCGGCTGCCGCCTCCTCGACAATTTTCCCCAGATACATGACGCCAATGCGGTGGCAGCTATGCTTGACGACGCTGAGGTCGTGCGAAATAAATAGATAGGTCAGGTCAAGCTGCTCTTGCAGATCCTGCAGAAGGTTGATGACCTGGGCCTGGATGGAGACATCAAGGGCGGATACCGGTTCGTCGCAGACCAGGAGGCGAGGGTTGAGCGCCAGGGCCCGGGCGATCCCGACACGTTGTTTTTGCCCGCCGGACAGTTCATGGGGATAGCGGCTGAGATAGCTCTCTGAAAGTCCCACCATGTCGCAGAGATCAAGGACCCGGCTCTGCCTTTCCCCGGCTTCGAGTTGCCTGTGTACGGCAAAGGGTTCCTTCAGGATATCGACTATGGTCCGACGGGGGTTCAGGGATGAGGAGGGATCCTGGAAGATCATCTGTGATTCCCGGCGGAAGGCCTTGAGGGCC
Source organism: Clostridia bacterium (assembly GCA_040767365.1). GTDB lineage: Bacteria > Bacillota > Clostridia > Saccharofermentanales > DTU023 > UBA4923. Next base: position 84,133 of record JAXGOR010000003.1, read on the forward strand.
TTGCCCCGCAGGCGGGAAATATCCTGGCCGTCAAAAATGATCTTGCCTCCGGTCAGGGGGTAGAGACGGAGGAGGGTCCGGCCCAGGGTCGATTTGCCGCAGCCCGATTCACCGACCAGGCCGTAGCTTTCCCCGGTCCGGATGGACAGGGTCACGCCATCGACGGCACGGAGGGATTGACTCCCACCCCTTTCTTTTTTCACGGTGAAGTACTGCCTGACGTCGATCGCCTCCAATAGGGCTTGGTTATTCATAGCGTCCCAGCTCCTTATCAACAAGGAAACACCTTATCTGCCGGCCTTCCGGCAAGGTCCTCAACGGAGGACGCTCCCTGTGGCAGACGGGCAGGGCAAACCTGCAACGGCTGCTGAACCGGCAACCGGTGATTTCCTCTCCGGCATCCGGCACCATGCCCTCGATGACTTCAAGCCGCTCAAGTTTTTGTGAGAGGCGGGGGATGGCCCCGATCAAGCCCCGGGTATAGGGGTGCAGGGGTTTGTGAAAGAGGGCCCTTGTCGGAGCCATCTCAACAATTTCCCCCCAGTACATAACGACGACGCGGTCACAGGTCTCCGAGACAACACCCAGATCGTGCGTGATGAAGATAATCCCCCTGTCACCCTGTCTGCCGATTTCTTTTATGAGTTCCAGAATCTGGGCCTGGATGGTGACATCCAGGGCCGTAGTGGGCTCGTCGGCAATCAGGAGGTCGGGATCGCAGGCCAGGGCAATGGCGATCATTACCCGCTGGCGCATGCCGCCGGACAACTGGTGCGGGTATTCCCTCATCCGCCGACCCGCGTCGGCTATACCGGATAATTCCAGGAGCTCCCGTGCCCTGTCCTCCGCTTCTTTTTTGGATAGGTCACTGTGGAGCCGGATCGATTCCACGATCTGCCGGCCACAGGAATGGATGGGGTTGAGGGAGGTCATGGGTTCCTGGAAGATCATGGCGATCCTGTCGCCGCGGATCCTCTGCATTTCCTGTTCTTTCAGGCTGAGCAGGTCCCGGCCCTCGAAGCCGATCCTGCCCCTCACCCGGGCGGACCCCTTGGGGAGGAGCCCCATGACGGCAAGGGAGGTCACACTCTTGCCGCTCCCAGATTCGCCCACGATGCCAAGCACCTCCCTGCGGGCAACCGTCAGGGACAGGTCCGAGATGACATTGACGAACCCTTTGTCGGACAGGAAATCTACTGTCAATCCTTCTATTTCCAGAATATTTCGAATAAGGCAAGACCTCCCGCTGGAAATTCCCACGTTCGCGTTAACGGATATAAGCGTGTTATAGGAGTTTGAAGAGCAAATAAGCCGATTATTGATCCTATGGCAATTCATCCTAGCCAAGCCTTTATGATTATTCAATCGATAGGTGTAAAGAATAAAAAAGGAAAATTTTCAGCATTCCCGTCAATATGTACAGATTGAGCTGTTGGAAGCCTTACGCAACTTTATATTCTCAAAAATTTATGTTTTATGGGGGAAGTATTTCTGAAATAATTTATATTCATTCAAAGTTGAATGAATTTATCCAGTCTGCCCAGAAGTTTTTCCGCCCGGTTTCCATCCGGCCAAGGAGCGCTGGAAGAAAAGCAAGAAGGCCGGGATCAGGAGGAAGAGGACCCTGCCGAAGATGGTGTTGGCGAAGAGGATGAGGGCGCCGAGCCAGCGGCTCCTGCCACTGTAGATGCCTACGATCTGGTCCTGCTCGACCGTCTTGACCATGGAGGCGTACTCGGGCTGGGGCGGGTAATTGTCGATATCGACGATATAAGCCTGCCCCCGTTTTTCGACAATCCTTTCCACAAACATGACCTGGTCCTCATCAAAGAGGATGATTTGACCGACTTGGGCCTCCTCCCCGCTCCCGTAGCGGTTGAAAAAAGCCAGATCATTCATCTTGATGGCGGGTTCCATGGTGGAGGTCTTGAAGACATAGGGGATTACGCCCCTGATGGAGACATGCCTGCCCTTGGCGGTGGCGTTGATGACCAGGACCGCGACATTGAACAGGAGGGCGGCCAGGATGAAGAGGACCAGGAGGGTAGAGAGGGCGGTATCCAGCAGTTTTTTCCCTCTGATCCCCCTATCCGGCCCAGGGAGCGCCTTTTTCCGGCCGGACCTCCTGTTGATCCTGACCAGGGTGTGGTCAGAGCAGGGAGAGGCCACATGGCGACCGGAGGGGAGCTGGTAGCGCCTTGATGTCAGCCAGGCGGCCAGGCCGGCGATCAGCAGGCAGGCCAGCAGGATGGCCGGGGCGGCCAGGGGGTAGAGTGATTTTTCCGGACTGAAGACTGTGTAGAGGTTCTGCATAGCCACCCTGTTGGAAAGGAGGCTGGTGAATCCTGTCTGGTTTTTGAGCAGGTAAAGGGCCGGCCAGGCCAGGATGAGCAAGGCGCGGGCGTAGGTCGTGGTTTTGAGGAGGGAGGACAGGCAGAGGGCCAGGGAGGCCATGACCAGAAGATCGATCAGACCAGCCAGATAGAGGGCGGGAAAGTAGGCGATCACCATACTGTATTTGAGAAAGAAGGTCAGGAAGACGGTGAGACCAAAGCCGAGTGAGTAGACATAGAGGGCGGAAAACAAGAGGGCCGACAGCCTGGACCCGATCAGACCGGCCCGGCTGTAACCCATCTTGAGCAGGAGATACCAGCGGTTGTGCCTGATCTCCGCGAAGGTCATGGTCTCATAATAGGCCAGGAGATAGAAGGTATAGGCGAAGCTGGCCAGATGGATATAGATGTAAAGGGTGGAAAAGAAGCTCGGTTGCATGAGCTGCGGCAACGTTTCAGCGAAGACGCTCTCGGTCATGGTCTGGGCCATGAAGAAGAGGGCGAAGGCAAGCAGGCCCAGGAAAAACCCGAAGGCTGTCTTCCGCCTGGCCGCCACCTTGCCGCTGGTGTAGGCCTCCCGCAAGGCCAGGCCGAGTGCGCCGGACCGGTAGATCATAGGGCACCCGCAAGGGCCCGGAAAGCCCTTTGCGCCGTCTTGTGATTCATGGTGACCTGGCGGGGCTGGAAGCCTGCCTGCAAAATGACCGCCTGCAGGGCGACCGGGTCTGTTTTGTTCTCTGCCAGGTCGCTGATCGAAAGCCCCTCCTCCTCCAGCCTGATCCTGTGCTGGGGGAGGAGTCGGGTCAAGGGTTCGACCAGGTCCTGGGCCCTTTCATCTTCAATGAGCAGGAGGGTTTTATCGTAACGGGCCAGAAGCTCCTCCACCCTTCCGCTGTAGATGAGCCTGCCCTCATGCAGGTAGGCGGTGTGGCTACCCGTACGCTCTACGGCCAGACTGTCCCGGCTGGCCCAGATAAGAGCCTTGCCCTCCCGGTTGCCGTGCTGGAAGATGCCGGCCATGGCCTCAATCAGCGGATCCGGGAAGTCATAGTCCGGCAGGTTGAGGACGATCAGGTCACTGTCGGAGTATACGGCGATAAGGAGGGTGACCACCGCTTTCTCCTCCCTTGTCAGCCGACTGACCGGCGTGAGTGAGAGCTGGCCCAGCCCCAGGTCGATCAGGCCTTCGAAGATCCCATCCTGGCGCAGGACAGGATCCCCTCCCTCTTTGCCAGTGGCGAACATGACAGATTCGAGCACATTCATCTGCGGGGGTAGCATATCAGCGTCGTCTATGTAGAAGACACTTTCCATCAGGGAACCGGTCCTGCTTTCAACCTCTTCCTTGAACAGGATCCGCCTGCCTCCCTCAAAGGGCCTCATGTTTCCCGCGATCTCCAATAACAGCTTCAGGTCAAAGGGGGATTCTCCATAGACAGTCCAGCTCTCACCCTTGCCGACCTCCAGGGCTATACCGTCAAGGACGGGCCGGAAAACCCCGCCGCCCAAGGCATAATGCTCAAGCGAAGAAAGGTCCTTCATAAGGAGGACGGTGTCGAAGACCTCCAGTAGATGCTTGGCTCGTTTCCGGTCTCTTTTTTTCATGCGCCGGCCCTAGGTGAAGGGGAGCCTGGCCAGGAAAACGGCGACGACGTTTTCAGGGAACAGCCGCTCCAAATCGGGATCGTTGATCGGATTGTCTCCCTTGGTCCGGTAGCTCACCTCCCCGTTATCCTCCAGGACCTCGATAATCCTGTGGGTGACCAGGGTCCCGGATGAACGGAAGGTCACGATGTCGCCTTGGGCCAGCTGATTGGGATCCCGTGGGCTCCGGGCCAATATCAGGCTGCCGGTCGGCAGGGTGGGATCCATACTGCCCGAGCTGATCCGGAAGAGGTAGAAGCCGGCCAGGGAGGGGGTCTCACCCCTCTTTTTTGCCAGGAGTATGGTGGCCAGGCTTACTACGAGCAAGGCAATGATCAGGAAGAAGAAGGTCCAGCCCGTCAGCTTCAGGAACTTTTTTCCCCTGGACGGACGACCACCCGGGCCCCCATCTCTGGCCCGGGCGATGGTCTGCCGCATGGCATCGATTTCTTCCTGGCTTGTCAGTCTTGCTTCCGGCATAGCTTCCTTGGCGGCCCCTCCCGTTCCCCAGCCGGACCTATATGTACTATCATACAAAAAGAGCCGCCTGTAGAACAGACGGCCCTCGTCTTTTAATCCAGGCTGGCTGGCTCTCAATTATTTACGACTTGTGTACCTGTTACGACTACCTGGACGGCCGCTCCATATCCGGCGCCCGCGAATTCGATATCATTGACGCCATCCGTCTCCCAGGGCCATTCGACCGTGATCTTGTAGGTCTTTTTATCACGAACTTCTGCCTTGAAAGTACTACTGTCGGTGTAGACGCCGTCTTTTGCCTCTAGCACGGGGTATCCCCAGACATCACATTTGACCGAACTGATCTTCAAGGGTTCTATTACTTCCAGTTGGCCGTTTTTGACAAGCTCGACCGTGAAGGAAACTTCCATATCAGTCTCAGTGGTATGGGTTTCATCATGATTTTTGACGGTAAATTCGAAATCGACCTTTTCACCCGGAGCAATTTTCAAAGGTGCGGTTTCAGTTTGGGAACCTCCCTCGACGAGGATGAATTCCTTGGCAGTGACTTCCCCCGCGGTCAATGCCTCCAGGGTGGTCGTGTAATAGGATACGGTGCCGGCGATCAGGGAGACCGAGATCGCAAGGATTAGGGCTACGATGGCGAGTGTCTTCTTCATGGTTATTTCTCCTTATTGTTTATGAGTTGTTAATTTTTTCCTGTTTTATTTTGTAAATGGAAGATTACTAGCGTATGACTTCCACAGTTGCCGGTTGGCCATTGACGGTGACTTGCTCTGGTGTGTGGACCTGACCGTCAAGGCTGATGTAGTGTCCCCCGAAAGAGACACTCTCCCCCGCTACCATTTCCTTGTTGTAATTGGCGGGATTGGTATAAATAAAGTGCCCGGTCGTATCATCGGAATTTTTACGGATCGCATTGTCCAGGAGATTGTGCTCTGTCTCCGGCAAGTTGAAGGCCAACTCCCAGCCGTTGATATCTTCCGTGGAGTTATTTTGAATAATGATCTTGAATTTATATCGATGAAGGTTACTTGACTCTAAGATCACCTCTCCAGGAATAAAAATCACGTGATAGTCGCTGGTTCCCGTTTCTTCAGGATCTATGGGATCCGTCTCCACCGGGTCCGTCTCCTCGGGTTCCACTGGCTCAGCAGGCGTGCTGCCGAAGGGAACCTGGGAGGCGATGGCCTTTACCGTTACGGCGCTGCCATACTGGTTGCCGGCATAGGCTGTGTCATTGTTGCCGGAAGGCCAGTGCAGGACAACCCTGTAGCTGTGGGACTGGCCCTCGGTTTTGAGCGGAAACTCGTCCAGGATTTCAAAGTTGCCTGGACCCGTAAAGCTATTGCGCACTTTTCCTGTCCCATCCACTACCTTGACGACCAGGGGTTCTATCGGTTTCTTGCCCTCGGCTCCGGTGACGGAAAAGATCAGTTTATAGTACTGGTTCGTCTCCGTGATCAGGGAGTCTTCGTAGTTTTTGACAGTGAAACTCCAGTCAACGGTTTCGGAAGGGGCGATAGACGCGTTATGGGTGAAGGACTGGGAGTCATCCCCAAGGAAGATGAATTCCTTGGCGGTGACACTGCCTGCCGCGATATCAACCGAAGTGGTATAGTAGGCAATCGTGCCGGCCAGCAGGGAGCTGGCGATGGCCAGGATAAGCAGGAGGGCTGGAAGAATTTTTTTCATGTGGATTTCTCCATTTGCAATAATATGAATCACCTGAAGCGATTGTATGTGTGTCAACGGGTTCTCGTAGCCGCGTAGGATGGTGGCGGTACGGTCGAGACTAAGATCTTTCTCGACGGGTTTATCTTGCAGAAGATGAATAATGCATAAAACCCGAGGCGGACTATAACACGCGGATAACCAGCCGTCAAATGAGTCGTAACATAAGTTACAATATGGCTCAAAATGCGCTATTTAAGCGGGTTTTCCGGCCTTTCTGGCAGAGGGATTTCACCCTGAAAATTGGAAATTTCTTGCCGGATTGGGGTGGATTTCGGGTGATATTTTTTCGGAAATGAGCTTTTCGAGCCTTCCAAAATTGTATATTCAGGCTGGTTGTATATGAAAATTGGCTTCAACATAATGCAGATATCCTGAATAATTTGCGGTGATCCGGCTAGTCCGCCTTCAAGACCTGGGATGAAAGGTGGAGGGGCGGGTGCTTTGTAGCTGTGTTAGGCTTGATCCACATAAGATTGAAATATAAGGAGGCAATAGATGAAAACGAATAGGGAATTCCTGGTCGAACAATCGGTCCAGGCCAAGATCCACGCACCGACCTCGCGGGGGGGCTACCGCGTTGACAATACCGGCGTCCCCCGCGTCTTGCCTGGTGTCGGAGGCATCGTTTATAACTACCAGATTGGCGACTGCTGCATGCGGCTGGCCGGGGATCACGTGGAACCGGGCGTCAGCCTGCGCAACGAAGACAAGGCTGAGAATGAGAGCATCATGCATAACGCCTGCGTCGGCAACCGCGCCATCGTGGTCGACGGGGAGGCCAAGGGAGAGGAGGGTTTTGTGACGGGCAAACATGGGGGCATTGAGCACACCCTTTGCTATTTCCCGCAGGAAACCCTGGACAAGCTGAAAATTGGTGACCAGATCCTGATCCGTTCCAAGGGGCTGGGCCTGGAGCTCACCGATTATCCTGACATCGCCTGCCTGAACCTGTCACCGGAACTTCTGGACAAGATCGCCCCCGAGGAGAAGGATGGGAAGTTGCTGGTCCCCTGCGTCGCGGAAGTGCCGCCCTACCTGATGGGATCGGGTATCGGCGCCGCCTCGGCCTACACGGGGGATTACGATATTATGACGGGCGACTTGGACGCCCTGAAGGAGCATGGTCTGGAGAACCTTCGTTTTGGTGACCTGGTCCTCCTGATGGACTGCGACAACCGCTATGGCCGCCAGTATAAGAAGGGCGCCCGTACCCTGGGCATCATCGTCCACTCCAATTGTGTCCTCTCCGGTCACGGCCCGGGGGTAACGGCCCTGCTCAGCTCATCGGAGGGTGAGCGCCTGGTCGGCCGCCCTGACCCGGATGCCAACCTGGCCGAGTACTTCCTGAAGGATTAGGGGGCAGCGACGCCTAGCTTCCCTGATCCGGCTTTTGTAACAAAAACCAGCGGCGCGCCTGGAAAGGGGCGCCGCTGTGTTATGCTCTTACATTGGAAAGGGGAGAAAGATGACAGAAAACACCCACACCGTTTATTTGATCCGCCACGGATTGACCTACCAGAACCTTTGCCGTGAGTATCAAGGATCAATACTCAACTACGACGTCCTGCCAGAAAGCAGGCATCTGATTGAACAGCGCCAAAAAAGGGGGGCATCGCCCACTATAAAGACCCTCTGGGCCTCACCGCTGGTGCGGGCCAGGAGGACGGCGGAACTTTATTTCCCAGGACAGGCCATGGAATACATGGATGACCTGATGGAGCGTGACTTCGGGGAATGGGATGGCAGTACACATGAAGAACTCCTGTCCGATCCCCGCTACCTGGAATTTTACAAATCCCGCGGGCTTACAACGCCGCCAGGAGGGGAGTCCTATGAGGTTTTCTTCGGGCGGGTAGAGCGGGTCCTGGAGCGGATTGACAGCCTGATCAGGGAGTCACCTGAACAATTTCCACTCGGGATCGTCTTTCACGGCGGGCCGATTTCCAGGATAACCGGCCATCTGATGGATGAGGAACATCCCTTGCACCGCTACCAGGCGCTGGGCGCGGGTGGTCTCAAGCTGGAGATGCTGTCGGATCCCCTTCGCGTTGTCAGCGCGGAGGAGATTTTCACGGACGACATCCCGGTCGAAAAAACCTCCTTTTACATCGATTTTGAGCGCCAGTCGGCTGGCTAAGATCGGCGGGCGGCGGAAGATAAAGGCTTGACAGGCCGGCTGGACCGGGGTAAAATCGTCAGGTGGCTCAAAAGTCAAATTTCTGGGATCGCATACGGGGGCAAGAGGCTTCCCGCGCGGTCACCATGAGAGGTGAAAGCATATGAAAGATGGAATCCATCCCAAGTACGGCAAGTGCCTTGTGCGCTGCGCCTGCGGTGAGACCTTCGAGACAGGAGCGGTTGTCGAGCAATTGAACGTCGATATCTGCTCGAAATGCCATCCCTTCTACACGGGTCGTCAGAAACTCGTCGATACGGGCGGCCGGGTCGATAAGTTCCGCAGACGTATGGATCGGCAAAAGTAATCCGAGCGGGGGAGCTGACCAGCTCCCCTTTTTAACGGCCGATAAAACAGGTCGTTTCCGGTGCCCTACCCATGAAGCTGGTTGAGGAAAAGATAGAAAAGGACAGGACGGCTCCCTCCTGTAAACGGACGACCATCGGTGGCCAGGCGCTCATCGAGGGTCTTCTTATGCTGGGGCCAAAAAAGCAGGCCATCGCCCTGCGTCAGCCGGACGGGGAAATCCAGGTCACCGTCAAGGACCGGCCGGCCCGCTCAAGCTCTTTTAACCTTCCCCTCCTCCGTGGTCTTGTCCGCCTGGTGACCCAGATGAAGACGGGCATGGAGGCCCTGGTCTATTCGGCGGAAGCGGTCATGGGCGAGGAGGCGGAGCTTGAAAAGAAACCGTCCTGGGCGGACCGCTTTGCCGAGCGCCACCCCAAGCTGATCCTGGGGCTGACGGTCACCCTTTCACTCGGCCTGTCGATCGCCCTCTTTATCCTTCTGCCCAGCGCCCTGACCGATCTTGTCCGAAGGCTGACAAGCTTCGGCCTGGGCCAGACATCAGGCCTGCCAGTCTTAATCCTCTCCCTTTTTGAGGGCCTGATCCGCATCCTGCTTTTTCTCCTCTACCTGAAGCTGACTTCGGGTTCCTCCGAGATCAAGCGGGTTTGGATGTACCACGGTGCCGAACACAAGACCATTGCCTGCTATGAGGCCGGCTTGCCCTTGACGGTCGCCAATGTTAAAGGGGAGAGCCGGCTCCATCCGCGTTGCGGTACCTCCTTTGTCTTCCTGGTCATGCTGATCGCCATCCTGACCTTCTCACTTGTGGGCCGCTATTCCTTTGGCTTGAATATCCTGATCCGCCTGGCCCTGCTTCCGCTCGTTTCCGGCCTGTCCTACGAGATACTCCGCTTCGCGGGCTCACGGGACAACCGGCTGACCCGGATCCTGTCCCGGCCTGGTTTGGCCTTGCAGCGCCTCACGACGGCAGAGCCCGACGATCCCATCATGGAGGTCGCCATCGAGGCCATGAAAGCGGTCATCCCCGACAATCCTGACGATGACAACTGGTGAGCCCCTGACTCTTCGCCTCTTCCTGCAAAGGGCCTGGGGGCGGTTGGAGGCGGCCGGCTTTGATTCCCCACGCCAGGAAGCCCGCGCCCTGGTTGAGGCGGTGACAGGCCTCACGCTGGCGGAGCAACTGGCATCCCCCGAACAGAATTTTGGTCCGGACCAGCTGGCCCGGCTTGAAGAGGCCCTGGAAAACCGCCTCAACCATATGCCCTTCCAGCGGATCGCGGGCCGGGCCTGGTTCGGGGGGCTCCCCTTCCAGGTCAGCGGGGCCGTACTGGTCCCCAGGCCTGAAACAGAGTATCTGCTCGAAGAGGCCTACAGGTCTTGCCTGACCCTTCAGGAGGGCCGGATCGGGAGGACTTCCGACCGGGAACCCCTCTCCCTCCTTGACAGCTTCACGGGGTCGGGAGCTGTAGGGATCAGCCTTGGCCACCGCCTCAGGGCGGAGGGGATACCCTTCACGCTCACCCTGGTCGATATCTCCCCGGAGGCGTTGGAGATTGCCAGGACAAACGTGGAAGGACTCCTGCCGGCTGACGGAGTCCGACTCGTATTGGCGGATATCTGGCCGGAGGGGGATAGCCGCTTTGACCTGGTCACAGCCAATCCCCCCTATGTGGAGTCGGCCGCTGTCGGGGGGCTCATGCCCGAGGTTGCCGCCTACGACCCCAGGCTGGCCCTCGACGGTGGAGAGGACGGACTGGACTTCTACCGGCGGCTGGCAGACCAGGGCCGGTCTCGTTTGTCCCCCGGCGGTCTTATGCTGGTGGAAGTGGGCGCCGGCCAGGCCGGGCCGGTGTCGGCCTTGTTTACCGGAAGGGGCTGGAAACACGAAAAGATCGTGAAAGATTTTGCCGGCCACAAGCGCGTTCTCGTCTTTTCAGGCTGATGTAAAATAAAATGGACATATATAGGGAGAATAAAGCATGGATATAGATCAATACTCAAAGTTGACCTCAAGCGAAGAACGCTACCGCGAATTGACGGACCTGCTGGCCGATACAGAACTTATGCGGGACCAGAAGGCCTATGTCAAGCTGGTCAAGGAACATGCCAATCTTCAGCCACTGGTACAGCTGATCGATGAGATACGCAAAGTCCGGTCGGCCCTGGACGAGAACCGTGACCTGGCCCGGGAAACAGACGACCTGCTCCTGCGGGAGCTTGCCCGCGAGGAGGTCCTTGAGCTGGAAGAAAAAGAGGCGGCCCTGGAAGCGGCTATCAGGGAGGCGATCGAACCCAGGGATGAGAATGACGAACGGAATGTCATCGTTGAGATCCGGGCCGGCACGGGCGGGGATGAGGCGGCCCTCTTCGCCGCCGACCTTTATCGTATGTACGCGGCCTATGCTGAAAGCCGGGGCTGGACGACCGAGATCGTTGATATGAACGAGACGGAAATCGGCGGTTTCAAGGAAATCGTCTTCATGGTCGAGGGGGAGGGCGCCTACAGCCGCTTGAAGTATGAAAGCGGCACCCACCGTGTCCAGCGCGTCCCGGTAACAGAGGCGGGCGGCCGCATCCATACATCGGCCGTGACTGTGGCCGTTCTACCCGAAGTGGATGAAGTGGATTTTGAAATCGACCCCAAGGACCTGCAGATTGATACCTACCGGGCGTCCGGCGCGGGAGGCCAGCACGTTAACAAGACGAGTTCGGCCATCCGGATCACCCACCTGCCGTCCGGGGTCGTGGTCACCTGCCAGGACCAGCGTTCCCAGTATAAAAACAAGGACAAGGCCATGGCCCATCTCCGTGCCATCCTGCTCGACCGGGCCGAACGCGAACAGGCGGACGCGATCGCCAGCGAACGGAAGAGTCAGGTGGGGTCCGGTGACAGGAGTGAGCGGACCAGGACCTACAATTTCCCCCAGTCACGTGTCACGGACCACCGGATCGGCCTGACCCTTTACAAGCTCGAACGGATCCTGGCCGGCGACATGGATGAAATCATCGACGCGCTCCAGATCGCCGGGCACGAAGCGGCCCTTCAAGCCTAGGAGGGGTTTTATCCCATGGATACCCAGGTCATCCTCGTCAAACACCCGCTTGATCCGGAAAGTTTCCGGCCCGCGGGCAAGGCGCTTCTTGAGGGGGGCATCGTCGCCTTTCCCACGGAGACGGTCTATGGCCTGGGCGCCTCAGCCCTCCTGCCCCAGGCAGTCCGTGAGATCTTCCGCCTGAAGGGACGGCCGGCCGACAACCCCCTCATTGTCCATCTCCTGTCGGCGGATTCGCTTGACCAGGTGGCGGCTTCGATCCCGGATCTATTCTGGCCCCTTTACGAGGCTTTTTCCCCCGGCCCCCTGACCTATATCCTGCCGCGGGGCAACCGGATCCCGCTCGAGGTCACGGCGGGTCTTGAGACAGTTGCTGTTCGCTTTCCCTCGCAAGCGGCGGCCCGGGCCCTCCTGGAGATGGCGGGTGTACCCATCGTGGCCCCTTCGGCCAACCTGTCAGGTCGCCCAAGTCCGACCCGGGCCCGCCATGTCCTCGACGACTTTGCCGGCAGGATTCCCTTTGTCATCGACGATGGACCCAGTGATCTTGGCCTCGAGTCAACCGTACTGGATCTGACGGTCGATCCGCCAAGGATCCTGCGCCCCGGTGAGATTACCGCCCGGGCCATCCTTGAAAAAACTGGGATAGAGGTAGTGGCCTGGCAGCCGGCCCCGCAGGGAGAGGAGGAGGCCAGTCCCCCTTCCCCGGGTTTGAAATACCGCCACTACGCGCCTAAAACTCCTGTTTCAATTGTCCTGCCTGGGGAGGAGGAGACGATCGGGCAGGCCTTCCTGGAGGCGCTCAAGGGCAGGGAGGAGGCGGTGGGGCTCTTTTTGAGCGAAGGGACCTGGTCGGCCATCAAGGACCAGCTGCCCGACCAGGGCCTGGATCTCTATACCTACCAGGGCGACCGGGACCTGACGGCAGCGGCCCGCCACCTCTTTGACGCCCTGAGGGCCCTGGACCAGGGCAGGGTCTCCCTGATCCTGGCCGAGGGCTTCGAAGGCGAGGAAGCCGCCGCCTACATGGACAGGCTGACGAAGGCGGCCGCCGGCCGGCTGGTCTCCCGCCTCATCCTCTTTGTATGTGAGGGGAATACCTGCCGCAGCCCCATGGCGGAGGCCCTCTTCAATGACCGCTACCAGGAGGGTGAGGCCCTGGCGGTATCAGCTGGTCTATCCGCCCTGGCGGGCCAGCTCTTGTCGGACGGGACGGCTGAGGCGCTCAGCGAATGGGGGATTGAAGCCGGGGGGAGGCGGTCCCGCCAGATCAGGGCGAGAATGGTGGCTGAGGCCGACCTGATCCTGACCATGACGGCGTCACAGCGGACCCTCCTCCGTCACCTCTTCCCCGAGGCGGAAGACAAGATCCTGGCGGCCTCCGATTTCCTCGAGGGCCAGGATATTCCGGACCCCTATGGGCAATCGCTTCCCGCTTACAGGCGGGTCAGGGACCAGCTCGGATCCATCCTGGAGGCCGTCTACGAAAAATTGATTTTGCCCTGATCGAAAATCCAGCCGGCCGCCTGGGCTAGACTGGCGGTCCGGCGGCGCGGCAAAAGGCGCTTGACGGAGGACCGGGGACGTGTTACAGTGTCACTCGCCTGTGAGAACAGGTGTAAATCCTCGCTCTGTCAAGTGACAGGGCCAATAGTCCGGGAGGAGGGTCAAATACTACCCATGACTAGAAAATATGAATTACTTTATGTGTTGAACGGTACGCTGCCCGCGGACGAGCTCAAGGCTCAGATGGACCGGGTCCAGACCATTGTTGAGGCCTCGGCTGAAATCCTTGATGTCAACGAATGGGGCCGCCGGAAACTGGCCTATGAGATTCAGGACCTGCGCGATGGCTATTATGTCATCGTCTACTTCATGGCCGAACCTGATGGACCAAAGGAGATTGAGCGTTTACTGAGGATAGCCGATTATGTGCTCCGCTACCTGATCGTGACGGCTGAAGGCTCCTTTGTGCCGACCGTACGGCGTTCACTCGAAGAAGAGCAGGAAGAAGGATCGGAGGCTGAAGCCGGCGGGGAAGTGGTCCCTGAAGCGGCGGCTGAGGGCGAAGAGGCGGCGGCGGCAGAAGAAGTGGAAGCCGAAGAGGAAGTGAGTGAAGCGCAGGAGGAGAAGCCGGAGGAGGAGCCGGTGGCCGAATCTGACGAAAAGACGGAAACTGTTACCGAAGAGGCGTCAGCGGAGGAAGAGGAAGCTTCGCCGGAGACGCCGGAAAGGACTGATTAATGAATAAAGCGATCCTCATGGGAAGACTGGCCCGTGATCCGGAAATCCGGACAACGCAGAGCGGAATCTCCGTTTGCAACTTCACGGTCGCCTGTGACAGGCGGACCCGCGCTGCGGACGGAAGTTACCAGAATCAGGCCGATTTCATCCCTTGCGTCGCCTGGCGGCAGCAAGCGGAATTTGTGAATCGATATTTTTCCAAGGGTGACCGGATCCTGGTCATGGGTTCCATCCAGCCGAGGAGCTGGGAGGACCAGGCGGGCCAGCGGCGTTATACGACCGAAGTCATCATCGATGAGGTCGAGTTTTGCGAGTCCCGGCGGAGCGACAGACAGGGGGGCGCGGATGACAGACAAAAGGATACGCCCGCCTCAACGGTCGTCGACAGCGGGGGGGATGATTTCCTGGCCGCGCCTGACGATGACGATACCTCGCTCCCCTTTAATTTTTAATTTGATTGATATGGTTTAAGGAGTAAGAAGCATGGCAGATAACAGAAGACGCGGAGGCTATCAAGGCCAGAGAAGATACGGGCGCAAGAAGTATTGTGTTTTTTGCGCGGATCATGTGGATGTGATCGACTACAAGGACGTGAATACCCTGCAGCGCTACATGGCGGAGAATTTCAAGATCCTGCCCCGGCGGATGACCGGGACCTGCGCACGCCACCAGCGTGCCTTGACGACCGCTATCAGGCGCTCAAGGCAGGTAGCCCTGCTCCCCTATAAACCGGAGTAGGACGGCCGGCCCGGCTGGCCTGGAACTGACTAACCTCCCCCTCCAGGGATCTATCCCGGAGGGGGAGGTTTTTTTCTTATAGGGCGCCATCTTTTCGAAAAAGGAGCCGGCCCGGCCGAGGGGTCTGGAGGAGCAGGATCAGCCCAATTTGTTTTCCCTGGAGTGCTATACTTTACAGTGGAGTGTAGGATTAGCAAGTGTGCCCACACAGGTCCCAGATTTTCCGGTGGGGGTTCGCTTGCTTGAATGAAGGGAATACTTTGAACAGGAGAGATCTATTATGAGTAAAAGGATTATCAATTGCGCGATTACGGGTTCCATCCACGTGCCATCCATGTCGCCCTATTTGCCGATTACGCCGGATGAGATAGCGCAGAACGCCATCGACGCGGCCAATGCGGGAGCGGCAACCGTACACATACATGCCAGGGATCCCAAGAATGGTCAGCCATCCTCCGATCTGAATCTCTATGAGGAGATAATCAGCAAGATCAGGGCGAGGAACAAGGATGTCGTCATCTGCGTGACGACGGGCGGCGGCTTCTACATGACCGTTGAAGAGCGGGCCGCGGCAATCCCGAGGACAAAGCCCGAGCTGGCCTCCATGAACGCTGGCTCGATCAACTGGGGCCTTTTCCCGGCGGCGGACAGGATCAAGGAGTTCAAGTACGACTGGGAGAAACCCAATCTGGAGAACACGATTGACGTCATCTTCAAGAATACCTTCGGTGATATGAAGAAGTTGCTCAAGCTCATGGAAGAGAATAATACCAAGCCGGAGCTGGAGTGCTATGACGTAGGCCATATCTACAACCTGAAGTTCATGCAGGATGCCGGCTGGCTCAAGGGCAAGCCCTATCTCCAATTCGTCCTGGGCATCAACGGCGCTCTGGCGGCGACCCCGCATGATCTGCTCTATATGAAGCAGACGGCGGACAGGTTGTTTGGTGAGGGCGGCTATAACTGGTCGGCCTTCGGGGCAGGCAGGACGGAGTTCCCCATCTGTACCCAGAATCTCTTCATGGGCGGCCATGTCAGGGTCGGTCTGGAAGACAACCTCTATCTGTCGAAGGGCAGGCTGGCCAAAAACAACGCGGAACTCGTTGAGAAGATGGCCAGGATCATGAGGGAGTTCGACTACGAAATCGCGACGCCGGATGAGGCAAGGGAAATACTCGGGATCAAGAAATAAAGGATCCCTCATACAATAGGTAATAAATACTAACTATATGGAGGAAACAGATGTCAGTATCAATTATCGGAACATCACATTCAAAAGTAGGAAGACTGAAGGAAGAGACCATTTATTCCCTGCTGGTTGACGCCGGCAGAGAGGCCTTGAAAGACTCCAAGGTCGCGGCCAAGGATATCGATGCCATCTATGTGGGCAACTACGCCGGCGCCTGTTTCAACAAACAATCGCATTTGGGCCCCTACGCGCTCGAGATCGACCCCGATCTCAGGTTCAAACCCTGTACCAGGGTGGAGAACGCGTGCGCGAGCAGCTCCAACGCGGTCAAGGAGGCTGTCAACGCCATCAAGGCGGGTGAAGCGGACACCATCCTGGTCATCGGCGTTGAGAAGATGACCGACCTGAGGACGGCGGGCGTCACGGAAGTCCTGGCCCTGGCCTCCTACTATCCCGAGGAAGCCGCCAAAGGCTATTCATTCCCTGGCCTCTACGCCGAGTACGCCAAGGGCTACATGAAGCACTATGGCTACACGGAAGATGAATTGAGCGATATGCTGGCGCACATCACGGTGAAGGCCCATAAAAACGCCATGAGCAATCCGCTCGCCCAGATGCATGTGGAATTCGAGCACAGCTTCGCCAAGGCTGTATCGGAAAAAAACCCCATGATCGCTGAACCCCTCAAGCTGTCCGACTGTTCCCTGGTATCTGACGGGGCGGCGGCGCTGGTCCTCATGAGGACTGACCTGGCCCTGGAGAAGGCGGATAAGGTGGTTGAGATCACCAGCCTGTCCCACGTATCGGACTACCTGTCCATCGTGGAGGGCAAGCGGGCGGACTATGAGCTGACCGGGGCCAAGCTTGCCATCGAGACGGCCCTCAAGAAGGCGGGATTGACCATTGATGATATCGACGTGGCGGAAGTCCACGACTGCTTTACCATCACCGAGCTCCTGCTCTACGAGGCCCTGGGCCTTGCCGAGCCTGGCAAGGGCATCGAGGCGCTCCTTGATGGAACCGTTCTGGTGGGCGGTAAACTGCCGGTCAACCCTTCAGGCGGTCTGAAGGCCAAGGGACACCCGGTTGGAACAACCGGCGCGTCCATGTTCGTCCTGATCACCAGACAGTTGCTGGGCCAGTCCATCGGGCTTCAAGTGGAAGGGGCCAAGCGGGGGATCCTCCTCAACATCGGCGGTAGCGGCGGCACCAATATCGCGGCCGTTCTGACCCGGATCAAGTAAGGACCCAGGATTGGGTTTAAGCGGCTGTTTCCCGGTCTTTCAGGAGACCGGGAAACAGCCTTTTCAATTACCCCTTCAAAAGCTAAACTGTTTTTATCAAGGCAATCGGGTAGCCGGCTCAAGCAAATCAGAACCTATAGATCATGATAGATAATAATGATAAGTATTGCATATATTATCATTAAGTATAAGCTCTGTCGCCCTTAATTAGTAGTACTAACCTGGCTATGCTTGCCAAAAAGTCAGGTCCTCTTCACACTACTCCCAGTAAGGATTGTGAAAGAATCCTAAAGGCGGGGCGCAATTTCCCCTAAACTTGGACATGTTGTAATTTGTCTGTTTACTGTGATATGATTGTCACTAATTAATGCAGCAATGCAAAAAATTAAAGAGGAGAGAAATTGGGAGGTAATATGTATGTTTAAAAAGTTTACCGCATTCTTTGTCAAGCTATTCCAGAAATACTTGCCGGATGCCTACCTCTTTGCTGTTATCCTAACCATTATTGTGTTTATAGCAGCAATGATCTCAACGTCTCAAGGACCCGTCGATATGATTGCTCACTGGGGCAACGGGTTCTGGAGTCTGTTGGCATTCGCGATGCAGATGGCGCTTATTGTCGTCACAGGCTATGTATTAGCTGACACGAAACCTGTTACGGGGTTGCTGGACAAGCTTGCAGGAATACCAAAGACGCCACGCGCGGCCATCTGGTTCATCACATTCGTGACATTCTTCGCTATGTTCTTGAACTGGGGCTTCGGTCTGGTCGTCGGTCCGATCTTCGCACAGAGGATCGCGAAGAAGGTGAAAGGGGTAGACTACAGGCTCTTGATCGCTTCCGGATACTCGGTCATAGCGATCTGGCATGGTGGTTTCTCCGGTTCCATTCCGCTTCTGCTGGCCTCAGGCGGTGAGACGCTGACAGCTCAGACCGCTGGCGCGGTTACAGAAGCGATCCCGATCGCTAAGACGATCTTCGCGCCCTGGAACCTCATCATGCTGGCAGTCCTGCTGGTACTGATGCCGCTGGTCAACATGTGGATGCATCCCAACCCTGAGGAAGTGGTTGAGATTGACCCGAAACTTCTTGAGGAAAAGGAAGTTGTCGTTGTTCCCAAGAATGAAATGTCACCGGCAGAGAAACTGGAAAACAGCCCTATCCTGTCCATGATCATCGGTCTGGGCGGAATTGGCTTCATTGTCTATTGGTTCGCTAACAAAGGATTCAACCTGGATCTGAATATCGTCAACTTTATCTTCCTGTTCGTTGGGATTATTCTGCACGGTACTCCCAAGAGATTCCTCGATTCGGTGGCCTCCTCCGTTAGGGGGGTAGCCGGCGTTCTGGTGCAATTCCCCTTCTACGCTGGCATCATGGGCATGATGACGGGCGCGAATAAGGACGGTGCCTCCCTGGCTAAGATTATGTCAGAGGCCATCGTCAATGTCTCGACGGTCAAGTCCTTCCCGGCCTTCTCCTTCCTGGGCGCCGGTGTCGTCAACTTCTTCGTCCCCTCGGGCGGCGGACAGTGGGCGGTACAGGCTCCCGTTATGATGCCTTCTGGCGCGGCCCTTGGAGTAAGACCTGAGGTCACGGCAATGTCCATTGCCTGGGGTGATGCCTGGACCAACCTGATCCAGCCCTTCTGGGCCCTACCGGCCCTGGGAATCGCGGGACTGGGAGCCCGGGATATCATGGGCTACTGTATCCTGAACGTGGTACTGGTTGGAATTGTGGTGATGCTGGGCTTCTTGCTCCTGGTCTAGTAATGATTTAAACGGTAAACGACGGATCTCCGGATCCGCCGTTTACCCCCAAAATGACAAAGTGATCAAGTATCAACAAAAGTATTATTCCGGCTTTGGGCAACATAATCGTTGCCCAGGCTGGGATATACTTTTTTTAGTGGGAAAAGACTGAATACGAAACTTGTGCAAGTGCATAGATCAAGTCCACTATCTCAACAAAAAATCCCTGCCTGGAGCATTTCACCCGGCTACCTTGAGAAGTGCTATGAGTCTTGCGCGGAAATCAATCGGAATCTTTGCTAAAAGCGCAAGGGTGACGTGGGGTAACATGAGTTTGCTGTAAGCTTGAAATAATCCGGCCATATCCAAATATTGAGATGATAGTAACGGTTGAAAACCGAAGGAGGAAAAGAAAGTGAAGGAAATTGTAATTGTGTCAGCCGTCAGGACACCTGTTGGTACCTACGGCGGTGGTTTCAAGAACTTCTCAGCGGTTGACCTGGGCGTCGTAGCCGCCAAAGAAGCTCTCAAAAGGGCGGGCATAGGACCGGACAAGGTGGACGAAGTCATTTTCGGTAATGTCCTGCAGGCGGGCCAAGGCCAGAATGTGGCCCGGCAGGTTTCGATTGGGATTGGAGTTCCCATCGAGGTACCCTCTTTTACCGTCAACAAGGTCTGTGGTTCTGGACTCAAGTCCGTCTCACTGGCGGCTCAGGCCATCGCGTCCGGGGAATCGGATATCGTTCTGGCCGGGGGCACGGAGAATATGAGCATGGCCCCCTACCTGCTGAAGTCAGCCAGGTGGGGTCAGCGGATGGGTGATGGGGTCCTGGAGGACTACATGGTCAAGGACGGCCTGTCCGATATCTTCAATAAATATCACATGGGCATCACCGCCGAGAATATTGTGGAGAAGTACGGCTTTACCCGGGAGCAGCAGGACGAATTGGCCCTGTCAAGCCAGAACAAGGCGGAAGCGGCGATCAAGAGTGGCCGCTTCAAGGATGAAATCGTTCCGGTTGAGATCCCTCAAAGAAGGGGAGACCCGGTTGTCGTTGATACAGACGAGCATCCCAAGTTTGGCACCACCATGGAAACACTGGCCAAGCTCCGTCCCGCCTTCAAGAAGGACGGTTCGGTCACGGCGGGTAACGCGTCAGGCATCAATGACGGCGCGGCGGCCCTGGTTCTCATGAGTAAAGAAAAAGCGGAAGAACTCGGCATCAAGCCCCTGGCCACCATTGTGTCCTACGCGGCGGCCGGCGTCGATCCCGCCATCATGGGCACCGGTCCCATCCCGGCGACAAGGAAGGCCCTGGAAAAGGCGGGCATGACCATCGAAGACGTGGACCTGATCGAGGCCAACGAGGCCTTCGCGGCCCAGGCCCTGTCGGTCATCACCGACCTGAAATTCAATACGGATATCGTCAATGTGAATGGCGGAGCCATTGCCTTGGGGCACCCCATCGGCGCTTCGGGGGCCAGGATCCTGGTCACGCTTCTTTATGAAATGGAAAAGAGGGGCGTCGAGAAAGGCCTGGCAACCCTCTGCATCGGCGGCGGTCAAGGAATCGCTATGATTGTAAAGAAGTAGTAAATCCGGTAAGCTAATATTTGGTTGTTCCAAATACGATTGTATGTTGTGACATACAGATAGAATTCGTGAAAGAGAGAGGTTTTATATGAGCAAAATCGTATCGATGGAGGAAGCCCTGAGCCACATCAAGGATGGCATGACCGTTATGATCGGCGGCTTTCTGGGTTGTGGTTCACCTCATCGGATTATCGGTGAACTGGTGAAGAACGGTGTCAAGAACCTGACGCTTATCAGCAATGACACCGCCTTTCCCGAAGTTGGTATCGGTAAGATGATCGTCGAAAAACAGTTCAAGAAGATCATCGTATCCCACATCGGCACCAACCGAGAAACGGGCAGGCAGATGAATGAGGGAGAATTGGAAGTCGTGCTGGTTCCCCAGGGAACGCTCGCTGAACAGATCAGGGCGGGTGGAGCCGGTTTCGGCGGTTTCTATACACCCACGGGTGTCGGCACGGTCGTGGAGGAAGGTAAAGAGAAGAAGTCATTTAATGGCAGAGAATACATTCTCGAGTTGCCCCTTCGCGCGGATGTCGCGCTCATTGCGGGAGCCAAGGCGGATGAATTTGGCAACGTTGTCTACGATTCGACGGCCCTGAACTTCAACCATGTTATGGCGACCGCAGCCGATACGGTTATCCTGGAGGTCGATGAAGTCGTGAAGATCGGGGATATTGACCCGCATCACGTCAAGACGCCCGGGATATTCGTGGACTACATTGTCAATGGAGGTGCCAAGTAATGGATAAAAAAGAGATAATTGCCAGAAGGGTAGCCAGGGAATTAAAGGATGGGAACGTCGTCAATCTGGGGATCGGCATGCCGACCCTGGTGGCCAACTACCTGCCAGAGGACGTGACCGTATACTTCCAGTCGGAGAATGGCCTGATCGGGCTCGGTCCGGCGGCGGAGAAGGGGAAGGAAAATCCCAACCTGATCAATGCCGGCGGTTCCTATGTGACCATCCTGCCGGGTGGCTCCTTCTTTGACTCCGCGCAGTCCTTCAATATCATCCGCGGCGGCCACGTGGACGTCACGGTACTTGGTGCCCTGCAGGTCGACGAAAAAGGCAATCTTGCCAACTGGATGATCCCCGGGAAAATGGTTCCCGGAATGGGCGGCGCCATGGACCTGGTAACAGGCGCCAAGAAGACAATCATCGCCATGGAGCATACGGCCAAGGGTAACCCCAAGATTTTCAGGGAGTGCACCCTGCCTTTGACCGCGGCGGGTAAAGTGAAGACGATCGTCACAGAGATGGGCCTCATTGAGGTCACCGACAAGGGGCTGGTCCTGAAGGAACTGAATCCGGAGTACACCGTGGAGGAAGTTCAGGCAGCGACAGAGGCGCCTTTGATCATCGCGGACGATTTGATCGACATGGTTGTCTGATCACCTAGAAGACGCTATCAAGATCTGTTTCCCGCCTGGCCCCAGGGCCGGGCGGGAAATATTTTTTTGGCCTTGTGGATCCCTGCAGGGAAGCGGGGGCATGGGGTTGGTCAGCGCCTGCCCCAGGGCCCGCCACCGTCAGATTATGTTAAGATAATAGGCGCATCTAATTGGATGGGAGAAGGCAAATGAAAGTCTTGCTACTTGAGGGCGTTAAGGGCTTGGGACAGGCCGGTGACCTGGTGGAAGTCAAGCCAGGTTACGCCCGGAATTATCTTTTCAAGCGCAAACTGGCGGTTGAAGTCACCAAAGACAACATCAATGTCGTTGAAATGCGAAAAAAAGCCAGGGTGAAGGATGAGGAGCAGAGGCTGGCCCTGGCCAGGAAGACAGCCAGCGCCCTTGAAGGACAGCGTTTTGTCCACACGGCGAAGGCCGGCGCGGCCGGCCGCCTCTACGGGACTGTCACCAACCAGAATATCGCTGACATTCTCTCTGAAAACGGCTATGAGATAGACAAGCGGGATGTGACCCTGAGCGAGCCCGTCAAGACGGTTGGGAGTCACCAGGTCACGGTCCGCCTCCACCAGGAGGTATCCGCCAGCTTCACGCTTGACGTTAAGGCTGAAGGCTGATGCAGGAAGCTCTGCCCATGCCCACGCCCGGTCCCGACGACAGGTCGGACCGGCTGAGGGGGAGGACCCTGCCCCACAATTCAGGCGCGGAACAATCTGTCCTTGGCTGTGCCATGATGAAACTCGAACCGCTGGCGGCCATGATGGCCGGCCTCCGGCAAGATGACTTCTATGAACCCAGACATCAATTGATCTTTGAGGCCATTGCCTCCCTGAACCAGAATCAAAAACCCTGCGATATCCTGACTGTCACCAACCAGCTGATCGCGAACGGCAACATCGGCAGGGCGGGGGGACGCGAATACGTGGCGGCCTTGCCCGCCTCCGTCCCCTTTGTTGAGAATTATCCTGTCTACATCAGTCTGGTCCGTGATCTCTCCGTCAAACGGCGGATGATCCTTTCGCTTGACGGTGTGATTGACCTCTGTTTCAACTCCGACCAGGAGGCGGAGCAGCTGATTGAGCTGGCGGCCCAGAGAATTCTGCATATCCGGGAAGAGGGGGAGAGCGTGGGATTGACTCCCCTGAGCGATGTTTTGAGCGCCAGGATCAATGAGTTGAGTGATATCGCTCATGGCCTCCGGCCCCAGCCTGTCCGGATCAGTTACCCCGGCCTTGACCGGGTCCTGGGCGGTCTGCGGAAGGGGGCCCTCTATATCCTGGCCTCCCGGCCCGGCGTGGGTAAATCCGCCCTTTCCCTGAATATCGCCCACAATGTGGCCCGGCTCTACCAGGCCGTGGTGGCCGTATTTTCCCTCGAAATGAGCAAGGAGGAAGTGGCTACCCGTCTCCTGTCCTCAAAAACCAAGCTGTCCTTCCAACAGCTCGAATCAAGCGACAACAAGAACAAGAGTTTCTGGGACACCATCGGTGACAGTCTTGGCGACCTTTACGGCCTGCCCATCTTTATCGATGACCACTCCTCCATCAATGTGGTTGAAATCCATGCCCGTTGCCGTCAGTTGCAGCTGCAAAAGCAGAAGCTGGACCTGGTCGTCATTGATTATCTCCAGTTGATGGGAACGGCGACGAGCCGGTCAAAGGCGGAAAACAGGCAGCAACAGATCGCGGAAATCTCCAGGA
The DNA here is from genome assembly GCA_040767365.1 of Clostridia bacterium. Taxonomy (GTDB): domain Bacteria; phylum Bacillota; class Clostridia; order Saccharofermentanales; family DTU023; genus UBA4923. The sequence goes on from JAXGOR010000003.1 coordinate 107,739, forward strand.
TGCTGAAGGTCATGGCCCGTGACCTGGAGGTGCCTGTCCTGGCCCTGTCACAGCTCAGTCGTGAGGTTGACAAGGCGGGTCGCCGGCCCCGCCTGGCGGATCTTCGTGAATCGGGCGCCATCGAACAGGACGCTGACGGTGTCATGTTTCTCCACGATCCCAACAGGCAGGAGGAGGAAGCCGCCTACCAGCGGGATGTGACCGAGATCGATTTGATTGTTGAGAAGAACAGGCAGGGTGAGCGGGCGACGATAAGCCTGGAGTGGAATCCCGAGACCCTGACCTTCATTGAGCCAGGATACCGCGGGGAGCCTGTGCCGCCCCCCTTCGATTGATCATGAGGCTCCCGCCGGTGACTTTTCGCGCCTTCAAGAAGATTGAGGCGACCTGTGAGCGGGAAGAATTGCTCCCCAAGGGAGCCGTCATTGTCGCCGGGGTCTCGGGTGGTGTCGATTCCATGTTGCTCCTGGCCTTTCTCGACCACAGGCTGTCGGTCCAGGACAATTTCCTTGTGGTCTGTCACTTGAACCATATGATCCGGGGCGCTGAGGCCGATCAGGACGAAGAACTCGTAAGATCCTATTGCCAGGAAAAATCCCTCCCCTTTGTCTCTGTCCAGCTGGATGTTCCGGCCCACGCGAAAAGACATCAGCTGGGCTTGGAGCAGGCGGGCCGGCAGGTAAGGCGGGAGACGCTTGAGCGGATCGGCTCCGAGTACAGGGCCGCGACTGGGTCCGGGGCAGACTACCGGATCGCCTTGGCCCATCATCTGGATGACCGGGCGGAAAGCATAATCCTGCACCTGGGCCGGGGGACCGGACTGGGCGGCCTGGTTGGCATCCGTTATCTGGATGGCCCCTACATCAGGCCCCTGCTCGATCTTCGAAGGGAAGAGGTGGTCGGGGCCGCTGAGGCCCTGGGCCTGCCCTGGCGGGAGGACCGGTCGAATCTTTCGGACGAGTTCCTGCGCAACAGGATCCGAAACAGGCTCCTGCCCGCCTGGGGGGAGGTCCTGGGCTATGATCCGGCCCCGGCCCTGGTCCGCCTGGGCCAGTGGGCGGAAAAAGATGAAGCCGCCCTGACCCAGCTTGCTCTTGATCTGTACGGGGAAGCCCGCCTGCCTGACGGCAGCCTGTCCCTGGCAAGCCTGCTTTCTATGCCGGATGCCCTGGCCGCCCGTGTCCTGCAGATCTTTTTCAGCGATCAGGGAGGGATACAAAGTTCGGTACGGTCCCTGACCGCGGCCCAGGTCGGCCAGCTCATCAAGCTGGGCGCCGCGGTCCTGGCGGGGGAAAAGGAAAAGGCCAGCCTCTCGTTACCCGGACGGGTCAGGGCCTGGTTGGCTGATGGCCGGCTCTTCCTGTCTGAAGAAGGGGAAGGGCCAGGGACTGTTTGAAGAGGCGCGGGACGCCGCGGAGGGAAAAATGAATCTAGTTGTTTTGGAAAAATATGCCCGCCTGCTAGCCGGGGTGGGGATCAATGTCAAGGAAGGTGAGCGGGTCCTGATCAATGCCGATACCGAGTCCCTTCCCCTGGTCCGGGAACTTGTCCGTGTCTGCTGGCAGAGGGGGGCGAGTGATGTGATCACCCGCCTGTCCGACAATGAGATACTGCTTGCCAAATATGAAGAGGCCAGAGAGGAGGTTCTCGATTATTTTCCCGCCTTCGAGGCCGACTACCGGGAGGAGATGCTGAAGGCGAAATACCATCGGATTCACATCAGCGTGCCCTCCTTGGACTATTTTGCCCAAATCGGGGATGAGCGCATCAGGCGGGACCAGAAAGCCGCCCTGACAGCCACGGAACATCTCGAAAAATACATGCAGGTTGGTGATATCAAATGGACGGTGGCCGCCTTCCCGTCCGCCCGTTGGGCCAGGGAACTCTTCCCTGACCTGGAAGAGGGCAGGGCCCTGGAGAGACTCTGGGAGGAGGTATTGCGGATCTGCCGTCTGGACAGTGAAGACCCGGTCGCGGCTTGGGAAGCCCATGATGCCCTTTTGAAGGAGCGCGAAAACCGCCTGGATGAAAGGGCCTTTGATTACCTGCATTTTGAAGGACCGGGTACAGACCTGATCTGTTATCTGGCGGAGGGCCACAAGTGGATCGGGGGCTCATCCCAGACCCCTGGGGGTGACCATTATATGGCCAATATTCCGACAGAGGAACTGTTTACGACGCCCCACGCCCTGAGGGTAGAGGGGGAAATCCGGTCCACCATGCCCCTGTCCGTTATGGGGAAAATAATCGAGGATTTTGGCTTCAGCTTCAAAGAAGGCAGGGTGGTCGATTATTATGCCGGTAAGAACGGGGGCGTACTGGAGGCCATCCTGGATATGGACGAGGGAGCGAGGCGGCTGGGCGAAGTCGCCCTGGTAGCGGACTCCTCACCTGTGTCGCAAGCGGGCCTCCTCTTCAAGTCGACCCTCTACGATGAGAATGCCTCCTGTCATTTCGCCCTGGGCCAGGCCTACGCGGAGGCTGTCCGGGGGGGCGCCTCCATGACGGAGGAGGAGCGTCAGGCCCTGGGCTCCAATAAATCCATGATCCACATCGATTTCATGGTGGGCGGCCCCCAACTGGATGTCACGGGTTATAAAGAGGGCTTAGCGCCGGTCGCCCTCCTTCGGGGAGGTGAGTGGGCCTTCTAGCGGCTGCCCGCTGTCGCTTTTGATACTTAATCAAGAAGCGCTGTGTTAAAATGCTTTATGGACTGTGGGGAGCTGTTCGCATCGGCCCCTTTGACCGACCTGGCGGAGACGCCGATTGGCCGATTATTCTGGTCCGATGGAGGCAGGGAATGGCTTTTGTTGATAAGAAAGTTGACTATACACTTGTTTCACGCGAGATGATCCGCGACTTTGTTGCCCGTCTGGGGAAGGAGATCTCCGAGGATTACAAGGATAAGGAACTCTACCTTATCTGTGTGCTCAAGGGATCCTTCATGTTCCTGGCCGACCTGATCAGGGAGTTGGACCTGCCCTGCGAAGTTGATTTTATGTCGGTTTCAAGCTACGCGGGCGAGAAGAGCACGGGCATCGTCAAGATCAATAAGGACCTTGACCGAAATATTTCGGGGAAACATGTCCTGATCGTCGAAGACATCGTTGATACGGGTATTACGCTCGACCATCTCCTGAACCTGCTTTCGACGAGGAACCCGGCCAGCCTCCGTATCGTGACGGCCTTTGACAAGCCATCGCGGCGCAAGGTTGACATTGACGTCCATTACATTGGCATGGAAATACCCAATGAATTCATCGTTGGCTACGGTCTTGACCTGGACGGCTATTACAGGAATCTTCCTGATGTGGTTGTCCTGTCCGACGAGGACTGAGGGGCTTCCGGCTGGAAGAAAAAAGAAAATATAATTAAATGGGAAATAATAATCAGTAAATGAACGCACCGGAAAAAAGAAAATTTGGCGGCTTTTCCTTCTATGTCATTTTGATGATCATCATCCTGGCGGTCACCTTTATGATGTCACGGTCGGACAGGCCCAAGGATACGACCCTCTATGAGGTGGAGCTGATGATCGATAACGGCTATGTTGAGTCCGTTTCGATAGATGGCGCTACCCTCAACCTTACAATGACCGAGAGCGCAGTTGAGGCCGGCCATCCCGCCAGCCTGAAAAAAGATATCCCCGCCGATTCGATTGACAGCTATCTGGAGATCCTGAGGCTGGCAAAAGAAGGGGGAAAAATCGAGTCATTCGACTATACGAGGCCAACCGATTTTGGCGGCATCCTGAACGGCATCATCATGCTTTTGATGATGGTGTCGCTGGGCGCCTTCGTCTTCATCTCCTACGCCAGGCGTGACAGCGACGGGAAGACGGCCCTCTCTTTCGGCAAGAGCCGCGCCCAACTGGCCGATCCCCATCAGATCAAGGTGACCTTTGATGACGTGGCCGGCGCCGATGAGGAAAAAGATGAGCTCCAGGAAGTTGTCGAATTCCTGAAAAATCCCAAGAAATACGTCGATCTGGGCGCGAAAATTCCCAAGGGCATTCTGCTTGTCGGTCCGCCCGGTACGGGCAAGACGCTCCTGGCCAGGGCGGTCGCGGGTGAAGCCCAGGTTCCTTTCTTTTCGATCAGTGGTTCCGATTTTGTCGAAATGTTCGTCGGAGTCGGCGCCTCACGGGTCAGGAACCTCTTCTCCAACGCCAAGAAAAAGGCGCCCTGCATCGTCTTCATCGATGAGATTGACGCGGTCGGCCGCCATCGCGGGGCAGGCCTGGGCGGCGGCCACGACGAGCGCGAGCAGACCCTGAACCAACTCCTGGTTGAGATGGATGGCTTTGGTCCCAACGAAGGCGTCATAGTCCTGGCGGCGACCAACCGGCCTGATATCCTGGACAACGCCCTCCTGCGGCCCGGCCGTTTTGACCGCCGGATCGTCGTCATGCGGCCTGATCTCAAGGGTCGGGAAGCCATCTTGCGTGTACACGCCAAGGACAAGCCCTTTGCTGACGATGTGGACCTGGGTGAAATCGCCAAGATCACGCCCGGCTTTACCGGCGCCGACCTGGCCAATCTCCTGAATGAGGCGGCGCTACTGGCGGCCCGGCGGAATGACAAGGCCATCCATTATTCCGATATTTCCGAAGCTGTCTTCAAGGTAACCATCGGCCCTGAGAAGAAGAGCCGGGTCATCAGTGAGGAGGAACGGAGGCTGACGGCCTTCCATGAGGCAGGTCATGCCATTGTGCTCCGGGAGGTCTCGACAACTGACCGGGTGGAGCGGGTCTCCATCATTCCCGCCGGTGGGGCCGGCGGCTATACAGCCTTCAAGCCGAACGAGGACATCTATTTCAAGACCCGGACACAGTTGCTGGCCGAGATCAAGATGGCCCTTGGTGGCCGGGCGGCGGAGGACCTGGTCTTCGGGGAGATCAGCACCGGCGCCGGCGCCGACCTCAAGGAGGTCAACCGCATCGCCCGCAGCATGGTGACCAAGTATGGCATGAGCAACAGGCTGGGCAATGTGGTGACCGGCAATGAGGACGAGGTTTTCATCGGCCGGGATTACGGCCATGTGATGAATCACAGCGAGGCCTTGCAGGCGGCCATTGACGAAGAGATCGCCCGGATCCTGGACGAGTCCTATGTGGAGACCAAGGAGATCCTGGGGATCAACCGCCTCCTGCTCGACCGGTTGGCTGACCGGCTCCTGGAGAAGGAGAAAATTGAATCGGCCGAATTCGAATCGATCTACCAGGAGTACGCGGTAGAGCCCAAGGCCTTGCCCGGTGAAGGCGCCAAGGATGTCCAGGTCGCTCCTGGAGAGATACTCACGCCCGTCGAAGCTCCGGTGGAAGAGGGCTAGGCGATGGAATGCCCGCGCGAGGCGCGGGCATTCTTCCTATCCAACCGGTTTCATATGGTCCAGCCTCCCGGTCAGGCGGTCGCCGACATTTCGAAGGTCAACACCCATAATCAGTAAAAGGTCACCCGGTTCCAGGATCTCACGAAGATGTGCCTCGAGCGCTTCATTGGTCGGGTAGAACTCGGCCTGGCCCCCCAGCTCATTGATCCTGTCGCAGATATCCTTTGAACTGATGGAGGAATCTTTTTCCCTGTCGTCATAGATCTCCGACATCATGAGGGGGCGGATATCCAGGAGGGCATCCACGAAATCGTCAAAGAAGCCCCGCACGCGGCTGTGGGTCAGGGGCTGGAAACAGATCCACAGGCGCTTGGCCGGCAGATGGCGGACCGCCTCGACGGTGACCCGGACCGCGGAGGGATGGTGGGCATAGTCGATGATGACCTCAGCCCCCTTGTAGCGGCCAACCCGGGTAAAACGGCCTTCCGCCCCTGAAAAGGAGCGGAGCGCCTTCCTGATGGCCTGGGGAGGGGCGCCGGCCAGATCGGCCACGACGACAGCTCCCATGGCGTTTTGAATGTTGAACTCGCCGGGCAGGGTGAGTGAGATGTCGGTCAACCATTGGCCGCGGCGGTAAATATCACAGCGGGGTTCGCCCTCCTCACTGTAGCCCAGGTCCTGGTAATAGTAATCGGGTTTCAGGCCGCAGGGGGTCCTGTCCTCCGAAGAGCCAAACCAGATTATCTCAAGCTTGTCCAGATGACCGGGCCTGATCTCATCGACAGCCCTGAGGAGGGCCGGCATGTCCGGGTCGTAGGCGGCCAGGATCAGGAGGGAGGCTTCCGGCTGGATGGCCAGGTATTGGGCAAAGGCCAGGATCAGGTCCTCATGCTCCTTGTAGGCGTCGATGTGGTCGTGGACCAGATTCAGGACGACGGTCGCCGTTCCCTCGTAATGGAAGAAGCCGCGCTTGAATTCACAGGCTTCCGAGAGGAGCAGTTCACGCGCCTTGGATTGGGAAAGATGGACCGTGGTTTGAAAATCGATCAGCTCGGCCCCAAGGTGGACGGTGGGGTCCAGTCCGGCCTCGATCAGCATGAGGGCGCACATGGCCGTGCAGGTCGATTTGCCATTGGTCCCGCTCACATTGATTACACGCCTGAAGAGGCGGTTGACGGCGCCCAGGAAGATGGATCGTTCCACACAGGGAATGCCCAGCTCCGCCGCCCGGAGTCTTTCGGGGTTGTCATCGAAGACGGCTTTTGAGTAAACGACCAGGTCGGGCCTGGCCTGGTCGATGGAGGCAGCCTCGTGCCTGTGGAGGATGGGGATCCCAAGCCCTTTCAGGTAGGCCGTCCGGCTATTGGGGTTGGGGTCCGAGCCAAAGCAGAGGACCCCTTCATGGTGGGCCAGTTCCGCCAGGCCGCACATGCTGATGCCGCCAATCCCGACAAAGAAGATCCGCTTGCCGGGCGCGATGAAGGAGGCGATGAAAGGATAGTCAGCCGGTCTTTCCCCGGTGATCCTTTCGATCAGCGGGTCGGGTGTCCGCCGGACCGGGGGGGTCCCAAAGGCGGGGATGCTTGTGGGTAGGCTCTCTTCACAAGGAATACGGGGATTATCTGTCATGGCTGTAACACTCCGGGGCTCTCAATCTTCAAACAGTTTAACACGGGACAGGGGGCTCGTGATAACATGGCTGAGGCTGAAAGCGGCCGGCTGAGCCGGGACCAGCCATGAAGGCGAAAGACAGTGAGTATTGTTCAGGCACAATCCCTATCCAAATCCTACCAGGGCAGACAGATCCTGTCGGATCTTTCCTTTGCCCTGGACGCCGGCGACCGGATCGGTCTGATCGGGGGAAACGGGGCGGGCAAGTCGACCCTGCTGGGGATCATCTCAGGCAGGATCCTGGCCGACAGCGGGCAGATCCACCGTGCGGACGGCCTGGTCATAGCCCTGCTCGACCAGCGGCCCCTGGCGGACCATGATGGTTTCGCCATCCTGGAGAAGCCACGTTTTATGCATATGGAACGCCGGATCAGGCTATTGGAAAAAGAGATGCGGGAAGCCGGGGCGGATGAACTGGAATCCCTCTTGGAGGAGTTCAGTCAACTCCAGCACCAGCTTGAGGCTGAAGGCGCTTACGATTACCCGGCCCGCCTGGCCAAGATCCTGGCCGGTCTCGGCCTGACAGGCAGGCAGATGGAACAGGCCTACAGCAGCCTGTCCGGCGGTGAGAAGATGCGGGTGACCCTGGGAAAGCTCCTCCTTGAGCCAGGCGACCTCCTGCTTCTGGACGAGCCGACCAACCACCTGGACCTGGACGGCCTGGACTGGCTGCAGGATTACCTGCGGTCAAGGCGGCAGGCCTTGATGGTCGCCTCGCACGACCGCTGGTTCCTTGACCAGGTCTGTGACAGGATCTTTGAGCTGGAAAACGGCCGGCTCTACAGTTATCGCGGCAGTTACTCCCAGGCCCTGGAACAGAAAAAAGAGCGTGAGGAAAGGCTCCAGGTCACCCTCGGTCGCCTGGATGAGAGGATCAGGCGGGAGGAGGAGCTGACCCAGACCCTCTTCTCACACCGGAAGATGAAATCCTACCATTCACGCGAGAAACTGGTCCGGAAATTGAAGGAGGACCTGGAGGCCCTGAAGGCGGAAAAGAACCCATCCAGACGCATGAACTTCTCCTTCCTTCCCCCGGAGGGGAAAAGAGACAGTCAGGCCCTCCTCCTCGAGGCAAGGGGATTGGGCAAGGCCTTTGACAGACCTCTTTTCCGGGATCTGGACCTGACCCTCCGGGCCTCGGACAAGGTCGCGCTTGTCGGCCCCAATGGTTGTGGGAAGACGACCCTCCTCGAAATCCTGCTTGGCAGGCAGGAGGCGGATGACGGAAGGATCAGCCTCTTTGGTGACCCGCTCATCGCCTTCATGGGGCAGAATGTTGAATTCGAGGACGATCAGCAGACGGTCTATGACTACCTGGCCTCCTCCTTCCCCGCCACGGAACTGTCAGTGAGGCGGCGGCTCGCTCAATTTGGTTTCCGGGAGGAGGCCATGGTCAAACGGCTGGCTTCCTTGTCGGGCGGGGAACGGCACAGACTCTACCTCTGTTCCCTTTTGGAACTCCGCCCCCCCTTGCTCATCCTGGATGAGCCGACCAACCATCTTGACATTGAATCGCGCCGTCTCCTGGAGGAAGCGCTCAAGGACTTCAAGGGGGCCCTGCTCACGGTTAGCCACGACCGGTATTTCATCGGTGAATTGGCGGACCGGGTCCTTGGTTTCATAGGGGAGAAGGTTGAGAGCTTTGATGACTATGCCTCCTGGCACCGGCATCATAAGCTCTGGCGGGAGGCCCGGGACCAGGCGGAGAAGCCGGCCGGCAGGTCAGACAAGGCGGGGGGGCCCGCGGCCCTCCGCCGGGCCAGGGCGGCGAACAGGCAGGCCTTGGGCCGGCTCGAGAAGGCGATAGAAGACGGGGAGGAGGAGCGCCGTCTGTTCGAGGCCAGCCCCAGTTCCACGCAGACACCGGAAGACTATGAAGACTACGCCGCCCTCCTGGAGGAATTGGACGAGCTCTACCAGCGCTATTTCGAACTGGAGGGCCTGATGGAGGGGGAGCCGGGGGAGGGGGAAAGGGTTTGACAGCAGGGTCCTTTTTGGCGTATCATAGTCCGGCGACCGCTCCGGCGGGGTTTTTAATGTTGCTGAAAAGCGCAACCCCAGTTGGGCGAGACTTGAAACAAGGAGAGACCGCATATGAGTTACGCCATCATCAAGACAGGCGGCAAACAGTACCGTGTCGCCGAGGGCGACGAGCTATTCATTGAAACGATTGAGGGGGAGCCGGACGATCCGGTCAGCTTTGACCAGGTTCTGGCCCTATCCGAAAGTGGCCTGATCAGGGTCGGCACACCAGTCTTGGAAGGTGCCTCTGTCACGGGCAGGATTGTCAAGCAGGGACGCGGCAAGAAAATTGTCGTTTATAAATACAAGGCCAAGAAGGGTTACCGCCGCAAGCAAGGCCACAGGCAACCCTACACCAAGGTCCTGATCGAATCGATCAAGGGCTAGTATGATACGGGCGGTCTTCTCGTATGACCGGGAGAAGCGGATTGAATCATTCCGTATGGAAGGTCATGCGAGGGGCTGGAGGCCGTGGCCGGACGCGATCTGCGCCGGGGTTTCCGCCATCGCCCAGACCGTGATCGGCAGCCTGCAGGAATTGGCGGGCGTCGAGGCTGAGTATTCGCTCCAACCGGGACGCATCCTTTGCCGGGTGGCCTACCCGGAGGACAGGGACAAGGCGGCAATTGCCGCGACATTGATGGAATCAGCCAGAATCGGCTGCTTACAGATCGAGGACAGTTACGGGCCTAAGTATGTGACCGTCGTCGACAGGCCTTTTACAGATACAAGGGGGGAAAACCATGATCAAGATTAATCTGCAACTTCTGGCCCACAAGATGGGGATGGGCAGTTCGCGTAACGGACGTGACTCGAAATCGAAGCGTCTGGGCGCCAAGCTTTCGGATGGCCAATTCTGTACGGCGGGCAGCATCATCTACCGCCAGCGCGGGACCAAGATCCATCCGGGCAACAATGTCGGTATTGGGAAGGACGACACGCTCTTTGCCAAAATCGACGGACTGGTCCGCTATGAGCGTATCTCGCGAAAGCGTAAGCAGGCGAGCGTTTATCCTGTCGAGTCATAAGGACAAGGGAGCGGCGGAAGCCGCTCTTGATCTATGAGCCATGTTTTACGATCACGCGACAATTGAAGTCAGGTCAGGAAACGGCGGAAATGGCAGTGTGTCCTTCAGGCGTGAAAAATACATCCCCAACGGCGGCCCTGATGGCGGCAACGGCGGCCGGGGTGGCAGTGTCATCATCCGGGCCGACAAGAATCTCAATACCCTGCAGGATTATCGCTTCAAGCACCATTTCTTCGCCGAGGACGGTCAAGCGGGCATGCCCAGGCGTATGGCCGGGGCCAGCGGCGGGGATCTTGAGCTCAAGGTGCCGCCGGGAACCTTGATCCTGGATTCCGGAACCCGCGAGATGATCGCGGATTTGCGCGAAGACGGCGACCAGGTGGTGGTCGCCAGGGGAGGGGCCGGTGGCCGCGGCAATGTTTCCTTCGCCAATCCGATCCGTCAAGCCCCCCGTTTCGCGACCGCGGGGAAGACAGGGGAGAGCCTGAAGGTTGATCTTGAGCTCCGGCTCCTCGCCGACGCGGCCCTGGTGGGCTTCCCCAATGCCGGCAAGTCGACCCTGCTCTCCGTGGTGTCGGCGGCCAAGCCCAAGATCGCCTCCTATCCCTTTACCACCCTGCAACCGGTCCTTGGTGTCGTTGAGGTCGGTGGCGCCCGCTTTGTCCTGGTGGATGTCCCGGGACTGATCGAGGGGGCCTCGGAGGGCGCGGGTATGGGTCATGCCTTCTTGCGGCATGTCGAACGGGCCCGGATCCTGATCCACGTCCTGGATGTCTCCTCCTTTGACGGCAGGGACCCGCTGGATCGCTACCGGATCCTCAACAAGGAATTGGCCCGTTACAAAAACCTGATTGACAAGCGGCCTGTCTGGGTTGTCCTGAACAAGATCGACCTGGTCGAATCCCCTGAGGTGGACAGGATCCGTGGGATCATTGAGGATGACGGCTACCGGGTCTTCGCCTTGTCGGCCGCGACGACGGAAGGTGTCAGGGCTTTTGTCAAGGTCCTGGCCGCGGAGGTACTGACCCTGCCGCCCCCTGAACTGGAGGAATTCGAACAGAGGAAGCACTACCGGTTCGAGAAGAAATTTGATTTCGGGATAAGGGAGGAAAAGGGCAAGCTGGCGGTCGAGGGACCCTTCATCCGGGAACTCATGTTGTCGACCAATTTCAGTGATACGGAATCTTTCCGTCACTTCCAGAAACGTATTGTAGACAGCGGTATCCAGGATGCTTTACTTGATGCCGGCGTTGAAGAGGGTGACGAGGTTCTCCTGGATGGAGCGTCTTTTGAGTTTTCGCTTTAGAAACGACATGTCGGGCGGCCGGTCGTGTATAATAGCCCAAATACAGGCCGGTGGCTGAAGCGGATTCTTCAGAGGCCGCGGCTGTGAAAGCGAGGGATACCATGCAGAAATATATTTGCGACGTTTGCGGTTATGTCTATGATCCTGAATTTGGCGACCCCGATGGCGGGATCGAACCCGGTGTGGCATTTGAAGATCTGCCGGACGACTGGGTTTGCCCTGTTTGCGGTGTACCCAAGGAAGACTTTTCACCGCTGGAGGAGTAGCCGGCCGGACCGGTCTCCAGCCAGGAGCTGATTATGGAAAAAGGACTGCCCCCGATGGCGGTCCTTTTCTGTCCCCGTCCCCGGACCGAGGAATTTCCTTGGCTCACTCTGTTATTATGAGTCAGCAAACCCGTGTTTATTTGCAAGATAGGAGGATGAGCAATGTCTATTCAGAAAATTACCCGTCGCGTGACCCAGGTGGGGGCGGACGATCCCGGGCTTCATTTCTTTGACTGTCTGATGCCAACCCCCCATGGCACCACCTACAACAGTTTTCTCGTCGAAGGTGACGAAAAAACAGCCCTGATTGATCCGGTCCAGGAGGATACGGTGGACCAGCTCCTGCTGAACCTCCAGGAACTGGACATCAAGGAGCTGGACTACATTTTCAGCCTGCATGCCGAACAGGATCATTCAGGGGCCCTGTCCATCCTGCTCGACCGTTATCCTGAGGCCCAGGTGGTCGCGACCGACAAGGTGGCCGAGTTCCTGCAGGTCCATCTCCACGTAGGCGGAGACAGGGTCAGAAGGGTCGCTGAAGGTGATGAGATCAGCCTGGGCGGTGTAAGTCTGGAGTGCCTGCCCGTGCCCTTTGCCCACTGGCCTGACAACACCATGTACTGGATGCCGGAAGAGAGGATCCTTTTCAGTTCTGATCTCTTTGGCAGCCATTACGCGCCCGACATCCCGAGTAAGCCGGACGAGGCCATCAGGATCCAGGAATCCCGCACCTATTTCTCCGAGATCATGATGCCCTTCAGAAGCCACGTGGCCCGCTATGTGGAAAAAACAAGGGCCCTGGATCCGGCCATTATCTGCGCGGCGCATGGACCGGTCTGGTTCGAGCCCGACACCATCCTTACGGAATATGAGCGTATGGCCTCGGATAAAACCACCCGCCAGGTCCTGATCGCCTATGTGTCCATGCACGGCAGCACGGCCAAGATGGTCAAATTGCTGGCGGAGACCCTGAGTGATGAAGGCATCACAGCCAAGCTGGTCAATCTGGGCAGCGACAAGACCGATTTCCGGGTTCCGGTCGGCCAGGTGCTGACTGAGTCGATCTGTGCCGGGGCCCTGATCCTGGCCTCTCCAACGGTTCTGGGGGGCGCCCATCCCCTGGCGGCCGCCATGACCATGCTGATAGGGGGGCTCAATCCGCCTATCCGGTATTTTGGCCTGGTCGGTTCCTTCGGTTGGGGCACACAGATAGAGAAGCAGCTTGAAGGATTGATGGGCCGTCACAAGGCTGAACGCCTGGAGTCGCTCCTGATCCGCGGCCTGCCGACAGAGGAGGACAAGGATAAGGTGAGGGCCTACGCGGTCAAGCTCGCCCAGACCATGAGGGCTATCCCGGATGAAGAGGTCCTGACGGACTGCTGATAGGGGAGAAGACCTGTGAAGACGCCTTGGCCGCGCTAGCGGTCAGGGCGTTTTTCCTGCCCGGACAGGAAGGCCTCAAAAAGGGCGTCCAGGATCTCGTGTGAGCGTTCGCGCCAGGCGGCGGCAGCCTTCCTGGCCAGATCCTCACTGGGGAAGAGGAGGGACAAGGTCAGTTCCGCCTCCCGGTCCCCGTCCTGCCTGCAGGTCAGACGATACTGGCCTGAAGGGGTGGGTTCAACCCGGGCGGTGACGGCATCCTTGAGCCTGCGGTCCAGGTCCCCCTCGGAGAGATAGTTGGCCAAAAAGCGCTTGGTCGCCGCCGGGATCTGGTTCTCCAGCGCCTCCAAGGCTGTCCGCCCCGCTTCCGTCAGATCACAGCGCTGGACGGCCCTGTCGCGGGCATCGTGAAGTCTTTCACCCTTTCTTACGGCGACATGGATCAGGCGGCCGGACTCAAGTTCGTCCAGGGCCTGCGTCACATCGAAATAATTCATGGACAGGGTCGCGAGCGCGGCATCACAGAGCTGCGACCGTCTGATGCCGGGTACCTGCCCCGCGATATGGAGCAGGATTAGCTTGTGAACCGGAATGGCTGATTCCCCCATACAGCGACCTCCCGGGATGATTTTAACACAGCCTTGTCCCCGCAATCCTTTCGGGGGGTCAATCGCCTCCTCTTCGCGCAACCGGGAATCGATCGCGAAGAAGAATACCCGCCCGCTTGTAGACGGCGTCCGCATGCTTTTGAGCCTCCCGCAAGATCAGCGCTTCATCAAGGGTGAGAACCGTCCGGTCCTTCATCAACCATTTGCCGTCGCACATGGTATGGGTGATGTTATGTGAGTGCATGGCCGTTACGAGAGCGGCGATTTTGTCATTGATTGGCATCATGGAAGGATCGTATGGATCGATAATGATAAGGTCGGCCTTCTTCCCAGCCTCCAAACTGCCGTAGAGTTTCTCATCCAGGAGTGCCCGGGCACCTTCCGATGTGGCCATCCGCAGGATCTCCTCCGCCTTGACTACCGTTGGGTCAAGGCGCCAGCCCTTGTGGATAATTGAAGTAAGCCACATTTCATCCACCATATCCATACGATTGGATGACGAGGCGCCATCGGTCCCGATTGTAACGCAAACACCCTTTTCCAGCATCTGCGGTATCTTGGCAAAACCCAGGACCCGCATTGCCGAGGCGGGGTTATGTGAGACCTTGACGTCTCTTTTTTGAAAGAGATCAACCTCGTCATTGTCAAGCCAGACTGAGTGTACGGCAAGCAGGTTATGATCCAGAACCCCTAATTGCTCGAGGTAGGTGACTGTCTTGACCCCATATTTCTCAACAGAATACTCAACTTCATTTTTTGCCTCCGCCACGTGCATGTGTATGCCCGTGCCGAGCTCGTCGGCCAATCGCTTTGTTTCGAGCAATAGCTCCTCGCTGTTGTTGAATAAGGTGCGGAGGCCGAACCAGACCTTTATCCTCCCATCAGCGCTATCGTTGAAGGCATGGAAACTCTCAAGTTGCGTTTCAATTTCCTGGGCCCCTGTGCGTTGCCAGGAGGATGGAAGGCCCTCGCCCGAATCAGTTACTGATTTTGCCAGCTTGGCCCGCAATCCGGCTTCCTTGACCCCCTCAGCCATGGCACCGACGAATTGCCCCCCCGCCTCAGCAAATGAAGTGACCCCGGATTTAATGAGTTCCAGGCAGCAGAGGAGGGTGGAGATATGGGAATCCTCGTAGCTAAGATTGCTTTCGAAGGGGAACATGCGCTCATGGAGCCAGGTCATGAAGCTTACGTCGTCACCGACCCCACGACTGATCTGTTGTGAAGTATGGACATGGGTGTTCACAAAACCAGGCAAGACATATTTCCCTTTGAGATCCAATACCTCATCATAGTAATTATCCGGCTCGGGATCGAAAAAACCCACCTTACTGATTAAGTCACCTTCAATTGAGACGTGACCATCTTCATAGAAGGTACCTTGCTCAGACATGGTCAGCACCATTGCGTTTTTCAGCAAAATCCTTTTAAGCTTCATCAAACTTGCCCCTTTACTCAATACTTGTTTATAATCAATGATAATATCTACAACCGTTATAGGAACAAGGGCGTATGAGGTGATCTTGAATGAAAGAATATTTATCCATTGGCGAACTCGCTTCAATTTTTAAAATAACGGTCCAGTTGCTCCGGCATTACGATGAAAAAGGCTTGCTGATCCCGGAGATCAGGGATCCTGTTACCGGCCACCGCAAATACCGGTTTGACCAAATGTATAAGCTGGCTACCATCCGCTATCTCCGGAAGTTGGGTTACCCCCTCGACAGCATTGGAAGGTTCATGCTGCTGAATGATTTTGATCAGGCGATCGCCGCCATGCGGGATCAGTCGGAGATCCTCAAGAAAAAATACAATGAATTGCTCCTGACGGATAATATCATCCAGAAGAAACTTGCCTTCATAGATAGTGAGCGGAAGAAAATCATCCCGGGGAAAATTGATCACAAGGAATATCCGGATCGTTATTATTCCCTGATAGGGGATGAAATGAAACTGTTTACCAACGAGTTGTTCTACTTCTACCCGACCATTGGGTTTTACAGCGGTGAACATAAAAAATTTGGCGCCTACCTCCTTGACCATTCCGATATAATCAATTTCATCGTTTCAAGACACGCCTTGGAGCGTTCTGTACTGCCGGCGGGAACATACGCGTCGACCTACCATTTCGGACCTTATCAGTCGATCCGGGAGACTATAGAAAGGCTACTGTCCCATGAGGGCTATGAGGAAAATACAACAGCCATCACTTTCAATATCATCGATCAATTCATCGCGACCAATCCGGAGAAATATGTAACGGAAATCCAGGTGCAGATGGTATAAATAATCTATTTGAGTAAATATATGCAGATCTTGATCTATAATATTCGTCTTTTAGGGGCGAAGAATCCTTATTGCATCTACAACAATTGTATGAATTAGTCTCTCAATAGACTATATTCGTTTTTTACCGGTCCCTCCTTTGGCGTGGCGAAGTAAATGGTTCGCCCGAGTCGGATGGCCCTTGGGATTAGAAGAATGCGGGAAGCAGGGAAAGGAGACTTGATAGTGGATATCAGCGTGATGCGAACTGCCGGTGGGACTGAACCTGCTGACCTTGCGATCATCAACGGAAGGGTCGTCAACGTCTACACAGGTGAGATGTCGGAGGGTGGGATCGCTACCCGGGGCGACAAGATTGCCGCGGTCGGGGATGTCGCCTACACCATCGGTGACGACACGGAGATTATTGACGCGGGGGGGAAATACCTGGTTCCCGGCTTCATTGACGGGCATATCCACCCTGAGAGCAGCAATCTTGCCATGCGTCCATTTGCCCAGATACTGCTCCAGCACGGCACCACTGTTGTGATGACAGACCTTCACGAGGTAGGTGTTGTCGGAGGGCTGGAGGCAATTGAGGCGGTCCTGGATGAGGTCGCGGACACCGATCTCAAAATTTATTTTGTCGTTCCCTCCCACGTGCCTTTTTCACCTGATCTCGAGACGAGTGGGGGTTTGTTTGATCCGGAGATTATTCGCAAGGCGCTCGCCCGGCCGGACGCGATTGGGCTTTCGGAGTGTGTCTGCACCTATATCCTCTCCGAGTACCATGAATTGCTTGAATCGATGAGGGATACTCTGGATCGTCGTTTGACCTTGCATGGCCATCTTCCCGGTATGTCCGGCCCCGAACTGAATAAATGTCTGGCCGCGGGCCTGTCGACCGATCATGAGTCCTTCTCAGGCGAGGATGCCCTTGAACGATTGCGGGCGGGCTGTCATGTCCAATTACGGGAGGGTTCGATCGCTAGCAACCTTAAAGACTGCCTGATGCCCTTAATTGACAGGGGACTGGATCTTTCCCGTGTCAGCGTCATTACCGATGATCTGGATACCATTGACGCGGTTGAACGGGGCCACCTGGATGCGGATGTCCGGCTGCTTCTCAGCCTGGGATTGGGATTTGTTGACGCGATCCGCATGGTCACCTTGAACCCTGCCAGAGCCTTCAACCTGGACCAGGAGATCGGTGGCTTGGCGCCCGGTCGCAGGGCGGATATCAATATCGTTTCAGGACCTGAGGATTTCCGTGTTGAAAAAGTAATCGCCGCGGGCAGGCTGGTGGCCGAAAATGGAATCTTCCTGAAGCCCTACCCCGTGGTGGCGCATAAGGAGATCCTGACCGACACCATGAAACTCAGGGATCCGGTAACAGCAGATTCTTTGCGGATCACGGTGGATAACAGCGCGAAATTCGCGCGGGTGCACGTCATTCAAACCCTGGATTGGATTCCAGTCAGTGAGGAGAGAACGGCTGTCCTGCGCGTTGAAGACGGGGTGATCCAACCTGATCTTGAACAGGATGTCCTCTACGTGGCCCAGGTCGAAAGATACGGGAAAAATGGGAATATTGGGAAGGCCTTCATGGGAGGATTCCATATGAAGCGGGGCGCGATCGCCTCGAGTGTTGGACATGACAACCACAATATCATAGTCCTGGGTACGAATCACCCTGATATGGTGGTTGCGGTCAATAGGGTTGTTGAGCTTGGAGGGGGGCAGGTCGCGGTTGATGGAGGGATCGTCCTGGATGAACTGGCTTATCCGATTCTGGGTTTGCTTTCCGACCTGCCCGCCGAAGAGCTGGCCGAGCGAAAGAGAAGGTTGAACGGGACGATTGCCAAGCTGGGCTCAACAATTCCCCTTACCTTCATGTTCCTGTCATTTATGAGCCTGGCGGCAGGTGGCGGTTACGCGATTACGGATCACGGTTTGATTGATTCCGCCAACCAGAAGATTGTAGACCCTGTCATCAGTCTTGAGTATTGATAGGGAAGGGCTTGGGGCCCGATCACCTTATTGGGTGAAATTGAAGTAATAAGAGAGCTTCTACACGGGCTCTCTGATAACTCTAAAGGTTAGAGGAGGAGAAAGAAATGACGGTTAAAATGAAGAAGCTTGTTTGTCTCCTGGTAGCGGTCGTCCTGCTACTCAGCGTCGCGGCTTGCAAGGGAGGCTCGTCGGAGCCAGAGAAGAAAGAAAAGGTCGCCTTCCTGATCCCCGGCCCCATCAGCGATATGAGCTGGTGTTACGCGGCGTACATGGGGTCGGAAATGATCAAGGATGACGGATACGAGGTCTCCTACCAGGAGAATACAGCGGACGATGAACTTGTTTCCAGCCTCCGTACCTATGCCTCTGAGGGTTATACCTGCATATTCATTGCCACAAACGCCAACAAGGAAGATCTTGTAGCGGCTGCCGCCGATTATCCGGATGTTCAGGTGTTTATCGTGATGGGGGATACAGTGACCGAGAATGTCAACACCATTTTCTTCGCCGACGAAGATCAGGGCTTTATGATGGGAGCGGTCGCGGGAGCTCTTACGAAGACAAACAAGATCGCCTATATCGCGGGTATTGATTTCACCCCCTTCAATAACGCCGGTATGGGTTTTGAACAGGGCGCGAAGCTGGTAAATCCGGATGTCGATGTCAAGAAAGTGATCATCGGAACAACGACGGATATCGGGATCGCGAAGGAAACGGCTAAATCGCTTTACGAAACAGGTATCGACGTCATTGGCCCCAATGCCAACCAAGCCAGTCTTGGTGTCGTAGAGGCCGCGGGTGAGATAGGGGATGTCGTCTGTGTCGGAAGTGGGGAAGGGATGGCGGAATTGGCTCCGGCAGTTGTTCCCTGCTCCGTCAATATGAATACGGCGGTTGGCTATTATGCCGCCTTCCAGAAGTATCTCAAGGGTGAACTTGCCGGATCCATCGAAGAGGTGACAACCTACGGCGTCGCGGACGGCCTGGTCACCATGCCCGAATGGTTTGCCGAGTTTGAAGGTGAAGTCGACGATGAGGCAAAAGACAAGGTGAAACAGGCCTTCGACGACCTCAAGTCCGGAGCTGTAGTGATCAACCTGGTTGGATAAACCCACAATCTTAGACTGCCTATCCGTGGTGTTTAGTTGGCGCTTTCATCACGGATAGGGCGGGTCTGCTTGATGTCCCCATTACTTGAGCGGTATAGTGCGGTGTATGGCAATTTGGAGGGGTGAGTAGCGTGCTGAGGATATCATCCAACAAAAGCAGGGCGATCGAGGCGCTCAGGCATTCTATTTTTCCTTTGATAGCCATATTTTTGGCCTTGTTCATTTCTTTGTTGATCATTGCCGCCATGGGCTTTGATGCCTTGTACGCGCTGGAGTGCCTTCTTGTGGGGGCACTTGGAAATCTCAATGCCGTCGGCGAAACCATGGTGCGGGCCATTCCGCTCGTATTCATGTCACTTAGCTTCGTTTTCGCCATGCGTAGTGGCATGTTCAACCTGGGCTCCATGGGCCAATTCTATATAGGTGCTTTGGCGGGTGGTTACATTGGCTACAGCATAAGTAATCTCTCACCTCTCTTACACATACCTCTTATGCTGGTATGTGGTTTCGTGGGAGGTTCGTTATTCAGCCTGATTCCCGCAATACTCAAAATAAAATTCCACGCAAACGAACTCATTACAACCATCATGCTGAACAGTGTCGCGGCTCAAATTCTGAATATGCTGGTTTCGGGTCCCATGCGTGACCCGACATCAATGGATAGCGCATCGAATTCACCGCTCATGCGGGCGTCCGTCAAACTACCCATCATCCTGCCGGGTACCCGGTTACATGCGGGATTGGTTTTGGCAGCCATAGCGGTTATCTTTTATTGGTTTTATTACACGAAGACAACACGGGGCTATGAGATGAGGGTAGCAGGTTTAAATAGTGAGGCAGCGAGATATGCCGGCATCCCCGCGGTTGGCAATCAATTGATCGCCATGGCGATCGGTGGGGGGTTGGCCGGGATCGGGGGTTGCGTCGAATTGATGTCGGTACAATCACGTATCACCCTGGGTTTTTCCAGTAATTTGGGCTTTGAGGGGATTGCTGTCGCTTTGCTGGGAGATTCATCCCCAATCGGTATCCCCTTATCCGCAATCCTTTACGGGATGCTTAACAGTGGGGTCAACAGGATGCAAATGCTGGCCAAGGTACCGGATGCCATGCTCGAAATAACGCAGGCCATGATAATTCTCTTCCTGGCCGGACGCGCCTACTTTGTCGTTTCCTCGTCCAAAGGCAGGAAAAAAGGAATCCCTGGACTTTCCAGACTCATGGATAAGCGGGGGAAGGAGGTCACAGCTGATGGCCTGGGTGAGTAGTTTCTTCGCGACAACCGTTGTCATGGCAACGCCCATGTTGGTTGCCGCCGTGGGCACCCTTTTTGTTGAGCGATCCGGCATCATCAACATCGGTAACGAGGGTTTGATGTTGACGGGGGCCTTTATGGGAGTTCTGGGCTCCTGGCTCACGGGATCCGCCTTGGTCGGGGCTGTGTTCGCCATGTTGGGTTCCGCCGTACTTGGTTTGATCTTTGCCTTCTTCAGTATTAGCCTGTATGCCAATCAGGTGGTATCCGGGCTGGCGGTCAACGCCATGGCCAGTGGCCTTACCATCCTCCTGAAACGTATGGTATTCGGTGTTGGGGGGGCTATTCCCCAGATAGCCGTGTACAGAAAAATCGAGATTCCCCTCCTGAGCAAAATCCCCGTAATTGGGCCAACCCTCTTCAATCAAACCCTGATTGCCTACCTGGCGATTCTCCTGATCCCCGTCCTCACCCTGGTATTGAAATACACCAGGATCGGCTTGGAGCTGCGTTCTGTGGGCGAGAATCCCAAGGCTTGCGATACTTTGGGTATCAAGGTCGTGCGGGTCCGTTATCTCGCCCTGTTGTTCGGAAGTATGATGGCTGGTTTGGGAGGTTCCTTCATATCCATGGGTCACCACAGTTTCTTTACGGAAGGTATGGTGGCTGGACGCGGGTACATGACACTTGCCGCCGTTGTCTTTGGAAACTTCACGCCGGCGGGCGTTCTTATGGCCTGCCTCTTGTTTGGCGCCGTGGATGCCTTGCAGTATCGCATACAGGCCTCATCACTGGGGGTGCCCTATCAACTGATGGTTATGCTGCCCTACCTCGCGACGGTCCTCGCGCTTTGCCTCTACCGTCGCGTATCGAATGCTCCCGCGAACAGCGGTGTTCCCTTCATCAGACAATAGGTCTCCCGGGTTGGATTATGAATACGGTGGGTTCAATGTCATATCTGGAAATGCGGAATATAAGCAAGTATTTTGGTGAGGTTGTGGCCAATGATAAGATCAACCTCTCGGTTGAGAGGGGTGAAATCCATGCCCTGCTGGGCGAAAATGGCGCCGGTAAAAGCACGATTATGAATGTGCTTTACGGCATGTATGACAATTTCGATGGTGAAATTTTTATCGAAGGTAAAAAAGTAAGGATACGAAAACCAAATGATGCCATCGCCCTGGGTATCGGTATGGTCCATCAACATTTTATGCTGGTACCCGCCCATACTGTCCTGGAAAATGTGATCCTGGGCATCCGGGATACAAAACTCACGCTCAATTTAAGGTCAGCGGCAAGAAAGCTGAAGGATCTGGCGGAGCGTATGGACATCGATATCGATCCAAACGCGAAAGTCCGTGACCTCACTGTGGGGCAGCGTCAACGTGTCGAAATACTCAAGGCCCTGTACAGGGATGTCAAAATCTTGATTCTGGACGAGCCGACGGCGATTCTCACGCCACAGGAATCGGATAAGCTTTTTGAGATGATGCGAAGGTTGACCGAGGAAAACATTACGGTGATCTTCATCAGCCATAAGTTGATTGAGATTATGAAGGTATGCGATAGGTGTACCGTCCTGCGGCAAGGGAAAAAGGTCGCGACTGTGAATATCCCGGAAGTGACGGATATGAACGAGCTGGCCTACCTGATGGTTAACCGGGAGCTTGAAATGTCGCTATCAAAGGAAAAGCGTGTTCCGGGCGATAAGGTATTGGAAGTCAACGGGCTGAACTACCAGGACGCTTTGGGGGTTGAATTATTGACGGATGTGGGCCTGCAGGTCCGATCCGGTGAGATCCTCGGGGTATGCGGTGTGGACGGGAATGGCCAATCGGAGCTGGTCAAGTGCATTACGGGCCTGGAGTCAGACTATCAGGGTACGATTCAAATAAATGGTCTTGATTGCAAAGATCTTTCAGTAAAGGACAGATTGAACAAGGGGCTTTCCCATATTCCGGAGGATCGGCATCGTATGGCCATCGTAGAGCCCATGTCGGTCAATGAGAATTTGATGTTGATGAGTGTCCGGGATCCCCGATACAGTCGTAGGGGTCTTCTTAACAGGAAGTGGATCAGGGAGCACAATCAGAAGTTGTGTCAGCGGTACAATGTCGTGACACCGGGTATAGACGAACGGATTAGCAATCTTTCCGGTGGCAACCAGCAAAAGGTCGTAGTGGGCCGTGAGATGGACAGGGAACCGAAACTGCTCATTGCCGTCCACCCCGCCCGGGGATTGGATATTGCCGCAACCAAGTACATCCAGCAGAAGATCCTCGACGCCAGGGATGGCGGATGCGCGGTCCTCCTGGTTTCCACTGAAATGGAAGAAATTCTGGAACTATCCGACCGCATCCTGGTCATCCACAAAGGTTGTGTCATGGCCACCCTGTCCCAGGAAGAGGCAAGTCCCGATAAACTGGGTGTCCTGATGGCAGGCGGCCGACTGACCACGAACGGGTAGACAGGCCTTATCGCCACACCCTCAAGGGAGCTTCCCCCTGATGGAAGCGGACAAGATCTTCGCACAGCATGGCAGACTGCCATCTTTCAATATCGTGGGTATTGCCCGCAATGTGCGGCAAAATGATCACATTTTCCATGGAGACAAAGGGATGGTTGGCGGGGCAGGGCTCGATCCACATGACATCGACGGCGGCGCCTGCCAACTGCCCGCTTCTAAGCGCGTCGATCATGGCCTCCTGGTCGACGACGATGGCCCGCGCTGTATTGATGAAGAAGGTTCCCCTCTTCATCATCCCGAACCAGTCCCTGTCAATGATCCCAATGGTCGAGTCATTGACGGGAAGATGGACGGAGACAAGGTCCGCGCTGGACAGGGTTTCCTCCAATTCGCAGGCGTTGGCCCCCAATTTTTCGATCACGTCCCGGTCACAATAGGGGTCGTAGGCATTGACCCTCATCCCGAATGCCAGGGCCAGTTCTGCCACTTTTCTGCCAATAAGACCGAAACCGATGAGTCCAAGTGTCTTCCCGAAAAGCTCGTAGCCTAAAGGGAGTTCCTTATACACATTCAGATCCTGGTTGATCCACAAGACATCATCCCGCTCCGACTTCTGGTAGATATCCGATACGGGAGCCCCGAGGAAATTACCCTCATGAATCCCGATAATTGCCCTGTGCAGATGTTTAAGCAACATGAGCATCATGGCCAGGGTTTGTTCGGCGACCGATTGAACGTTGCGGCCGGGCGTATAGAGGAGGGGTATGTCCAATCTCCGGCAGGCGTCGACATCGATGTTCACGGGATTGCTCCGGCAGCAGGCCAATAGCTTCAGCCCCTCTTTTTTCAGGGCGACCAGCATCGTCTCCGTCACAGGGTCGCTTTCAATGACCACGATGTCACTCCCCAGGCATTCCTCCAACAGGACATCGGAGGGGGGGATTTCCCCGGGGGCGGCATCCTGGATATTCAGGGTGCTGACCGGGGTGATATCGAACAGGGAATCGAGTTCGGCGTAAAACGGTTCAACAAGGGGCACACCCAGAGCGAGTTTCATCTTCATAAACAAACCTTTCGACAGGGACCGCGCGTCCAATTTCTTATCTTTTATACAAGAATCCTGGGCTATTATAGCATGCTTGATCTCGAAAAATTTGCCGTTTATGCTCGGATTTGCAGGCCTGCAAGCGCGTATCTTCAGGGATATTCACTAAATTGCCCGAGGGGCTGGAAGAGCCTGTGTTTATTGATTTACTTTGCATAAGTGTAGTGTTAATATTTAACCCGATGGCAAAAATGAAGGAATATGAGGACAAGCAACGTGGGACCTGATGAAGTGATTTTGGAAAGACAGTTAAGAGAGGACCTTTGTGAGATAGGTTTGAGGATGTATGAGCAAGGCTTTTCACCCGCCTGCGGGGGCAATATTTCCGCGCGGCTTGCCCCTGACTGCTTCCTGATAACACCTTCAGCAGTCTGCAAGAAGGATTTGACGCCTGACCTGATCGTCAAGATTGACGAAAGGGGGGAATCCCTCGAGAAAGGGAAGGCCGCCTCTTCTGAGGCGAAAGTTCATCTCTACTGTTATCGTCATCGGCCCGATGTCATGGCAGTCTGTCACGCCCATCCCCCTTTCGCCGTATCCTTCGCCTGTTTGACGGAGAAACTGGATAAATATTTCCTGGCGGAACAGGTTTACTACACGGGCGCCATTCCGGTCTGTCCCTATGCCTTGCCGGGCACCGACGCTGTGGCGGAAAGTCTCGAGCCCTATATCGCGAGACATAACGCCTTCCTCCTGGCCAACCATGGTCCCGTTACACTCGGGGAAACTGTATTTGACGCCTTCTACAGGATGGAAACAGTCGAACATTACGCCAAGATCACCTTCATAACCAAGCTGATGGGAGGACCCAGGGAATTCACCGAGGGGGAAAGACAGGAATTATTTGCTGATATCGATAAGCTTGGAGGCATTCATCCGGGCAATATTACCTTCTGATCAAGCCCAGGTGGATTGAGACGATGGGAGGAAGATCAAAGCAGTATTACCTGGTATTCGACGCGGGAACCAGTAATATCAAGGCCTTCCTGCTTGAGGAGGCTTTCCGCCTCGTCGACAGGAGCTTCATCTCCACACCCTTATGCCAGGGGGCTGATGGCAGGGCTGAGGTCGATATGGGAGCGTATTGGCGCGCCTTCTGCCTGCTGTCCAGGACCCTCTTGGAAAGGAATGCCACCTGTTCCAGCCGTTTGGCGGGGGTATACGTTACGGGACAAGGGGATGGTCTTTGGCCGATTGAGAAACCTGGAGATGCCACGGGAAGAGCCATTACCTGGCAGGATACCCGATCCCGGGAAGAGGGGGCTGATGATCCTGAAGGACTGGAAAGCCTGCTTGTGGATCACAATTGCAACCGGAGCTTTCCCGGCTCCCGGATTTCAATACTCAGCTGGTTAAAAAAGCGGGATCCTGAACGTTATGGAAAAATCCTCTACCCCCTGCACTGTGTCAGTTGGCTGAATTTCCAGCTCACGGGCGTACGGGCGACGGATCCGAGCAATTGTTCGACGGAAGCCTTCGACCTGGTAAGAGGTGAGTACGTCGAAGCGATTTTTCGATTCTTTGATCTTGAGGATATCTATACCCGCCTCCCCGCTGTCCATCCTCCCGAAAGCGTCATCGGATCCATCAATGAACCAGCTTCCCGCTTGACATCGATTCCAACCGGTGTTCCGGTATTCGCCGGCTGTCTGGATATTGCGGCAGTCAATCTGGGGGCCGGGATAGGAGGGCAAGGAGACAGTTGCATTGAGATCGGTACCTCCCTGATCGTATCCCAGTACGCGGCTGACCTGTCCGGCCATTCCAATGACCCCGTCTCATTCTGGGTGAAGCCCCTGCTCAGCGATCAGGGTTACTTGCGGATGATGGGGGCTACCACGGGCGGGGCCCTGCTCCAATATGTCAAGGATACTTTTTTCCCCGATTCGCCCCATCCTTCGCCGGACGAGTCCCGCTCCATCCCGGCGGGGAGTGAAGGCCTTATCTGCCTCCCTTTCCTGAAGGGGGAGAGGGCGCCTTTTGTGAATCCCCGGGCCTCAGCGGGCTTCATCGGGATTAGATCGATACATTCAAGGATTCATTATTACCGTGCCGCCATGGAGGCCATAGGATTTTCACTCTTCCACTGCCTCCAGAGCATGCAAAATGAGCCCCGGCGGGTCGTTGTTGGTGGTGGCGCTTCGCATAATGATGCCCTGTGTGAGATAATCAGCGATCTTATCCAAGGCCCGGTCTTGCGCTATAATCAAGATATCTCAATTGCCCTGGGATGCGCGAGGATGATGGGCGTGAAACGGGGGCACGTCCCTGGAGAAGGCCCTGGGGCCAGAAAAGTGACGGTCTTTGAGCCTTGCCCTCACCGGGCCAGTGCCTACAGGAAGTCTTATGGACAATACTTGAAGTTGGTGGACCTGATGCAGGCGGTCTGGAAGGAATAGTTAAAGGAATATATTTGTAATGAGATTTGATCTATCCGTCCTCCTAATTCTCGGTCTCTTTATATGGATCGGCTACCGCCGTGGCCTTCTCCTTACCGCTGTCGGATTTATCAGTTCTCTGATTTCCATCGCCATCGCGTTTCTTATGGTACGGCCACTTTCAGGCTGGCTTCTTAAATTGGGTCTTTTCAGTAGCTCCATGGAGGGGATTTCCACGCAGTTGGAGGAGGGGATCCAAACCTACCCGTCGGGCCTGGCGCCCCTTCTTGAAGGGCTGGGTATGCCGGAAAATTGGGCCAGACGGATTCTCCAGGCGCCTGACCCGTCCGGTAGCTCACTTGTTGATTCAGCGGTGAATTCAGTATGGCAACTGGTCCTGGGAGCCCTTGCCCTGGTCGTCGTTTTCGCTTTTGTGCGCGTGGGTCTGGGGCTTGCCGCCAGGTTGCTGACCCCGATTCTGAATGGCATTCCGGTCATTGGATGGCTGAACCGGACAGGCGGTCTCCTGCTCGGCCTCCTGTGGGGTGTATTCACCGTATGGATTCTTGTCATGGTCCTCACCTCCTTCAGTATTACCACCCCCCTCATCAGGGATTTTTTGGAGAATTCCCGCTTCCTTTCACTCCTTTCTGAGAAAGACATATTTCGTTCACTTTTAGACACGATCTTTTGATTCAGCCCGGTTGACAAACCAGGCGTCTCTGATTATATTGTTACTTGGCTGGCACTCGGTGTGATCGAGTGCCAACTTCCGTAAAGATATTATAACCAGTGTGGAGGTACGATTATGAACATTAGACCGTTGGGTGACAGGGTAGTCATCAAGAGGCTTGAAGCGGAAGAGACGACGAAGGGTGGCATTGTGCTTCCCGGTTCAGCTAAGGAAAAACCGCAGATTGTCGAGATCATCGCTGTCGGACCTGGGGGGGTAGTGGATGGCAAGGATGTCATCATGGAAGTTGAAGTCGGCGACCGTGTCCTGATCAGCAAATATGCCGGCACGGAAGTCAAGATTGACGATATTGAATACACCATCCTGAAGCAGAGCGATATCCTCGCTATTGTCGACTGATTCACACCTTTGGAAGGAGCAAAATAATATGGCAAAAGATCTGAAATACTCGGAAGATTCCCGTAAATCCTTGGAGATTGGCGTAAACAAGCTGGCCGATACGGTCCGGATTACCCTGGGCCCCAAGGGCCGCAATGTCGTCCTCGACAAGACCTATGGTTCGCCCGTGGTCACCAATGACGGCGTCACCATCGCCCGTGAGATAGAACTCGAGGATCGTTTTGAGAATATGGGCGCCCAGCTGGTCAAGGAAGTCGCGACCAAGACAAATGACGTGGCCGGTGACGGCACAACGACCGCCACACTGCTGGCCCAGGCCATCATCCGCGAGGGCCTCCGCAACGTCGCGGCGGGAGCCAACCCCATCATCCTGAAGCGGGGCATAGACAGGGCCGTCGTCAAGGCGGTCGAGGCCATCGAGCGTGACAGCAAGGCCGTCGAGGGGAAGAATGACATTTCGCGTGTCGCCGCCATCTCCGCCAATGACGACGAGATCGGCACGGAGATCGCAAATGCCATGGAGTCCGTTTCCAATGACGGTGTCATCACGGTCGAGGAATCGCAGACCATGGGTACCGAACTTGAAATTGTTGAGGGTATGCAGTTTGACCGCGGCTATATCTCAGCCTATATGGTCACCGACCCCACCAAGATGGAAGTCGTTTTTGATGAGCCCTACATCCTGATCACAGACAAGAAGGTGACCAATATCCAGGATCTGCTCCCCCTGCTGGAGAAGATCGTCCAGGACGGCAAGCGCCTCCTGATCATCGCTGAAGATGTTGAAGGCGAAGCCCTTTCCACCCTCATTCTCAACAAGCTCCGGGGCACCTTCCAGTGCGCCGCCGTCAAGGCGCCGGGCTTTGGTGACCGCAGGAAGGAAATGCTGCAGGACATCGCGGTCCTGACCGGTGGGAAGGTCATTTCCTCCGATCTGGGCATGGAGCTCAAGGAAGTCGAGCTCTCCGATCTCGGCCAGGCGCGCCAGATCAAGGTCGACAAGGACAACACGGTCATCGTCGACGGGGCCGGCTCAGCTGAGGACCTGAAGGCCAGGGTCGCGGCCATCCGCGCCCAAATTGAGGAGACAAGCTCCGACTTCGACCGTGAGAAGCTCCAGGAACGCCTGGCCAAGCTCTCGGGTGGCGTCGCCGTCATCAAGGTCGGCGCCGCGACAGAGGTTGAGATGAAAGAGCGCAAGCTCCGGATCGAGGACGCCCTGTCAGCGACCCGCGCGGCCGTTGAGGAAGGCATCGTACCAGGTGGTGGCACTGCCTACATCGACATCCTCGATGACGTTGCCGGACTTCTGGATAACCTGGACGGTGATGAGCGTACGGGCGTTTCAATCGTCCTGAGGGCACTCGAGGAGCCTGTCCGTCAGATCGCCCTGAACAGCGGATTCGACGGCAGCGTCGTCTGTGAGAATGTCAAGTCCAAGGACAAGGGGGTCGGTTTCGACGTCCTGGCGGAGGAGTACACCGATATGATGGGAGCCGGTATCGTTGATCCGGCCAAGGTGACCCGCTCCGCGCTCCAGAACGCCGCTTCGATAGCCTCCATCCTGCTGACGACCGAAGCTGTTGTCGCCAGCATCCCCGAGCCCGAACCGCCCATGCCTCCGGGAGGCGGCATGTATTAGGCCGTAGACGGCAATGATTGAGCCAGGGGCTGTCTCCAAGCGGGACAGCCCCTTTCCTTTCCGGAAGATAAGTTAAGATGGAGGGGGATTATCTTCATCCCCCAAAGCAGATGACCCTGGACCGGGTCCGACAGATCCGAGGAACTTATGAAACACTGGATGACCTTGATTGCCCCCGTCTTACTGGTTCCCTTGACCATGGTGGGCTTTGGCTGGCTTCTCAAGAAGAAGGCGCCAAAAACCGTCAACTGGCTCTTCGGTTACCGAACCGCCCGGTCCATGAAAAATGACGAGACCTGGAGATTTGCCCAAGAAAAGGTGGGCCGGCTCTGGTTGACCTGGGGGCTCATCCTGCTGCTCTTGTCCTTGGCGCTCATGCTTATCCTGCTCGGAAAAGATGACAAGCTGGTCGAGAGGGCAGGCTTGGTTTTGACCGTGGCGCAATTAGTGGTCCTGTCACTCTCCATCATCCCCGTGGAAAGGGCCCTGAAGAAGCATTTTGACAAGGAGGGCCGACGGATTGATGGTCCGGGCACGGCCTGAACCAGGAGTCCTGTCGGATCCAAGTTGCTGGGGTTGAAGCCTGTTCCCGCTGTGGCCGGTCCCACCTGTCGTGCTATAGTGAAAAAAGATTTACGGCAAAGGGAAGGATGGCCAGGTCGAGCGTATGAGGCGAGCCAAATCGGGTGAAAAGGAATCGGCCCCCCGGCTGATTGTCCTCCTGTCTGTTTGCTGGCTGATCCTCTTTGCCATCGTGGCCCTGCTTGTACTTTTATCACGTGAGCCCGGGGCCATCCAGGAATCCAAGGAGATGATCACACTGGGCAGGCCCTTCTCCCTGCGGGGGGCATCGCCCTCATCCTTTGCCAGGGTCGGGGCAAGCCTGGTCCGCATTGATGATGAGGGGATCGCCAGCCTGGATTCGGCCGGCAGGGAGCAGACCTTCATTCCCTATCCCTACCGCCAGCCAAAGGTGATCCGTATGGGGGAGAGCCTCATGGTCGTACCGGAAAAGGGTAGCGGTTATCTGGCCATCCTGCCCGATATCTCAACCATTGAGGCCGAGGCCGACGAGACCATCCATGGGGCCGATTACTGCGACGAGCATATCCTGACCTTTGGCCCCTCAGCCAAGGGCAGGACCTCCGTCATCCTTTACGATACGGCAGGCGGCAGCTACCGGGCCGCCCTGAGCTTTGACTCCCTGGAGTGGCCGGTCCGGGTGGCATTTGTGCCGGATTGTCGGCATTTTGATGTTCTCCTCCTCGACCTGACGGAAGGCAGGTCGGGGACCAGGCTCCTGCGCTTCGACTATGAGGGCGGGCTCCTGTCCGATAGGCGGGTATCGGAGGATGAACTCTACCCCTGGATCGCCTATCTGGAAGATCAGGAGATCCTCCTCTTCAACGAGCGCGATCTCCTGCTGGTGGATTATGGAACCGGGGCCATGGGGGGCGTGAAGATCCCCGGTGAGCTCATCAAGGTGGAAGGGGCGGCCCAAGGCTTGGCTGTCCTGACAGGGCAGGGGGGCGAGACGGCCTTCTACCTGGTCCTGCCCGCCTCAAGGCGGCCGGATAGCTTCTTTTTTGAACCGGAAGAGGGCGGCCAGGTCGAGTGCTTTGCCTTCGCCTCGGACGGATCCTTGATCCTGGCTGCCGGCCGTCAGGAGCTTTTTATCTATGATCCTGTCTCCGGCGTCTTGGTTGCCCGACAAGGGGTAGAGTCCGGCATCCGGGAGATCCTGCCCCTGGACAGCCACAATTTCCTGCTAATTTATGACCGGGAGGCCAGGATTGCCACCGTGAGGTAAGGGGGTTTGATTTGAGACGACAAGACGACTTGATCATCATCGGCGGGGGCGCGTCCGGCTTCCTGGCGGCCCTTGGCGCCAGGCTGAGTGGTTTTCAGGGCAGGGCCGTCATCATTGAAAAAGAGGAACAGGCCCTGCGCAAGGTCCTGGCCAGCGGCAACGGCCGCTGCAACCTGGTCAACATAAATCCGGCAGAGGGCCGCTTCCACGGTGAGGACCCGTCCTTTGCCCTGTCGGTCCTGAACCAGCACCCGGCCAGCAGGGTCCTGGACATCTTCAAGGAAATCGGCCTTCTGACCGTGGAGGACAGGGAGGGCCGGATCTACCCCCGCTCCTTCCAGTCCCGGTCCGTGACCACAGTCCTGGTCAAGGCCCTGGAAAGCCAGGGGGTGGAACTGCTTTTCCCCCACACTGTCACTCATCTGGACAGGATAGGTGACCGCTACCGTGTCACCCTTGGGGGGCGGGGAAGTTGAGGGTCGCGCCGTCATAATCGCGACGGGCAGTCCGGCCGCACCGGAACTGGGTGGGGCCTCGCTCGGCTACGACCTGCTCCGGCCTTTCGGCCACCGGGTCCGGGAACCGGTTCCCGCCCTGGTCCCCCTGACAGTCCAGCCCCATCCGCTTACGCGCCTGGCGGAGGGGGTCAGGTTCAGGGGTGCCGCCAGCTTTACAGGCCAGGCCGGGGAAAGGGCCGCCTCGTCGGGCGAGTATCTCATAACCGCCTACGGCCTGTCAGGCATTGCCGGTATGGATCTTGGCCGGGCGGCGGGCAGGGCAGCCGCCCAAGCCGGCGGGTCCCGTCCGACAGTGGGAAGGCTGAGCCTGGATTTCCTGCCCGAATGGGGGCGGGAGGATATCTTCGACCTGCTCAAGAAGAGCGGGGCCGATGACTGGCGGTCGGCGCTGGCGGGCCTGGTCCCGGAAAAGGTCGGCCAGGCCGTCCTGGCAGTGTCGGGGCTGTCGGACGCCATTGCCAGCCGTGACGCGGAGGCAGGGATCCTGGCCGGGCTGGTCAAGGGACTGGACCTCCTGGTGACGGGGACCCGCGGCTTCACCTTCGCGCATGTCGCTGCCGGAGGCGTCCTGACTGAGGGCTTTGACCGGGAGACCCTCATGTCGAGCGGCCAGCCTGGTCTTTTCGCCTGTGGTGAGCTGCTCGACGTCGATGGCGATACGGGCGGGTTCAACCTCCTTTGGGCCTTTTCTTCCGGCTTTCTGGCCGGTGGATCGGCAGCCCGTTTCCTGGAGGCGGACGGGGTTTGAAGGACTTCTCCGACAGGATCCTGACCTGGTTTGACGGAGAGGCGAGGGTCCTGCCCTGGCGGGTCCCGCCAACCCGGCCTGAAGATGGCCTGCGCCGGGATCCCTACGCTGTGGCCGTATCTGAGTTCATGCTCCAACAAACCCAGGTTGTGACGGTCCTGGCCTATTACCAGCCTTTCATGGCCCGCTTTCCCAGTTGGCAGGCGCTGGCCGATTCCCGGGAGACGGAGGTCCTGAAACTCTGGGAGGGGCTGGGCTATTACCGGCGGGCACGCCAGCTTCGACATCTGGCGCAGACCCTTGTCGAAGATTTTGGCGGCCGGCTGCCAAAGGAGAGGGAGGCGCTATTGAAACTCCCCGGTATAGGGCCCTACACGGCCGGCGCCCTCCTGGCCTTTGCCTACGACCTGCCGGAGCCGGCCGTTGACGGCAATGTGGTCCGCCTGATATCAAGATTTGACGCAAACCCATATCAGCAGGGAAATCCTAAGGCGCAGCGCGAAGTCAGGGAACGGGTCCTGGAGCTCATGCCTGACCAGCGACCAGGGGATTTCAGCGAGGCCCTGATCGAGCTCGGGGCCACGGTCTGTCTCCGCCTGTCGCCAGCCTGTCAGGCCTGTCCCATAAATCATCAATGCCAGGCCTTCATTCAATCAAGGGTGGAGGAGTTTCCGGTCCGGGCGGAAAGCCTGGAAAAACCCATCTCCCAAAAGACCTACCTGCTTTACTACGATGGCCGCCGGATCTGGTGCCGGCGCCGGCCTAGGGGTTTGCTGGCAGGCCTTTACGAGTTTCCCGCCCTGGCCGGCTACTATGGTGAGGACAGGGAGGGGGAGCTGGAGAGGGCCCTGCGGGAGGCCTATGGCCTCTTTGGTCGGGAGGGGGCGGCCGGTCTGCGCTTTGTCGGCCGGCGGCGGCCGGTCTTCTCACACCGGATCTGGGAGCTGGCCCTGTGGGAATTGAGGCTTGCCTCCCCCGGCGATTCTCTTGTGGAGGACCGGCTGGACGGGGGGGAAGGGGGTTTGGTCGCTTTTTCCCCGGAAGAGCTCGCGGAGCTTCCCTTTCCGGCCTTCCTTGCCTCCTGGCGGGATGCTTTTCTTGCCGGGTTAGGGTATAAAAAAAGCCCCGAACTTTGAAGTTCGAGGCTTCTGGCTGCCGATCCAGGATTTGAACCCGGACAAACTGAGTCAGAGTCAGGTGTGCTACCGTTACACTAATCGGCAAGGTCTTAACACGACAAATGGAATGATACCAGCCCCGGACGCCGCTTGTCAAACGACGGCATGACAGAAGGGCCCCAGACCATAAAAAGACTCTCCATATGCTAATATGGAAAAAAGATTTTGGCGCCTGGTCGACTGGAGGAACGCGTTTGCCCTCAAGCTTATTTTCAAAAATCGGTGAGTTTTTCAATGAGCTGCGCTACAGCCTGTCGGACGGTTTGCTGTTCCTGGGTGGTCCGCTTGATCTGGTGATCGCCCTCTTCGACATTGCGATCACGGCCCTCGTCCTGTATTTCATCCTCCTCCTCCTCCGCGATTCCAGGGCCTGGCAACTCCTTCGCGGGATCATCCTGATTGTCATTTTCGCCCTGGCCGCGAGTGCCATCGGGCTCAATACCATCGGCTTCATGCTGAACCGGACCATCTCCATCCTGGCGATTGCCATCATCGTGATTTTCCAGCCTGAATTACGGCGGACCCTTGAGGCGGTCGGCCGCAACCGGCTGTCCTACGGCAGCTGGGATGTGTTTACGGACGGGGCCAGCGCCCACCAGATGATCGAAGCCATTGTCAACGCCTGCGAATGGATGTCGGAGGCGGGGACAGGCGCCCTGATCATCATCGAGCGGGATACGCGGCTGGGCGAGCTGCACGAGCAGGAAAACGCCGTCCGCCTGGATGCCAATGTCACTTCAACCCTCCTGCGCCAAATCTTCTATTCGGGATCGCCGCTCCATGACGGGGCCGTGCTCATCCGGGACGGCAGGATCTCCGCCGCCCGCGTCCATGTCCCCCTGTCCGACAATTACCACCTGAGAAGGGATTTCGGCCTCCGCCACCGCGCGGCCGTGGGGGCGAGTGAGATGGGTGATGCCATCGCCGTTGTCGTCTCGGAGGAGCGGGGGGCGATAAGTGTGGCTGTCGGCGGCGTTCTTCGGATACTCAGCAATGGGGACGCCCTGCGTACCCAGCTCCACCGCCTGCTCGGAACCATCCCCGAAGAAGACGACCGCTCCTTGCAGAACAGGCTCCGTTTGTTCCTGACAAGGCGGAAACGCAAGGAGAGGGAAGACCAGACCGGTGACCAGGTCTTGTCCACGCACGATTTCCGGGAGGAGGACCCTGCCGGGGAGCAGGACCCCCTGTCTCAGGAGGATGCCCCCGATCGGGAAGGCGACGACAAGGGCCGGAGGCGGACCCGCCAGAAGCTGCTGTGGGGACAGCGGCGGACGGGGTCACTCCTCTCACGCAAGCAGCGGATAGGCCTGGCCGTCATCGCCTTTTTCCTGGCTTTCTTCATGTGGCTTTTTGTCCAGGTCACCGTCAACCCGGTGACCGTACGGACTTTCTCCGTCCCCCTGGCCCACCATGGTGTTGATCAGGCCAGGGAAAACGGTTTTGGCATACAGGGCTATCCCGTCTCCAATGTCCAGATAACCTTGCGCGGCCGGCAGCAGGTCTTGTCCGATATCAATCCCGGCAAACTCTCGGCCTACATCGACGTTGGCGGCGTGAGCAAGTCAGGCCCGGTCCAGCTGCCAATCAGGGTCGATACCCACACACTTCTGTACACAAAAACAGAACTTCTCATCCCGGCGTCCGTGACGGTTAACGTATTTGTATTAGAATAGGCCATAGCCCCTGGATGGAAGTTGCTTTTCAAGTGGAGAACCACTTTCTTCATGGGCAATCGTAATTTTAAGGTGAAGCTATGACAAGACTGTTTGGAACCGATGGGGTCAGGGGTGTCGCCAATAGGGACTTAACGCCTGACCTGGCCTTTAAGCTTGGCCTGGCCGGCGCCCTTGTGCTGACGGAAGAGACGCATCATAAGCCGACCTTTGTCGTCGGGGCTGATACACGCGTATCGTGCGGTATGTTGGGCTCCGCCCTCATGGCGGGCATCACCTCGGCGGGCGCGGATGTGGTCTATGTCGATGTCATTGCGACGCCGGGGGTCGCCTGGCTGACCCGGGAACTCAAGGCGGACGCGGGGGCTATGATTTCGGCCTCCCACAATTCTTTCGAATTCAACGGGATAAAATTCTTCTCCAATGGGGGCCTTAAATTACCGGACGCGACGGAGGACGCCATCGAGGCGGTAATGCGGGAGGGCTTCCAAACAGCTGACCGGCCGATTGGGGAGAAGGTCGGCCGGCTGATCCGCTATGACGAGGGCGCGGAAGCCTACAAGGACCACTTGCTGTCGATCGCGGACCTTGACCTTACCGGCTTGCGGCTGGTGATCGACTGCGCCAACGGGGCCAGTTACCGGACTGCCCCCAGCTTGTTCAGAAGCCTGGGCGCTGAGGTAACGGCGCTGGGTATCGAGCCCGATGGCTTCAACATCAACCGCGGCTGCGGTTCAACCCATGCTGCCAAGCTGGCCGCCCATGTCCTGGAGAAGAAGGCCGATCTTGGTCTGGCCTTTGATGGCGACGCCGACCGGCTGATCGCCGTTGACGACCAGGGGGAGCTGGTTGACGGTGATGTCATGCTCGCCATCCTGGCCCGTGATCTGGACAAACGGGGCAGGTTGGCCCACAAGACAATCGTGGCGACGGTCATGAGCAATTTCGGTCTGGGACAGATGGCGGAACGCGAAGGTTTTCGCCTGGTCCGCACCCCTGTGGGCGACCGCTATGTGCTGGAGCGCATGATCCGGGACGGCCTGTCGCTTGGCGGCGAGCAGAGTGGTCATATCATCCTGCGAGAGGATTCGTCGACGGGGGATGGCCAGCTGACAGCCCTCCGGCTCCTCCGTGCCCTGCAGACGCCGGGATCGCCCGCCTCCTTGAGTGAGGCGCGCGGCCTGATCGAATTGTTCCCCCAGGTCCTGGATAGTGTCCAGGTGGAGGAGGGGAAGAAAAATGCAATCCTGGACCATGCCGAGCTTGCCGGCGCGATCAGTGAAGTTGAGGAGAAGCTCGGTTCTTTGGGCCGGGTCCTGATCCGGAAGTCCGGGACCGAGCCGGTGATCCGGATCATGATTGAAGGCCAGGATCTGGATGAGATCAGGGCCTTGTCGGACGGCCTTCGCGCCCTTATCGAGAAGCTCAACCAAGGGGCAACCGGGTAAGAGACAGTGCCGGGCAGGAGGGGTAGCCGCTTTGTCTTTTTCTTGCTGATGGCCAGCATGCTCCTCCTGCTGCTGTCGGCCTTCGGAGTCACCCAAAAACCCATCCGGGGCGCCAAGCGCTTCCAACTCGGTCCGGGGACCGCGACCAGCCCCCAACCGATCCCGAGCGGGACGGAGGCGGAAAGCCAGCCTGAGGTTCAGGGGGAGGAAGGGGAGACCGGGGGATCGGAGATGGAAAGGGTACCCCTGCCCGTCACAGGCAATGAGGTTGATGACCTGCCGGTAGGCGGGGAGTCCCTTCGGGTCTGGCCCGAGGATTTGTCCATACCAAGACTGCACGAACCCGATCTCGAGGCCTATCTCGGCCAGGCAAGCGCGACCCTCCCCCTGCGGGGCATTACGGTCATCCTCGACGCTTCGAGGGGCGGGGCGGATATTGGGGCTGTCTGGGGTTCTGGCCCGGAAGCCATCATGGAGAAAAACATCCTCCTGGACATTGCCGTGGAAGCGGAGAAGGCCCTGGCCCGGCTGGGGGCCACGGTGGTCATGACCCGGACCACGGATGAAGAATTCTCCCTGTTCAGGACGGTTGCGAAAGCGGCCGATGTCGCCCTGATCCGCTACGGTGAGGCGGCGGAGGCGGCAGGCTACGAGCAAGACCTTGTCGACAGCCTCCGGCTTTTGATGGGCGATATCATCCGGATCAACCAGAACGGCCCCTCCACGGGCGGCCGGGGGATTTTCGGGGCCATCGGGACGCCCCCCCAGCTTCGGATCATCTACGATATCGAATCACAATACACGGATACCCTCTTCATCAACCTGGCCCTTGCCAACGAACCGGATAAACCTGAGGCCAAGGGGACGCAGGCCTATTACATGTCAGGGTCTTTCGTGAGCCAGGTCAACAATGGCTATGCCGTCGGCCAGGATGCCCAACAGCTGTCACCCAATTACGCCAATATCGACAGTGAAGGCCGCGCGCGCCTGGCCTCTCTCCTGAAGTCGGGACTTACTGCCCTGGAACCCTGGCTCCAGCCGGAGGATGGCGACACGGCCGGTATCGAAAGGGATATGGCTGTCCTCCGTCTGACCAACTTTGTGTCGGTGTCCCTGGTTCCGGGTCATTTATCCAATGAGGGTGACCGCCGGATCCTGACTTCGGACAAGGGTCGTGAAACGATCGGATCAGCGATCGCCAACGCTGTTCTACAGTATTACACGACAGCCCCGCCGGAAGCCTCCTGACCGCCGGCTAGGAATCTTCCGAGGGGGGATCGGACAGCCTCCTGAACCGGATGACATCCAGTTGGCCCAGGATGAGATGGCTTCCTTCCCAGCTTACTGAATTGGAGATCAGATCTTTTTCCAGCCTCTCGGCGATCGGGCGCAAGGTGATGGTGAGCACGATCTCCTTCTCCGGATCGCCCAGCCGGCCGTACCAACCCTTTGAATCCGGCACGGTCCTGCGGAAGTGCAAGATTGTTGCCCCTTGACCTCCGTGACGCTCAAGGCTCTCCAGTATGGCGTTCGCCCGGCCCCGGTCGACGACGGTGGCCAGGGCCACATAATCCGGTTCACTTTCCAGGGGGGCCCGGGGGTCCACTTCGGCGGCCGGCTCATCCGGGCATTCGGGGGCCATATCGAGGATCCCCGCCACCCGTTCGAGCTCCAATGAAAACAGGACACCCCGACCCGGTTGGTCTGTACGCATCTCCTGGTAGATGGCGCAGTAAAGGTCCCGGGCATAGGAGGATCTGACTACAATGAGAACGATCTCCTTTTGAGGGATGATCTCAAAGTCGAAGGTTTTTTTACTGTGATCGGCTGTCCCGAGCGCCTTCAGGATGGTGGCGCCCACGGGGTGGCAGCGTCTTGCGCTATCGACCACATATTCGCCCTCCCCCTCGTTGACGACGGCCATGATCAGGACATAATCAGCCGGGGGCCGGTCAACCCTACCCTCCAATCTTTGCAGGAAGGCGATCCCATGTTTGTCCCGCCCGATGCTGAATTTTTCGCAAAGGGCGTCCATGAGCGCGGATCCTTGAGAGCGGGGCACGGCCAGGGAAACCAGCTCGCGCCTGACGCCCGACAGGCCCAGTACGGACAGGAGGTGGCCTGGTACAGTGCCATGGGCGTAGGTATGGTAGGCCGCCAGGGCCCCCTTTTCGAGCGCGAACCGGGCCATGCTGTCAGCCTTGCCGGGATTGGAGATCACGGTCAGGAGGCAGAGCGGCTCGGTCTCCTTGTGGGAGCGCGGTTTTTCGGGAGCGGGTAAATCATTCTGGGACATGAGGCTCCTCCTCTCTATCCTCTGTATGCAACTCGACGACAGTGACGCCTTCGTCATGGTCGTCTTCTTTTTGGCGCTTGCCGCGCCAGACGGAGATCAGGCCGAGAATCTGCAAGGTGATAAGTGGCGCCATGGCAACCAGGGCCACGACACCAAAGCCATCAAAAAGGGGATCGGCCCCGGGAACCCCGGCCGCGATACCCTGGGTGAAGGCGAGGATGAAGGTGGCGGTCATGGGTCCGGAGGCGACACCCCCGGCGTCGAAGGCAATCCCGAGAAAGAGGTCGGGGGTGAAATAACTCATAATCATGATGAGGGTGTAGCCGGGCAGGAGCATGTGCCAGAGTTCGAGCCCCTCCGTATAGATACGGATGACGGCCAGGGCCACGGAAAAGGCAACGCCAATCGACAGAAAGGCCAGCACTACCTTGCGCGGGATGACCCCGTCGGTCTCTTCCTCGACGGAAACGGTCAGGACTTGAACCGCCGGCTCTGCGATGACGGTCACCATGCCCAGGAAGAAGCCGGCAATAACCGTTATCAGGGGTTTGCCTCCCGCGACCAGCATGGTGCCGATCAGATGCCCGGTTGACATGAAACCGCCCATGACGCCGATGGTGAAGAGGACCAGGCCGAGATAGCAAAAGAACATGCCGATGTAGACCCGGGTTTTTTCCCGGCGCCGGAGGGAGAGGACCGTGATGTGCAGGAGGAAGAATATCAGGACCAGGGGGGCCAGACTGAAGAGGGAATCCCGGACAGCCAGCCAGGAGGACGTCCGGAAGGGTTCAAGGAAACTCTCCGGGGCCTGCCAGCCCGAATTGGGAGGGGCCATGGCGTTGAAGTTTTTTTGGAAGGCCCCCTGGGCAAGGACGGCCAGGATGGCGCCGGCAGAGGCCAGGCCCACGATTCCAAACTGATCCCGCGCGTCCTCCTGCTGGGCGGCCGTGACATGGGCGACTCCGGCTGCCAGGGCCAGGATGAAGGGCGTGGTGATGGCCCCGGTTGTCGCGCCCGAGGCGTCAAAGGCGAAGTCATGGAAAATTGTCCTGGCCAGCAGGGCCAGGACCAGGATGACCCCGTAGGTCACCCAGATGATCGTCCTGTAGCGGATCTGGCGGATGATCCGCCAGAAGCCGACCATGACCAGGAGGCCGACGCCGACCGAGACAATGATGACCATCTGCCATTTGGTTATGGCGGCGCTGGTAAGCTCCTGTACCTGGACCGCCAGGATCTGGAGGTCGGGCTCAGCGATGGAGATGAGAAAACCCAGCAGGATTCCCCCCGCGAGCAGGATGGGAAGTTTGCCGGTACCGACCAGAAAGCGGCCGCTATGGCGGCCTATCGGCGTGGCGCCCAGATCAACACCGACGAGGAAGACGGACAGGCCGGTCAGGACCAGGAAGGCGCCGAGCAGGAACTGCCAGAACTCCTGCGTGGACAGGGGGGTCGCCAGGAAGTGCAGGACGAGTACAAAGAGGGTGACCGGCAGGACCGATGCCGCGACCTCTTTCAGTTTTTCGGTAAAGGCACCCATAGATGCTCCTTTTGCTGAGATTCCTAACTATTCTAACGGAAAACAGGTCAATCGTCTTCTTTCGGGTCCTCTCGCCTTGCCTGGGCCTGGTTTGACAGAAAAGGGGCGATCCGCTACGATTATTCCTGCGCCTGCGTAGCTCAGCTGGTAGAGCAGCCGCCTTGTAAGCGGCAGGTCGGGAGTTCAAATCTGTCCGCAGGCTCCATTTGATGCTCCGGATAATCGAGTCCGGGGCATTTTTCCGTCAGGGGAGATGCAGGGCGCGCTCGCCGCCGATCAGCTTGGGCCGGTACATTAGGGAGGTCAGCCTGGCTTTGCCGATATGGGTGATGGAAAGCCTGACGGGCCGCTGGACGAACCGGACCTGCATACCGATTTCCGTATCGCCAATATCCATACCCAGGGAAGCCTCAAGCCCTTCGGCCATGACCGGCTCGTCAAACTGTTCGTAAGCCGCCACGGCGCACGCGCCACCCGCGTGGAGGGCCGGCCGCACGTTGACCTCCTCCAGGCGGTCGCGGAGCAGGATCTCACGCTCGATCACGAGGGAGCGGTTAATATGCTCACAGCCCTGGACAGCCAGGTAGAGGCCGTGTCGGCGGACGACAGGGAGGAGGCTTGCAACAATAAGGGTGCCTATCTCCTGGTTGGATCCCTGGCCGATGGTCAAGCCGATCACTTCACTTGTGCTGCAGCCCAGCACGAAGATATCGCCGGCCCTTGTGTACCTGGCCTCCCGGATCAATTCCTCCGCCGCCCTTTCCAGGTCCCGGCGGATGGCCTGCCTGTCCAATGCTTCCGTATTCATGGTATCCACTCCTTTTCCGTCAAGGTTTCAGTGGGTTGGATCCGGTATCGCCCCAGAGCAGGAAGCCGATATTGCGCAAGACAAAGGAGGTGGTGATTTCCACCACCTGGGCAACCGGTTCCTTCAGGTCGGAGGCGATCCAGTGTTCGATGATGCCCCGTATGCCGCTGATTACAAAAATATAGTAGTACTCGATCAGCCGGACATCCATGTCGGATTCCAAGGTTGAGAGGCGTTGGATCAGGACGTCGTGGCCGGCTGACCAGATCTTGTCAAGGAAGGTGCTGTCAGGATTGTTGAGCAGGACGAGGCTGAGGTTACGGTTGTCGTAGATGAAGTGGAAAACTTCCTCCAGGGCCGGCATGGTCGCCACCTGATTCTCATCAAATTCGACATGGAGCAGGTTCTGCTCATCCGCCATGCTTTCATGGATGATTTGCTCGAATTGCAGGTAGATATCATTCTCCATCTTCTCAAAGAGCTCGTTGATGTTCTTGTAATGTAGATAGAAGGTCGTCCGGCTGACATCGGCGGCTTCTGTTACCTCGGAGATGGTGATCTCACGCAGGGGTTTTTTCAGGAGCAACTCGATCAGACCCTGCTGGAGGGCCAGGGCTGTCCGCCTGCTCCTGCGGTCGCCGCCTCTTGAGCGATAGTTGGTTGACATCGGGTCTCCTTCCAGAAAAAAGCCTATTTGAATTCTGAAACTTTGTGTTAATTTGTGACAATCCTAACATAAACGCAACAGGAAATCGACAAGTGTCGTTTATTAGACATATGTTGAAATTCCGTTACTTGCATTCAATTTCGGCCTGCTCTTATAATTTTATCCTGATTGGCCGCCCTCCATGGGCGGTTACACCCTATCAGGAGAGAGTATGAACAAACTGGCAGATCTCATTATACGATTCAGGGGCGCGGTCCTCGCGCTCTTTATTATGCTCAGCCTGGCCAGTGGTTTTCTGGCGACCAGGGTCAAGACCAACTTCGATATCTTTTCCTATGTCCCCAAGGAATCGCCCTCGACCCAGGCTGTCGATACCATGATGGAGGAATTCGAGCAGGATATCCCCAATGTTGAGATCGGGGTACCGGACCTGACGGTCCCTCAGGCACTGCTTATGAAGGAGACGCTTGAAGGGCTCCCCTATGTCAAGGAAGTGCTCTGGCTGGATGACCAGGTGGACCTGGCGACCCCCCTGGACCTGCTCGACCAGAAGCTGGTAGAGGGTTTCTACAAGAACGGCATGGCCCTTTTCCACGCCACCATCGATGAAAGTGTCAGGGCCGTTGAAATCGTGGAGGAGTTGCAGGAACTCGCCGGTCCCCAGGGGGCGGTGAGGGGCCAGGTGGTCGAGGTGGCCAATATGCAACGGGGCGTGACGGTCGAGGTCACCCGGATTATCGTCATCGCCGTCCCTATTGCCCTGGTCATTCTCATGTTGGCCACCAAGTCCTGGTTTGAACCCATCCTCTTCATGGTCGTCATCTTCATCGGCATTGTCCTCAACACAGGTACAAACGCTGTCTTTCAGGATGTCTCCTTCCTCACCCAGGCCGTAGGGGCCGTCCTCCAGCTGGCCGTTTCCATGGACTATGCCATCTTCCTGCTCCATCGCTTCAGCGATTACAGGGAGGAGGGCCATTCCATCGAGCAGGCTATGAAGCTGGCCATGGTCAAGAGCTTCACGCCCATTTCCTCCTCCGCCCTGACGACCCTCTTCGGCTTTCTGACCCTGATCTTCATGCGTTTCCGGATCGGTCCCGACCTGGGGCTGGTCCTGGCCAAGGGTATCGCCTTCAGCCTCTTCAGTGTCTTCTTCCTCCTGCCGGTCCTCACGGTCTACACCTATAAGATCATCGACAAGACCACGCATCGGTCCTTCCTGCCCAGCTTCAAGGGCTTCAGCCGGCTGGTTATCCGGATCGGCATCCCTCTCATGATCGTGGCCGCGCTCGTCATTGTCCCCGCCTATATCGGCCAGCGTTCCAATGATTTCCTGTACGGGGCTCAAAGCTACCCCAGGGGTTCACGGGAGGCGCGTGACGTTGATCTGCTGAACCAGCAGTTCGGTGAAAATGTCCAGATGGTCCTCCTGGTCCCCAAGGGGCAGTGGCCCCAGGAGGAGGAACTGGCCAAGGACCTGCTGGACCTGCCTGAAATGAAGTCGGTGGTCGGCTATGTGAGCCAGGTCGGCACAGGGATCCCCCCTGACCTCCTGCCTGACCGGGTCGTCTCCCAGCTGATCTCCGATCATTACAGCCGCCTAATCCTGGTCGCCGAATCGCCTGTTGAAAGCCCGGAAACCTACGAACTGGCGGACAGGATCCGGGACATGGTGGACCAGGCCTACCCTGGGGGCGATACACATCTGGCCGGCGCCAACTTTGTCCTCACGGACATGAAGACCACCGTCAACCAGGACATGATCATTGTCAACGGCTTGGCCATCCTGGCCATCGCCCTTGTCATCATGATCGCCTTCCGTTCGCTGGCCCTGCCTATTCTCCTGGTACTGACCATAGAATTATCGATCTGGATCAACCTGGCCATCCCTTACGTAACGGGGACCCCGCTGAACTTCATCGGCTACCTCATCATCAGTACCGTCCAGCTCGGGGCCACGGTCGATTACGGGATCCTCATGGCCCAGCACTACCTGGATCACCGCCAGCTGCTTGGCAGGAAGGAAGCCACCCTGAAGACCATCCAGTCGGTGGCCGGCTCCATCATCCCACCCGCCCTTATCCTGTCGGCCGCCGGCTTCATCCTTTA
Organism: Clostridia bacterium; assembly: GCA_040767365.1. Lineage (GTDB taxonomy): Bacteria > Bacillota > Clostridia > Saccharofermentanales > DTU023 > UBA4923. Next base: position 151,476 of record JAXGOR010000003.1, read on the forward strand.
TGCCATCTCAAGTATCACCGTCGTATCGGAACTGGGCCTGGTTTTGGGCAGGGGCGCGCTGATTTCACTTGTCATGGTACTTTTCCTCCTCCCCAACCTCTTGCGGCTCTTTGACCGTTTCGTCGAAAAGACCAGCTGGAAGCTGGCCTTTATGCCTGACCGCCAAAGCTACCGTTCCAAAAGGAAGACTAAGTTGAGCGCGGAAGAGGCTGCCTGAACAAAACAGATTAATCATACGAGGTAAGTCATGCTTAAGAAAAGTTTGAAAAAAAGATCAATTAAAAAATGGAAGGGCGCAAGCAGGACACTGGCCGTCCTTGCCCTGACCGCTGTCTTCCTCGGCCTCCTGCCGGGGGTGGTCCAGGCGGACAAGTCAAAGGGACTGGTCCTCCTGGCGGGCAACAGTGCGGGCAAGAGAGAGGTGGTCTACGCGAAACTGGCCGCCACGGGTGATGTGGAACAAATCTACGTTGTCAACCATTTCCAGGCCTCCCGGAAGACCCAACTGATCGATTACGGCGATTATGAAAGCGTGACCCAGCTGACGGGTAAGACCCCGCCCCGGCTGGTGGGCAACAAAATTACAGTTGAAGACGCTGAAGGGCATTACTACTACCAGGGCAACCTCAAGTCCCGCGACCTCCCCTGGCACTTTGACATCAAGTACCGCCTGGACGGCGAGGAGAAATCCCCTGAAAGCCTGTCCGGAGCCAGTGGCAGGCTGGAGATCGATCTGGGTATCTCCCGGAACGGTTTCATCGATTCCTCCTTCATGGACCAGTACGCCCTCCAGATCAGTATCCCCATCGACCCCGACCGGGCCGTCCTCCTGGGGGCCAGTGAAGGCGCCGTGGTCTCCTACGCGGGTTCAGTCCACCAGCTGACCTATATCGTCCTGCCCGGAAGCGAGACAGTCATCGAGGTCCTGCTCGATGTCGACGACTTCGCCATGGACCAGATCGTCCTCGCTGGCGTCCCCCTCTCCTTCGACCTGGATCTGGAGGACCTGGAATCGGAGCTTGACCCCCTCGAGGAACTGACAGATGGGATCAGTGAACTCAACAAGGGGGCCGAGAGGCTCAACAGCGGCTACAAGGAACTGCTCAAGGGCTACCAGGCCCTGATCACGGGCAGCCAGCAACTGGCCCAGGGGGGCACCGACCTCAAGGCCGGCGGCAACCAGCTGCAGGATGGCCTGGGTGAATACGCGGCCGGGGTTTCCCAGTATGCCGGCGGCGTCAAGGACCTGTCCCAGGGCTACGGCCAATTGGATGACGGGATCAGGAAACTCCAGGGAGGAGCGCAGGAACTGCAGGCCCAGGGACAGGCCCTGGTAGCTGGTTCAGCGGCCATCCTGGACGGCCTTGATGAAATCCTGGACGGCCTGACCCAGGGAGGGGCCGGTGGCGGTCCGGAATTCCCGGTGGAGGGGCTGGGGGAACTCTTGGCAGGGGCACAAGCCTTGGGAGACGGAATCCAGCAATTCCAGTTGGGGGCAGCCGGCTTGACTAACGGATTGAATACTTGGATAGGAGAACTCCAAGATTCCAAGCAGGGGTTTGATGCTGGGGCAAGTCAGCTCCCCAGCCACGATGCTGAGGGTTGGTCAATTTATCTTGGAATTTTGGGAATTACTGACACGGTTCAAATTGGAACCCTTGCCGGAATACTAGCCGGCTATTCAGAGCTGACCCAAGGTTATAAAGGCCTCTTGGATGCACTCTTGAACGAGCAAGAAGGCCTGCCTGTTCTGGCTGCGGGAGGCCAAGATTTAAGCAATGGGCTCGCCCAACTCCATGCTTCCTATACAGCGGGTATGGATAATCCGGAGGGCCCCGGCTTCCTGGCAGTTCTGGAGATCCTGGTCGGTCAACTCATGGGCCTGGCCGATGCGTCGGAAGCTGAGATCCAGGCCATGCTGGGAGAACTTGTCGGTGGCCTCAATGAGTTGAAGGAGGGTTACAGTGAAATTCATAAGGGTCTTGGCCTCTATGTCAACCAGGGGGTGGGCGGTCTGGCCGCGGGTCTTTCTGGTACGAAGGGGGAGCCGGGCCTTTCCGGAGCCTCCTCCCAGGTCAAGGAAGGCTTGAATGAGCTGGAGACCGGGGGGGCTGCCTTGAGTCAAGCCGGGTCCGAGCTTGGGGCTGGCATGAAGGATCTCAATCAGGGCCTGTCCGAGTATCTGGCAGGTGTTTCGGGGCTCAAGGAGGGTCTGGTCCGCTATAGGCTGGACGGTCTGGTTCCCTATAGGGATGGCCTGGGGGAGTATGCAGATGGCATGGCCGAGCTGGGGGATCAGACCTCGGATCTGAAGGAGCAGTTTGTGGAGGCTTTGAAGGAACGGTTGGCTGATTTCACCGGTGAGGACTATGAGGTCAGATCCTTTGTATCGAATCTGAACAAGGATGTCATCAGTGTCCAGTTCGTTATGATGGCGGCTGAGATACCGCCTGTCAACGGAAAATAGAGTATTAAAAAAGACCGGCAGCTTTGAAGGCCTGCCGGTCTTTTTTTGTTTACTCGAGACGCTTATTTGGTCCGTTTCAAGACGGTCGCGTCTCCATCCTCATCAAAGAGGGTCAGGGTGTCCCCCTCCAGGGAGAAGCGCATCTCAGTCTCATCTTTCTCACCGAAGAATTCTACCGTGAGGGTGATCTTGTCACCGCTTACCTTGTATTTGGTGCTGAGCAAGTTCATCATCTCGTAGAGGCCTTTGAGTTCTTCGGGTGTATCCTTGGGCGCTTCGAAGGTCAGGGTCCCGTTACTCTTGAAGTTGAATATGAGTCCTTCTTCGTAGTCGCTCCAGCCTTCCGTGTCGACCACAGTCCATCTGCCGGCGATGCCGGACTTGCCGCCACCACCGCCCAGGATCAGTACCAGGGCGACGATCAAGACGACCGCGCCAACGGCGATACCGATGATGAGCCCCGTCTTCTTCTTTTTGGGTGGTGCCTGGGGCGGATAACCGTAACCGGTCGGTTGCTGATAGCCCTGAGGCGGGTAGGCCTGTGGGGGCGGGGGCTGGTGGGGTTGGGGGGGGGGAGCGTAGGCCGGCTGCGCAGGTTGCTGCGCTTCGGGCGCGGCCATCAATGACGCGCCACAGTTGGCGCAGAAGGTGGCGCCTTCGGCGTTGGGGGCTCCGCAGTTTTTGCAGTTCATAGAATTCCTCCTGTATACGTCTCTTTGTTGGCTCTCTCGAGCCGACACGCTTGTGCGTAGCGGAAGACCGGACGCACGGGTGATAGTTTATCGTGACCGTGACAGGCACCCCCGCCGGGGTCTGTCGTGGTAGTCACCCCTAGGGGTTCTCCTTATCGAGGAGGCGGCGGATATCCTTCAGGATATCGGTGTCCGTCTCTTGTGGCTCAACCTCTTTGGCCTCGGCCTCTTCGGCCTTTTGCCGGCGCAGTTTATTGACTGCCTTCATCACGATGAAGAGGAAGAAGGCGACGATGAGGAAAGTGATGATCGATTGGATCAGTTGGCCATAGGTAAGGGCAACCTCCTCAGCGCCATCGCTCGCTTGTTTCAGGACAATTTTCAGGTTTGTAAAGTCAATGCCGGCGGTGAGATAACCCACCAGGGGCATGAGGATATCGTTAGATAAATGACAATGTAACCTGGACAGTGAGTCAAAAAACGTCCAGCTTAATCTGGCAAATAGAATGTCCTACTTAATCTGGCAAGAGTGACCTCTTTCGTCAACCAAAACTTTATACTGTCCCAAGAGAAGAACCAAGCTCAAGGCGGGCCTTCCCTAAGGAGGTTGCCATGAGCCACTACCAACACCTGACCCTGGAGGACAGGGTCTTAATCAAAATGAAACTGGAAGTCAGCCGACTCTTTTCGTAAGATCGCAAAAGACTTGGGTAAATCCCCCACCACCATCTCCCAGGAGATAAAAAAGCATCGGAGCCGTATCGAGAAGAATGCCTTCAATACCCGCTACAACCCTTGTAAGCACCGATTCCACTGTCCTGCCCAACTTTTATGTGGCAGGCTCTACTGCAAGAAGAAAACCTGTGCCTCCTGCAAGGAAGGCGCTCTCCTCTTTGCCCTGACTTCGAAGAAGAATACTGCCCACGCCTGCAAAAGGCACCCTATGTCTGCCATGGCTGCAAGCAAAAGAATCGCTGTGGCCTGACCCGCTACGAGTACATGCCCACCGTTGCTCACCATCAATACCTGGAGCTCCTGTCCGAATCCCGTCAAGGGAGGTCTTATTCGCCTGAAGAGGTCGACTCCATCCGCAAGATCGTGAAGGCAGATCTCAAGCGGGGGCTATCGCCTTACATCATCTGGGCCAACCACAAGAACGAACTGCCTTGCTCTCACCGGACCATCTACCGGCTCATCCAGGACCGAGCCCTGGCTGAAGTCTCAGGCTTTGACCTGCCCTACAAGATCCGTTACCGGCCCAGAAGAAAGAGGCGGGAGCACAAGATTGACACGCGCTGCCGTCAGGGGAGGACCTGCCAGGACTACCTGGCCTTCATGGGGGAGGACCCCTGGCCCGTCGTCGAGATGGACACGGTCATCGGGACGGTCGGGGGCAAGGTCATCTTGTCCCTCTATTTCCAAGAGTCCTCCTTGCTCCTCTTATACTTGAGAGAACGTAATACGGCCCAGTCCGTCATCGATTGCTTTAATCGCCTCTACGATGTCCTGGGCCGGGACAGCTTTTGTCGACTCTTCCCGGTCCTCCTCACCGACAACGGATCGGAGTTCTCCAATCCTGTTGCCATTGAGTTTGACCAAGAAGGCCAAAGGCGGACCCGGATCTACTATTGTGACCCGGGGATGCCAAACCAGAAGCCTGGAGTGGAAGGGGCCCACAAGCACTTAAGGCGCATTTTACCCAAGGGGACGTCTTTCAATGATCTGACCCAGGAAGACCTGAACCAGGTCATGGGCCATGTCAACGGTTTCCCCAGAAAAAAGCTGAATGACCGGTCACCAACCCAGTCATTCAGCGCTACTTTCGGGAGGGACATCCTGGAACGCTTAGGCGTTCCTTGTATCGATCCTTCCCAAGTAGTTTTACGGCCCAGCGCCCTACAAAAGTAGACCGCTGATTTTCGGGAAAAAGCCCGCCTCGAACGCCGTTCTTCTCTAACGTTCCAGGCCATCCAGCTTAAAGTGTCGTAAACGACAAATAGCTCGATGGTTCTGTTAAGCGCGCTCTTCTTTCCTGCCGTGCTCCCCATTCTACCATTTATCTTCGCTTTACGGGGTTTTTCTTGTGACTGCCAAACCCCTCGCTACAGTTTGTTTCAAGTTTTCTTGGATCCCTACTCTACTGTCCAGGTTAGCTTGTCATTTATCGTGAGGATATCGTTGACGACACTGTCGACGATGGCCTTGAAGGCCAGACCGAGTACGAAGCCTATGGCGGCATCCATGACGCTTCCGTTTGCGATGAATTCCTTGAATTCCTTGATCATAGAGCTGTCACCTCATCCAGGTTTTATAGTCCCGCTTGGTTTGTCCAAGTATAGCAAAGTAGTATTGTCAAAACGATAGCCTCACCGGCCCTGCGTGGAGCTCGCCCGCGCGTAGGGCTTGACGTCGTCCGGCAATTGGTCCGGTTCATAGCTGAGGGCGACCGTGAACTTGCTGTCGACCTGCTTGGCGAGCGCCTCCAGATCCTTGATGAAAGCGGACAGGGTCGCGGGGCTACCCTCCCCGGCGATCTGGAATATGCAGTCGACGTAGATATGCGAGATGTCGTAATCCTTGGCGTTCATCCCCGCCAGGAAGGCGATCAGCTGGCCGAAACCGCGGACAGGGTATTCCTTGATGTCAATGCGTCTAACTGAATGAGGTACGAGATGTTCCACTCCGTGCCCGTATTCGATAAAAACGATATTCGCATTCTTGTCAGCCGCCTCACGCTCCATCTCCTCCAGCATGAGGGGCGTCTTTCCTGAACCCTTGCCTCCGACAATCGCTTCAACGTACATTCATAACCTCCCTGGACCAACCGGTCGTCGTGGCGCCGCGCGCCCACCCTGTTCATACGCCTGCCCACTGTCCGTCCGCCTCAGGCCGATCCGGGCAGGGGAGGCTTCTGTATATTCATCATACGCTATGGCGGCTGATAATTGTTACAGGATTACTATCTTTTTTCATTCAGATTTTTGAATTCCCCTGGAAGGATATTGTATGTCAGCACAGAATGCGCTATTGTGTATACACAGTTGAAAGAGAGGCTGGGGATGGGGATCCGTGAATTCCAGGTAGACCTTTTGAGGGATGCCTTAGAGCGTATGTGTGGCCCGGCTGCCTGTGAGTTGCCGGCTGACGTGGAGGGGGCGGTGTCGGCGGCCTTGTCATCGGAAGACAGCCTGACTGCCCGGTTGGTACTGGAAGAGATTTTGGAAAATTATGATATCGCGGCCGATGAGGGGATCCCAATTTGCCAGGATACCGGTCTGGCCTTTGTTTTTATGGACGTCGGCCTGGACGTCCATTTTTCTGGGGATCCTTACGCGGCCATCGATGAAGGGGTCCGGCGAGGCTACCGGAAGAATTGCCTGCGGATGTCAGTTGTCCGGGATCCCTTACGGCGGGTCAATACGGGCGACAATACGCCGGCCCTGGTCTCGACCCGGCTCGTGCCAGGCGACAGGGTGACCGTGACCCTCCTGGCCAAGGGCTTTGGCAGTGAGAACATGAGCCGGCTGGCCATGCTCCGGCCCGCCGATGGCCTGGAGGGGGTAAAGGCATTTGTCTTGGAGACCGTGCGGGAGGCGGGTCCCAATGCCTGTCCACCCCTGGTGATCGGGGTGGGTCTGGGGGGGACCTTCGACCAGGTTGCCCTGGCCGCTAAAAGGGCGCTGACCCGGAAGCTGGGAGAGGCACACGAGGATCCCTTTTATGCCGATCTTGAAAAAAATCTCCTGGAGGAAATCAATCAACTGGGTCTGGGTCCCCAGGGTATGGGCGGACGGACGACAGCGCTTTCTGTCGCGCTTGAAGTCCTGCCCACCCACATTGCCGGCCTGCCGGTCGCCTGCAATATCAATTGCCATGTAGCGCGCCACCGGAAGGAGGTCCTGTGATGTCAAGCAAAAGCTGGATCCCTCTTGAGGCCCCTCTGGACGAGGCCCGGGCCCGGGCCCTCCGTTCGGGTGACCGGGTCCTCCTCTCGGGGACTGTCTATACGCTCCGGGACGCCGGCCACAAGCGCTTGATAGAGGAGCTGGAGCAGGGCAGGGAGCCGCCCTTCCCTCTCCAGGATGCCGTCATCTATTACGTGGGGCCCACACCAGCCCCTCCGGGCCGGGTGATCGGATCCGCGGGGCCGACGACCTCTTACCGGATGGATCCCTATACACCGGCCTTGATCGAGCGTGGTCTCCGGGGCATGATCGGCAAAGGCTACCGTGACGACAAGGTCCTGGAAGCCATGAAAAAGGGAGGGGCGGTCTATTTCGCGGCGACGGGCGGAGCGGGTGCCCTGCTGTCCAAAACTATCCGGGAGGCTGAGGTGATCGCCTGGGAAGATCTGGGCACGGAAGCACTCCGGCGGCTGGTCGTCAGGGACATGCCCCTGACGGTGGTCATAGACAGCCAGGGCAATGACCTCTACCGGGAGGGCCCCCGGGCCTGGCGGCGGTCGCAGGGATACGACAGGTAAGAAGGATGGACAGGAAGAGCGAGCCGGTCTACAAGCAGATTGCCGACGCCCTGAGGGCCCGGATTGAATCGGGCGAGCTGGCGGCCGGGAGCCGGTTGCCCTCCCTTAGGGTCCTGGCCCAGGAAGAGGGCGTCTCTGTTGGCACGGCCCGGCATGTCTATGACCTGCTTGAGCAGGAGGGGATCATTGAGCTCCGGAGGGGACGGGGCAGTTTTGTCACCCTTCCCCTGGCCCAGCAGGATCCGGAGGGCCGCAAGGAAAGAGCGCTGCGGGCGATCGATACCATGATCGGTGAGCTCTCCTCCCTGGGTTTTTCCACCCGGGAGGCGCAGATATTCTTCGAACTCCGCCTCCGGCAGATGGAGGACTCGACCCGACCGGTCCGCCTGGCCATCGTTGCCGCCACACCGGAGGAGCGGTCCATCCTGGGAGAGGCGCTCGAGAAACTGGAAGGGGTGGGAGTTCACCCGATCTCCTACAGCGATTTGCTCTCACAGCCGGGGAGGCTCAGGGTGGGCTTCGACCTTGTCGCCGCGCCGGCTCCCTTGATCGGGGACCTGAGGCGTCTGGTGCCGGAAGGTCTGCCCCTTATGCCGGTGGCCCTGACCGTGAGTCATGAGACGGCCTTTGCCTGCCGCCGTATACCGAAAGGATCACGTATCGGGGTCCTGACCGCGAGTGAGGGCTTCGGTCGGCTGATCCAGCGCGAGTGTATCGATCTCCTCCCCGATTCCGGCATTACCGAGTACGGGCGGTTCGGGGACCGGGACAGGACCCGGGAGTTCATCCGGAGACAGGATGTGCTCCTGATGTCGCCCAATTATTCCGATCTGGTTGAAACAGCGGAATTGAAGCTCTTCCGGGGCCGGCTCCTGGAGGGCAAGACCCTGATCCGGGTTGTATTCGAGTGCGATGAGGGCTCGCTCCTTTATCTGGGTAATGCCATTGAATTACGTTATCGCGCCTTACGCGAGTTCCTTCCGGGTTGACCGGGGGCGGGGAGGTTGATCTATGCAAGAGGCCAAGAACAGGAAACTCGTCATCGGTGTCATTGGGGCCGATGTCCATGCCGTCGGAATCCGGATCCTTGAATTCGCCTTCCGGGAGGCTGGATTCGACGTGACCAACCTGGGCGTTATGGTCAGCCAGGAGGAATTCATCGGAGCGGCCCTGGAGACCGCTGCCGATGCCATCATCGTCTCCTCGCTTTATGGACACGGCGAGCTGGACTGCCGCGGCCTCCGCGATAAATGTGATGAGGCCGGCCTGACGGATATCCTCCTCTACGTGGGCGGCAATATAGTGGTGGGCAAGCAGGATTTCAAGGACGTGAAAAAACGCTTCCACGATATGGGCTTCGACCGGGTTTTCCCTCCCGGAACCACGCCTGAGGAAGCCATCAGCCACCTGAACGAGGATCTGGGAGGCCCCCTGCCATGAGGCCGGTTCTCCTGATCGATTTTGGCAGCACCTATACCAAGCTGGTCGCCGTGGACCTCGACCAGGCGGAGCTGCTCGGGACCGCCTCCGCTCTCACCACGGCCGACAGGGATATCGGGGATGGCTTCCAGAAAGCCTTGGCAGACCTGCATACGAGGACAGGTGTCCTGGACTATGGCTACAAATTGGCCTGCTCCTCGGCGGCAGGCGGCCTGCGCATGATGGTGTCGGGCCTGGTGCCGGAACTGACGGCAGAGGCCGCGCGCCTGGCGGCCCTGGGAGCGGGGGCCAGGATTATCCGGGTCTTCAGCCATGAATTGAGCAGGCGGGATCTGGAGGAGATCGAGGCGGCCGTGCCCGACATCTTCCTTTTGACGGGCGGGACTGACGGCGGCAACCAGGACTGTGTGACGGGCAACGCGAAGAAACTGGCCTCCCTCCCGCTTACCTTCCCCATTATCTATGCCGGCAACCGCTCTGCCCTGGACGCTTGTGAGGTTATTCTGAAGGATTTTCCGCTGACCGTCTGCCCCAATGTCATGCCGCGTTTCGGGGAGCTCAGGATTGAACCGGTGCAAAAGGAAATAAGGGCGCTTTTCCTGTCGCGGATAGTCCAGGCCAGGGGGCTTAGCCGGACAAAAGAGCTCCTGTCGGGCATCCTCATGCCCACCCCCTCGGCCCTCCTGGCCGCCGTGACCCTCTTGGCCGACGGGACAGGGGAGGAGCCGGGTCTGGGTGAACTGATGGCAATCGATGTGGGCGGGGCGACGACTGACGTCTATTCAATTGGCCGGGGGGAACCGGACGACGTCAGGGTGCTTGTCAAGGGCCTTGAGGAACCCTACGCCAAGCGGACCGTGGAGGGTGATATCGGGGTCCGCCACAGTATCCCGGGCATCCTGGAGGAGGCGGGCCTGGAAGAGATTGCCCGGGACGCCGGTCTCTCAGTGCCGGAGACGGAAGAACTGCTTGACCAGGTCTCCCAGGCTTGCGGCAGGCTTCCCCAAGGCGACCAGGACCACCTGCGGAGGCTGGACGACGCGCTCGCCGCAGGGGCCATCGAGACGGCGACCCGGCGGCATGCCGGGCAACTGGAGGAGGTCTACACGCCGACAGGCCTGGCCTATGTGCAGACAGGAAAGAACCTGAAAGGGATCCGGCGGCTGATCCTGACCGGGGGCTGCCTGGTCCACACAGCCAGGCCCTGCCTGTTGGCCCGCCGGGCCCTCTACAGCCGGCAGCGGCCGGAGTCACTCCGGCCCTTGGAGGTGGAGCTATACCATGACAGGTCTTACATTCTGGCGACCATGGGGGTCCTGGCGGAGCGGGAGCCCGCCCTGGCTCTCCGGATCATGAAGAAGGAGCTGACCCGGCTGGGATCCTGTCGCCGGGATTAGGCGGGATGGGGAATTCAGACAAGAGGAGAAGAAGGGATGGATGAACTGCAAAATAAAAAATGGACCCGTGATGAGCTTGAAGGTGTCCGGGCAGAGGTGCTGACCCAGTGGCCGACGGGCAAGGAGGTCAAGCTTGATGAAGCCTTCGCCTACCACCAGCAACTGCCCGCCCACAAGATCTTCAGCCGGAAGCTCGACCAGGCGCATGAGGAGGGCAGGACCCTGATCCAACCCCGGGCCGGGGTTCCGCTCATCCAGGACATGATAGAGCTTCTGACCTACCTGCAGGATACAGGTCAGGCCGACCTCCTGCCGACCACCATCGACAGCTACACGAGGCAGAACCGTTACCAGGAGGCGGAGATCGGGATCACTGAATCGGTCAGGACCCTCAAGGCCATGCTGAACGGGTTTCCCGCGGTCAACCATGGCGTCAGTGGTTGCCGCCAGCTGATCGACGCGCTTGATACCCCCCTGCAGATCCGCCACGGGACGCCGGATGCCCGCTTGCTGACTGAGATCGCCTACGCCGGTGGCTACACCAGTTACGAGGGGGGCGGGATCTCCTACAATATCCCTTACGCCAAAAATGTTCCCTTGGAGACGACCCTCCGTGACTGGCAGTATATCGACCGCCTGACCGGGTTGTATGAGGAGGCCGGCTGCCCGATCAACCGGGAGCCCTACGGCCCGCTTACGGGTACCCTGGTCCCCCCCTTCATCTCGCACAGTGTGGCCATCATTGAAAGTCTCCTGGCCGCTGAGCAGGGGGTCAAAAACATCACGGTGGGCTACGGCCAGTGCGGGAATCTTGTCCAGGACGTGGCCGCTGTCCAGGTCCTCCAAAGCCTGACCGAGGAGTACCTTCGCAAATACGGTTACGGGGACGTGCATGTGACCACGGTCCTCCATCAATGGATGGGGGGCTTTCCCCAGGAAGAGGCGCAGGCCTATGCCGTCATCTCCTGGGGGAGTGCCGTGGCGGCCCTGGCCCACGCCACCAAGGTCATCGTCAAGACCCCGCATGAGGCTGTCGGCGTGCCGACCCGGGAGGCCAACGCGGCCGGCATGCTCTGTACGCGGCAGATCATCAATATGTTGGGCGAGCAGAGCCTCAACACCTACAGCCTGAAGGATGATAAGGTCATAATCGACTCGGAGACCCGCTGTGTGCTGGACCGCTGTTTCGAACTCGGTCAGGGCGATATCGCCAAGGGTACCATCCTGGCCATCCGCTCCGGTGTCCTCGACATCCCCTTCGCGCCCAGTCGCTACAACGCGGGGAAAATGCTGCCGGCCCGGGACAACGAAGGCGCCATCCGCCTTTTTCATATCGGCAATATCCCGCTGACATCCGAGCTGGCTGATTTTCATAGGGAAAAGATTGAGGAACGGGCCAAGCATGAGAAGCGTCAGGCCTCCTTCCAGATGGTGATAGATGATGTCTACGCCATCAGCAAGGGTCGGTTGGTCGGGCGCCCCAGGTTATAAATACGGTCTTTCGACCGTTGGCTATAGAAAGGAAACAATAGTGAAGATTGAAAAAGTCATTTGTGCCCCGGGACGGACAGGTTTTTACTTCGATGACCAGGAGGCCATCAAGTCCGGGGCAGAAAGCGATGGGAATTTCTACCTCGGCCCCGCGGTGACCCCGGGCTTTTCCCGGATCAGGCAGGCGGGCGAGGCCATTTCCCTCATGCTGATCCTGGAGGACGGCCAGCTGGCCTTTGGCGACTGTTGCGCCGTCCAATACTCGGGCGCCGGGGGGCGTGACCCCCTCTTTCTCGCCTCCGACTTCATGCCCGTCATCAGGCAGGAGCTGGCCCCCCTCCTGGAGGGCCGGGAACTCTCCTCCTTCCGGGCCCTGATGGAAGCATTTGAATCCCACCGGGACCCGGACGGTCGAAAGCTCCATACGGCCATCCGCTATGGCCTTTCCCAGGCTGTCCTTGATGCTGTCGCCCGGGCCAGCGGCCGGCTCATGTGTGAGGTGATCGCGGATGAGTACGATACAGGGATCAGCCAGACTCCCATCCCCGTTTTTGCCCAAACGGGCGATGAACGCTATGACAACGCCGACAAGATGATCATCAAGCAGGTTGAGGTCCTGCCTCATGGCCTGATCAACAATATGGATAAACTGGGGGTGGGGGGCCAGGCCCTGGCGGATTACCTGGGCTGGTTGCGCGACCGGGTGCTCAACTTCCGGCCAAGCGATGACTATACCCCTGTCTTCCACATCGATGTCTACGGTACGATCGGCCTCCTCTTCGGACCCGGGAATCTGGGGGCCATGGCCGCCTATCTCGAACGGCTGGCGGCAATCGCCGAGCCCTTCAAGCTCCGGATTGAGGGACCACTGGATGCCGGATCAAGGGAGGCCCAGATCGAAGGGCTCTCCCGCCTGACCAGGGAAATTGACAGACGGGGGGTGGCCGTGGAGATCGTTGCCGATGAATGGTGCAATACCTTTGAGGATGTCCGGGCTTTTGCCGATGCAGGGGCCGGCCACATGATCCAGATCAAGACGCCCGACCTGGGCAGCCTTCACATGACGGTCGAGTCGGTCCTCTACTGTAAGGAAAAGGGCGTCAAGGCCTATCTGGGCGGCACCTGCAATGAGACCTCCCGGTCGGCGGAGATCTGTGTCCATGTGGCCATGGCGACCTGCCCTGACCAAATCCTGGCCAAGCCCGGCATGGGCGTCGATGAAGGGATTATGATTGCGCATAACGAAATGCGGCGGATCCTGGCGCTGAGGGCGGCGCGCTGATCCCCCGTGGGACGGCTCCCGGGGAGGTAGGACATGGAATTGAAGAAGAAAGCGCAGGCGGGGACCCTGGAATCAAGTGACCTCCTGGTTCTGGTTGAACCATCCGGGAGACTTGAAATCAAGATCGAATCACCCGTGGAAAAACAATTCGGGGAGGCCATCCTGGCCACGGTCCGGGAGGTCCTGGAGGAATATGGCGTGGAGACCGGCAAAATCCGGCTGGCCGACCAGGGGGCGCTTGACTGCACCATCCGGGCCCGCCTGGCCACGGCCCTGAAGAGGGCCGGCGGGGAAGTGGGAGGTGGCGTATGAGGCGGTCCCTGCTCTTCATTCCAGGCAATCAGCCCAGCATGATCCAAAACGGTATGGTGCTTCCGGCGGATGCCCTGATCTTTGACCTGGAGGATTCAGTCCCCCCGGGTGAAAAGGATGCCGCGCGGGACCTGGTCGCCTCCGCGCTCCGGTCCCTGGATTTCGGGCCACGCCAGCGACTTGTGCGGATCAATGAGCCGGGTTCGGTTTACTGCCGGCAGGATCTGGAGGCTGTCCTGCCGGCCGGGGTCGACAGTCTCCTGATCCCCAAGGTGTCAGGAGGGGAGATGATCCAGGCCTTTGACTCCCTCCTCCTCGAGCTTGAGGGGGCGTATGGCTTGCTGGCGGGTGGAATTTCCCTGATCGCCCTGATCGAAACGGCTCTGGGGGTCGAAAAGGCCTATGAGACAGCCCTGGCCTCACCCCGGGTCCAGGCACTGGCCTTGGGGGCCGAGGACCTGGCGGCCGATCTTGGCTGTGAACGGACTCCGGAAGGCCTTGAAATCCTCTACAGCCGATCGAGGCTGGTGGTCGCCGCCCGGGCAGCCGATATCGAAGCGATCGACACCCCCTTTACCCAGGTCCAGGACCTGGAGGGATGCCTGGCGGACGCGCGCCTGGCCCGGAGCCTGGGTTTTACCGGAAAACTCAGTATCTCCCCCCATCACCTGGACCCGATCCATCAGGCCTATACCCCAAGCCGGGAGGAGCTGGCCTATGCCCTTGAGGTCAGGGAGGTCATGGCGAGGGAAGCCGGATCCGGGAAGGGGGCTGTCTCCCTTCGCGGCAAGATGATTGATCCGCCGGTTCTCAAGCAGGCGGACCGTATCATCGCCTGGGCGAAAGCGGCAGGCCTGGCCCTTGATAGGGAGGAGGGAGGGAAGCTTGATTAAGGATGATAAAGTCGTCCCCAGCCTGGAGGAGGCCATAAGGCAGTCGGGGCTGGCCCCGGGTATGACCCTGTCCTTCCACCATCATCTCCGGGAGGGTGACAGGGTGCTGAACCTGGTCCTCGCCGCCTGCAAGCGATTGGGGCTCAAGGATTTGACAGTCAATGCCTCCGCCCTCATGGCCTGCCACCGGCCGGTCCTTGACTTCATCCGTCAAGGTACGGTAGGCGGCCTGGAGTGTGACTACATGCAGGCTTCCGTCGGCCAGGCCATTTCCCGGGGCCTGCTTGACCGGCCGGTGATCTTTCGCAGCCACGGCGGCCGGCCGGCGGCGCTCCAAAGAGGGGAGGCCTCCATCCAGGTCGCCTTCATCGCGGCCTCAGCCGCCGACCGGGAGGGCAACTGCAATGGGCAGGAGGGGCCGGCGGCCTTCGGTTCCATTGGCTATGCCATGCCCGATGCCGACTATGCCGACCATGTAGTGGTTGTAACCGACCACCTGCTTCCCACCCCGCTTGAACAGGCCTCCATTCTTGGGGACAAGGTGGACGCGGTCGTCCTCGTCGATTCCATCGGTGATCCGTCCAGGATCATGTCGGGTACGACCCGGGTGACCCGTGACCCCATCGGCCTGCTCATCGCCCGTTACGCGGCGGAGGCCCTGGTCGCCTCAGGCCTTGTCAAGGAGGGCTTCTCCTTCCAGACGGGGGCGGGGGGCATCTCCCTGGCGGTGGCCGGGTACCTGGGGGAGATCATGCGGGAAAGGGGGATCAGGGGGAGTTTCGCCTCGGGCGGGATCACGGGCCTCCTGGTTGATCTTTTCCAGGAGGGTCTCTTCGGGGAACTTCTCGACGTCCAGTGTTTTGACCGGGACGCCGTCCGGTCCATCCAGGAGAACGAGAGACACCGGGAAATCAGCGCCTCCACCTACGCGAGCCCGGCAGTCAAGGATGCCGTGGTCGACCGGCTGGATACCGTGATCCTCGGTGCCACCGAAATCGACACGGCCTTCAATGTCAATGTCCATACCGATTCAAACGGCCTGATCATGGGCGGCTCCGGCGGGCATAGCGATACGGCGGCCGGGGCGAAACTGGCGGTCATCGTGGCCCCCCTCATGCGGGCCAGGCTGCCCCTGATCGTCGACCGGGTCAGGACCCTGTCGACACCCGGAAAGACCATCGAATTGCTGGTCACCCAGTTCGGCCTGGCCTGCAACCCCGGAAGCGGAAACCTGAGGGCAAGGCTGGAAGAGGCAGGCCTGCCCGTCTTCTCCATCCAGGAACTCAAGGCCAAAGCCGAATCGATCACGGGGGTGCCTGTCCGGGCTGTATCCCGGGGCCGGCCGGTCGGGGAGGTCATGGGCCGGGACGGCGACCTGCTCGACCTGATAGTGGCCGTGGAATGAAAAACCGCCGGTGCTACCGGCGGCTTGGGGGAAGAGGGGGGGGTGCCGCTAGGATTTCGCCAGGCCATAGCGGAGGGATACCTCCGTTTTAAAGCGCTTCTGCTCGATCATGAACTGCAGGGTGTTCCGGATGGTCTCCGAAAGCGGGCGGACCGTGTAGCCGAGTTCAGCCCGGGCCTTCTCATGGGAGAAACGGTGCGGGGAACTCATGGTGAAGAGGGAATAGCGGGTGAGGACAGGGATTTTCCCTGTTTTTTTGGACCACCATTCCGAAAAGGGGGCCGCCAGCTTGGCCAACCAGAGTGGGGCCGTGCCTTTGAATCTTTTCCGGCCCGTCATCTCCGCCGCCTCATTCATGATCTCCAGCACACTGACATTGTGGCCGGTGAGATTGTAGCTTTGGCCTGTCCGGCCCGTCAGGGCGGCGGCGATCAGCCCGTCGGCCACATCATTGACGTCAACGAAGTTGTAGCTTCCCTGGATCATGGCGGGTAGTTTCCGGTCGACGAGTTTTTCGAAGAGCCGAGTGAAGTTGCCATCCAGGTAATCATTGGGTCCCAGGATGCCGGATGGCTGGACAATCACGGTGTCAAGACCCCTGCGGGCGGCATCGAGGACCAGCTGGGAGGCTTGGGCCTTGGACTTGGCGTAGTCGCCGTAGACCTGTTGGGGGTCGTAATGGTCGATCTCCACGATCTCCTGGTCGAAGTCTTCGGGCAGGGGGAGGGTGTGGATGGTTCCGCAGTATAAAAAGCGCTTGGCCTTATATTTCTCCGCCGCTTCCAGCATATGGCGGGTTCCCCCGACATTGATATTGTAAACCCGGGGTCCGGCCTGGGCGTAGATGGTGATCAGGCTGGCCAGGTGGAGCACATAGATCTCTTTATCGTCCAAGCCCAGGAAGAGCGGCTCCAGGCTGGCCGGGTCCGTGACATCACCTGAGACGACTTCCGCCTTCAGGCCCTCCAGTGCCTTGGGACGCTCCTTCTCCAATATGAAGGCGCGGACGGCTTCGCCCCGGGTCAGTAATTTCCGGATGACCGTGTTCCCCAGGTGACCTGAAGCCCCGGTTACCAGCCAGATTCTTTCCTTGTTATTTGTCATCATTCTTTCTCCGAGGCCGGCAAGATCGGGTAAAGGCCGGCGGGCATCCCCTCGAGCTTCATGTTAACAAAATAAGGCAAAAAGATTTCTTCCTGCCTGTGAAAACTTTTAAACGACACTGTGTCATTTTAATCCTTCCATCAGAGCCAGACCCGGTAGCGTCTGATGAAGAAATATTTGGCGACCGATACCAGGACCATGTAGCCAGTGACCACCAGGCCCAGGAAGATAAAGAAGGGCCAGGTCAGCGGAGCCAGATTGAGGAGGCCGGCCAGGGGGGAGAAGGGGAGGGCGGTCAGGGTCGCGATGCCGAGGAAGGTCAGCAGCATGACGGGCAGGGAGGCGCGCGATTCGATGAAGGGGATCTTGGCAGTCCGGATCATGTGGATGACCAGGGTCTGGGTCCACATGGAGATGACCATCCAGCCTGCCTGGAAGAAGGCGATGAAGAAGGCGATCTGGGCCGGATCTGTCAGCTGGCTGAAGGGGGCGCCGACCAGGGCGGGCCCTATCAGGAAGTAGAGGACGACATAGGCCAGGATATCGAAAACAGAGGAGGTGGGGCCGATCCAAACCATGAAACGGCTGATGGAGGCCGCGTCCCAGGTCCTCGGCACCTTCAGGTAATCCAGGTCCACATTGTCCCAGGGGAGCGAAGCGCAGGAGATATCGTAGATCAGGTTCAGGATCAGGATCTGGATGGCCGTCATGGGCAGGAAGGGGAGGAAGGCGGCGGCGATCAGCATGGAGAAGACGTTCCCGAAGTTGGAGGAGGCCGTCATCTTGATGTACTTGATCATGTTGGCGTAGGTCCGCCTGCCCTCGATGATGCCCTGCTCCAGTACCATGAGATCTTTTTCCAGCAGGATGACATGGGAGGATTCCTTGGCGATGTCGACGCCGGTGTCAACCGAGATGCCGACATCGGCATCCTGCAGGGCGGTCACGTCATTGATGCCGTCCCCCATATAGCCGACACTGTGGCCATTTTGGCGGAGGAGCTTGACAATACGCGATTTCTGGAGGGGGGACAGGCGGGCCAGGACCGTGGTGCTCTCAGCCGCCCGGGTCAGTTCCCCGTCATCCATGGCCTCTATGTCATCGCCCGTCAGGATATGCTCAACGTCCAGGCCCACCATCTGGCAGATGGCGCGGGAGACCTTCTCGTTGTCCCCGGTCAGGACCTTGACCTCCACCCCGTGATCATGGAGGGCGGCGATGGCGGCTTTCGTCGACAGCTTGGGTGGGTCCAGGAAGGCCAGATAGCCGATCAGGACCATATCGGTCTCATCCGTCACGCTGAACATGCCCACCGGCGAGGGGTTGGTCTTCTGGGCGATCAGGAGGACCCGCAAGCCCTTTTCGTTGTACTCATCCACATCCTCCCGGACACGATGGATGACCTCTTCGTCGAGCGGCACCACCCGGGCGTCATCAATCTGGGCGTAGGCGCAGACGGCCAGCATCTCCTCCAGCGCCCCCTTGGTTATCATCTGGGTCTTGCCTGCCCTGTCCCTGACCACTACGCTCATACGGCGGCGTTCAAAGTCAAAGGGGATCTCATCGACTTTCTCGTAGCGTTCCTGAAGCCGCTCAAGCCCGTCCCCGGCCTTGTCCTCCTCCTCATGGGTCTTCTCAACAATGGCTTCATCCATGAGATTCCGGAGGCCCGTCTGGAAATAGGAATTCAGATAGGCATGCCTCAGGACACGTGGATTTTCCTTGCCGGCCAGGTCCAGATGGTACTCGAGGGCGACCCGGTCCTGGGTAATGGTGCCTGTCTTGTCCGTGCAGAGGATATCAATGGAGCCCAGGTTCTGGATGGCGTTCAGGTTCTTGATGATGACCTTCTGCTTGGACATATGGACGGCGCCCTTGGCCAGGCTGGCAGTCACGATCATGGGGAGCATCTCGGGGGTGAGGCCGACCGCCAGGGAGATGGCGAGGAGCCCTGCCTGGAGCCAGTTGCCCTTGGTCAGACCTGAGATGAGGAAGACAACGGGGACCATGACCAGCATGAAGCGGATGAGGACCGCCGAGACGTGGTTGACCCCCCGCTCAAAGGAGGTGGGCTCCGGTTTTTCCTTCAGGCTCTTGGCAATCTGTCCGAAGACCGTGTCCTGGCCTGTCGCCAGAACGATACCGGTCCCGCTGCCGGAGATGACGTTGGTCCCCATGAAGGCCAGGTTGGGGTAGTCGAGGACATGGTTGGAATCAAGGTCGGAGGCCTCGGCGTATTTCTCGGCATGGGCCGATTCGCCGGTCAGGGTGCTTTCGCTCAGGAAGAGGTCCTTGGCGGCCAGGATCCTCATATCGGCCGGTATCATATCGCCGGCGGCCAGCTGGACGATATCCCCGACCACGGCCTCCTCCATGACCCGCTCCCTTTCGCCGTCCTCCTGGCGGACGATGGCGGTCGTGTTGACGATCATGTTGGTCAATTTCTCCGCGGCGTTACCGGACCGGGTCTCCTGGATGAAGCGGAGGGCTCCTGATACCAGGACCATGGCGCTGATGAGCAGGACCGTGATGTAGCTCCTGTCCTCCGGGGCGGCGAAGGCGATATCGGTCAGGACCGAGATCGCGGCCAGGACGATCAGGATCAGGGTGAAAGGATTGATGAAGGCATTGAAGAGGCGCTCGAGGAAGGTGACTTTGTGGCCGTGGATGACGACATTGTCTCCATAGAGGCTACGGCTTTTGATGACCTCACTTTCCCCCAGGCCCGTCAGCCGGCTATCGATTGCCTCCAATACCCCCTCAGGACCCAGGTGGGCACAGTCCAGCAGTCTTTTCTGGACGACGGCGGGTATCTCAGCGGGCCGGTTCAAGGCTGTCCGCGTCAGTTCTTCCTTTGTCCTGGCGTGTGATTCTTCTGCCATCCATTCGCTCCGATCATTTGTTGAATTTCATTGTACGGGAATCCGGCAGGCCCCGCAAAAACCTGGCAGGCGGGGCCTGATTGTGAGACAATGCGGTCAGGGCTTCAATAAGAAGAGGCCCGCGCGGAGGCTGTCCCGCCAGAAGGAGTTTGGCCATGTCCTATTCAGACCGAATGCAGCGTAACCATCTCTACAGTGTGCTCCTATCCCCCCGCGGGGCCCCCCGCATGGTTGACCAGGGCAGGCAGATCTCCCAGCAGTTCCTTTCGCCCTTTGATTCACTCATCGGCCTGATCGGCGACAGTGGATCGGGCAAGAGCATCCTCTTGAAGGGGATGTTCCCCGGCCTTGAACTGACCAATGATGACGAGGGGGTCAACGTCCGGCCCCTGCCGCTCATGCACCTGGATGACACGGGTTTTTTCACCCCCCATACCTACCATGTCGACATCCGTTTCGAACTGGCCTTCCACCAGGCCCACGAGCTTGCCCAGGCCATCCGCCAGGCCCTGGACCAGGGCAAGCGCGTCATTGTCGAGCATTTCGACCTGATCTATGACCAGCTGGGTATGAACGCCCATCTCCTGATCGGGATCGGCGAGGAGATCATCGTGACGCGTCCTTCCGTCTTCGGTCCTGAGCCCACCGATGTCAAGGACGTGGTCTTCAGCTCCATCAACAACCGACGCATGGCCCATACGGCCGAGGACCTGGTCGAGCATTGCCTGATCGACCGCCGGGTCTATCACTTTGAACACTTCGATGTCAGGTCAGGCTTCATCCTCTCCTTCCATGACCGGCCGGAGCTGGATCTTAGGGAGCTGGAGCAGGATGTCAAGGAGCTGATCGAACGTGATCTGCCCATCTCCTACCACGACGCGACCCATGTCCTGATCGGTGACCAGCGCCACTACTGTACCGGACCCCGCATGCATGTCAAATCGACGGGCATGATCAAGGACTTCCAGCTCTACCAGGAGTTCCTGACCCATCCGATCACCAAGGATTCACAGATATTGGGCCTGGTCAACATCCCGTCCGATTACAGGCTGTCCGACCTGAATTCGCTTCGGCTCATGACCTTCCCCGTTCCCGAGAATCTCGAAGTCTAGCGAAGGGGGCCGCCATGCGACCGCTCCTTGACTATGCCGCCATAGTCAGCCAACCCGTAGGCCTGGAGGAAGTTCTCGCCAGCCGTGATTCCCGCGCCCAGCGGCAGAAGGTCCTGAGGGAGAAGACCGGCTGTCCGGTCATTACCCTGTCGCTCAATCTCCCGGGGGCCATTAAGCGGACCCCCCTGTCCAGCTTTTTTTTCGATCGGGAGCTGGCTTGGCTGAAACTGATCCTGGGCCGACTGGGAGCCCTCCTTGAAGCCGAATGGATAGGGCAGGGGGTAGGGGGGGATGAGGCGGTCCTTGCCGTTAGCGGTCTTCCGGCGGAAGCCTTGAAATCCTTGACCTTGGAGCAGGAGCTGCGAAAAGAGGCCTCCCGGCTCCTTGACCTGGATGTCCAGGACCAGGCCGGGCGGCCCCTGAAAAGGGTCGGAAGAGGCCTGGCCCCCAGGACCTGCCTCCTCTGTGATCAACCCGCTGTCGTCTGTTCATCCAGGCGTGCCCATCCGCTTGAACAGCTCACCAGGAAGGTCAATGACCTGCTTGCCGCCTACGCGGCAGGGATCTTGGCGGATGAGGTCGCCGGCCTGGCCGCGGAGGCTTCCGCCTTCGAGCTCATGGTTGCCCCCAAGCCCGGCCTGGTCACCTGTCGTGATTCCGGTTCCCATGATGACATGGACCGGTTTACCTTCATCCGCAGCCAGGCCTCACTCATTAAATACTACCGTCAGTCCTTCCTGCTCGGCTGGGAGCCGGGACCCGGTCTGGAGGAAAAAGCGGTCCGGCTCCGCCATCTGGGCCTGGAGGCGGAGGGGACCATGGAGGAGGCGACGGGCGGCGTCAATACCCATCGGGGTTGGATCTACAGCTCAGGCATCCTGCTCCTGGCGGTGGGGGAATACCTGGCCGGGGTCTTTACTCCACCCGGACCGGGGAACCTGTTTGATTTTCTGGCCTCCCGGACAGCAGGGATAGCCCGGTCGCTTGAAGAGACGGTCCTGGGGACCCCTCATTTCTACCTGCTGTCCCGGCGCTTGAATGCCTCCCCCTGTCCGGCCGGCGTCCGGGAAGAGGCCCTGGGGGGATTTCCCTCCCTCTTTGATCTGGGCCTCCCTGTCCTGCGCCGGGCCCTGGAGGCCGGTGATGACGAAAACACGGCGGGCCAGAGGACCCTCCTGGCCCTCCTGGCCAGGGTTTCCGACAGCACCCTGCAGAAAAGGGCTGGCGAGGAGGGGGCGGAGGCCATCAGGGAATTGGTCGTGGAGAGGCTGGGATCGGATCAGCTTGTGGAGGCGGCTTCCGGTCTGCCGGCCGCCGGGCTTGGTCACTTGATGGAGGAGCTGTCCGAGCGCTTTACCCGGGAAGGATTGAGCTGTGGTGGCGTCGCGGACCTGCTCGCCGCCAGCCGATTTATGGAGCGCCTTGGCAGGTTGCTTGTTACGGATCTGTAACAGAAATTGCGTTGAACCCCCGGGAAGCCGGTGCTATAATGTCGGAAAGCCGGACTTGGGTCGGGCGCGTTCAGGTATGGGAAGGTAATCATTGATGTCACTGGAAAACCCTCTCGCGGGAGAAGAGCAGGATCAAACGGACCGACCGGTCAAACCTGTCAGACGTAGCCGGCCGAAGGTCAGGAAGCGCAAACGCGTCACAGCCGGTGCCAGGGGCAGGTTGCTCTTTTATGGAATTCCCGTCATTGCCCTTGTCTTGATTGTCACCCTTTTTGTTATAAAAATCGCCTCTGCCGAACAGGTTGGGGTCCCCCTTATGGACCCCGATGAACTGGAAGGGCAGGGCGGACTGATAGACCGCGACCACCCGATCCCCCTCCTGGCCGAAGACGAAGGGACAGACGGGCCCGAGATCATCGTGATACCTGAAGATGAATATTTGATGGCGGTCGGCGAAACGGGAAGCCCGGATGATGAGGATCCGGATCCATCCCTTGCCTCGGTCGAGACCTTGACCAGGCTCTATGTCAGGGAAAAATCGATAGCCATCCATGCCGCGGCGGAGGAGACTGCCGATGTTCTGACCAAGGCCCTCCTGAACGAATGGCTCATCCAGCTTGACACGGAGGAGGGCTGGGTATTTGTCCGAAACGCGGCCGGTATAGAGGGTTATGTGAAGGCGGACGGCGTCAGTGAAGAGCCTGTCTTCGTACCCGTGTCGGGTGAGAGCTATTATGTCCAGAACCGTCAGGTCTACGTGCGTGAAGGTCCGGGGACCAATCATCCCATTGAGGGCTTTGGCCTGCGCGGGATGACGCTGACCGTCCTGGAGGCAGGTGAGGGCTGGTCCAGGATCAGGACGGAGCACGGCCTCACCGGTTATATGCTCAACGAGCTGTTCGGTCCGGTCAAGCCGGCCAATGAGATTACGGAGCTCGAGTGTGGCCGCTACATGTACATCGATACGGAAGAGGCCAACTTGCGTGAATCGCCCTCGACCGATGCCGAGATCATCGGCGCGGCCTTCATGGATGACCGGGTCTATCAGATATCCGACAACGGCGGCTGGTCCAAGATAAGGACAGAGGGCGGGGTCGTCTCCTATGTCTTCAATCACCTGCTCAGGGAGAAGCCACCCGCCAACCCCTTTGTAAAGACCAACCGGAGCCTTTACGTCAATACCGGATCGGTCAATGTCCGCAGCTCACCGACCACGGACGCCTCGGTCATTGAAAGAATTGAACGGGACCAGAAGGTGACGGAACTTGAGGCCAACGATACCTGGTCGAAGGTCAAGCTGGAGAGCGGAAAGATCGGCTTTATCCGGAGCGATTTGCTGACCCATGTCACACCGCCGCCGGCTGGCTTTGAACGGGCGACCGGGGCTGTTTACGTGACGACCGGGGCGGCCAATATCCGTTCCCAGCCCAATACCAACTGCTCGATTGTGACGGTGGTCCGCCACCGGGACAAGCTGACCAAGAAGGCGGTGGGTTCTGAGTGGACCATGATCCAGACAGGCTCCGGCCAGTCAGGCTACATATCAAATGACCTGATCTCAAGCAAACAGCCTGCCCCGCCCGCGACCGGCGGCAGCAGCGGGGGAAGCAGCTCCGGCGGCAGTAGCTCGGGTGGATCCAACGCCGGCAACAGCAGCGGCAACGCCGACTTGAGGCAGCGGGTTGTGGATATTGCCCGATCAGCCCTGGGCACACCCTACCGGCTGAGCGGGAAGAATATGAATGCCTTCGATTGTTCTGGCCTGGTCAAATACACCTATGAAGCCATTGGTTACAAGAATATTCCGCACGGTTCCGACCCACAGGCCAGGCAACTTGGCAGCCGGGTCTCCTTCTCAGGGCGTGATTTCTCCAACCTCCTGCCCGGAGATCTGATCTTCTTCAGCAGGGGCTATGGTTACCACCATGTCGGTATATACATCGGCAATAACCAGATGATCCACGCGGTCAGCGGCCGTGGTGTCGTGGTGGATAATCTTCTGACCTACCCGGTGGCATCCAGGGTCAATCGGGTCCTCAACTGATCGGCAGGTAAGCTTGTGAACTGGAGATGGACGCGGCGAGCAACTGCGTCCATTTTCAAATAGAGGAGATGGACGTATCAATTTGAACCGGGAGACAAACAAGGAAAGGCCGCTGATTTCGGTCGTCATCCCCTTCCATAATGAATCGGGACAGCTTGAGAGGACGCTCCGGGCTGTGTCGGATACCCTTGTCAGCACGGGCTTGGATTACGAGCTTCTGGCGGTCGATGATGGATCCCTGGACGGGACCTGGGAAGAACTCCTGGCCCTGGCCCAAGCGGACAAGGCGATCAGGCTGATCCGCCTGTCCAGGAATTTTGGCAAGGAAGCGGCCCTTTGTGCGGGTCTGGACCAGGCAAGAGGTGACGCCGTCATCGTCATGGATGGTGACCTGCAGCACCCCCCCCGTTACCTGCCGGACATGATCGCCTCCTGGCAGGAAGGCTACCAGGTCGTGGAAGGCGTGAAGGCGGGGCGGGGGGACGAATCCTGCCTGTCACGGGCGGCGGCCGGCCTTTTTTACCGGATCTTCCGCAAGTTGTCGGGCATTCAGTTGAAGAACGCCTCTGACTTCAAGCTCCTGGACCGCCGGGTCGTCGACTACTGGAAAACAATTCCGGAAAAGGATACTTTCTTTCGGGCCCTGTCCGCCTGGATGGGCTTCCGGAGGACCAGCTTCCCCTTCGTGGTCGAGGCCAGGGCCGGGGGAAAGAGTAAATGGAGCTTCAGGAAACTGGTCCGCCTTTCCGTCAACGCGTTGACCGGCTTCTCCTCCCGTCCCTTGCTCCTGATCAACAGTGTGGGTACTTTTTTCCTCCTGGCTTTCTTCGTCCTCTCCGTCCAAACCCTGGTCAGGTATTTCCGGGGCCGGGCGGCAACAGGCTTCACAACCGTCATCCTGCTCCAGCTTCTGATCGGCAGTCTCATCCTGATCAGCCTGGGCCTGATAGGGATCTATATCGACAGCCTCTTTCGCGAAGTCAAGGCCCGGCCGCGTTACTTCATCTCTGAAAGTTATGGCGAGCCGCCCGTCAGGGACCAGGATCATGACCAGGGCGGTATCCGGATCTGAAGCGCCGATCGCCCGTTTCCTCCGCGAAGCCACGGAGGCGGGGGCTGTCGACTTCCATCTGCATTCAAGCTTCTCGGACGGGGCCCAAACACCTGAAGAACTGGTGGCGGAGGCTCTGGTCAACGGCCTGCGGGCCTTCTCACTGACAGATCATGACAGCATGGCCGGCATACCGGCTGTTCGCGAGGCCCTGAGCCTTACTCCCCAGGCTGGAAGACCTGTCTTTGTGGCGGGGGTCGAGTGCAGTGCCCGCTATCTGGACCAGGAGGTCCATCTGCTCGGCTACTTCGAGGAGGACCAGCCGGCGGACATGATGGCCTATCTTGAAAAATTGGCCGCGGACAGGGAAAGGCGCAACCGGGCCATGGTCGAAAAGCTGCGGGATCTTGGCTACGGGATCAGCTATGAGGATCTATACCGGCACGGCCATTCGCGTACCATGGCCGGGCGGGCCCATATGGCGCTATGGTTGGTTGAGGAAGCGGGATTCGCCTCGATTGAAGAGGCCTTCCAAGAGCTTCTGAATGAGGGGCGGCCAGCCTTTGTTTACCGGGAGCGTCGTCTGGTCCCTGAGATCGTCCAGGTCATCCGGCAATCGGGCGGGGTGGTGGTCCTGGCGCACCCCCAGCAGTATGGCTGGTACAGGGCTGGGCTGGAGGCCGGGGAAGCGGCCGGCCTGGTTGCCCATTTCAAGTATTTCCGCCAGGCAGGTGTCGGCGGGATCGAATGTTTCCACGGACAGGCGTCAGCACGGGAAGCGCGCCACCTGCGTGAGATTGCCCGCCAGCTGGATATGTTCTGTACAGCGGGTTCCGACAGCCATGGTAGGGAGGACCAGCACGCCCCCATGTACCGTGACGGGTGAGGCGGCCTTGGGGACGGTCAAATTGAAGGCCGCCCAGGAGAAAAACTGAAATGAAATAGGCGAATTGTCAGCTGAATTATTCCGGTCCTGGCGTTACATTTAAGAGGGCGCGCCTTGACGCGTTGAATTATTGTAGGATAGCAGGGCCTGCCCTTGCGGGCGGCAAATCATTCAAAAGGGGTTTGGCATGATCATTTATGACAAGAAGACGATCGACGAGGTGGAAGTTAAGGGCAAGCGGGTCTTGTTGCGGGCCGAGTTCAACGTTCCCCTCGACAAGAAGACCGGGGAAATTTCAGATGACCGCCGGATAAGGGCGGCCTTGCCGACGATCCGGTCCTTGGTCGACCGGGGCGCCAAGCTCATCATAGTCTCGCACCTGGGCCGGCCCAAGGGCTTTGACCCCGCCTTCTCCCTGAAACCCGTGGCTGAACGGCTGTCGGACCTGCTGGGCAAGCCGGTGACCCTGGCCGACGATGTGATCGGGAGCCCGGGCCAAGGCCTTGGCCCGGGGGAGGGTGAGCCGCTTCTTCTGGAAAATGTGCGTTTCCATAAGGAAGAGACAAAGAACGACCCGGCCTTTGCCCGTAAACTCGCCGGCCTGGCGGAGCTTTACGCCAGCGATGCCTTCGGTGTTGTCCACCGGGCGCACGCCTCCACGGCGGGGGTCGCTTCTTTTCTGCCCGGCCTGGCCGGCTATACCATCAACCGGGAACTTGAGATGCTGGGGAGGGCCGTGAGTGATCCCAAGCGGCCGCTGACGGCTATCCTGGGAGGCTCCAAGGTATCGGACAAGATCGGCGTCATAAAGAACCTGATCAATAATGTGGACAATCTCCTGATCGGCGGCGGCATGGCCTACACCTTCCAGGCGGCCAAGGGCTGGCCGGTGGGCAGCTCGATCTGTGAAAGCGACAAGCTGGACCTGGCCCGGGAACTCATGGCCCTGGCCGAGGAAAAAGGGGTCAGGCTCCTGCTGCCTGTCGACACAACCGTTTCCGACAGGTACGCGGAGGATGCCACACCGATGATCGTCCCTTCCAACCAGATCCCCGACGACATGATGGGTATGGGGATTGGACCGGAGACAGCCAAAAGCTATGGTGAAATCGCCGCCGCTTCCGGCACGGTCGTCTGGAACGGCCCGGTTGATGTCTTCGAATTTGAGGCCTTCAGCCGGTCAACCCAGACCGTGGCCAAGGCCATCGCAGAATCAGAGGTCATCTCCATCATCGGTGGCGGCGACTCGGCGGCCGCCGTCGAAAGGATGGGCTTCGCTGACAGGATGACCCATATCTCCACCGGGGGCGGCGCTGCCCTGGAATTTCTGGAAGGTAAGGTCCTGCCCGGCATCGATTGCCTGCTCGACCGGGATCCCCGGGCCCGGGTGGTGGCCGGTAACTGGAAGATGAACTACGGGGTTCCCGCGGAGGCGACAGCCTTCCTGGATCGATTGAAGCCTCTGGTCACCAGCGCGTCCGCCAAGCTCATTGCCGCCGTCCCCTACACGGTGCTGGAAGCCGCCCTGTCAACCTGCGCGGGATCGCCGGTCCGGGTCGCGGCCCAGGACGGCCATCCGGTCGACCAGGGCGCCTACACGGGGGAGATCTCCATGAGGATGCTGGCGGAGATGCATGTTCCCTACGTACTTATTGGCCATTCGGAACGCCGGGCCTATAACGGGGAGACCGATGAGCTTGTGAATGCCAAGTTGAAGGCGGCGCTTGCCTGGGGGGTTCGTCCCATCGTCTGTTGCGGGGAGACCAAGGCCCAGCGGGCGGCCGGGGAGACGGAGACCCTGCTGGAAAAACAGATCAGGGCAGCCTTTGATGGCATCGGCGAAAACTCGCTTTGCCAGATCATGGTCGCTTACGAGCCGGTCTGGGCCATCGGGACGGGCGATACGGCGACAGAGGGACAGGCTGAGGAAGCCTGCGCCTATATCCGCCGCCTGCTGGCTGACCTCTACGGTGGGGAAGCCGATTACGTCAAAATCCTTTACGGCGGTTCGATCAAGGCCGGGAACGCGGCCGGCCTCTTCGCCCAGCCGCATGTCGATGGCGGGCTTGTCGGGGGCGCCTCGCTCCAGGCGGAGGACTTCGCCGCCATCGCCGGGGGATAACTTATGAGAACAGGACCCAAGGGACCGGTCGCCCTCTTGATCCTTGACGGCTGGGGCATTTCGGAAAAAGAGGAAGGCAACGCCGTCCTGGCGGCCAGGACCCCCTGCCTGGATAGTCTGTCGGAAAAATGGCCCTGCTCGGTCATCCAGACAAGCGGCAGTCATGTGGGGCTCCCGGACGGCCAGATGGGCAACTCGGAGGTGGGCCATACCAATATAGGGGCGGGGAGGGTCGTCTACCAGGACCTGCTCAGGATCAGCAAGGCGATTGAAGAAGGTAGCTTCTTTGAAAACCCGGCTCTCCTGTGGGCCATGCGCCGGGCGGCTGAGAGACAAGCCACCCTGCACCTGGCCGGTCTCCTCTCGGACGGCGGTGTCCACAGCCACCTGAACCATCTCCTGGCCCTGGTGGATATGGCCAGGGAAAACCAGATCAAGGACCTGGCCATCCACGCCTTCTTTGACGGACGGGACACCGGGCCTGAGTCGGGCGCGGGCTACCTGGAGACGCTTTTGGCCCATCTTGAAAAAGTGGGGCTCGGACGTGTCGCGACCCTGTCGGGCCGCTATTACGCCATGGATCGTGACAACCGCTGGGACCGGGTGGAGAAAGCCTACCGTGCCCTGACAGCGGAAGCTTTCGAAGGGGAGCGGGCCCTTGATCCGCTTGCCGCCGTCAGGGCCTCCTATGCCCGGGGCGTGACCGATGAATTCATTGTCCCGGTCCTGATCACGGAGCCGGACGGGAGGCCTGTCGCCCCTGTCAAGCCAGGGGACAGCTTCATCTTCTTCAACTTCAGGCCCGACCGGGCGCGTGAATTGACCCGGGCCTTCTGTGAGCCCGCTTTCGACAAATTTCCGGTCGCTCAGTCCCCCCTGGGCCTTGCCTACGTAGGCATGGCCGAATACAGCGCGGACTTTGAATCTTTTGACGATTACCGGACCGCCTATCCACCCGAACGATTGACAGGGGTCCTGGGAGAGGTGGTGTCGGAGGCCGGTCTGACCCAGCTCCGGATTGCCGAGACGGAAAAATACGCCCATGTGACCTTTTTCCTCAACGGTGGCCGGGAGGAAGCCTTTGCCGGTGAGGAAAGGATCCTGGTGCCCTCGCCTGCCGTCGCCACCTATGATCTGCAACCGGAGATGAGCGCGCCGGAGGTGACGGACCGCCTGCTCGCCGCCCTGGCCGACCAGCCGCCTGACGTGATCATCCTGAACTTCGCCAATGGCGACATGATTGGGCACACAGGGATCTTTGACGCGGCTGTCAAGGCCCTGGAAACCGTCGACCGCTGCTTGTCCCGGATTGTTCCTGCCATCCTGGAGCGGGGCGGGGTTGCCCTGATCACCGCTGACCATGGGAACCTGGAGGAGATGGTGGAGCCGGGGCAGGGTGGCCCTTCACGGCCCATACCACCAACCCGGTCAAACTGATCGGGGCAGGGCTGGTAAGCGGCTGCCTGAGGGACGGAAGACTGGCGGACCTGGCGCCTACCATGCTGGATATCCTGGGGCTTGAAAGGCCCGGGGAAATGACGGGGCGGTCGCTCTGGGACCGGTAGCCACCAGGCCGGAGGGGGCCTGCCTTCGTGATATACTGATTTGGCCGGGCCTATTTCAGCGCCCACTAAAAACAGGGAGATAAAAATGCCAAAAAACAAAACTTTTGTGACGATGGATGGGAACACCGCCGCGGCCTACGCGTCATATGCCTTTACGGAAGTGGCAGGTATTTATCCGATTACACCTTCATCCGGTATGGCGGACAGCGTTGACCAGTGGTCGCAACAGGGGCGCAAAAATGTCTTCGGCCAAAGTGTCCAGGTGATTGAGATGCAGTCTGAGGGAGGGGCCGCCGGTCTGGTCCACGGCTCGCTTGCGACGGGGGCCTTGACGACGACCTATACGGCCTCACAGGGCCTGCTCCTTATGGTCCCCAACATGTACAAGATGGCGGGGGAACTGCTGCCGGCCGTCTTCCACGTTACCGCCCGGTCCATCGCCGGCCATGCCCTGTCGATTTTCGGTGACCATGGTGACATCATGGCGGCCCGCCAGACGGGTTTTGCCATCCTGGCCTCACACGGGGTCCAGTCCGCCATGGACCTGGGGGTCGTGGCGCATCTGTCGGCCATCAAGGGCAGTGTGCCCTTTGTCCATTTCTTCGACGGTTTCAGGACTTCGCATGAGATCCAGAAGGTCGAACAGCTGGACTATGCCGATCTGGCGGACCTGGTGGATATGGAGGCGGTCAATGCCTTCAGGAAGCGGGGCCTGACCCCCAACGATCCCTGCCTTCGCGGTTCGGCCCAGAATCCGGATATCTTTTTCCAGATGAAGGAGGCCCCCAATAAATACTATCTCGAGCTCCCCCAAGTGGTTGAGCACTATATGGAGGAGATAGGCAAGCTGACAGGCCGTGTCTACAAACCCTTCGTTTATTACGGCGACCCCGAGGCGGAGGAAATCATTGTCTGCATGGGATCGGTCTATGACACCATCTGTGAGACCGTTGATTACCTCAACTGCCAGGGCCGGAAAACAGGGGTGGTCCACGTCCACCTCTTCAGGCCCTTCTGCTCCGACCTCCTGCTTGAGGCCATCCCGGAGACGGTCAGGCGGATCGCTGTCCTGGACCGTTCAAAGGAGCCGGGCGCCCCGGGCGAAGCCCTCTATCTTGACGTTGTCTCAGCGGTCTCCTGCGCCGACAGGCCGGTGACCGTATCGGGCGGCCGGTACGGACTGGGTTCAAAGGATACCACCCCCTCCCAGATAAATGCCGTCTATGAGATGCTGGCCGCGGGCAATACCAAGCCTGAATTCACAATCGGCATCACCGATGACGTGACCGACCTTTCCTTGCCCGTCACCGAATCACTCCAGGTGTCACCGGAAGGCACCTTCGCGGCCCGTTTCTGGGGACTGGGATCCGACGGGACCGTCGGCGCCAACCAGAACTCCATCAAGATCATCGGCGACAATACGCCCATGTACGCGCAGGCCTATTTCTCCTATGATTCCAAGAAATCAGGCGGGGTGACCATATCCGATCTCCGCTTCGGCAATTCGCCTATCCGGGCCCCCTATCTGGTTGAAAAAGCCGACTTCGTCGCCTGCCACAACCAGGCTTATCTTGATAAGTACGACATGCTCAAGGTCCTGAAAAAAGGCGGTTCCTTCCTGCTCAATACGACCAGGAGCGAAGCGGAACTCGACGGATTCCTGCCGGGCCAGGTCAAACGCTATCTGGCCGAAAACGATATCAAGCTCTATATCATCGATGCCGTTGACATCGCCGAGAAGCTGGGCCTGGGGACCCGGATCAATACCATCTGCCAGGCGGCCTTCTTCAAGATCAGCGAGGTCATCCCTGTTGATGAGGCGGTCAAGCACATGAAGGAGGCCATCGCCCGTTCCTACGGTGACCAGGGCGAAGAGGTGGTCCGCATGAACAACAGTGCCGTGGACGCCGGCATCCAGCAAATCCAGCAGGTCGAAGTCCCGGCCCATTGGCGTGAGGCTGAGGACAGGCCGGTCAAGTTGCTTGAAGCGCCTGATTTCGTGCTCAACATAGCCCAGGTCATGAACCGGCAGGAGGGCGACAGCCTTCCCGTATCGGCCTTCATGGACCATGTCGACGGCAGTCTGCCCCAGTCGACTTCACAGTATGAGAAGCGGGGTATCGCCGTCAATGTTCCCCGCTGGATTCCCGACAACTGCATCCAGTGCAACCAGTGTGCCTATGTCTGCCCCCACGCGGTCATCCGCCCCTTCCTCCTGACAGGGGAAGAAGCGGAAAACGCGCCTGACAGTTTCGAGACGGTCCAGGGCATGCGCCCCTACGATCAGTACCGGTTCCGGATCCAGATCTCGGCGCTCGATTGCACCGGCTGTGGCTCCTGCGCCCAGGTCTGTCCCGCCAAGGAGAAGGCCCTGGTCATGGAGCCGCTCGAGGAGCATCGCCTGGAGGCCGACCACTGGGAGTTCGCCCAGACCCTGTCGAGAAAACCCAACCCCCTGAACAAGATGACCGTCAAGGGCAGCCAGTTCGAGCGGCCCCTGCTCGAGTTCTCAGGCGCCTGTGCCGGTTGTGGCGAGACGCCCTATGTCCGGCTGGCGACTCAGCTTTTCGGTGACCGGATGATGATCGCCAACGCGACGGGCTGCTCCTCCATTTGGGGAGGCTCCGCCCCCTCCATGCCCTATTGCGTCAATGAGGACGGGTTCGGCCCCTCCTGGGCCAACTCCCTCTTTGAAGACAATGCCGAGTATGGGTTGGGAATGCACCTGGGGGTCAAGCAGCTCCGTGACCGGGTAACGGACTATGTCAGGGAGCTGGCTGAAGTCAAGGATATCCCGGGAGCGCTCAGCGAATCGATAGCCAACTGGCTGGACAAAAAGGATGAGAAGGAGGGGGCGCGCGGCGTCGCCTCCCGGTTCATCCTGGATCTTGACGAGGCGGAGCTTGCCGGCGAGGCCGCGGAACTCCGTGACAGGATCCTGGAGCTCAAGGACTATCTGATGCTCCGCTCGACCTGGATCATCGGCGGTGACGGCTGGGCTTACGATATCGGCTACGGGGGGCTGGACCATGTCCTGGCCTCCGGTGAGGACGTCAACGTCCTGGTGCTGGATACGGAAGTCTATTCAAATACGGGAGGACAGGCCTCCAAGGCAACCCAGCTCGGCGCTGTCGCGCAATTCGCGGCAGGCGGCAAGGCCTTGAAGAAAAAGGACCTGGGCCTCATGGCCATGACCTACGGCTATGTCTATGTGGCCCAGATCGCCATGGGGGCCAGCCAGGCACACACCTTGCGCGCCTTGCGCGAAGCGGAAGCCTGGAATGGACCTTCAATAGTCATCGCCTATTCACCCTGCATCAACCATGGCATCCGGGGAGGCATGGCCTTGTCGCAGGAGCGTGAGAAAGACGCGGTGGAGACAGGTTACTGGCATCTCTGGCGTTACAATCCGGCCGTCCTGGCGGAGGATCCCGAAAAGAATCCCTTCAGCCTGGATTCCAAGGCGCCGACACGTGACTACACCGATTTCCTGAGACAGGAGGTCCGCTATACCTCCCTGTTCAAGAAGTATCCGGAAGAGGAGGTTGAAGCCATCTTCGCCCGTGCCCGCGAGGCAGCCGAGGAGCGCTACCAATCCTATCTCCGGCTGACGGACCCTAAGTAGGCCCTGGGAAAATTTCGTTTTGAATCAGATGAGGGGAGGAGGGCCCGTGGGTCCTCCCCCCTCCCAAGGACAAACGCGGCTTGGCGATTGCTGGCAAACAGGCCGCGTGATTTGTTAGTATTGTGTGTGCGACAGAGGCCAGTGTTACCGGGAAAGAGGTGGTCAGGGTGCGTATAAAAGACGGGCGATCGATCATGTTCAGTGATACACCGGTGCCTGACTTGTTCATCCACGACCTCATGCCCAAACTGAGCGGAAACGCGATCAAATGCTACTTGTTTCTCAACAGCGTCTTCTACAATGGTACCCGCGACGCGACCCGGGCCGACCTGGCCGACAGGCTGGGGATTTCAGAGGAGGCGGTTGATGAAGCCCTCCTGGAGCTCCAGGGTCAGCGGCTGATCACGGTCGGCCACGACGATATCGCGATCAGTGATCTCAAGATGCTTGAATTGCAAAAACGCTACCGGCCCATCAGTTCCTCGCAGCCCAGCGAGATTGCGAAACGGGAGAACCTGAGCCAGGACCGGGAGAGGATGGTCAACCTGATTAAAATGACCTTTTTCCAGGGCATCATGACCTTTGTCTGGTATGACCAGATCGACCGCTGGTTTGAGGCCTATGGCTTCGAACCCGAAGTGGTTTATGCCCTCTTCCAGGAGGCCGCCAACAATAACCGGCTGGACGGGCCCGGCTACGCCATGCGGATCGCCGAGGACTGGGCGGCGGCCGGAATCAAAACCTATGACCAGCTGTCCGTCTACTACTCGCGTTTTCTGGAAAAAAACAGGCTCAAGGCCTATGTGGGCAAGAAACTGC
Organism: Clostridia bacterium; assembly: GCA_040767365.1. Classification (GTDB taxonomy): domain Bacteria; phylum Bacillota; class Clostridia; order Saccharofermentanales; family DTU023; genus UBA4923. The sequence goes on from JAXGOR010000003.1 coordinate 185,999, forward strand.
GCCGGTCCTTGACCGAATACGACCTGAAGGACATCGACGGCTGGATCGATGAGCTCGGCTATGGCCAGGATGTGATTGATGAAGCGCTCTCCAAAACGCGGGGCGCTTCAAAACCGACCATACGCTTCGTCAGCGCTGTCCTGAAGGGTTGGTACGAGCAGGGGCTCAAGACCCTGGAAGAGGTTCGTGACTATGAGAAGGACCGGGCCGCCCGGATCGGTCGCCAGGGGAGGACCAGGGCCGGTTTCCGTGATAACCGCGACAATTTCTCCCTCCTACAGGGAAGCGGGGAGGGGGAGGAGAAGGAGTATGATACCCGCCTGCCCCGCCTTGACGGGGCGGATGCCGGGGAAGAACCCGATTCATGAGGAGCCTGACCCAGAAAATCAACGATCATGTCGTCCGGATCTATGAGCGGCGCAGGCACAGGGCCTACGCCCTGCGTGACCAGGCGGTCAGGTCCCTCTACCGGCAGTATCCTGAGCTGGAGGCCCTTGACAAGGCCCTGGTGACCGCCGGTTTTGCCAGGCTCCAGGCCCGGCTGGAGCCAGGAGGCTCCCCCTCGGACCCTGGAGCCTTCAGCGACATCGAAAGGAAACGGACCGAATTCCTGAGAGAACGGGGCATCGAGGAGGGATACGACCTACCCCTTTATGCCTGTCGCGCCTGTCAGGATACCGGCCGGATCGCGGGTGAGTGGTGTCTTTGCCGGAGGCAGATTATCCAGAGGATCCTGCCGTCCTACCTGCCTGACAGGATGTCGGATCAGGCCATCTTCGCCAATTTCAATCTCAATCTCTTCGACAATACGCCCTCCGGCGCGAAGGACGGCCGGACGGCCCGAGAGACCATGGCCCAAAATCTCCATATGGCCCAGCTCTACACCAGCCATTTTGACCGGGTGCGGGACCGGAACCTCTTTTTTTCGGGGCCGCCCGGGACGGGCAAAACCTTCCTTATGCAGTGCCTGGGCCACAAGCTCATGGATGAGGACCGGCCGGTCATCTATATCACGGCCCCCAACCTCTTCGACCTGATAACCCGCTATAAGCGACAGCAGGCCTCCTTCCGCCCTGATCCCGACCTACTCGAGGAAGCCGAGATGCTCTACAAGGCGCTCCATAGCTGGGACCTCCTTTTGCTGGATGACCTGGGCACCGAGCCGGCGACTCAGGACACCTACGCGCAATTCATCATGCTCCTGGATTCGAGGCAGAACCGGGGTCTTGCGACCGTGATCGCCTCCAACCTGTCCACGGCCGATTTTTCCAAACAGTACGACCGCCGCGTCGCCAGCCGCTTGAGGGGAAATTTCCTGATCTACGAGTTTCCCGGCCAGGACCTCCGCCTCCGTGAAAAGCACGGCCTTTGATGGCAGGGGAGCGGTATGCGGGTAGGGGTCGACATCGTCTCGGTCAAGCGGATCACAGAGGTCCTGGAAGCCCAGGGCGAACGTTTCCTGGACCGGATCTTTACCCCGGGGGAGCGGACAATCTGTGGATCCGATAGCCGGCGTCTGGCCGGCCGTTTCGCGGCCAAGGAAGCCGTAGCCAAGGCATTGGGAACCGGCATCGGCCGGGAGGGCATCGCCTTTTCCGATATCGAGATCGGCCGGGATGAGCTGGGAGCGCCCCTGGTTGAGCTGCATGGGGCAGCCAGCAGGCGTTTTGACCACTTGGGCGGCCAGGGGATCACCCTCAGCCTCTCCCACGAACACGACTACGCCCTGGCCTTTTGTGTCCTCCTGACCGGAGGGACGGGGGAGGAAGCGGTTCATGGTTGATGGGAAGGGCCGGCAGGACGGGGCGTCAGGTCAGGCAGGGCCCGACAAGATAGAGATCAGGCGCGGGATCGTCCCGGATGAGACCCCCGGGGCGGCGCCCGATACCGTCTCCGATCAAAGGGGCCGGCCAGTCTACCTGACCAAGGTCAAGCGCCGGATCCCCCCTTGGCTGATTGCCGTTACCGTATTCGCGACCCTCCTGGCCGGCCTCTTTCTGGTCGTCCCGCTCCTTGTGGAGGGAGGGCCTGACTTTGATCCCGGCCCCTCCCTGGAGGACACCCCGCCCCAGGAACCGGGGGATCTGGCCCTTCGCCAGGATCTGGCCGTGGTGAAGCTTTCATCGGCCCCCCTGCTTGCGGAACCAGACCGGAGAAGTGAGCGGATCGCCGAGGCCCTCTTCAACGAGGGGGTCACCCTCCTTGACAGCAGCGATCAGGTCTATCTTAAGGTCCGCTTGGAGGAAGGCCTCGAAGGCTACATGCGGCGTGATCATCTGTCAGCCGACAAGAGCTCCCTCCTGCCGGAAAACAAGATCGCCAAAATCCTTGTCCGGATTCCCGCCAAGCGCGTTATGAGCCACGCCAGGCTTGGTTCCTTGCTGGTTGAAGCCCCCATGGGGGCGATCTTCTATGCCGATTACCAAAATGGTGACCTGCTCCGCGTCTGCCTGCCCGATGGGGAGACGGGTTGGATCAATAGCTCGGGAGTCCTGCTGCTCCCGCCCCTGTCACCCATCCCCGTGGAAGACAAGGCCCGCCAGCTCCTGGTCGCCACCCTCCTGGCCTTCCAGGACAGCCCCCTGGTCCCGGGCGGGGCCACCACACGGGGGATCAGCCCGGAAGGCGCCCTCTACGTCTCCGGCCTATTGAACGGATACAGGCTTTCACGGGATCCCTATGCCCTCCTCAAATCAGGAGAGGCGGTCGAAGTCCCGGATCTGGCGGCCTTGTCGGACCTGGAGGAAGCTGACGTCCTTTTCTTCCATGCCCCCTCCGATCCCGGGCGGATCCAGTCGATCGCCATCCTGGTCTCCGATGGCCAGCTCCTGATCGGTTCGCCCAACAAGCCGACCCTCCGCCTGATTGATCTAGCCTCTCCGGAAACGGCCGGGCTGGCGGAAAGGATCATGGCTGTCCGCCGCTTGATCTCCCGGTCCTGACTGTCCGGCTGGACGGATTTTCTCTGCTATAATGGGCGGCAGTATTTTCAGGTGGTATATCTATGGAAAAGTCATCTTGTCAAGTGCTCTATATCGATTCCTGCATCCGGGGACCCGAATCGCGGACCCGCCGTTTGGCGGAATCCTTCCTGGAGGTCCTGGAGGAGCGCGGCGGTTTTGCGGTGGACCGGCTGACCTTGATGGAGGAGCCCCTGGTCCCCCTGACAGGTGATTTCTTCAAACAGCGTGAGCGGCTGCTGGAGGCGGGGGAGCTGGACCATCCGCGTTTCCGCTACGCGCATCAGTTCGCCGGAGCCGGACGGGTCATAGTTGCCGCCCCCTTCTGGGATTTGAGCGTACCGGCCCTCTTGAAAATCTATATTGAAAATATCAGCGTCCAGGGAATTACCTTCGACATGGACACGGTCAAAGGCCTTCTCTATGGGATCTGCCGGGCGGAAAAACTCTGTTTTCTGACCACCCGGGGTGGGGCCTATGAAGATTCCCCCCTTGAGACAGGCATCCCCTTCATGAGGAATCTGACCGCCTTCTTCGGTATCGAGGGCTTCGATTCGGTCGCCGTTGATGCGCTCGATCTCCTGTTTGAGCCACCTGAGTCCCTTTTGGCCCGGGGTATGGAGGAGGCAAGGCAGTTGGCGCGGACCTGGTGACCGGGAATGCTGTCTTAATCCCTAAACAAGCTTCTGAATTTATTTCGCGGTTTACCCAAGACTTCGTTTATATCAAGTGTCTTGAATAAGAAAGGCGACTTTACATATTTGACCGGCACAGGTGGGGAATACATGGTGGATTCATCCGACATTTTAGGCAGTGGGTATGCATCAAGTGTGCGGGTATAGTCTTTTTTATCAGCCTCCAAAAATAGGGCCGCTGCCTTTCCTGTTTGGGCATTTACCGCCATTCTGGTCTGTAAATCCGACTCCTTCGCCCAGCTTGGTTTATCAAGATACCAGAGGGGCAGATTGATAGAGGCATATTTGTGACGCCTGAAATCTGTCACCCAACCCAGCATCTTAACCTGATTAAGACCAAATGCGGATTTGATCATATCAGGCATATCCCGGTACAGGATTCGATAGGGTGCTGTCACCCGTTCATCATTATTCATTGGGGCAAAAATACGCACATCATCCTCTAAAAATGCCGGAGTAAAGGGCGCTGACTCCCCGTAATCCCAAGGGTTCAATTCGTTGAGCAGATAGATATCAAAAAGTGAGCACTGAGGCCTTGCCCAATTGATTCTGTCGTGATAAAAAGTGAACTTTCCCCGCTCGGTGGCCACAGTTGCTTTTACACTGATATCCTCAACCCAATAGGGCAAGCAAATTGCTTGTAGCTCTGATCTTATCCTCTTTTCGATTTCCTGCCCTTCAAAGTCGCTCCTGTTCTGGGCGACCAGGCGAAGCATTTGCTCTATGGCTTGCGTTTTAGTAACCCTGAACGGCAGCACTCGGTCATACATATTGGGGTCATAACCAAATACTAAGTTTTCGCCATATTCGCCACTTTCAAAGAGCTCCGAGGGCATGAGTTTATTGCCACAATAGGTGCACTTGAAAATACTCTGTGTTGAAAATCCCATAATTTTGGCGCCACAATAGGGACAGTTAAAGGATCTTTCCTCTCTTTTGTCCCACTTTTCAAAGCTTCCCTTATCAAGCCCATAAAGCAGATCGTCCAGGTTGCTGGTTCTCTGCAATATCTCGTCAGGGGAGCGCAGGTCTTTTACGGCGCTTTCGCCCATACCCACATGAGTGAGTTTTATAAGTCCGTCGATAACCGGAATCGGACGGTGCCTGAAAATCATATCCAGCGTATACCTGAAGTCAGCAGATGCCCAAGGAGCAAAAGCTCCGCAGTAAGGGCAAATGAATCCCTCGGATTTCTGATCGAAGTAGGAGGGAGCGCCGCAACCTTCACATTTTATAGCCGTTGTATCTTGATCACGCATACTAATCTGTTCCTGATCGAAAACCACTTAATCCCCGGGACGAATTGTCACGCTTCTGTGGATTCGTCCCAATCGACAACATAAGCTAAGCTATTTGCCACAAATCTGATCGGTAGCCTGCTTCTGGTTCTTCCTCCAATGATAACCGGCGCAATATCCGAAGTATATGCTCCACACCGCCAAGCATTGCAGTTTTATTTCCGAAATTTGCGGGACAATCGCCTTGCCAGCTTACCTTGTCATTGATCTACTACTTGCAAGGTGACAGACTATATTCCAACTTGAGGGTGATGGATGAGTTTCCACAAGGTACAGGCTTTGGGGGCTCAACCCCCCCTATGATACTATGAGTAGGACTATAAAGGATCAGGTTCAAAGCACTAAAAAGAAGCAGTTTTAACAGGTACATCGAGTAGATTTTCATTCAGTTTGAAAAATAATATAAACAAGTAAGGAAAGAATGATTGTAAATCAGGCTTACTAAAGGAGAAAGTATTTTGAAAAAAACAGTCTTTATCTTGTGTCTTGTCTTAGTCTTTACCCTAACCGCATGTAGTAGCGAAGCTAAGCCAAAAGAACCTGGTACCAATACAACCACCAGCCCCTTGATTGCTGAATCTGAAGCTCAAGCTGCAAAAACCTCCAGCCCTCCAGCAAGTAGCCCAGAGAATTCTGACAATGCATATCAACCGGAAAGAGCTTTACCAGAAGGTTTACCGGTTTATCCAGGTGCGGTTCTTGCCTTTGACACACAAGTATGGTCGGGGTCGGATGAAGAGACAGCTTGGATGTGGATGTATGCTGAAGCTGGGAGTCCGAAGGAGATTCTTGAATTTTTCAAAACTGAACTTGAAAAGTTGGGATTTGAAATTGAGGGGGCGTTTGCAGACGACTACGAGGTTTTTCTTCATGACAAAACGGAGACAGTGAGTCTTGGATATTCGGCCGACGAAAGTGATGACCTGAGCCAGATTGGCTATATGATTACAGTCAACCTTGACAAGTGGGACAATAGGTAATTCACAAAGATAAACAAAGAAAGGAAAGTCTCTCTATTCTTTGTTGACACTATATATTCCAAATTAGGGGGTGGTCACTGGACTCTCGCGTCATGTAATGCCTGGCAAAAAGAAGTTGGCAGATATTGTGGCTAATTCTCCCGAATCGAAAATATCAAGCAGAAAAGGGGAATTATTGCACAAATTCCCGCGTATAAGCCATATGTAGGCCTTTCAGCTATCCCCCTTGGATGGTATATTTGCCAGCGATAAATGACAAGCTAACCTGGACAGTAGAGTAGAGATCCAAGAAATCTTGAAACAAAATGTAGCAAGGGGTTTGGCAGTCATTAGAAAAACCCCGTAAAGCGAAGATAAATGGTAGAATAAGGAGCACGGCAGGAAAGAAGAGCGCGCTTAACAGAACCATCGAGCTATTTGTCGTTTACGACACTTTAAGCTGGATGGCCTGGAACGTTAGAGAAGAACACGATTCAGGGCGAGCCTTTTAGATCAGCAACTTATTTATCTAAGATGCCGGGCCGTAAAACTACTTGGGAAGGATCGATACAAGGAACGCCTAAGCGTTCCAGGATGTCCCTCCCGAAAGTAGCGCTGAATGACTGGGTGGGTGACCGGTCATTCAGCTTTTTTCTGGGGAAACCATTGATATGGCCCATGACCTGGTTCAGGTCTTCCTGGGTCAGATCATTGAAAGACGTCCCCTTGGGTAAAATGCGCCTTAAGTGCTTGTGGGCCCCTTCCACTCCAGGCTTCTGGTTTGGCATCCCCGGGTCACAATAGTAGATCCGGGTCCGCCTTTGGCCTTCTTGGCCAAACTCAATGGCAACAGGATTGGAGAACTCCGATCCGTTGTCGGTGAGGAGGACCGGGAAGAGTCGACAAAAGCTGTCCCGGCCCAGGACATCGTAGAGGCGATTAAAGCAATCGATGACGGACTGGGCCGTATTACGTTCTCTCAAGTATAAGAGGAGCAAGGAGGACTCTTGGAAATAGAGGGACAAGATGACCTTGCCCCCGACCGTCCCGATGACCGTGTCCATCTCGACGACGGGCCAGGGGTCCTCCCCCATGAAGGCCAGGTAGTCCTGGTAGGTCCTCCCCTGACGGCAGCGCGTGTCAATCTTGTGCTCCCGCCTCTTTCTTCTGGGCCGGTAACGGATCTTGTAGGGCAGGTCAAAGCCTGAGACTTCAGCCAGGGCTCGGTCCTGGATGAGCCGGTAGATGGTCCGGTGAGAGCAAGGCAGTTCGTTCTTGTGGTTGGCCCAGATGATGTAAGGCGATAGCCCCCGCTTGAGATCTGCCTTCACGATCTTGCGGATGGAGTCGACCTCTTCAGGCGAATAAGACCTCCCTTGACGGGATTCGGACAGGAGCTCCAGGTATTGATGGTGAGCAACGGTGGGCATGTACTCGTAGCGGGTCAGGCCACAACGGTGCTTTTGTTTACAGCCATGGCAGACATAGGGTGCCTTTTGCAGGCGTGGGCAGTATTCTTCTTCGAAGTCAGGGCAAAGAGGAGAGCAGCCTTCCTTGCAGGAGGCACAGGTTTTCTTCTTGCAGTAGAGCCTGCCACATAAAAGTTGGGCAGGACAGTGGAATCGGTGCTTACAAGGGTTGTAGCGGGTATTGAAGGCATTCTTCTCGATACGGCTCCGATGCTTTTTTATCTCCTGGGAGATGGTGGTGGGGGATTTACCCAAGTCTTTTGCGATCTTACGAAAAGAGTCGGCAGCTTCCAGTTTCATTTTGATTAAGACCCTGTCCTCCAGGGTCAGGTGTTGGTAGTGGCTCATGGCAACCTCCTTAGGGAAGGCCCGCCTTGAGCTTGGTTCTTCTCTTGGGACAGTATAAAGTTTTGGTTGATGAAAGAGGTTACTCTTGCCAGATTAAGTGGGACATTCTATTTGCCAGATTAAGCTGGACATTTTTTTTGACTCACTGTCCAGCTTACATTGTCATTTATCTGTATATTTGCCAGGCGACACGCGTGTTTGACAGCCGTAACCGGCTGTGCTACTATACTTCTGCTTGTCAGACGCGGGGGGTCTTTTTTTTTGCTCTGACTAAACGTCTGACTTGATTGATTGGGAGGTACCCCTATGGCGAAACCTGGTGCGCGTGAACGGATTACCCTGGCTTGCTCCGAATGCAAGCAGCGGAATTATGACACCAAAAAAAATAAGATGAATACGCCTGATAAACTGGAACTGAGCAAGTTTTGCAGGTTCTGCAACAAACATACGATCCACCGCGAAACGAAGTAGGCGGACAACTCACGGGAGCGATGACATGGCGGGAAAAAAGAAAATGAAGACAAGGGATAGCCGCTCCAAGCGACCGGTGAAGAAAGGCAAGGCCACTTCCGGTTCACGCATAAGGAAATGGTTTACCAACATCATCACCGAATTGAAGCGGGTGATGTGGCCGGACAGGAAAAAGCTGAGACAGAGCACCATGACCGTCCTCCTCATCATCGCGATTTCAGTTGTCATCATCCTGGTCTTTGATACCCTGATTATCTTTATCATGCGCACGACCGGGATCTATTCCACCAAGGACCAGCAGGAGGAAATCCCGTCCGAGCCGGCCTTGACTGAAAGCGGCAATAGCTGGCAGGGTGGATCCGGTCAAGTTCTGCTTGTCAGCCAGGGTGTCCGTGTTTCATTTGAGGGATAGGGCATGAATGATACGTCCGACAACCAGGAGGCACTCTGGTACGTCATCCACACCTACTCCGGCTATGAGAACCGGGTGAAGGCTACGCTGGATCTCATCATCGAGAACCGTGGTCTTCAGGACATGATCCAGGAAGTTCTCGTGCCGACGGAAACGGTGATCGAGATCAAGGATGGCAAGCGCCGGAATGTCGAACGCAAAATATACCCGGGCTATGTCCTGGTCAAGATGATCCTGACTGACGAGATCTGGTATATCGTTCGCAATACGCGTGGCGTAACGGGTTTTGTCGGCCCCTCGAGCACCAACCCGGTGCCCCTCACCGAAGATGAGCTGGGCCTCATGGGACTGGACGAGGAGTGGGAACCTGTCATGGACTATGGCATCGGCGACGATGTCCGCGTCATAAGTGGTCCGCTGGAGGGCTTTGAAGGCAGGGTGGAAGAGATCAACATGGACAAGAAGAAGGTGACCGTGCTGGTTTCCATGTTCGGGCGGGAGACACCCGTGGAACTTGAACTGACCCAGGTCATGAAACAAGATTAGGCAAAAGGACAGCTCACCCGCTGTCTTGACGCATATAAACGGCCCTCTGGCCGAATAAAAGAAATGGGAGGTGGCTGAATGGCAAAGCCAGTAACCGCATACGTAAAGCTTCAGATTCCTGCGGGCCAGGCAACGCCGGCGCCGCCGGTTGGACCAGCTCTTGGACAACACGGGCTCAATATCGCCCAGTTTGTCAGAGAATTCAATGAACAAACACAAAAGGACATCGGTCTTATCATCCCCGTCGTCATCACGGTGTACCAGGATCGTACCTACACGTTTGTCACGAAGACTCCACCGGCTGCCGTGCTCTTGAAGAAGGCCTGCAATTTGGACAAGGCGTCGGGGGAACCCGACAAGGAAAAGGTAGCGACCGTCTCCTGGTCCGAATGCAAACGCATCGCCGAGATCAAGATGGAGGACACCAATGCCGCTGACATTGAGGCCGGTGCCCGCATGGTGGCAGGTACCGCCCGGAGCATGGGCATTGTTGTCGACTACGACAGTTAGGAGGGACCGGCATGAAACGTGGTAAGCGCTATTTGGAAGCTGCGAAACTCGTCGATCCCCAGGAGATTTACGAACCGCAGGAGGCCATGGACCTGGTCGTGCAAGGCGCGACAGCGAAATTCGACGAGACGGTCGAGATCCATTTGAAGATGGGGGTTGACTCACGGCGGGCGGATCAGCAGATCCGCGGTACCGTTGTACTGCCGCATGGGACGGGAAAAGAATCCCGCATTGCTGTCTTCGCGAAGGGTCCGGCCGCCGAAGAAGCCAAGGAAGCCGGGGCCGATTTTGTCGGCGCGGAGGAATTGGCCGAGAAGATCGAGAAGGAAGGTTGGCTTGACTTTGATGTCGCCATCGCGACACCCGACATGATGGCAGTCGTCGGACGCCTGGGTCGGGTTCTCGGGCCGCGTGGGCTTATGCCCAATCCCAAGTCGGGGACAGTCACCCCGGATGTGGGGAAGGCGGTCAGTGAGGCCAAGGCCGGAAGGATCGAGTACAGGCTCGAAAAACAGAATATCATCCACTGTGCCATCGGCAAGGCATCGTTCGGGGTGGAGAAGCTCCTCGACAACTACGACGCGCTTCTGGACGCGGTTATCCGCGCCAAGCCGGCGGCCGCCAAAGGCCAGTATATACAGCGTTGTACCCTGACCAGCACCATGGGCCCCGGTATCCGGACCGCCCCCAAGCTGTCAAAGTAGACGCCGCCCGGCTACCGGCCGGGTACAAAAACAGATAGAATACCTACGACGCCGAAGAAAGCAGGAATCCCGATCCAGGGATATAAACAGGTCAGGCTGTCCCGCCGAGGTGGAAGGACGAACTTTACGCGCGCCCCTCTGCCTATCGCGGAGGGGTGTTTATATTACGAAGAAGGAGGAAGTGTCGCATGCCCAGTAAGAAAAGACTGGAAATGAAAAAGAAGCAGGTCGACTCGCTTGCCAAGGAATTGGAAAACGCCGAGTCGATTGTGATCACGGACTACAAGGGCTTGACTGTCGAGCAGGACACTGAGATGCGGGCGGAATTCCGCCGCCAGGGTCTGTCCTATAAGGTGGTCAAGAATTCGATCACGGAGCGTGCTTTTGCCAAGCTTGGCATTGAGGACCTCGGCGAGACCATGATTGGTCCGACGGCCCTGGCCTACAGCACGGAAGACGTGGTGCTGGCGCCCAGGCTTATCCGTCAGCATACCGAAAAATTCAGGAAGATGAGTATCAAGGGCGGCGTGGTAGGCAGGGAGCTTTACCCGCTTGACAAGATTTTGGCCCTGTCGCGGATTGAATCCCGCGAGAGCCTCTATGGCCAGCTCCTGTTCATGATGATGTATCCGCTGACAGCTTTCGCGCAGGTCACCGCGCAGATCGCGGAAAAGGCGGCGGAGGCTGGAGAAGAAGAGGAAACGGCGGCTCCAGAGGCTGAAACAGCTGAAGCGGAGCCCGCAGTCGAAGAAGAAAAAGTTGAAGAAACTGAGGGGCCTGAAGAAACCCCGATTATAAAAGAGGAGGAAACTACCAATGGATAACGAAAAACTTGCCGGCATTCTGGATGCCGTGAAAAATCTGACAATTCTCGAACTCAATGAGCTGGTCAAGGCCATGGAGGAAGAGTTTGGTGTCTCCGCCGCTGCCATGGCAGTCGCGGCCCCGGCAGGGGCTGGCAATAATGCCGGCGGTGCCGCGGAGGTCGAGAAGACGGAATTTGATGTCATCCTGACCAATGCGGGCCAGGCCAAGATTGCCGTCATCAAGGTCGTGCGTGAGCTCACGGGACTCGGGCTGAAGGAAGCCAAGGCCCTGGTAGATGAAGCGCCCAAGCCGATCAGGGAAAAGATCAGCAAGGACGATGCCGAAGACGCGGCCAAGGCGCTCAGGGAGGCCGGGGCCGAGGTCGAAGTCGAGTAGACTGGTCGATCAGTTCATTCAAGTCCGGAGGCGGCGCCATCAATCGAGGGCGCCGTTTCCATTCCCGGGGAAAATCAGAGGGCCTTCTGCCGATTCTTGAGGGGGAGGGCCTCGGCTGGCCGGGCAGCGCCTTCTTCCTGTCTGGGCCTTACCAGATAGTGATTCTCGAACTCATGGGCAAATCGGTTGAGTCGTTTCAGGATCTGCCTGCGGGCGATGATGCCCTTGAAGGTGCCTTCACGGTCGGTTACGCAAAGGAAATTGGCGTTGACCAGGAGGCGGAGGATGTCCTCCAGGGGTGAGTCAGTGAAAACAAGGGCGACTTCCTTCTCCATGACATCCTTGACTTTTTTCACGTCCAGCTGATCCCAATGGTAGTTGTCATCGCCCAGGATACCGTTGAAGATGGCGGGCATACCGATGATACCAGCCAGGCGAGAGGAATCATCCAAGACGGGGACGGAGGTATAACCGACACTGGAGAGGAGTAACATAGCGTGCATCAGGGTGTTTTCCGTCCGGACGGTCGCGCAATGGGCCGCTTCGATCATAAGGGGATCGTCCCCCTTCAACAGAAACGGGCCGATGTGTTTTCCTATCATTAAGGAACCTCCCTTTCTTGCTTCTTACAGAATACAGTAAATTAGGGCGGGAATCTCAAACAAATTGTGAACATTGTCAGATAAGCCGATCCTCCGGCCTGGTTTCAAGGGGGTGGCCGGCTTCCGACTGCTATACTGTCCCCATCCCGCGGAGGGACAAGGAAGGAATAGCCTATGCGGTTCAGGGACTATATGGTGAAGGGGGCGAGACTGGCTTTTCTTTTGATTGGCCTGGCGGCCCTGGCGGTCGGCCTGGGTATGATTCTGGTCAAACGCGTTATTGTCCGGGCTTATTTTGTCGCGGCGCTGACGGCCTTCCTGTCACTGATCGCCCTCCATCTGCCTGACTATCTCACCCACAAGGACTATTTGGTGGTGCCGGTTTTCCTGGAGATTATCTTCACCCTTTTTGTCCTCTGCTCCGTCCTCCTGGGCAGTCTCCTGAACTTCTACCAGCGCTTCCCCTGGTGGGATACCCTGCTACACTTCGTTTCCGGCGGTCTGCTGGGCATCGTTGGCCTTCTCCTTTTCATGTCACTGACCCGTAACCAGAGTACCCGGAACCTGGTTAATCCCGCCGCCATCGCCCTCTTCGCCTTCTGTTTTTCCATCACCTGCGGTGTCCTCTGGGAGGTCTATGAGTTTGTCGGCGATTCCCTGTTTGGGATGAATATGCAGCGTTGGCAGTCAGACTTGCCGGCCGGGGACCTGCTTGCCTTGAGAAAGCTTTCGAACCGCTCCAATCCCGGTTTGATAGATACCATGACTGATTTGATAGCGGGCGGGTTTGGCGCGGGCCTGTCGGTTGCCTTAAGCTTCCCCTTCATCAAGAGGAGGAGCAACTTTGAAAGAACCGGACTCACGACGGGGGATCTCTCACGCCAAATGCGGGAAGGGTCCCCGGCTGGACGCCCGGACCCCGGCTGTGATAGACTCCAGTGAGCCAGCACAAGCGGAGGTAGCGTCTTTATGGCCGACAAGAAAGACAAGGGGCTCCATGAGCCGGAAAAGGTGGATCTTCCCTGTTCATCCTGTGATCAGGAAGTGCCGGGTTGCGACGCCTGCGGTGGCAGGCGGGAGAAGGCCGGGACCTGGTGGTATATCATCGCCCTGCTCATCATCCTGATCCTGGCGCTTGTTTTTAAACGGCCGGGCGGCAGCTGAGGGCTTCCCTGGTGACCGGTCCGGTCACTTTTTTTGCCCACATTCGAATTGGATACGCGGGCTGGTCCCGGGAGTGCTAGACTATTTTAGGCAGGGATCTGCCGGGAATCCGGCGGATCCCTGCCCGAGAGTCTTAGGAGAGGGAGATCCCATTGGCAATAGAATCCTTTAAAGACAGGCACATACTTGACGGCCCCATCACTCCCGTGCTCTTCTCTGTCGCGGTCCCCCTCATGATCAATAACCTGATCAACTCCCTCTACAACCTGGCGGACGGGCTTTGGGTCGCCCAGCTTTCCCTGGTTGAGTTTGCCGCCACCAGCTTTGTCTGGCCACCCCACTATCTCTTTGTCTCACTTGGCATCGGTGTCGCCATTGCCGGAACCGCAATCATCTCGCAATTGATCGGGGCTGATGAGAAGGAGCGGGCCGAGTCCTACGCGACCCATATCTTCGTCTTCTGCCTGATCCTTGGGGTAAGCTTCTCTCTCTTGGGTTACTATCTGGCGCCCACCATCGTCAACCTTATGGGCGGCAGGGGGAATCTCGGCCACCATGCCTCGATCTATCTCAGCATCCTCATGGCGGGTTTTATTTTTGAGATGGTCTACCTGGCCTATTTTGCCATCCTGGGTGCCCAGGGCAAGACCAAGATAACCACCATGATCAGCGCGGGTGCCGCCCTCTTGAACGCCATCCTCGACCCCTTTTTCATCTTTGACCGGATTCCCGTCCTGGGACTCCCTGGCCTGGGCCTTGGCATCGCGGGCGCCGCACTGGCAACCGTCCTTTCACAGGTTATCCGGGTCATACTCGGTGCCTATGCCATCTATTCACCGCAAAATAACATCAGGCTGCGCCTGCGCAAGGTCCGCCTGTCCTGGGGACAATTCTCGGAGCTTGCCCGCAAGGGTTTTCCCACTGCCCTGGGGCAGGGGAGCGCGGCGCTCGGCTTTACCCTGGTCAACGGCGTGATCGCCTCCTATGGCGACGCCACCATCGCGGCCTATGCGGCGGTCAACCGGATTTCAAGTTTCGTTATGCAGCCTACGGGTGGGATCGGGGGTTCCCTGACCGCCATTGTCGGCCAGAATATCGGGGCCAAGCAGATCGACAGGGTGAAGCAATTCAACCGGACCGCCTTCCGTTACGTCACCTTCATGGCGGTCGGTGGTAGCCTCCTGCTCTGGCTCCTGCGTTATCCCGCCCTCTCCCTCTTCATCCGGGAGACCGGACCCGAGGCCGACCTTGTTTGGAAGATGGCCCTGGAATATACCGTCTTCAATATCTTCATGACGCCTCTCATGGGCTATTTTGACGCTTTTTCCGGTATCTTCAGTGGGGCCGGTTACCCGCGCTATGCCGCCTATATGTCCATATTCAGGCTGTGGGCGGTCCGCCTGCCGCTCATCTGGGGCTTCAAGCAGTTCACCAATCTTGGGGCCATGGGGGTTTGGATCGCCATGCTGTCATCAAACGCTGTTATCATAATATTTGCTACGGTACTCTATTTCAGGGGCAAGTGGCTTGACAGCCCCAAGATACGCTACTAGGGGGAGGGTTTCCAATGTTATATCCGTCGCTTGCCCTGGCGATAGGGGTCCAGGTTCTGCTCATTGGCGCGATCGGCGTGGCTGCCGCCTTTATCTGGTACATAATCCTGATCGGCCTCCAACTTTTCCGCTTCGCGACACGGCGGGCGGAAGCCTCCGACCCGGCTGACAGGGCGGGGGCTACCAGTGATATGCTGGCCCGGTTGGACGGCGCCGCCCGGGGCCGAAAGGCCCTCTTCGCCCAGCCGCACGAGAATTGGGAACTGAAGCGGGATGGCTTGACCCTTTCAGCTGTCTTCTTTCCCGCCGACGGCCAGGCCGCCAAAACTGGCTTTGAAGGGGGTTGTGTCATCCTGGCCCACGGTTGGCGGGATGCTCAATTTACCCGGTCACCCGCTGCCCTGACCTACCTGGAAGCTGGTTTTTCAGTCCTCATGCCTCTCTTCCGGGGTCACGGTGCGAGCGGGGGCCGCCGCATTGACCTTGGCTGCCGCTACCGGAAGGATCTCTTCGCCTGGATGGAGCAGGTCAAGTGGCTGGCTGACCAGCCGCCTGCTTTTTTTATCCTGGATGGCCTGTCCATGGGAGCCGCGAATGTTCTGACGGCGAGCGGGGATGAGGAGATGCCCGGGGAAGTTGCCGCCATCCTGGCAGACTGCAGCTACAGTACCCTCATTGAACAGGGCCGCTGGTCGATAAGTAAGATGACTCCCCTCATCGCCGGCCCCTCCTTCCTGGTTACCCTCCTCCTCTTCCGTGTCCTCATGGGCTACAAGAGGAAGGATCCAACGCCCTTGTCGCAGGTTGCCAAGGCCTCCCTCCCCATCCTGATCATCCACGGAGGCGATGACGTATTTGTCCCGACCGCCATGGCCCCAAAATTGTACGAGGCCTGCGCGTCTCCAATGAAAGACTTCTGGATCGTTGAAGGGGCCAAGCATGCCATGTCGGAATGGATCGCGGGGGATCTTTACTGGGAGAGGAAGTTTGCCTTCATCAAAAAGGCCCTGGAGGAAAAAGGCGCCTAGCCCTGGTCGGCGTGGCCGAGGGGATGGCGGGCGTGATAATGCAGCAGGGCCCTCTCATCCTCCCATTCGAGGTCACGTTCACCAGCCCGGTCCTCCAGGTGATGGGTTAGTTCATGTTTCAGGACGCGCTCGAGCTCCAGGAGGAATTCCTGATCGGGAAGCTGGCCGAAGACCCTGCGCAGGGATCCGTAATAGATCACGACATAGCGGCCGAAGACCCGGTCCCTGTAGTACTCGCCGAGAATATAAAGATCGTTTGCCCTCCGCTTTGGATGAAGCTTGGCATCCTCCTTCAGCAGGACCCCGCCGTTGAGTTCCGTGAAGATTTCCCGCGGCAGGGAATCGACCATGTGGGTCAGCGCTTCTTCTGTCTCTTTCAGTGTCAGCATACAGGCCCAGTATACACGGTGATATATAATATCTTTGTTATGGGATCTTCCCTCAATTGTATTTGACGCTACCAGGCGCGCGTGATAGCTTGAGGAAGAGTATTCCAGCCTTTTCAAGGCTGTTGGATGGCTTGGCGGGAGGACCTTCCCGGGGAACAGACTGACTTGGAGGTTTAGCATGACTTGGCAAAGCAGGAGGGATGGAAAGCGGGCACGCCTGCGAAGCGCGTCGACCTTTGTTGATCACAAAAAGATCGACAGGGACAGGATCCTTCCGGCCCTGGAGACCCTCTTGAGGCCGGGGGACCGCGTGATCATCGAGGGGGACAATCAGAAGCAGGCGACCTTTCTGGCCAAGGCCCTTACGGGAGTCAACCCCGAAAAAGTGAACGGCCTGACCATGATCATTCCCTCCATTTCCCGGGACGAACACCTGGATGTCTTTGAGAGGGGAATTGCCGACGAGATCAATTTTGCCTATGCCGGGGTGCAAAGTGTCCGGCTCGCCGAGATGCTGGCGGAAGGCAAACTGAGGATCGGATCGATCCATACCTACCTTGAGCTCTATTCGCGGCTCTTTGTTGACCTCATCCCTGATATCTGCCTGGTGGCCGCTGAAAAGGCCGACCCGGACGGTAACCTCTATACCGGCTACAGCACGGAGGATACGCCGACCCTGGTCGAGGCGGCCGCCTTCCATCAGGCTGTCGTCATCGTACAGGTCAATGAGCTTGTCGAAAAGGGTGGCCTGCCCCGGGTGGATATCCCGGGCGACTGGGTGGATCTCCTGGTCCAGTCTGACCAGCCCTATCAAATGGAAGCGCTTTTCACCCGGGATCCGGCCAAGCTCCGGGAACAGCACATCCTCATGGCCATGATGACGATCAAGGGCATCTACGCCAGGCATGGCGTCGTCTCCCTCAATCATGGCATCGGCAACAACAGCGCTGCCATTGAGTTGCTTCTGCCGACCTATGGCGAGGAATTGGGCTTGAAAGGCAAGCTATGCAAGCACTGGGTCCTGAACCCGCATCCCACCATGATCCCCGCCATTGAGAGGGGCTGGGTGGAGAGCATGTACGCCTTCGGGGGTGAGAAGGGGATGGAGCGCTATACCCGGGCCCGTTCGGATATCTTCCCGACGGGACCGGACGGTAGCTTGCGGTCGAACCGGGCCCTGGCTCAACTGGCAGGCCTTTACGGCATCGACCTCTTTTTGGGGGCGACACTCCAGATGGATTATCTGGCCAACTCCTCGACCGTGACCAGCGGCCGCCTCACCGGTTTTGGGGGCGCCCCCAACATGGGGCACAATACCCTGGGCCGCCGGCACTCGTCACCGGCCTGGAAAGCCATGATGCCCAAGCCGGGCAACTCCCTCATCGGGGGCAGGAAACTGGTCGTCCAGATGCTGGCAAGCCAGGGACGTTTCGGCTACAACTTTGTCCCTGAACTGGACGCGGTTGAAATTGGGCGCGCGGCTGGATTCGACGCGGCGCCTGTCATGATCTACGGGGAGGACGTGACCCACGTGGTCACGGAACAGGGGGTCGGCTACCTCTATCTGGCCGACAGTGATGAGGAGAAGACAAGCATCCTGGGGGGCCTTGCCCAGGGGACCCCGCTCGGGGCTTATACGGATAAGTCCAGGCAGGAGAGCTTGAGAAAGGCGGGCAAGCTGGCCTTGCCGGAGGATCTGGACATTGACCCTGTCACGGCGACCCGGGACCGTCTGGCGGCAGGATCGCTGGAGGAACTGGTTGAATGGTCGGGAGGTCTCTATGATATTCCCGAGAATTTTCGGAAATAAAGGAAGCCAATAATTTTGAGGAGGGAAAACCCTTGCTGACTGAAAAACAAGAAGAACTGCTGGAATTGAAGGAGTCGCTCTACAAGGGCGGGGGTGACAAGGCGGTCGAAAGCCAGCATAAACGCGGCAAGATGACAGCCCGTGAGCGCCTCCAGGCCCTCCTCGACGAAGATAGTTTTGTCGAGACGGGCCTCTTTGTCAAGCACCGGTCCACCCAGTTCGGAATGGACGAAAGGGAAGCGCCCGGCGATGGGGTCGTGACAGGCTACGGCACCATTGATGGCCGCCTGGTCTGTGTCGCGGCCCAGGACTTCACGGTCATCGGCGGTTCCCTCGGTGAGATGCATGCGGACAAGATCGTCAAGGCCCAGGAAATGGCCGTGAAGGTGGGCTGCCCCATGATCGCCATCAATGATTCCGGCGGAGCCAGGATCCAGGAGGGTGTCGATTCACTTGCCGGCTATGGCCGGATCTTCTACTGCAATACCAAGGCATCCGGGGTCGTGCCCCAGCTTTCCGTCATCATGGGGCCTTGCGCCGGAGGCGCCGTCTATTCACCTGCCCTGACCGACTTTGTCTTCATGGTCGATGACACGAGCGAGATGTACATTACAGGCCCCCAGGTCATCAAGGCGGTGACGGGAGAGCTTGTATCCTCCCAGACCCTGGGCGGGGCCATGACCCACAACAGTGTCAGCGGTGTCGCGCATTTCCGGGCGGGGAATGAAGAGGAGTGTTTTTCGCAGATAAGGCAGCTCCTGAGCTACCTGCCCCAGAATAACATGGAAAAACCGGAATCCTTCGACTGTGGGGAGGACGCCAACCGGCTGGTCGAATCTTTCAACGGGCTGATCCCGGTTGACCCCCGGACGCCCTACGATATGAAGGAATTGATCCTCGGCCTGGCGGACGGAGAGGACTTTTTTGAGGTCCAGCCCTATTTCGCGCGAAATATGGTCACGGGCTTCATCCGGCTCAATGGTGAGAGTGTCGGTGTCATCGCCAATCAGCCCCGCTTCCTGGCGGGGGTGCTGGATATCGACGCGTCAGACAAGGCCTCGCGCTTTATCCGCTTCTGTGACGCCTTCAATGTACCCCTCCTGACCCTGGTCGATGTCCCGGGCTTCCTGCCCGGCACCCAGCAGGAATATGGCGGCATCATCCGGCACGGGGCGAAACTCCTTTACGCCTATTCTGAGGCCACGGTCCCCAAGGTGACGGTGATCGTCCGCAAGGCCTATGGGGGCGCCTATATCGGCATGTGCTCAAAACATATGGGCGGCGACATTGTGCTCGGCTGGCCCACTGCCGAGATCGCTGTCATGGGAGCCGAAGGCGCGGCCAATATCATCTTTTCCCGTGAAATCAAGGCCGCCGAGGATCCGGACGCCAGGCGCCAGGAGAAGATCGACGAATATTCCGCCAGTATGATGAACCCTTATGTGGCAGCGGCCCGGGGCTATCTTGACGATGTGATCCTGCCCGAGGAGACGCGGCAACGCTTGATTTCATCCTTCGATGCCCTCCGGGGCAAGCGGGAGACCGGGCCGCCCAAAAAACACGGAAATATTCCGCTTTAAGGAGGCAGAGTCATGGATTTTCATAACTTGACCTTTGGACTGGGCCTCCTTGTATCCGCCTTCTGTATGCTGATCGTCTTTGCCGTCCTGGTTTCGATCGCCTATCTCGTCGATATCACGGCCTTTTTTGCCAAGGGACGGCGCAAGAGGGAGGAGGGGCCAGCGGCCCCAGCCGAGGATCCTGGCTTTGAGCCGGAGGAAGTTGACAGCAGGACGGCCGCCGTGGCCCTGGCGGCCCTCCTGGCTTATACAGGAAGCGGGTCTCGCTTCGTCATAAGAAAAATCGAACGCCAGAGGGCGCCACTTTCCGACTGGGAGGCCGCGGGCCTGCGGGACTCAGTCCGGCGCCTGTCGTAGAAGGGAATTCACATCCAATGAGTATCAGGAGATTCAGAATTGTAATTGACGGTGTCGAACACCTGGTTGAAGTCGAGGAACTGCGCGAAAGCGGATCCGGTAAGATTGCCCCTGCCCCGCGCCCCAACCCCACGCCTGTCCGGGCCCCCCAGCGGGTCGCCGAAGCTCCCCCGCCAGTGGCCGCCGCGGCCCCGGCAGCGGCAGGCGGCGACGTGAGCGCGCCCTTGCAGGGTACTGTACTGGAAGTGGCGGTCAAGGCGGGTGACGCCGTCAAGGCCGGTGACATACTCGTCGTCATTGAAGCCATGAAAATGGAAAATGAAATTGTCGCGCCCAATGCCGGCACGGTCAAGGGTATCCACGTCAATAAAGGGGACAATGTCCGGGCAGGAGACCTGCTCGTTTCTTTCCAGTAGGAGTAGCCCATGCTAAAAATCCTCATCGATTTTTTTAAATCTTCCGGCATCGTAGAGCTCTTTCGCTTTAACACGCCTTTATTCGGGGTCATGATTCCCGGCAAGCTGATCATGATTGTGATCGCCTGCCTCTTCATCTACCTGGCCATCAAAAGAGGCTACGAACCCTACCTCCTGATCCCGATCGCCTTTGGCATGTTGCTGGCCAACCTGCCCTTCGCGGGCCTGATGGACGGGCCGCTGGGCACCCAGCCAGGCGGCTTGCTCTATTACCTCTACCAAGGGACCTCCCTGGGCATCTATCCGCCCCTGATCTTTCTTTGCATCGGGGTGGGGACCGACTTTGGCCCCCTGATCGCGAATCCGAAAAGCCTGCTCCTGGGGGCCGCGGCCCAACTGGGCATCTTCGCCACCTTCCTGGGCGCCATGGCCTTGAAGTTCAGCCCCCAGCAGTCAGCCTCAATCGGTATCATCGGAGGCGCGGACGGACCGACGGCCCTCTTCCTGACCAGCCGGCTGGCCCCTGAATTGCTGGGTCCGATCGCCATTGCCGCCTACTCCTACATGGCCCTGGTACCCATTATCCAGCCGCCCATCATAAAGATGCTCACGACTGAAAAAGAGCGGAAGGTCAAGATGGAGCAGCTGCGACCTGTCAGCCAGAAGGAGAAGATCCTCTTCCCCATCGTGGTCACCTTGTTCACGGTTATCCTCCTGCCTTCCGCGGGGGCCCTGATCGGCATGCTCATGCTGGGCAACCTGCTCAGGGAATCCGAACGCGTGCCGCTCCTGGTGAGCGCCATCCAGAATTCGCTTATGTACATCGTCTCCATCCTGCTCGGCCTGACCGTGGGGGCGACGGCGTCGGCGGAATCCTTCCTGACACCGGGAACCCTCATGATCGTCGGGCTCGGCCTGGCTGCCTTCTCCTTCGGAACAGCCGGCGGTGTCCTCCTGGGCAAGCTCATGTACGTCCTGACTCGGGGCAAGGTCAATCCAATGATCGGTGCCGCCGGCGTTTCGGCTGTACCCATGGCCGCCCGGGTGGTTCAAAGGGAAGGTCAAAAATACAATCCATCCAATTTCCTGCTCATGCACGCCATGGGCCCGAATGTGGCTGGCGTCATCGGTTCGGCCGTGACAGCCGGCCTCCTCCTCAGCTTCTTCGGATAAGCGGGGTCAAGACGGAAAGGGTACCGGATAAATGAATTCCTTTGATCTGATGGAAACGACTGTCGCCAAAATTCATGAGGCGATCAGGGTGGGCCGCGTAACCGCGCGGGAGCTGGTCGAGGCCTATCTGGCCCGTATTGAAGCCTATGACAAACAGGGCCCGGCCCTCAAGAGCATTATCGAGGTCAATCCGGAGGCCCTGGACCAGGCGGCCGAACTTGATCTGGCCTTTGAGCGGGAGGGGAGGCTGTCCGGCCCCCTCCACGGCATCCCCCTTATGGTGAAGGACAACATCAGCACCCAAGATCTGCCGACAACAGCCGGGTCAAAGGTGCTTGAAGGTTTTGTTACCGGTGAGGACGCCTTCATTGTCAGGAAACTCAGAAACGCCGGAGCCATCATCCTGGCCAAAACCAACCTGCACGAGTTTGCCGTCTGGGGGGAGACGGTCGGTTCCCTGCTGGGGCAGACGGTCAATCCCTACGACCCGACCCGGACGCCGGGAGGTTCCTCCGGCGGGACCGGCGCCTCAATTGCCGCCAATTTCGGTACAGTCGGCATCGGCAGCGATTCGATCAATTCGATCAGGAGCCCCGCCTCCGCCAACAGCCTGGTGGGCATCCGGCCTACAGCCGGCCTGGTGAGCCGGTCCGGACTGATTCCCTACAGTCTGACCCAGGACGCGATTGGCCCGATCTGCCGGACGGTGGAAGATTGCGCCAGGACCCTGGATGTGATCGCCGGCTACGATCCGGATGACGCAGTGACGGTCTGGAGCCTGGGGCGTCTGCCGGAAAGCTATCTGGACAGCATGGGCGGGGAGGGCCTGGCGGGCAAACGCCTGGGAGTCCTCAAAATTTTCTTTGGCCGGGAGGCCATCAATGAACCGGTCAATCAGGTCATGGAAAAAGCCCTGGGGGCCTTCACGGAGGCGGGCGCTGTCCTGGTCCCGGTTGAAGAAGCCATCGATCCCGACTGGATTGTAAGGGAAGTCAGTGTCCATCTGGATGAATTAAAGACCCACCTCAACGCCTATCTTGCGAAATTCGGGCCCAGGGCCCCGGTTCATTCTCTTGAGGAAATCCTGGAGACTGGTCTCTACTGTCCGGATATCGAGGAGAATCTGAGAACTGCCTTGAGACTTGAGGTCGGTACGGCTGACTACAATAAGAAACGAGTCTGCCAGATCGAACTCCGTACCCGGGTTATGAAACTCCTCGCCGACAAGGGACTTGACGGCCTGGTCTACCCCCATCAGCAACAACTGGCCTGTAGGATCGGGGGGGTGCAGCAACAAAGGAACGGGGCCCTCTGCTCAGTGACGGGTTTCCCTTCCATCGTTCTGCCGGCCGGCTTCGCCCCCTCACCCGAGGCGCCTATCGGTGTACCGGTGGGAATAGAGATCGCGGGCCGCCCCTTCAGCGAGCCCCTGCTGATTGAGATCGGCTACGCCTATGAACAGTGGACGGGCTTCCGCCAGCCGCCCCTGTCTACCCCCGCCCTCCCGTCTAAGACTTGAGCTCTCGGAAATAGTCGATCAGAAAATCAAAGAAGAGGGTTTCACAGCGGCTCAGGCTGGCAGGTCCCCGACTGCTCAGGTTGATGAAACGCCGGCATTCAGGCCTGGTGATCGACAGGAGGTGGACGTGTTCGTCATTGTTGCTTTCCGGCCAGGTAAGGTCGGGAATGAAAGCGATGCCATGGCCGGAATTGACATAGCGGGTCACCGTAGTCGTATTGTCCGTCTCAAAGATTATGTTGGGTTCAAAACCGGCCAGCTTGCAATAATAATCCGTGATCTGGCGAAGCCCCCGTGTCTTGAAGAGACTGACGAAACCCAGGTCCGCCACCTCAGCAAGCGCTATTTCCTGCCTTTTGCCGAAAGGGCCGTCACGGGGGACTGCCAGCCGGATTTCCTCTTCCGCGAGAACGACAGTATCTCCCTGATCCGGTTCTTCGCGGGAGGAAAAAAGCCGCAGGGGATAGTCCTCCCCCCCGAGGCCGGCTGAGGCGTCCCGGTGAAGCACCCGGAACTTGGCCTGGGGATAGCGGGCGCTGAAGGCTGTGCAGATATGGGGGAAGAGGTGGGAGGCCGCCTCGACGACAATGGAGATTGTCAGATCCATCCTTTGCTTCTTTGCCGACATGGCGGTTGTCAGCCGGCCGGCAAGGTCCAGGATCTGCTTGGCATATTCGTAGAGCAGACGGCCGTTCTCGTTGACGGTGATCCCCCTGCCGGAACGATCGAAGAGGGGGAGGCCGAATTCGCTCTCCAGGGAACGGATGGCCCGGGTCGCGGCCGGCTGCGGTATGCCCAGATGCTCACTGGCCCGGGTGACGCTCTTCAATTCGACAATCTGGCAGAAGATTTTCAATTGATGGAAAGTCATAGTCCGCCCTTTCTCTACCTGGGTCAAGAATACACCAATTGGAAGGTCCTGGCCCATTGTCAACCTTTTTTTAACAGGGGTTGACCATAGGAAAATCTGGTCCCATAATGTTTCCGTATGGCAAGGCTAAATAAAACGAGTGTGGGTGTTTTGAAGTTGCTGAGACAGGCGGGCGGCCAGCTGTCAGGTGAAGGGATGGCCAGGGAGCTGGGCGTGAGCAGGACGGCCGTCTGGAAGGCGGTCGCCGGCTTGCGTGAGCAGGGCTACCTGATAGATGGCGTGAGCAGGCAGGGCTACAGTCTGCGAAGGGAGACGGTCGCCTTGTCGGCTCCGGGTATCGCAAGCAGTCTGTCCTCCTTCTGGGGTGACTTGCCGATCAGGGTCTTTGACCAGGTGACCTCCACCAACAGTCTGGCGAAAGAGGCCCTGATAGAGGGTGGATCCCTGCTTTATGCCGCGACCGCCCAGACCGCGGGCCGGGGGAGGCGGGGACGGTCCTTTCATTCACCGGCAGGGACGGGGCTCTATTTCTCAATTGCCTTTCCCTGGGAGAGGGAGGAAACGCCGGTCCTCCTGACCACCATGGCGGCCGTGGCCACATCCCTTGTCCTGGAGCGTACTTTTGGGATCGAATTGGACATCAAGTGGGTCAATGACTTGTTTTACAGGGGCCGCAAGGTCTGTGGCATCCTGACGGAAGCCCTGGCTGATTTGGAGTCGGGTCGCGCCGGAGCGGTCGTTGTAGGCATAGGGATCAACCTGTCCCAGCCCCGCCAGGGCTTCCCCCGGGAAATCGAGATGACGGCCGGCGCCCTAACCGACGGGGCGAAAATCATTGACTGGAACAGGCTGATCGCCGATATCAGCAACGGGCTGGGCGAGCTGATCGAGCGGCTGCCCGACCGGTCCTATCTCGATGAGTACAGGAAGCGTTGCTTCATCCTCGGCCGCAGGGTCAGGCTGGACACGGGCCAGGAGATTGTGCCTGAAGGCATATCCGACCAGGGGGCCCTTCTTTACCGTGAGGGGGGGAAGCTCCTGGAAGTCAGGACAGGTGAGATCTCAATTACAGGTTTACCACTTGAGCGCCCGTAGGCTTACCAGTCTTGCCCTCTTCGCGGTACTCACCTACGTCGGTGGTTTGATCCGGATTCCCCTGGGTCCCGTCCCCATCACCTTGCAGTCCTTCTTTGTGGTCCTGGCTGGCCTGCTCCTTGACCCTGAATCCGCTTTTTCCGCCCTCCTCCTGCACCTGCTTTTGAAAGTAATCCTGCAGAGTCCCGCAGTGGCCCTCTCGCCCTCCTTCGGCTTTGTCATCGGCTTCATACCGGCGGCCAGCCTGCTGTCATTTTTGGGATCGCGGTTCGGCAGGGGCGGGGTCCGGCCCCTCCTCCAGCTTCTGGCCGCTTCCTGCCTGCTATACGGCCTTGGCCTACCCTATATGTATCTGTCACTCAAGTATTACGGGGGGATGGAACTGACCTGGGGCGGGGTCTTCCTGTCCGGTTTCCTGGTCTTCCTGCCGGGTGATATCCTGAAGGGCAGCCTGGCCTTCGTGCTTTCAAGCCGCCTGCGCCCTTTTGTCACAAACTAGAACCGCGGCCGGCCGGCCGCGGTTCAGGATCTGGCAGCGGGGTCCCGGCTTAGCCGGTCCCCTTGTCAGAGGATCAATAAATGTCTTTCTCACCGCTCAGGATCCCAAGGGCGATGGCCTCCGCTGTCAGCGGCAGATGGTAGAAGTTGATACCAAGCGCGTCGTAGAGGGCATTGCCGATCGCGGACGGGATGGAGATCATGGTATGCTCCGCCACGCCCCTGGCCCCGTAAGGACCGTTCAACTGCGGATTCTCGATGTAGATCGGGACAACCTCAACCGGCATATCCTTCATGGTCGGGATCTTGTTGTCGGTGAAGGATGGATTCAGGAGCACATTGTCGGGGCTGAACTTGTAGCCCTCGAGGATGGCGGATCCGATTCCCTGCATGACACCGCCGACGACCTGGCCGTAGACCATGCGTTCATTGATGACCTGGCCAAGGTCAAAGGCCGAGGCGACCTTCAGGACCGTGACCGCGCCTGATTCGACATCCACTTCAATATCGACGGCGTGTGCCCCGAAGGTCCAGGCGAGGGCGGGGTGCCCCTGGCCCGTTTCAGGATCCAGGTTGGTCAACCCGTCCGCCATGCAGACGCCGTGGGCAATCAGCGGACCGCCGATGCCGCTGCCGTCCGGATAACCGTAGCCAAGCGACATCTCCTGGTAGGAGACACGCCGGTCGGGCCGGTGTTTGTTGTAGATGTAGCCGGCGCCATGGGTCAGGTATTCGGGGGCGCAATGCAGGATCTGGCCGGCAATGTCTTTCATCTGGTCCAGGAGCTTGCGGCTGGCCTGGATGACGGCGTTGCCGCCCATGAAGGTGTACTTGGAGGCTACCGTATTCCAGTCATAGGGGTTGGTCTCCGTATTGGTTTCCTTGATGACTTCAATCTTCTCGATAGGCAGGTCAAGTTCCTGGGCCGCGATCTGCGCCATGGCCGTGACCGCGCCCTGGCCATAGTCGATGGCGCCGATCATAATCTTGACATGCCCGTCGCCTGCCATCTGCATGATGACAGCGGTCGCTGTATTGGGCGGCATGGCGGGCGCTTTCTGGATCATGGCGAAGCCCTTGCCGCGGACCTTACCGGTCTTCCACTCGCGGGCCCGCTCTTCCTCACTCTTGCGGCCGGTCCAGCCAATTTCCTTGACCACGGCCGAAAGGCAGTCGGAGGGACAGCCTGTACTCTTGGTGACCAGTTCACCCGAGACGGTTGTGGAACCGGGCCGCAGCATATTCTTCATGCGGAATTCATAGGGGTCGATCCCCAGCTTCTGTGAGAGGATGTCCATCTGGCGTTCAACCGTCCAGAGGGTCTCCAGGTGTCCGAAGCCACGGTAGGCCGTGCTGAAGACCTTGTTGGTGTAGATGGTATTGGAGACGATCGAGACATTGTCCACATGATAGGGTCCGAGGCCTCCGTAAACGGCCGTCTTGCCGACATTGACCCCGTAGTCGGCGTAGGCGCCGCTGTCCCAGTCGTAGATGATGTCAGACGCGATCATGCTGCCGTCTTTTTTGACCCCTGTCTTGATGCAGCCCCGCATGCCCGCCCGGGTAGGCAGGTAGTTGAACTCCTGTTCCCGGGTCATACGAAGCTTGACGGGGGCCCCGCCGCTGGCGCGCGACAGGAGGGTGACCAGGGGCTCAAGATGGATACCGGCCTTGCCGCCGAAACCACCGCCGACAAAGGGTATATGGACCTCGATATCGGATTCCTTGACACCGAAACTGTGCGCCATGAGCTGGCGGAGGGCGAAGGGGGACTGGGCCGATGTCCAAATCCGGATCCGGTTGGAGTAGGGGTCGGCCTCAACGATGGCCACGTGGGTCTCAAGCGGGACATGGGCCACCGCCGGGAGGGTGAACTTGTTCTCGACCACCAGGTCGGCTTCCTTGAAGGCTGCTTCCGGATCACCTTTCAGACTCTTGTTCAAGCTGGCGATGTTGCTGTCGGCCTGCGGGAAAAACACGCCTTCGACGTGCTTGATCTCGGCGATGTCCTCATGGACCAGGATATTGGCGGCCAAGGCATCATCCAGGTTGCGGACAGGTTCCAGGACCTCGTAATCAACCTCTATCAGGGAAACGGCCCGTTCGGCGATCGCCTCCGTCGTGGCCGCGACGGCCGCGACAACCTCACCCTGATAGCGGGTTTCACCCGTCGCCAGGGCGAACTTGTCCTGCATATAAAGACCGACGACAATGTCGGAGTCCTCTCCGGTCACCACCGCCCTGACCCCCGGCAGGGCCTTCGCCTTGCTGGCATCGATCCTCAGGATCTTGGCCCGGGCGTGCGGTGAATGCAGGGTCTTGGCATAGAGCATGCCGGGCAGTTCCAGGTCGAAGGCGTAGCGCGCCTGGCCCGTGACTTTCTCTACGGCATCCTTGCGGACGTACGGTTGGCCGACATGCTTGTAGGCCGATTTGTAGTTTCCATGTGCCTGATAGGTGCAATTATCCAATTCATTCTGGGTCATGAACGGTTCAACTCCTCTCTCTCGCGTTTGGCGGCGCGTTTGACTGCGTTGAAGATCTGTTGGTAGCCGGTGCAGCGGCAGAGGTTGCCTGCCATCCCTTCCAGGATTTCCTCGTCGGTCGGGTCGGGATTGCGGTCGAGCAGGGCCCTCGCGGACATGAGCATGCCGGGTGTGCAGAATCCACACTGAAGGGCATCCTCAAAGACAAATTCCTGCTGGAGGATGCTGAGCTCGCCGTCTTTTGACAGGCCTTCAACCGTGGTGATCTCGCCACCCTGGGCCTCCACGGCCAGGACCAGGCAGGAGGTCACGGCGACACCATTCAGGATTATCGTGCAAGCGCCGCACTCGCCCTCTCCACAGGCTTCCTTGGCGCCGAAAAGTTTCAGCCGGTCACGCAGGAAGTGGAGGAGGAGCATGGTAGGGTCGATTTCTTCCACCACGACCTGGCCATTGACTTTACAGGTCAGGACGGCACGCCGTTTTTGTGATTCGATATGCGCGGCTTCCAAGGCACACATGTCCTTGTCATCAAGTGTAGTCATGCTTAGTCCTCCTTCTCCAGCAGTTGCGTCATACACCGTTTGAACAAAACGCCCGCCATATGCAGACGGTATTCTTTTGAGGAACGGACGTCGGAAATGGGTTTGATATGGTCCTTGATCGCCTCGGTTGCCCAGGCAATGGAGGCCTCCGAGAGCCCTCTGGCATTCAGTTCATCTTCCAGTGCCTCCAGGCGGAGGGGCGTGGTAGCGACGGCATTGATGCCCACAGCCAGCCTTCCTTCACCCGTGAGCCGGCAGGCCACGCCGACTGTCGACAGGTCATGGCCCTTCAGGCGGGTCTGGCGAAGATAGCAGCTCTTGTCTCCCTGACCCGGATCGGGGAGGGAAACGGAAAGGACCAGCTCCTGCTTCGCAAGCTGTGTTCTCTTGACGCCCGTGAAAAAGTCCTTGAGGGGGACGGTCCGCAGGCCATTGACACTGGCGATCTTGACTGTCGCGTCATAGATCAAAAGCGAAGGCGGCAGGTCGGCCCCCGGTGAAGCGTTGCAGATATTGCCCACCAGTGTCGCCCGGTTCCTGAGTTGGTAGGAAGCCAGGCAGGAGGCGGCTTGATGAAGTGCCCCATATTTCTCCCTGACAATATCGGAGTCGATCAGGGCGTTGACGACGACGTTGGCGCCGATTTCCAGCCCCTGACCCTCCTGGAAGGAGAAGACGTTCAGATCGGGAATGCCCTTGATATCGATAATGTGCCTGGCGTCGATGAGATGGTGACGCAGCATAATCAAAAGATCGGTACCGCCGGCCAGGATGAAGCTGTCATCCTCCCGCGACAGAAGATCCAGGGCTTCGTCCAGTACAAGCGGTTTGACATAATCAAATTGACTTAGCACGAAAAACCTCCTTTTTTCATTAAAAAAGCAATTTTGCGGATTAATGCCAGTGCCAAATCGCACAGCCTCCTAGAGTTGTACAGATTTACCATAATTCTATCACTTCTGTTGGCTGATCACTCTGTAATCAGTAACAAAATAGTGAAGAAAATTTGAAGCAATTCAATAGATGTCTACAAATTATTCGGCACTTGCCCTGACAGACCCTGGTTTTGCCCTATCCACAAGGGAATCCGGATCCCAAACAAGATCTCCTGTAAGTTGTTTACAAGAAATTCGCTTATAATCCTCATATCCCTATCAGCTTGGGACAAGCATTCGCCGCCTGCTTTGTGTAAAATGGAAAATGAAAGGTGGCCCTGCGTGGACAAGCTTAAATTGACAGTTCAGCTCGGGGATATTCTGTCTATCGACCTCCTTGAGGGATCCGAGGTGCTGGCCGGCCAGGTGGGCCTGGGCAACAGCATTGTCTCGGTGAATGTCATGGAAGTGCCCGATATCATCGACTGGGTTATGCCAGGCGAGTTCCTTTTGACGACCGCCTACACTTTCAGTGAGGACAGCTCCAGGCTTGAGTTGCTGATCCCCCAGCTCAGGGATAAGAAGGTCTGCGGCCTGGGGATCAAGACACACCGCTACTTGAATGAGGTCCCGGAGGGCGCGCTCCGGGTGGCTGACGAGCTTGGCTTTCCCATTATCAGAATTCCCCGGGAGGTCCCCTATGGGGAGTTGATCAAGGCCATTTTCAACCATATCATCGGCGAGCAGACAAGACTCTTGAGCCGGATCAATGATTTCAACCATATCGTGCGTGAAATCATGCTGAGGCAGGGGGGCATGCGGGCGATCGCGGAACAGATCTACCTGGCTACCGGGGCCCCTGTCGTCATCCGGGATGATATTTTCCGTGACGCACATTTCTATTGTCCTGACGTGGAGAAGGAGCGTCTCATTGAAAGCGATTGCCGCAAGCTGATGGATTCCTTCCCGTCCGGCAGTGAATTTGACGCGCTTCAGGACAAGAGCAGGAAGGTCAGGCTGGGGGATGAGGGGATCAGCCGGTACACGGTCCCGATTTATTTTGACAATACCCACTATGGCAGCATCTTCATCTGGGATACGGACGGCTCGCTCCGGCCCCAGGATCTATTTGTAATCGAATCGACATCCACCCTGATTGCCCTGGACATTGTCAATAGGACCACCTTGGTTGAAAGGGAGAATGTCCATCAGACCACTTTCCTGGAGCAACTTCTCAGTGATGACCCCAAGGAACAGGCCAAGGCGATTGAAAATGCCGATTTCTATCGCTTCAACCCCGGCCGTCCCAGTCAGATCCTTGTCCTGGTCCTGGACCAGGATCGGAGGGAGGGGGGTTTTTCCGGCCGGGAGGAGGGCATGAACAACCTGAACACCAGTCTCCTCCACCTGACCAACCGCTTGAAAAGGGAGTACGAGGCCTATTTCCTGGCGACCCGGAAGAGCAACCGGGCCGTCTTCCTCCTGCAGTTTGAAAAGGAGTGCCCCCTGGAGGGCCGTCACGCGCTTTGTCAGCGCTTCGTCGATATCCTCCTCCGCTGTCTGGAGGACAAGGACGCCTTGACCTACGCCTTCCTGGGGCTGGGCTCCTGTGTTCCATCCCCGGCCCAGCTTCCTTCCAGCCTGCGCCAGGCCGAGCAGTCTGTCAGGATCCTGCGGAACAGGAAAAGTTTTCTTGAAAGGGTACTCTTCTTTGATGACCTGGGCTTGCTCCGCGTGCTCGGCCACCCCCTGCTCCGGGAGGACGCGCTTGCCTACGCCGAAGAAATTCTCAGTCCACTGGAATCACATGACAACAAGCAGAGGGGGGACCTGATTGAGACCATCCGGATCTATTTCGAATCGGGTGGCAACCTGAAACGGGTATCGGAGGTCCTCTATACCCACTACAACACGGTCATCTACAGGATCAACCGGATCCGGGACGTTTTTGGGATCGACCTTCGTGATCCTGAAACAGCCTTCAATTTCCAACTGGCCCTGAAGATCAGGGAGTTGATCCAGTGACCGGGCCAGCCCCTTACCGGGCCCTGCTGATCGCGGCTGACCTCCTTGCCTATCTCCAGTCAAAGGGGGCTTGCCGGCTTCAGGTTCACTCGGTCTTCCAGACCTCAGTCAACCTCCTGGGGGAGGACGGTGGGTTGGTGACCTTTGCCACCCGTGACCGTGACCTCATGCCCATGGGGCTCATCGTCGACCTTGACCGGATCTCCCTCTGGGGCCTGAAGCCCGGCGACAGGGTCCAGGTGGAACCCGGGCTTTCATTTACCCTGTCGCGCCAGGCAGGCTCCCTTTTGGCGGCCCAGGCGGAGGTGGTTTCCGTTTCCCTCGGCAGGCAGTCGAACTATGGAGCAGGGGATGACCTGCCGGCGCTCAGTTTGATCAGGGACAGACTCTCGGCTTCCGATACAGTCGGCATCGCCTCCCTGGTGGATGGGCTGTCAGCTTCCGGTGGAAAGGACTCCTTTGGCAATAGCTATTGCGCCTATATTCAGCCTGCCCTGGAAAGCTTCCTGGACTGCCTGGGGGCTGGCGATTATGAGGGGGCCCTCCAGGAGTCTGGAAGCCTGATCGGGTTCGGCCCCGGCCTGACCCCGGCCTGCGACGATTTTTTGGCCGGCATTATGCTTGACCATTTTTACAGGGGCGGGGACCAGGCTTTTTTGGATGGCTTGGTCGTCCGGGCCCAGGACCGGACAAGTCTGGTCAGTTACCATATGTTGAAGAAGGCGGCGGAAGGAAGGGCCGACACGGCCTGGCTGGCCTTGATTGAAGCCCTGGCCGGAGGGGATCCGAAGACACTGGATCCCTTGATCGACCGGGTCCTGGCCTACGGGGCGTCCTCAGGGTCGGATTTTCTATTCGGCCTCTACTGTGGCCGTCTGATCCGGACCAGCTCCGCGCAAGCGGGTAGAAAACTATTTTGAATAAGGAGTGGCGAAGAATGATAAAAGCGATAGTGAGAGAAAACGCCTATTACGATTCGGTCACGCTCTTGCTCATCTCCCGTGAGATGAAAAAGCTTGACGGCGTGGAGGAAGTGCTGGTCGGTATGGGCACGGACCTGAACCTGGATCTTGTGAAGACCCTCGATATGTTCGTGCCGGAACTCGAAAAGGTCACGCCCAATGACCTGTTCATCGCGGCCAGCTATGACGAATCAAAGATAGGTATGGAGGACCTCCTTGCCTCTTTTGAGGAGCAGATGAACAGCAAGAAGGAAGCCCATCAAGGTGAATACCAGCCACCTACCCTGCGCTCCGCCGTCAACCACCTGCCGGGCGCCAACCTGGTCCTGATTTCCCTCCCCGGCCAGTACGCGGCCGGCGAGGCGGAGGACGCGCTCCGTCAGGGCCTCCACGTCCTCATGTTTTCGGACAATGTCCCGGTGGAGGATGAAAGGCGCCTCAAGCAGCTGGCGGTGGAAAAGGACCTGCTCATGATGGGTCCGGACTGTGGGACCGCCCTGATCAATGGAATACCGCTCTGTTTCGCGAACGCGGTAAGGCGGGGAGGGATTGGCCTGGTCGGGGCGTCAGGCACAGGGACCCAGGAGATAACCGTCCTCATCCATCAGCTGGGTGAGGGCCTGTCCCAGGTCATCGGGACAGGGGGTCGTGACCTCAAGGAGGAAGTCGGCGGACTTATGATGATCCAGGGCATCAAGGCGCTCCTGGAGGACCCGGAAACGGAAGTCCTGGTCCTGGTCTCCAAGCCGCCGGCGCCTTCTGTCGAGAAGAAGATCTATGATCTGGTCAAGGAGTCGGAGAAGCCGGTTGTCATCAACTTCATCGGTGGTGATGCTGAATCGATCAAGAAAGCCGGTGCCCTGCCCTGCCTGAGTCTTGAGGACGCGGCTAGGAAGGCTGTCGCCTTGCTCCGGCATCAGGAGCCGGTTGACTTTGACAGCT
This sequence comes from Clostridia bacterium, assembly GCA_040767365.1. Classification (GTDB taxonomy): domain Bacteria; phylum Bacillota; class Clostridia; order Saccharofermentanales; family DTU023; genus UBA4923. Next base: position 219,464 of record JAXGOR010000003.1, read on the forward strand.
TCGACCTGGGGGAAGCGGCGATTGACAAGATGGCCGCCCGGGCCGCCGCTGGCCTTAAACCGGATCAGAAGTATCTCAGGGCCTTTTTCACGGGTGGAACCCTGGCTGATGAGGCCATCAAGTATCTGGGTGAGCACTATCCGATCTACTCCAACCTCCCCTTGACACCGGACCTGGCCATCGGACAGCTAGAAGGACTCGAAGGCCATATCTGCCTGGATCTGGGTGAGGATGACTATACCCGGGGCCGGCCCCACCCCATGATCGACCCCCTGACCCGGTCCGACTTCCTTGCCTCCCATGTCGACGGGAGGACAGCCCTGGTCCTGCTGGATGTCGTGCTCGGCTACGGATCCCATGAAGATCCGGCGGGCGCTGTCGCCGAGTCAGTTGAGGAGGCGCGCGAAAGGCTTGCGGGTGAGGGGAAGGATCTGGTGGTCATCGCTTCCGTAACGGGTACCGATCAGGATCCGCAGGGCCTGGAAAAATCGATTGAGAGCCTCGAGGGGGCAGGGATAATCGTCCTGCCTTCAAATGCCCAGGCTGTACGTTTTGCCGACCGGGTCATGAGAGCCGCTGGCTTGTAGGAGGGAGCTTGCCATGTCAGTGAATGAACTTTTCAAAAGTGAACTGAAAATTATCAATATGGGTTTGGAATCATTTTATGAGGATTTAAAGAAACAGGCCGTCCCCGCCCTCCATGTCCAATGGAAGCCCAAGGCGGGAGGCAATGCCAGGATGGTAGCGCTCCTGGACAGGCTGAAGGGGCAAGGTTAAAGGACGGGGCCCCCGGGGCCCATTCAAGGTATCAAGAAAGAAGGAGTCAGCATGGATTTTATTGAAGAGGCCAATAGGGAGGCCTTGAGAATCATTCAGAAGGCCCAGCCAACCCTTGTCGGCATGGGGATTGCCGGGGATGTCGTGCCCGGTATGCGGAAAAACCTGATCATGCACGCCGGACCCCCCATCAGCTGGGAGAGGATGTCGGGACCGCTTCGCGGGGCCGTTGTCGGCGGTTTGATCTACGAAGGCCTGGCCGCTACGCCGGAAGAGGCTGAGGAACTGGCTGCCTCAGGCAGGATTGAATTTGACCCCTGTCACCACCATCAGGCCGTCGGTCCCATGGCGGGTGTTGTCACAGCCTCCATGCCGGTCTTCATCATCGAGAATAAGGCGGAAGGGAATTTTGCCTACTGTACCCAGAATGAGGGGCTGGGGCAGGTGCTCCGCTTTGGCGCCTACGGGCCCTCCGTCATCGAGCACCTGAAGTGGATGGAGAAGACCCTTTATCCCATCCTGAAGGAGGCCCTTGAAATTCACGGGCCGATCGATCTCAAGAATCTGATCGCGCAGTCGGTCCAGATGGGTGATGAGGTCCACAACCGGAACAAGGCGACGACCTCGCTCTTCATCCGGGAAATGGCCTCCAGTATCCTGAAGACGGACTCCTCCCGTGAAGACCAGATCAAGGTCTTCGATTTCCTGAATTCAAATGACCACTTCGCCCTCAACCTCTCCATGCCGGCCGCCAAGGCCAGCCTGGACCCCGCCGGCAAGGTCAAGCATGCCTCAATCGTCTACACCATGGCCCGTAACGGGACGGATTTTGGTATCCGGGTCGCCGCTTTGGGTGACCGCTGGTTCACGGCGCCGGCAGAGATTATTGACGGCCTCTATTTCCCCGGCTACAGCATGCTGGACGCCAACCCCGATATCGGTGATTCCTGTATCACGGAGACCCTGGGCATCGGCGGCTTCTCCATGGCGACCGCGCCGGCCATCGTGCAGTTTGTTGGCGGCACGCCCCAGGACGCGGTCAATTACACCACACAGATGTATGAGATTACCCAGGAGGAGAGCGAAAGCTATAAACTGCCGCCCCTGAATTTCCGGGGCGCGCCGACGGGTATTGATATTCGCCTGGTCGTCGAGACCCAGATCCGTCCGGTCATCAATACCGGGATCGCCCACAAGGAAGCCGGCATCGGCCAGGTCGGCGCCGGTGTTGTCTACCCGCCCATGAAATGTTTCGAAGACGCCCTGGAAGCATATGTCGACCTCCTGGATGAGGAAGGTCTGCTCAAATAAAAGCGTTATAATGTGCAAACGGAAATAAGCACTTTAGAAAATGGAGGCACTTATGATCAAGAACTGGGACAAGGTCAAGGTATATGACCTTACACAGAACACAAGCCATCTGACCCCGCCGTGGCCGACTTACGAGCCGCTGCAGGTTAAGTTCTTCAAACGCCTGTCGCCGAATGGCGCCAACGGAATGCTGATCACCACTTCAAACCATGTCGGGACCCACCTCGACGGCCCCCTGCACTTCGACACAGCCGGCCGTGACATCGCCTCGCTGGAGATGGATATGCTGGTCGGGCCGGGCGTCGTCGTCGATATCTCGGATATCTCGGAGGACTGGTCGATCTACACCCCCCAGGACATCCTGGACCGGGTCGAGGTCAAGAAGGGGGACATCCTCTTCATCAATACCGGCTATCACAAGTACGGTTTTGATCAACCGGAGGCCGATGAACGTCGCTATATGCTGCGCCACCCAGGCCCTTCGCTCGATTTTGTTCCCTGGCTCAAGGAGATGGAAATCAAGTACCTGGCCGTTGACTGTGGTTCAGCTGACCACCCCATGAATACCAAGATCCGCGACTGGGAACCCCAGGAAGCCGCCGCCTGTGACGCCTACATGAAGGAACGTTACGGGAAGGGCTTGAACGAGATCTATCCCTGGCCCGATGTCTACCAGGCCATGCACATCCAGCTCTTCCCACAGCCCGATGAGATCATTCACGTCGAGAATGTCGGGGGCGAGATCGACAAGGTGCTGAACAAGCGCCTGATCCTGGGGACCTTCCCCTGGAAATTCCAGTACGGCGAATCAGCCTTCTGCCGCTGCGTCGCCTTTGAGGAAGTCGACTGATAGAGGACCGGCCGGGGCAGGCCTGAACCCGCCCCGGCCATCGCATTCTTCCGGGGACCCGGTATTTAATACTCCCTTTCCTCCTGTATTTATACTTAACTTGCTCCAGCACCTTTTTGGAAACGGCAATCTTTGTTTGTGTCAATTGAACAGAAAGAGTGGAAAAACAAGGGCCCCTCTCAACCCTTTCGCCATAAATAGAGTCAAATTGACTGTGATCCTGTGAAAGGTTGCTAATGCAATACGGGAGCCTATGTGGTAGGATCTGTGTGAAATAATAAGAACCCAATGACGGCAGGGGTTCGGTTTGATTTGTTGACTTTCCTGCCGATAAAAAGGGACATACTTATTATGAGAGGAGATGAACGAATGGCAAAAGAGAATTCGAAGCTGGGCTTTGAGCCCGTCTACGATGTCAGAGAGCTCGGGACTCCCAAGGCTTTGGTATTGGGCGTACAGCATCTGTTCGCGATGTTCGGTGCCACCATCCTGGTTCCCATCCTGACCGGTCTTAGCGTTTCGACTGCCCTGCTGACAGCAGGTGTCGGAACAATATTGTTTCATGTAATCACAGGAGGCAGGGTTCCAGCCTTCCTGGGTTCATCCTTCGCCTTTATCGCGGGTTATCTGCATGTTGGCCAAAATGATCCGGCCAAGCTGCCCTATGCCTGCGGTGGCGTTTTTGTCGCCGGTTTTGTCTACATCGTCGTGGCCGGCCTGATCAGGGCCGTGGGACCCAAACGCGTCATGCGATTCTTCCCGCCCGTTGTGACCGGCCCGGTAATCATGCTGATCGGATTGGTTCTGTCCCCCGTTGCCATACGCGGCATAATGGCGCCGCTTGAGACGGTGAAGGGAGCCAGCCTGCCCATGGGCGTCAACTGGCTGATCGCCTTGACCGCCATGATCACAATCGTGGTCTGCAACCTCTGGGGCAAGGGCATGATCAAAATCGTCCCCATCCTCATGGGGGTCATCGTCGGCTATATCGTCGCGGTCCTCTTCGGTATTGTGGACTTCTCGGCCCTCAAGGGGGTTGGCATCGTCGGCCTGCCTGTCACAGGCAGTCAGATCATGAAGTTTGAAGCGAGCGCAATCATTACGATTGTGCCCATCGCCCTGGCCACCATGATGGAGCATGTGGGCGATGTTGTGGCCATCTCAGCCACGGTCGGCAAGAACTTCATCACCAAGCCCGGCCTGCATAGGACCCTGGTCGGTGATGGCCTGGCGACCAGCCTGGCCTCCGTCGTCGGCGGCCCTGCCAATACGACCTATGGCGAGAATACCGGCGTCCTGGTCCTGACCCGTGTCTACGATCCAAGGGTTATGCAGATCGCGGCGGTTATGGCGATTATCGCCAGCTTCGTCCCTGTTGTCGGAGCGGCCATCGGCTCGATCCCGGGTGTCGTCATCAATGGCGTGTCCTTCATCCTCTATGGTATGATCACCGCCATCGGCGTCCGCAATATGGTTGAGAACCAGGTCGACCTGACCAGTACGCGCAACCTGATCGTTGCGGCGGTTATCCTGGTCTCCGGCCTGGGCTTTGATGTTGTCGGCGGGCTTACCTTCCCGGTCGGCACCACCGAGATCAACCTGTCCGGCCTGGCTATCGCGGCTATCCTCGGCATCCTGCTGAATGCCATCCTGCCCGGCAAGGACTATGAGTTCAAAGATGAAGACGGGGAGGCGGAGGCAGCCTGACCCCCAGTCCCACATTCACCATTTCGTTTGCCAAAAGGCCCCGCGACCGCGGGGCCTTTTGACCGGCAGATTCCTTACTCCAAGACCGGCAGGGGAGTAGGACAGGGTCTTACTTTTTTGGTATACTGTCGGAGATTCCTGGCTTCATACGCGCTAGTAGCTCAGCTGGATAGAGCACTTCCCTCCTAAGGAAGGGGCCGGGGGTTCGAATCCCTCCTAGCGCACCAAATCAAATGCCATCTATTGACAAAAGAGAGTTTTATCAGTGCGTGGTTTTCTGTTTGTCCAAAAGTCCGTCATTTGCGGACTTTCCTGTTGTTTATGGCAAGCTGCAAGGTAGGCGGGGAGGATTAACAAAATGGATTTATATCATTCAATCAGCAGACGAAAATCTTGCAGGAAATATTGGCAGGAACCGCTAACTACAAGTCAATTAGATGAAATCAAGAAGACGCTTGATTTATTTGAGCCACTCTATCCCCATGCGCCCATTGGATATCGTTTTACAAGTAAAACAAAAGGGATGTTTCATGTCAAAGCACCGCACTATCTGATTTTTAGCGGACAAGGCAAGGATGGTGAGCAGGAAAACGCAGGGTTTATCGGTCAAAAGCTCATGTTATGGCTTAATGCCCATGAACTTGGCGGTGTTTGGCTTGGTGGGTCCAAGGATGCGACAAAGCAACGTAACGGCTCGGACATTATCGTACTTGCATTCGGTAAACCGGAAGGCTCGCCTCACCGAAAGCTTTCTGAGTTCAACCGCAAGCCAATTATGGAAGTTACTAATGCATCGGAGGACGAGTGCATCAAGGCCGTTTACCTTGCGCCGTCGGGCCTGAATATACAGCCTTGGTATTTGGAAAAGAAAGAGGATACAACAAGGTTTTACCGCCAAATCCTAAAACCGCCCCTATCCCTTGCCTACAGACTCACACACATAGATATGGGAATCGCTCTCTGCCACTACGCTGTGGCGTGCGACCATTTTGGCAGATCGTTTCGTTTTCTTGCGGGCGGCAATGCTGAAGCGAAAAAGGGGTATGAATTTTGCGGAGAGGTCAGCTGACTTTGATTCATTGTTTATGAACGGCAGAAACATTTATCGAGAACGGATGAAGCCGAGGATGTACAAAAATTGAAATCATTAAAAGATGAACCGCCCCAAAATTGCGAGCAGTGCATCTTTCTATAGCTGGTAGCTTTGTAGGCTCCCCACCGGTGGAGCTTTTATCGCTCAAGGTCCTTGTATATTACCCTGCCGTTACATTCGGGCTACATTACGGCCAATCCGCCAACTAATCCCTTACAAAGCCGACAAACCGGACTTCATTCATGGTATATGTCATATACTTGCACGAAATGTTCGGGCAAAAGGTTCATTATTCCTGGACTTAAGAGAACTTGCCAGGAGGCTGGGTGGAGGGAAGAGAATGTTTCTGAAGAAACGTAGTTTGGCGATCCTACTTTACATCGCCCTGTCCGTATCCTTATTCGCAGGCTTATCATCAGGGCATGAGGTCTCGGCAGATGCGGGACCGGATTTGTTCTTCTCGGAATATGTGGAGGGGAGTGAGAACAACAAGGCTGTTGAAATTTTTAATGCTTCGGCTGATCCAGTTGAACTGGACGATTATGAAGTGAGAATTTACTCAAACGGACAAACAAGTTTCCGGAAAGTATCCCTATCATCCTATACTCTCTTGGCTGGTCAAACCTATGTTCTCGCCCATAAAGAGGCCCATCTGGATGGCTTCACTCCTAACCAGGTTCATACGTTTCTCTCGCACAACGGGAATGATGCCGTCGTTCTCTATAAGGGGGAAGTAGCCATTGATCGAATCGGAAGGGTTGGTGAGGATCCAGGTGATGGTGGCTGGGGCCACGGTGATGTCAGGACGACTGACCAGACCCTTATCCGTAAATCTCAAGTGACCCGGGGGGACAACCGGACAGAGGATCCCTTCGACGCCACGGAAGAGTGGATCTCTGTCGGCAAGGACAACTTCGAGTATTTGGGAAGTCATCCACATGAGCCCACAATCGAGGTGGCCTTTATGGCCGGTAGCAAGGGTAGCTTCAATGAAGCGGGTCCGGCTGGCAGTCAGCCATTATTGGAAAACCAATCCACGGTGACCCCGACCCTGGTACCGGATGAGGCTTATCTGGCCGTAAGCTGGGATAAAGACTTTCACAGGATGCAAGCTTCTCAAACAATTGAAGCGATCTATCGGGACCGCACGAACCCGGGCCTTTTCTTCTCCAAATACGTGGAAGGAAGCGGGAACAACAAGGCCTTGGAAATTTATAATCCGACGGATCAGACTATCGATCTGAATGGGTATAAGATCGAGATTTATTACGACGGGGAGACTGATGCGGGTGACACGATCACTCTACCGCACTACAGCCTTGAACGGCGAGACGTCTTCGTGATAACTCATGATAAAGCTGAGGTTGATCTTAAAGAATATGATAGCAATATCGAGTTTTCGGATCGAACTAAACTCAAATTCAATGGTAACGATCTCGTAGTCCTCGTAGATCCTGATGGCAAAGTTATTGATATGATCGGGAAAAAAGGAGAAGGTGCGGGTGAAAAAACTACTTCATCTTTTACTGCCGAAATGATTGTCGGCTGGTACAGTGGCAAGGTCCAGACAGGCAACCGGACCCTGGTCAGGAAGCCCTGGGTTACCGAGGGGCTTGATACCCGGAATCTGGCTGTCTTTGATCCCTCCTTGCAATGGGAGGTCCATCCCCAGGATACCTTCGATGTCCTGGGCAGCCATGTCTGTTATCCGACCCGGACCTTGAGCTTTGATTGTGGGGGAGGGGAGCCTATCCCCTCAATCGAGAAGAACTACGGGACTCCCATCGATGAACCGGCCGCTCCGAAACGTACCGGCTATGAGTTCCTGGGTTGGGATCAGGAATTCCCGGAAGCTATGCCAACCGCAAACCTAACCTTGACAGCGAACTGGAGGGGCTTGCCCTATACAATGGACTTTGACAGTGCCGGGGGAACAGAGGTGGCGCCCATCACCCTTGGAGCCGGTACCCTTGTTCAACCACCGGACGATCCCGTCCGTACCGGCCATCGCTTCTTGGGCTGGGAACCGGCCTTGCCTGAGACCATGCCTGTGGATGGGGGGAGCTATACGGCCTTGTGGGAGGTCAACCATTACACGATAACCTTTGATAGCCAGGGGGGTAGCCCTGTGGCTCCGATCATACAGGCATACGGCAGTCCGATTGATCCACCAGCCGATCCTGTCCGTGAGGGTTATGACTTCCTGGGCTGGGAGCCTGGCTTGCCTGATCGGATGCCAGATGGGGATTTAACGGTAAAGGCCTTGTGGGGGCTTCAGGTCTTGGTGGATGGAGGCGAGGACAAGGTGCCCGCGACGGGTGAAGGGTCAATGAACCTGCTTGCTCTTGTATTTATGGGCCTGGCCCTGGGCCTTGCCTTGGTGATTGCCCGTCGATCACGGGTTGGGAGGGCTTGAGATAAAGGGGTCGGGCGCCAGCATTTGGACGCTTGACCCCCTGCTAAAACCTGATATAATGGACTCCACGGTGGATTTTGTATGAAAGAGCGGGGTGCCCCGCTCTTTTCGTCGTAAGGTCTGTGTCGAGAGGAAAAGATGAGCACGGTCAGGTCAAAAACGAGAAAAATTGAGCAGGAAATTGCGCCCCTGGCGGAATCACTGGGGCTTGCCCTTTTGGATGTCCTCTACGTCCATGAAGGCGGGCGGACGGTCCTGCGCCTGATAATAGATAAAAAGGGTGGAGTCGGAATCGAGGATTGCGAGCGCCTGAGTGGCTTGGCCGATACGCTGATTTCGGATCAATTGGGTTTTGATGATTTCGACGTTTTTGAAGTGTCGTCCCCCGGTTTTGACCGGCCCTTGAACAGCCTGGAGGACTGCCTGCGCCATGAAGGTGAATGGGTGCGGATCAGCCTCTATCAGAATGTTGATGGCGGTAAACGCTTTTTTGGAAAATTGATTGTTGAAGGAGACCAGGTTGGGGTGGAAACGGAAAAGGGGGAGATCCGGCTTTTTCCGTTCGAGGATATTGCCCGGGTTAAACGCGAAGTTTTCTTTTAGCGGTGTCCTGGTGTTTGGTTAAGGAGAAGAAATGAACCACGAATTTATTGAGGCGCTTAAACTTCTGGAGAAAGAGCGCGGCGTTGAAATGGAAACGCTTGTTGAGGCCATCGAGGATGCCCTGGTGGCTGCCTACCGCCGTGAGTTCGAGATAAGATCCAAGGACCGTGAGAAGGGTCGGGACCGGGAAGGCCTGCCCCCGCAGGAGAGTGAGCCGAAGCCTGTTGAAAATGACGGCATAACGGCCCATATCGACCGCAGGACCGGTGAAATGAGAGTCTACCAGCCCATGACGGTGGTGGAGGAAGTACAGGATCCCAATAGTGAGTTGTCCCTGGAGCAGGCCCATGCCCTGTCGGAGGACCTGGAGCTCGGTGACCAGCTGGTGCGGGAGGTTGACCCTTCCCATTTCGGCCGCCTGGCTGCCCAGACCGCCAAGAGCGTTATTAATCAGAAGTTGGCCCAGGCTGAAAAGATGAGGATTCACGACGAATTTTCAGGCCGGGTGGGCGGCCTTGCCAGTGGTATCGTACAGCGGCGTGACCGCAACGAGGTCCTGGTGGATATCGGGCGGGCCCAGGCTGTGCTGCCCTATAACCAGCAATCACGGCTGGATAACTATACCTTCAAGAAACATATGCGTTTCTATATTATGAAAGTTGATCAAAGGGACCACCGTCCCGTCATCATGGTCTCCCGCAGCCATCCGGGTCTGGTACGCCGGCTCTTCGAGCAGGAAGTTCCCGAGATCGGGGCGGGGATTGTTGAGATCGTCAATATCGCGAGGGAGGCTGGATCCAGGACCAAGATGGCCGTTACCAGTCATGACAGCAATATCGACGCCGTCGGTGCCTGTGTGGGACAGCGGGGGACTCGGGTCAGTCGGTCATTGCCGAACTGAACGGGGAAAATCGATATCATTGAGTGGGATCAGGATATAACGGAGTTCATCTCCAGCGCCCTCTCACCAGCCCGTGTCATCCGGGTCATCCTGGATGAGGAAGAGCAGAGCGCCCGCGTGATTGTCGCGGACCATCAACTGTCCCTGGCCATCGGAAAAGAGGGGCAAAACGCGAGGTTGGCGGCCAAACTGACTGATTGGAAAATCGATATAAAGAGCGAGACCCAGTACCGCGAGATGCTGGAGGCAACTTGGATGTCGGACTTTGACGAGGCCGTCGCGGCCCATGAGGCCGAAAGGGGAGACCTGGAAGAGGAAGAGGCCGATTCTTTCGAAGACGGGACCGAAGTAGGGGCCGAGGTTGAGGAAGAGACGGCATCGGATTATCTGGACAAGCTGTCGGAAACGATCGAATCTTTGGATGACGGGGAGCCGGAGGCCTGAGCGTGAAGAAGGCGCCTCAAAGGACCTGTGTCGGATGCCGGAACTTGTTCCCGCAAAACCAGCTCTTGCGGCTGGTCGCTGGCAAGGATTGTGATGTCGCCATCGATCGCTCGGGAAGAATGGCCGGACGTGGCGCCTATCTTTGTTTTGATGAGGCCTGTGTCGGGAAGGCAAAAAAAAGACAATCACTGCAACGCGCGCTTAAGTGCCCGGTGCCGGAAACCATTTGGTTGGAAATTGACCAGCTGCTAGCGGCTGTACAGGATAAAGGGGAGGAATGAGCTGAACATGGCGAAAAGAGAAGAAGCAAATTCAGGGCTCATGTCAGGATTTATCACGGAAGAAGAGCTGCTTCGGCAACAGAAGGAACTTGAGTCACTCGAGAGCCTGTTGGAACCGGAAGAGCCTCTTGTCGCGCCTGCTCAGGAAGAAGAGCCGGGGCTTGACTTTCCGTCACCAGACCAGGATCTGAAGGACCTCCCGACCCCATCTACCATTGATATCCAGGGTATTTCGGGCAGGGTTATCCCGGGTGTCATCAAAATTGTCAAAAAACCCAAGGAAGCACCACCGCCTGAACCGGAGGTAGTTCCCGAGGCTGAGCCGGTCGCTGAACCGGCGGCCGCCGGGTTGAGCCCGGTGGCGGAGGTTGCTGTGGCCGAGCCTGAACTTGAGCCTGAGCCTGAAATCAAGGCGGAGCCGATAAAGAAAAAACCGGCTGCGAAAAAGACACTTGTAAAAGCTGAAGTAAAGGAAGAGGCGGTGGCCGTCGCCCGGGAGGAAAAACCCAAGGCTAAGCCCAAGACGATAACCCCGGTGGTGGAGAAGCGTGAACCCTTGAGTGTGGCGGAAAGGTCCCTGCCCCTTACGGAACGTGTCAGAAGACCGGTTCCCATGGCGCCTCCGGCGCCTGCGGCTACAAGGCCGCGCCCCTTGACAACAGCCGATGGCAAGCCCTTGCGGGCCCAGCGGGGAAGCTATGTGGGGGCCGACCGTGACAAGCCTGCCGTCGAACATAGCCGGGCCAGGCGGCCTGCGCCACGTGAAGACCGTCGCGCCCAGCGGCCGGCTCCGGCGGCCAGGACCAGGCCACAGGCATTCGCACCGCCCCTGGCAGCCCCGCCTGTCGGGCAGGAAGCGCAAAAGCCCGGGGCGGCGACCCGTCGCAGCCAGCGTGGCCGCGACCGCCGGACGGAGGATTACCGCGAACGCAGCAGGCGTGAGCAACAGGCCATGCCTGATCGGGGAGGGAGAAGGCGACGCCAGCGTACGCCGGATTCCGTGGCCGAGCAACCCAAGCGCCCGGTCGCCCAGTTGACCAAGGTGACGCTCCCGTCAACCCTGACCGTCAAGGAATTGGCTGAAGCCATGAAGAAGACGACAGCTGACGTCATAATGAAGCTCATGGGCCTGGGTATGATGGCCACCATCAATCAAGAGATCGACTATGATACGGCCGAGCTGATCGCCTCGGAATTTGGCATTGACAGCGAGAAACTCATTGAAATCACCGAAGAGGATATCCTCTTTGACGACACGGTCGATCAGGAGGAGGATCTGAAACCCCGTCCGCCGGTCGTTGTCGTCATGGGCCATGTCGACCACGGCAAGACATCGATACTCGACCAGATCCGGCAGTCTTCCGTTACGGAAGGGGAGGCCGGGGGGATCACCCAGCATATCGGGGCTTATTCCGTCAAGGTGGATGGGAGGACGATCACCTTCCTGGATACTCCGGGACACGAAGCCTTCACGACCTTGCGGGCCAGGGGGGCCCAGGTCACTGATATCGCCATCCTGGTTGTCGCCGCCGACGACGGGGTCATGCCCCAGACGGTCGAAGCCATCAACCATGCCCGGGCGGCCGATACGGAGATCATCGTCGCCATCAACAAGATAGATAAGCCGCAGGCGGACATTGAGCGGGTGAAGCGGGAGCTGGCCCAGCAGGGTCTCATGGACTCAGAATGGGGTGGGCAGACGACCATTGTGCCCGTTTCCGCCAAGACTGGCGAGAATATGGATGAACTCCTTGAGATGATCCTCTTGACCGCGGATGTCCTGGACCTCAAGGCCAACCCCGACCGCCAGGCCAAGGGTACGGTGATCGAGGCCAGCCTGGACAGCACCCGGGGTCCCCTGGCGACCATCCTGGTCCAGCGTGGAACCCTGAGACAGGGTGACGCGGTGGTGGTCGGCAGTACGGTAGGCCGGATCAGGATCATGTACGACGACAGGGGGAAGAAGATTGAATCGGCGGGTCCCTCACAGGCTGTTGAGATCATCGGCCTGAGTGAGGTTCCCGAAGGCGGTGACATCCTCTACCAGGTGGAGAATGAACGCGTCGCCCGCGATCTGGTTGACAAACGCCGGACCGAGGAACGTGAGTCAGCGCTCCGCCAGACCTCCCGCATGTCGCTTGAAACCCTCTTCGACCGTATGGGCGATGAGGAGACCGTGGACCTCAATATCATCATCAAGGGTGACGCCCAGGGTTCGGTGGAGGCCATCAGTTCCTCCATGGAGAATCTGTCGACAGACAAGATCCGCGTCCATGTCATCCACGGGGCCGTCGGTGCCATCACCGAATCGGACATCAGGCTGGCGGAGGTGGCTGACGCCATCATCATCGGCTTCAATGTCAGGCCCGCCGCCTCGGCCACCCAGGTCGCCGCCGATTCCAATGTGGACATCCATACCTACCGGGTCATCTATGAGGCCATTGAGGAAGTTGAACGCGCCATGCGCGGACTGCTGGGGCCCGTTATGAAGGAAGTCGTGGTGGGACATCTTGAGGTGCGTGAGGTCTTCCACGCCTCAAGTGTCGGGACCATCGCGGGCTGCTATGTGACCGATGGCCGGGTCAATCGCAATGACAGCGCCAGACTCCTGCGGGACGGTGTGGTGATCTACGAAACCAAACTGGCCTCCCTGAGACGTTTCAAGGATGACGTGCGGGAGGTGGCCGCCGGCTACGAATGCGGTCTGAGCCTTGAGAAATTCAATGACATCAAGGTGGGGGACCATATCGAGGTCTACACCATGAAGGAGGAGGAGGGAGCCGATGCGTAACCGATCCGACCGGATGGGCGATGAGATCAAACGGATCCTTGCCGAACTCATCCAGCGCAGACTCAAGGATCCCCGGATCAATGAGAGTGTTTCGGTGACGGGAGTCAACCTTTCGAGGGACCTGTCAACGGCCCAGGTCTATTACAGCGTCTACGGAGATCAGGATGCCTGCGAGGGGGCGGCCAGGGCTTTTGAAAAGGCCGGCGGATTCCTGAGAAAGGAGCTGGCAACCCGGCTTCGTTCACGGAAGGTCCCCCGCCTGATATTCCTGGAGGATAAGAGCATCCGGGAGGGTGAAGCCATCGATGATCTTATCCGACGTGTGCGCGAGGAAGATGAGGCCGCGGCCGCGAAACGAATGGAGGAAAAGGATGAAACAGTCCCGGGAGGCGGGGAATCGACTGCTTGAGATTGTACTCGACCTGGCGGCTGTCAAGGGTCATATCGGCCTCTTCCCCCACGAACGGTTTGATGCTGACGCCATAGGCGCTGCCGTCGCCCTGTCCAGAGCCTTCCGGAAGCTTGGCTGCCAGACAAGCGTGCTGACGGAGGAGCCTGTTCCCGACTCGCTCTCGCATTTGCCCGGCCTGGATGAAATCATTGTCCATCAGCCGGATACCCTCAATGTAACCTTCGATCTGGCGCTGGCCGTCGATTGCCATGAGGCAAGCCGCCTGGGGTCCCGCGGGGACATTTTTTTGCGGACCCCGACCCGGGGAGCCATTGACCACCACATCTTCCAGAAGGAGGCCGACCCGCTCCAGCTGATTGATCCCGGAGCCTCCTCTTCCTGTGAACTGGTATTCGAGCTTATCTGGGACCTCGAATTGCATCTGGGCCGGGAGGTCTTCGACCTGACCTCGGCCATCTTGCTCCTGGCGGGGACCATCACGGACACGGGGCGTTATTCCTACAGTAATACCACCCCCCTTTGCCTGCGGCAGGCGGCGGCCCTGCTGGAACGCTATCCGGTCGATCTGACTGAACTCCATTACAATCTCTACGAAAGAACGACCCTGGCCCGCTTGCAGATCAAGGGGGACATATTCGCCACGATCGCACCGGTCGCCGGCGGCCGAGTCCTGCTGGCCCATGTCACCCGGGCCATGCTGGAAAATCGGGGGGCCCCGGACGATGAGCTGTCCAACCTGGCCGCTGAGATCCGCGCCACGGAGGAGGTGGCTGTTGTCTTCCTGCTGATTGAGACGGAGGAGGGGACTATCCGTGTCAGCATCCGGTCCAACAGCTGTTTCGACTCGGCGGCCTTTGCCCTCCGGTTCGGTGGGGGCGGCCATGTCAAGGCTTCGGGCATGTCGCTGGAGGGCTACAGCATGGAGGAGGCTCTGGCCCTGCTGGCCCGTGAGTCGGAGGCCTGGCTCAATGCCTGCGCCCCCGAGGGCGGGAAGCGATGAAGATACCTGATGGCGGCCTCATCATAATGGACAAGCAAGCCGGCCTCACATCTGCCGGTCTGGTTGCCGGACTGCGGCCGCTCCTTGGCATAAAACGCGTCGGCCATACAGGTACGCTCGATCCCTTCGCGACCGGGGTGCTGCCCATCTGTTTCGGCCGCGCGACGGCGGCCGCGGGCTATATGCAGCAGATGGACAAGGCCTATCTTTGTGAGATCAGGCTGGGCTACGCGACCACAAGCATGGACCGGGAGGGTGAGATAAGTGAGAGGGCGCCGGATGAAGCTTCGTACAGGCGCTTCCTGGAAGATGCCAGCGCCAGAAGTGTCCTGGAATCGGCCGTCGGTTCCCTGACCCGGGAGACCAGTCAGAAGGCCCCCCTTTACTCGGCCGTCAAGGTAGGGGGCAAACGGCTCTACAAGTACGCGCGCCAGGGGGAGGATGTCGAACGCCCTGACCGGCCGATCACAGTCCATAAGGCAAGCCTGGTCGGCCTTCTTGAAGATGAGGATGGTTACCCCCTCGTCGCCGTCGAATTCCTGGTCAGCTCCGGAACCTATATCCGGTCCCTTGCCGATCTCTTGGGGCGAAGACTCGCCTCTTTCGGCCACGCCGCCTCCCTCCGCCGGCTCTCCGTCGGCCCCTTTGGCCTTGAAGAGGCGGTCAGCCTGGACCGGCTGAACCAGCTCTTTCAGGAAGTGGGGGAGAGGCCGGGGGCATTCCGTGACCGGATCCAGGCAGAGGGCCTGGTTCTTCCTGTCGGGGAGGTCTTTGACGGCTGGGACAAGAAGGAGCTGAGCCGGGAAGAGGCGGTCAGCCTGGCACAGGGGCGGACCATGGCCTGTGGTCCTGAAGTCGTGGCGGAACTGGCCTTCTTCCATGAGGACCGCCTGATAGCGATCGGCGGCGCGGCCGACGGGACCTGCCGGGTCACCCGTGTCTTCACGGATCCGGGCACGATCTAGGAGGCGGTCGGGACTATGGCCAAGCTGTATCGTGACCTCGAGGGGATAGACGAAAAGGAGCGGGGGATAGCCCTGGGTGTCTTTGACGGCGTGCACCAGGGGCATCTGGAGTTGCTGCGGCGACTGCGTGAGGCCTGTCAAGCCCGGGGCCTGGTCCCCTCCGTCTTCACCTTTTCCTATGAGGCTGGTTTCTGGTTCAATCACCGGACGGTCGGCCATGATTTCCTTATGACGGAGGAGGAAAAAATAGAGGTCCTGTCCTCCGAGGGTCTGGAGGATATCTTCATCATTCCGCTGACCGACGATTTCTGCCGTCTTTCCGCCTTCGAATTTCTGGACCGCGTGATCTCCGGCCAGGTGGGCGGCAGGATCCTGGCAATAGGGGAGGATGGGCGGTTCGGTTTCAGGGGCCGGGGGGATGCAGGGTTTTTGCTTGACTATGCCGCCTCCCATCCCCTCAAGCCCCTCATCGTGGACCCTGTCTCCTGGCGGGGCGGGAAGGTATCCAGCTCCAGGATCCGGGAGGCGCTCGCCCAGGGCCGGCCCGAAGAGGCCCGGACCATGATGACGCGCCCTTTCAGCTTGTGGGGGACGGTCATCAGCGGGAACAGGCTGGGGTCGAGGCTGGGTTTCCCCACGGCCAACATAGATTATCCGCCTCGATCGGTCTTGATCCGGCGCGGCGTATACAAGACCCTGGTCACCTGGAAGGGGGCCCGGTATCCGGCCGTAACCAGTGTCGGCGTCGCGCCGACTGTCCGCCGGGAGAGCCGGCGGCTCCTGGTGGAGTCCTATCTCTACGATTTTGAGGGGGATCTGTACGGCCAGGAGATAAGGGTCGAATTCCTGGCCTTTGTCCGTCAGGAAGAGAATTTTTCCACCCTGGCAGAATTGAAGGCGCGGATTGATGAGGACCTGGCGGTCGTCAGGGGCCTGCACGCCTTGTGATAAAATTGAACTGTTCCGGAGGTGTTCCCAATGCATACCGTTCTTAGCTACAATGTATCCTTTCCCGGACTCGGTATAGAGGCTCTATCGATCAGCCGTGTCGCTTTTGAGCTGTCCCTCTTCGGGCGCCAGCTGACCGTCTACTGGTATGGCCTGACCTTTACGGTCGCCATGGTGCTTTGCATTTTCATCGCCATGGGCCGGGCCAGGAAGTACGATTTTTCCAAGGATGACATACTCGATTATTTTCTCTGGATGATCCCGCTCATCCTGATCGGTTCCAGGATTTACTATGTCGCCTTCGAGTGGGATCAGTTCAAGGGATCCCCCGCCGCCATACTGGACTTCCGCCAAGGCGGCCTTGCTTTTTACGGGGGTGTCCTGGGCGGCATGCTGGTCGTCGCGATTGCCGCTCGCATCAAGAGGACCAAGCTCCACCGCATTCTGGATTTCCTGGCCGTCCTGGTCCCGCTGGGACAGGGGATTGGCCGCTGGGGCAACTTCTTCAACCAGGAAGCCTTCGGGACGAATACAGGCCTGCCCTGGGGGATGATCAGCGAGGGGACCAGGCAGGGACTTGCCGCCTTGAACCCGGACCCGGCCAACCCGCTCCCCGGCTTGAATCCCAATCTCCCGGTGCATCCCACCTTCCTGTATGAATTCATCGCCAACCTGATCATATTCGCCGTATTGCTGCTGGTCCATAAGCGCCAAAAACGGCCCTGGACCACCGTGCTGACCTATTTCTTCCTCTACGGGATTGTCCGCTTCTTCGTTGAGGGGATCAGGACGGACGCCCTGGTCTTCCAGGCCTGGGGACAGACCTTCCGTATCTCACAGGTGCTGTCGGCCGCCCTGGTCCTGGGCGCCCTGGTCTGTTTTGCCCTCCTCCGCCTGGCAGGCAGGAGGCGGGATGAGATGATCGCGTCACTCACGCCCGCTACCGGCCTGGTGACGGAGATCAAGCTGGCCGACCCTGACGATCAGGAAGAGCTGGAGGACTGAGCCGTCCGGTCCGCCGGGGAGCCAAGCTATGAACTGGACAGAAGGATCCATGAGACGGACGGGCGGGGGGACCAGGCAGTCCCGCGCCGACCTCTTCTTCCAGTTGCTTGACTACAAGATGCTTGTCCCTGTGCTCGCCCTGGTCATAATCGGGTTGGTCGTCCTGAATACAGTCCTGGCCAAGGGATACGGCGCTGTCATCTTCGACTATCCGATGAATTTCTATAAGCAGATTGCCGCGGTCCTCCTGGGGGTGGTGGCTGCCTCGGTGCTCTGCCTCTTCGAGCCACCGACCATGCGCCTGATCGGGGGCGCCATCTACCTTGCCAGCATCCTGCTCCTCATCGTGGTCAAGGTCGACGGTTACCGGCCGGTGGCCGGTGCCGACAGCTGGATCCAGATCCCCCTGTTCGGCTCATTCCAGCCATCCGAACTTTCAAAAATCGGTGTCGCCATGGTGGCGGGGCCTGTATTCGCCGCCATGAAACGGGGAGAGATCTCCGCCCTGCAGGGGCTCCTGCGCCTGGGCTTCTATTACGGGCTCCCCTTCCTCTTCATCGTCACCGAACCCGATCTTGGCACCAGCCTGGTCCTGATTTTCATGTTCCTGAGTACTGCCTTTGTCTGGGGGGTCAGGTGGCGGACCATCATCGTGTCCGTCTCGGCGACTGTCTTTGTCATCCTTCCGCTCGCCTGGCAGTTTCTCATCAACCCCGCCCAGAAGGAACGGGTCATGACCTTCCTCTTCCGGGGTTACGACAAATCAGCCTCCTACCATATTCACCAGTCCCTGGCCGCCGTCGCCTCCGGAGGGCTGGCCGGCAACAAGGCAGGGGGGATTGTCAGCGTCCCGGTCAAGGAGTCCGACTTCATTTTTCCGGCCATCTCCGAACAGTTGGGCCTGATTGGGACGACCGTGGTGATCCTGCTTGCCGTCTACTTCATCGTCCATACCCTGAGGGTGGCGGGCAAGGTTGCCGGGCATTCGCCGGAGGAAGCCTACATCATGGTGGCCTTGATTGCCGGGGTCGCCTTCCATTTCATTGAGAACATGGGTATGACGGTCGGCCTTCTGCCGATCACGGGAATTCCCCTTCCCTTCATCAGTTATGGCGGATCCGCCATGATATCCAATTTCATATTGCTGGGTGTTCTACTCAATTATTCCCTGAACCATAACGCCCTGAACCCGGTCTAAGCTAAAAAAACACATTTTTTCTCCTCGCTGGCGGAATCCCCGCTTATTTTCCTGTGAAATCAGCTCTTTTTTCATCAATTATGTCATATAGTGGGGAAAAGTGGCATAGATTGACATTTAAGTGGGGATATGTGGTAGAATGTCTCACAAAGTAGGAGGAGTGTTTTTTGGCGCGTTATACCCATACCATCGATACAAAGGGGCGCGTGATTGTGCCCGCCAGGCTCCGGGAGAAACTCGAGGGGGCCCTTATCGTGACCCAGGGGATCGACGATGGTTATCTGGCTGCCTATACACCGGAACAGTTTGACGCCATCAAGGAACAAATCCTTAACAATTCCAGTACAGGGTACGAGATTCGGAAGCTGAAGCGCGACGTACTGGGAGCTTCGACGGTTTGCGAATTTGACGGACAGGGACGTATGTCCGTCCCTGCTTTTCTTTGGAAGCACATCGGCGTCGAGCCGGGTGACGATATTTGCTTTATCGACGTCTTTGACAAGATTGAGATATGCTCGCAGGCCTTCTTCGACGACAGTCAGGAAAAAGAGGGCTCGCTGGCCGATATGGACTTGTCGGGCTATGACATCCGCGGATTATAATGCCTGGCACATGCCCGTCTTGCTGGATGAGACGATCCTGGCCCTGGCCGTCAGGGAGGGGGGGCTCTACCTTGATGTAACGGCCGGTGGAGGGGGTCACAGCGGCGCCTTGCTGGAGAGGCTTGGTGAGGGGGGCCGCCTCTACGCGGCCGACCGGGACAGCCAGGCCCTGCGGGCCTGTGAAGCCAGGCTCGGGAAGGTGGAAACCAAGGCGGTGTTCAAAACGATTCAGGCCTCTTTTTCGGGATTCCCCGGCTGGCTGGACCCGGATGACTTTGGCAGGGTTGACGGCCTCCTTGCCGATCTCGGTGTCAGTTCACACCAGCTCGACCGCGATGAACGCGGTTTTTCCTATCTCAAGGATGGTCCGCTTGATATGCGTATGGACCAGAATTCAGGCGAGACGGCGGCAGAGATCCTGGCGAACCTGTCGGAGGAGTCGCTGGGCGCCCTCCTGAGATTGTACGGGGAAGAAAGATACGCGGCCTCCATCGCCGCCGCCCTGGTCAGGCGGCGTGAAGAGAAACCCATTACCAGGACGCTGGATCTGGCCGGCATCGTCGCGACAGCTGTCCCTGCCCGGGCCAGGCGGGAGGGCAATCCCGCCCGCAGGACCTTTCAGGCGCTGAGGATGGCAGTCAATCGGGAACAACAGGAACTTGCCCATCTACTGATTGAGATCCCCCAGGTTATGGCGGCCGGGGGGAGGGTCGCCATCATCAGCTTCCATTCCCTGGAGGACAGGATGGTCAAGCAGGCCATGAGGCGTTGGCAATCCCCCTGTGAATGCCCTCGCGACCTCCCGGCCTGTGTCTGTGGCAGGCGGTCGCTGGGCTTTCAGTTGACGGGTAAGCCGGTGACGCCGTCCGAAAAGGAAATCGCCGACAACCCGCGGTCGAGAAGCGCGAAGTTACGGGTCTTTGAGTTTTCCGGAGGTGCCCAATGAGCTATTACCAGGATGGGAATCTGGCCAGGCAACTTGATATTGCGGCAGGCTACCCGGCGCCTGGCGTGGTTTATTCGCCCCCTGACCTGGCGGAGGAGAGGAAACGTCTCAGGCGAGAGCGCCTGCAGCAGGAGGCCAGGATCAGGCGGCAATACAAGGCGGCCGGACGGATCCATGCCAAAACGGTGGTCGGGCTTCTGGCCGTCTTTTCACTGATCGCCGCGGTCGCGGGCTTCAGCGTATGGCGGAGCGCGAAGATAACTGAAATGAGCTTTCTGAACGCGGGCCTGCGACGCCAGATCAATGAGCTGGAGGAGCAGAATATTCTCCTGCAGGATCGGGTGTCCGGCAAGGCCTCCCTCCAGGTTGCCCGCCAGCAGGCCGTGGAGGAGCTGGGGATGCAGAAGGCCGCGGCCGATCAGATCCTGCATGTGCCCTATGCCAGTGTGCAAGTGGGCAAGCTCGGTTATGGCGATGCGCAGGCCTTCCTCACTGACAGTGACTGCGCGGCCTTGATCGAAGACTGGGTGCTGGGTCGCTGATGATCCCGGGAGCTTGCCATGAAAAACCAGGCTAGGAAAAAGTCGCGGCGGGGTCCTTCCTCAAAGTGGTCAAGCTTGTTATTTGAGGCCAAGCTGGTCCTTCTTCTTATCCTCTTTCTGGCGGCGGCGATTCTCTTCGTCAACAGTTTCTATCATCTACAGATTGTCGAACACGATGTTTTGGCCGCCAAGGCGGCAAATCAGCAGTTCGTGACCCAAAAGGAAAATCCCAGGCGGGGTATGATCCTCGACCGGAATGGTTACCCGCTTGTTCTCTCCTCCTACGTATACCGGGTGGGGATAACACCGGCCGATGTCCAGACCCGGACCAAGGGTGTGACGGACAGGGATATTGTCGACAAGATGGGTCAGTTGCTCGACCTGGACGAGGAGGTCCAGGCCGAGCTCCTGGACAGGATCCGGGCTGACCAGGCCAGGGGCTGGTCCGGTCTGAGCAAGCAATTGGCGGGGCATGAGCCCCTGCCCTATCTCACGGTGGCGACTGAGGTCCCGGAGATGGAAGCCATGCAGCTTCAGCAGTGGCTCAAGGACAAGCGGGTCGGCGGAGTCCGCTTTGACCCGGAGGAAAGGCGTGTTTACAACAATGGCGGCCTGGCTACACCGGTCCTGGGCCTTACCCGCGCGACCGAGGACGGCAGGCTGGTCGGCGTCTCGGGACTGGAGGGAGCCTATGATGACCTCCTCTCAGGCCAAGCGGGCTACACCTACGAAAGAAGGAACAACTACACGACAAGGGGGACCATCCCCTTTACCCAGACTGTCAGCAGCCCGGTGGAGAGGGGACGCCACCTGGTTTCTACCCTGGACATGGAAGTCATGACCATCCTGCAGGAGGAACTCCGCTCAGTGGCGGCGGCCGCCGGCTTGATCCAGGGTGTCCATGGGCTGGTAATGGAGGTCAAGACCGGTCAGGTGCTGGCCATGGGGCAGCTGGCCACCTTCGACGGAGCCGATCCCACCGGCCGGCCCCTCGGTTTCACCGAGGCTGCCTGGGATGCCCTGACAGATGAGGAGAAGACCGCCTATCTCTCGTCCAACCTTTGGAATAATGTCAATGTCACCGATATTTATGAGCCCGGATCGGTATTCAAGGCCATCACCCTGGCCATCGCGCTTGAGGAGGATGTCGCCTGGGAGCAGACGGTCTTCAATGACGATCCGGTCGAGATACAAGGAGAGGAGATCTCCTGTTATAACGTGGTGGGCCACGGGGATGAGACACTGACGGAAGCCTTCTACCGATCCTGCAACCCGGTCTTTGTCCATCTGGGGAACCGGGTGGGGAAGGATCTCTACTATGAATGGATACGGAAACTGGGTTTCTACGGTAAGTCGGGCATTGACCTGCCGGCCGAGGCATCCGGTTATCTGCATGCCGACCCCATGCCCATTGATTTCGCCAACCTGACTTTTGGCGAGTCCTCGTCCATGACGGCCATCCAGATGGCAAAAGTTTTTGCCTCGATCGGAAATGGCGGCTATTCCATTACGCCAAGGGTCGGCCTGGCCTGCCTGGAAGAGGGTATGGACGCCTCTGTGCCCTTTGAATGCGAGGGGGGTACCCGGCTATTCTCATCGGAAACCTGCCAACGGGTCCGGACCCTCATGACCGATGTCGTGACCAGGGGGACGGCCGCTGGCACCTTTGGCGCCCTAGGCTTTAATATAGGAGGTAAGACAGGGACAGCCATAGATTCGTTTGATGACCGGCGGACCTTCTCCTTTGTCGGACTTGCTCCCTGCGACGATCCTGAGTACGTCATCCTGGTTTCCATCCATAAGCCCGAGACCAGCATTACCCTCAGCTCATCCGCTGCCCGGGCCGCCAATCGGATCGCAGCCAGGCTGCTCAACCGGCGGGGAGTGAAACAGTCCTATACAGGGCCGGAACTGGAGCAGCTTGGACAGCTGGTTGAAGTACCGGATCTATCGGGGATGAGTATCGGCGATGCCGCCTTGGAGTTGCTCCAGCTCAACCTGAATCCCGTCCTGCCCCTCGACGCCTTCTACCCTGAAGCGACGCTGGGGCGCCTGGTTCCCGGACCCGGCAGCAAGCTGGGACTGGGGTCCTCCCTATGGCTTTACCCGGAGGGGGAAGATGAAGTAGAATGGGTAGCTGTGCCAGACTTTCAGGGTTGCAATTACCATGAGTGTGTCTGGCTCGCCGCCGAGTACGGCGTGGCCATAGTACCTGATGGATTGCCCGCGGGGATCGCCGTGGCACAAAGTCTGCCCGTGACCTCCCGGCCGACACCAGTGGCCGGGGAGGACCTGGCAGGCTCACCCGGCGAAGGAAGGGAAGAGTCTTCGGAACTGACAGGCAGGGTGAAGAGGGGACAGATAGTCACGGTACATTTTTCTTCATCCGGCCCCACGGCTGAAAGCGGCGAATAAGTATTTGAAAGACGCGCGAAGATGACACGATTTTTGCCTATGCAACTGAAGCTTTGGAGCGGGGGGGACCTTTATCAGTCGAGGTCCCACGCGGACGATCCTGAGCGCTTTTATCCCTCCATCTCGACGGATACGCGGACCATCCGGCAAGGGGAGGTCTTCATTCCGCTCCGTGGTGATCATTATGATGGCCATCGGTTCTTATCGGTAGCCGTGGAAAAAGGCGCGGGCCTGCTTGTCATCGAAAGGGGCGCGACGGAACTGGAAAGCTACCTTGACCTGATTCAGAAGGACACTTCTGCCCCCGACCTGCTGGTTGTTGATGATACGGGCGCCGCCTACCAGGATATTGCCAGAGGCTTCAGGACAACCTTGTCGGCCAGCATAATCGGGGTTACCGGCAGCGTGGGCAAGACGACGACCAGGCGGATGATCTGCCAGATGATCGAGTCCCAGGTCAAATCCGAACAGTCGGCCAAGAATTACAATAACCAGATCGGTCTTCCCCGCACCATCCTGTCGACCAGCCTGGACACCCAGGCCCTGGTCGCGGAGCTCGGCATGGCCCGAAAGGGTGAATTGGAAATCCTGTCCAGGATTACCCTGCCCGATATTGCCGTTATCACGCAGATAGGTATGTCGCATGCGGAGTACCTTGGGTCCATGGGCGATATCCTGGAGGAAAAAATCTCCATTACGACGGGCATGAAGGAAAACGGCCTCCTTATCGTCAATGGGGATGACCCCATGCTGGAAAGTTGGGTGATCCGTGAACAGCCCGCCCTGCCTATCTGGTACATCGCCAGTGAGCAAAATGTCGGCCGGCTCGAACGTGACGGGATTCCGGTCTTCTGGGCGGAACACGTCAGGATGGACCGCCATGGCCTCTCCTTCATCGGCCGATCCAATCTGACCCCGGATGAAAGATGGCCCATCTTCCTGAAGGTGCCGGGTCTCCACCTGGTGCCCGCGGTACTCTTCGGCCTGGCCGTCGCCTATGCCATGGGCCTGAACATGCAGGAAGCGGCAAGTTCAGCGGGCCGTTACCTGCCTGCGGAGAGCAGGCAGGAGCTTACCCGGATCGGATCGGTAGATGTCATGGATGACGCCTACAACGCGTCACCTGAGTCACTTCTGTCGGCCCTGCAGACGGCGGCCTTGCTTTCTGAAGACAACCGGCGCTTTGTGGCGGCCATCGGGGGACTGCGGGAGTTGGGCCGCTACTCGAAAGAGGCCCATGAGGACGCCGCCATCGAATTGCTGGAGGCCGGGGTTGATCTTGTCTTCCTCATTGGGGAAGAGACCAGGATAACGCGTGACTATCTGCTTGGCAGTGAGGAGGGGACGAAGATTCTCGCCGGCTGGTATCCCTCTTGCGAGGAGGCGATCCCCGATATTGCGGCCCGGCTCAAGGAGGATGATTTTTTACTCCTCAAGGCATCACGCTTCTATGAACTCGAAAAAATCACCAAGGCACTCCGGGACTTGAATGGGACGGAGGACTTCTAGGCATGTTCCCGAAAGAGATCATCCTGGCCGCCCTTTATGCCTTCCTGGCCGTCCTGGCTGGGACGGTCATCACCGGCCTTGCCGGCCTGCCCTTCATCAGGTCCAGGACATCCGCCCAGCCCCTCCGGGATAACGGCCCCCGTTCACATAAGGCCAAGGCCGGGACGCCGACCTTTGGTGGTCTCTTCTTCCTCCTGCCGATCACGCTCCTGGCGATTGCCGCCCCCTTTATCGGCAGGGATCTCTGGCCCTTGACCAGCACAGTGGTCTTCATGCTGCTTTTTGCCGCCGTCGGTCTGGCGGATGACTTCATCAAGGTCAGCGTATCCCGAAAAGGATTGAGCGTCAGCCAGAAGACCCTCATCCTGGGTTTCTTTTCCCTCCTTGCCGCCATCTACTACTTGTGGCTCTCGCCCATCCAGCCCTTCCTGCTGAATCCCCTGACGGCTGAAACCATCATGGTCACGGGAGCCTGGAAGTTCCTCTATCTGGCCATCCTGGTGCCTTTCCTCTTCTATATGAGCAATTCAATCAACATTACGGAC
Organism: Clostridia bacterium; assembly: GCA_040767365.1. Lineage (GTDB taxonomy): Bacteria > Bacillota > Clostridia > Saccharofermentanales > DTU023 > UBA4923. Next base: position 244,725 of record JAXGOR010000003.1, read on the forward strand.
GGCCTGGACGGGCTCCTGTCCAGCCTCATGATTGTGGCCTCACTGGGCCTCCTGCTGGCAGCCGGGATCCTTTACCCCCTCCTGCCCGCCGCTGGTCCGGTCATGGTACTCCTGGCCGCCATGGCGGCAGGCTGTCTCGGCTTCCTTACCTTCAACCATTATCCGGCCAAAATATTCATGGGAGATACGGGATCACAGGCCCTGGGAATCGGATTTACACTCCTCACGGTTACCCTGGGCCTGCCCTATCTGGCGCTCATCACAGGTTTCGTCTTCTTTTTCGAAGGCTTTTCCGTTGTTCTGCAGGTCATCTATTTAAAAGCAACGGGCGGTAGGCGGATCTTTCGCATGTCGCCCATCCACCATCACTTCGAATTGGCTGGTTGGCCGGAAACGAAAATTGTCAGGCTTTTCAGCCTGGCGGGGATCCTATGCGCAGGTCTTGGCATCCTGGCCGTTTCGTTTCCCTTCATCCTAAGGTAGCAGGCTATGACAGGGGCAGCGCAAAAGACAAGGATGAGCCCGGACCGGGGGCTGGCCGCGACCGGCCGGATCGACGCCTCCCACCGGCATATGTCGCTCGCCTTCCTTGTCGTCTGGCTGATCCTGGTCCTCTTTGGCCTTTTGACCATGTTCAGTGCCAGCTATGGCATAAGCTTCATCCAATCCGGCGCAGAAATGAAGACAAGCCTGGACCAGGCGGGCGAGCTGGATGAGGCATCGCCCGTCCGCGCCATCCTGGAGGCGGACGCCACGGCACTGGCGCGGAAACAGGCCCTCTTGACCCTGATCGGTACCTCGGCCGCCATCGGCCTGGGCGCCCTGGTCCGTTTCCGCCAATTGACCCGGCCCATCCTCCGCTTGATTGTCTACCTGACCGTGACGGTAAGCCTGGTCTATTGCCGGTTGGGAGGTGTCGTGATCAACGGCGCCAAACGCTGGGTCTATCTGGGGCCCATCCGTTTCCAGCCCTCAGAGCTGGCCAAGATCGGCGCTGTCTTCTTCCTGGCCGGTTATTTTTCAAGGAGGAAGGCAATCCGCCATCAAGAAGCGTGCAGTAGCCAGCTCGGGCAGAAGAAGGCGGGACTGGCCCGCCAGGCCTTCCTCGATGTTACCTTGCCCGGTCTGCTCATGTCGGTGTGGGTTGGCTTGACCCTCGTACAGCCGCATCTGTCCGGTGCCGTGATCATTGCCCTGATCAGCCTGACGGTATTTTTCATAGCCGACATTCCCATGAAATCCAGGATCACCGGCCTCCTGCAGTTGCTGGTCATCCTTGTCGCCTTCGCCGTCCTCCTGGGAGCCGGCTACCAGCTCCTGACCCGGAAGTCCGCGGTCAACCTGGTCACGGACAGGTTCGCGCATGCCTTCAAACGCGTCGGAACCTTCCAGGACAGGGAGAGCGCCAACCTGGATGACCGTCTCCAGATCGAACAGGCTGAACTGGCTCTGGGCTCGGGGGGCCTGACCGGGAAGGGGATCGGCAAAAGCGTCCAGAAACTGAACTGGCTGTCGGAGGCGCACAATGATTTCATCCTCCCTGTCATTGGGGAAGAACTGGGATTCATCGGCGTCGTCAGTGTCATCCTCCTTTTTCTTGCCTTCCTTGTCACAGGGATCCTGGTGGCCAGGAGGGCCGGGAGCCACATGGCCATGCTGGTCGCCGCCGGCAATACCATCCTGATCGCCCTCCAGGCCTTTCTCAATATGGCGGTTGCGGTCAGCCTGATCCCTACGACAGGGATCTCCCTGCCCTTTTTCAGTTACGGTGGGACAGCCAGCCTTTTCTTTGCCCTCTCATCAGGCCTGGTGCTCTGTGTATCGAAATCAGCGGGTAGGACGGATCCCCGACTGGCCGGTATTGTGGACAAGCGGTCAGCCAGGCGCGGGGGGCCGAAAAAAGGTGAAAACCGGCTTGAGGAAGACGACGCTATGCGTTACGCTGTATGAAGTAGTTTAAATCACTGACAGCCAGCCTCTTGCCGGGAAAATGAATGAAAAGAAAGCGTCCCAATAACACAATTCTCATAGTCGCAGGTGGAACGAGCGGGCATATTTACCCGGCGCTTGCCATCGCCTCCGCCGTCAAGGAAGTCTTGCCCTCGACCAAGCTGATCTTCTGCGGGGTTCCAGGCAGCCTGGAGCAGGATATGGTGGAGGCAGAGGGCTACGATTTTCATCCCATTGCGGCGCAGAATATGCCTTCACGTCAGGATCGGCGCTATTGGGGCTGGCTGACCCAAAACAGCCGTGGTTTTTTTATGAGCGCGGCAATCCTGAGAAAAGAGCGGCCCCGGCTGGTGATTGGAACTGGCGGGTACGTATCGGCGCCCCTGATCGCGGTCGCCCGATTTCTGCGCGTTCCCTACATACTCCACGAACAGAATTCAGTGCCGGGGAGGGCCAACCGCATGTTTGCCTCGGGGGCGAAGACAGTCTTCATCAGCTACGAGGCGAGCCGGAGCCATTTCCGGAAAAAGGTCCAGCTGGTCCTGAGCGGCAATCCTGTCCGACCCTTTTTGCAACACTTGACCGTTCAAAGGCCAGACAGGCGTTGGGTATAGCCGAGGACATTTTTTTGATCCTGGTCATGGGCGGCAGCCTTGGCGCCAGGACCCTGAACAGGGCAGTCGCCCACCTGGACCTGGAGGGTAGCTGGTCTTCCTTTATGAAAGAGCATCCCCAGGTCAGACTGGCCACCAGCGCGGGCGTGCAAAGCGGCCCTGCCTGTGTAGATGAATTGGCCGCCCTGCCAGGTATGCTCAGGGCGGAGCCCTTCTTTCACGACGCGCCTTACTGGATCGCGGCCTGCGACCTTTTCATCGGCCGTGCCGGAGCTATGACCTGTGCCGAGATTGCGGCCCAGGCCAAGCCCTCCCTCCTGATCCCCTTCCCCTACGCCGCCGATGACCACCAGACGGCGAACGCGCGCGCCCTGGAGGAAGCGGGAGCGGCCCTTGTCTTTTCCGACCAGGCTTTTGACAGCCAAAAACTGCTTGAGACAGTGGAGGCTTTGATCCAGGACCCCGACCGGCTTGCCCGTATGGGGGAGGGCGCGGGGCGGTGGGCCATACCCGACGCGGCGGGTATCATTGCTGAAAGCGTTCTGGCGGCCCTGGAAAAATGAAGGCTTCCAAGGGCAGAAAAGCTGTAAAAGGCAGACAGGGCCCAGGCAATCGATCAAGGAGAGGCCAGGCCAGCCCCAAGTCGGCCAGGGCCGGGGAGTATCCGACCCTCTTTCAACCCTCCCCCTTTACGGAGGAGAGCCGCCGAAAACGCAGCAAGGCGCGGAGGCGGCGCGCCTTCCTCGGTTGGCCGCTCAGGCTTCTGACCCTGACGGCGGTCCTGCTCTCCCTTCTTACCCTTCTCCTTCTGCTACCCCAGTTCAGCATTGAGTCAATCAGCGTCGAGGGCACACGGTTGATCGATCAGGCAGAGGTGGCCGCCCTGGTTGAGCCTATGAAAGGCAGGCATTTCATACAGGGAATCGGCGGATCCCTCCCGCGCTATTTCAGCCTTCGTTACGGAGCGACCGAAGAGAGGATCCTGGCCCTGTCCCCCTTGATCCGGCAGGTGGATGTCCGCTTTCACTTCCCTTCGCGGATAAGGGTGACAGTGGAGGAGAGGGTGGAGGTCCTCGCCATCCGGGTCTCGGGTGGTTATGCCCTGATCGACCGGGACCATTGCCTCTTGCGATTGACGGATGCCATAGATTTCGCCCTCCCCGTGCTGGAGGGGGTTTCGGTTCTCCAGGAACCGGAAATCGGTTCGGTCCTTGAAGTCGAGAATCCCGGCCAACTCCTGGCAGCCGCCCGCGTGACGGCCGCCCTGATCCGCCACGACCAGCAGAATGTGGAGGGGCGCCGACTGATGGGGGATATCCGGCAGTTCAGGCAGATCTCGGGCCGCCTCTTCTATCTCTTCATTCCGCTCTCTCAGGGGGTGAGCTTCGTGTTAAACTGGAGGACAACAGGTTATTACAGGACAAGTTGATGCTGTTAAGTTACTTGCTGGAGCGGGAGGACATCCTGAGGGGCTCGGCGGGTGAACTCGACCTCAGCGGGGAAACACCCTATTTTCGTCCTGACGCGAATTAGACCCTTGGGTAGGAAGTAAATATGTCCTTACCAGACACATATTTAAGAGGGAGGGTAACCAGGTGTTGATCATTATCGGCCTCTTGCTGGGCCTTCTGTTCGGTCTTTTCGCGAATATCCTGGTGCCTGCCAGCCTGGTACCTTATCTGGCTGTTTTTACCCTGGTGGGGATTGAGGCCCTGACCGGTTCTTGGAAGGCGCTCAAGGAGGATCAATTCGAGCCTGACAGGTTTCTTATTGAATTCGGGACCAACAGCCTGATCGCCTTCCTGATGACGGCTTTGGGCATCCAGCTGAAATACGATTTCTCCCTCCTCGTTGCCTTCATTTTTGCCTATCGAATTTTCCGCAATGTCAGTTACCTCACGCGCCGCTTCTATCTCTGGCTCAAGGCCCGCAAGGAAGGAAGCGGGCTTGTGGAGGAAGGGCAGGACGCGGAAGAGACCGGCGACTTCCCCCTTTGATCAAAAAAGACATGTAAGGACCTGCCTGTCCAGGCCGGGCAGGCTGTCAGCCGCAAACCGCCTTGCTTGCGCCTGTAAACCGGTTGAGTTAGAATGTTACGAGCATACTTGCCTATTGTGTCCCATGGGATAATTATGATCTTATTTGCTTGTAAGCTTGTAATTACATCCCCACTAAACAGTAGGAGGCTTGACAGCTGAAGGCGGAAGGAGTCGCAAAAAGTGACTGATTATTCTTTTGATATAGGGATGAGCCGGGGGGTCTATGCCACCATCCGTGTAGTCGGTATCGGAGGGGGGGGCTGCAATGCCGTCAACCGTATGATCGACGATGGGGTCCAGGGCATAGAGTTTATCGCAATCAATACAGACCATCAGTCCCTGCAAAACTCGAAGGCAAGTGAAGCCTTGCAGATAGGTGAGAAGGTGACACGTGGGCTTGGAGCCGGAGCTCAACCGGAACTGGGCCAGAAGGCGGCCGAGGAGAATATCGAGGAGATATCGAAGGCCCTGGAAGGCTCCGACATGCTCTTCATCACAGCGGGGATGGGGGGCGGTACCGGGACGGGCGCCGCGCCGATTGTCGCCCAGGTGGCGGACAAGCTTGGCATCCTGACCGTGGGGGTTGTCACGACGCCCTTCAGGTTCGAGGGATCGAGACGGCGTCAAAACGCGGAAAAGGGGGTCCGTGAGCTCCAGCAGTACGTGGATTCCCTGATCGTGGTCCCCAACGACAAGCTACTCGAAATCGCCAGCGATGACACAACACTGGATGAGGCCTTTGGCCTGGCCGACCGGGTCCTCCAATACGGGGTATCCAGCATCTCCGACCTGGTCGCGGTCCCCGGCCTGATCAACCTTGACCTGGCCGACGTCAGGCGGGTTATGACCAATGCCGGCGTTTGCCATATGGGAATTGGAAGAGGCAATGGGGAGAGCCGGGCGGCGACAGCCGTCAAACAGGCTATGACCAGCCCGCTCCTGGAAACGACCATCGACGGGGCCAACAGCATTATCATCAACTTCACCGGTGGTCACGATATGAGGATCAAGGAAATCAATGAGGCGGCCTCTCAGGTCCGCGAAGCCGTTTCCCCTGATGCCGATATTATTTTTGGCGCGGTTGTCGACGATAATATGCAGGATGACCTGGTGATTACCATCATCGCGAGCCGGTTCGGTGAAGGGGCGCAATCCAGGGCCATGAGGTCCGCTCAAGCGCAGGTTCCGGCACCCTCCTTCAGTATCCCCCAACGGCAGACCCAGCCCGCCGCCAACTCCCGGTCGACCATAGACGACCTGCCCGAGTTCCTGCGGCCTCCGAGGGGGCAATCCCTGGCACGTGGTCAGGCCTCCGATCCCCGGGCGACAGGATTCAGCCACAGCAGCCAACGCCAGGCCGAGCAGGCCATGGCCGATATGATTGACCGGGCGACCGAGCATGCGTCCAAACAGAATGTCACCGCGCCCCGGCTCCTGGACGAGGCACCGGGGGATGACGAGAGAAGAGAGCCAGCCCCGCGCCCGCGCCCGGGCCGTCAGGAGGGCAGGGTACTGCCCTGGTTCCTCCAGGACGACGATATGGATCGTTCCTAAGGCCTGAAGGCGAAGTCAGGCGGCCGACAGGCCGATCTTTTAATACACGAAAGCACGGCCGGATTCCAGATCCGGTCGTCTTGTCTGCGCCCCGGACCGAACCGGAAAGGAGGGGATGACAATCAAGTGTCCAAACTGTGAGGGAAATGATGACCGTGTTGTCGACTCACGCCCGTCCGATGACGGAAGCTCCATCCGGCGGAGGCGGGAATGCCTCCTCTGCGGCAACCGGTTCACAACCTACGAAAAAATCGAAGCCATGCCGCTTATGGTGATCAAGAAGGATGGGAGCCGGCAGGCCTTTGACCGGCAGAAGCTGTTGATCGGCATCATGAAGAGCTGTGAGAAAAGACCGGTGACCACCCAACAGGTTGAGGGGCTGATCGATAATGTGGAGCGGGTCGCCGGCAATGCCCTGAAACGTGAAATCCCCAGCTCGGAGATCGGCGAGCTGGTTCTCGACCAACTCCGGGGGATTGATGAGGTTGCCTATATCCGCTTTGCCTCAGTTTACCGGGCATTTCGCGATATACGATCCTTTGTGAATGAGATTTCCCAGCTTCTTGGTGAGGAGGGGGAGGACCCGGTTGGAAGGGGTCCAGGGGGGTAGGAATGGAAGACGCCAGACGGGTACTGATCGTCGATGATGACAAGCATATCAGTGAGCTGCTGAAACTCTATTTTGAAAAGGATGGCTTTGAGGTGAGCGCCTGTTATACGGGTGACGCGGTCATGCCCATGGTCCGCGCGGTTTCCCCCCATGTAATCATCCTGGACCTCATGCTTCCCGGCGTGAACGGTTTTGACATTATGCGGGAACTGCGCCGCGAATCGGACATACCGGTACTCATGCTGACCGCCCGCAGCGATACACTCGACAAGATCATCGGCCTGGAGCTCGGAGCCGATGACTATATCCTGAAACCCTTCGACCCCAAGGAACTCCTGGCCCGGGTCAAGGCTGTCCTCAGGCGGTCCCGCGCCTCCTCACTTCCGGATGCCGGCGAGGGCGACAAGGACGATGTGGTCATCTATCCGGACCTCATCGTCGACCGGATCCGCTACACGGTCCGTATCGGCAGCCAGGAGGTCGACATGCCTCCCAAGGAGCTGGAGCTGCTTTTCTTTCTTGCCTCCCACCCCAACCGGGTCTTCACCCGCGACCAGATCCTCGAGCACATCTGGGGCATGGATTACTATGGGGAACAGCGTACGGTGGATGTCCATATCAAACGTATCCGGGAAAAGCTTGATATCATCGAGCACCCCCTCTGGCAAATCAAGACAGTCTGGAGTGTTGGCTACAAATTCGAGGTGAAGGAAGCGGAGCTGACGTGAGGCGGAGACTTTCGATCTACACGCGAACCCTCCTGAAGATATCCGCGGCCATCCTGATCATCTTCATTGTTCTGGCGGCCGTCTACGGGGCCGTGTACAGTATTTCCTCGGATTATCAGAGAAAAGAGGAATTGAGACGGAATGCCATCGAATTGTCCAAGCTGACCGAGGACAGGATGGACGCGGGCCACACGACCTTCACCAGCACGGACATCACGGGACATATCGCCTTTGCCGCCCGGTCAACCGCCGCCTTCGTCTGGATCGTCAACGCCAATGGCGCCATCATCTACCATACCGGCATACCTGCCGACACCATTTCACAGCTGGAAAGGAGCGGCGACCTGCCCGGTGGTGACCCCCTCCTGCCGGCCGAGGCCCAAAACAGGAGCCGGGCCGTCTATTGCGAAGCGGGGGCCCGGACGGGCTTTTCCTCCCTCCTGCCGGATTCCGCCGGCTGGCTCGTCGCCAGTTCCCCCCTGGGCAGTCATGGGGATCTCTACACGGGTGAGGTCATCCTCTTGAAGCATCAGCGGCCTGAAAGTCTGAGCTCCTTCCTCCGCGAGCACAACGTGCCCATCTCCTTCTCCCTCGCCTTCCTCCTCTCCCTGGCCATAATCATCTGGCTTTCCCGCGATATTACCCGGCCCATATCCGAACTGGCCAAGACGGCCAATTCCGTTTACGCAGGTGACCTGTCGGCCCGGGTCAGACTGGGCGGGGACGGGAGGACCCTCACCCTGGATCATGGGGAGGCGGAAGAGGAGGCGGACCTGGACCATCCGCATGAGGATGACCTGACCAGGCTTGTCCGCACCTTCAACACCCTGATCGCCAAATTCGAAGAGCGGGAACAGCAACACTGCGAGTTTTTGGGCAATGTCTCCCATGACCTGCGCACACCCGTTACCTCGATCGGTGGCTTTGTCGAGGGTATGCGGGACGGCACCATCCCCAAGGAGAAATATGCCTATTACCTGGATATCATCAAGGATGAGAATAACCGGCTCAAACGGCTGATCGATGACCTCTTCGACGGCAAGGGGCTGGATGATACCAAGGGGCTGAAACAGGAAGTTTTCGACCTTTATGACCTGGTTTGCCAGGTCAGGCAATCCTTTGAACCCATGTTGTATGAGAAGGGGATCGATCTGGAGGTCAATTTTGACCATCGTTTTGCGGCCCCCCTCCGCGCGGTGGGCGACCGCGGCCAGCTGACACGGGTGCTGAACAATATCATCGCCAACGCGGTGAGGTATACACCGCAGAAGGGTCTCATCCTGGTCAGCCTTGAGGTGGAGGAACGTTTCATCTGCCTTTCGGTTGACGACAACGGCCCCGGGATTCCCACTGAGGACCTTCCCCATATCTTCGACCGTTTCTACAAGGTTGATAAATCGCGTGGCGGGGAAGGATCGGGCTTGGGGCTCTATATCGCACGCGCCCTCGTCAAACGCCACGGACAGGAAATCGAAGCCGGGAAATCGGCCCGTCTGGGCGGGGCCCGGATCAGCTTCACGGTGGCCCGGCCCTAGACCGGTCATTTGCCGGCCTCCGTTAACAAAATGGCTATAAATAATCGCTAGACTACATAAATGCCTGACAAGAGGGGAGGGATTGCATGAGAAAGGATAGGAGAGGGTTAATTATTCTCATTGCTGTATTCCTGCTCGCGGCGATACTGATCCCCCTGTCCTGCCCTGGCCGGGGATCAGGGGAAACCGAACCGGCAACTGAAAGCAGCCAGCCCAGGTCAAGCTCAACGACAAGGGTGACCACAAGCCCCAGGACCCTGCTCACGACGACGACAGTGACAAGCCAACCGCCATCGGAACCCGTCACTGAACCGACGGAGGAGGCCGGCCCTCTCCTGGAGGAAATATTTGAAGCTGTCGCCCCCTCGGTGGTATCCGTCCACGTGACCATCCCGGCCTCCTCCCTCTATTCGAAGCGTGAGGAATTCTTCTCCGGCCTGATTGTCGATGAGTCAGGCATTGTCGTTACCTCCTACAGCCCGCTCGAAAGGGCGCTGGACTATAAGGGAGCCCTGCTGGAGGGCGCCTCCGTCCGGATCTATACCCGCCCGTCAAATGAAGTGTTTTCAGCTTCACTCCTGGGCTTTCATTCCCTGGCAGACCTGGCCCTGCTCAAAATCAAGGAGGGAGACCAAGGGGTATTCCCAGCCCTGCCCCTGGCCAAGAGCCCGGAGCTTGCTGTCGGTACCCAGATCTACGCCATCGGATATCCCCCTTTCATGGTCAGGGAGGGGGGACTTTCCATCGGCTATGTCACCTCGCTTTACCGGACCTCCCTTGAGGAGGACGGCTCCCCCATCGGACTTCTGGAGACAAGCATCCCGACCCTTCCGGTGTACGCCGGCTGCCCGCTGGTCAACCAGGAAGGTCAAGTAGTCGCCCTTACCAGTGGTTATTTGAAGCGGATCTATACGCAAAATCAAGGTTTTGCCATTCCTTCACCCCTCGTGTCCGATGTGGTTGAGAGAATCCTGGCCCAGCCCGAGCAGAGACCTGACCCCAAGGCCGAGCTGGGTATTACGGTCCTGGGCGATGAGGACGCCGAGGAATTGCGTGAAAGGTTCGGCTATCCGGCAGGACTCTACATTAACCATGTCAAGCCGGAAAGCGCGGCCTATACGGCGGGATTGGATACGGACGATATCCTGCTCAGCATCAACGGGGAGAGCATGGAGGTGACAAGGGATTTCCTGACCTTCATGGACGGGCAGACGGTGGGGACCCTGGTCGAGATGACCGTCTACAGGCCGTCGGATGAAAGGACCCTGGTCAAAAGCTGCTATCTTCTGGAGGCTTCACCGTGAGCCGGACCCCACGGACTGAGCTGACAGTGGCCGGAGGAGGGCAGGGAGTTGCCCGCCGTATTGCGGAGCTCTTGTTGGCGCAGTACCCCGGCGCGGACTGCACTCTCTCGCACCGATCACCCTGGGAGCTCCTTGTGGGCGCCATCCTCGCCTCCCAGTGTACCGACGAGCGTGTGAACAAGATCACGCCCGCCCTTTTTGCCCGCTATCCCGATCCGGAGGCCCTGGCGGAGGCCGAGCAGCCGCAGCTGGAGGAACTGATTCGGAGCTGTGGTCTTTTCCGGTCGAAGGCCCGGGCCCTGATCGGTTCCGCGCGTGTGATCCTGGAGCGACATGAGGGCAAGGTGCCGTCAACTGCCGACGCCCTGATGGAATTGCCCGGGGTGGGCCGCAAGATCGCCAATCTTCTCCTGGGTGACGCGTTCGGAGCCCAGGCTGTCGTTGTCGACACGCACTGCGCCCGGATCAGCCGCTTGCTCGGCTTCACCGACAGTGATAAACCCCACCGGATCGAACAGGACCTCATGGAGAGGTTGCCGGAAGACCTGTGGACCTTGTGGGGCCATCTTATGGTGGCCCATGGGCGGGCACTCTGCCGGGCCCGATGCCGCGATTGCTTTGCCTGTCCCGTCCGCCTGCTCTGCCGCTATGGGCAGGCGCTCGACCCTGCCTCGGGGAGAGAGGGAGACTGTGTCTGACACGGGGAAGGAGGACTGGCTGGAGCAGGGGCTAAGGGTCCTGCCCGGTATATCGGATAAGAGGGAAAGACTCTTTTCCAAGCTGGGGATCCAAACCATCGGTGAGCTCCTTTGGCATATGCCCAGGTCCTATGAAAATTGGAAGGATCGCCTGCCCGTCAGCTCCCTGCGGGCCGGGGAGATTTCGACCTTTGAGGCGGCCGTTGAGAATGTTCCCTCCTTTTCCAGACGGGGGAAATTGACCTATACGCGCGCCCGACTTGCCGATGACAGCGGCTCAATACAGGCGGTCTGGTTCAATCAGCCCTGGGTCGCCAACCAGATCCGCCGGGGGGAGCGTTATATCTTCCGGGGCAGGATTGAAGGCGGCCGGGGCCGGACCCTGGTCAATCCGGACTTCCGGCCGGCAGAACAGGCGGCCAGCCTGCCCCCCTTCCTTCCTGTCTATCCCCTGACCGCGGGTCTCTACCAATCCAACATCAGGCAGGCAGTCTCGGCTGCCCTGAAGAAGGCGGATCTCCACTTTGAGGAGACCTTGCCGGCCCCCATCCGCCGGGAGGGGAGCTTGGCCACAGCTGATTTCTCGATCCGGCGGATACATTTTCCCGCCGACCTTCACGAGGTCCAGCTGGCCCGGCGCCGCCTGGCCTTTGAAGAGCTTTTTTTGCTTCTTGCCGGCCTCCGCGCCTTGAAGGCCAGACGGCAAAGGGAAAAGGGACCCACCATGACGGTCGGACGGGAGACAGGGAAAAAGTTGGAAGATCTGCTCAGGGGGCTGCCTTTCGACTTGACCGCTTCACAAGCGTCGACAGTGGATAGGATCCTGGAAGATTACCGAAGGCAGGAACCGGCCAACCGCCTTATTCAAGGAGATGTCGGATCGGGCAAGACGGTGGTCGCCGCCGCCGCCATGGCAGTGGCCTGTTGGGAGGGGTATCAGGCGGTGCTTATGGCGCCGACGACTATCCTGGCCGACCAGCACGCCCGTTCAGTCGCGGACCTCCTGGAGGGGAGCGGGCTCGAAATCGCCTTGCTGACAGGCGCCCTGCCAGCTTCCAAACGGCGGACCCTGCTCCAGAAACTGGCGGACGGGACCATCGACATCCTGATCGGGACCCACGCGGTTCTTGAGCAGGATGTGATCTTTTCAAAGTTGGCTTGCTGTGTGACGGATGAGCAGCATCGTTTCGGCGTCAGGCAGCGCCTGACCCTGACAGGGGTAGGGGAGATAATCCCCCATGTGCTGGTCATGTCAGCCACCCCCATACCCCGGACCCTGGCAATGATTCTTTACGGGGATCTGGATATATCGGAGATCAGGGATATGCCTCCGGGGCGTCTGCCCGTCAAGACCTATACGGCGACGGACAAGGACAGGCCGCGCATCGATCGTATGATCAGGGGGCAGGTGGAGAAGGGGGGCAAGGTCTATGTGGTCTGCCCCACGATTGAAGATTCAGAGAGCCTGGACCTCCGCTCGGCGGAAGCCATCCATAAGCGACTGTCGGAAGAGGTCTTCGCTGACAGGCGGGTCGCCCTCATGCACGGCCGGCTGAAACCGAAGGAGAAGGAGGGGGTCATGGCCGCCTTCAGCCGGGGCGATATTGACATCCTGGTGTCGACGACCGTTATCGAGGTCGGAATCGATCAACCGGAGGCAACCCTGCTCCTGGTTGAGAACGCCGAGCGCTTTGGTCTCTCACAGCTCCATCAATTACGGGGCCGGGTCGGCCGGTCCCGGCGCCAGTCCTACTGCGTCCTGGTCAGTGACAGTGAGGATCCCCTGATCAAGCGTCGGCTGAGGGTGCTTTGCAAAAATGGCAGCGGTTTCGCGATAGCGGAGGAGGATCTGAAACTGAGAGGGCCGGGGGATTTATTCGGCCTGCAGCAGCACGGCCTGCCCGACTTCAAGATCGCCAATCTCTATGAAGACAGCCAGCTCCTGAAGGAGGCGGCAAAGGCCTGTGAGGAACTCTTCCACCAGGATCCTGATCTGGAAAAACCGGAGAACAGCAGGGTCCTGGAGGCCTTCCGTTCACGCTATGGTGACCGCCTGTCGCGGCCGGGCCTGTAGGGAAACCTTATGCCCAGAATCATCACAGGGACAGCCAAGGGGACAAGACTTGCCGTACCGGCGGGATCAGCCTGCCGGCCGACTTCCGGTCGGGCCAAGGAGGCCCTTTTCTCCCTCCTGGGGGCCCGGGTCCCGGAGGCGCGGGTCCTGGATCTCTTTGCCGGTTCGGGCCAGATTGCCCTGGAGGCCCTGTCACGTGGCGCTTCAGAGGCGGTCCTGATAGAAAAAGACCGGCTGGCGCTCAAGGCCATCCGGACCAATATCGAAAGGACAGGTCTGGGAGGGGGGGCCCGCCTGCTGGCGGGCGATTACAGGAGCCGGCTCAGCTTCCTGAAAAAGGCCGGCAAGCGCTTTGACATCATTTACGTGGATCCACCCTGGCGCCTGGCGGCGGACTTGTGGGAGAGCCTGGAAGACCTGCTCCTGCCCCTGCTTGCGCCGGAGGGAGTGATCATCCTGGAGTCCGACAAGTCCCAAGGGCTGGAAGGCTTGCCGGGCAAGGCGCTGACCCGTGTCCGCAGTTGTCAGTACGGCACCGGCGTGCTATCCTTTTACCAGTTTAAGGCCGGATCCAATGGAAAAGAGCCTTGACGGACAGGACCCAAACATGACCAGAAGCAGTGAGAGCAAGCAGAAAAAACGCCTGGTGTTTCCGGGTACTTTTGACCCCTTTACAGTAGGCCATCTCAGTATTGGCGCCGGGCCGCCGGAATTTGCGATGAATTGGTGGTGGCCGTTTTTGATAATCGGAATAAAAGGCCGGTCATGAAAAGGGCGGACAGGGCCGGACTGATCAGAAAGGCCCTGGCCGCCATACCTTTTGTGACCGTCGCCGAATTTGATGGCCTCCTGGTCGACTTCTGCCGTCAGGAAGATATCGGGGCCATAGTCCGCGGTATCCGGGATCCCTCCCAATTCGAAGAGGAACAGACCATGGCTGAAATAAACCGCCGGATCGGCCATGGCATCGAGACTGTTTTCCTGCCAGCCTGGTCTGATTTGAGGCATGTCTCCTCATCGGCTGTCCGGGAAATCGTAAAACTGGGAGGTGACGTCTCCGATTTCGTCCCCGGCCCGATCAAGGCGGATATCCTGAGCGCCTACGCAGGTGAATCACGGGGAGGTGAGAACAATGAATGATTACCAGGGCAGACGACCCACCGATCGGGAGGAAGCGCGCCGGCCGGTCCGTCCACGTGATGACAGGAGCGTGGAGACCTTGATCGACCGCCTGGAGGCGGAGTTGATGGACGCGAAAAACGTCCCCTTCTCGGATAAGTGCGTGGTTGAACGTGAGGAAATGCTCTTCCTGGTCCGGATGATCCGTGAAGGCCTGCCGGAGGAGTTCGAACGGGCTAAATGGGTGCTCCAGCAAAACCGTCAGCTGATCAGCCAGGCAAGACGGGAAGCGGACACCATCATGCGGGACGCGGAAGCGCAGATGGCGCGTATGATCGATGAGCACGAGATAACCCAGCAGGCGCTGAACAACGCCTCCGTCATGATTGATGACGCGACCCGCCAGGGCTCTGAAATCCGGACCGCGGCCATCGAATACGCCCACGAGATGATGACCAATCTCGAGAACCATCTGACGGATATCCTGGTCAATATCACAAGGAACAAAAAGAGCCTGGGGGATTCGAATGGCTTCTGAACTCAATATTGTCGTCCTCTTCGGTGGGCGCTCGGGGGAGCATGATGTCTCGCGCTCCTCGGCCGCCTATATCATCGAAACACTTCAGCAATGTCCGGAATACAAGGTGCTCCCGGTCGGTATCACGCGTGAGGGCAAGTGGTACGCCTACAGCGGGCCGGTCACGGCCTTGCGTGAGGGCAACTGGTTGGAGCAAGGACCCGTCAGCCCTGCCATCCTGACGCCCGACGCGAGCGGACACTTCCTCTACACCAGGCGGAAGAGTCGGACCGTAAGCTATCCAGCCGATTGCGTCTTCCCTGTTCTCCACGGGCGAAACGGGGAGGACGGCACGATCCAGGGCATGCTGGAGATGGCCGGCATACCTTTTGTTGGTTGCGGCATGACTGCCTGCGCCCTGGCCATGGACAAGAGCTTTGCCAATACCATCTTCGAAAGCAGACAACTCCCGCATACACCCTGGCGGTCCCTGGACCGGGCCTCCTGGATCCAGGAAGGATCCCCGCTGCTTGATGGGCTTATCAAGGGGCTGGCCTATCCCTTGTTTGTCAAGCCCGCCCGGGCCGGCTCCTCACTGGGCATCACCCGTGTCCTCGAGCGCCAGGACCTGCCGGCTGCCATTGACCGGGCCTTGATCCATGACCGCAAGGTGATCATCGAAGAGGCGGTCAAGGGTAGGGAGCTGGAGATCGCCGCCCTCGGCGGTTACGGGGAACCGGTCCTTTCCCCTATTGGGGAGATCGTACCTGACCGGGACTTCTATGACTATGATTCCAAATACGAAGAGGGATCCGCCTCGGAACTGATCATCCCCGCCAGGCTGACGGATAGGGAGGAGGCGGCCCTGCGGAAGATCGCGGTAGGCGCCTGGCAGGCGCTCGAATGCTATGGTATGGCCCGGATTGATTTTTTCCTTTCCGATGACGGCCGCGTCCTCCTGAATGAAATCAATACGATTCCGGGATTTGTCAGTATCAGTATGTATCCGAGGCTCTTTCGCGCCGCCGGCTATGGGGACGCGCAGCTCCTGAGGGAATTGATCCGCCTGGCCTTGGCGCGCGGGGATGAGATGGGGGATGGGGTAGTAATATGATGAATCCTGATGTAATCCTGATAGTGATCGTAGGCCTTTCTGCCGTCCTGGCCGCCGTCCTTGCGGGCTTTATGATAAGCCTCCTTTTGAGGAACCGCCGCCAGGTCGATCAGGCCCGGCTCCTGACAGAGGAGAGTCTTGCCCTCCTGGAGGGAGCGGAAGGCCTGGATCCCGATTCTGTGGCGGCCCTTTTCAGCCGGTCCGACCGGCCGGAATTGCGGGCCTTGGGCGAAAGGCTTTCGAATATCAGCCATCTACACTTCCAGGGGCGTTTCCTGCCCGACCCCGGGCCTGTTTTGACCGGGCTCGGACTCTATCCCGCCGCCCGGATGAAAGGGCGGGGGAGACTGGCCTCCCTGATTTGCTTTTCCCTGGGGGTGGGCGGCTTTGTACTGGCCTTGCTGCTTCCCTATGCCCTGGGCCTGACGGTCCTTGTTTGGCCGATCTCCCTCTCGCTCCTTCTGTTGGCCCTGGTCTGCGCCCTGGTTACCTTGTGGCATACGTCCAAGTCGGCGCTTGCCCTTGATGAGCAAAGGGAGAGGCTTTCCCTATCCCTGGCGGCCAAGGCCCCCGTATTTATGGATTCTACGGGTGTGGCTGTCCTGGTCAGTGAGATGATCGGCTACGGGGAAAGGATCAGGGGTGAAGTTATCGAGTTCTCAAAGCTGGCGGATCAGCTGGCTGCGGGAGAGTTCGCGGAAGGGATTAAAACAAGTGTCAGGGAGATCATGCAGGAGGAAATCGCTCCCCCCCTGAATGAGTCCAATCATGCCCTGACCGAACTGGCCCGGTCCCTTGCCGAGAAACAGGAGAAGGGGATGGCCGAACTTGCCCAGACCTTTTCCAATGCTGTCGCGGAAGCCCTGGCCGACCACCTGGCGCCGCTGCCCGACAAGCTGCAGATCCTTCACCAGGTCGCGGCTCATAGCGCCGATATGATGGAGGAGGCCGCCCTCTCCCTGACCAGGACCAGGGAGGAAAACAAGGAAGTCAACGAGGATGTCCGCGAGGCGCTCCGATTGATGGCGCTGGCGAAGAATGATTTGGCCGATGAAATGGCTTCCATCAGTGACAGTCTCGAGATCCTGGCGGCCAGCACCGCGAAGATGACGGCCCTCTACGCTGATGAAGAGACAGACCTGGCTTCCCATATCGGGGAAATGTCAGACCAGCTGAGGATCTACTCCGAGAAGATCGGACAGGGGATCACTGAGAGCTCCAAGGCGATTGAAGCTTCCGTCAAGATGTCGGCCTCCCATAATAAGAATGCCGCCATCTTGATGGAGCGTCTGGACGAACAGCTCAGTATCCTGGAGGAGCTGGGCCGGCAGATCAGTGACAATACGACGAATTTCACCAAGGAATCAGCCAGTTATGTAAGCAGGACCCTGGAGGAGTACGATGTCAGCCTGGCCGAGGTGGTCGAACGCCTGACCTTTACAACGGCGGAGATCCGCGATGCCATCGACGCGCTGCCCCAGGCGATCCGGGGAGCGGGTGACAATTAGGCATGGCTGGGGACAGGAAGGACAGGGAAAAAAAGAAGTCGCGTGGCGCTTCTATCAGGCCGGTCGTTCTGAAGCTGTCCCAATTGGCGGAGGAAGAGCCAGTCCAGGTGGAGGAGGCTGCCATCCCTCCGCTTCGGCCCCGCAAGCTAGATCCACCTCTTTCCCCCGATCCGCGGCCGCCCGCGCCACCCGCCCGTCAAATACCCGTCAGACGGACCCTCCCGGTCCGCCGGGATATCCCCCTGATCTACAAGAGCTTGGAGGAAGCGGTTGAGGGCTGTCGGGACAAACATCCCCTGCCGGTAGAATTGATCTCCAACCAGGACGCTTCCCATTCGACCTGGCTCCTGTCACAGCTGAGGGGGGTCAGGACCAGGAGTGAGCTCCAGGGATTTGCCGACAGTCTGGGTTCCCGTGACCTGGGCCTGCTTTTTACGACACTTACAGGCTTGAAACGGCGGGAGGAAACGGCCCAGATTCAGAACCTGATACGTCTCAGGGCCTCACACTACCTCTATTTGTGTGGTTGGCTGACCCTGCAATATACCTATCCAAGGGCTTCCGTTTCCGACGCCCTGGCCGACCTCTGCATGATCCTGGAGGATATCCGATTTGTCCGTGACAATGAGCGCCTGGTGGGCCGAAGGACGATCAGGCCCCTGCCCGCTGTCCCGCTTGGGCCCGGCCGCGTCGTCTGGAGCCGGGTTCCGCTGATCTCTGGGATAGCCCTCCCCAACAGCCGCCACTTCATCTCGGATATCGCGGGAGAGATCTACGATTCCAAGGTCGATCTGCAAGACTTCTATCTGGAGTACGCCCTCTTCCCCGATCTGCCCCTGGCAGAAGCCATCACTGCCCGTTACAACGAGATGGTCTCAGGCGTTTCCGCCAACCCGCTCCTCTCCCACGATTTCTTTGACCGCTTCCGTAAGAATTGACAGTTCATGGACAGAAGGGGAAGGTCATCTCAGGATCTCTTCCTCAGCCACCAGAGTCCAGTTGTTGAAATCATTGGCGTCACCCAGGATCTGGTAGGTCAATAGGCGTTCGGGCTCGGTCTCGCTAGGGTAGAGCCTGTGGAAGACATGACGGAGGACAAACTCCTCCGGCGCTACCTCGAAATAGGTCGACCCGTAGGGGCTGTGGTCGAGCCCCGCGGCCTGGTAGATGGTGGCCCGAAAATTGTCAGTGGAGAGGGGCGCCTCATTGTAGCGCAAGGGACTGCCGGCCTCACCGGCCCTCTTGACGAAGAGGGCGGTTGCCATGGCGGCCTCAGGTTCCTGCGTATCGCTCATCCTGGCGCCATGATCCCCCGTGATGATGATGGTGGCCCCTTCATAGAGTCCAAGTGCCTTCAGCCGGTCCAGGTAGCTGTAGACGATGTGGAAGCTGCCCTTGGTCTGCTTCCGGCAGGAGGACTGGCCGGGTTCGGTCTCACGCGCGTATTCATCCATGTTGTAGGGGGGATGCGAGCCGTTCAGATGGATGTATACAAAGCTCTTATCCTCTCCGGTCACGGTCAGCCCCTTCTGTTCGAGCTCCCGATAGAAATGTGGGTCATCGGTAATGTAGGGGGGTGGATCGAGGCCGATGTCGATCAGCTTGCCAAAGGCATCCGTTGAGGTCCAGAAGAAGGGTTTGACAGCCAAGGGCAGGTAGCGGTAGGCGCTGAGCCCCAAGAATCTGCCTGCGGCAGCCCCCTTGTCAATCCTGACGGAGCCGGTCGTGACATTGTCGGCGATATCAAGAAGATCAACCGCGTCACTGTAGGTGTAGCCCCTTTCCATGTAGAAGCGGCAGGCGAAGCCGGCCTCCCGGAGCCCCGGGATAAAAGGACTTGTCTTCCAGGCGCGGGTCAGGTAGTCTGCGTAGTTTTCCTCGAAGTAGTGTCTTTGGCCTGTCAACATATTGGTGACAGAGGGGAAGGTCTGACTGTAGAGGGTGACATGGTTGGTGAAGCGGGTGAAACCGTCCAGGCGGTCAAAAAACGTGGGCTCGTTCCTGCGTACATCCTCGATGTAGCTGTTGTCAAGGCGGTCCAATACCAGGACCAGGATATTGTTGTCCTCGGCCACATCATAGATTCCCCCGGCGGAGAGGTAGCTGTCGCTGTGCCGTGTGGCCGGATCGGAGTAGGAGATCCCCAGGGCGATCATGGCGACCAGCTGTGTGGCGATGAGGATGGCGGGGACCAGGCGGATCAGGAAGGGCCAGGCCTTTTTCCAGAAGAACCGGACCAGGAGCGGCAGGCTGAGGAGCAGGCCCCAGACCAGGAGATTGAGCAGGGCCTCCCCCTGGTGGGTCTCCCAGGGGATGGCGTCTCCCGTCAACTCCCCCAGGGATTGGTTCAAGAGGTTTCCCTGGATGTTGGCGGCCAGGATCAGGCCGAAAAGGAGGGAGGCCAGGCCATCAAAAAGGCGGCCGCGAAACAGGGAAAGTGAAGCCGTCAGCAGGAGGGTCCCCGTGATGGCGATAAGGAGAAGGGTCGGGACCAAGGGGCTGAGGGGAAAGGCGAAGGACTTCTGATTGGTCACATACAGCTCGTAGACGCCGAAGAGGGTGAAGGTGAAGAACAGGCAGAGCGCGGGGCCTGCCGCCAGAAAGAAGCGGGCGGGATAGGGTCTGTCATCCTCCCAGAGGTAGCGCCAGCGGCCTGACGGGCTTTCGGGGAAGTCCACGAGCGGCTCCCGGTCCTTCTTCGGTCGCCGGGCCCGGGCTTCCTTTGAAAAAAGCCTGATCCGCCACTCCGCCAGCTTGACCCGGCTGTTTAAAAAAAACAGACGGATACGGCTGAAGAAAATCCCGGCCGTAACCCCCAGGGTAATGACCAGGGCGGAGACGATCTGGATCAGGTAGCTGGTCGTGGCCGGATCGATGTAGGCCTGGACAGGCTTACTGAACAGGAAAAAGAGGGCCAGGGAAAAAAGTGAGATTTTCAGGACTTTAGCCTTCACGAATCCTTCTCCTCTTTCCGGGGCAGCCCTTCCATCTCCTCCAGGAGGCGGAGCAGGAATTCCCCCCTGGTTGACTCAAGGTCCGAAGGGGTCAGGGGGTCGTTCAGGAGAGCTGCCAGGCCCTCTCCATCAAGAGGCAGGGTGGCGGTGACAGCCCTGAGCTGTTTCTCCAGCAGGGCGGGAAGTCCCTGGTCCTCCCTGAGCCTTGCCTCCTGGTTTTTTTCCGCTTCTGTCAGTCGACCGACAATGTAGGCGCCGCCCCCCCTGGCACCCTCGCCCAGGTCATAGATATTGTCGGATACGATACGGGCTATCCGTCCGGCATAGAGGTCACGCTCGTCAAAGAGGCGTTCGACCAGGGCGGGCAGATCCGCCAATTGATCAGGATCGACGGAAAGGCCGATCTCCTGGCGTAAGGAAATATCGAGCGGCGGCGAGGCGATCCTGTCATATTCAGGGTTCATGATTTTCATGGGCGTATTGATGAATAGTGAGGGCTTCCCGGTCGCGTAGGAGAATTCCTGGGCAATCGAGGACCAGTCGGTTATGACGAGGTCAGCGGTGTAGACGGTCTCACTTGAGGAAAAATCCACCTGGAGTTCGAAAAAGGGGCCCAGCCTGTCCCGGTACTTGTCCCTTATGGCCTCGATTTTTGCCGGGAAGCGTTTGACATATTCAGGGTGGGGCCGGAGGATGACCCGGTAGCCTGTCCGCAGGAGGGGGGCCAGGGTCTCGTCGAGGCAGTAGTCCAGGATGCTGTCCTTCTGCCAGGAGGGGGCGATGAGGATCACCCGGGGATTGTTGACCCGGTCACCCAGTTGCCGGACCTGTCCGATCATGGAGTCGAGGAGGGGGTAGCCGGTTTTGACCAATCGTTTGGGGGGCAGGTCGTAGAGTTCCTCTGTTTGCCGGATCTCATCCATATGGTTGGGCCCGTAGCAGAAGATGGTGTCGAAGTGGTCGAGCGCCCCTTTTTTCAACATGAGGTGGAAGCTGGTCATGCCGTGGTCCAGGTAGACGTATTCGACATCCTTCCTCACAAGTGACCGTTTGATGTGATAGTTTTCAAGATCGGGTGTCGTCATAACCACCATGGTGGCGTCCAGGGTCATCATAAAGCGGATAAGGGCCACAGGACCGATGTAGTAGCTCTCCAGCCGGGGCAGGTCCCGCTTGAAGACGCGGTCATCAAAGTCGCTGGTGACATAGTGGACGACCAGGTCCGAATGCTCGAGGATATAGTGGATGAATCCCTCGAAATATTTGTAGTAACCGGAGCCTTCGGAGTAGAAGACCAAGCGCTTGTCGGGGCGGGCGGCAAAGCGCCTCCGGTCCAGCTTCTGCCTTTGGCGCTTGTCCTTCTCCAGTTGTCGGATTTTTGCTTTTTCCCCTCTGTCAGGCCTTGTCTTATGTCCCGTTTCGACATGGCCGCCATGCTTTTTGGGGTCGTGGATAAGATTGCTGGCCGCCAGGACCGGGATGGAAAGCAGATTGCCCGCGATCCAGTAAAGGCCAACACCTGTAGGGAGCAGGTAGGCGAAAAAACCGGAAAAAGCGACAAGGAAGGCAGCCATGACCGCTTTTTTTACAGGACCCTGGCCCCGCTGCAAAACATAGTAGCTGTTCTGGTAAAGGGCCAGGGCCAGCGCGCTAAGGCCCGACAAAAGGGGATAGAGGAGGGTGACCGAACCCAGGGAGGGTGTATGGGTGAGGTTGACGCCCAGGAAGGCGGTATCCATCCCCAGGATGGCCTCAATTCCTTTAAGGTCGAGGTAGGCCTCAGGGTTTGCCTGGACCATTTCCAGGATCTTCAATTGTCCTCCCGCGCCCAGATCCGCCAGGGGTTTGTTGAGGAGGCTGGCCGTCCTGTCCAACAAGAGGGCGATTGTTCCCTGATCGAGATGGAGCAGATGCTGGAGCGGATTGTAGATGACCTGGATCAGGCCCAGGATGACCGGGATTTGGACCAGGAGGGGGAGGAGGCCTTTCAGGGTACTGTAGCCCTCTTCCTTGTAAAGAGCCTTCTGCTCCTCCATCAAGGCGGGGCTGTTTCCCGCGTGGCGGAGCCGGATATCCTCGAGGGCAGGCCTGATGCGGACCAGGGTAACCGCGTTTTTTTGTGAACTCAGGGAGAGCGGGAAGAGGAGGATCTTGGTCAGGAGGGTGAACAGGATGACGGCAAGCCCGTAATTCCGGGCCAGTTGATAGCACAGGTACATGAGGTATCCCAGGGGGACACCCAGCAGGGTATTGAAAAAGCTCATCCGGTCCGCAACTCCTCTTCACCATCAAGGGAAATGAAGGATAGATACACTAGATATTATCACAGTCACCCGCCTTCCCGGCGGCCTGCCTGTTCCATCCAGGCCGGATATTGTGATATATTGAACGCATACTTTGGGGGTGCGAATCATGAAATCCGACAATCTTGTCCCTGTCCTTGCTGAACTCCTTGACGACAGCGGCCTCTCCCAGCGTGAGCTGGCCCGGCGCTGCCGCCTCTCCCTGGGGACTGTCAATCGGACGATTCACTACGCCAGGGGGGAAGGCTGGCTGGCAGCCGGGGACCCGAGCTGGTCGGTGACAGAAGCTGGCCTCTCCTATCTGGAGCCCTACCGGGTGAAGAACGCGATCGTACTGGCGGCCGGATTTGGTTCACGCTGCGTTCCCCTGACCTATGAGACACCCAAGGGTCTCTTGAAGGTCAAGGGCCAGCCCATGCTGGAGCGTCAGATCGAGCAGCTTCTGGCCAAGGGGATTGAGGAGATCATCCTGGTTGTCGGTTATATGAAGGAGGCCTTCGACTACCTGATAGACAAATACGGGGTCCAGCTGATCTTCAACCCCGATTACGCGACGGCCAACAATTACGCCAGCCTCTATCAGGCTGCCGACTACCTTGACAATTCCTATATCCTGGTGGCCGACAACTGGATGGAGAAGAATATTTTCAATCCCTATGAGCCGTCCAGCTGGTATTCCTGCCTGTACTTTGAGGGGGAAACAGAGGAATGGTGTGTTGAGACGACTGCTTCCGGCCTGATCAAGTCCATCCATATCGGCGGCAGCGACAGCCTGGCCCTGGTGGGGCCCGCCTATTTTGACCGGGCCTTTTCAGCCCGTTTCAAGCCCCTGCTGGAAGAGACCTATGGCAAGGCCTATGCCGCGGACTACTACTGGGAGAATATCTTGAAGGATCACCTGGATGAACTGCCCATGAAGGCCAACATTCAAACGGGCAATGTCCATGAATTCGAGAATCTTGAGGAATTGCGCGCCTACGACAAGAGTTACCTGAATGACACCAGGAACAAAATCATGACCTATATCGCCACACAGCACCAGGTCTCCCAGGGTGCCATCCAGGGGATAGAGCCCATGAAGGAGGGGCTCACCAATCAATCCTTCAAATTCAGTATTGGCGGGGAGGCCTATGTCTTCCGCCAGCCTGGTGAGGGCACGGACAAATTGATCAACCGGGCGGACGAGAAGGCGACCTACGATCTATTGGAGCCCCTGATAGTGACGGACGAGGTGGTCAGCTTCGATCCTGAAAGCGGGGTCCGCATCACCCGCTACTATGAGGGGGCCCGGGTGGCCGATCCTTTTTCCGATGAGGACCTGCGTGTCAGTATGGAGATGATCAAACGGGTCCACGACAGAAGGCTCAAGGTTGACTACCACTTCGATATCAGGGGCAAGATCGACTACTATGAGGGCCTGGTCCAGGAAATCGGCGCCGTCCGTTTCCGTGATTATGGCCAGGTGAGGGTTAAGGCCTTGGCCTTGCTGGATCTCAGGGATCGTTTGAATATCGGGGAGGTTCTCTGCCACGGCGATTATCTCCATGCCAATGTCCTCTTCCTGAAGCATGGGGGCGTGAGGCTGATCGATTGGGAATACAGCGGTATGGCCGACCCCATCATGGATGTCTCCATGTACGCCATCTTTTCCGACTTTGACAGGGAGCGGATCGACCTCTCGCTCAAATATTACCTGGGCCGCGAACCACAGGAAGAGGAGACGCTGCGCCTTTACCTCTATGTTGCCCTGGGTGGCTTCCTATGGTCCATGTGGGGTTCCTTCAAACAGAAGCTCGGCCTGGAGCTAGGCGATTACCCCATGAAAATGTATCGCTATATGAAGGATTTTTATTCCCTGATCCGCGAGAAGCGGCCCCTCTTGCCCGTCTAGGGCCCGTGGGGCGGAAAGGATAAGCTCATGGCAACAAGAGCTTATCCTCGATTCCACCAGAACCACTCGCGGCGTCAAACATCCCGAGGAGCTTCTCCACAGTGAGCTTTTTCTTTTGTTCGCCCTCAATATCAATGACAATCCGGCCCTCGTAGAACATGACCAGCCGGTTTCCCAAGGCGATCGCGTCCTTCATATTATGGGTGACCATGAGGGTGGTCAAGCCATCACGCTCAATAATCTGCCTTGTGATATCCAGGACGATTCTTGCCGTCTTGGGGTCCAGGGCAGCCGTATGCTCATCCAGCAGGAGGAGTTTGGGCCGCTTCAAGGTCGCCATCAGGAGGGTGAGCGCCTGTCTCTGTCCGCCGGAAAGGAGCCCCGCCTTGACGGAGAGCCTCTTTTCCAGACCCAGTCCCAGGCGTTTCAACTGCTTGCGATAGAGCTCCCGCTCTGCCTTTGTGATCCCCCAGCACAAGCCGCGGCGTTGGCCGCGCCGGTAGGCCAGGGCCAGGTTTTCCTCGATGGCCATACCGGCCGCCGTCCCCATCATGGGGTCCTGGAAGACCCTCCCGATGAAGGGGGCCCTTTTGTATTCCGGCAATTTGGTCACATCGATGTCATCCAGCCAGATTTGGCCGGAGTCGACCGGAAGCACGCCCGCCACCGTATTCAGCATGGTTGACTTGCCGGACCCGTTGCCACCGATGACGGAGACAAAATCACCATCATTGAGGGAGAGGGAAAGGGAGATCAGGGCCTTCTTCTCATTGACCGTGTCCCGGTTGAAGGTCTTGCTGATCCTGTCGATTTTAAGCATGATCCTTACCCCCCTTCCTTTTGATCGCGAAGGCGGGAAGCTTGGCGCGCCAGTGTGGAATAGCCAGGAAGATGGCTACCACGAGGGCGGTCAGGAGCTTAAGATAGTTGGGATCCAGCCTCATCCACAAGACGGTCTGGATCACCACGAAATAGATGATGGCGCCGATAACGGAGCTGAAGAGGCGGAAGGCGAAGTTGCGGAAGATCCGGCCAAAGAGGGCCTCCCCTATGATGACGGCGGCCAGGCCGATGATGATGGCCCCCCGTCCCATATTGATGTCGGCAAAACCCTGATACTGTGTCAGAAGCGCGCCTGAAAGCGCCACCAACCCGTTTGAAAGCATGAGTCCGAATACCGTGGCTACATGGGTGTTGATCCCCTGGGCCTTGGCCATGTTGAGATTGGACCCGGTCGCCCGGATGGCGGTCCCGAATTCAGTTCCGAAGAACCAATACAGGGCGGCGATGAGCAGCAGGATGAAGAGGCTGACCCGGAAGAGGGGGGAGGCAAGGAAGGGCCGTTCCCCTTTAATGACTTCCTGGAGATAACGCAGGGATACGAGCAGTCTGTAATTATCCACGCTGACCGACAGGTTAGGTTTGCCCATGATCAGGAGATTGACCGCCCAGAGGCCGAGCTGGGTCAGGATGCCCGCCAGGATGGCGGAGATGCCGAAAAAGACGTGGAAGAGGCCGGTTACAAATCCTGCCAGCATACCCGCCAGAAGCGAGCAGGCCAGCGCCAGCCACAGGTTGGTCCCGTTTGTCAGCAGGACGACGAAGACAGCCCCTCCTGTGCAAAAGGAGCCGTCCACCGTCAGGTCCGCGATATCGAGGATACGATAGGTGATGTAGATGCCAATTGCCAGGACGCCCCAGATCAAACCCTGTGCGAGGGCGCCCGGCAACTGACCCAAAAGATTTGGAATGCTAGGCATGAGTTACGCTCCAATAATATGTATTAGTCCGTTATGGGCTGGTAATCGTCGGGCATGGTCAAGCCGAGCGCTTCACAAATCTCCGGATTATACATCTTGGTAAAGTTGGGTGCGTACTCTATAGGCATTTCTGAGACATCGGACTGGCCTGTCAGTACTTTGACTGCCATCTTGCCAGTCGCGAAGCCGAGGTCATAGTAATCGATGGACAAGGTCGCGACGCCACATCCGGCGCAGGTATCCTTTTCCCCCGTCAGGACGGGGATCCGGGCCGGTCGGCAGATATTGTCGATGATCCCGGTGTTGGAGGCGACCGTGTTGTCAGTTGGCACGTAGATCAGGTCAACTTCCTTGGAAGCGGTTGTCGTGATACCTGACAGGTCATTGGAATCGGTGAAGGGGAACATGGAGACCTGGAAGCCGAGCTCTTCCAGAAGCTCCCCTATGGTGTTGACCTGGTAGAGGGAGTTAGGTTCCCCGGAACAGTAGATCAAGCCCACTTTTTGGGCGTCGGGGAAGAGGCTCCTGACCATTTCCGCCTGCTGGTCGAGCGGTGCCAGGTCGGATGTGCCGGACACATTGCTGCCGACCAGGCCCTTGAAGTCCTCGATGCCAAGCGCGACGCCGTATTCCGTGATGGAGGTCCCCAGGACGGGGATATCCGCCGTAGCCGTCGCGGCCGCCTGTAGCGCCGCTGTCGCGTTGGCCATGATGAGGTCAACCTTGGAGGCTACAAATCCATTGGCGATGGAAGCGCAGGTGTTGGGATCGCCTTGAGCATTCTGGTAGTCAAAGCTGACCCGATCCTCCAGTTCTTCTTCCAGGGCGTCTTTGAAGCCCTGTGTCGCTGCGTCGAGTGCGCCATGCTGGATCAGCTGGGAAATGCCGATCCGATAAAACTCGCCGCTCCCTTCTTTTGTATGGGCCGGTTCGTCTTGGGTGCTGCATGCGGTCATACTGACTATTAAGGCAATAATCAGCAAAACGGCGAAGATGCTTAACACTCGTTTCATGATCTGTTCCTCCTTCTTTTAGAATTTAAACTTGATCATAACGAATTATGAAGACAATGAATAGTCTTATCTTTCAAATTCATTAATATGCACACTTATCCAGGCCGATCACCTGCTTTGATAGGCATAAAGTCAACAAAAGTGGTGGCCGGACAGGATCCCCCCCTGTTTCAAGCTTGTAATAGCTCCCTTGAGGTTGAGATCAGCTGGCGGATCGGCTGGCCGGCACGGCCGGCGAACCGGCCGACCAGGTCGACCAGGGCACTTTCGATTACGACCCCATCCGCCAGGGAGCTCAGGGCCTTGATCCGGTCCGGCCCCCCGGAACCGGATCCGAGGGCGACCGGCAGGGTCGCGGTTTTCCTGATCAGGTCGATCAGGTCCTCGTCCGGCCGGCCGGGGGGCATCTGGTGGTAGATGAAGCCCCGGGCATTTCGGGCGAGGGTCTCCAGGCGATCGGTCGGGGCCGGTGCCGTCAGGGTGACCAGTTCGATGCCCTCGGCTTCTGCCTGGACCAGGACTTCGTCCCTTTCCTCGAAGGGGAGGTCGGCAATCATTATGCCGTCCAGACCGGCGTCCTTGCAGTCCCTGAAGAAGGCTTCATAGCCATGACGGAAGACGGGATTCAAATAGGATCTGAAGAGGAGGGCCTTGCCGGTTTGGCCACGGAGCCGGCTGACCAGGGACAGGAGTTCCTCCGTTGTCGCGCCTGCGGCCAGGGCCCGGACATTGGCCTCCTGCAGGAGTCGGTCCTCCCCGGCGGGATCCGAGAAAGGGATCCCGATGATAGCCATAGCGGCGCCGGCTTCGAGTGAGGAGAGAAGAAATTCCTCGGTTTCTTCCATACCGGGATCCCCTCCCACGAGGTAGGCGATCAGGGCTTTTCCATTCGCGAATGCTTTTTCCAGTCTAGTCATGCAGGGTCCTCCCTCTGTAACGCGCTATGGCCGCGACATCCTTGTCGCCCCGGCCGGACAGGCAGATAATGACAAGATCCTCTTTTCCCGTGGCTGGCGCCAGCTTCATGACCTGGGCCATGGCATGGGAACTCTCAACCGCAGGGATGATGCCTTCCGTCCGGGACAGGTATTCAAAGGCCCCGACGGCCTCCTGGTCGGTAACCGGATAGTACTCGGCCCGGCCCGAATCATGGAGCCAGGCGTGCTCGGGTCCGATCCCGGGGTAGTCGAGTCCCGCGGAAATTGAATAGACGGGCGCGATCTGGCCGCAGCCGTCCTGGCAGAAATAGGATTTCATACCGTGGAAGACACCGGCCTCCCCCTTGCTGATTGTCGCAGCGTGCTGACTGGTCTCAAGGCCGAGTCCCGCGGCTTCACAGCCGATCAAACGGACTTCCGTATCGGGTATGAAGGCGGAAAATATGCCAAGCGCATTGCTGCCCCCGCCGCAACAGGCGACGACTGCCGTGGGCAGGCGGCCCTCAGCTTCCAGGATCTGGGACCGGGCTTCCCGGCCGATGACACTTTGGAAGTCGCGGACCATGACAGGGTAGGGGTGCGGACCCACGACCGAGCCCAGGACATAGAAACTGTCCTCCGTCCTCCTGGCCCATTCGCCCATGGCTTCGTTGACCGCGTCCTTCAATACCCGGGTCCCCGAATCGACTGCCTGTACCCTGGCGCCCAGGAGCTCCATCCGGTAGACATTGAGGGATTGCCGCTCCGTGTCCTCCCTGCCCATGAAGACCTCGCATTCAAGGTCGAGCAAGGCGGCCGCGGTCGCGGTCGCCACGCCATGCTGGCCGGCGCCGGTTTCTGCGATCAGCCGCCTCTTCCCCATCCGCTTTGCCAGCAGGGCCTGGCCGAGGACATTATTGATCTTATGGGCACCCGTGTGGTTCAAGTCCTCACGTTTCAGATAGATCCTGGCCCCGCCCAGGTCCCGGGTCATCTTTTCCGCGTAATAGAGGCGGGAAGGCCTGCCGACGTACTCCTGGAGCAGTTGCTTGAGCTCCGATTGAAAGGCGGGATCGGCCCTGTATCGATGGTAGGCCTCCTCCAGGGAGCTAATCTCGCCCATGAGCACTTCGGGGATGTACTGTCCGCCATAAATGCCGAAGCGTCCTTTTTTCATTTCCTCTTCCTCCTGACAAATAGCCTTGCTTCACGCTTTCCCTGGGAGGCAGAGAAAAACCCGCCCCCGACTACACTTAAGTCAAGGACGGGTGAATCATCATCCGCGGTGCCACCTTGGTTCACGGTTGAGACCGTGCACTCAGCGGGATACCATCATATCCCCCGCAACTAACGTATGCGTCACGTCGTGGAATACTCGGAAGGCAGGTCCCTCCTTTGACCACGCCCTCAGCGGTCCATTTGATGTACTGCCTGGTACGGGTTTCCAGCTTCCCCGCTCTCTGTTACCGCTCATACACCGTTATCTCCGCGTCAACGGTTTGGTTGGTCTTTATTCAATTGTTGTTAGGCATAATAGTACAGCGGCAAGGGCCCTGTCAAGCTGGCGGGCCCTGACAACGGCTCTCAGAGTTGCCTCCTCCTGAAGACCAGGACGGCCAGGCTGACCAGGAGGAATGAGCCGGCCAAACAGACCCCAAAGGCGGGGAGCAGGTCGATTGGTCTCAGGCTGCCTTCCAGCAGGTCCATGCCCCCTGAGGCCAGGAAGAGGGGATTGAAGGTCCTGGCGCCTGGCACCAGGTTGGCTGCCATCAGGGCCAGGACTGCGCCTCCTGTTATCAAGAGGCCGGCATAGTTATTCCTTATCAATGAAGCCCCGCCTATCAGAACCGCCAGGAGGAAGGATCCGAAAGACCAGAGAAAGAAGAGGGCGAAGGGCAGGTTGGCGGACCTGCCATCCGGAAAGAGGTAGTGGGTGTAGACCAGGGTCAGCAAAAAGGAGCTGACCAGGCTCAAGCCCCAGACCAGGTTCATGGCCGTATATTTTGCCAGAATGACCACCCGGCGTGACAAGCCCCGGGTCAACAGGCTGAGCAGGCTCCCGGTGGACAGTTCCCTTTCCAGTATGCCGCTGAAGACCAGAAGGAGTACGATCAGGCCCATCTGTTGGGTGTTTTTAAAAAACTGGGCCCAGGCGTCCAGGGAGGTTGCTTCAGGAAGCGTCAGGGCTACGCCTTCCGGCATCAAGGCCGCCAGCAAATCCGGGGTCAGTTTGGCGATCAAGGGATTGGCCAGGCCGAAACTGACAAAAACCAGGAAAACGATCAGGAACTTATAGGTTCGGATATATTCGATGAGCTCTTTTTTCAGGAAGACCATAAAATGGCTCATGGGGCCACCTCCGAAAATAAACTCTCCAGGCTGGATTCCAGAAGCTCAAACCGTTCGGGTGTTGTCCCTGTTTCTGCCAGAAGCCTGATCAAGAGCCCGCCACCTGCCTCCTTCTCCGCCAGGCCCACTGTCAGGACATTTTCATTCAAGTTGAGATCAAGGGCCCCTTGCCGCAGGGGTTCAAGTCGCATGAACTGCCTGGCTTCAGCCGGGTCTTTGAACTGGATGCGGAAGTTGTTTTGAGGGTGCCGCCTTTGTATGTCCGCAAGGCTGCCGGAGAAGGCGATTATCCCATCTTCCAGGAGGGCCACCCGGTCGCATATCCGTTCAACATCGGACAGGATATGGGTGGAAAAAATAACTGTGGTCTTCTCCCTTATACCCGAGAGCAGTTCCAGGATCTGCCTCCGGCCGGGAGGGTCTAGCGCGGAACTGGGTTCATCACAAATCAAGAGCCGCGGTTGGTGGAGCAGGGCCTGGGCAAGGCCCAGCCTTTGTTTCATGCCCCGGGAAAAGCCACCGATTTTTCGATTGATCCCCGCAAGGCCCACCCGTTCCAGCAATTCCCGGCTCCTCTCTTCGATCATCCGGGGGGACAGGCGGGACAGTTGGCCGCAAAGCCGAAGATATTCGACAGGCCTCATATAGGCGTAAAATTCCGGGGTTTCGGGGAGGTAGCCAACATGACGGTTTGTTCTGGTCGAACCGTGACTGACCTTTTCACCGCAGACAGTCACCGTGCCGCCATCCGGCTTCAGGAGCCCCAGCACGATTTTCATGGTGGTAGTCTTCCCCGAGCCGTTGCGACCGACGAAGCCAAAGACAGCGTGTTCAGGTACTTCGAGATTCAGGCCCTTAAGTACCTGATTGGTTCCGAAGGCCTTGTGAAGATCATTGATTTCCAGGATATTCATCCGTCCTCACCCCGGCCCAGGATAAAATAGAGGACAGGGCCTACAAACTGAAAGATGATTACAATAAAAACCCACAGGCCCCGGGAACCATACCTGGTATCCGGGTGTTTGAAGATGTGGACCAGGGCCAGGACCATCAAAAGCAGCTGGACAAGAAGCAGGGGGATTAAAAACGGCCAATATTCGATCAGGGTCTCCATGGATGCCTCCTCTCCTGATTATATGACGAAACAGGCAAAAAAACGCTCTCCCCACGTGAGGAAAAGGCCTATTCAAGAAATTGAAAAAGGTCAAAAGACCTTTCAAGCCAGTAAGGCCAGTATTAATCCCTTACCACTTCAAGAGAAAGCCGGTCGTTTTAATTATGAGAATTAATACCAACCGGATTGAAAAATTGGTATAATTATGAATATAAATCCAAGGTTACCGCAGACACTTGGCCTTGGATTATGTCTTTGGGGGTATGGATCCTTGAGTAAAAAAACAAGAGCGGCCCTAATCTCTCTCATGCTGGCCATCAGCGTGACCCTGCCAGGACTCGTCCTGGGGGATGGATCCCAAGCCTACGCAAGCGGGAAACTGACGGCAGGCCGTTACGATGAGCTTGTGGAAGCGATAAATCAGGCGGGACCCGGCGACACGATTGAAATCACGTCGGATATCGTTGTTACAAGTGAGCTTGTGATAGACAAGGACCTGTCCATCAAGGGCAAGGGCCATACCCTCTCGGTTCCGATCCCCGGGCTGGATGATTCGGGAAGACTCAATCCGGACCCTTCCTCCTTCCGCGTTTTCAACCTGGTTTCCGGCCAGCTGACGATAGAAGAGCTGACCATAAAGGGGGGCGCCGCGGGGGCGGAAGGCTCGGGAATCCGCGTGGCTGAAGCGGCCTCCTTGCGGCTGGACACCTGCACGGTCAGCCATTCCGGCGGCAGGGATGCCCCAGGCGGGGGCATCGCCAATCGCGGTACCTGCTATCTCAACCACTGCGATATCATCCGAAACGGCGCCAGTTATGGTGGTGGATTCTTCAACGTGGACGCTTCCGCGAAAATGTATGTGGAAAACTCGTCCTTTAGTGAAAACAGGAGCCTGAGCGCCAGCGGGGGCGGGGGCGCCGGTGAGAACAAGACTTCGGCCCTTCTCTATGTCAACAATTCCAGCTTTTCGAACAATAAAAGTACAGAGCTCGGCGGCGCGATCAATAATTATGGAGGGACTGCCTATATCCTGAACAGCAGTTTTACCGGCAATGTAAATTACTATTCATCAGGCAAGGGGGGAGCGCTTAGGATCAGCGGTTTCGTGTACCTGATCAACAGTCTTTTTGCCTATAACTACAGTTCGAATGATAAAGGGGCTAACTATAAGCTCAATGATTATGATTCCACTCCCACCGGAGCTTGTTATTGCCTCTTTCACGGCAGTCCGATGGAGGGGACAAATAATGTGGCCTATGAAGGTCAGGCCGATGGTTCCGATGACTCGCTTTTTACCGGGGGTTCTACAGGCAAGGTCCTGGACGCGGATGGCTTGATCACGGGTACGGCCAGCATTTACCAGCCCTTTTTGGCCAGGGTGGGCAATTCCTATACCGTCTCCATCCCGCTTCGTCCGGAAAGCTCCCTGCTGGGAGCGGGAACCCCTACCGGCTTTGGCAGGGGAGAGGGATCCCCCGTGATCGGTTACTTTGACCCGGCATCGGAAACTTGGATTAACCTGCTAGGCGAGGGCGCCGGAAATTTCCAGGTGACATCGGACCAAAATGGAAGCCCAAGAGGGGGGACACCTGCCATAGGCGCCGTGGAGACTGTGACGGCAGCCCTGTATATGATTAAGGTCAATGGGGCGGAAGGGGGTAGCGTGAATGGGGGCTCAATCTATGGGGACACCTACGCGGACGGCGCTTCGGTCGCCTTGACCGCCATCCCCTATGACAATTTCAAATTCGTATCTTGGTCCAATGCCTCCGACTCCACTGAGCTTTCCACCGCCAATCCCTATAATTTCACCGTTACGGGAAGTCTGACGATCCAGCCCGTTTTCGAAGCCCTGGAGACGGGTGAGTATACGGTCACCTATATAGGGAATGGCCAGTCGGGGGGCTCGGTTCCGGACCCCGTGATCAGCAAGGAGGCGATAACCCTGTCAGGCAACACCGGGGATTTGTACAAAACCGGCTATGCTTTTGCGGGTTGGAATACCCGGGCAAATGGCTCTGGCACCTCTTACGCGGGAGGGGACAGCTATTCTGCCGGCAAGAATTTGACCCTGTATGCCCAATGGAAGCGGGAATTAACGGTGACTTTTGATTCACAGGGAGGGACTCACCTGGACCCGGTGACGGCAATTGAAGGCAGCTACATCCAGGTTCCGGCCCGACCCACAAAAGCCGGCTGGGATTTCGACGCCTGGTATAAGGATGCCGGTTATACCGAGCTGTGGGATTTTGACAGCGACGAGGCAAGAGACCATATGACCCTCTATGCCCGATGGACACCTATACCAGTACTTTTCAATAAGGGATCCCTGGTGGAGGGGACTTACCATAAGGCCTATTCTGCCCCGGTCCGCGCATCCGGAGGGAGCGGGAGCTACACTTATCAAGTCCTTGAAGGCAAGTTGCCCCCAGGCCTTTCGCTGTCAACGGCCGGAGTCATCACGGGTACACCTACAAGCTTCGGTCAACATAGGTTTACGATTAAAGTGACGGATACCCTCAATGGGACAAGCGCGGAAGCGGAGTTTACCTTGAAGATCGCCCCGCTGGGTCAAGTGGCCAGCCCGGTAGCCATACCTGGTGGAGGGATGATGGATTATGGCGACAGGGTGAGGTTAGCGGTCAGCACCGCTAATGCCAGGATCTACTACACCACCGATGGGGGGACACCCTCGGCCCAATCCAAGCTTTATCTTGAGCCTATAGAGCTTTACCAGCCCACCCTGATCAAGGCGGTCGCCCTTAAGGAAGGCTGGGAGGACAGCGCCCTTGTCGAGCTGTCTTATTCGATCAAAGCCTACGCTGTCACCTATGAGGGAAACGGGGCATCAGGGGGGTCTGCTCCTTATGACGCCAATCTGTACAGAAAGGGTGAAAAGGTGACTGTCCCCGGAAATTCGGGCGCACTCACCAAGACCGGTCATCACTTTGCCGGATGGAACACGAAAGCGGATGGGAGGGGGACCCCTTACGTGGAAGGTGACGAGCTTCCTGTCCAGGAAGATACCCTTTTGTTCGCGGCCTGGTCCATCAATCAATACAGGGTCACCTTCAAGGACTGGGACGGCAAGGAAATGGCGACGCAGATGGTGGACCATGGCAGTGCCGCCTCCGCCCCCGCCCAACCCCAGCGTGAAGGCTACCGTTTTACAGGTTGGAGCAGGTCCTTTGACAGTATCCTGGGTCAGACACAGGTAACAGCCCGCTACGAAAAAATCCATTACAAGGTGAGCTTCAAGCCGGCTTTGGGGACTCCCATCGACAGTCAATCCGTGGCTTATATGGAAAAGGTCATCAGACCCCAGGATCCCATACGGGAGGGCTATCGCTTCGGAGGCTGGTACAGCGACTCCGGCCTGACCCTGCCCTATGATTTTGACAGCCTTCTCACAGGCGACAGGACCCTCTACGCGGCCTGGCTTGAGATACCGCTGCCCCTGGAGGACTTGGCCCTGGCCCTGACAAGGGAAGTGGTCTTCGGGTTCGCGGAGGGTGACAGCTGGGATTTTGTGACTGAAAACTTTACCATCCTGGGCCAGGGTGACAAGGATACCGAGCTGTCCTGGACTTCCTCCCGGCCCGATATTGTAGAGGTCAGGGCACTCGAAGGGGAATGGCTGGGTCTCGTGAAACGTCCTCAGGCCAAGGATGCCCCTGTTATTTTGACGGCCAGTATTTCCAGAGGGGATCAAAAAATCACCAGGACCTTTCATCTCATTGTCAGGCAGAAAGGTATGCCGCCCCTTAGAGAATCTGATACCCAGGCAGATGGTTCGTCCCTTAGCTTAGGTGGAAATTCCTACCCCTTATCCATTTACCTCAGGGTTTTGGAGGATGGAAGCACCCTCAAGCGGCTGACTCTTCCGCCTGAAATCTTGGAAGCGATCTTGGGACAGGGGGGTCCGGGAGGCCAGATCACAGTGAGCTTTGGCCAGGGTGAAGGCCACCCGACGGGTGACTATGCCTTCGAGATAGGAGCTGAATCCCTCGCTCGACTACTGGAGAGTCAACTGGGCGCGAATTTGACATCTCCGGCGGGGGCCCTATCGATTTCCGCCAGAAATTTGGAAATAGCCTATGGGACTGGTCACCCTCTGTATATTCGTATTCAGTTGCTGGAGAAGGAGGCAGAGGAGGCCGAAAAAGCCTTCCTGGGCGACAGGACAATATTTTCACAATCGGGCGGGGAGACCGGCCGGGTTCTTGGTCCACCCCGCTGGATCGAGTCCAATGTCCAAGGTTTGGAAAGCTCTATCACACTGCCCCTTGCGGGCCTGGACCAGGCAGAGCTTGCCGGTGCCTCTTTCCTGGGAAATCTTCGCATCTATGGAGAGTATCTTGATGGCGGGACCGGTCTCCTGGAGGGAATTCTCTTATATACAGACAAACTTCCCAGCCATATTCAGTTTGATACCGATCAATACGGCCGCTTCCAGGTGGTCAGCCTTGAAAAGAAGCCGGTCGACAGGTCCTGGACTTGGATACCCTACGGGGCGGCCGCTTTGGTTCTAATTGTAATCTTTTTCACAGTCCTCAAGATCTACCGGAGAAGACCCGAAGGCTCCCGGTAGTTCTGATCTATGGAAAAGCCCACAAACAGCGGGCTTTCATGCAAAACAAAAGCCACCTGCCGACAAAATCTATCTATCAGCAGATGGCATTTGATTTGGCGGAGATGGTGGGATTCCACCTCTGATTTCAGGTGCTGTCAAGGATCTGTCTCACTTGGTAAATATTTTAGGTGCCCCTGGCCGGGGGGCTAAAGCGCGGCCCATCTTCCTACGCCCCCTCATACAGCAACTGAGTTTCCAACGCTTGCTTTTCCAGATGCTTCATACTCATATACATCTTGGAGCTTGCAACCTGCCAGTACATTGCTCATACCAGGAATGTCAACATCTTTGGTGCGACCGATGCCGGAAAGATCCAATTGGATCAGGCCCTTGGAAATGCAGCCTGCCGAAAGGGAATCAACACTCGTTATGTGCTCTTACCGGATCTCTTTGAAGAATACAAATGGGCACAGCATCAGGGGATGGAAAAACTAATGAAGGACAAGAAATTTTATACCAATATTCCGCTCTTAATCATCGATGAATGGCTTTTGTTTCGTATTGACGAAAAAGAATGCCAGCTCCTGTTAAAAATTTCTTGGATTCCAGCTCCGCGGTCCAGCTTGCCTCGTCATTTATCGCTATTTTGAGACGACGGTCAACTCCAAACCCAAGCCATCCAAGAGTTTCATCAAGGTATCAATTTTAGGCATATGCTTTTCTCTCTCAAGCCGTGAAATCGATTGCTGAGAAATACCGGTCATGGCGGCCAATTCTTTTTGTGTGATATTTCTTTTTTTTCTTTCGCTGACAATTCTGTCGATTAACTTATATTCTTGTTTAATCTTCCTATACTCTCGATCAAAATTCGGATCTTGTCTTTTTTCTTCTACGATGTCCTTCACACAAATTTTTTCAAAATTCATGATGATCATCTCTTTCTATTAATATTCTTGGCCCTATCTCGCGCCTTATTTAAATCATGCTGTTCGGCCTTATCTTTTTGTTTTTTACAGGCATGTAGAAGGTAAATATTGTCTCTATCGAGCAAGACATAATAGATTCTATTGTGCCTTCTAAACTTAATTTCCCACAGCTTATTCTCAATCTGCCTGGTCTCAATTGATTCAAGAAAATCCATTCCTCGTTTTTCCAATTCTTCTAATATAAAATAACCTTCAGCAGATTCAGCAATAGGGAGATTATCCAAATATTCTCTTATTAAGTCTTTTCCACCAACTGTTTTATAGGTGTGTACATTCATCTGCGCTCCCCTTTGCTAAAAGAATACATCATAATTGATGTATTGTCAGCCTCCCAGATTTACTTATCACTTGACACAATAGGGGAGCTCCACAATCGCTATAGAAGGGGCAGTGAGATTGGTATCCGCAGTATCCATATAAGGTTAGGTCAAACCAAAAAGACCCCGTCACGAGTGCGTCTGTAACGGAGTCTTTAATTGGCTAAGGACGGAGTGGTTGATACAATCCACATCGTTTGAAAGTGACCATTAATAACATCTTTAATGGGGATAAATTCATGTATCGCTTTCATCAGCACTGTGCATGCTTTCTTCCTTTTTATTGCTGTTAAAAAATCTCTTCCTAGTTTCTGACATAAACTTGATTGCCCAAGTTAACTCTTCAGTAAACTCTTCCGGTTTCATTCCTGATTTAATTACATCTTCGTCGGTAAGCGTTCCTGTCATACCTTTGTAAATATATTCGTGCATTTTCCAATATCTTTTGTATTCCGCACCTGAAATTTCTACCCCTTCGATAATTGGAATAACAAGATCATCAGTTATGGTACTTAACGGCATTATTATACCTTTATCCAAATAATCACCTGAAGTTTTTGCATAATTCCATAAATCAGGTGGCAGATTAAGAGCATGATTCAAATGAGATTGTAATAACAAATAAAAAAGATATAAATTCTGTTCAAGTGTATTTTCTTTTATTTGAAGTGTAGTCTTCTCGGAAGGTAATGTATGAAGAATTCCTAAGTCATCTCGTTGAACATTGACAATATTTCCTTTATCCAAAACGCATACACAGCCAATTCTGTGTCTAATTGGGATTTCACTATTTAATTCAACTAATTTATTAGTTAAGCTATCGAGACTGGTATTTGAAGTATATGCAAAAACTAAGCCCATTATTGAATTATTACCTGTTATTGGCAGAAAACTCTTTATCGTATTCTTTTCTAACTCCATTGCAGATTGAAAGTTTTTTACCGCTTTTTCAAGTTCTGCGTTAGTTAATGTTGATTTCACTTCAATAGTTGCATAAACACTCTCTATTGGTAGTACCAAATCTTTTTGCTTTCTTAAAAAAGCCGGAGAAGAAAATGCATCATATAAAATGAAGTCCTGTTGTTTGCTCTGTGTGCCTTTAGCATCAACAAGTATCCCAGAACCAAATTCATACTTAATTGGGATAATGTCACGTAAAGCTTCTTTTAACGAATCTTCTCTCATTGTCCCCTTTAGTAGATTATGTTCGACACTGCTCGTTTGAATATCAAATTCAGCTTTTAACTTCTTAGCAATTACCTCGATATTATTTATAACTATTGACATATTTTCTCTCTTTTCTGAATTTATTTCATTACAGCATAAATGGAAAGACCAAGGGAAATGATTGATACGACCAAGGGTATAAACCACTTAACAAAATCAATTCTTTTTTCTCGCTTGTGTTCCTTTTCATACTGTTCTTTTTCTTTAAAATAGTTCTCTCCAAGATATGTCGGCCGAACGATGTAACTCCATCCACTCATCGTGCTTGAATCAATTACATCAATCAGTCCTTTTTCCACAAGACTATTAATGGCAGTTTCACTATATTCAGGTGGTGAGACTTCTATTTCTTCTTTGCTTTCTAAAGCAGAGTAAATAGATTTCAAAAGCACTTCTAATTGCTTATCTATTTTTTCAAAAGTCTTCATTTTATAGATTCCTCATGTTAATCTTCATTCTAAAGGGCATATCAATTCATCAGACGACGCCTAAACTCTCTTGAAAAATCACATTCATAATCTGTGTTAAAAAACGGCAGGCCGATGACCCTGTACTGATTATCATCAGCATACTTCTTGCAGGGGATACCCTCTTGTTCTATACGAAGCAAGAATGCTTCTTTCCATGCGTCTTTTTCTAAAAGGTGACTCCCTTTAGGCTCAATATATATCTGTTCCTGCTCATAACCGTCCGTATGTTTTTTTCTGAGGAAAAGCAGATAATCCGGTTCAAAACGTTCTCCGGTATCGAAACTGTAAATAGCCAGATCGGCAATCCGTTCGTTTCTCACCAAATATATCTCTTCATACTGCTTCTTAATCTCATCGATTTGATGACTGAAATATTTTACAAAGGCTTTCTCCTCCGAGGTGCCGTAATTGTCGTTATAGACATACCAGTCTTCCTGCTTCAGGTTGATAGCAAGTGGTCCTTGCAGTTCTGACTGGGCATAACCCCGACCATAGTCTCCCTCTTTTTCGGCCAGATAAATTTTCTTGTCACGGAGTACATCCCTAACCGGCTTGTCGTAAAACTCCCTGCTGCCTTCATACTCCTGTTTAATCGAAAGGACATAACGACTCACTTCATTCAAAACTTGTTTGGCCGCTGTAAATAGTTCTGACGCTCTTAAATCTTCGTGATTACTTTCAATATCAAGACGGATCTTACCAATGTAGTGATCCGAAGTTAAAAACTCCTGCAGCGATTTCAGATTGGGATAATGGCTCTTAAGCACATTAAACTTCAGCCCTTCAAAAGAATCGGCGGCACCAAATAAAATATTGAGCGGTAATTCTTTTAATTGAAATGATGTCCTATATAGGCGAGAGGTTTGCTCCAAGCTTCTCATTTGAGCACTTGCCGTATCCTCAAACAAGCCGTACCGTCTAGCCCGGCGCTGATCAAATGAAAAGCTGAAAGAACTGTGTTTGATACGCTCCTCTATTTGTTTCACTTCGTGCCTATGCTTAACCTGCTTTCGATTTGAGAATACAAGGCCATAGCGAAAGAAATCACTGTTCTTGAACTCATCTTTCAAGCGATATTCAACTTCCAATGGATTATCCGGCAAAAGACCGGTTGCTTTAAGAGCTTGTCTAAGTTCAGTAATATAGCGAGAATCTTGTTTACTATGGTAGAGCATCGTTTCCAGAATACGGTTTTGGTTCGTCAGATCATAATCATATTTACGCTTAAAGCGTTCCTGATCTTCTTCAGCAACAAAGGGGCAATACCTTGCTCCGCGGCCGATGAGTTGTGCCTCCTTGATTGTGTAAGAACCTATTTTGCCTCCGGATTTGCTCTGGCGCGTCTCATAAAGGCGGACGATATCAAAGAGATTCAAAACGTCCCAGCCTTCATTTAGCATATCCACAGTAAAAATAATTCGGTAAGAATTATCACGCTCTTCCAAGGAGTTGACGGCAAGTTGCTTTTCTTTGGTATTGTCAGTAGTACCGTTCATGATGATGGCATTTTCTTCAGCAAAGGACTGCCGCAGAGACGTAACAAGCGATTGCAAGCTCTTATCTTTCTCCCGGAAATAATCTAAAGCCGTCTGAAACAGCTCATCACCGACGTTTTGCAGAGACTCGATTTCTTCAGTGCACAGAGTGTCCAGTTTAGGAAAGAAGGCGTCATAAAAAGCTTTAGAATCATCAATTCTTTGTGATTTAAGCAAAATGACCGGCTTCACGTTTTGACCGCAGTCGGCAAAAAGGTTAAGACGATATTCGCTTAGGACAAGAGCAATCAGGGTACGTTGCCACAGGTTTGTATCGCTTTGCAAATTTTGAAAGTCTTTTGTATAGCCGCTGGAGCGAAATTTTGCTAGGGGATAATCAAAGATGATTTTATCCAGATATTTGCGCCGGACGTTTGGATCTTTCAGGTCGGCTGTTGCCGTAAATTCAAGCAGGACATTATCCCGATTTGCTCTGAATATACGTTCCACACTATATTCCCAGGAACTTTCTTCCGCTTCTTCCGTCTTGTTCAGCTTCTTAGTCCGTGTGTTAATGTGATGCGATTCATCGGATATAAGGACGACCTTATTATCTTCAAAATCCTCGATGGTCAGGCTATTTTCCTTGGAAAAGTTCAGATCCAAATGAAGCTGTTGTGTCGTCGTAAAGCAGAGATTAATCCCTTCGGGGTTGCTGTGCGCAAAATTTTCTACTTCACTAATCGGTATATGATTTCCATACAAGGACGGAGATTCGGCAAACAGGTATTTACCCGATGCCGGATTCAGAAAATTTTCCTTTGTCTTTTCCAAAATATTCGTCTGA
Organism: Clostridia bacterium; assembly: GCA_040767365.1. GTDB lineage: Bacteria > Bacillota > Clostridia > Saccharofermentanales > DTU023 > UBA4923. The sequence continues at coordinate 286,285 of JAXGOR010000003.1, forward strand.
TTGACGAAAAAGAGAAAATTGCGATAGCCCTGTGCGTAGAGATAGAAAATGAGCCCCGCCATGATGACCGTCTTACCGCTACCGGTTGCCATATGAAAGAGGGTATGAAGCTGCTTGTTTTTTCTTAGATTGTCGTTTTCAGCATAAGAAATGAAATACCGAAAGGCCAGCTCCTGATAATCACGAAGCTCGATGCTCTCTGATAAGTTGACCGGGATATATTCAGGCAGTTCACCCAGATATCCCGCTTTTTCAATCACTTCTACTTCTTCATAAAGATACCTGTCATTCATGTTAGACCTCCGTATCTTTATCTAAGTTGTAAAAGCTGCGTGTGAAAGCCTTGCTACTTTCTGAAAGGCTCATGTTTTCATCTTCCATATCACACAAATTGACATAGAGCTTGTTTTTATCGAGCAGTTCCATCACAAGCCTGCGCTGCTCATCCAGAGAGAATTCCAGGAATTCCTCTCTCGTTTTCTTGAGATCATCCGGCAGGACAGAGGGACGAAGCAAGCCTTTTTCAGTAGCTTCATCCAATATGGCAAGAATTGACTTAGAATCTTCTGCTGACTGAAGCTGCTTAATCAATGTTTCACTTCGCTCAGCCAGTTCGCAATAGACAAAGGAGCCACCGCCGGACCAGTCAACATCCTTAGAAATGCCCCCTTGCTCACCTTCGACAACTTTACATAGGCGGGGGACGGACACTGTGTTAATGTAATCCATCTGTTCGATTCCGATAAAACGGCGATTCATTTTGAGAGCGACTGCTTGTGTCGTAGCTGAACCCATGAAGAAGTCGAGGATGAGATCACAATCTTGAGTTGTCACTTCTAAAAGGCTTTTAATTAAATTTTCCGGTTTTGCATAATCAAATTCATCTCTAGTAAATAAGGCATCAATCTCGTCATTTCCGTCTTTGTTTTTTGTTTTTAACATCAAATTTTCTATGAAATCGCGCAGTAAAAAATCGCTGTAAACTGCTGTTGGCTTTTGATTTTGGTCATCTTCATCCTTAAAAACTCTTCTAAATGGACGCTCCCCTGACATAAAGTCATAATCGTCAGGAAATCCTATGCCACCCGCCTGATAATAGGTGTCAAAGGTCTCTTCTGTAACTGCCCACGAACGTTTTGGATTAACCGGATATTCCTTACCTGTCTTGGGGTTCACCATTGTGAAATTGGAGTTAGGACGTTCTTTTATAGTCGTTTGCTTAGATAAATCAGCTGTTCGCCATGGTCTGCCCGGGAAATCATCTGTTTCATAATATTTGCGCCCTACTTTTCTGCCAACGGTAGCATCTGATTCATCCGCCTTTGTATAAACTAAAATAAAATCAAAGTCTTGAGATAAATTGAAAGGAACATCCGACTTTCCATCCCGGGTTTTTCTAGGGAGCGTGGCGACAAAATGTTCCTTTCCAAAAATATCATCTGCCATCACTTTTAAATAATGCATACCATCTTCACCGATGTGAATCCAAATCGTGCCTTTGGGAGCCAGCAAATCCCATGCCAGCGTCAAACGATTTTTAAGAAATGTTAGCCAGCTAGATAGGTGAAAATTAGAATTATATTTAAAGCTATCCTCGCCGATGTTCTTGTTGAAATAGTACGGCGGATCTATATATATCAGCTTAACCTTGCCCTCATATCTTCTGAGTAGGGATGAAAGTGCCAACAGATTGTTGCCTTTAACGATCAGGTTGTCATCATCTTTAAATTCTGTTGTATCTTCGCAAGTAACGCTACCTTCTCCGCCGACAGCTTTTCCGGTCAGGTCATAGTCTCCGGCATAGTGATACCGCTTGGCATTTGTTAAGGCCTTGGGATATAGAAGTCTTGTTACCTGGTCTGGAGCTAAAGTTTCGTTATAGAAGACTTCATCACGCTTTTCATCGTCTTTGATCTGGCCACCCTCAAGCACACAGTCTTTGTACGGCCATACCAAAGTAACGTCCTGTTTTTGACTGATCAGATCGCCTAAACTGTCTACAAGGCCTATTTTATTTTTGTACATAGTATAGCTGTCAGGCAGAAATTCTCGCGAGTTCAGCACCCAGGTAAACTCAACCTTATCGAAGATGAGCGTGTCGTTTACCTTCTTAAAGAAGTGACCTTTAAGAACTTGCTCTGAAAGCAACAAGTGCAGTAAATCCTCGTCCATCGCCATCGCGGCATCGTAAACCTTTGCTTTCAGAACTTTGCCATCTTCCGCTATAAATCGTTCATCTTGTAATAGTGTCTTTTCCAGTATTTCTAAAAAGGTCATTTCACACCTCATCATGCTCTAAATATAAGAGCTCATTTATTTCGCAATCAAACAGGGAGCAAAGCTTAAGGATAGTATCGTAGTCAATTCGCTTGGACTTCTCGTTGTAGAGATTCGACACAGTACTCCTGGAGAGCCCTGTTTTTTCATGTACATCTTGGATTTGGTATTTTTCACGCCCCATCAGCGTAGATAGTGCACAACGGACTCGCATAATTTTGCCTCCTCTTTGTTTCATTTATTATAACTGAGCCGGGGTTTATATTCAATAGCATTTATTTTGAATGGCATCCACTTTATTTTAGCTTTGTCCCTCACACAAACACAGGTGTGTAGCAGCTTGTAGCAGGATTTTATATAGAGCCTCATATTTTGCTTAAATGGGGGTAACTGAAAAAACCTGCTACATCCGGCTACAAAGCTGAAAATCTCCCCCCAACATCTGTGTTTAATCTTACGACCTAAGCCGAACTTAGGTCGTTTTTCTTTTTCCCCCGTTCAAAAACGCCTTTTTTCCTGCCTACAGAGTGAGGGAGAAGAATTTCATGCCCTAGATTCAACATAGGTCGTCAAAAAATTTACTCAAAACCCGCTCTTTTGTCCAAGGGGAAAGTAGAGGGGCTTCCTCCTCAGGATGAAAGATAGGCAGGTTCAAGAATGAAGAAAAGAATTTTTCAAAAACATTGCCCAAAATCCTCTTTCTTGTCCAAGGGGAAGGTGAAGGGAGTTTCCCTCAAAAAAATACCGAGGAGAACGATATGATTCAAAACTTACCAAAAGACATAAAAGAAAACGGCAGATTATGCCTCTGGCGTTATGAAGAACAAAACGGCAGAACGACCAAGATTCCCTATCAGGTAAACGGCAAACGGGCAAGCAGTAAAAACATCAACCACTTTACAAGCTTTGCGGAAGTCTTGAAAGCAGCACCTCAATACGACGGCATCGGCATGAGCGTCTTTGCTCCTTTTGCCGCTCTCGATATCGACAACTGTGTTCTTGACGGTCAATTATCAGAGCTTGCTGAAGATCTGATCTATACCCTTGATTCCTATACGGAATACAGCCCGTCAGGCAGCGGCGTCCGCATCATTGTAAAACTGGAGGGCTTCAGCTTCGATAAATCCCGCTACTACGTCAACAATCGGAAAATCGGTCTGGAGGTCTATGTTCCGGGTGCAACAAAACAATACGTAACCTTAACGGGAAATACCATCCGGTCAAAAGAACCTGAGCATCGGGAAACAGAACTTCAGCTCATCTTGGACCGCTATATGAAGCGTGACGTGACTTCTTCTCCCTGGCAAACAGCTCCCGGCAGCTTTCTTGAAGATGAATCCGTCATTCATAAGGCCGGGAAAAGCAGACAGAAGACAAAATTTCTAAAACTCTGGCAGGGCGATGTAAGGGGCTATACCAGCCACAGCGAAGCTGACCTTGCCCTCTGCTCCATGCTCGCCTTCTGGTGCGGCGGAGATACGGAGCAGATGGACAGGCTCTTTAGGAAGTCCGGACTTATGCGGGATAAATGGGAGCGGGACGTCTAACGTTGATCTACACTTGAGAAAGCCGTCAATTCCTGTACTTCATTTTACAGGCCTGTGCGCGTTTCCTCTCCGGCGAATGACTTTAGTGACCTCTCCGGTCAACTGCAAAGCTTCGACCTTATGAACAATCCCCGCTACCGCTTCGGCGATATCGGCTTTGGCAGGCTTTTTGCCGATGTGTATCGGGATATTTGCCGCTTCGTTCCGGAACGAAAGAAATGGTACGTCTTTGGCGGTAAATGCTGGCAGGCGGATGTCGGGAGCTTAAAGGCGATGGAGCTTTGTAAGAGCCTGGCGGACGGTCTTTTGCAATACGCTCTCACCATCAGGGAAGAACATCTCAGGACGAACTTTCTCAAAGAGTGTGCCAAATGGCAGCAGCGACGCTTCAGGGAAACTTATCTCAAAGAAGCCCAGAGTGTCTACCCCTTACCCTTTCAAAGCTTTGATCAAGATCGCTATCTCCTGAACTGTCAAAACGGCACCCTAAATTTGAGGACGATGCAATTTTATGAACACAGGGCATCGGACTTCTTAAGCAAGATTGCCGGAGCATCTTACATCCCGAACGCTTATTCGGAGCGTTTTCAGGAATACATTGACGAGATCATGAGCGGTGACCGGGAGAAAGCGAAGTTCCTGCAAAAGTCTCTGGGCTATGCCGTCTCAGGCGATACCCGCCATGAATGCCTATTCTTCCTCTATGGCGAAACCAGCCGCAACGGCAAGGGAACGCTGATGGAGAGTGTCCTCAAGGTTATGGGCGATTACGGGAAAGCCGTACGGCCTGAAACCATCGCGCAAAAACGCTTCACAAACAGCCAGGCCCCCAGTGAGGATATCGCAAGGCTGGTGGGTATCCGCCTGGCCAATATCTCGGAGCCGGGACGAGGACTTCTCTTAAATGCCGCACAGGTTAAAACCATGACGGGAAACGACACCTTAAACGCCCGCTTTCTGCATGAGAACAGTTTTGACTTTCAGCCGCAGTTCAAGATCTACATCAATACCAACTACCTGCCTGTGGTCAACGACATGACGCTCTTTAGCAGCGGACGGGTGCAGATTATCCCTTTCGAACGCCACTTCAATGAGTCCGAGCAGGATAAGAGCTTAAAAGAACGCTTCGCCAAACCCGATGTGCAAAGCGCCATTTTGAACTGGCTGCTGGAAGGCTACCGGATGCTAAAGGAGGAAGGCCTAAAGCCGCCGGAAGCGGTGCTCAACTCCACAGCAAGCTATGCCCGTGACAGCAACAAAGTCATGCAGTTCATCGAGGAAGCGTTGATAGAAGACCCGCAGGAAGAAATCAGAACATCTCTTGTCTATGACGCTTATCGCGCCTGGTGTGTAAGAAACGGGCTTTTCCCTGAGAACAATCGCAACTTCAATCAGGAACTTCGGAAAGTAGCGGAGGTCACAAGGAAACGCCCTACGGCGGGCGGCAACCCTACCACCCTGCTTTTAGGCTACAAGCCGAGCGCCGAGGAGGACTTTTTCTTATGAACACAGTGGGTGTAGCAGGATGTAGCAGGTTTTTTCAGTTACCTCTATTTAAGCGAAATATAGGGCTCTATAGAAAATCCTGCTACAAGCTGCTACAAAGCAAAATTCCCCCGCAGCTGTGTAAGAGCAAACGACCTATGTTCAACATAGACCGTCAAAAAGAATTACTCAAAACCCGCACTCTTGTCCAAGGGGAAGGTGAAAGGAGCCGCCCATGAAACACTGTGGTCAAACGTGCAGGCCGCCCTGAACAAAGCCATGTACGACAAAGGAAAAATCAACACGGAAAGGAGGAACCCTCTATGCAAGATCATTCAGGACAAAATCCGAATGTCATCGGAAACAAAAACTACAATTTCTACTGCCTGTTTAAGGACAGGCACCGAAGACCTGTCTTCGTCTTCCAAAGCAAGGACGTACGCCCTTGTAACTGGCGCGTCTGCTTCGGCTGGACATCGCTTCACTTTAAGACCTACCGGGAAGCGATGAACTACTGCAGAAGACAAGGCTTCACCACTTCAAACGGCAAAGCTCTGCCGTAAGAGACCCCCCGGGGGCCATCTAATCTCCGGGGAGCTTTTAGCGGACAGCGGTTGCGGAAGGCCGCGCACAAACCCGCGAATTCAAACGGGGTATTAACCCCAAACAAAATTTAGGAGGAATTTACCTATGTTAGACACAAACATTTACAAATCGGAATTTCAGAACATGCTTCGCAAGAAAGACGCAAGCATTCATGCCTTAAAGGAAGGCAACAACGGCGTAACGAACGGCTACATCATTCCGGGACGGGATATGGGCTTGTTCTATGAGGCGATGGAAAAAGACTGCCTTTTCAGAAAGTACGCCACTAAAATCGCTCTGGACCGGGCGGAAGGCACCGTCATCGCTGTCCATTCCACAGGCACAGCCGAAGTGACAGGCGAAGGTCAGCTCTACCCGGTGGATGCCGACAGCTTCACGAACATCCCCTACGATTCTTTCAAGATTGCATCGCTTTGCAAACTCTCCTTGCAGTTCGTCAATGATACGAAGTTCGATCTTGACACCTATCTCATGCGGGAATTTGCCGGACGCTTTGCCAGAGCAGAAGAAAAAGTCCTGCTCACGGGAACGGGAATTGAGGAACCCTTAGGGCTTCTGAATGCATCAGAAAGCATCGTGAGCGCTGAAGCGGGAAAACTCAGCTTTGATGATGTCGTTACACTTTACTTCTCGCTTGAGCCGGAATACAGGAAACAGGCTGTCTGGGTCATGAGCGATGAGACCGCTTTTTCTCTTCGTATGGAGAAAGACCAAAGCGGCTATCCTCTCTGGCAGGAGGATCACGATACCCTCTTTGGAAGACCTGTGGTCGCCAGTCCCTATATGCCCGCTGCTGTAAGCGGAGCAAAGCCCATCCTCTTCGGTGACCTTTCCTACTTTTGGCTCTTACAAAGGCAGGAGCTGACCATAAAGCCGCTATTCGAACTTTTCTCGAATAAGGGTCAGGTCGGCTATGCAGCCTATGAACGTCTGGACGGAAAACTTGTAAGACAAGATGCCGTCCGTACGCTCACGGTCAAATAAGGCTAAGCAGAGTTCAGGGGTAACCCTATGTTCAATATAGGGTTAAAGAAAATAAGTCTAGATTCATGCTAGGGTCAAGGCTTGGGAGCCTTGTGTACATACATTTAGGCTCCCTGCCTGATTGTTACCGGGTAAACATTATGGAAAAGAAAAATCTAAAAAAGAATGTACTTTGCTATCAATCGCTCATGGCGCTGCTCTTTTCACTGTTTGAAGACGAGAAACCGGATGCTGATTTTCTTCGAGAGTCAGAGGAAATCATCGCTCGGAAAAGCGGGCTGCCAAAGAACAGTATCTTCCGCTATGACCTTGATAAATAGGGCGTTTTGAGTGATGTATATAGTACCTATTATAGAGGAGGCGGAGAATGCGAAAGGTAGAAGAATTGCCGCTTAAAAGAAATGCGGAAACGACCAGGACAAAGGTTGCCGCTTATGCCCGTGTGTCCACAGGGAAAGATGCCATGCTACACTCCCTCTCGGCACAGGTCAGCTATTACAGCCGGCTGATTCAGCAAAGGGCGGACTGGGAATATATTGGGGTTTATGCCGATGAGGGCATTTCCGGTACGAAAGAAAACCGGGAGAACTTTCAGAGAATGCTGGAGGACGCAAGGCTTAGAAAGATTGATTTGATCCTTACCAAGTCCATCTCCCGCTTTGCGAGAAACACCCTGCTGCTTCTTGAAACCGTCAGGGAGTTAAAAGACCTCAGCATCGCTGTGTACTTTGAGCGGGAGAAGATCAACAGCCTGACAGCGGACGGAGAACTGATGCTCTCGCTCCTTGCTTCCTTTGCTCAGGAAGAGTGTCTTTCCGCCAGAGAAAACAGCCGCTGGAGCATCAAGAAACGCTTTGAGAAAGGCGAAATCGTCGGCATGGCTCATCTTTACGGCTATGACTATATTGACGGGAGACTTGTCATCAACGATGAGGAAGCGGAAATTGTCCGCATGATTTACAGGGATTATCTTTCCGGCATGCAAAGCGGAGAAATCATCGAGAAGTTAAATGCCTTAGGGATTCGGAAGAAGCTCGGCGGCAAATGGAAGCCGGGCGATATTACACGATTCTTTAATGAAAAGCACACAGGCTCGGCTCTGTTGCAAAAGACCTACCTGGACGACGCTGTGTGCCCCAAGAAGCATATCAACCGGGGAGAAAAGGACTTCTATCTCGCTGAAGATACGCATGAAGGCATTATTGACAGGGAAACCTATAAGGCCGTGATTGAAGAAGTAAAACGCCGCACATCAAACAAGAATCCGCCCGAGACCATACCGAGATATCCCTTTCGCGGGATGATTCGCTGCGGATACTGCGGAGCAAACTTTCAGCGTAAGAAAACCAAGACGGAGGTCTTCTGGCGCTGTGCCGCCAACCTGGGACAAAAAGACTACAAGTGTTCAATGAAGGGCGTGCCGGAGCGGATATTGGAGGGACTTGCTGCCAGGGCTTTGCACCTTGAAGAATTTGACAGTGGCATCTTCCGGGAGAAAGTAAAAGAGATTCTCATCCCCGAAGCGAACAAGGTCAGGATAGTCCTCAAAAAAAGCAAGGAGAAGGAATACAGCTGGCAGGACAGGTCACGCTCGGAATCCTGGACAGCCGAGATGCGGGCGGAAGTTAGCAGGAAAAACAGGGAAAGGAATAGAAAATGAGCCGGGGAAAGAGAAAAGTTACCGTCATCAAGGCGAAGAAGAATCTCCCCGGTAATTTGCATCAGGGGAAAATCAGCAAGCGGAAAGTGGCCGCCTATGCCCGTGTGTCCACAGATAGCGATGAACAGCTGAACAGCTATGAAGCACAAATCAGCTATTACACAGACTACATCAAACGCAGAAACGACTGGGAGTTTGCCGGGCTTTATACCGATGAAGGTATCTCGGGACTAAATGCCAAGAAGCGGGAAGGCTTTCAGACAATGATTGATGATGCCCTAAACGGGAAAATTGATCTCATTATCACCAAGTCGGTCTCCCGTTTTGCAAGGAATACGGTCGATACTCTGACCTATGTCAGAAAACTCAAAGAAAAGCAGGTCGAGGTCTATTTCGAGAAAGAAAATATTTTTACCTTGGATTCAAAGGGAGAACTTCTCATCACGATTATGAGCTCTCTTGCTCAGGAAGAAAGCCGGTCTATCTCAGAAAACGTCACTTGGGGCATCAGGAAGCAGTTCTCCGACGGCAAGGTCATGATGCCCTACAAGAGCGTTCTGGGCTTTAAAAAAGGTGAAAATGGACTGCCGGAGATTGTGCCGGAGGAAGCGAAGATTGTACGCTATATCTACCGATTGTTCATGAAAGGCATGACACCCTACGGCATTGCAAAAAGGCTCGAAGAAGAAAACATCCTCTCGCCGACGGGCAAAGAAAAATGGTATGGCAGCACCGTCGCCAGTATTTTAAGAAATGAAAAATATCGGGGTTCCGCCCTCTTACAAAAGAAATATACAGTAGATTTTCTCACGAAAAAACAAAAAGTAAATGAAGGCGAAGTACAGCAATACTATGTGGAGGACAGCCATCCGGCTATCATTGACCCGGACGAATTTGACCTCGTGCAGGCGGAATACGCCAGAAGAGAGAGCATGGAGACCTACTACAGCAACAGCACGCCTTATTCAACAAAACTCATCTGTGGCGATTGCGGAGCCTTCTACGGCTCGAAGGTCTGGCACTCTAACACAAAGTACAAGCGAACCGTCTGGCAATGCAATGACAAGTTCAAGCTAAAAGAGAAATGCAACACGCCGCACCTCTACGAAGCGGAAATTCAAGAATCCTTTGTAAAGGCTCTGAGCCTGCTTTTAGCCGATAAGGAGAAGCTGCTGGATCATTGCCGGGAACTAAAAGATGAATTGACGGATTGCTCCAAAGAAGAAGCAAGGCTTCAGGAGCTTTCACAGGAGATGGAAGTGGTGGCGGAAATGATCTCCTGCATGGTGCATGAGAATGCTTCCTATGCTCTTGATCAGGAAGAGTACCAAAAGCGCTACGACATGCAGGTCTCTCGCTACGAGGCCTTGCAGGCTGAATTTGAGGAAACACAGTCCGCTATCTGCGATAAAAATTATCAAAGCTCGATTCTGAGCGGCTTTATGTTCGCCATCTTTGACTCGGATATCCTGCCCATAAAGTTCAGCAGTACGCTCTGGATGGGCACTGTGGACACGGTGACCGTGAACAGCGACAGCACTTTGCTTTACAGATTCAAGGACGGCAGCGAGATTTCGCTTACTATCCCGAACAAAAACTGAATTCTGCTCCGCTTCTTTGTTCCGACGAAAAGCTCCAAAAGCCCACTGAAAAAAGACTTCAAAATAAAAGAAAGCAGTTACCAATACAAGAAATTGTATCAATAACTGCGTTCTAAGTTGGCGGAGATGGTGGGATTCGAACCCACGTGCCGGTCACCCGACAAACGCTTTTCGAGAGCGCCCCGTTATGGCCACTTCGGTACATCTCCTTATTTATGGATGCCGGCCCCGGCCGGGCACCAGTCTAACATAAAAAGGATCCGGTTTTCCAGTTCAGCCCCTTGATCCGTGAGGACCAGATAAATGACAATGTAACCTGGACAGTGAGTCAAAAAAAACGTCCAGCTTAATCTGGCAAATAGAATGTCCCACTTAATCTGGCAAGAGTGACCTCTTTCGTCAACCAAAACTTTATACTGTCCCAAGAGAAGAACCAAGCTCAAGGCGGGCCTTCCCTAAGGAGGTTGCCATGAGCCACTACCAACACCTGACCCTGGAGGACAGGGTCCAGATCAAAATGAAACTTGACGCTGCCGACTCTTTTCGTAAGATCGCAAAAGACTTGGGTAAATCCCCCACCACCATCTCCCAGGAGATAAAAAAGCATCGGAGCCGTATCGAGAAGAATGCCTTCAATACCCGCTACAACCCTTGTAAGCACCGATTCCACTGTCCTGCCCAACTTTATGTGGCAGGCTCTACTGCAAGAAGAAAACCTGTGCCTCCTGCAAGGAAGGTCCGCTCCCCTCTTTGCCCTGACTTCGAAGAAGAATACTGCCCACGCCTGCAAAAGGCACCCTATGTCTGCCATGGCTGTAAACAAAAGCACCGTTGTGGCCTGACCCGCTACGAGTACATGCCCACCGTTGCTCACCATCAATACCTGGAGCTCCTGTCCGAATCCCGTCAAGGGAGGTCTTATTCGCCTGAAGAGGTCGACTCCATCCGCAAGATCGTGAAGGCAGATCTCAAGCGGGGCTATCGCCTTACATCATCTGGGCCAACCACAAGAACGAACTGCCTTGCTCTCACCGGACCATCTACCGGCTCATCCAGGACCGAGCCCTGGCTGAAGTCTCAGGCTTTGACCTGCCCTACAAGATCCGTTACCGGCCCAGAAGAAAGAGGCGGGAGCACAAGATTGACACGCGCTGCCGTCAGGGGAGGACCTACCAGGACTACCTGGCCTTCATGGGGGATGACCCCTGGCCCGTCGTCGAGATGGACACGGTCATCGGGACGGTCGGGGGCAAGGTCATCTTGTCCTTGTATTTCCAGCAGTCTTCCCTCCTGCTCTTGTTCTTACGGGAGAGAAACACGGCCCAGTCCGTCATCGATTGCTTCAATCGCCTCTACGATGTCCTGGGCCGGGACAGCTTTTGTCGACTCTTCCCGGTTCTCCTCACCGACAATGGATCGGAGTTCTCCAATCCTGTTGCCATTGAGTTTGACCAAGAAGGCCAGAGGCGGACCCGGATCTACTATTGTGACCCGGGGATGCCAAACCAGAAGCCTGGAGTGGAAGGGGCCCACAAGCACTTAAGGCGCATTTTACCCAAGGGGACGTCTTTCAATGACCTGACCCAGGAAGACCTGGACCAGGTCATGGGCCATGTCAACGGTTTCCCCAGAAAAAAGCTGAATGACCGGTCACCACTCCAGTCATTCAGCGCTACTTTCGGGGAGGACATATTGGAATGTTTGAACATTCCCGTAATGGATCCTTCCCAAGTAGTTTTACGGCCCAGCGCCCTACAAAAGTAGACCGCTGATTTTTCGGGAAAAAGCCCGCCTCGAACGCCGTTCTTCTCTAACGTTCCAGGCCATCCAGCTTAAAGTGTCGTAAACGACAAATAGCTCGATGGTTCTGTTAAGCGCGCTCTTCTTTCCTGCCGTGCTCCTTATTTTACCATTTATCTTCGCTTTACGGGGTTTTTCTTGTGACTGCCAAACCCCTCGCTACATTTTATTTCAAGATTTCTTGGATCCCTACTCTACTGTCCAGGTTAGCTTGTCATTTATCGATCCGTGAGGACCGGAGGACTTCTCGTAGAGGAGGTCCAGGACCGGGTTCTCCATGGCGGACCAGTTGTCTGTGAGCCAGTCGGTCATCCCTTCCTGGGGGATGATGACCGGCATCCTCGCGTGGATGTGGCTGAATCCCGGGGCGGCCTCCCGGGTCAGGATGACGAAACTTGGGACAGGACTGTCCTTTTCCTGGCGGTAGCAGCCGGCCAGGAAGAGGGGGCCCCGGGGGAGGTGGAAGGCATATCTTTGTTTCCTTCCGTCCAGGTTTTCCCATTCGTAGTAACCGCTGGCGGGCAGGAGGCAGCGGTGATCCCGCATGGCCTGGCGGAACATGGGTTTTTCAAGGGCAGTCTCGCTGCGGGCATTGATGATCAGTCGCTTCCCGTAATCCTTAAAACCCCAGCTCATGGGCTGGTAGCGGTCCGGCCCCGTTTGGGCGGGGACAAGGTCGGAGGGGAAGACCTCACCCTGGGTTTTGACTTTAAGCGGGGAGGTTTCCGCCCCCTGCTCCTCCAGGCTCTCCACGATTCTCAGGAGACCCTCTTCACTCAGATCAAGGTAATAGCGACCGCACACAGGACCGTCCTCCCGTAACAGATTCATAACCATTGTAGAGTATTTGTGGTTTAATGAACGGATGGCCAAGAATCCAATGGACAAAACAACAAGAATGCTGGAAGCGCCCATCCTACCTCTCCTGCTGAGGATGTCGGGGCCGGCCGTCTTTTCCATGCTGATCATGTCCTTTTACAATATTGTGGACAGCCTTTTCGTAAGTATGGTTTCAGAGACCGCGCTTCGCGCCGTCAGTATTATTTCTCCTGTGCAGATGCTCATGGTATCCTTCGCCGTCGGCACTTCGATAGGCGTCAATTCCTACGTAGCCCGGAGTCTTGGCGCGGAGGATTATGAGAGGGCCAGTTCGGCGGCGACCCATGGTTTCCTTCTTTCCTTCTTCAACTGGGCCATCTTCCTGATTGCCGGCTATTTTGCCTCGCCCATGATCCTGCGCTTGTTTACGGATCACGCGGAGGTCTTCCAGGATGGAACGGCCTACCTTCGGATCGTCACAGTCGCCTCGCTGGGTCTATTCTGGCAGATCCATTGTGAAAAGATCTTCCAGGCGACCGGCAATATGACCCGGGCCATGTATATCCAGCTGGCGGGCGCCCTGATCAATATCGCCCTGGACCCCGTCTTTATTTTCGGCTGGTTCGGTCTGCCGGCCATGGGAGTGAGCGGCGCCGCCATCGCCACTGTTTTAGCCCAGCTGATCGCGGGAGCCATAGCCGTCTACCTTTTGCTCAGGCGGGAGAGTGTCCTGTCGATCCGCCTCAAGAGTTTTCGGGTCAGCGGACATATTCTGGCGGAGATTTACCGGGTTGGACTGCCCTCCCTGGTCATGCAGTCAGTGACCGCCTTTGTCGGCATGGCCTTCAATATGATCATCAAGCCCTTTTCCGAGGTTGCCATTACCGTCCTGGGCGTCTACCTGAAACTGGAATCCTTCGTCTTCATGCCTGTCTTCGGTGTAGGGCAGGGGATGCTGCCCCTCATGGCTTACAACTACGGGGCTGAACGCTATGACCGTGTGAAGCTCGTCCTGAAAAACGGACTCCTCCTGGTCCTGGGCATCATGTCGGTTTCCATGGTCGTCTTTCAACTTATCCCTGACCTCCTGCTGGGCGTCTTCAACGCGACGGAGGAGATGTACATCATGGGGATGCCCGCCTTCAGGAGCATTTCAACCTGCTTTGTCTTCGCCGGGGTAACCATAGTCCTGTCCAATGCCTTTCAGGCGCTGGGCAGAGGCAGTTACAGCCTCTTTATCTCCGTATTCCGGCAGATCGCGCTCATGCTGCCGATCGCCCGTCTCTTCGCCGCCTGGCATCTCGATTATGTCTGGTATGCTTTTGTCATTTCCGATTTTGGGGCCATGCTGGTGGCAATCGGCCTCTTCATCTGGTTGTCCAGGAGGATCCTGCCTGAACCGGCCCGGCAACCCACCGTCTGATCTTCCGGATGTGCGCCCGCCTGGCGCTCGTGATATAGTAAGCAGTGAATTTATTCTAAATAAGGCAGGGCCGGACAGGTGCCGCGCGGGTGGTGCCCGACCAGGGGATTTCGGGGAAACAGGAGATGGCGACCAGATATATTTTTGTGACAGGCGGCGTGGTGTCGGGACTCGGCAAGGGGATTACGGCGGCGGCGCTCGGCCGGCTTCTGATCGCCAGGGGCTTGAGCGTACGCATCCAGAAATTCGATCCCTACATCAATGTCGATCCGGCTCTCATGAGCCCCACCCAGCACGGGGAAATCTTCGTCACGGAGGATGGGGCGGAAACCGACCTTGATATCGGCCACTATGAACGCTTCACCGATGTCGACCTCACCTGTGAGAGTGATATAACCTCAGGCCGCGTCTATCTCAATGTCATCCAGCGCGAACGGGCCGGCGGTTATTTCGGCCGGACTGTCCAAGTTGTTCCCCACATCATCAATGAAATAAAAGAACATATCTATAAGGTTGCCGAGGAGGACCGGGTCGACGTTGTCATCTGTGAAATCGGAGGGACGGTCGGAGACATGGAAGGGCAACCCTTCATTGAGGCCATCAGGCAGGTTAGTAATGAGGTGGGTCGTGGGAACTGCCTCTTTATTCATGTGACCCTGCTGCCTTACGTGAAAAAGCCGGGCGAGATCAAGACCAAGCCAACCCAGCACAGTGTGCAGAAACTCCTCTCCTATGGAATCCAGCCTGATATTCTGGTCTGCCGCACCGAGCGGCCGCTTGACCAGAGCATCCGGGAGAAGCTGGCCCTCTTCTGCAATGTCCGCATGGACTCCGTGATCCAGAATGTCGACTGCGAGTCTGTCTATGAACTGCCACTCACCTTTGAGAAGGAGGGCTTCGCCCGTGTCGTCTGCGAACGGCTGGGCCTGGATCACCCCGAGCCCTATCTGGAGGACTGGGAATTGCTGGTGAAGAAGGCCCGCCTGCCCCGGGAGAAGCTCGATATTGCCCTGGTGGGCAAGTACACGGAACTCCAGGATGCCTATTACAGTGTGGTGGAGGCCCTGGACCATGCCGGGATAGACCTGGGCGTGGAACCGGTGATTGACTGGATCCCCAGCGAGGAGCTGGAGGGGATCGACCCGGAGGAGGTCGACCGCCGTCTGGCCTCTGCCGATGCCATCGTGGTCCCGAGCGGCTTTGGCGCGCGGGGCATGGAGGGTATGATCAGCGCCAGCAGAAGCGCCCGGGAGCGCGGGATCCCCTTCCTGGGCATCGGCCTGGGCATGCAGATGGCCGTTGTCGACATCGCCCGTCACAGGGCAGGCATCGAAGGGGCCCATTCGGATGAATTTGGTTCGGACTGCCAGGATATCTTCTATTACGGAGGGCTGACGGAGGAAATGAAAAAGGAGGAGGCCTCCCTGCCTTTCTGTGAACGGCCCATGCGGCGGGGCGCCCACCCCATGGTCATTGAGGATGGTTCACTCCTCAAGGAGATCTATGGCCTGTCCGAGGTATCGGAACGCCATCATCACAGGAGGGAATTCAACCCTGCCTATTCAGGGGCGCTGGCCGCCACCGGCCTCCGCTTTTCCGGCCTGTCCCCCGATGGTCAGTATGTCGAAGCGGTCGAATGGCCGGACCACCCCTTCTTCGTCGGGACCATCTTCCACCCCGAATTCAAGTCGAGACCCATCCGGCCCCACCCCCTCTTCCTGTCATTTGTAAAAAAAGCGATTGAGCACAAGAAAGGAGGGAGCTGATGGCAGAACTCATTCCTGAATTGTCACGCACCTTCAGTGAATACCTGCTGGTCCCAAACAGGACGACGCACGACTGCACTCCCGACCGCGTATCCTTGCGAACACCCCTGATCAAGTATAGGAAGGACCAAGAAGACAGCCCGATCTGCCTGACCATACCCTTCGTCTCCGCCATCATGCAGGCTGTGTCGGATGACCGCATGGCCATCGCCCTGGCACGTCAGGGTGGGCTCTCCTTCATCTTCGGCTCACAGCCTGTCGCGGACCAGTGTGACATGGTGAGACGGGTCAAGAAGTTCAAGGCCGGATTCGTCACCAGTGACAGCAACCTCCGACCCGACCACAAGCTGTCGGACATCATCCGCCTGAAAAGAGATACGGGCCACTCGACCGTGCCAATCACGGAGGATGGCACGTCAAACGGGAAACTGGTCGGTATCGTGACCAGCCGGGATTACCGGGTCTCCCGCCTGGATCCCGAAACGCCGATCAGCAGCTTCATGACCCCCAGGGAATCGATCATCTATGGCCGTGAGGGGATAAGCCTGAGCGAGGCCAACGATATCATTTGGGACCATAAATTGAACCAGCTCCCCATACTGGACGAAGAGGGCCACCTGCTTTCCCTGGTATTCCGCAAGGACTACGACCAGCATAAGGAGAATCCGGGGGAGATGCTGGACGCCCACAAACGTCTCCTGGTCGGGGCCGGCATAAACACCCACGACTTCAGGGAGCGGGTACCGGCCCTGCTGGAAGCCGGCTGTGACGTCCTCTGCATTGATTCGTCGGACGGTTTTTCCGACTGGCAGAAGGACACCATCGCCTACGTCCGGGAGGAATACGGCCCCGACCTGCCGCTTGGTGCCGGCAATGTCGTCGATGAGGAGGGTTTCCGTTTCCTGGCAGCTGCCGGAGCCTCCTTTGTCAAGGTGGGGATCGGCGGGGGCTCCATCTGCATTACGCGGGAACAGAAAGGTATCGGGCGGGGACAGGCGTCCGCCCTCCTGGATGTTGCCCGGGCACGGGACCGCTGGTTTGAGGAGACCGGGGTCTATATCCCCATCTGCTCCGACGGAGGCATCGTCCATGATTACCATATGACCCTGGCGCTTGCCATGGGGGCTGACTTCCTCATGCTGGGCCGGTATTTTGCCCGCTTCGATGAAAGTCCGACCCGGCGGGTCCTCTTCAATGGAAGCTATGTCAAGGAGTACTGGGGCGAAGGCTCCAACCGCGCCCGCAACTGGCAACGCTATGAGGACGGCGGGGAGGGCCACATGCTCTTTGAGGAGGGGGTCGATTCCTACGTACCCTACGCCGGTAAACTGGCCGACAATGTTGATACAACCCTGGCCAAGGTCAAGGCCACCATGTGCTCCTGCGGGGCGGTAAGCCTGCCTGAATTACAGGAGAAGGCCAGACTGGTTGTCGTCTCACCGACGAGTATTGTGGAGGGTGGCGCCCACGACGTCATCCACAAGGAAAGCGATATCGGTAGATGACAATTTCCCGTTAATGGGTATAATGATTTAATTCATCCCGTCTGGCGTGAGGCCGGATGGGGCAAGTAGTTAAGAAAAGAGGCTAGCGGGAGAGATGACGCAAAAAGTCTACGAGATGACTTATGGAAAAATTCGTGAATACCAGGAAGAGCTTGAAGATCGCAAGACTCGTGTCGCGGCTGAGATCGCCGAACGTTTGAAGGAGGCGCGCGGCCACGGGGATATCACGGAAAACTCGGAATTTGACGACGCCAAACAGGCCTACGCGGACAATGATCTTAGAATCATGGAGATCGAGGAAATCCTGAAAAATGCCAAGGTAATTGATGAGAAGGAGATAAGCCGGACCCGGGTTACCCTGGGCGGGCGGGTACTCCTGCGGCATGAGGACAGTGGAACCGAGCAGGAATACATGATCGTCTCCGCCAAGGAAGAGGATATAATGATCGGCAAACTCTCCAGTGAATCCCCCGTCGGTCAGGCCATTCTGGGCAAGAAAAAGGGTGATGTGGTGGAAGTCAGGACGCCGGCAGGCATTTTGAAGTATTCAATCGCCCGGATCTCAAGACCGAAAGGGTAGGAGGCATGACCCAGGACCAGGAACAGGCAAGACAGGCCGATCCCCTTCCGGAACAGATGCGTTTCCGGCTCGACAAGCTGAGAAAACTCGAGGAGGCGGGAAAGAGTCCCTACTTATTGACAACTTGTCAGGTAACACATCAGGCTGCGGAGATCCTTGCCGCCTTTGAGGAGATGGAGGGATCGGAAGTAAGGGTCGCAGGCCGCCTCATGGGCAAACGTGGCATGGGCAAGGTCTCTTTTGCCGACCTGCTTGACGGGTCCGGCCCGATCCAGATTTTCAGCCGCTTGGATAACCTGGGCCAGGATTCCTATGCCGCCTGGCAGGACCTGGACCTGGGCGATTACGTCGCTGTATCAGGTGAAGTCTTCAGGACCCGGATGGGGGAGATATCCATCCGCAACAGCTCCTGGACCCTCCTGGCCAAATCCCTGCGTCCCCTTCCTGAAAAGTACCATGGCCTGCGGGATACCGACAGCCGCTACCGGAAACGCTATCTCGACCTCATGGTCAATCCGGAGGTCCGCGATACCTTCATCAAACGGAGCCGGATCATCAGGCTCCTCCGGGAGGAGCTTGATGGAAGAGGCTTCCTTGAGGTGGAGACACCCCTGCTCAACACAATCGCGGGCGGCGCCTCGGCCAGGCCCTTCATCACCCACCATAATGCCCTGGACCTCGATCTCTTCCTGCGGGTATCCCCCGAACTCTACCTGAAGCGTCTTGTTGTCGGGGGCCTGGAGCGCGTCTATGAGATCGGCCGCAATTTCAGGAACGAGGGCATGAGCACAAAACACAACCCCGAGTTCACCATGTTGGAGCTCTATCAGGCCTATGGGGATTACAGGACCATGATGGAGCTGACGGAGGCCCTCTTCTCCAAACTCTGTCTTGATATCTGCGGGAGCCTGGAGATCGAATACCAGGGGAGGCCCCTCTCCTTGAAACCACCCTTCAGGCGGGTATCCATGATCGAGGCGGTGCGGGAGCATACAGGCCTGGATTTCGACCTGATCAGGGGGGACGAGAAGGCAAGGAAGGCGGCCCTGGAGTACGGGCTGGAGGGGCTGACAGACCACATGGGCTGGGGAGAGGTACTGAACGCCTGCTTTGAGACCTATGCCGAGGAAGAGCTGATACAACCGACCTTCCTGATTGATTATCCGATTGAGATATCCCCCTTGACCAAGATCAAGCCGGGTACGGAGGGGCGGCTGACCGAAAGATTTGAGATCTTCATCGGTGGCCGCGAATACGGCAATGCCTACTCCGAATTGAATGACCCCTTTGACCAGCGCCGCCGCTTCGCCGATCAGCAGCGCCGTCACGAGGCGGGGGATGAGGAAGCCCAACTGCCGGATGAGGATTTTGTCGAGGCGCTCGAATACGGCCTGCCGCCGGTGGGTGGCCTCGGGATAGGGGTTGACCGCCTGGTCATGCTCCTGACCGACCAGGCCTCCATCCGGGATGTCCTTCTCTTCCCAACCATGAGACCCCTGGATGGAAAAGATGGTTGATGGGCTCGGGGAAAACAAAAGGGTCTGGCAGGACTTCGTCGACAGGTGCAAGCACTGCCGGTCCTGCGAGCTGGCCGAATCGAGACAGCATGTCGTCATCTGGCGCGGCGGCATAAGGGCGCCGCTCATGATCCTGGGGGAGGGGCCCGGGGCGGAGGAGGACCGGCTGGGGATCCCCTTTGTCGGCCGGTCCGGCAAATTGCTGGATCTCCTTCTGACGGCCTTCGCCTTCAGGGAGGAAGACTATCACATCTGCAATATCGTCAAGTGCCGTCCCCCTGGCAACCGGGTACCGACCCGGGAGGAGGCTGCCGGTTGCCGGCCGCTCCTCAAGGAGCAGATGCAGCTGGTCAGGCCTTCAGTCTATCTCCTCATGGGGGCGACCGCCTACCGTTACTTTACCGGGTCGGAAGAGGGTATCAGCAAGGCCAGGGGCGTGTGGACCGTCTCCAACGACTGCCATGTCATGCCAACCTTCCATCCTGCCTACGTGCTTCGGGATCCATCGAAAAAAACCCTCCTCTGGCAGGATTTCGCCTCTGTCCGGCATAAGCTGGAAGAGCTGGGATTGCTCGACCCCCTCCAAGGGAAATAGTCATGGAAAAATTGCCAGGAAACTTCAACCTCAGAACCGAAATGGTCCCCAGGGGTGACCAGCCGGAGGCCATTGACCAGCTGGTCCGCGGTCTTGACAGGGGCGACAAGGGCCAGACCCTGCTGGGTGTCACGGGATCAGGCAAGACCTTCACCATGGCCAGCGTGATCGAGCGGACCCAACGGCCGGCCCTGGTCATCGCCCACAACAAGACGCTGGCCGGCCAGCTCTGCGCCGAATTCATGGCCCTCTTCCCCGACAATGCCGTTGAATACTTCGTCAGCTATTACGACTATTACCAGCCGGAGGCCTACCTGCCGACCAGGGACCTTTACATCGAAAAGGATTCCTCCATCAATGACGAGATCGACCGGCTCCGACACAAGGCGACCTCATCGCTCCTGGAGAGGCGGGATGTCATCGTGGTCGCCTCCGTCTCCTGCATCTACGGGCTGGGTGATCCGGACGACTACAAAAATCTCAGGGTCAGTGTCCGCCCAGGCATGGCCAAGAGCCGGGAGGAGGTCATCGCGGACCTGGTCAGGATTCAATACAGCCGCAATGATTTCGAATTGAAACGGGGCAGCTTCCGGGTCCGGGGCGATACCCTGGATGTCTTCCCCGCCTCCGAGGAGAATACCCTGACCCGGATCCAATTTTTTGGCGATGAGATCGAGGAGATCCGGGATATTGACGCCATTACGGGCAAGTCGATCGCGGGCCGCAACTATGTTGCCATCTTCCCGGCCAGCCACTACGCGACGACCCGGGAAAAAATGAAGAGGGCTGTCGGCTCAATAGGCTCGGAACTGGAGGAGCGGCTGGCCTGGTTCAGGGAAAAGGGGAGGCTGGTTGAGGCCTACCGGCTTAAGCAACGGACCCGTTACGATATGGAGATGATGTTGGAGACGGGTTTTTGCAAGGGGATTGAGAACTATTCGCGGCATTTGACGGGTCGTTCGGAAGGCCAGCCCCCCTTCACCCTCATGGACTTCTTTCCGGAAGACTACCTGCTCCTGATAGACGAGTCCCATGTCACGGTTCCCCAGATCGGGGCTATGGTCCGCGGTGACCGCTCCCGTAAGGAGTCACTGGTTGAATACGGCTTCCGCCTGCCCTCCGCCTTTGACAACCGGCCCTTGAGCTTTGACGAATTCAAGGAGCGCGCCGGTCAGACACTCTATGTGTCGGCCACGCCGGCCGCCTATGAATTGGAGGAATCGGTCCAGGTCGTTGAGCAGATAATCCGGCCGACGGGACTGGTTGATCCCCTTGTCTATGTCCGGCCCGTTGAAAACCAGATAGAGGATCTGATGGCGGAGATCCGGGCGACGACGGAGCAGGGTGAGCGCACCCTGGTCCTCACCTTGACCAAGCGGATGGCCGAGGATCTGGCAGACTTCTTCAAGGAGGAGAATTTGCGTGTCGAATACCTGCACTCAGACATCGCCACGGTGGAGCGGCTCGAAATCCTGAGAAAGCTTCGAAAGGGTGACTTCGATGTCCTGGTCGGCATCAACCTCCTGAGGGAGGGCCTGGATCTCCCTGAAGTTTCCCTGATCGCCATCCTTGACGCTGACAAGGAAGGCTTCCTGCGGTCGACCACCTCCCTGGTCCAGATCATTGGCCGGGCCGCGCGGAATGTCAACGGCCGTGTCATCCTCTACGCGGACGAGGTGACGGCCTCCATGGAAAGGGCCATCCGGGAGACCAACAGGCGCCGGGAGATACAAAGCGCCTACAACGAGGCCCATGGCATCACACCGACTAGCATAAAGAAAGATATCCGGGATTTGATCGATACTTCCTTTGAACTTGTGGCTGACGAACCGCTGGAGACAGCGGACGACATAGAGCGCTATGACAGGGAGCTGTCGAAACTCTCCTATACCGATCTGCAGAAGCGGGCCAGGCAAATTGAAAAAGAGATGAACCAGGCGGCACGACGTCTTGATTTCGAATTGGCGGCCCTCCTGCGTGACCAGTTGATCCTGGTCCGGGGTCATCTTTCCCTTTGATTTTACCGGGGATTGACTCCCCCTCCTTCTGCCGGAGAAAGGGCCGCTTATGCTAGACTTGTTCTAATGTAAACAAGGTCTTTTCAAGGAGTGATCTATGTCAAAAACGCGCGCGCAAAGCAGCTATGAAAACTGGATTTCCAACCCGAAAATGGATGAGGCAACCCTCTCGGAACTGGTCGCCATAGCCGATGACCAGGAGGAAATCGAGGACCGATTCTACCAGGATCTGCAGTTTGGCACAGCCGGCCTCAGAGGCATCATGGGGGCGGGTTCCAACAGGATGAACCGCTACACGGTGGCCCGGGCGGCAGAAGGCTTTGTCCTCCACCTCAAGTCCCTGGGGGCGGAGACCTGCCGGAAAGGGGTCGCCATCTCCTACGACTCCCGGAACAGGTCCAGGGAATTTGCTGAACTCGCGGCCTCAGTCTTCATTGGTCAGGGCTTGACCGTGCGCTTCTCTGATGAACTGCGCCCTGTTCCCATGCTCTCCTTCGCGGTCCGGCATTTTGCATGCGCCGGCGGCATTATGATGACGGCCAGCCATAATCCCAAGGAGTACAACGGATTTAAGGCCTATGGGGACGACGGGGCCCAACTGGGGCCGGAAGAGGCGGACCAGGTGGCTGCCAGGATGGCGGCCGTGACGGACCTGACCGGTGTCCTGGAGAGGACCCTGCCCTTTGAGGAGGCCAGCCGGTCGCCCCTCTTCCATCTTATGGGGGAGGATCTCGATGAACCCTATGACGCGTCACTTCTGGACCTGACCTTGAACGGTGAGGCCGTCAGGGAAGAGGCGGACCTGCCCATCGTTTATTCCCCCTTCAATGGGACAGGCAACAAGCCGGTCCGCCGGATCCTGAGAAAACATGGCTTCAGGCGTGTCGAGGTCGTGGCCGAACAGGAATTGCCGGACGGCAATTTCCCCACAACGCCCACGCCCAACCCCGAGCTCCCTGAAACCCTCGAGCTCGCCCTGGCGCAGGCGAAGAGGGTGGGCGCTGACCTGGTCCTGGCGACGGATCCTGACGCCGACCGGACCGGGGTGGCCCTGCGGAAAAAAGACGGTTCCTTTGTCCTCCTGTCCGGCAATGAAATCGGCCTGCTACTCATGGACTATATCCTGGGGACCAAGGCCGATAGGGGGGAGCTGACTCCGGCTTCCTTCTGTGTCTCTACCGTGGTCTCCTCACGGCTGACCCGGGCCATTTCAGATTATTACGGGACGGCTCTTTATCTTTCCCTTACTGGCTTCAAGCATATAGCGGCTGAGATCCACAAGCATGGCGACCTGGCGGGGGGCACTTTCGAGTTCGGTTACGAGGAGAGCTTCGGCTATCTGCTGGGCCGGGATGTACGTGACAAGGACGCCGTGGTCACCTGCCTCATGGTGGCTGAGATGGCGGCTGTGTCAGTGGCGGCCGGGGAGACCCTGGTCGACAGGCTGGACCGGCTCTATGAAAAGTATGGCTATGCCGCTGAGAACACCATCTCCATCTTCAGGGAGGGGAAGGTCGGGCTGGAGAAGATCGCGGAGACCATGAGCGTTTTGAGGGAACGCCCCTTTGAGGGTTTCGAAGCGCTCGGGATCGAGTCACTGTCGGACTTCCAGCGAGGTCGGGTGACCCGGCTGGCGACAGGCCAGGAGGAAAAACTCGACTACCCGCAAAGCAATGTCCTGCTCTATCAATTGGAGGGACTTGACTTTATGTGTGTCAGACCTTCCGGTACCGAGCCCAAGATCAAGATCTACCTTGGTTGCTATGGCCCTGACCCGGAGGAGTGCCGCCTGCGCGAAGAAAAATACGAGGCGATTGTGCTCGAACGTGTGAACAATCTGCTTGAAGGCCGGAATGAACTGGGCCAACAGAAGTAGCCATGGCATTTACGCACCTCCATCTGCATACGGAATACAGTCTGCTTGACGGCGCCAACAGGATCCACGAACTGCCTGACCGCTTGAGGGAGCTGGGCATGGACGCCTGCGCCATCACCGACCACGGCGCCATGTACGGTATTTTGGACTTCTACCGGACCATGAAGAAGAAGGGGCTCCATCCCATCATCGGTTGCGAGGTCTATGTGGCGCCAAGAAGTCATCTGGAGAAGGACGGCGCCCTGGACCGGGAACCCTACCACCTGATCCTGCTGGCTGAAAACAATGAGGGCTACCATAACCTGGTGAAACTGGTTTCGGCCGGTTTCGTCCAGGGTTTCTACTATAGGCCCCGGATCGACAAGGAGCTGCTGAGGCAACACCGGGAGGGCTTGATCGCCCTCTCGGCCTGCCTGTCCGGGGAGGTGCCCCGCCTCATCCTGGAGGGCCAGCGTGACAAGGCAGTCGAGGCGGCGCTCGAGCACAGGGAGCTGTTCGGGGCCGACAACTATTATCTGGAGATCCAGGGCAATGACCTGGCCGACCAGGCAACTGTCAATGCCGAACTGATCCGGATCAGCCGTGAGACGGGGATTCCGCTTGTCGCCACCAATGATTGCCATTACCTGCTCCAGGAGGACGCCTTCGCTCACGATGTGCTCCTCTGCATGCAGACGGGCAAGACCATCAATTCGCCTGACAGGCTCCGTATGGAGACGGATACGCTCTACGTCCGCTCGCCCGAGGAGATGGAGCGGCTCTTTGTCAACGTGCCCGAGGCGCTGGAGAATACGGAGAAGATCGCCAGACGCTGCCAGGTCGACCTGAAGACCGGTGACATCTCCCTCCCCCATTTTGAGACGGAAGAGGGGGAGACGGCGGAAGCCATGCTGAGACGGCTCTGTTACGAGGGCCTTGAGAAGCGCCTCTTGCAGCGGGAGACGGGTATTTCCCGCCAAGCCTACCAGGACCGTCTCGAAAGCGAGTTGTCCGTCATCAACAGCATGGGCTACACGGACTACTACCTGATCGTCTGGGACTTCATCCGCTTCGCGCACGAGCGCAGGATCATGGTAGGGCCGGGCCGGGGCTCGGGGGCAGCCTCCCTGGCCGCCTACACCCTCTTCATCACCAATATCGACCCCCTGAAGTATGACCTCCTTTTTGAGCGTTTCCTGAACAAGGAGAGGGTCAGCATGCCGGATTTCGATATCGATTTCTGTTACGAGCGCCGGGGCGAGGTCATAGATTATGTGACGGAGAAATATGGGGAGGATCAGGTCTGCCAGGTCATTACCTTTGGCACCCTGGCGGCCCGGGCTGTCATCCGGGATGTGGGACGGGCGCTTGACGTCTCCTATGCCGAGACGGACAGGATCGCCAAGATGGTCCCCAACCTGCTCAAGATGACGATTGACCTTGCGCTCGATATGAATCCAGACCTGCGCAGCCTCTACGAGGAGGATGAGACGACCCGCCGGATCATTGATCTGGCCAGGCGCTTTGAGGGCATGCCCAGGCATGCCTCCACCCATGCGGCAGGGGTCATCATCGCGGGCAAACCCGTATGTGAAATCGCCCCCCTGGCCAAGAATGATGACCTGGTCGTGGTCCAGTTCACCAAGGACGATATCGAGGATGTGGGGCTCCTGAAATTCGATTTTCTCGGGCTTCGCACCCTGACCGTGCTCCAGGAGACCTCCAGGCTGGTCGAAGAGAAAACCGGCCAGGCCATAGATTTTGAAACCATGACCTATGACGATCCCGAGGTCTACAGGATGATCAGCAGGGGGGATACCGACGCGGTCTTTCAGCTGGAAGGCGGCGGTATGACCCAGTTCCTGAAAGAACTCCAGCCCGAGTCCTTCGAGGACATCATCGCGGGTGTCTCCCTCTTCCGGCCCGGCCCCATGGAACAGATACCCCGTTATGTCCGGGCCCGCCACGATCCCAAAAAAATCCGCTATGACTGGCCCCTCCTGGAGCCCATCCTGGAGGTGACCTACGGCGTCATCGTCTATCAGGAGCAGGTTATCCGTATCGTTCGGGACCTGGCCGGCTTCTCGCTTGCCCAGGCCGATAATGTCCGACGGGCCATGGGCAAGAAGGATGAGTCGCTTCTGCGAAGCTACCGGAAGCTCTTCATCGAGGGCGGGGTCGACGAAAGGGGGGTGGCCGTCGAGGGCGCCATGGCCAAC
This sequence comes from Clostridia bacterium, assembly GCA_040767365.1. Taxonomy (GTDB): domain Bacteria; phylum Bacillota; class Clostridia; order Saccharofermentanales; family DTU023; genus UBA4923. The sequence continues at coordinate 312,542 of JAXGOR010000003.1, forward strand.
GGCCTGCCCCGCAAGGTGGCCGAGAAGCTCTTTGACGATATCCATGCCTTTGCCGGCTACGCCTTCAACAAGGCGCACGCGGCCTCCTACGCCGCGGTCGCCTACTACACGGCCTGGTGCAAGTTCTATTACCCGGTCGAATATATGGCAGCCATCCTGAATTCGCATCTGGGCAATCTTGACAAGGCCGAGCGGTACGTCCGTGTCGCCCACGCCATGGGGGTGGAGGTCCTGCCCCCGGACATCAACCGGAGTGGACCGCGCTTCCGGCCCGAGGGCAAGGCCATCCGCTTCGGTCTGGGGGCTGTCAAGAATGTGGGGAAGGACGCCATCTCGGCCCTGGTCGAGGAAAGGGAGCAAAGGGGTCCCTTCCTGACCTATGGGGATTTCCTCCGCCGTATGTGCGACCTGTCCTTCAACAGGAAGATGATCGAAAGCCTGATCCGTTCCTCCGCCTGCGATTCTTTCGGTGTCGGCCGTTCAAAAATGGTGGCGGTCATTGACCCCTTTTGTGGCAGCATCCTGTCCGCCAAGAAGGGGGTCATGGAGGGTCAGCTCTCCTTGTTCGACATCTCGGATGACCAGGCCCTGGCCAGGAAGGAGGAGCCGGACTATCCCAATGTACCTGAGTTCCCGCCACTTGAGCGCCTGACCATGGAGAAGGAGATGACAGGTCTCTATGTGACGGGTCACCCGCTCCGTTCCTACCGGGAAGCCCTGGACGCGCTTCCCCTCACCTTGAGCAGTGAATTCAGGCCGGTGGAGGACGCCGACCCCGCCGATCTTGAGGCTTTGGGAGGGGAGGGGACCCTCCGGCCCCAGCTTGCCGACCGCGAACGCCATATCATGGCGGGTCTTATCATTGAGAGAAGGGATCTTTTTACCAGGAACAACGACCGCATGGCCTTCATCACCTTAGAGGATGAAGGCGGCAGCTGGGAGGTCATCCTCTTTCCCAGGACCTATGAGGCCTACCACGATCTCCTGGACAGCTACAGTGCCCTGCTTGTGGGGGGCACCCTCGATCTTCGCGAGGAGGACCCCAAGCTCCTGGCCGATGTTCTGGCGCCCCTCGAGCCTGATATGAGGACCCTGCCCCCTGAATTCGAGGAGGCCGCCAGGAAGAGGAGGTCCCGCCGCAACGGTAATGGAAGGGCTTATGGGGCGTCGCCCGATCGGGGAAGAAGGAAAAAGGCAGACCAGGGGGAGGCAAGCCAGGTAAAATCGGCAGAGGCCGGACCTGGACCCCTTGTGATCAGGATCCCTCCCGGGGCGGGCCGGGAATACCTGGACTCACTCTACGCGGCCCTTGCCTATTTTCCGGGAAGGATGGCCGTTCGCCTCTTCGATGAGGGCAGGGGTGGTTTCCTGGAGGACAAGGCCCTCCCCCCCATCGAATGGAATGAAAAGACCGCCGGCCTGCTCATGGAACGCTTCGGGCCTGAGAATTTCGGTATCCTCTGATTTATAGAAACGGGGCTTGCTTTGTGAGACAATACCTTAGGGGAGCGCGAATGACGACTGTCTTCGCCTTGCCGGGGTGGGGGCTCACGGAATGAATGGACAAGGTGGGGCATGGATCCGGAAGATAAGCAGATAAAGGAAGATCCCGACAGCCAAGGGAGGATACGCTTTGTCTTCAATGTGCCCAACGCGCTGACCCTGATCCGGCTCTTTGCCATTGCCCCCCTGGCAGTCCTCCTGTCCCGGTGGCCGGAGCACAGGATAGCGACCCTCATTCTTTTTCTCTTGATCTGGGCGACCGATTTCCTTGACGGTTATATTGCCAGGCGCTTCAATCTGATGACGGAGTTCGGTAAACTCTTCGACCCCTTTGTCGACAAGGTTTTTCAGGTGGTGACGGCCTTCATGCTGTACTCGGTCGGTTTGACGCCTGTCTGGGTACCCCTCTACTATGCAGCTCGCGAATCCTTCATGCTCTTTGGCAGTACCCTCCTGCTGACCAAAAGGCACATCGTTGTTTTCTCGGACCGGCTGGGCAAGGTGGCGACCTTCCTCTTCGTCCTGGCCACTGTGGTCATGTTTTTTGGCGGGAGCACGACGGGCTGGCTGAGACAGTTTATCTTCATTCCCGCGGTCCTCTGTTCCTTTTTCGCCACCCTCCATTATATTTCCCAGCAGGCTCGTCTGGGCAAGAAAAAAGATGATCAGGAAGAAAACACTCAAGACGCTTGAGTATGACGCGGTGATCGGGATCCTGGCTGGCTTCGCGTCAACGACAAGCGGCCGCAAGCTCTGCGAAGCCCTCCAGCCCCTCCCGTCTTTTCAGGAGTCGGAAGCGGCGCTGGACGAGACGGATGACGCGCTTACCCGCCTGTTGAAGTTTGGGGAACTCCCCTTGAAGGGTATCTCTGCGATCAATCCCGCTGTCAGGAGGGCGGAGGCTGGCGCCGTCCTTGACTGTCCGGATTTCCTGCGCCTGGCCGCCTTTTTAAGGGCGGTTGAACGCCTGCTTGATGAGGTCGCGGATGTCGGGGAAGGGGGGGATCTGAAGATCCACGACAGGGTGAGGGCCCTGAAGGCGCTTCCGGGGTTCCGGCGCAGGCTGGAGCAGTCCATCAAGGATGATCGGGAACTCTTCGACCAGGCCAGCGAGAAGCTCCGCAAGATCAGACTGAATTTGCGTGAGGCCCAGGCAGCCGTCAGGCGGGAACTCGACCGGGTGCTGACCAAACAGGGGGATGCCCTCCAGGAAAACCTGATCACCCTGCGGGGGGGGCCGGTATGTGGTCCCGGTCCGGTCTGACCGGCGCGGCGCCGTGCCTGGCATCGTCCACGATACATCGTCGACAGGCAGCACACTCTTCATTGAACCCTTGGCCGTGGTCGAGCAGAACAACAGGATCCGGGAGCTGGAATCGGCTGAAGGGCACGAGATCCAGAGAATCCTGGAAGAGCTTTCCGGTATCGTATCCAACCAGGCGGCTGTCCTGTATGAAGACGCGGAAATTCTCGCAAAACTCGATTTCCTCATGGCGGGAGCCAAGCTGGCTGTCCATTATGAAGCCGTCCGGCCCCTGCTCAACGAGAAGGGGATCATCTCCCTCAGGAAGGCCAGGCACCCACTCATCCCGCCTGAGAGGGTGGTGCCCATTGATTTCGAACTGGGCAGGACATTTACCACCCTGGTCATCACCGGGCCCAATACGGGAGGGAAGACGGTGACCCTGAAAACCTGTGGCCTGCTCACCCTCCTGGCCATGTCCGGCCTCTTTATTCCGGCGGCGCCCGGATCAGAAGTGGCCTGGTTCCGAAGGATAGAGGCCGATATCGGAGATGAGCAGAGCATTGAGCAGAACCTGTCCAGCTTTTCCTCTCATATGAAGGAAATCGTCGAGATTACGAGGACGGCCGGACCGGGTAGTCTGGTCCTGCTTGATGAGCTGGGAGCCGGTACGGATCCCTCGGAAGGCGCGGCGCTGGCCATTGCCATCCTGGATCATCTGAAGGCTTCCGGGAGCCACACGGTGGCGACAACCCATTACCGGGAGTTGAAGGGTTATGCCATGAATGAGCCGGGTGTCGAAAACGCCTGCTGCGAATTTGATACCGACACCCTCCAGCCGACCTACAGGCTCCTGATCGGTGTCCCCGGTGTCAGCAACGCCTTCGCCATCTCCAGCAAACTCGGCCTCTCGCCAAAGATAATCGACAGCGCCCGGATCCTGATCTCAGAGGAAGGGGCGCGTTTTGAAGACCTGGTCTCCGCCATAGAGCAGAGCCACCGGGAAGCCAGGGCCATGGAGGCCAGGATTAACAGGCTCCGTGAAGAGACGGACCAGGCGAGTGAAAAACTGGAGGCCGAGCGGGACAAGCTGGAGAATGAGCGTGCCGCCATCCTGGATGAGGCGCGGGAAAGGGCCACGAAGATCGTCCTTGAAGCGCGGGAGGAAGTCGATGCCCTCCTGGAGGAGATGGGGGAGAAGGCGGCCACTTCCCCTGCGGCCGATCACCGGATCAGGTCCGAGGTGCGCGGCCGGCTGGCCAGCATAGGGAAAAAATACCCCCGGGGCCGGGCCCGGCAGGAGGCGTCGGCGGGTATTTCACTGGATCCCGAGGCCATTGTGCCGGGCGGTTACTATCAGCTGCCCTCCCTGGGGATCACAGGCATTGTCCGGGAGGGGCCTGATTCGAAAAACCAGGTTGTCCTGGAAGCCGGCTCCTTCCGCGTCTCCGTGCCGGTCAGCGAGCTGAGGCCGGCCAGGGGAGGGCAACCTGAAAAACAACAGGAATCGAAGCTGCCTGACAGGGGGACCTCGGCCCTCCGATCCGACCTGATCCTGCGGGCGGGCGGTGAGTTGATGCTCCTGGGGAAACGGGTGGATGAGGCAGTCACCATGATCGACCATTTCCTCGACCAGGCCCTCTTGGCCGGCCTGTCACCCGTCCGGATCGTTCACGGCAAGGGAACCGGCGCCCTGCGCAAGGCCACGCAGGATATGCTTGCGAGGGATCGCCGGGTCAGCAGTTTCCGGGCCGGCGGTGAGGGCGAGGGAGGTGACGGTGTCACCGTGGCTGAGCTGAATCTTGCCTAGCCGATCATGTATAATGATGACAGGATGATTGTCTGTTTTCATCCTTGAGCTATCTGCCGTGGCGATCACAGGGTTGCCGGATTTGGTTAATCAGAGAGTGACGGGCGATATGAACCAAGCTTGGCTTTTCAATCAGGGGGAAAATTACCAAAGCTATAGAATGCTCGGTGCCCGTCCGCACCTTTCGCCTGAAGGAGATCCCGGTTATCGTTTCGCCGTCTGGGCGCCGCACGCGTCCGGGGTCAGTGTCGTCGGCGATTTCAACGGCTGGGACCCCGCCTCAAATCATCTCCTTCCCTATGGGACAACCGGCATCTGGCAGGGATTCGTCCCGGGCGCTGTTGAATGGCAGCGCTACAAATACGCCATCAGGACATCGGCGGGCCGGATCCTTCTGAAGGCTGATCCCTTCGCCCGCCATGCCGAGACCAGGCCGGGTACGGCCTCGATTCTCTACGATGCCGAAGAGGATTACGAGTGGGGCGATGGGGCCTATATGGCAAAGAGGCCCGACGCGCTTGACAAGGGACCACTCAACATCTATGAGCTTCATCTGGGAAGCTGGAGACGGCATGCCGACAGTCAAGTCTACAATTACCGTGATATCGCCCGCCAGTTGGCCGATTACTGCCTTGAAATGGGTTACAACGCCGTTGAGTTGATGCCCGTCATGGAGTATCCGCTCGACGCCTCCTGGGGCTACCAGGTGACCGGTTATTTCGCCCCGACTTCGCGGTACGGGACGCCGGCCGACCTCAAATACCTGATCGATACCCTGCATCAGTCGGATATCCGGGTCATTCTCGACTGGGTACCCTCACATTTCCCCAAGGACGACTTCGCCCTGGCCCGATTCGATGGGCAGCCCCTTTACGAGGACCCCGATACAAGGCGGGGGGAGCACGCCGACTGGGGCACACTGGTCTTCAATTATGGGCTCCTTGAGGTGAAATCCTTCCTCCTGTCAAGCGCCTGGTTCTGGATCGATGAGTTTCACGCCGACGGCTTGCGGGTCGACGCGGTCAGCAGCATGATTTATCTGGATTTCGGCCGGCCGGAGGCTGAGCGCAACCAGGAAGGCAACTTTGAACATCTGGAAGCCATCCAGTTCCTGAAGGCACTCAACGATCTGATTCGAAGGCATTTTCCCCACTGCATCCTGGCTGCCGAGGAATCGACCCCCTATCCCCTGGTTACGGCACCGGTCCAGGGCGGCGGGCTGGGCTTTACCCATAAATGGAATATGGGCTGGATGAATGACACCCTCTCCTATATGGAAGTCGATTACTTCGCCCGGGGGGATTTTCATGACAGGATTACCTTTTCAATGACCTACGCCTTCAGCGAAAATTTCATCCTGCCCTTTTCACACGATGAGGTTGTCCACGGCAAGAAGTCCCTCCTGGGCCGTATGCCGGGCGATTACTGGCGGCAATTCGCCTCTTTGCGGACCTGCTATATGTACCAGATGTCACATCCGGGCGCCAAGCTCAATTTTATGGGCAATGAATTTTCCCCCTTCATTGAATGGCGCTATTATGAGGAATTGGAATGGTTCCTGCTCAAATATCCGCGGCACAGGGAGATGCAGGATTTTGTCAGGACCCTCAACCATCTCTATCTGGAACATCCGGCATTCTGGGAACTTGACCGGAGCTGGGAGGGCTTTCAGTGGGTCAATGCCGATGACCGGGAGAACAGTGTTTTCTCCTACCAGCGCAAGTCGGATGGGGAGGAGGAAGTCCTCCTGGTCCTTTTGAATATGACGCCCGCCTCCTACGACGACTACGCGGTCCACCTTCCCCTGGCAGGCCGTTTCCGCCTGCTTTTGAACAGTGACGCCGTCCGATTCGGGGGTAGCGGCTATGGGGGACTGGAGGGGGAGGCCATCTTCTTCGAGACGGAGGACAGGGGCGGTGAAGGGGGTGGGGACCACCAGCTGCGGCTCACCCTGCCACCCCTGGCGGGCCTTTATCTGATCAAGGAAAAAGAAAGGTAGGGCAGGGCTTGGCCAGACAAGAGACAATCGCCATGATACTCGCGGGGGGACAGGGCTCAAGGCTGGGTGTCCTGACGGACTTCATCGCCAAACCCGCCGTCCCTTTCGGTGGACGGTACAGGATCATTGACTTCCCTCTCAGCAACTGCATGAATTCCGGAATCGAAACCGTCGGCGTACTGACCCAGTATCAGCCGCTCGAGCTCAATTCCTATATCGGCAACGGACATTCCTGGGACCTGGACCGCAACAATGGCGGTACGCTATATCCTGCCGCCCTACCTGAGCCAGGAGGGCAATGAATGGTATAAGGGGACAGCCAACGCCATTTACCAGAATATCCCTTTCATAGCTGGGTTCCAGCCCCGTTATGTCCTGATCCTTTCCGGCGACCATATCTACAAGATGGACTATGCCGCCCTGGTGGCCCGCCATATTGAAAAGGGGGCAGAGGCGACCATCGCGGTCATTGAGGTCCCCTGGAGCGAGGCGTCCCGCTTTGGGATCATGAACACCGATGAGGACCAGCGGGTACTTGAGTTTGAGGAAAAACCAGCTGAACCCAGGAACAATCTCGCCTCCATGGGGGTCTATTGTTTCAGTTGGGAGGTTTTGAGGAGGGTATTGATCGAGGATGAGAGGAAGCCCGACTCTAAAAACGATTTCGGCGGGGATGTCATCCCGGCCATGATCGGGGAGGGCCGCAAGGTCTATACCTATCATTTCGATGGCTACTGGAAGGATGTCGGGACCATCGCCTCCCTCTGGGAATCCAACATGGACCTGCTGACCAAACCGAGCCAGATAGATCTGCGGGACATGTCCTGGCCGGTCTACTCGAAAAACCCCCAGCGTCCCTCCCATTATTTCGGTAGCGATTCCCTGGTACACAATGTGGCCGTGACGGATGGGGCCGAGGTCTTCGGCCAGGTCTCCAATTCCATCATCGGACACAATGTCCTGGTGGAGGAGGGCGCCCTGGTCCGTGACTCCATCCTCATGCCGGGTTCGCGGGTCGGTGCGGGGGCGGTCCTGGTGCGCTGCATCGTCGGCATGAACACCATCATCGAGGCCGGCGTGCGTGCCAGTCCGGAGGAGGAGGATGGCTCGGATTCCTTTTTGAGCGCCCTCTGCCAGGACGATATCACGGTCTTTGGCCCAGGCCTGGTGATCCATTCCGGTGCCAGGATAACCGGGAACTCCATGCTGGCCCTGGAACATGCCCAGACGCATCCGGAACTTGTATCTGAAAGACCCAATCAAGTGAGGAGGGAGATGGAACTATGCTGAAGTCCGCCATGGGCCTGATCCTTGCCGACAACCGCCGTATTGAGCTCGGCGCCCTGAACAAGCCCAGGGCGCTCGCGGCCATCCCCTTTGCCGGACGTTTCCGGATGATCGACTTCACCCTGTCCAACATGGTCAACTGCGGCGTCAAGCGGATCGGGGTGGTCGCCCTGACCCGCTACAAGTCGCTCATGGACCATATGGGCACAGGATCCTGGTGGGATCTTGACCGGATGAGGCAGGGTCTCTACCTCATCCCCCCCTACATCAATCCGGTGACCCGGGCGCCGGACCGGACCGACGCCCAGAGCATCATCGACTATGTTGACAGTGGGGACCAGGACTATGTCTTCATTTCCTCCAGCGATTACGTCTCCAATATCCGCTACCTGGCCCTCCTGGAGCGCCATCTCGAGTCGGGGGCTGAGATCTCGGTCTATTATGCCCGTGACGGTCTTAAACCGGCCCCGCTTTCCCTGGCCCTCCAACTGGACGACCAGTCCTATATCAAGGATCTCATGATCGACTACCCTGACCACGGAAGCGAGCTGAATGCCTTCGGCCTGCTCGTCATTTCAAAGAGGCTGCTGCTTCAGATCCTGACCGAGATGATGGCGCGCGGGATCGCCGATTTTTCCATCGTCCGCCTGTTGCAGTTATATGAACGCTACCGGATCCAGGCGGTCGAATGTGGGGACTTGGTGCTGCGTATCTATGATGTCGCCAGTTACTTCGAGGCCTCCATGAAACTGCTGGACAGCCAGGTCCGCAACCAACTTTTCCAGCCGGACCGGCCCATTTTTACCAAGGTCAAGAACAGGGCCCCCTGCATTGTTTCGCAGGAAAGCGGCAAGGTAAGCAATGTGCTGGCCTCGGATGGTTGCGCCATCATGGGGGAGGTGGAGAACAGCCTGCTCTTCCGCGGCTGTGTGATCGGGAGGAATGCCCGGGTGACCAACAGTGTCCTCTTCCAGGATGTCCAGGTTTCGGAGGGAGTCGTCCTCGATCATGTCATCATCGACAAAAACAGCGTGGTGAAAATGGGGGGCAGGCTGCACGGGCAGGCAGGCTATCCTCTGGTCATCGGGAAAAACGCCATTGTCTGAGGAGACAACCGTGAAGATTCTATTTGTCACGTCTGAATTGAGCCCCCTGGCCTCGACCGGCGGGCTGGGGGATGTCGCGGGCTCACTGCCCGCGGCCTTGAGGCGGCAGGGGCTGGACGTACGCCTGATCCTGCCGCTTTACAAGACGATCAAGCAGGCCTATGCCTCGGAACTTCATTTTATCCGCTGGTCGACCATCCGGCTTGGCTGGCGGACCATGTACAGTGGCCTCTTCTCCATGGAACTGGGAGGGGTTCCGGTCTACCTGATCGACAACGATTATTACTTCGGCCACGAGAGCCTCTACATTGATCCTGCCTTTGATATTGAACGCTTCTCCTTCTTCCAGCGGGCGGTGCTGGAGGCCCTGGGAGAACCCATGGGCTTTGATCCTGACATACTGCACCTGAATGACTGGCAGACGGGTATGATCCCCGTCCTGCTCGAAAGCCATTACCAGGCCTCGGGCTACCACACCGGCCTGCGTACCCTCCTGACCCTCCACAATCTGAAGCATCAGGGGGTCTTCGACCGGGAGACGGTGCAGGATCTCTTCGATCTGGGTGATGAGTATATGACGGACGCGAGGGTCCTGCTCAAGGGCACCCCCAACTTCCTCAAGGCGGGGATCGTTTTCGCCAACCGGGTAACCACCGTCTCGCCCACCTATTCGCGTGAGATCATGACCGAGTTCTTTGGGGAGGGCCTGGACGAGCTCCTGGTATCACAGGGCTGGAAGTTGTCCGGCATATTGAACGGGATCGACACCGATCTTTATAATCCGGCGACCGACCCGGAAATTGCGGCCTCCTATACGTCAAGGGCCTGGGCCCGTGGCAAGGCAGCCTGCAAGAAAGCCTTGCAGGAAGAGCTGGGCCTGCCCCTGGAGGCAAAGACCCCGCTTTTTTCCATGATCACCCGGCTGGATCGGCAAAAGGGGATCGACCTTCTTTTGCATATCCTGGATGAGTTGCTGGAGGAGGCGGTTCAATTTGTCCTGCTGGGAACCGGTGACCCCTTCTACGAACAAGAGCTCCAGGAGGCGGAGGACCGGCATCCGGACAGGATGCGGGCCATCATCCAATACGACCGTCACCTGTCACGGCGGATCTATGCCGGCGCCGACCTCTTTGTCATGCCCTCCCTCTTCGAACCCTGCGGACTCTCCCAGATGATTGCCATGCGCTACGGCAGCTTGCCCATCGTGCGGCAGACGGGCGGCCTGGCCGATACGGTGGATCCCTTTAACAAGTTTGAAAAATCAGGGACCGGCTTCGGCTTTTTGAACATCAATGCCCACGAACTGCTCTTCACTTCGAAGGAAGCGGCCCGGGTCTACCGTGAGGACCGGGAAAGCTGGAAGAATATGGTCAAGTCGGCCATGACCGGCGACTACAGCTGGAACCGGTCGGCGGAGGCCTATGAAGCGCTCTATCGCGTCCTGCTTGAGGAAGCGAGGTAGGGCTTGCTCAGCATCCGGCATGATGTCAGGTCGGACTTCTACCGCTCACCGACAGCCCGGTTCCCGGAGGCTCCACCATCACCTTCAGGGCGGTCGTGGAGGAGGATCCGGAAAAACTGCAATCCGTCCGCCTCTTCTATGCCTATGGCCTGAATCCTTTCCAGGAAGGCTACAGCCGTATGGGCAAAGAGGCAGCCGGTGAAGGGTCCGTCTACAGCACAACCATCCAGATGGACCTAGAACCGGGTCTCTTTTTCTACTGGTTTGAGGTAAGGCTGGCAGATGGCCGCTATCGATGGGGTTTTCCCGACCCGGAGACCTGTGGTTTGAAGGCCGTGACCCGGATGACCAGCCCCGAATTTCCCCTTGATGGCTCGGAAGCGATCCCCGGCTTCCAGGTGACGGTCTTTGAACCCGGCTTCAAGACACCGGACTGGATGAAGGGGGCGGTCCAGTACCAGATCTTCCCTGACCGCTACAACCGGGGCAGCCATTTTGATGAGTCCCGGGCCCTGGAGCTGATGAAATGGCCCGAGCGTATCTGGCACAGGGCCTGGGAGGAGGAGGTCGATTATCAGGGCCGGGCGCCCGATGGCTATCAGGCCTGCGACTTCTTTGGAGGCAGCTTGAGGGGGATCACGGAAAAATTGCCCCTCCTGGCCTCGCGGGGGGTCACCGTCCTCTATCTCAATCCCGTCTTCAAGGCCCAGTCCAATCATCGCTATGACACGGGTGATTATTTCACCGTCGACCCCCTGCTTGGAAGCAATGAAGAGCTGGCCGACCTCTTCGGGAAGGCCGGGGATCTTGGCATCCGGGTGATCCTGGACGGGGTTTTCAGCCATACGGGCGCCGACAGTCTTTACTTCAACCGTTACGGGCGCTACGATTCGATCGGCGCCTGGCAGGAGATGCGGGAAGGCAAGCCCTCGGATTACACCTCCTGGTTTCGTTTTACGGGGGAAAGGGAGGCCAGGGGACAAGGGGACAAGGAGACAGCCCGGCCTGGCCATGAGGTGACTTTAGGGCAGGGACCTGACCTGGTCTGTCTGGACCCTGAGGCGGGGCCCCAGGAAGACCTGATCGCTTATGAGTGCTGGTGGGATTTTCCAGCCCTCCCGAATGTGAATGAGAATGATCTGTCCTACCGGACCTTTATCTGCGGACCGGACGGTGTGCTGGCCTACTGGCTCCGGCAGGGTTGCGCGGGTTTCCGGCTGGATGTGTCGGACGAGCTGCCCGACTCCTTCCTCCGCCTCCTCCGACGGCGCGTGAAGGAGGAGCGGCCGGATGCCCTTATCCTGGGTGAGGTTTGGGAGGAGCCGACGGCCAAAATCAGTTACGGGCACCATCGGGACTTCCTTTTCGGCCGGACCCACGATACCGTCATGGCTTATCCCTTCCGCGCGGCGGTCCTGGCCTTCCTGAAGGATGAAATGGGAGGGGAGGAGCTGGCCCTGGCCTTTGACAGGATGATCTCCATCACGCCGAAAGAATCCCTTTATGCCCAGATGAATCTTCTGGGTAGCCACGACACGACCCGGGTCATAACCGAACTGGCAGGGCCTCCCTGCCCCGCCTCCCGGAGGGAGCAGGCCCGCCTCAGGCTGACCGGGGACGAGCGGGGGCGGGGAGAGGAGCTACTTGTCCTGGCCTGCCTGCTTCAGCTGGCCTTTCCCGGCGCCCTGGCCCTCTACTATGGAGATGAGATCGGCCTGGAGGGCTACCGGGATCCGTTCAACCGCAGAACCTTCCCCTGGCGGGAACTTGACGGCGGTCAGGAGGAAAAGGAAATGACCCGGCAGATCACAGCCCTCATGCGCTTGAAGAGCCGGACGCCCGTCCTCAGGACGGGGTATTTTGAGATCCTCTACGCCAAGGGGGCGGTCTTGCTCTTCAGACGCTTCAAGGACGCTGACGGCAAGGACGCCTTCGGGAAGAGGCTGGCAGGGCCGGAAGAGGCCCTGATCGCCATCAACCGGGCTGACCAGCCGGCCCTCCTCCCCGACAGGTACGGCATCCCCCCTCTGAAGGCCCGGGGTGGGACCCTTTTTCTTGGCGGCGAGGCGGTATTCCAGGCCTGAAAAACCCCCGTATCCGGGACACGGGGGTTTGATCAGGGTCAGCTGGTTTTTTTATTCAACCGGAATCTTCTTCAGCCGCGCAAAGCGGGGCAGGCCCTCCTCGTGGCGCTGGTGGGGTTCTCCCTGGATCAGGGGGAGGGCATAATCGATGAAGGCCTGGGTCAGACCGTTGCCTTCAGGATTGATCCACTCACGCGGCACCTGCTTCTCATGATTGGCGACCTGCTCAAGCGGTACCTGGATGATTTCGCAATGGTAGGGGCCGGACTCAGGTCTGGCGAAGCCCATCATGACGTCACTTGTCCCTTCAAGGGCAGCCTTGACGCCGGAGCGGCCGGCCAGCACGGCCTCCTCTATGTCCCTTCCGGAAGCGCAATGGGCCGCTGACCGCTGGAGCAGGGAGAACTCAATTCCCCTGACCTTGACATCCAACTCCTCGGAAAGGAGATTGGCCAGCATGGCGGCGACACCGCCGAGTTGTTTATGGCCGAAGGAATCAGTCGAGCGGGCGGAGAGTTGTTCGATCACCAGCTTGCCATCCGCTGTCATAATGCCCTCGGAAACACTGATCAGGACAATATTCTTCTCCTCCAGGAGCTTTCTGGCGTCCGCGATCATCCTGTCCTGGTCGAAGGGGATCTCCGGCAGGTAAACCAGGTCGGGCCCCCGGCCGATGACGCCCGCCAGTGCTGACGCGCCCGCCAGCCAGCCGGCATGCCGGCCCATGCATTCAAAGACGACAACGGTCGGAGTCCTATAGGAATGCGCGTCGTGCCAGACCTCAGAGATTGAGGTGGCGACATAGCGGGCCGCCGAACCGAAGCCCGGGCAGTGGTCGGTACCGCAGAGATCGTTGTCGACTGTCTTGGGTATGCCGATCACCCGGCATTCGTAGTCGTGGTCCTTGAGGTATTGGGACACCTTGAGACAGGTATCCATGGAGTCATTGCCGCCGTTATAGAAGAAGTAGCGGATATCGTGCCTGCGGAAGACCTCAAGTATTCTCCTGTAATCGCTGTCATCGACAGCGGGATCAGCCAGCTTGTAGCGGCAGGTACCCAGGATGGAGGAGGGGGTGCCGCAAAGGAGTTCAAGCTCCGCCCGGTCCTCCTTGGATATATCGAGCAGGTCGTCATTCAACACGCCCTCAATCCCATGGCGCATGCCGAAGACACGTGGGATCCGGTCGGGGTGATCGAGGGCCTCCAGGAATACGCCGGCCGCGCTCGAGTTGATGACGGAAGTCGGTCCCCCCGACTGCCCAAAAACGAGATTTCCTATAAGTTTTGTCATTATCTTACCTCCCTAGCAGGTTCATTATAGGTCAAGTGAAAGGAAGAGTTGGTCGGCCCGCCTTTTGACGAGCCAGGTAGTCAGGACGGCCAGGGCCAGGGAAAGGGAGAACATGGCCAGCGCCGTGATCAGGGAGTGGCCGCCGGACAGGCGGCGGACCAGGAAACCGAAGGCGACGATCAGGCCGATATAGATGAATAGGCCCAGTCCTGAAACCGTTGTGGCCCTCGTGTTTTTCACCGGATGGATCTCGTTGGTCCAGTCGAGGCGGGGGGACAGCATGTCGACGTAGAATCCGACCATCTGGATCAGATAGGCATTGATCCAGGCCGTCAGAAAGATGACCAGGCCAAAGAGGAAGGAGGCCCGCAAGTACAGGGTAGAGGCCAGGGCGATCAGGAGCCAGACCCCTGTCAGGCTGGCGATTCCCGGCGTCAGCCAGGCCAGGAGCTGGGTCCCGACGGGGACGGGCATGAGCTTTGAGTAGGCGAAAAGGGTCCCCTGCCGTGAAATGGCGGAGGCCGACATCATGTTGGTACCGGACAGAAGGGCGGCGGCTCCCGAAGCAATCATGACCAGGACCCACAGGGAATCCTTCCACATGCCGGAGCCGGCCCAGAGACGGAGGAAGCCGATCAGGGAGAAGCCAATCTGATTGTCCTTTTCCAGATTGATGAAGGTGATGACCAGGATCACGGCCAGGAGGACGGGCAGGAGGAGAGAGATCAGGACCGTCTGCGAAAAGAAGGCAGGTGTCCGGATGAGGAGTTTACTGTCCCGGGCCAGGATGGCACGGTAGGGGCTCCTCGGTTTCAAGGCCCTGGCCTGCTCTGGGGCGCTCAAGACCTTGGCCGGCTTGCCGCCCGCCTTCATGCCCATGACACCGGGCAGGTAGAGGCGGCCCGCCAGAAGGAGAAGGGCCGCCAGGGCCGCGACATTGATGGCGAGGGCGATCAGACCATAAAGGAGGGTATGCCAGGAGCCGGCCCTGACAAGCATGGCGGCGCTGAACCAGGAGGAAGGGAGGAAGCGGAGGGGGCCCTGGATCAAGGGCGCCTCGCCGCCGGGGGAAAAGAGGGAGCTGCCGGGTAGCTGGCCTCCTGAGGACTGCAGATTGATGAAGATGGAGAAGCTGACGGCGAAGAGGATGGTGATGATGGAGGTCACCATCTGGAAACGGTCCTTGTCCCGCGCGAATTTGGTGTAGCGCATAAGGAGCATGATCAGGATGACGACCAGGGTGAAGGGGGCGAGGGTCACCAGCAGCATGAAGGGCAGGGCCTGGACATAGAAGGCCCAGGGCCTGGCCGTCACGACGGCGTGGGCGATCAGGGGCAGAAAAAGAGGGCGACAGGAAAGATGACGACGGGGATGTAGGGCCTGGGTCATCTTGCCGGCAATGATGATGGACGGTTTGACGGGCAGGACCAGCAGGGCCTCAAGACTGCTCTCGTGATAGAGGGTGGGAATGGCCTGCAGGATGCCGAACAAGAGGACGAGGAGGGGGGCCCCGACGGCGACCATCTGGATGAAACCGTCCTCCTGGCCGAAGAGGGCCAACTGTTTTGTAATCGAGATTCCGTACATGACGGAATAGAAGGCCAGCATGGTGTAGATGAAGCCAAAGAGCAGGCCGGTAGTCAGTTTGGGAGACGGCCTGCGCTTGATCTCAAGCGTCATTTTCTTCTTCTTCTTTTTCCTTCCGCCCGCGGCAAAACCCTGGCTCAGGGTTCCCAGCATCTCACTCCACAGGGGCCGCATCAGGATCAGGTACTGTCTCATGCCGGAAAGTTGCCTTACCAAGTGTTCAGTTCCATGAAGGAGGCATTGGACTCGTCGTTGACCAGCCTCAGGAAGAGGGATTCAAGTGAGCTGTCGTCCGCGTAGCGTTCCTTCAATTCATCCATGGTCCCCACGAAGAGGAGTTTACCGTTGTCGATTACGCTGAGCCGGTCACAGATTTTTTCCGCCACCTCCAGGACATGGGTCGAGAAGAGTACTATCTTGCCCTCGTCGGCGTGGCGGCGCATCAATTGTTTCAGCTCGAAGGAAGACGCCGGATCCAGCCCGGTCATGGGCTCATCCAGGATCCAGGCCTCGGGGTCATGGAGGAGGGCGCCCGTCAGGATCAGTTTTTGTTTCATCCCATGGGAGTAGGTCTTGATCATCTGATTCAGGGCCCGGTCGATGCCGAAGCGCCGGGTCAGTTCCTGGACCCGGGCTTCCCGCTCCTCCTGGCCGACCTGGTAGATGTCTCCCATGAAGCGGAGATATTCGATGCCCTTCAAGCGGACAAAGATGTCGGGATTGTCCGGGACGAAGGAAAAACAGCGTTTGGCCTCAATCGGCTTCTTTTCAATGTCAAAGCCGTTCACGGAGATCGAACCCTGGTCCAGGGAGAGGAGTCCCGTGATCAGTTTGAGCGTGGTTGTCTTTCCGGCCCCGTTGGGCCCAAGGAAGCCGAAGATTTCGCCGTTTCGGATATCAAGGGTGAGGTCGTCGACTGCCTTACGGATGCCATCGTAACTCTTGCTTACATTTCTCAGTTCAATCATGTCCAGGACCCTGCCCAATCGTAGCAACCGCGTCATCAGCCGGATTTACCAACCTTCACAAGTATAGAAAAAGGAGGGCGTAATTTCAATTAAGCCGGCCCTTTCGCTTGCGGGCCGTGATTTGACAAGGCAGGCATCCTTTGACATAATGGCTTGGCTGGCCGGGCGCCAGCCACAGGCGGCCATGGCGGAATTGGCATACGCGCACGTTTGAGGGGCGTGTGGGAGACCGTACGAGTTCGAGTCTCGTTGGCCGCACCATTTGGAAACCATCTGTCGATCCGTGACGCTTCGGACCGGCGGGTGGTTTTTTAGTACAATAATGCGGGGGGCAGGCAGAGCTTGATGGACAGGTTTACATGGTACGCGTCACACGGTATAAGCCGTGAGATCTTTGAGCTTTCCGAGCAGGCCCTTATCCGGGCGCGCGGCCCCTTCGAGGAAGTCGACAGGATCAGGGAAAAGCGGCAGCTTGAGCTCCTCTCCGCCTTCTCGGAGGCACAGGTGTCTGAGAGCGCCTTCATGGCCAAGACAGGTTACGGCTATGACGATCTGGGCCGTGACCAGACGGAAGCAGTCTTTGCCCGCGCCTTTGGCGCCGAGGACGCCCTGGTCCGGCTCCAGTTCAGTTCAGGGACCCAGGTGCTGGCTACCTGCCTTCGGGCTTTGCTCGGTCCAGGGCAGGATCTGCTTATTGTGACGGGAAGGCCCTATGACTCACTCCTGCCGACCCTGGGACAGTTGGAGGAGGCCGGCTCCGAACCCTCCGTCACGGCCCGGCCGGTACAGTCCAGCCAAAGTCTTGCGGCAAGGGGCGTCTCCGTCCGCTGGCTGGACCTCCTGGACGACGGGAGCCCCGATCTTCCCGCGATCCGGTCACAGGTCCGTCGGTCGACCCGGCTGGTCTATATCCAGAAGTCCAGGGGCTATTCCGAGAGAAGGGCCCTCCTGATCGGGGATATCCGGAAGATTGTTGAAACAGTCAAGGCGGCCAAGCCCGAAACGATCGTCTTTGTTGACCACTGTTATTCCGAGTTTGTCGAAAGGGAGGAACCACCCGGCGTCGGAGCCGACCTGATCGCCGGTTCCCTGATCAAGAATCCAGGTTCGGGGATTGCCCCGGCCGGTGGCTATATTGCCGGCCGGTCAGATCTGATCGAGGCAATCAGTGAGGGGATGACCGCCGTGGGTGTCGGCCGACATGTAGGACCTTCCTTCGGCATGACCCGCCTCCTCCTGCAGGGTCTGTATTTCGCGCCAACGGTCGTCGCGTCCGCCATGAAAGGCGCCATACACCTGGCCGCCCTCTTCCAGGAGGCGGGATACCCGGTCCTGCCGGGGCCGGAAGAGGCGCGGGGGGATATCGTCCAAGCCGTCCGCCTGGAGACGGCGGACAGGCTGGAGACCTTCTGCCAGGCGATCCAGTCGGCCTCACCGGTGGATTCCTTTGTGACCCCGATAGCCGCGCCCATGCCCGGTTATGACTGTGATGTCATCATGGCCTCGGGCTCATTCATCCAGGGATCGACCATTGAATTGTCAGCCGACGGGCCCATGCGGCCCCCCTTCCTGGCCTTTGTACAAGGGGGCCTCACCTTTGAGAATGCCAGGCTTGGGGCCATGAAGGCACTGGAGTCCATAGGGAAGGGAATGTGAGGAAAAGCTTCTGATGGTGGGTGGGGAAGACAGGAAAAGCAGGTCCCTGACCGGGATTGATGAACTGGGCGCAAAACGGATCCAGCACCTGCGGCGGAACCGGATCCGCCTGATCGTGGTCGCGGTACTGGTCCTTTCTGCGGCTGTTTTCGCGGTTTGGTCCATAGTCTTCATCCTGACAAGTGAACGTGAGGCCATGCGCCTGTCCTTCCTGACCCAGGGGTCGGTCGACCTCGCTTCCCCCTGCTCCCTGGTATTCCTGGACGACGCCCAGGCCCTGACCGCGCCAGGCAGTGGCCTTCTGGTGCCGCTTGCCGGCGAGGGTGAACGTGTCGGCAAGGGCGGACGGGTTGCCCTGGTCGTTCCCTGGACAAGGAGGCGGAGGTCAGTCGCTATCGGGAGGCCAGGGCCAGCTACCAGGCCGACCTCCTGCTGGCCAGCGGCTATGGGGACGCCAGCCGGTATCCGCTGCCACTCTCGCCTGCCGACAGCCAGCTCCGGGAGGCAATCGCCGCAGTGGCCCGCTCGGGGGCAGGGGCGGGGACTTCCGGCCAGGTCCGGGCCATGGCCGTATTCAGGGATTCCTTCCACCGGGCCCGTTCCGAGGCCGCCCTGCTCGCCAAGGCGGATCCGGAGATTGACCAGCTTCAAGCCGAATGCGACCGCCTGATCAGCCTGCTTGAGGGGGATGGCCGGACCCTGGTGATCCAGTCGCCGCTGGCCGGGGAGCTTGCTTTCTCAGTGCCGGTTTCATCAGCCGGTGTCGACCTGGTTGAAGGGGATCCGCAAAGAGTCGTCGACCGCTTGTCCTCCGTCAGCTATGAGAGCCGGGACCTGAGCTACCAAAGGGTTGAGGCCGGGGACAGGGTGGCGACGGTCAGTCGATTCAGTGGCAGGAATCTGGTGGCCTGGCTGGCGGAAAGGCCCGGGTGGGATCAGGACGTGAGGAAGGGCACTTCGCTCGCCGTGAGACCGGAGCCGGGTGAACCCCTAAGCCTTGA
This sequence comes from Clostridia bacterium, assembly GCA_040767365.1. GTDB lineage: Bacteria > Bacillota > Clostridia > Saccharofermentanales > DTU023 > UBA4923. The sequence continues at coordinate 331,541 of JAXGOR010000003.1, forward strand.
CTGCACGGTGACAAAGGTGGAGAGGGTCTACGACGGCCTCCTCCTCTATCTATCCTGCCCGAACTGGTCCGGTTACGGGCCGGACCGGCTGGCGGTCGAGGACGCAGTTCTGATAACGGATCAACTTGAGGGGTTGCGCCTGCCCTTGTCCGGCCTCATGGATCTCGATCTTGAAAAGGGAAGTGCCCGCCTGCGAACGGTCAAGGGCGGTATTACCAGGACCATCCCGGTCAGGATAAGGGCCGCGGATGACCGGTACGCCATCATTGAATCGGATGAACCGGGGTCAAATGCCCTGACCGCGACCGACCTTTACGTCGTCAATCCCTGGACAACGGAAGACGGCGTTCTGATTGACTGAAAGGAGACAGGGCGGTAGAGCCCAGCAAATGGAAAAAGACAGGATTGAATTCATAGGCAGAAGCCTGGAGGAGCTCAAGGGGAGGATCCGGGACCTGGCCCTTGCCGCGGGCCGTGAGCCCGACGGCGTCAGACTTGTTGCCGTAAGCAAGGGTTTTCCGGCCGGAGATGTTTCAGCCGCCCTTTCCTTTGGCCAGCGCGTCTTCGGGGAGAACAGGGCCCAGGAGCTGGTGGGGAAAAGCGCGGAACTGGAGAGGCTGGGCCTCGGCTGTGACTGGCATATGATAGGCAGGCTGCAGACAAACAAGGTGAAGCAGGTCATAGGCCTCGCGTCGCTCATCCATTCGGTGGACAGGGTCAGGCTGCTGGATGTGATCCAGCGCCAAGCCCAGGCCCGGGGGATGGTCCAGCCTGTCCTCCTGCAGGTCAATATTTCCCAGGAAGCGACAAAGCAAGGTTTTGGGGCGGAGGAGGTGGAGGCGGTCCTGGCGGCGGCTGAGGACTACCCCAATATCGAAATCCGGGGCCTGATGACCATGGCCCCCTTCTATGATGATCCTGAGGACGCCCGCCCTATATTCCGTCAGCTCCGCCACTTGCGCGACAGGCTGGCGGATCCGGACGCCCTGCCGGCTTTTACCGAGCTTTCCATGGGTATGACCCAGGACTACGCCCAGGCAGTCGAGGAGGGCGCGACCCTGCTCAGGATTGGCAGCGCCCTCTTTGGGGCACGGGAGCCCTGATCCTGTGTTAAATCACAAAATGATGACAGGGTGATGACGGTTTGCCTTATTTCTTGTAAACGGGTCGGGGCCTCTCTATAATGGTATGACAAATGCCTTCCAAGCCTGCGGACCAGGGACGATCCCGTCCCCTATCCAGCTGGCGGGACACGGGGAGAAGGGTATGAGTAATTTTTTAAATAAGTTGTTTGGCAGGACGGACGACGATTACGACGACTACGATGATATCGATTCCTATGAGCTCTACGCCCAGGATGAATTGCCTGCCGACAGGGCGGCCGCTCCACGTGACAGCAGGCAGAAGCGGAGTGCCGATCGGACCGTCCCTTTCCCGGGTGTCAGGCAGGGATCTGAACACACTGTGGTCCTGGTCGAAGCCTTCGACATTGACACGGCCTGGCCCGTCTGCGATCACGTCAAGCAAGGCCGGACGGTGATCTGTAATACGGAACGGCTTTCGGCCGATGTCCGGATCCGTTTCCAGGATATCGTCTCCGGTTCCGCCTATGCCATCGGCGGCTTGCTCCAGGCCGTATCGCAGTTCATCTTTGTCTTTGCCCCCGCATCGACCCAAATTGATTTTGACGACGGCAGGCTGGCCTTCAGCTCCTTGCGTAACGCCAGCCGTGAGCCGGTCATGTCAGGGCTATCCCACGACCGGGATGTCTCCAACTATGTCCGATAGTATTGAAAGCAAACTGGCCAGGCACGAGGGCGTCCTGATTGGTCTTGATGTAGGGGGCAGCATCACCAAGATCGTCGGCTTCCGCGATGGCCGCCTGCTCCGTGAAACCCAGGTCCAGACAGATGATCCCATCGCTTCCGCCTATGGAGCCCTGGGCAAATTCCTGATCATCAATGACCTCCAGCTTGACCAGGTCGGCTCCATTCACGCGACCGGTGTCGGCTCATCCTATCTTGACGGCCATCTGCTTGAGTGCAAGACCATAATCGTCCCTGAATTCGACGCGGTCGGGATCGGTGGACTCTACACGGCGGGTCTTGACCGGGCCATCGTTGTCAGTATGGGGACGGGGACCTCCATGGTCTATGCCGAAGGGGAGGATATCCGCCATATCATTGGATCGGGTGTCGGGGGAGGAACCCTGCTCGGCCTGGCCGGTGTCATCCTGAATGTCCGGGATTTCGAGAGCATAGGCGAAAAAGCGGAGGGGGGGGACCTCAACCATATTGACCTTACCATCGGCGATATCTCCCGCTATGAGATCCCGGGCCTGTCGGCCGACACCACAGCCTCCAACTTCGGGAAGGTGGGCGACCGCGCGACCTCCGATGACCTGGCCCTTGGCATCGTCAACCTGGTTTTCCAGTCGGTCGGCACGGGAGCTGTCCTCGCGGCCCGTCTGGAGGACGTGGACAAGATTGTCTTCACGGGCAACCTTTTACGGGTGGATAAGGGACGCGAGGTGCTCAATGGCTTTGCGGAACTTTACGCCATCGATATGATAGTCCCCCAATATGCGGAATTCGCGACTGCCATCGGCGCCTCGCTCTACGACTGTTGCTGAAAAAGAACCGGCCGCCTGCTGAAGGGCAGACGGCCGGTTTTCCAATTGTTTCTTTATTTACCCTTATTTAGCCTTGATGTATTGATCTATGGAGACGGCGGCCTTTTTCCCCGCGCCCATGGCCTGGATAACGGTTGCCGCGCCCGTGACGGCGTCACCACCAGCCCAGACAGCCTCCTTGGAGGTGGCCAGCGTGTCTTCATCGACGATCAGGCCGCCCCAGGGCTCGCAGTCAAGGTCGGGGGTGCTGTCGCGAAGCAGGGGGTTGGGGGACTGCCCGATTGCGACGATGACGGTATCAAGGTCCAGGGAGAAATCGGAGTCGGGAACGACCAGCGGCCGCCGGCGGCCCGAGTCGTCAGCCTCGCCCAGCTCCATCCGGACACAGCGGACCCCCGTGACCCATCCCTCTTCATTGCCGTAGATTTCGACAGGATTGGCGAGGAGGATGAATTCGATGCCCTCTTCCTTGGCATGATGGACCTCTTCCTGGCGGGCCGGCAGTTCATTTTCTGAACGGCGGTAGATGATCGAAACCTGGTCGGCGCCCAGCCTCTTCGAGCAACGGGCCGCGTCCATGGCCACGTTGCCACCCCCGATGACCGCGACGCGCTTGCCCACACTGACGGGGGTAGCCGCTTCCGGCCACCGCCAGGCCTGCATGAGGTTGACCCGGGTCAGAAATTCATTGGCGGAATAGACCTGGTTGAGGTTTTCGCCGGGAATCCCCATGAAGGCGGGGAGTCCCGCCCCGGTGCCTACGAAGACAGCTTCAAAGCCCTCTTCATTGAGCAGTTCGTCGAGCGTGAAGATCTTTCCGATCACCCGGTCGCACTCAATCTTGACTCCGAGTTCCTTGAGTTGCTGGATTTCGATCTGGACCAGCGATTTTGGCAGGCGGAATTCAGGTATGCCATACATGAGGACACCGCCGGCCAGATGGAGGGACTCGAAGACGGTCACCTGGTAACCCAGCTTGGCCAGGTCGCCGGCACAGGTAAGCCCTGCGGGTCCTGAACCGATGATCGCGACCCGGTGACCATTGGATTCAGGCTTTACCGGTGCCTCCCCCCCATGCTCGAAATGCCAGTCGGCGGCAAAACGTTCGAGCCGGCCGATCCCAACCGGTTCACCCTTGATGCCCCTGACACAGACCAGCTCACACTGGTTTTCCTGGGGACAGACCCGGCCGCAGACGGCCGGCAGGCTGTTGGTCTCGATGATGGTCTGGTAGGCCCCCTCGAAATCGCCATTGATGATATGGCTGATGAAATCCGGTATCTGTACCTGGACCGGGCAACCGCCGACACAGGGCTGGTGCTTGCAGTGGAGGCAGCGGGTCGCCTCCTCAATCGCCATATCAACCGTGTAGCCCAGGGCTACCTCCTCGAAGTTATCCCTTCGGATCTTCGGATCCTGAGTGGGCATGCTTGTTTTTTCGGGCTTCATATTAGGCTTGCTTTTAGTCATGACATGGGGCTCCTGTTAGGCGGCAGTGGTGCAGTTTCAGTTCCTCCGCCCGGTCATAGGCCTCTTGCTCAAGATAGGCCCTGGACCGGCGGATGGATTCATCAAAGTCGATTTGGTGGCCGTCAAAGTCGGGTCCGTCGACACAGGAGAATTTGACTTCGCCACCAACGGTCAGTCGGCAGCAGCCACACATACCAGTGCCGTCCACCATGAGGGTATTCATGCTGACGATTGTCTTGATCCCGTGGGCTTCCGTCAAATCGGCCACGGCCCGCATCATGACCAGAGGGCCGATGGCCAGGACCAAGTCGAATGTCTCACCCCCCTTGATCAGCTCCTCCAGTACCGTGGTGACAAAACCTTTCCGGCCGCTTGTCCCGTCGTCCGTAATCAGGTGGTAGGCTTGGGAAACAGCCTTCATCTCCTCCTCCAGGATGACCAGGTCGCGGGTTCTGAAGCCGGCGATGACTTGGACGTCCGCTCCGATTTTATGAAGATAGGTCGCCTGGGGATAGGCGATGGCGGTTCCCAGTCCCCCGCCAATCACGGCGACACGCTTGCCGGCATAGCCGTCAAGCTCGGACGGTTTGCCGAGCGGGCCGGTAAAACTGGCCAGCCTGTCACCGACGGCCATATCGCCGAGACGGATGGTCGACTTGCCCACCGTTTGGAAAATGATCCTGACGGTACCTCGTTCGGGGTCGGTTCCGGCAATGGTAAGCGGCACCCGCTCACCCTCCTCGTCCACCCTGTAGATAATGAATTGCCCTGGGAGCGCCTTGCGCGCGACCAGCGGGGCCTCAATATCCATCAGGATGGTTTCACTGTTGAGCTCTTTACGAGTCAGTATTCTATTCACTGAAGAAGCTCCTTCCCGCCTTAAAATTTGGCCTGCCCAAATGCCATCAGCTGACGACATTTGGGCAGATAAATAATCACCTCGTAGAGGATACCATATCAGGCCGGGATGACAAGCTTCCTTGGGGGGAGAAATTGCCGGCGGGTCAGGACGCCCGGGTAGCCAGTGATTGGGCTTGCCCGTGAGAAACTGAAGGCTCCAGGGATTTGTCCTGCCCTGGCAAAGTAGGAGGCTGGTTGAGGGAAGGGGCCTTGGGACGCTCTTTGGAGGCTTGTTTTCAGCTTCTTCCCGCCTGCTGGATCCGA
>JAXGOR010000004.1:0-288076 GCA_040767365.1 Clostridia bacterium
GCCGGAGCTGACGACGGATAGGCTGTCGATTTCAAGGGTATCCAGGAGGCCGGGAGCCTGCGGATCAGGGTCCCGGATCCCCACCCGCCAAGCCTGGCCTGTCAGGTCATTCCTCCCCACCGCCCGGATATTGCCCCCAATATCGAGCAGGCCTGAGGCCAGGCCCTCCTCCTCAAGCAAACGGCCGATCCTCTCCACGGCAAAACCCTTGGCCAAGGCCCCCAGGTCCAGGGAGAGGGCCGGATCCGTCAACTCAATCGTCCCCTTCTGCCGGTCAAGCAGGACCTGGTCGATCGAGCTATGCGCCCCGGCCTCCCGCAGGGCCTGGTCGGAGGGGAGGTAGGCCTCCTCCGGCGTACGGTTGGCCGTCTCCCGGGCCTCATGCCACAAGGCCAGGGGGCCACCCAAGGCCATATTGACGCGGCCCCCCGTCCTTTCATAGGCCTCCAGGCCGTATTCGACCAGGTCGATCAGTTCGGGCGGAGAGGTGACAGCAGACCCCGCCCGGTCATTGACGGTCTTCAGATTCACCAGGCCAGGGTAATCCTTGAAGCGGTCGTAGAGGGCATGATAGCGCCAGAGTTCCTCCTCGATCAGGTCGCGGAAGCGGTCGTAATCCTCCCCCCCTTCGGTGACCAGGATGATGAAGGATACCGTGTCAAAGGGACCCGTGACCTGGAATTCCCCCCTCTTCAGGCCTGGCCGGCAGGCGGACAGCAGGAGGAGGCAGGCAAAGAAGACCGCCAGATAACCTGTCCTAATCCTCTTCATCCCTCTCACCCCCTCCCTCATCCTTCTCCCGGAAGAAAAGACCCAGGGGCCTCATCATGGCATAAAGCAGGACAGCCGACAAAAGGCCTGTCAGGAGGCCAAAGATAAGCAGGGGCGGCAGGATGAGGAGGAGGGGCAGGGGGTAGCGGATTACGAAGACCAGGACCAGGAGCTGGCCGGCATTATGGAAAAGGGCTCCCAGGACCGAGAGCACAAAGATCGAGACCCCTCCCCGGCTGACCCAATCCAGGGCAATCATGATCAGGACCGAGAGGAGGGTCCCGGAAAGGGAGACCAGGCCCGCGAGAAGTCCCCGGGTCATGAACACAAAAAGGCTTTTCAGGACCGCCAGGCCAAAGGCCTGACGCCGGCCCAAAAGGAGGAGGCAGGCCATGACCGCGATATTGGCCAAGCCATAGCGCAGGGGTACCGGGGCCGGCAGGGGCGGCAGCAGGCTCTCAAAAAGACTCAAGGCCAGGGCCAGGGCCAGGAGGAGGCCCAGGCGGGCCAGCTGGCGGGTCCGGTTGCCCCCGTCAGGCGATAAGGTCGACATGGTCGTCCCCCTCCGTCTTGTCCACGCCGGCGATGACGATCAGGAAGCGGTTAGGCACACAGGCCGCGAACTCCCCCGGCCGGCCGATCCTGCCCGTCCGGACGCAGACCCTATCGGGGCAGTCCGATTCCACAAAGGCCACGGTCCCGTCCTCATACTGCCTGATCAGGATCCGGGGATTCTCCGAAAAGCTATGGTCCTCCGCCAGACCTTCGATCAGTTCAATCTCCCGGATCAGGCGGTCCTCATAATAGACCCGGGCCACCCGGTCCCCTCCCCCCCGGCGGGCCTGGCCGGCCCAGACAAAGAGACCCGCGATCACCAGGACGGCCAGGACGACAAAAAGATCACGCGGCCGGAAGAGGATCCGGCCGCGCGGCGTCTGGTCTATCTTTTTCATCTGTTCCCGCCCCCTTTCGGGGCGCCCGCCATCAACCAGTCGACCCCTCACCCTCCGGAGGCTGGTTTTCCGATCCACCCGTCGAAGTGGTTGTATTTTCCGGGTCGGTAGTCGTCGGTTCATCCGTAGGATCCGTGTTCGTTTCCGTGACATCGGTCGGATCCGTCTTCGAGGTCGGATCCGTTTTCGAGGTCGGATCCGATTCGGTTGGTTTAGTCGGTTTGGTTGGTTTGGTCGGTTTCGGTGTTGGGTCCGGTACAACTTCTGGCGTGGGCGTCGGATCTTCCGCCACTTTCGTTGTCGGTGTCGGGTCCGGCACAGTCGGGAAGGGGGCCGGTGGCGAGTAGCCCGGGTAGTTGGGATCGGTCGGATCCCAGTTCCGGGATCCCCCAAGGGCTGGCGGCAGAGGAGCCGGGCCCAGGGGTGTCCTGCCTGGGAAGGCGGAGCTGTAACTGGAGATGACATAGCAGGGCATGCCCCGGTAGGTGTTGTTGTAGAGGAACTGGGCGTCCCGCAAGGCCATGCGGATGCAGCCATGGGAACTGGTCCGCCTGCCCAGCACATCATAGCCACTGTACATGTAGCAGCGGCTGGGATCAAACCTGCTCCCCACATAATCGTAGGGGACGGAGTGGAACCAGATGGAGCCGCTCATGTGAGTGGCGTAGCGGACCCAGCAATCGATCGTGCTCTTGGAGGACCTGAAGATGGTCAGAGTCGCCTTCCTCCCCCCCAGGTAATAGGGCCGGCTGGGACCGGGGGCAGGCGTCGGATAGCGGGCAGTTCCCGTAGAGCAGCGGATGGCGTAGGCCTCGTACTCCTGCCCTGTCGCCGGATTGATCTTGTAGAAGATTATCCGCTGCAGGTCGATGAAGACCCGGATGGAGGAAAATCTCCCCCCCAGATTATAGGTTGGCACAGTCGTAGCTTTAGTCGTAGTCGTGCTTGTCGAAGTCGAGGAGGTTGAGCTGGTGCTGGTCGGCGAGGTCGACGACAGGGTCGTCAGCTCCTGAGAAGGGTCGGTCGGGGCCGGTCGTCCCGACTGCCGGCGCTCCTGCAGACTAAGGATATGGTAGATGTCATCCAGGGAGACCGGTTCCTCCTGCAGGGCCAGCACCTCATGGGGATCCGTCACGGTAGTCTCCGGTGGCTGGGTATCCTCCGCCAGGGTATATTGATTGTTGACGCTGAAGCCCCCTGTCAAAAGAATGGCGGCCGACACAAAAACAATGCCAAGCATGACGGGGATATAATTGACAAGCCTCTTCACAAGATAGGTCCCTTCCAGTCTGGGAATTTCCATTATTATACACAAAGACTTTGGGTAATCATAGCGTGTAATCCGATCCCGGGAGTAAAAACCCGGCCTACCCAAGGGGGCCCGCCCACCAAGGAAAACCGCCGTCCCCCCCAAAGGGAACAGCGGTTACGGTTCAAGCTGGAGATTGTCAGCCTCTCCCCGGGCTCTCTCCTTAATCGTTAATTAATTTTCCCTTAGTCCGGTTCATCCGGTTCAGACGTATCTGGCTCTGTGGTTGACTCCGTGGGCGTCGTTGTCGGTGGCGGATCAGTGGTCGTTGCCTTCGTGGTCGCCGGCGCCTCCGTGGTCGTCGTCGGTGCCTTCGTGGTCGGTGGGGCCGTTGTCGGCTCAGGAGTCGGGGGCTCCGTCTCGGTCGGTGGGGTCGTTGCCGTCATCTCCTCCTCTGTGACCACCTTGATCTTGGTCCTGAGCTCCTCATAGGAGCCGTCCGGATAGCTGATGACGATCAGGACCGTCCTCAGGACGGGATTGGCCACATCGGGTGTGTAGAGGTAGCGGTAGCTGGTGCCGGCTGGGAGCTGGTCCTTGTTGGCGACACAATCCGCCGCGGGGGGGAGGGTACCGGCCGGGGTCATGGGTTGGGCGGCCGCCGGCTTGTACTTCCAGGCCATATTGTTCTTCTCGCGCTGTCGGTAGGGGTTGGCGGGGTCCATGTCGGTGGGGTCCCAGCGGGTATTGAGATCGACCGGGGGCAGGCCCTCGGCCTCGGGGATGGTGTAGCCCTTGCTGCTTTGGAAAACATAGACCGCCATACCCTTGTGGACATTGTCGGCCAGCCAGATGGCGTCCCGCATAGCCAGGCGGATGCAGCCATGCGAGATGGTGTTCCGGCCCAGGCTCCGGTAGCCCGCCAGGTTGAAGAGGCTCTTGTCAAGGGGGACATCCTTGCCGTCCGGATCCACGAAATGGTCGTAGGGTTGTGAATGGAAGAAAATGTCGCCGGCGACATGGGTGGCGTAGCGGACCCAGACGATGGGGCGGGATTTGGTGAAGAGCATGAGGCGGGCCGTATAGCCTGAAATGATGTGGGGCTTGTCGGCCGGCGTCGTCGGCGTCTTCAGGGCGCCCGCGCCGGTGGAGATCCGGAGGGAGACCTCGGCCATGGGCTCACCATCTTCGGGCGTATGGAAGAAGACGGCTCGCTGGATATCGAGGAAGACAATGACATGGGAGAAATGGTGGATTACCGGGGCTTCCGTGGTCGTAGTCGTAGTCGTGGTGGTCGTGGTCGTGGTAGTTGTCGTGGTGGTCGTGGTCGTAGGCGTGGTGAAGTCGAAGTCATCCGGCGGATCCTCCAGACCTGCCGTCGGGGAAACAGGCGTCCGGCGGCAGGAAAAGGCGCACAGGGCCGAACTCATAAAAATGACAGATATAATAAGAAGCACGATGGCTTTCCGGTCAAGGATGCGTTTCATGGGCGCTTGTTATTCTCCGCTATAACTAGTCTGGGGTCAGGCCAACGGTCGCGTCAACCTGCAATCCCTAACAAAATACCACATGACCAGTCTTTTGGTAAGTGGCCTTTATTACCTTTTATAGACAGGATTTTGTCAAATTCCTGAGTTTTTTCTGTCTATAGATTTCAAGAGGATGGGCCCCAAAGGGCGGGCGGGTCACAGAATCCTAATACCCTTGTGCTATTATTAATCGGATATTTCCCCAAATGACTCGAAGGCAAGAGCCACACCCTGAACAGGGAGGGATGACCCTATGTTCTATCGCAGGAGCGACGGCACACTCGTAAAAGATACACGTGACCCCATCGGCGATATCATGCCCTACATCATGCGAGGGCGCAATGAATCCGCCGTCTACTACAGCAAATCCTACTGCGTCGAGAATATCCAGCAATACATCCGGGACCAGCGGAAAAAAGGCGTACGGATCACCGTCTTCAACATCATCTCGGCCGCCTGCCTCCACACCTTCCTGCGCCGGCCCCACCTCAACCGTTTCGTGGCCGGCCGCCGGCTCTACCAGCACAATACCTTCGACATCCTCTATGTGGTCAAGACCTCACTCACGGACGATGGCATCGAGTCGGTGGCCCGGGTCAGGTTCGACGGCGAGGATACCCTGCTCAATGTCAAGGACAAGATGGCGGAGAGCGTCGATGAGATCAAGGGGACGACCGGCAAGGACGATGACCGCTTCATCGGGCTCATCGCGAAACTCCCCCGCTTCATCAAACGCTTCATCGTCGGCGTGGCCAGGGTCCTGGACTTCCATGGCATGATGCCCAAGGCCCTCATGGAACTGATCCCCCTCTACTCCTCAATCTTCATCTCACACATGGGGAGCATCGGCGGTGACGCCATGTTCCATCACCTTTACGAATTCGGCACCACCTCCATCTTCTGCACCATCGGGAGGATCTATCTCAAACCCTACCGGGACATCCGGACCGAGGAAGTGGTCTGGAAGAAGACCATCGACCTCAACATCACCCTGGACGAAAGGATCTGCGACGGCTTCTATTTCATCAAGAGCCTGGAACTTTTCGATACCCTGATTGACAAGCCCTCCCTCATGGAAATGACGCCCAACCAGGCCATGGCCGAAGCGGAAAAGGCCAGGCGGGAACGTGAGGAAAGGGCTCGGGCCAAGCAGGCCAGCAGGCAGGCCTCCAATATGGAGGACTACTGGGAGGATATGATGGAGCACCCGGAGGGGGATGAACCCTAGTCCAGCCTGAACTCCCTCGCCTCCTCCTCTCCCCGCATGACCCGATAGGCACCACCGGCCAGGGCCTCCATTTCCAATTCCCCCGGAAGGATGTGGACGGGCGCGATGAAGGCGACCTGCCGGGTCACCTGGTCCGTGATCAGCCTGGACCTGGCCAGGCCCCCCGTCAGGATGATGGCCCGGACCTGACCTGAGGCCGCCGCCGCCAGGGCCCCGATCGACTTGGCCAGCTGGTAAGCGATCCCCTCATAGAGAAGACGGGCGTAGGCGTCCCCTTCCAGAGCCGCCCTTTCAATCGCGATGGCGTCATTGGAGCCTGTATAGGAGAGAAGGCCCCCCCGGCCCGTCGCGTACTGGTAGAGGGCATCAATCCCCTCCGCCCGGGCCAGCCGGTTGACCGTAAAGAGGGGGAGGCCCCCCGAGCGCTCAGTCGAGTAGGGCCCCTCATCGGCGGACACGATATCGGTGATCAGGCCCCTGGCCTGGAGACTCAGGCTTATCCCGCCGCCCAGATGGGCCACGATCAGGTTGACCTCCTCCAGGTCAAAACCCTCTTCTTGGGCAATGGCCCGGGCCACAGCCCGCATATTGAGGATGTGGCCATAGCTTTTCTTCTCATAGCCCTTGACGCCGGACAGTCGGGCGACCTCCAGGAGTTCATCGACAGACACCGAGTCATAGATCAGGGCCGGGATCTCCAGGCCACCCCCGATCTCCAGGGCAATGGGGGCGCCCAGGTTGGACGCGTGCTCCTCCGCGGGATTCTCAAGGAGGAACTTGACCATGGCCTCGTTGACGGTATAGGCGCCATGACGGACGGGCGGCAGCAAGCCGCCCCGGGCGACGATGACATCCAGGTCACCCGGCTCAAGGCCAATCTCCTGGAGGAATTCCCTGACCCGGGCCACCCGGAGGGGGAGCTGCTCCCGGGTCAGCTTGAACTGGCCCAGCTCCTGGTTGGAATGGTTGAGCTTCTTCTCGTGCAGGAGCTGGAGGGATTCAAAAAGGGCCACCTTGGTTGAGGTGGAACCGGGATTGATTACCAGGATTTTCATAGCTGGCTCCCTCCTAAAGGGTCCTGCCGGAAAGCAGGGCCGAACAGGCGATCGAGTAGATTTTCTCCTCCCTGGAAGCGGAGCGGGAGGTCAGGATGACAGGTGACTTGGCCCCTGCCAAGAAGCCCGCCAGGCGGGCGCCTCCCGTGTAGACCATGGCCTTGGCAAGCACATTGCCCAGGACAAAATCGGGGACCAGGAGGAGGTCGGCGTCACCGGCGACCGGGCTCTCATAACCCTTGATGGCCGCCGCCTCCCTGGAGAAGGCCAGGTCGAAGGAGAGGGGCCCCTCGACGATACAGTCCCTGATCTCCCCCCTTTGGTTCATGGCCTTCAAGGCAGCTGCCTTCACCGTCTCCGGCATGCGGTCGTGTTCCTTCTCGACAGCGGCCAGGCAGGCCACCTTGGGCAGGTCGACCCCCAGACCCCGGGCGGCGGTCAGGGCGTTCTCCAGGATGCCCCGTAGCTGGTCCAGGTCGGGATACATAACCATGCCACCGTCTGACAGGAGCAGGAGCTTGTGGTAGGCGGGCACATCCAGGATGGAGACATGGGAAATGAGGGAGCCTGTAAGCAGGCCATACTCCTTGCTGACAACCTCCTTCAAAAGGACAGCCGTATCGATATTACCCTTGAGGATCATGGCGAGGTCACCGGCGTGAACGCCCGCGACAGCCCGGGCGGCCGCCTCACGCGGGTCGGCCAGCTGGTGCAGGGAGGCCGGGTCGACGCTTTCCTGGCCCCAGTCCCCCTCCCCGACCGAGAAATAAACGGCCTCGATCAGGCCCAACCGCTCCGCCTCCCGGGCCGCCGCCGCCGTAGGCTGGTCGGGACAGACGACCGCGCAACGCCTTTTCACAGGATTGACGGTCACTTCCTCCATGATCCTTGAGAATCTGTTTTCCATAATTCACCCCGCAAAATGAAGACCGCGGCGGTCGGAGACCCCCAGACGGTTTGTACTTAATCACTATAGCACGGCCGACGAGGGGGCCGGCCCCGTGTGCCATAGGGATAAATCCGGATTAGTAATACTATACATATTCAGACAGGAAAGCCACCTCCTTCTTATTGGATATTCCACCCCTGTGTTATAATTCTTGGAGGCTAAGGGAGCTTTTCCCGGTAAATTCAAAAGAGGGAGTTAGCTATGGAAGTTGGGAGAAGGACCAAGCGCGTCGACGCCTTTGACAAGGCCACCGGCCGCGCCAAATACACGGACGATCTTTGTCCGGGGAACGCTTACGTATCGCGGATCCTGCACTCGACCATCGCGCATGGCCGGGTGCTTCATATTGACACAACTGAGGCAGAGAAGATCGAGGGGGTCATAAAGATTCTCACTTGTTTTGATGTCCCTGATATTCTCTTCGCGACAGCGGGCCATCCCTGGACCACGGATCCAACCAAACAGGACATTGCGGACCGGAAAATCCTGAACGAACACGTCCGCTATTACGGTGACGATATCGCGGTTGTCGTGGCGGAGGACTATGTCGCCGCGGACCGGGCGATCCGGGCCCTGAAAGTGGAATACGAGGAGTATCCTTTTGTCCTCGACCCCATTGAGGCCCTGCAGGAGGGGGCCCCTGTCATCCACGAGGAACGCCCCGATAATCTGCTGGGGCACAGCAGCATCCGCCAGGGTGACTATGAGGAGGCCATCAAGGAGCCGGGCCTGATCAAGGTGGAGGGTTGGTACCATACGCCGACCGTCCAGCACGCCCACCTTGAAAACCACGTCGCCTATGCCTATGAGGAACAGGGCGGCCGGATCACGGTCGTCTGCTCCACCCAGATCCCCCACCTGATCAGGCGGATCACGGCCCAGGCCCTGGGACTGCCCTGGGGTAAGGTCCGGGTCATCAAGCCCTATATAGGGGGCGGCTTTGGCAACAAGCAGGACGCCCTCTATGAGCCGCTGGTGGCCTGGTTGACAACACAGGTCGGCGGCCATCCCGTCAAGTATGACAGCAGCCGTGAGGAGACCTTCGTCAGCAGCCGGGTCCGTCACGCCATGCATGCCCACATTATTTCCTGGCTGAGGCCGGATGGGGAGATCGTGGCCAGGAAGCTCGATCTCTATTCCGACAACGGGGCCTACGCCTCGCATGGACATGGGGTGGTCCAGAAGGCCATGGGGGCCTTCCCCCAGCTCTACCCCTGCGAAAATTTTGAATCCGACTGCCGGACGGCCTATACCAACAAGCCGGCGGCCGGGGCCATGCGGGCCTACGGCATCCCCCAGGCCATGTTCCAGCTGGAGAGCCACACCGAGGATATTGTGGACCAACTCGGACTGGATCCCCACGAATTCCGGCAGAAGCACTCCATGCCGGTCGGCTATTACGACGATTTTTCCAAGAACGAGCTCTACCATGACAGCCTGAGGCAGACCATGGACAAGGCCCGAGAACTCATGGATTACGACAGGAAGCGGGAACTCTACAAGAACCAGACGGGACCCGTGCGCCGGGGCATCGGCCTGGCCCTCTTCTGGTACAACACGGCTGTTTGGCCCATCAGTATCGAGACATCAACCTGCCGGCTCATGCTCAACCCGGACGGATCCGTCCAGGCCATGACCGGCGAGACCGAGATCGGCCAGGGCTTCGATACGGTCTTCGCCCAGATGGTGGCTGACGCCGCCGGTGTCAAGTTTGAAGACGTCCATGTCTTCACCAACCAGGATACGGATGTCAGCCCCTACGGCTCCGGCGCCTATGGCTCCCGCCAGACCTATGTCAGCAGCTTCGCCGTCGCGCAGACCGGCAAGCTCTTCAAGGAAAAAGTCCTGGCCCAGGCCCATGCCATGACCCGGATGCCCCTTGAGGTCCTGGACCTGGTCGACGGCAAGATCGTCCGCAAGACGGACGGCCGCGAGCTCCTGACCCTGGAAAAACTGGCGACGGAAACCCTCTATGACTTCAAGCGGAGCGAGAACATCGCGGCGGAGAGTACCTATTCCGTCCAGAGCAACGCCTATTCCTTCGGCGTCTCCATCGCGGAGGTGGAAGTGGACATCCCCCTCTGCAAGGTCAAGCTGCTCGATATCGTCAATGTCCACGACTGCGGGACCCTGATCAACCCCGACCTGGCCGAGGGCCAGGTTCACGGGGGCATGAGCATGGGGATCGGCTACGGCCTCTATGAGAATCTCCTGCTCGATGAGAAGACGGGCCGGGTCCTCAACGACAACCTGCTTGACTACAAGCTGCCTACCACCATGGATCATCCGGATCTCAAGGCCGGTTTTGTCGAAAACCCGGAGCCGACCAGCCCCTTCGGGACCAAGGCCCTGGGCGAACCGCCGGCCTGTTCCCCGGCCCCGGCCATCCGCAACGCCGTCCTGCAGGCGACGGGCGTGGCCGTCAATTCCATCCCCCTGTCGCCCCACCAGCTCTTCAAGGATTTCTCGGAGGCTGGCCTGCTGGAGACGGAGGAGGAAAGGCAGCTCCGCCGGAAGGCCTATGAGGAATTGAAGGATACGGTCATCCAGGTGACCGAGGAAAGCGGGACCGAAACGCCGGTTGAAAGCAAGAGTCCCGAATTGCAACCCCGCGACAAAGCGTAGATAAGAGGTAAGTATATGTACGATATCAACCATCTTTACGAAGCGACCTCGGTCGATCACGCTGTCGCCCTACGCCAGGAACATCCGCAGGCCCTTGTCATCAGCGGGGGCTCCGATATCCTGATCAGCATCCGGTCAGGTGAGCTGGCGGCTTGTGACCTGATCAGCCTCTACGGCCTGGATGAGTTGCGCGGCGTCTCCCTGGATGAGGACGGCAGCCTCCGCGTCGGGGCCCTGGCCAGCTTCAGCCAGGTCGCTGAAAGCCCCCTGATCAAGGACCTGATCCCTGTCCTGGGGGAAGCGGCCGACACGGTCGGCGGGCCCCAGATCCGAAACATCGGAACCCTGGGCGGCAACACCTGCAATGGGGTCACATCGGCGGATACGGCCTCCACCCTCCTGGCCCATGACGCGGTCATGGAGTTGACAGGCCCCCGGGGCGTCAGGCTGGTCCCCCTGACAGACTTCTATCTGGGTGTCAAGAAGGTGGACCTGGCCCCCGACGAAATCGCGACGGCCATCCTGATCCGGCCGGAGGACTACCGGGGCTATTTCGGCTACTACTTCAAATACGCCATGCGGGAGGCTATGGATATCGCGACCAGCGGTTGCTCGGTCAATGTCAAGCTGAGCGCGGATAAGAAGACAATCGAGGATGCCCGGATCAGCTACGGGGTGGCGGGACCCATCCCCCTGCGGGCGCGGACGGCCGAAGAGGCGGTCAAGGGCAAGCCCCTGACCCCGGATACGGTCGAAGCCTTCGCGGCCGGGGCCCTGGAGGACGTCAATCCGAGGACAAGCTGGCGGGCAAGCCGGGAATTCCGGCTCCATATCCAAAGGGAACTGGCGCGTCGATGCTTCACTGAATCGATCCGGCGCGCGGGAGGTAGTGTGTAATGGCTAAGGTTCAGTATAAGGAGATCCACTTTGTTTTGAATGGCAGGGAGGTCACGGCTTCAGTTGACGTGCGCCAATCCCTGGCCGATACCCTCCGCGAGGAGTTCGGCGCCCTCTCGGTCAAGAAGGGCTGTGAAGTTGGCGAATGCGGCGCCTGCACCGTCCTCATCGACGGCAGGCCCTACAATTCCTGCATCTTCCTGGCCGCCTGGATTGACGGCAAGGAGGTAACCACCCTGGAGGGCCTTATGGACAAGGATGGCAAGATCGCCGATATCCAGCAGGCCTTCATTGACGAGGCGGCCGTCCAGTGCGGCTTTTGCACACCGGGATTCATTATGTCGGCGGAACACCTGCTCCGTACAGGCAAGCGCTACTCGCGCCAGGAGATACGGAGGGAGCTTTCCGGCAACATGTGCCGCTGCACCGGCTACCAGAACATTGTGGACGCCGTCGAGAAGACCATGGAGAAAAGACTGGCGGAAAAAGACGCGGACTCCTGATGCCGCGTCTTCCAAGCCTTGACAAAAGCGGGCTCCTGGCCCGCTTTTCGCTTTAGTAGCCTACAAAGAGCTGACCCCAGT
The DNA here is from genome assembly GCA_040767365.1 of Clostridia bacterium. GTDB lineage: Bacteria > Bacillota > Clostridia > Saccharofermentanales > DTU023 > UBA4923. The sequence continues at coordinate 11,841 of JAXGOR010000004.1, forward strand.
AGTATTTGTAGGGCTGGCCCGGGGCGTGGAAGCAGGCCACGCCGATCTCAGAGTAGTTGCCATTCATGATGTTCTTCCGGTGGCTGGCTGAGTTCATCCAGGCCTGGACCACCCGGTCGGGGCTCCTCTGGCCGGCGGCGATATTCTCACCGGCGCAGGCGTACCTGATCTTGATGGCCGTACACCACCTCTGCCCATTGGGGCGGGTGTGATCGAAAAGATTGATGATTTCGACGGCGCGGACGGCGGCCGACGATCGAAGCGAACTGTTCATCGTTACCGGCCCGAGGCCTTCCTTGGCCCGTTCAATATTGACGAGCCGCACAACCTCTGATTCGAAGTCATAGCAGAAGTAGCCATCCGGCGCCGCCGTAGCTGTTGTAACCGGCGCGGTCGTCGTTTCCGCCGCCGTCGTCGGTTCAGTCTCCTGGACCGTGGTGGTCGTGGTTGTGGTCGTTGTCGTGGTGGTGGTGGTCGGTTTGGCCGTCGTTGCCTGAGTGGTGGGCTTGGTCGTAGCCCTTGTCGTCTTCTGCGTCCTGCTGGTTATGGGTTCGGTCCTTACGGGTTCCGTTTCTTCTGTAGTCGGCTCTGCCGGCACCGGCTTCGTTGTCATAACGGTTGTTTTCGGTGTCGCCGGCGCCGGACTGGCCGACTTATTATCCAAAACACGCAGGGCCCCATCCGGCTCTGCGCGCTCTGTCCTAAATAATTGTATAAAGTCTGATATAGTTTCCTTATCTTCCCCTGACTGCATATTCACAGTCAGGCTGGGCATGACAAAGCGTTTGCCCTGAGGATTTCCCAGGCCGCGAACACCGTCCGCCAACGATCCGTTGATGATGGCGACCAAGACAACGATTATGGAAGATAAAGCTGTGATGGTCTTCTTCATGTCTGCCTCTGTACCACTAGAAGTTTGGTTAATCCTTCTACTCAATGACAATGTATTATCATCGAGGGAGATCATCATACTAACTATTTATTGGTATGTCAATGCGTTGTTCAGAATACTTTGAGAATTTTAGAGAATATTATTTCGATTTTTCTTCATATATATGCTATTGGGTGTTCCAAAATAGTCCGATAATCGGAGACTTGGAACACATGCCCCCGGCCCTTTCCCCTGTATTATGATAGGGATAAAAATATGAAGGAGTGACAGGCGTGATTCTTAACAATGATACTTTGAGATATATCCAGGAAAGAAGCAGCATCCGGCTTTACCAGGAGGAGCCCTTGACGGGTGAGGAAACAGACGCTTTGAAAAAGGCGGTTCTCGCGGCTCCGACAGCCCGGGACAGGCAGGAGCTCCGCTACCTCTTCGTCACCGACCCCTCCATCATTGACAGGGTGGATGAGAGGATCTTCCATTACTGTGACGAGCCTATGAGGGGGCGCATGGTCGAACGCCAGGCCGACAGTTTCTTCTACGGGGCCCCCCTGGCCGTCTTCATTGTAGGCAAGGATGAAAGCTGGGCCGACATCGACGCCGGAATCGCCGTCCAGACCCTGGCGATCGCGGCCCAGTCCCTCAACCTGTCCAGCGTCATCCTGGGGATGCCCCGCCTGGCTTTCAAACGCGAGGACCCCGACAACTGCCGCCTCCTGCTTGGCCTGGAGGAGGATGAGCGCTTCTGTATCGCGATTGCCATCGGCCGGGCCGCCACCCGGAAGGCACCCCACACGCACAATCCGCTTTTGATCCGGGATTTCTGAGGCAGGCCCCCGGGCGGCGGGCAGAGACATACCGTCCCTGCCCGATCCCGGGAAAGGTGTTAACATAAGAGATCCTGAATTCACTTGTAAGGGGGCAGTTTATGGGTTGGGCTTTTTGGCCGCTTGTCGCTATCGTTATTTCTTTCGGCGCCTTTGCCATCGGCTATTATTTTCATAGGTATATCAGGAGACTCCCCAGCGCCGGGGAGGAAATCGATCATTTCGGTCAGCTTATCCGGGATGGCGCCATGTCCTTCCTGAGAACGGAGAACAGGCTCTTGGCCCGCTTTGTCCTCGCGGCAACCCTGATCATCGTGCTCTTCGTCCCCCCCATCTGGCAGACGGCCACCCCGCTGAACAATATCGCCATGGGCCTTTGCTACATCTTCGGGGCCATCTTCTCCGGCCTGGCGGGTTATGTGGGCATGCGGGTGGCGACCGTGGCCAATGTGAAGACGGCATCCGCGGCCAGGGAGGGCCTGACCCAGGCCTACCGGGCCGGTTTCCGGGGAGGGGCTGTCATGGGGCTGGCCATCGTCGGCAGCTGCCTCCTGGGCTCCTCCATGGTCTACCTGATCTTCCCGGGGGATCCCAACTTCCTCCTGGCCTTCAGCTTCGGGGCCAGCTCCCTGGCCCTCTTCGCCAAGGCGGGCGGCGGGATCTTCACCAAGACCGCTGACATCGCGGCCGACCTCACCGGCAAGGTGGAGCTGGGAATACCCGAGGACGACCCCAGGAACCCTGCCGTCATCGCCGACAATGTCGGGGACAATGTGGGGGATGTGGCCGGTATGGGGGCCGACCTTTTTGACTCCAATGTGGCGGCCATCGCCGCGGCCCTGGTCCTGGCCCTCGATCTCGACCAGGCCCCCTTCATCTTCATGGCGTCGGCCATGGGCCTCCTGGCCTCCATGATCGGGGTCTTCGTCTCCAATGTGAAGGAGGGCGGGAGCCCGGGCAGGGCCCTGAACCGGGGCACCTACCTGACAGCCGGCCTCTTCCTTGTCCTGACCCTGGCCGCCAGCCTCTACTTCGGATTCGAGCTCAGGCTCTGGGGGGCCGCCATGGTCGGCCTGCTGGCAGGCACCGTCATCGGCTTTTCCTCGGAAGTCTTCACTTCCGATGAGGGCAAACGGGTCAAGGCCGTGGCCCGGATCTCCCAACAGGGGCCCGCCTTCACCATCCTGTCCGGCTTCAGCAGCGGCCTCCTGTCCAGTTTCCCCTCCCTGATCGGCATCGCGGGGGCTGCCCTGGCCGCCTACAAGATCTGCCAACCCCTGGGCGGCGACTATGCCGTCTACGGGATCGCCCTCTCGGCGGTCGGTATGCTTTCGATCATCGGCATGATCACCGCCAATGACGCCTATGGCCCCATCGTCGACAACGCGCGCGGCCTGAGCGAGATGAGCGGCCTGGGCGAGGAGGTCCTCCGGGTCACCGACGAACTGGACGCGGCCGGCAACACGGCCAAGGCCATCACCAAGGGCTTCTCCATCGGGGCGGCCGGACTGACGGTGATCGCCCTCCTGGCCGCCTACCGCGAGACCCTCATGAATATCATGGGCCTGGATGTCCTGGTGGGTTTCGACATCCTGGATCCCCTGGTTTTCTTCGGCATGATGGTGGGGGTCGGTGTACCGGCGGTCTTCTCCGCCATGCTCATGACGGGGGTCAACCGGAATGCCGACCGCCTGGTCAATGAGATCCACCGCCAGTTCGACCAGATACCCGGTCTCAAGGAAGGCAAGCCGGGGGTCCAGCCGGACTACAACCGCTGCATCGACCTGGCGGCCATCGGGGCCTTGAAGGAACTCCTTCCCGCCGGACTCATGGCCATTGGGGTCACCTTGCTGGTCGGCTTCATCGGGGGGGTCTACGCCGTCGCGGGCTATCTGGCGGGCAACATAATGAGCGGGGTCCTGCTCGCCCTCCTCATGAGCAACGCGGGCGGGCTCTGGGACAATGCCAAGAAGTATATCGAAGCCGGCCATTTCGGTGGCAAGGGATCGGACGCCCACAAGGCGGCCGTCATCGGCGACACGGTGGGCGACCCCTTCAAGGATACGGCGGGCCCCTCGATCAACACCCAGATAACGGTGGTCTCGCTGGTCTCCTCACTGGCGGCCGGCCTCTTCGCCGCCTTCTCCCTCTTCGGCTAGGCCGGGGGGATCAAGGCGGCTCCTGCCAATAAAAAGGAAAGGACAGAAAGAACATGCACCCTTTGGAAGGCAAATGGAAAATAATCGCGCACACATCCTTCGGGGACCTGCCCAGCGTCAATGAGATCGTTGTGGAGGGCGACAGCTTCCACGGCGTCATGCACGACGAGAAGTCGGGCAAGGACTATGACATCGTCAATGGCAAGATTGACGGCAACCGCTTCAGTCTGGAGACCTCCATGAGCTTTGTCGTCTTCTCCGTCACGGTCGAGCTTGAGGGAACCCTGGCTGAGGACGGCCGCCACATCAGCGGCAGCCTGACGGCCATGTCCAAGACGGGGACCTTCGAAGGCGAAAAGATCGACTAGGGTCTCCCCGTCAGTCCTTGGGCCGGGTGGGCTCCGTCAGGGTCTCCTCCAGGGAGAGCTGGCTGGCGTAGTCGGAGGTCGGAAGCGTGGGCAGGGGATAATTGGCCTTGTACTGCTTGTACATGACCTCGAACATATGCTCCTTGCGGAAGCTCTGTAAAAAGGCGTGCTGACCCAGCCTGTCCTTTGACAGTTCGATCATGCTGACGGCGATGTTGGAACAGTGGTCGGCGATCCTCTCCATGCTGGTCAGGATGTCCACCAGGATGAAGCCGGGTTCCAGGGTACAGCATCCGTCCTGCAGGCGTTGCACATGGCGGGCCTGCAAGGCGTCCGTCAAGTCATCGACCACCTCTTCCAGGGGCTCGATATGGGTGGCCAGCTCCAGATCGTCATTCACGAAGGCCTCCACCGTGGTGTCCAGGAGCCGACAGACCGCCTGCTTGTAGACGGCCAGCTCGCTCAGGGCGGCGTCCGAGAAGCTGAGTTGCTTGTCGTGCATCTCCTTGGCGGAGAGGGCGATGCCCAGGGCATGGTCCGATATTCTTTCCAAGTCGCTCAAACTTCGCATGAGGCGGGTCAGGAGGAGTTTTTCCTGGTCGGTCACCTGCTTGGCGTTGATCTGTACCATGTAGGTCCCCAGCCGGTCCTCATACTGGTCGACCAGGTCCTCCATCTGCCGGGCATCCCTGAATTTCTGCGAATCAAAACGGTCGAGCAGGCCGACTGAGGTGATGTACTGCCGCCGGACCAGCTCCGCCATCTGGTTGGTCAGCTGATGGCTCTGGCTGACAGCAAAGCCCGGCGTTTCCAGGAACCTCCGGTCCAGGGCCCCAAAGACGCCTGCCTCCTCAAAGAGATCACACTCCTCCTCCCCGCCCCTGGCCGGTGTCATCCAGGTCACCAGCTTGACCAGGCCCCCGCGGAAGGGCAGAAAGAGCGCCGTCGCGCTGATATTGTAGGCCGTATTCAGGAGGGCGATGTCAACCGCGTTGGGGTTGTGTGAGAGGAAGGAAAAGGGCCGGATCAAACCAATCAGGTAGAAGGCGGACATGAAAACAGCCGTGCCGAGGACATTGAAAATCAGATGGATCAGGGCCGCCCGCTTGGCGTTCCTGGAGGTGTTGACACTGCTGGCAAGCGCGGTCACGCAGGTCCCGATATTCTGGCCCATGATGATGGGGATGGCCGCGCCGTAGGTCACGGCCCCCGTCAGGGTAAAGGCCTGGAGGATCCCGATCGAGGCCGATGAGCTCTGCAGGAGAGCGGTCAGGACAGCCCCCAGGATCATGCCCAGGAAGGGGTTGCTGAAAGCGATGAAGAGCTGGCGGAAGGAGGGGTGGTCCGACAGGGGGACCAGGGCCCCGCTCATGGTCTGCATCCCGAACATGAGGATGGCGAAACCAACGACGATCCGGCTGATATTCCGCTTCCGGTCGTCCTTGACCGTGATCATGAAGGCCACGGAGATGATGGCAATGACGGGGACGAAGAAGGCAGGGCTCAGGACCTTCAGGTAGGCATTGCCGGCGCTGATGGTACCCAGGCTCAGGATCCAGGCCGTCACGGTCGTCCCGATGTTGGCCCCCATGATCAGACCGACTGTCTGGGAGAGGGGGAGGAGGCCGGCATTGACCAATCCCACCACCATGACCGTGGTGGCGGCCGATGCCTGGATGACCGCGGTGACCCCCGCGCCGAGGAAGACTGCCTTGATGGGATTGGAGGTCATGCGCTCCAGCATGAGCTTGAGTCGCGAACCCGAGACGAGCATAAGACTGTCGCTCATCTCCTTCATCCCGTATAAAAAAAGTGCCACCCCGCCAAAGAGGGTAACGATACCAATGATATCCATGATCCCCTTGAGGGCGCCTTCCTACAAACGCCCAATCTTTGTCATTATACGCAAAATCCCCCCTCCCCGCCATGCCGGTCCCTGCCAGTGGCGGGCGGTGCTATACTGGATCAAATCCAGGACAGGATAAAGGCTGGCCAGAACAGCCTTTGAAGGGAATCAGCCCCGCATGCCAAAGAGAAGACCGGTTATCGCCAGCCTGACCCCGGAGGGCCTCCAGCTTGACTGCCTGGTCGCCTACAACCGGCGGGCCCTCCGGCCCTTGAAAAAGGAGGGGGACCAGACGCCGGCCTGCGATCTGATCGAGCGGGGGATAAAGGACAACTGGTCGGGGCACTTCCTCCTGACCGGGCCCCTCCGGGAGGCCCTGGAGCTCTTCAGCCGGCGGACGGGCAGTCCCGGCCTGGACAGGGGCCTGACCCATCTGCCGGTCACCCTTCATATCCGGCGGCTCGAAGCAGGGCTGATGCCGGCCCTGACCTCCCTCCGGCTCGGCCTAACGGGCGGCCGCCGGCCGGTCCGGATCTACCTCAGGCCCAGCCTTTTCATGCCCGCCCATGTCGCCAGCCCCCTCCTCAGACGCTTCTGGGGGATCTTCCGGACCGGCCAGCTCGAGAGCGTGGGCCTGAACTGGAGTCCGCGCCATCCGGGCACCATGACCATCCCCACCGACAGCTCCCCCCGCCGGCTCCCCCAGATCGCCGCCCACGAGGCCGGTCATATCTTTGGCCTGGGCGACGCCTACGGCGCCTGGTACCGGTTTTTCTTCCCCGCCCCCGGGACGGAGGGCTTTATGATGAGGGACAATACCCGGGTCCAGCCCCTGGAGCTGGCCCTGCTCCTGAGGGCCCAGGCCACGGGCCGCATGCAGTACTTTGAAAGAAGCTTCCGTCCGGGGCTCTTTGCCCGCGGCCTCCTTCGTTCCTTAGGCAGGCCCTTTCGGCGCCTGCGGAAAAAAAGCTGAGCCTGGCCGGTCCCGGCCCCAATATTGTCATCGGCCGCCAGGTAGTCTATTCTGGTGAGTGTCTTTGTGGCCCGGCCCAAGCCGGCGCCTGGAATTATCATAATAAGGAGGAACTGGCATGCCCCATCAAGCAGAAGCCTTGGATCCGCCCGCGGCGGACAGGAAGAAAGAGCAGGTCGCGGCCGTGACGACGGACCGGGACGCCGGCAAGGGACCGGACATGCACGCCTTCTGGCATAGCAGTTCCCATGTCCTGGCCCATGCGGTCAAGCGGCTCTGGCCCGCTACCAAGCTGGCCATCGGGCCCGCCATCGAGAATGGTTTCTACTACGATTTTGACCGGGAAGGTGGCTTCTCCACGGAGGACCTGGAGGCCATCGAGCGGGAGATGGCCAAGATTGTCAAGGCCAACTACAAGATCGAGCGTTTCACCCTCCCCCGGGAGGAGGCCCTGGCCCTGATCCGGGAGCAGGATGAACCCTACAAGCTGGAGATGGTGGAGGCCCTGCCCGAGGGTGAGGAGATCTCCTTTTACCGGCAGGGTGACTTCACCGACCTTTGCGCCGGACCCCATGTCCGCTATACCAGGCAGATCAGGGCCTTCAAGCTGACCAGCGTCTCGGGCGCCTACTGGCATGGCGACGAGAAGAACAAGATGCTGACCCGTATCTACGGTATCTCCTTCCCGACCCGGAAGGAACTCGAGGATTACCTGGCCCTCCTGGAGGAGGCCAAGGCCCGCGACCACAGGAAGCTGGGCCGTGAACTCGAGCTCTTCCTCCTGTCCGAGGCCGGCCCCGGCTTTCCCTTCCTCCTGCCCAAGGGGGTGGTCCTGAAGGACCTCCTGGTGGATTATTGGAAGAAGCTCCATTATGAGGCCGGCTATGTCCTGATCCAAACTCCCATGATCCTCTCCCGCAAGCTCTGGGAGGAATCGGGGCACTGGGACCACTACCAGGACAATATGTATACCGTGACCATCGACCAGGAGGATTATGCCGTCAAGCCCATGAACTGCCCGGGCGCCATGCTGGTCTTCAGGAGCAAGCCGCACTCCTACCGGGACCTGCCGATCAGGATGGGCGAACTGGGCCTGGTCCACCGTCACGAGAAATCGGGCACCCTCCACGGCCTCATGCGGGTCAGGGCCTTTACCCAGGATGACGCCCACCTCTTCATGACGCCCGACCAGATGGCCGATGAGATCGCGGGCATCGTCAGGCTGATCCACGGCCTCTACACAGGCTTCGGCTTCGATTACAGCGTGGAGCTTTCGACCCGGCCGGACAAGGCCATGGGCTCGGTCGAGGACTGGACCCGGGCTGAGGGGATCCTGGCCGGGGTCCTGGACAAGCTGGGGACCCCCTACACCGTCAACGAGGGCGATGGCGCCTTTTACGGACCCAAGATCGATTTTCATATCCGGGACGCCCTGGGCCGGAGCTGGCAGTGCGGGACTGTCCAGCTGGATTTCCAGATGCCCCAGCGCTTTGAACTGGAGTACACGGGCTCCGATGGCGAAAAACACCGCCCCATCGTAGTCCACCGGGTGGCCTATGGGGCCCTTGAGCGCTTCATGGCGATCCTGATCGAGCACTTCGCCGGCAAATTCCCCCTCTGGCTCTCCCCCGAGCAGGTCCGGGTCCTGTCGATCTCCCAGCAGAACGCTCCCTACGCCGAGGAGCTCCTGGCCGCCTTGAAGGAGGCAGGCCTGCGGGCCGAGCTCGACCTCAGGGACGAGAAGATCGGCTACAAGATCCGGGAGGCCCAGCTGGCCAAGGTACCCTATATGCTGATCGTGGGCGACAAGGAGACTGAGGGCGGGACCGTCTCCGTCCGGAGCCGGGACCGGGGCGACCTGGGCACACTCAGCCTGGCGGATTTCCTGGCCAGGGCTGAGGAAGAACAGGCGTCCAGGGCCTGATTCCGGCCCCGGCCGGAAATAAGGGTACAGCCATGGATGACAGGGAAGAGACAAATCACTCCGGCCGCCCCAGGACGCGGCTGGCCGGCCCCCTTATTTTCTGCGCCGCCAGCGGCCTTGTGGCCCTGATCCTCCTCCTCTTTCGCGCCATCGCCTTCCAGCGGCCGGTCCTCGCGGAAGTCTACAGCCGATACATCTTCACGCCCCTGGCCCGGATCTGGACCTGGCCGGTCAGCCTGGTCCCCTTCTCGATCACTGAATGCCTGCTTGTGGCCGGCACGCCCCTGGCCCTGTTTTTCCTGGTCTTTGGCCTGGTCCGCCTGATCCGGAGGAGGGAGGAGGCCGGGCGGAGGGCCCTGAGGGCTGGCCTGGCCGTCCTGGGCATCGCCTTCCTCCTCCTATCCCTCTTCATGCTCTTCCACGGCATGAACTACGCCCGCCCCCCTCTGGCTGATTCCCTGGGACTCCCCGTCCATGAACGGCCTGTCGAGGACCTGGAGGCGGCCATGCGAAGACTGGGACGGGCCGCCTCCGAGGTCAGGGAGGGCCTGGCGGAGGACGAACAGGGCGTCCTTGAGGCCGGACCGGTGAAGGAGATCTTCCGGACGGCCTTCCAGGGCTGGGACCAGGCGGCTACCCACTGGCCCGCGCTTTCCAGTCCGGTCCGGGCCAGGCCCAAGGGGGTCCTCCTGTCGCGCTACTGGTCCCATACCCGGATCGTGGGCCTTTATATGCCCCTCCTGGTCGAGCCCAATGTCAACATCGACCAGCCGGCTTTCATGATCCCCGTTACGGCCGCCCACGAGATGGCCCATGCCCGGGGCCTGGCCCGGGAGGCTGATTGCGATTTCGCCGCCATCCTCAGCTGCCTCTCCCATGACCAGGCCCTCTGGCGCTATTCGGGCTTGATCAGCGCCTGGAAAAGTGTCGGCCGGCGCCTGTGGGAGGAAGACCAGGACAGTTGGAACCGGATCTACACCGAGACCCTGTCACCCGGGGTCATCCGTGACCTGGAGGCTGAAAGAGCTTACTGGAAAGCCTTCGAAACGCCGCTGGCGGATATTTCTGAAAGAATCAATGACGCCTATCTCAAGGCCAACCGGGTACGGGAGGGCGTGAAAAGCTATGGGGCCGTCGTCGACCTCCTCCTGGCCTGGCTTGAGACCCTCGATTCCCTGACTCTCCTGCCGGAGGAGGCTATTGAATAGGCAGCCGCCTGTATTGACAATCGAGGAAGAGGACATACAATGAGTGACAGAGAGAATTTGATATGGTATTTTCGTCCCTGATATTTTTGTATGTCTTCCTGCCGCTTTGCCTGCTCGCCGTCTGGATGACCCCCAATATCCGCGTCCAAAATGCCCTCCTCCTCCTCGCCTCCCTCTTCTTCTACGCTTGGGGGGAACCCGTCTACATCCTCCTCATGATCTTCACCACCCTGGTCATCTGGCTCTGCGGCTATGGCATGGGCCGGACCCGGAACAGTGGAAAACGAAAGCTTTACCTGATTGTGGCAACGGTCATCGCCCTCTCCTGCCTCCTCTTCTTCAAGTACACGGGTTTCCTGGTTGAACTCCTGAACTACCTGCCTTTCTTCAACTTTCCCCCGCCCCGGATTTCCCTGCCGATCGGGATTTCCTTCTACACCTTCCAGGCCTTGACCTACATCATCGACCTTTACCGGGGCCAGATCCGGACCCAGCGCTCCTACACCCGTTTCCTGCTTTACGTCTCCCTCTTCCCCCAACTTATCGCGGGCCCCATCGTCCGCTATGCCGACATTGAAACCGCCCTTTCCCACAGGCAGATTACTTTTGACGGCATGGCGTCAGGGATCGGCCGTTTCCTGGTCGGCCTGGCCAAGAAGGTCCTGATCGCCAACTATGCCAGCGAGATCGTCGAGCTCTGCCTGGAATCCAGTCACTTTGAGCAGATCAGCTCCGCGACGGCCCTTCTGGGGCTTGTGGCCTACGCCATCCAGATCTATTTCGACTTTTCGGGTTATTCGGACATGGCCATTGGGCTCGGCCGTATGTTCGGCTTCCATTTCCTGGAAAATTTCCGCTATCCCTACATCGCCACCACCATCACGGAATTCTGGCGGCGCTGGCATATCTCCCTCAGTACCTTCTTCCGGGACTATGTCTATATCCCCCTGGGCGGCAGGAGGCGGCATGCCTTCCGCAATATGTTCATTGTCTGGTTCCTGACCGGCCTCTGGCATGGCGCCAACCTCAATTTTGTCTTCTGGGGCCTTTACTACTTCCTCCTCCTGGTCATCGAGCGGCTCCTGATCCTGCCCATCAAGGACAAGATTCCCCGCCCGATCGGCCATGTGACCACCATGCTGGCTGTACTGGCTGGCTGGAGCCTTTTCTATTTCACCGACAGTTCCCGTTTCCTGACTTTCTGGGGCAGGATCTTTTCACCCGGCCTGGCCGGCTTCGCCGATATAGAGGCCAAGATCCTCTGGCGTCAGCACCTGATCTTTGTCCTTGTCGCCTTTATCCTGGCCACTCCCCTCCTGCCCTGGCTGCAAAGGAAACTGAAACGGCCCCTGCGGCAGCTGGAAACCTCACGGGTAGGAGGTCTCCTCCAATCGGCCCTGGTCCTGGTATTGCTCCTGATCTCGACCGCTTCCCTGGTGGCCTCCAGCTACAATCCCTTCTTGTATTTCCGTTTTTAGGACAGGAGCCCTTATGAGAAGAAGACGTCAAAGCAATCAAGCCCTCCTGATCGTGACCTTCCTGGTCAGTTTACTGGTCCTGGGCCTTCTGCACCCCCTCCTCCCCGAAAAAGAGATCTCCGAGGATGAGGGAAGGCGGCTCAAGCACTTCCCCAAACTCTCCTATGCGGATGCTCTGACCGGCCAGCAGGCAGTCAAAATTGAAGCCTGGTACAACGATCAATTCCCCTTTCGTGAGCGCTTCATCGCCGCCGGCAAGCGCTGGCGCGCCGCCTATCCCAACCTGAATCCGGACGGCCTGGCCCTTTTTCTGGTACCGGATGAAGAAGGCGTTGAAATCCCCGACCAGACGGAGCCCGAACCGGAACCGGCACCAACAGGGACGGAACCGCCCCTGCCCCCGGACCAGCCCCCGACGACGGCGCCGGAAGTGACAACCCCCCCCCTGCCTCCCCCGCAGGATCCCATCGACGAACTGGTCTCCACCAAGTTGCTCCTGATCATCAACAACCGGGCCATGGAGCGCTATTACGGCAATGAAAGCGCGCTCAAGGCCTATGCCGGCCGCCTGAATGCCCTCAAGGACAAGCTCGGTCCGGAGACTCAGCTGTACAGCCTGATCGCGCCGACCGCCATCGAATTGTTCGCGCCCGAAGAGCATCACTCGGGCTTCTCCTCCCAGATCGACTGCATAGGGATCGTCCGCGACGCCCTCGATCCCGCGGTCCGGAGTGTCGACGCCTATCAGCAGCTCCTCTACCACCGCGACCAATATATCTACTACCGGACGGACCACCACTGGACAGGCCTGGGCGCCTACTACGCCTACCGGGCCTTCTGTGAATCGGCCGGCCTCCAGGCGGCCGCCCTGGAGGATATGGAGCACTACCAGATCGAAGGGACCTATCTGGGCTCCCTCTACCGGGTGTCCAAGAATCAGGGACTGAAGGATAATCCCGACACGACGGAAGGCTGGCGGCCCCGGGTGGACTACAAGGCGACAGCCTGGGACAACAGTGAAATGACCGTCACCTACCCCGTCCGTCTGAACGATGAGAGAAGCAAGGGAGCCAACAGCTATCTCAATTTTTCAGGCGGTGACCGGGCCCTCCTGAAGATTGAGACCGAAAACGGGAACGGACGCAAGCTCCTGGTGATCAAGGATTCTTTCGGAAACGCCTTTGTCCCCTATCTGGTCAATCATTTTGATGAGATCTATGTCATCGACCCGCGCTACTACGTCCGCAGCGTCCAAAACCTGGTCAAGGAGAACGGGATTACTGATCTTCTGGTCCTCAACTATATGTTCGGAACCTCCAATCAGACCTGGCTCAAGGGCTTCGATCTCATCACCCAATAAGGACAGACCCGTGTTAAGATGGAAAGAAAAAAAGGAGACCCTATGCAGATAACGCTCCCCCAGCTACCCCTGACTCCGCAAGCTTTCGCCGCCCTGGCGGCCGACTGGATGACCCGGCCGGAAGGGACGGCCGCCCTCCTGATCGTGGCGCTCAAGACCTATATCGAGGACCGGGAGGCCGGTCTTGCCATGCTGGAACAGCTCCAAGGTCCCCGCCCCTTGTCCAATCACGACAGGCAGTTCATCCGGGACCGGCTCCTGGACAAGCCCTACCTGCCGGACTCCTACCTGGTGGGCGCCCGGCCCGACAATAATTACACACCCGACCAACCGCTGACCGTCCGGCTGGAACCCGACCCGGTCCCGGTCGAGAGCGAGGAGTTCACAAGACTGCGTCTGAGTTCGTCGGGCGCCGACAGCCCCCGGCTTGTGTCCCTGCGCCAGCAAAAAACCAGCGGGATCTGGTATCTCTGGGACTATCCCGGCTTCCTGTCCGGCATCCGGATCCCCCTCTCGGAGGATCCCTGGGCCTGAACCCCAACAAGACAGGCTTCCCGATAGACCGCCGGCCGGCGGTCTATCGCTTTAAAGCCGGGCGACCCCCGAGTCCAGGGCCGCCTGGTAGACGGCCCTGGAGACGGCCTCCCTGAGCCTGGGATCCAGGGGATCCGGCAGGATCCGCTCCGCCGACAGGTCCTGGTCCCCGATCAGGTCCGCCAGGGCCTGGGCCGCCGCCTGCAGCATGGCCTGATTGATGTCGGAGGCCCTGGCGTCAAAGGCCCCGCGGAAGAGGCCGGGGAAGGCCAGGACATTGTTGATCTGGTTGGGGTAGTCCGACCGGCCCGTCGCGACCAGGGCCGCGCCCGCCTCCCTCGCGACCCTGGGGTCGATCTCCGGGTCGGGGTTGGCGCAGGCAAAGACAAGGGGCCCCGGGGCCATACGCTCGACCATGGCCCGGCTGACCAGGCCGGGGCCGGACAGGCCGATCAGGACTTCCGCCCCCTCCAGGGCCTGGGCCAGGTCACCTTTAACCCCCTCCTGGTTGGTCAGGGCGGCGACCGCCTCCTTGTCCGGATTCATCCCTTCCTGCCTGCCCGGGTAGAGCGTGCCCTCCCGGTCACAGAGGATGATCCGGCCGGCGCCGGAGGCCAGGAGGAGCCTGCTGGTGGCCAGGCCCGCCGCCCCAGCCCCGCTGATCACGATCCGGACCTCCTCCAAAGTTTTCCCCGTCAGCCGGAGGGCATTGAGCAGGGCGGCCTGGACGACAACCGCCGTCCCATGCTGGTCATCGTGGAAGACAGGAATATCGCAGAGGGCCTTCAACCTTCTCTCGATCTCAAAGCAACGGGGCGCCGAGATGTCCTCCAGATTGATCCCCCCGAAGCTGCCTGAAAGCAGGTAGATGGTCCGGACGATTTCATCGACATCCTTCGATTTTATGCAAAGGGGCAGGGCGTCAACAGCGCCCAGCTCCTTGAAGAGCACGCATTTCCCTTCCATGACCGGCAGGGCGGCCTCCGGGCCGATATCACCCAGGCCCAGGACAGCCGTCCCGTCCGTCACCACCAGGCAGAGGTTCCAGCGCCGGGTGTAGTCATAGGATTTCCTGGGATCCCGGGCGATCTCCAGGCAGGGGGCGGCCACCCCCGGCGTGTAGGCCAGGGACAGGTCCTCCCCTGTCGCCAGTGAAACCCGTGTTTTAATCTCGAATTTGCCCCGCCAGCCGGCATGGGCCTTGAGGGAGTCTTCCCCATAATTCCTTTTCGCCATCCTTGACCTCCTCTTGACCAGGGAACCCGGATCCGGGCGTCCACCCCGTCCACGATAGCACAGCCCCTCCGGGCCGGCCGCCGTTGCGCGGCCCCCTCTCTCATGCTAGTATAAAAAAGGTTATAATTATTACGATATTAGAATGATTATAATTCTAATGACGTAAGGGCAAGCCTGCTGTCGTCCGCGGGGACGATGACGGGAAACGCATGAAGAAAGGAAGATACTATGCCAATGGTAGGAAAACCTGCCCCCATGTTCAAGGCGATGGCTTTTCATGAGGGCAAATTCAAGAAGGTCAAGCTGGAGGACTACAAAGATCAATGGGTTATGATTTGTTTCTATCCCGGCGATTTCACCTTTGTCTGAGCGACTGAGGTGGCTGCAGTTGCAGCAAGGTATGAAGAATTTGAGGCCCTGGGCGTACAGGTACTGTCCATCTCGGTTGACAGCGAGTTCGTCCATAAGATCTGGAACGATGTCGAACTGTCCAAAATCGCGGGCAAGGATGTCCCCTTCCCCATGCTTTCTGATTCATCCGGCGCCATCGGTGAACTCTTCGGGGTCTATGACCGCGAGGCCGGCGTCAACGTCAGGGGCCGCTTCCTGGTCGATCCCGACGGTGTGATCCAGGCTATGGAAGTCCTGACACCGCCCGTCGGCCGAAATGTTTCCGAGGCCATCCGCCAGATCAAGGCCTACCAGCTGGTCCGCAGGACCAAGGGCGGGGAAGTCACTCCCTCAGGCTGGCAGGAGGGCGGCAAGACACTGAAGCCCGGGATCGGCCTTGTCGGCAAGATCGCCGATCATTGGACGGTCGCCGATTCCTACAAGTAGGGATCGCCCCTTTGTAGGGACAGGGAGGCTGGACGCGTGATCCGGAATACGGTCGATCTTCTGAAAGATCACGGGATCAATCCTTCGAGCCAGAGGGTCAGGATCTACGACTATCTGGCGACTTCGGAGGACCACCCGACCGTTGATGACATCTACGCCCACTTGCAGAGGGAGGGTCATCTCTTTTCGCGCGCGACCGTCTACAACACGGTCAAGCTTTTCCTGAAGAAAGGATTGATCCGGACTGTCAGGGTCGAGGAGAAGGAGATGCGGTTCGATGCCGCCCCCGGCTTTCACGCCCACTTCAAATGTGGGAACTGTGGCGCCATCCTCGACATCGAGACGGAGAGGCCCCGACTCAAGGGTCACCCAGACTATGAGGTGCATGAGACCAGCCTGGTCTTTGAGGGCCTCTGCCCTGACTGCCTTGAAAAAGAGGCGGACTGACGGTCCCCGGCTCCCTGACTTACCTGGTCCCCGGCCGGCAACGGCCGGGGACTTCTATCTGTCCTCAAGCACAGCGGCCAGTTTGATCCGCCCGTCCCGCCGGTTGCGGGGGATCTTGTGCTTTCGGAAATATTCGATCAGGTTGTCCTGGGCCGAGGTGCTGACAACGCGGACCCGGCCTTTCAAGGCGATCTCCTCCTGGCTGATGCCGAAGTTGTCGGCGATGATCCCGTAATGGTACTCCTGCATGGCGATCCTGTACTCCCCGTCCGGATCCAGGGGGGCCCCCTTCATGAGGACCTGGCCCAGCTCCCCCGTCGCCTCCACCTCAACCCTCAGGTCACGGTTCCATTGATAGAATTCGCGTGTGCCGGCCTGGTAGAGCGAGCGCATGAGGTGCCCCAGCATGGCGCGCAGGGTCCTCCCATCAACCGTGAAGCTGATCATGGCCTCGTCGTAGGGGTAGATCTCCATGAGATCGGAGCGGGAGACAAGGGCCTGGAGCTTGGGCTTCCTGATGGAACCGGAGGCGACGAAGACCAGGTCGACCCCCAGCTGGTAGCTGAGGATATCGGAAAAGAGATTGCCCAGCTCCGTCTCCCGGAAGCGGTTGCCATGCTCCATCTCATGGGGGAGGCGGCAGATCACGGTATTGTACTTGTCGTCAATCTCCTGCTGGTATTCCGTAAGCAGCTGGTCCATGACAGGGTCATTGGGGCAGTGGGAGTCATCGATGGGGACAGCCTCCCAGATGAAGTCATGGACGGAGTTGCTGTCCATGTTGATCGTGAGGTCGAAGCGGCCCAGAAAATCCGTCCCCGAACCCACCTGGGCGATCAGGATGTCATTCACCTTCTCGGGTTGCTCCAGGAGGGTATGGCTGTGTCCCCCGATGATGAGATCGACCCCCAGCTCGGGCGGGAGCAGGGCGGCCAACCGCTTGTCCTGGTCGAAACCGATATGGGTCAGGAGGACCGTCAGGTCGATGTCGACATCCTTGTAGCTGTTGCAGATATACTCCACCTCCTCGGCGGCGTCCTCGATGCTGATGAAGGTCCCGAGCAGGGCCTCGCTCTTGCTCTTGGCCAGGACCTCCTCGGTGATGATGCCGATGAAGAGGATCCGGATACCGTCCAGCTCCAGGATATGGTAGGGCTTGAAGAGATTGGACCCGGTGGGCTTGATATAGAGATTGGCGTTGACGATGGGGAAGTTGGCGCAGCGCTCCAGGAACATGAGGTGGGCGAAACCGTAGTCCATCTCATGGTTGCCCAGGGTCACCACGTCAGGCTCCAGCATGTTCATGACCAGGATGGTCGATATCCCCCGGTATTCCTGGTCGATGATCGAACCCTGGAGCATGTCCCCTGAGATGACGTAGAGGACGGGGTCGGTCTCCTCCTCCCGCGTCTTGTGTACATAGCCGGAGAGCCGGCTCATGCCACCCACCATCTTGTCGTGGGTCTCCTTGGCAAAGAAGTTGCCATGCATATCGTTCGAATGCAGTAAAACCAAGCGCCGCAGTTCCATTCCCCACTCCCCCTTCCACCCGCGCCCTGCCTGGGTCGGGACCGGATGTTTGCAATTCATTTGATACTAGCATAAGGGAATCCGGCCCGCGCATGGTCCATGGTGATGGGGACTTGCCAATCCTGGAACAATGGCTGATAATCAGTATGTGTTTTTTGTGTATGGATGAGTCATATGTAACATTGCCTGAACCGGTTTCCGGATGCGCCCCTTTGACAAGGTTATCCTGATGATTTTACGACGCCGCCCGCGCCGGTTGACTGACCATGTCCCTGACTCCGCCATCTTCAAAATCGAAGGAGGAGAACATGTCGCAACCTTGTCAATGCAAGACCCTCTCTGATGACGACCCCAGATACGAGGAATTACGGGCCTTCATAGAGAATGAGGAGAATAAGCAGGGAGTGGCTATGACGGCCCTGCAGGAAGCGCAGCGCCTTTTTGGCTACCTGCCGCTGGAGGTCCACAAGTTCATCTCCAGCGAAACCGGGGTTCCCATCGCGGAACTCTACGGTGTCACCACCTTTTACAGCCAGTTCACCACCGTTCCCGAGGGGCAGCACCAGGTGCAGGTCTGTATGGGGACGGCTTGCTATGTGAAGGGCGCCCAGAAGGTGCTGGACAAGGTGGTCGAAGAGCTTGGCGTCGGGGTCGGCATGACAACGGAGGACCGTGTGTTCACCATCAATGCCGCCCGCTGTCTCGGTTGTTGCGGACTGGCCCCGGTCATGATGATTGACGGGGATGTCTACGCCAACCTGGACGATGTCGATGAGATCCCCTGCATTCTCGCCAATTACCGCAGAAGCAAGGTTTCAACTAAATAGAGGGGGCGGCACATGGATAAGCTGATGAAGAAGGAAGAGATGGGCGGCCGACTGGAGCCCCTGGCTTCCAGGGAAGCCCTGGACCGTCTGCGTGACGAATGGAAGGGGAAGCTGGAAAGGCCCGAACAGATCCGGGTGGTGGTCGGCATGGCCACCTGCGGCATCTCGGCCGGCGCCAGGCAGGTCTACCAGGCCTTCTCCGAGGAATTCAAAAAACGTGGCCTGGACCAGGTCACCCTGGAAGAGGTGGGCTGTATCGGCATGTGCGTTTACGAGCCCATCGTCGAGGTCTATGAGGCCGGCAAGGACAAGGTCTCCTATATCCACGTCGACCCTTCTAAAGTGTCGACCATCGTGGAGGAGCATATCCTGGGCGGCAGGCCCTGCCCCAAGCTGACCCTGGCCGGACTGGACGATGACAGCGTCCTGCCGGATTGCACCGGTTTCGACGACCTCCCCTTCTACCGTAAACAGAAGCGGATCGTCCTCCACAACTGCGGTTTCATCAACCCGGAGGACGTCCGTGAATACATAGGCGTTGACGGCTACCAGGCCCTGGCCAAGGTCCTGACCGAGCTGTCACCCCAGGAAGTCATCGACCTGGTCTCCGCCTCCGGCCTCCGCGGCCGCGGCGGCGCCGGTTTCCCGACCGGCCTGAAATGGAAGTTCGCGGCCGACAACGAGGCAGATCAAAAATACATCATCTGCAACGCGGACGAGGGTGACCCGGGCGCCTTCATGGACCGGTCCGTCCTGGAGGGGGACCCGCACGCCATCATCGAAGCCCTGATCATCGGCGGCTACGCCATCGGGGCCTCCCAGGGCTGGCTCTATGTCCGGGCGGAATACCCGACTGCGGTCAAGCGCCTCCAGATCGCCATGGAGGAGGCCAAGGCCCTGGGCCTCCTGGGCAGGAATATCCTGAACAGCGGCTTTGACTTTGATATCCACATCCGCCTGGGGGCCGGCGCCTTTGTCTGCGGTGAGGAGACGGCCCTGATCGCCTCGATCGAGGGCAAGCGGGGCATGCCACGCAACAAGCCCCCCTTCCCCGCCAACAAGGGCCTCTGGGGCAAACCGACCATCATCAATAATGTGGAGACCCTGGCCAATATCCCCGGCATCATCCGCCAGGGACCCGACTGGTTCCGGTCCATCGGGACGGAGAAGAGCTCCGGCACCAAGGTCTTCGCCCTGGGCGGCAAGATCACCAACACCGGCCTGGTTGAGGTTCCCATGGGGACCACCCTCCGCGAGGTCATCGAGGACATCGGGGGCGGCTGCCCCCATGGCAAGGAATTCAAGGCCGTCCAGACGGGCGGTCCTTCGGGCGGCTGCCTGACCCGGGAGGCCCTGGACGTCCCCATCGATTTCGATCGCCTGGTGGAACTGGGCTCCATGATGGGTTCGGGCGGCATGATCGTCATGGACGAGGACAACTGCATGGTCGACATCGCCCGCTTCTTCCTGGACTTCACCGTGGATGAGTCCTGCGGCCAGTGTGTCCCCTGCCGGGAAGGCACCAAGCGCATGCTGGAGATCCTGGACAAGATCACCTGCGGGGCCGCGGTCGAACAGGATCTGGATGACCTGCTCGAGCTGGCCGGCAATATCAGCCTGACCTCGCTTTGCGCCCTGGGGCAGACCGCGCCCAACCCGGTCCTCTCCACCATGACGCATTTCATGGACGAATACCGGGCCCACGTCATTGACAAAAGGTGTCCCTCCGGTGTCTGCCAGGACCTGCTCGGCTATACCATCAACGAGACCTGCCGCGGCTGTACCAAGTGCGTCCGCGTCTGTCCGGTCGACGCGATTTCGGGCAAGGTCAAGGAGCAGCACTACATTGACCAGGCGGTCTGCATCCGCTGCGGCGCCTGTTTCGAGGTCTGCCCCTTCGACTCGATCGATCGGCGCTAGGAAGGAAGGAGTCCCCTATGACAGAGAAAAAGACCAGCGTAACCATTACCATAAATAACCGCCAGATAGAGGCCCATCCCAATGAGACCGTCTTCCAGGCGGCCCACCGGTCGGGTATCCGGATCCCTTCCCTTTGCTACCTGAAAGACACCAATGAGATCGCCGCCTGCCGGCTCTGCGTGGCCGAGGTCGATGTCAAGGGCAGGCCCATGCGGGGTCTGCCGGCCACCTGCGTGCTCAAGGTCGAGGAAGGCATGAATGTCAAGACCAACACCCGGGTGGTCCGGCAGGCCGTCCGGATGAATCTGGAACTGATCCTGGCCAACCACGATATGAACTGCCCCACCTGCCTCCGCAACGGGACCTGTGAACTCCAGGCCCTCTGCGAGGAGCGCGGGATCACGGGCGTCCGTTTTGAAGGGGCCAAGCGGCCGGTCACCATCGACCAGCTGTCCCCCTCCATCGTCCGTGACACCAGCAAGTGCATCCTTTGTGGCCGCTGTGTCAGCACCTGCAACAAGGTGCAGGGCCTGGGGGTCCTCTCCTTCACCAACCGGGGCTTTGATACCGAGGTCGGCCCGGCCTTCGACTTCAGCATGAATGACGTCAACTGCGTCTACTGCGGCCAGTGCATTGAGGCCTGCCCGGTGGCGGCCCTCCACGAGCGCCGCCATATCGATGATGTCTGGGATGCCCTGGACGACCCCGACAAGGTGGTCGTGGTCCAGACGGCCCCTGCCGTCCGCGCCTCCCTCGGCGAGGAGTTCAGCTACCCGGTGGGAACCCCGGTGACAGGAAAGATGACGGCGGCCTTGCGGCAGATAGGCTTTGACTATGTCTTTGACACCAACTTCTCAGCCGACCTGACCATCAGCGAAGAGGCCAATGAACTGCTCCACCGTCTGAGGACGGGCGGGACCCTGCCCATGATCACCTCCTGTTCGCCGGGCTGGATCCGCTTCTGTGAGATGTACCATCCCGACTTCCTGCCCAACCTCTCGACCTGCAAGTCGCCCCAGAATATGATGGGCGCCCTGGTCAAGTCCTATTTCGCCCAGATCAAGGGGCTGGATCCCGAAAAGATCGTGGTCGTCTCCTGCATGCCCTGTATCGCGAAGAAATCCGAGGCGGACCGGGATGAACTCGAGGTCGACGGGATCAGGGATGTTGATTTCTCCCTGACCACCCGGGAGCTGGGTGACATGATCAAGCAGGCCGGCATCGACTTCCACGAACTGAAGGATGAGGAGCCTGACAGCGTCCTGGGCGACTATACCGGCGCGGCCGTCATCTTCGGCGTGACGGGCGGGGTCATGGAGGCGGCCCTTCGTACGGCGGCCGATGTGCTGACGGGCGAGGACCTGCCCAATTTCGAGTATGAGGCCGTCCGGGGACTGGAAGGGGTCAAGGAGGCCTCGGTCACCCTGCCGCTTGACGGGGTCCCCACCGAACTGAAGGTGGTCGTCTGCTCCAGTGTCAAACAGGCTGACGCCGTCTTGAAGGCGGTGAGGAGGGGCGAGAAGGACTGCCATTTCATCGAGGTCATGGCCTGCCCCGGCGGCTGCATCCACGGGGGCGGCCAGTCCTACGTGTCTGCCAGGGACCGGATGGATGCGGACCCCCGCCTGGCCCGGGCCAAGGCCCTCTACAGCGAGGACGAACGCCAGGTCATACGGAAGTCGCATCAGAACCCCGAGCTGGTCCAGCTGATCGAGCGCTTCCTCGGGCAGCCCAACAGCCCGGTAGCCCACAAGTATCTGCATACCCACTACCAGGCCAGGACCTATTACGATCAGATGACCCGGGAGGAATGTCTTGAAGAAGGACTCCTCTAGGAAAGCAACCCTCTCAAGGGAAGAGAAAACGGCCCACCCGGGCCGTTTTCCTGACTTATGGCCCAAGGGGCCCCTGGGCTTGTCCCAATGTATACCCTGACCGCCCTCTTCCTGGGTCTCCTCCTGGCCGTCATGATCTTCATCAACGGCCAGCTGGCGCTGGCGGTCGGCGTCTTCCAGGCGGGGGCCCTGGCCCATGCCATCGGTGCCCTTTTTGCCCTGATCGCCTGCCTTCTGACCCGGCAAAAACCCCTGCCCCGGACCCGGTCCCCCTGGTGGTTCTACCTGGGCGGCGTCATCGGGGTGACCATGACCATCTTCAACAACCTGGCCTTCGGCAGGATAAGCCTGACCAGCATCATCGCCCTGGGCCTGCTGGGGCAGACCGCCGCCTCCCTGCTCATCGACGCGACAGGCTGGCTGGGGATGACCCGGCGGCCCTTCCGTAAATCGACCCTGGTCGGCCTGGCCTTCTGCCTGGCTGGCATCGCCCTCATGCTGGACCGGACCGTGGCCGGGACGGCCCCCGCCGTCTGGCTCTCCCTGGCGGCGGGCGTGGCCGTCGTCCTCTCCCGGTCCATCAACGCCCGCCTGGCCGAACGCGCGGGCGCCCTGCCGGGCTCCTTCATCAATCACCTGGCAGGCCTGCCGGTCACCCTCCTGCTCGTGGCCGCCAGCCGGGAGGCGCTGCCCCTCTTCCCCGCCCTGTCCCTTGGCCGGTCCTGGATCTATCTCGGCGGGGTCCTGGGCGTCGGGGTGGTCGTCCTCTTCAACATCCTGGTCCCCCGGATTTCCCAATTCAGCCTGACAGTCCTGGTCTTTGTCGGCCAGGTCCTGGCCGGTGTCCTCCTGGATCTTCTACAGGGGCATTTCAAGGCCGACGCCTCTTTTTTCGGCGGCCTCCTCATCGCGGCCGGTATCGCGCTCAACCTGGCCATCGAATATTTCTCCGGCAAAAAAACTGCCGGGGAAGCGCCGGATCCTAATCAAGGGTCTCCATAAAGCGCTTGTAAAAGGAGAGCATATTGGCCAGGTTGCCAATGGACAGGCGCTCATCGGTCCCGTGCAGGAGGTCCAGGTCCTCGCCGGACAGGCGGAGGGGCTGGAAGCGGTAGACATCGTCGGCCAGGTCCTCATAGTGGCGGCTGTCCGTCCCGCCGGCCATGAGGTAGGGGATGACAACCGCGTCAGGGAAAACCTCCCCGATGGTCCTCGCGAGATGGGCGTAGGCGGGTGAATCGGTCGAGGCGATCCTGGAGGGCTCCTCGACGGCGATGGGCCTTACCTCATAGTTCATACCGGTCAACTCCCGCAGATGACTGAGGATCCCCGCGGTCGTGTCCCCCTGGAGGACCCGAAGATTGGCCGTGCAGACGGCTTCCTTGGGCAGGACATTGGGGGCCGAGCCACTTTGGCTCACGGTGAAGGCCACGGTCGACCGCAGGAGGGCCGCCGTCTGCTTGTTCTTCAGCAGGGCCGGCTTGAGGAGGGGGAAGAAGAGGCGGGGCCTGGCCAGGACCTGGCCCTGGATACCGGGCCGGAAGGGGGCCAGGTTCTGGAGCATCTTCTCGACCGTTTCCGTCAGCCGGACCGGGAGGGGACGGTTCTCCACCTTGTAGATGAACTCGGCCATGTAGCCCAGGCTGGTGTGGGCAGGCGGTGTCGACGAATGTCCCTCCTCCCCGGTGAAGACAAACTCAAAGCTGGCGCTGGCCTTCTCAGCCAGGGCGATGACGGCGACCGGCTCCCGGATCCCCATCACGGAACCGTCGGAGACCGCGCCCCCCTCATCCAGAACGAATTCGAAACGGATCTCTTTCTCCTCGAACCATTCCACAATCTTCTTGGCCCCGAACCGGCCGTTGACCTCCTCGTCGAAGCCGAAGGCGATCCAGATATCCCGCTCCGGCTGGAAGCCCTCCTCCAGGAGCCATTCGACGGTTTCCATAAGGCCGATGACCGTACTCTTGTTGTCGATGGCCCCCCTCCCCCAGACACAGCCATCGGCAATCACCCCTGAAAAGGGGCCTTCATGGGTCCAACCCTCCTCCAGGGCCGGTACCACGTCATAGTGGGCCAAAAAGAGGGCGGGCCGCCGGTCCCCCTCCCGGCCCTTCCAGTGGTAGACCGGGCTGTAGCCGTTGATCATGGTCCGCTCGAGCCTGGCGTGGACCCCGGGGTAGGTCTTCTCGAGAAAGTCCAGGAAGGACTGGAAGACCGGAAGGTCCATGTCCTCCATCCGATGGTATGAGATCGAGGGGTAGCGGACGGCCTCCGCCAGTCGCCTGGCTGCCTCTTCAATTCTTGCTTCCATTCATTGCCTCCTTAAGCCTTAGCCAATCCGGCCTCAAAGCCCTATGAAATAACCAAGGTAGAGCCAACCCAGACTTAGCAGGGCCAGCCCGAGCTGCAGGGGGATCTCCCAGCGCAGCCATTTTGTATAGCCAACGGGCGAAAAACCAAGGCCGATCATGAGGGCGGCATTGGTGGGATAGAGCAGGTTGGAGAAACCGTCACCGAAGAGGAAGGCCTGGACAGCCAGTTGCCTCGAGAGCCCGGTCACATCAACGATGGGCAGGAGGATGGGCAGGACGAGGAAGGCCTTGGCCGACCCCGACCCAATGAAGAAGTTCAGGGCCAGGATGAGGAGCCAGACCCCCAGGATGGCCAGGGGAGGGCTCAAGCCCCCCAGACGGCTGACCGCCTCGAAGAGGATGGTATCCATGACCCCGCCCCTGATGACGATCTGCTTGATGCTCAGGGCCATGAGGATCAAGGCCAGGGCGGGCGCGACCCCGAGCAGGCCCGACAGAAGCGCCCGGCCCGTCTCCTTCAGGGACAGGGTCCTGGCCAGGAGGACGCTGGTGACCGAACCGGCCAGAAAGAGGAGGGCGATCAGGGGGAAGCTGATATCGGAGAGGGCGCCGATGAAAAAGGAGGCGACCAGGAGGCCCAGGATGGCCAGCAGGAAGAAGGAAAAGATCCGGAGGGCCCGGTCGGCGCCGGCCGGGTAGGAAAGGCCTTCCTCCTCCTGGAGCTCACTGTCCTCCCGGTGGACCAGGGACCGGCTGGGATCTCTTTCGATCCGCCTGGCGTACCAGCGCAGGAAGAGCTGGACCAGGAAGAAGCTACTGACGAAGATGAGCAACCGGTAGGGGGTGGCCGAGTAGAGGGGGAGGTCCGCCAATTTTTGGGCGACTCCCAGGGTGAAGGGGTTGAAGACAGCGGCCCCAAACCCAATTCCGGCTGATAAAAGGCTCATGCCGAGCCCTGTCAGGGAATCCCAGCCCATTTTTCGGGCCAGGATGAGGCAGAAGGGTACCAGGACGATCAGTTCCTCAAAGACACCAAAACAGGCGCCAAAGACCATGAAGAAGAGGCTGACGGCCGACAGGAGTCCGTACTTCCTCCCGGAAAAACGGGTGGTCAGCCGGTCCATGAGCCGCTCCACCATTCCGCTCCGGAGCAGGAGGGTGAAGCTGGCCCCCAGGAAGAGCAGGAAGATGAGGATGACCCAGACGACCGCCGCCCCCGGGGCCGCCAGGACCTCGAAGGGGGCCAGGAACCAGAGGTAGGCCGGGTAGGAGGGCTTGTCCGTATAGCGGAAGGAATCCTGGACGATCATCTCCCGGCCGTCAATGAAGGCGCGTTCGTAGGCCCCGGCCGGGAGGAACAGGGTCAGGAGGCCGGCCAGGATCATGAGGACAAGGAGGGTGGCAAGTGAAATCAGATAGGAACGCTTCCCTATCCGGAGTGTTTGACCTTCCATTGGGATACCCCCATCCTTTCCCGGCCCGGGGCCGGGAATGCCCTAATCGTGTCGGGCCGTCCGCCTGAAAAGCAAGAAGAGCCAAAAGGCCACCATGGCAGCGAGCAGGGCCAGGCCGGTCAAGAGAAAGAAGAGATTGATATTCTGCCCCGCGACGAGGGCCAGAAGGGCCAGGAGGAGGGCGAACAGGCTCAGGCCTATTACAAAGCGGCCAAAATTGGACGAAAGAAAGCGGGTCCTGAACCGAAGTTCCTCCGGTGTGAATCCGGATTTTGCGGCCTTGCCCGGTCCCTTATTCCCCGCTGAAGATCTTTTGCCTGCCCTCTTCCCGCTTCCCGCCATGGTTTCCGCCTCCCGGCCCCATGATACTATTATTTTGGCAATGACAAAAGAAAGGGTATTTCCTGATGGACGGCATTACCGCGCACGCCTTAAGACCCGAATTGGACAGCCTGCTGGCCGGGTCGCAGATCGACCGGATCTCCATGGAGGACCGCCATACGCTTAAGCTCCTCCTCTTTGCCCCCGACAGGCGGAAATATTCCCTGAGTCTGGCCGCGAATCCGTCGCGCCCCGGCCTTTCCCTGACCCTCCCGTCAGGGGGCCGCGGCCTGAATCCACCGCCGGCCTTTGTCATGTACCTGCGCAAACACCTGGGTCGCGCCCGCTTGCTGGCTGTCGAATCACCGCCCTGGGAAAGGGTTTTCAACTTCCGGTTCCTGGCCCTGGACGAGCTGGGCGATGAGCTGCCGCTGGAACTGGTCTTCGAGTGCATGCCCCGGACCGCCAACCTGATCCTCCTCAACCGGGACCAGGTCATTATGGGCGCCTTGCGGACCGTCGACCACAGGGTCAACCGCTACCGGGAGATCCTCCCGGCCCACCCCTACCTCCCCCCGCCCCCCCAGAAGGGTCTGGAACCCCAGGCCTGCGTCGGGCTCCCTGCCCACGATTGGGAGGCGCGTCTGGACCCGGCCCTGCCCGTCGGCCGGGCCGTCTCGGGCGCCCTGGCCGGCTTCTCCCCCCGGCTCGGCAGGGAAGCCGCCTACCGGGCGGGTCTCGACCCCAGCCTTCCCCTGAATGCCCTCAAGGAGGGGGAACGGGGGAAGCTGCGTGAGGCCGCCCTCTCCCTCTGCCGGGAGGCCCTTGACGGACCCCTGGCGCCCGCCATCTACTATGACGGGCCGGAGGGTCCCGCCCGGCGGCCGCTGGCGGTCCATGCCTCCCCTGACCCATCTTCCCTGGTCCGTCCCCTACCCCACCATGACCCAGGCCCTGGCCAGCTACCAGGAGGAAACCGCCCGGCTGGACCGGTTCGACAGGCGGAGGAGGTCCCTGGCGAAACGGATTGGCGAACAGAGCAAGCGGGTCCAAAAAAGCGGCAGCTCCATGGAGGCGGACCTGGCCGAAGGGAGGGAGGCGGACCAGGACCGGCTGAAGGGGGAACTGATCCTGGCCTATCTCCACACCATCCCCCCGGGCGCTGAAAAGGTCGAGCTTGAGAACTATCACGAATCAGGCGCCCCGGTCTCCTGCGCCCTGGATCCCCGTTGGTCACCCGCGGAAAATGCCAACCGCTACTTTGCCCGGGCCAGACGGAAGGAGAGAAAACTCCAGGCGGCCGGCCGCCTCCTGGCCAAGGACCTGGACGAGCTTGCCTGGCTGGAGTCGCTGGCGGCGGCCACCGGCTACGCCGAGTCCGAGGAGGACCTCCTGGCCCTGGAACAGGAATACAGGGCCCGGCCGGAGAAGAAGGCAGGCAAGGAAGAGGAACCGGATCAGCGGGATTCGCTCCCCGGCCGGCCCGCCTCCAAAAAGAGACGGATGCGGCAGACCTTCGGGGACTACCGGAAAAAACAGGACAGGACGCCCGCCCGCGGCAGCGGCCTGCCAGCCCCGCCCCGCGCCTTCAAGTCCTCTGACGGTTTCAGCCTGCTTTCCGGCCGCAACAACCTGCAAAATGACAGCCTGCTCCGCAAGGCCGCCCGCCAGGACCTCTGGTTTCATGTCAAAAACCGGCCTGGCTCGCATGTGATCCTGGTCACCGGGGGCCGGCCCGTCCCCGACAGGGCCCTGGAGGAGGCCGCCGGCATCGCGGCCTGGTATTCGGATGCCGGCCGGTCGGGGGCCGCCCTGGAGGTCGATTACGCCCAGGTGGGGGACGTAAAAAAAATCCCGGGCTCCCGGCCGGGAAATGTGACCTACGACAAATTCAAGACCCTCTATGTCCGGCCCCTGGACCCGGCTGACCTGGCCGGATCCTGAGCCCGGTCATCCGCCCCCCTTGACCTCCTCCCAGGTCTCGGGATCGTAGAGCAGGGTCTCCTGGAAGCCCTGGTCCGACTTCAGGCATTCCCAGAGGGCCAGCTCCTCCTGCTCGCTGAGGATGGATTCCTGCCAGCTGGATTCGGCAAGCGAGACCAGGCAGCCACAGTATTTCTGCCGGTAGAGGCCCAGCTTCCTGGCCTTGGCCTGTCCCCGCCGGAATCCCTCCCGCCAGTCGTAGGGGATGAAGGTCAGTCCCTTTTCCCCGGCGGCCTTTCGGCCTTCCTCCAGGATCATGTTCCTCTCCTGGTAGGGGCTGACCAGGAGGGTACTGCTTATGGCGTCAAAGCCGTTTTCCACAGCCTCCCTGGCCACACAGGCCAGGCGTAGCTCATAGCAGTAGCGGCAGCGCTCCTCCCCCTCATCGGCCCGCCTGATCCATTCCCCCGCCAGGGAGCAGCCCCGGATCAGGAGGGAGACCCCATAATGCTCCGCCACCTTCATGGTGTTCTCCAGCCGCCTCTGCCATTCAACCCCGGGATGGATGTTGGGATTGTAGAAGAGGAGGCTGACATCAACCCCCTCCTCCAGGAGGACCTCCAGCGGCCAGACGGCGCAGGGGCCACAACAGGTGTGAAGCAGGAGCTTCTTGAAGGAAGGCAAATCAGTCATTTGCCCTCTCCTCCCCGGAAGCCTCCAGGATCTCCTGGAGGGTGACCTGGTTCTCCGGCCCCCTCCTCTCCCCCTCCCGGCTTAGGTAGGGAAGGCCAAGGTGGTCGAAGCCGCCCCGGGTCAGGATCCGGCCGCGCGGCGTCTTGGCGATGAAGCCGATCTGCATGAGATAGGGTTCGTAGATATCCTCAATGGTCACCGGGTCCTCCCCTGTCGAGGCCGCCAGGGTATCAAGACCGACCGGCCCACCGTCGTACATATCCGCCATGACCCGCATGATCAGGCGGTCGTTCCCGTCCAGGCCGATGGCATCGATGTCCAGGGCGGCCAGGCCCAGGTCACAGATCTCCCGGTTGATGACATTGTTGCCCTTGACCTGGGCATAGTCCCGCATACGGCGGAGGAGGCGGATGGCGACCCGGGGGGTCCCCCGGCAACGGGTGGAGAGCACTTCCAGGCCCTCCTGGTCGATACCCACCCCCAGGAGGGAGGCATAGCGCTGGAGGATCAGGGTAATCTCGTCGGGGGCGTAGAGGTCCAGGCGCTGGATCATACCAAAGCGGTCCCGGAGCGGGGAGGTCAAAAGTCCGGCCCGGGTCGTGGCTCCGATCAGGGTGAAGCGGGGGAGGTCGAGCCGGATGGAGCGGGCTGACGGCCCCTTCCCGATCATGATGTCCAGGCCGTAGTCCTCCATGGCGGGGTAGAGGACTTCCTCGACCGTCCGGTTCAGCCGGTGGATCTCATCGATAAAAAGAACGTCATGTTCCCTGAGATTGGTCAGGATGGCCGCCAGGTCCCCCTGCCTCTCGATGGCCGGCCCCGAGGTGATCCGCATCTCCACGCCCAGCTCATAGGCGATGATGCCGGCCAGGGTTGTCTTCCCCAGGCCGGGGGGGCCGTAGAGGAGTATATGATCCAGGGCTTCCTTCCGGCCCTTGGCGGCCTCGATGGCGATCCCCAGGTTGGCCTTGACCTTTTCCTGGCCGAAATACTCGGCCCAGCGCCGTGGCCGAAGCTGGGGTTCATCGGTATCCCCGCTCAGGGCCTTCCGGGAGAGAACCCTCTCCTCCTCAAAGCAGTCCTCCTGCTCCTCCGACATAAAACTGTGAAATTCATACATGGCGGTCACCTGTCCCCCTCAGGATATCAAAAGGCCGGATCCCCTAAACAAGGGCCAGCAGTGAAAGGGCGCGTCTGAGCAGGGATTCGACCGAATCGTCCGCCTCCGGCCCGGCCCGCCGGATAGCGTCCACCGCCTCGCCAACACTGTAACCCAGCACCAGGAGGGCGGCCCTGACCTCAGCTACCGTATCATCGGCTTCGATCTGCTCCTCCCCCGTCAGGACAGTCGCGGGCGCCAGCTCGAAGCCAGCCTTTTTCAGCTTGTCCGTCAGCTCCAGGATCATGCGGGCGGCCCCCTTCCTGCCGATGCCCTTGACGCTGGTCAGACAGTCGACGTCACCTTGCAGGATGGCCAGGGCAAAGGCCTCCGGTGTCAGGCTGTCGACGATCTGCAGGGCCAGCTTGGGACCGACACCGCTGACGGTCTGGACCAGGGCGAAGAGGTTCTTCTCCTCCTCGCTGGTGAAACCGAAAAGGCCCATCTCATTCTCCCGGACATGCAGATGGGTGAAGACCGTCAGGGTCTCACCGACAGCGGGCAGCCGGGCCACCATGCCGGCCGCCATATCGATATGGAAACCCAGGCCCCCCTGCTCCAGGATGACGAAGTCCTCCGCCTTCCTTAACAACTTTCCCCTAATGCTGGCAATCATACCGGCTCCTTCTACTGATAGCCCCCCACCGCCCGGTGACTGCCCCGGTTGCCCGAGTGGGCGTGGCAGATGGCCACCGCCAAGGCATCGGCGGCGTCATCGGGTCTTGGCATCCTGCTGAGTTTCAGGAGAAGTCGGACCATCTCCTGGATCTGTTTCTTTTCGGCCCTGCCATAGCCGGTAACGGCCTGTTTGACCTGGGCCGGCGTGTATTCAAAAACGGGAACACCGGCGCGGGCGGCGGCGACGACAGCGACACCGCGCGCCTGGGCCGTCCCTATGGCCGTGGTCGTATTCCGGCTGAAGAAGAGTTCCTCTATGACAAAACAGTCGGGCTTGTAGCGGTTGGAAAGCTCCGTCAAGGCCTGGTCAATCGCCAGGAGCCTGTCGGGGAAAGGGGTGCCGGCCTCCGTCTTGATGACGCCGTAATCGATGGCCCGCAAACGTTTGTCCTCATAGCGAATGACCCCGAAACCGGTGATGGCATAACCCGGGTCAATGCCCAGTATAATCACTTCAGCACCCCCTGCCTGGCGGTCGGCCCTGGTCATCCTGGCTTATTTCTTCATGAAGTCGTGCAGCGTCCTGATATTCTCCACCCAGTTGATATCGTACATCTCCATGCCGCGCACAGTCACCTTGGCCTTGTAGGTCTCAACGGGCAGGGACAGCTGGTCAAAGGAATAGGAACTATAGGAGGGGAAATTGAGGACCAGGCCCATGAACTCACCGTCCCTCATGTTGGTGGTGATCGTGGGCATGAGGGCCTCGGCCGTTGAGGTCAACTGGGCGGGATTGCTCCCCTTCATCTTCTGGAAAAGGCTGAAGATGACCTTCCTCTGCCTTTCCATCCGTTTGAAATCCGAGTCCAGTACCCGGATCCGGGAATAAGCCAGGGCGGTCGTACCGTTCAAAACCTGGGTCCCGGCACTGTAGGACCCATAGCCGTGTTCCGTCAGGTACTTGGCCTCGGCCGCCGTCAGGTCGATATTCACGCCCCCCACCGTATTGATGGCCTTTTCAAATCCTGAAAAGTCCGTGGCGATATATTTGGAGACGTCAACCCGGAAATTCCGCTGGATGGTCTTCAGCAAGAGCCGGGGCCCTCCCCAGGTGTGGGCGGCGTTCAGCATGTAGCGGGAGGAATAGTGCTTGCGGTAGGCGGGATCGGGATCGTCAGGAATACTGACATAGATGGCCCGCATGAGGGAGGTCAGGTGGAGGGACTTGGTCCTGTTGTTGATGGTGAGTAGCATCATGGCGTCCGAGCGCCCATGACTTGAAGGATCCCGGGTATCGGAGCCGATGATCAGGATATTGGTGATCTCCTTGTCCTGGAGTACGGGGATCCGCATGCCCTCCTTCATGTTGGCGGGCACATCCAATTTTTCCAGGTCCTTCTCGATCTCGATCTTCCCGATATCATCAAAGTGACGCAGGCCGATGATATGATACAAGTACACATAGGCAAAGGTAGCCGTCGCCAGGATCATGCCGGCCAGGATACCGGCCACCGCGACCGCTACATTCCTTTTCTTGCGCACTTTTTTTTCCATAGGGTCATTATATCGTATGAAGCTGAAAAAACGGCAGGAATCCTGCCGTTTCAATCAGGGGACAGGGAAAGGGTTCAGGCGTCCAGGGGCTGGACGCGCGCGATACGGGCCTTCCTGCGGGCCGCTGTATTCTTCGCGATCAAGCCGTCCGCCGCGGCCCGGTCGATCTTGGCCTGGGCCGTACGGGCAAGCGCCTCCGCCTCGGGAAGTCCCTGTTCCTTGGCCTCTATGGCCTTCTTTACCAGGGTCCTGAGCTCACTTCTCCGGCTCTTATTTGCCTCGGCCTTGGCCTGGGATGACCTGACCCTCTTGATGGATGATTTTATATTGGGCACGCTTTTTCCTCCTGCCTAAATGCTCTTAGTTGAACACCGCGTATTCTAGCACGGGCCCTCTTATGGCGCAAGTCTGCATGACACAGGCGGGGCCGAATTATGGACAGATAAATGAATGCCACAAGAACGGCAAGATTGAGTGCGTCTAAGGATCAGTTAACTAATTGATAGCTTTTGAGCAAGATTGTACGAAATGGGTCTCATCGACTTTGTTTCCTCAAAGGCTTCCTCTTGGTGCAAGCGAAGGCTATTGATCGTTTCAAATATTGATTTTGTTCTGGATAATTTTCTAATTTCCCCTAATCTATCGTGCACTTGGCAACCAGTTTATGTAGGGATTACTCTGGCAGTCCAAGAAACCAAGCAGGGTCGTCAGCGATTTTTCGCAGGACGTCATCATGTACCCGGTCCTGCACCTGGTGGGTTTCATAGCGAGTGATGGTTGCCAATCCCCAGTCGAGAGCCAGGGCCAGATCCTTCTGGCTAATGGCGTATCGATCCCTTATGCCCCGAATCTCATCGGATGTCAAGAGTTTTTTGTTGACCCTATAGGCATCTTTCATGGCCAGATTATTGGCTCGGATCATCGGCTCAGTTTCGAGGAAACCATCGGCTATGGAACAGTACTCATAAATGGCAAGATAATCCACGTCTTGGCCCTTGAAGACTTCTCTCTCCCTTACCTCGACGGTGTCGACCTGATGGACCTTCATACAATTCAGGCAGAGTTTATTCTCCGTCTTCTTGATCTTCATCCGGTCTTCCCTCCGATTCAGACAGTCCAGCATCACGGCATCCGAAGTAGTCCTCGGCCAGGATGGCGTAATAGCAGGCGTCCACCAATTTGTCGGGCTTGTAGATGGCCTGCCGGTGGAGGCCTTCGTATTTCAGGCCGCACTTTTTCATGACCTGGCCGGAATGGACATTGTCCGGCTCGTGGCAGGACTCAATCCGGTTGATGCCGACCTCCTCGAAGTAGAAACGGATCAACTCGGCAAAGGCTTCCGAGGTGTAGCCCTGGTGCCACCAGGCCTTGCCGATGCAGTAGCCCACATGGAGCATGCGGATATTGTCCCGCCTCTCGACGGAACCGATGCTCCCGATCGGGGTACCGGACTCCTTCAGCACAATGGCCCAGCTGTAGTACTCGGGGAATTCGTAGCTGTTGACCCAGGAACGGAGGATGGTCCTGGTCTCCTGGAGGTCGGCGTGTGGTTCCCAGGACAGGTATTTTGTCACCTCCGGATCGCTGGCCCAGTTGTCATACATGGCCTGGGAGTCGTCCAGGGTAAAGGGACGGAGGATGAGCCTGTCCGTCTCCAGCCTGACTGTACCTTTGTGACGCATAATGCCCAACCTCCTGCCGCTGACTTTTCTCATGTTATCATTAATCCCAGCGTCTAACCGGTGACGCCTTGTCACCGCTTGCTTATAGAAAATTGAAGGAATCGAGAGGAAAACAAGATTAGTAAAGAGAAGAAGAAAAAAACAAGCGAAAAAACCCCAAGCCCGAGCCGGAAATCCCTGCGGGTGATCCCGCTGGGCGGTATGCGGGAAATCGGCAAAAATATGACCGTCTTTGAATACGGCCAGGACCTGCTCATCATCGACAGCGGTATGGCCTTCCCCGACACCAGCATGCCTGGTATCGACATCATCATCCCGGACTTCACCTATCTGAGGGAGAACCGTGACAAGATCCGGGGAATCATAATCACCCACGGCCATGAGGACCATATCGGGGCCCTGCCCTGGTTCCTGAAGGAATTTGATGTCCCCATCTACGCCACCCCCATGGCCATGAAGCTGGTTGAAATCAAGCTGGACAACTTCCGGCCCAAGGTAAGCAGCAAGAAGAAACAGATTGTCCGCGCCGGGGAAAGCATCAATATAGGGGAATTCCATATCGAATTCGTCCATGTCAACCACTCCATCGCCGACGCCGTGTCCATCGCCTTGTCGACGCCGGTCGGGACCATCTTCTATACAGGGGATTTCAAGATCGACTACACGCCGACCACGGTCGAGCCCATCGACCTGGGCAAGATCGCGGAAATCGGCAACAATGGGGTCCTGGCCCTGATATCGGAGAGCACAAATGCCGAAAGACCCGGCCGTTCCCTGTCCGAACGTGAGGTGGGCAAGGCCTTCAAGGAGATCTTCTCCGAGGCTGAGGGCCGGATCATAGTGGCCACCTTTTCATCCAATGTCTTCCGCCTCCAGCAGGTCATCACGACGGCTGAGGCCTTCGGCAGGAAGGTCCTGATCCTGGGCAGGAGCATGCTGAACGTCTTCGAGGCGGCCAAGAGCCTTGGCTACCTGACCTACCAGCCCTCGACCATCATTGACATCCAGAGTCTTGACAGCATTCCCAAGGAAAAGACGGTCATCCTGGCAACAGGTAGCCAGGGGGAACCCATGTCGGCCCTGACCCGGATCGCCTTTTCCGAGCACCGGAGCACGGAGATCATGGAAGGCGACACCGTCATCCTATCCTCCAGCATGATCCCGGGCAATGAGGAGGCCATTTTCCGGGTGGTCAATGAGCTCTTCATGAAGGGGGCCCAGGTCATCTACGAATCCCTTTCGGAAGTCCACGCCTCCGGGCATGCCTGCCAGGACGAGTTGAAGCAGATCATCGCCCTGACCCGGCCCAAGTACTTCATCCCCTCCCACGGCGAATTCCGCATGCTCTACCGGCACGCCGAACTGGCCAGCGCCATGGGGATCCCCCACGACCAGATCATCCTCCTGAAGAACGGTGATATCCTGGAATTTCCCGAGGACGGGTCCGCCCGTTTCGCCGGTTATACGGAAGGGGCCGGTATCCTGATCGACGGGTCGGGCATGGGCGATGTCGACGAGTACGTGTTGCGCGACAGGTTGAGGCTGGCTGAGGAGGGTGTGGTCTCGGTCATGATCGTCATCGACGCCCAGGCCAACCGCCTCTACGGTGATCCCATCATCCAGGCCAAGGGCTTCATCTATGAGAGCGAGATGAAGCACATGATCAGCCTTTGCCAGGACCGGGTCAAGGAAATCGCCGAAGAACTCTGGAACAGGAAGAAGCCGCTGGCGGTCCATATGACTTCCGCGGATGTCAAGGACAAGATTCAGAAGTCACTCTTCCAATACACCAGACGCCGGCCCATAGTCATGGTCTCCGTCGCCTCCATCTGATCTCAGTTATGGCCGCGTGTGACTCTGACCACGCTGTCGATTGCCTTCAGCCGTCCGACCAGGCGGTCGTACTGGGCCTGGTTCTCAATCTCCACCGTGACGAGGAGGTTGGCGCTGATATCCCGGGCCGATGAGATGCGGGCCGACTGGACGGACACCTGTTCCTCGGCGATGGCCGCCGAGATTTCCGCCAGCAGGTTGGTCCGGTCCCGGGCGATGATCCTGATGTCGACGGGATAGGCCCGGTGCGACTCGAGCGAGTCGGTGGTCCAGAGCACGTCAATCAGGCGGGAGGCCCGCTCGGCATCCTCCGGGGAACGGTCGAAGGAGGCCAGGATGTTGCGGATGTTGGGGCAGTCGATCCGGTGGATGGCCACGCCGGTGCCGCGGGTCACATAGCCGATGATCTGGTCACCCGGGACAGGGTTGCAGCAGCGGGACATGCGGACCAGGGCATTGTCCAGTCCCTTGACCTTGACCGGAATCGCCTTCTCCTTCTTCTTCTTCTTTTTTACCGGCTTGACGTCCGCCTGGTCAAGGATCAGGGCCTCACTCACCAGGAGATTGGGTGGGTTGTGGATGACCTGGCCCGACTTGGAGATCCGGTAGCCCAGCTTGACCCGCTCCTCCTCCGGCAGGGAGGTCACGTGGGCGTCCCGGAGCTTGGGGACGATCCGGGTAACCGGCAGGCCACCGTAGCCGACCCCGGCCAGGAGGTCCTCGATGGAGTTGAAGGAATAGCGCTTGAGCAGGGGGGCGACATACTCTTTCTTGAGCAGCTGGGCGGGCTGGAAGCCCAGCTTATGGATTTCGCGGTCGATGATCTCCCGGCCCCTGGCTATGTTCTCGTCACGCCTCTCCCTTTTGAACCAGGAAGAAATCTTGGTCCGGGCCGTGCTGCTCTTGACGATATTCAGCCAATCCCGCGAAGGCCCCCTCACCTTGTCGGAAGTCAGGATCTCCACGATGTCCCCGTTCTTCAATTCATAGGTCAGGGAGACGATCCGGCCGTTGACCTTGGCCCCATACATGGAATTGCCGATATCACTGTGGATATGGTAGGCGAAATCGACGGGGACGGCCCCGGCGGGCAGGGCGATCACCTTGCCCATGGGGGTGAAGACGAAGACCTCCTCGGGGATCAGGCCCTCCTTCAGGGCATCCATGTAGTCGTGAGCGTCACTCATATCGCTCTGCCACTCCAGGAGCTGGCGGAGCCAGGAGAGCCTGACCTCGAAGATATCCTGTTTTTTGTCGGTCGACCCCTCCTTGTAGCGCCAGTGGGCCGCGATACCGTATTCGGCTGTGCGGTGCATCTCCTCCGTCCTGATCTGGACCTCAAAGGGGATGCCGCGGTGGCCGATCACCGTGGTGTGAAGGGACTGGTAGCCATTGCTCTTGGGCATGGCGATGTAGTCACGGAAACGGCCGGGGATCGGCTTGTAAAGCTCATGGACCAGGCCCAGGACGGCATAGCATTCACTCAGGGTGGGGACGATGATCCGGGTGGCGAAGAGGTCATAGATCTCGTCCAGCTGCCGGTCCTGGACCTTCATCTTCCGGTAGATGCTGTAAAAATGCTTGGGCCTGCCCTCAATATCGGCCCGGATCCCCATGGCCGCGATCTTCAGGGTCAGCTCCTCGGTGATCTCATTCAGATAGTCCTCCCGGTCCGAACGGCGCTGGGAGAGCATGCCGACCAGCTCGTAATAGGCGTCGGGGTCCAGGTAGCGGAGGCTCAGGTCCTCAAGTTCCCACTTGATCCTGTGGATACCCAGCCGGGCGGCCAGGGGGGCATAGATATCGAGGGTTTCACGGGCTGTCGCGATCTGCTTGTCCCGTTCCTTGTACTTCATGGTCCGCATATTATGGAGGCGGTCGGCCAGCTTGATCAGGACCACCCGGATATCCTTGGCCATGGCCAGGAGCATCTTGCGGAAATTCTGGGCCTGCATCTCCTCCTTGGAGGAGTAGGAGATCCGGGACAGCTTGGTCACGCCGTCCACCAGCTCGGCGATATCGTCACCCAGCTGCTCACGGACCTCCTCCAGGGTCACCTCGGTGTCCTCGACCACATCGTGGATCAGGGCGGCTGCCAGGGTATACTCGTCGGCGATGCCCAGCTCAAAGAGGATCTTCATGGCGGCGACAGGATGGATGATGTAGGGCTCCCCTGTCGCCCGGAATTGCGTCCTGTGGGCCTCCCTGGCCATGGCATAGGCGGCCGGGAGCGGGCCGGCATCCTCACGATGGGCCAGTTTCTTCCAGTCCTCGATGAAGCCCTCCAGGTCTTCATCGACCGCGGTGAGTGTCGCGAGCTGATCTTTTGTGTAGACGATCTCCGTCATGCTTTGAGGAACCCCCAAGCCGCCAGTTTCCTCCAGAGGCTGGAGTTGGACAAGGCTGGTTTATGTCCTTCCATCTGATTGACCTTAAAGGCAAAGGCCTCTTCGTCGCCCCGGGCAAGCTGGATCAGGCCGGCTTCCCGAAGGATGGCGAGCGCGAGCAGGATGTCAAGTGCCCCCGCCTCAACATTATAGCGGTGTGACAAAAGCCAGGCCAGACGGACCGGAACAAATGTCACCGTCCGGCGGGCCGGGCCGGAAAGGCGGGTCATCTGCTGCCACAAGGCGGTAAAGAGGCTTGGCGACAGGGAGGGCAGGAGCTTGGTCCGGGGCCTGTCCCCCTCTTCCGGGGCGCCGGCCCACCGCTCAAAGGCGGCCGAGGCCTCCCGGTTCAGCCGGTCCTGGCCGGCCGGTCTCAGATCCAGGAGGCGGAGCTGGACGGACACCTGGTTCCGCCAGCTGTTGATCTCGGGGATGGCCAAGACATCAATGACCTGGCCCGGGCTGTAGAAGGCCTCCTCGTCACCGCGGCCGAACAAGAGGGCGTCCAGGGCCCGCATGGAGGGATCGGGCGTCCTCAATACCAGCTTGAGATGGCGGCCCTCACCCACCCGCTGGAGGGATTCAATGGTCAAATCGTCCAGCCAGACCAGGGGGCGTTCAAAGCCGGTCCCTGTCGGCTCAAAGCTGTCAAACTCCCTGACCAGGTCAAGGTCGATGGCCCCGCCCGGGAGCCTGATGTCGGCCTCATAGGGTTGAAGGCGGTCCTGGAGGGGGATGGCCCCGATAACCTCATTCATGCGCTCCCGGAAGGCGGCCAGGTTCTCCACCTTCAGGGTCAGGCCCGCGGCGCCCGCGTGGCCACCGAACTTCTCCAGGAGGGGCCGGGCCGAACTGATG
Organism: Clostridia bacterium; assembly: GCA_040767365.1. GTDB lineage: Bacteria > Bacillota > Clostridia > Saccharofermentanales > DTU023 > UBA4923. Next base: position 50,836 of record JAXGOR010000004.1, read on the forward strand.
GCCTCGATCAGGTCGATCCGGCCAAAGGACCGGGCCGAGCCCGTCAGCCGGCCATTCTCCTCGATCAGGGTCATGGCGGGCATTCGGAGATTCTCAACCAGGCGGGAGCTCACAATCCCCAGGACACCGGCATGCCAGCCCTTGCCTGCAGCGATGGCCACCACGGACGGGCCCCCCCTGTCCCCGGCCAGGACGGCCTTCAGCGCTTCCTGGTAGACACAGCGCTCCGCCTGCCGCCGCTTCCGGTTGAGCTGGTCCAGGTCGGAGGCCAGCCGGTCAGCCCGGGCCGGTTGGTCCTCCAAAAGTAAATCCAGGGCCAGCCGTACATCCCCCATCCTCCCGGCGGCATTGAGCCTGGGGGCGACGGAGAAGGCGATATCCCGCGCGCTCGGTGCCGACTTATCCAGGCTGGCCGCGCGGTGGACGGCCTTCAGACCCTCCGGCGCCTCCGTCCCGAAGAGGGCCAGCCCCTGGCGGACAATGATCCGGTTGGCCCCGGTCAGGGGGACGACATCGGCAATGGTACCGACAGCCGCCAGGGAGAAGAGTGTCGGCCGGATGGGCGATATCGACTTCCTGAAGGCGTCGAGGGCCAGGGTCAGGAAGAGGGCCACCCCGGCCCCCGAGAGCTGCTTGTAGGGGAAGGTCTCCCGGCCCAGGGAGGGGTTGATGAGCGGGATCCCGATGATCTCGGAAGCGGCGGTGGCCTGGTGATGGTCCGTCACGACCACCTCGATCCCCCTCTCCTTCAGCTGGCAGACTGAATCGGGGGAAGAGGTCCCTGTATCGACCGTGATCACCAGGTCGGGCCGATGGAGCTCGATTTCATCAACCAGGGAGGAGGAGAGTCCGTAGCCGTCATCAAAGCGGTCCGGGATCAGGATGAAGGGCTCCTGGCCCCAGTCCTTGAAATAGCGGGCCAGGAGGGCGGCCGCCGTCAGGCCGTCCGCGTCGTAGTCACCGAAGATGAGGAGGCGGGGGGATTCCTGGCCCAGGATTTCGCCGATCAGCCGGCAGGCCGCTTCCATATCACGGAAGAGGAAGGGATCGGGAAGGTCGTCAGGGGTCGAATCGAAGAGCTCGTAGCGTTTTTCCGGCATGTCAAAACCGCGCGCCTCCAGGACGCGCGTCACAACAGCCTTATCCTCCTGGCCTTCGGGCGACTCCAGAAGGCGCCAGGGAGTGGGATGAAGCCAGTTCAGTATCTCTCGATTGAGCCTGTCCTCCGTCATATGCCCTTCCCGAGCCGGTCGCTACAAAATGAAAGAGGCCCGCTGTCAGGCACAACGAACCTCTTCTTTTTCTTTGAATGATTAGCGCTTACGCTTTCTGGCGGCTTCGGCCTTTTTCTTGCGCCTGACACTCGGTTTTTCATAGTGCTCACGCTTGCGAACTTCGGCCAGCACACCGGAACGGGCGCAAGAACGCTTGAAACGTCTCAACGCACTGTCCAGGGATTCATTTTCCTTAACGCGAATCTCCGTCAACCTTATCCCTCCCCTCACAGTGGACTCTGAGCAATCCGGCAGGATTCACAGTTCCCAGGTAGTATACAATGAATAATGCGCAAACGTCAAATAACAGGCGATTTCAACCCTGACGGGACGGGCTGGAAGGGTGATAAACTGTATAGGATCAGTTCGATTATTTCAGGAGGCGGCAGGTGACCAGCAGGCGCTACAAAAAAGGATTCCGGACAGGCCGGGTCGTCCGCCGCCTGCTGGTCGCCCTGCTTGCCCTCCCCCTCCTTCTGGCCCTCCTGCCCGGCCAGCCTGTCCAGGCCGCTGAGTCGGGGACGGGGACCTATGTCGAGAAGGCGGAGCTGGATATTGACATCAATTCGGATGGCACCGTCGACATCACGGAGACCCTGGCCTACCACTTCCACAAGGCAAAAAAATCAATCAGCTTCGAGCTCCTCTTCCCCATAGAGGGGGAGCCCCACCTCACCAGCCTGGAGTTCGCCCTGAAGACGGCCGGGGGGGAGGAAAAATTCATACCGGTCCCCGAACGGGATGAGCTGAAGTCACAGCCGCTCTCCTATACGACCCTCCGCAAGAGGGACCGGATCCGGGTCGATATGCGGATGACAGAGCTTTCCGGGGATTACCTCTTCCGGCTCAGCTACCAGTGGAACCGCGGCGTCGTCCACAAGGAGGGCAAGGCCCTCATCTCCGGCCCCCTCCTGGCCGTCCGCCCGGAAACACCGGTCGACACCATGCGCTGGACCATCACCATGCCCGCTTCCTGCCGGATTGAAAACAGCCATCTGATCCCGATCTCGGGCCATACCATGACCCAGAACAAGCTCTCGGAAAATTCGATCGCCTACGTGGACAACCAAAGATTTCTAAAACTGGATGGCCTGGGGATCCTGATCAGCAGTTCGGCCTCCTGTTTCCCCCTCATCCTGCCCGCTTCCGACCCGGCCCCCCTGGCCACCCTGGTCGACCGGGCCGAAGCCCTATCCAAACGACTGGCCCGCCTGGGCGCCCTGCGGGATTCGATCGGCCGCTTCATCATGCCCCTGATTGCCGCGGGCCTCCTGATCTATGCCCTGCTTTACCTGCTCCAGATGAGCTGGATAAGGCGGATAAGGCCGGATTACGCCTGCTGGGCCGCCGAGGGAACCCCGGCCCTGGTTGCCAAACTGGTCCGGGTCCGACCGGGCAGCTCGCACCTGCTCCTGGGCACCCTGCTCCACCTGATCAACCGCAAGGAGATCGAATGGGTGGATGAGATCTTCATTTGGAAAAATCCTGGCCGGGACGATTTCTCGGGTTTCACCAGCTGGGAGATCCTGCTCCTCCAGTGGCTTTTTGCCCAGGATGAGGACTACGATCACGTCCTGGCCCCTGAGAGGCTGCGTTATGCCGCCCGATCCGCCGATTTCCGTGAACTGGCCCAGCGCTTCCAGAAACAAATTGAGGAGGGATACAAGGAGAGTCCCTTCGTGAGGCCGCAGTGGACCACCGTCTTCCGCCTCCTCTTTTTGACCTTCGCCGCCCTCTTCCTGGTCACGGCCCTCCTCCTCTTCTTCTTCACCCACGCCACCACGGCCTTCTACCTCTTGATCCCCGTCGCCATCTTCAGCTTCGGAGGCCTGACCTTCAGCTTCCTCACGGAGATTGGCGTGAGGCGGTATCTGGAGACCTTCGCCTTCATGCGGCAGCTGAAAAAACCGCAGGCCCTGGTCGCCTCCTGCGCCGGCCGCTTCAATGACGTTGAAACCCTGATCAGTATTCTGCCGGCGGCCGTGGTGCTCAACAAAAGGAAAAACTTCTTCCAGGGCGTCCGCTCCCTGCCGCAGGCCGCCTTCCTGCGGGCCGCCTACGCCCTCCTGCACGTCTATCGCAGGATCCCCATCCCCAGTCTTCAAAACCTGCCGGCCCCGCTTGTCGGCCCGGAGATTGAACGGCTGAACAAGGGGCTCGACGAGATGGAACGGGCCCTGGCCGCCTGGAAGGAAAACTTCGATTCCTGCTTTATCGCCTAGGGGAAACTAGCCCGCCTCGATCAGGGCAGAAACGATACAGGTACAGGCGATTCCCTCCCCCCTGCCGAAGGCGGTCAAACCCTCACCTGAGGTCGCCGTGATGGCGACGCGCTCCAGGGGGAGGCCCACAAGCCGGGCGATCGCCTGGCGCATGCGGTCGATGACCGGGGCCAGGGGGGGGCTTTTTGCCTCAACCGAGAAAGACAGATGGGTTAAGCGGATGGACCCCAGGGAATCCAGGGCCAGCTTCACATAGGCCCGGCTGTCTGTCACGCCTGCCTGGCAAAGGCGGTCGGCGGCGGCCCCCAGAACCCGCTCGCCGGTCAGGCCAGAAATCGCGTTGGTCAGGGCATGGAGGACCACGTCGGCGTCACTGTTGCCCTCAAGCGGGGGGCAATCCTCCAGGACAAGCCCACCCAGGAGGAGGGGCCGGTCCCGGGCCGCCGGGTCATCCCCGGAAAGAAAACGGTGACTGTCACAGCCTATGGCTGTCAGGGGAATAGGGGTTACAGGCGGCCCTTCCTTCATGAGACTTCCTCCTTCTTCGGATGCCAGGCTTTGATCACATGATAACCCTTGGCCCGGGCAAGGGTCTCGACCTTTTCAAAGCGCTTCTTGAGCTCGGCCTTGGCGGAGGCGGCCCCCTGCTTGACCCGGATCACCAGGAAAAAGTGGCCCTGGGGGGAGAGACTGGCAGCCGCTTCCCGGAAGAGGCGGTAGACCGTCGCCTTCCCGGCCCGGATAGGGGGATTGGTCAGGATCAGGTCGTAGACCTGGCCGGCTGGAACCCCGTCCGATTCAAGCAGGGTCAGCCTGTCCGACACTCCGGCCTCCCCGGCATTGAAGCGGGCAAGCGCCAGGGCCCGCCTGTTGATATCCACCCCCGTCACCTGGAAGGCAGGGCGGAGGCGGGCCAGGACGACAGCCGCTATCCCGGCCCCCGTCCCCAGGTCAAGCAGGCGGAGGGGCCCCTCCCCCGCCTGGTCCAGGACCGTCTTGACCAGGAGCCAGGTCCCGGGGTCGACCCGGCGGCGCGAGAAGACGCCGCTGTCCGTCCTGAAGAGGAAAGCCACCCCCTCCCAGCTTTCCCCGGCTGTGCCGTAGTGGTGATCAGACCCGGGGTCCCGGTCAAAGTAGTGGCCCTCCCCTTTCACTCCTGGCCCTCCCCTTCCGTCAGATAGACCCGTCGGGCCCAGGGGGTCTTCCGGCGGGCCAGGAGGAGCGGCAGGCCCAAGCCACAGAGGACTAGGGCCTGGGAAAGGAGGAGGGAGCCGATACTGGCCAGGATGACCCCGGCCGAGGGCCTGCCGGACTGGAGCAGGAAGGGCAGGTAGCTGCCCACCACCAGGGCGTTCAAAAGAAGGGGGGGGAGGAGGGGGATGAGCTGCTGGAGGATCCGCCCCGGCCGGCCCGGTCTGGCGGAAGTCCCCTCCCTCATTTCACTGGCCAGGCGGAGTCGCCAGGGCCTGGCCAGGCGCCAGGTCAGGAAGGCGGCCAGGAGGCTGACCCCGCTGCCCGCCAGGACATCGACCAGGCCAAGCGGTTGGGGATTGAGCAGGTTGGCCAGGAGGCAGCCAAGGAAGACACCGGCCACCGCGGACGGAAAAAGGGCCGGGAGCGCCGCCAGCGCCTCGGCCAGGCGGAGCTGGATGACGGAAAAACTCATGAAGGAGGTGGCCAGGGTCAGGACCAGATAAAGGGCCGCGATCAGGGCACTTTGGGTCAGGCCGGCCAGGGCCCTGTCTTTTCGCCCCCTCTTCCGCCCTGGCCCGGACCTGTCCATTATCCCGTCCGGGGCAGGACGACGGCGAAGACCATGGCCGTGCCATTGATATCCCAGCTTTGCGGCTGGACCCCCTCGGGAAGCGCCTCATCCTTTTCGAAGAAGATCATCTGCTCTGCCAGGACATCCGACATGATGGCGTCGGCGTGGTCTTCGAGCACCTGCTGCCTCTCACTCCGCCCGATATAGAGATGGATCCGGTCAGTCACCTCGAAGCCATGCGAACGGCGCATGGTCTGTACCTTGCTGACGATCTCCCGGACCAGCCCCTCCTCGATCAGGGCCTCTGTCAGGCTTGTCGCCAGGGCCACCTTGACGGACCCGGCGCTCTCGACGGCATAGCCCCCCGCCGCCTGCTCCTCAATCAGGAGGTCCTCCCGGGTCAGCCGGTAGAGGGTCCCGTCGACATCAAGCTCGATCGACCCCTCCCTTTCCAGGGTTTCCAGGGTCTCCCTGCCCGGCAGCCGCTCAATCAAGGGCCGGGCCTTGGGCAGGTCGCCGCCCATGAGGCGGCCCAGGGTACGAAGTTGGGGCTTGAAGGCATAATCGACCAGCCGGTGGTCGTCCACCTCGAAGGTCAAGGTCTTGATATTGAGTTCGTCAAGCAGGAGGGCCGTGAGCTCCGGGGAAAGCGCTTCGCCCCCCACCACGATCATCTCGGAAAGGGGCTGGCGGATCTTCAGCTGGGCCTGGTTCCGGGCGGCGCGGCCGAGGGAGACCAGCTCCAGGAGGCGGGCCATATCGCCCTCCAGGCCGGGATCGATCAAGGCTTCCCGGGCACTGGGATAGTCGGCCAGGTGGACACTTTCAGGGGCGCCGGGCAGACGGCCGGCCACCAGGTTGAGGTAGACGGTCTCGGCCATGAAAGGGGTGAAAGGGGCGACCAGGTAGGCCAGGGTCACCAGGCAATCGTGGAGGACGATATAGGCCGTGATCTTGTCAGGATCCAGGTCAGGGCCCCAGTAGCGTTCACGGGAGCGGCGGACATACCAGTTGGACAGGTCCTCCACAAAGGACTCCAGGGCCCGGGCGGCCGTCGTGATATCGCAGAGGTCCAGCCGGCGGTCCACCTCCCTGACCAGGGAATGGAGGCGGCTTTCGATCCAGCGGTCCATGACCGTCTTGTGGTCTTGGACCGGAAAGTCCCGGTAGTCCTCCCGCTCAAAGCCGTCGATATTGGCATAGAGGATGAAGAAGGCGTAGGTATTCCAGAAGGTGCCCATGAAGCGGCGCTTGGCCTCATTGACCGATTCCTCGGAGAAACGGGCGGAGAGCCAGGGCTGGTTGCCAGAACAGAACATCCAGCGCATGGCGTCGGCGCCTTCCAGGTCCAGGAGACTGCCCGGGTCCACGATATTACCCAGGTGCTTGGACATCTTGACCCCGTCCTTGTCCAGGACATGGCCGAGGACCAGGCAGGTCTTGTAGGCCTCCTGGTCGAAGAGGGCCGTGCTGATCGCGTGCAGGCTGTAGAACCAGCCCCGGGTCTGGTCGATGGCTTCCGAAATGAAGTCGGCCGGCATCCGCTCCAGGGTGATGGCCTCATTCTCGAAGGGGTAATGGTATTGGGCAAAGGGCATGGCGCCCGAGTCATACCAGCCGTCGATCACTTCGGGGACCCGGGTCATGAGCCCGGAACAGGCGGGACAGGTCAGATGGACCCGGTCGATCATGGGCTTGTGGAGCTCAATGTCCGGGGGACAGTCGGGCGACAGGGCCTTCAGTTCCTCCAGGGAACCGACCAGGTGGCGGTGGTCGCAGGCCTCGCACTCCCAGACCGGCAGGGGGGTCCCCCAGTAGCGTTCACGCGAGATGCACCAGTCAATGACACTTTCCAGGAAGTGGCCAAAACGGCCCGGCCCTATATGGGCGGGGATCCAGTTGATCCGGGCGTTGTTCTCCAGTAGCTGGTCACGGAGCCTGGTCATCTCAATGAACCAGGCCGTCCGGGCATAGTAGATGAGGGGTGTGTCGCAGCGCCAGCAGAAGGGGTAGGTATGTTCCGTATCCTCTTCATAGAGGAGGAGGCCCTTCTCCCTCAGCAAGTCCACCAGGCCCGGATCCGCCTCCTTGACGAAGACGCCGGCGAAGTCCACGACCTCCTCGGTCATGGTCCCGTCCTCCGCCACGAATTGGATGAGGGGGAGGTCGTTCAGCCGGCCCAGGCGGGCGTCATCCTCACCGAAGGCCGGGGCCAGGTGGACGATGCCCGTCCCGTCCGTCAGGGTGACATAGGGGTCGGCGACGACATAGAAGGCCTTTTTGCCCATCTTTTTGATCGTTTCAACCGCATAGGGGTAGAGGGGTTCGTATTCCTTGCCGACCAGGTCCTGGCCCCGGCAGGTTTCCAAGATCCGGGCCCGGTCGCCGAATACCTGCCCGACCAGGGCCCGGGCCAGGACATAGCGGGGCTGGCCCGGCGAACCGTCCGGTTCACCGTCGACCTCACAGAGGGCGTAGTCCTCCTCGGCATTGACACAGAGGGCGACGTTGGAGGGCAGGGTCCAGGGGGTGGTGGTCCAGACGGCGAAGTAGGTATTGTCCTCATCCTTGACCCGCATGCGGACATAGACCGAGCTCTCCGTGATGTCCTGGTAGCCCTGGGCCACCTCATGGCTGGAGAGGGAGGTCCCGCAACGGGGACAGTAGGGCACAACCTTGTGACCCTTGTAGATCAGGTCCTTGTCCCAGATTTGCCTGAGTGACCACCAGACCGATTCAATATAGCGGTTTTCATAGGTGATATAGGGATTCTCCATATCGGCCCAGAAAGCGATCCGCTCCGACATCTCCTCCCATTCACTCTTGTATTTCCAAACCGACCGCTTGCATTCCTCTATGAATTTCTCAACCCCGTAGGCCTCGATCTGCTCCTTGCCATCGAGCCCCAGCCGCTTTTCGACCTCCAGCTCGACGGGCAGGCCGTGGGTGTCCCAGCCGGCCTTTCTGGGAACATAATAGCCCTTCATGGTCCGGTAGCGCGGTATCAGGTCCTTGATCACCCGGGTCAGGGCATGGCCGGCATGCGGCATGCCGTTGGCGGTCGGGGGGCCATCATAGAATGAATAAACGGGGGCGCCCTCCCTGTTCCGCATGGACTTTTCGAAAATCGCCTCTTCCCGCCAAAAATTGAGGATGGCTTCCTCACGCGGAACGAAATCGAGGCCGCTGTCTACTTTTTCATACATGGGTGATCTTCTCCTTGCGCCACCCTCCCGCCCGGCCAAAGAAAAAGGATGGCTGGCGGGCGCCGGCGGCAAACCAATATCCAGATGATTATAGTGTCAGCCGGCCGCCCCTGTCAATCAGGGCCGGGGCCTCCCAAGGCCTGCCAATCCTGTATTATCCCCTGATATTTATGCAATCGTGGCGGTCAAGTTCATTCTATGTTCATATTTCAGTGATATTTTGAAACTGGAGTGTAACTCTACAGAGGAATCATTTGAGGAGGTTTTTATGTTAGAAAAATCGTTCAAACTCAAAGAACACGGTGTAAACGTCAAGGGTGAGTTGGCGGCTGGTCTTACTACCTTTATGACCATGGCCTACATCCTGGCGGTCAACCCCGATATCTTGAGCGTGACGGGTATGAACCCGGGAGGCGTCCTGATCGCGACCGCCCTCTCGTCGGCAATTGCCTGCATCTGTATGGCCTTCTTTGCCAACCTGCCCTTCGCCCTGGCACCCGGTATGGGGCTCAACGCCTATTTCGCCTTTACGGTAGTCCTGGGCATGGGCTATTCCTGGCAATTCGCGCTCTTCGCGGTCTTTGTCGAGGGACTGATCTTCATTGTCCTCTCGCTGACCAACGTACGCGAGGCCATCTTCGACGCCATCCCCCTGACGCTCAAACACGCGGTCGGCGCCGGTATCGGCCTCTTTATCGCCTTTATCGGCCTCCAAAACTCCGGCCTGGTCCAGGCCAGTCCGGCAACCCTGGTAGATCTGGTTTCCTTCAAGGACGATATGAGCGGGACGGGCATCCTGGCCGTCCTGACCCTGGTAGGCGTCCTGATCATCGGTGTCCTCTGCTACAAGAAGATCAAGGGGGCGCTCCTGATCGGCATGTTCGCCGTCTGGATCATCGGTATCATCCTGCAGGCCGCGGGGCTTTATGTCCCCAACCCGGAGCTAGGGCTCTTCTCGCTCTACCCCGCCTGGGGCCTGCCTGACTTTGCCGGCTTCGGCCAGATCGCCGGCAAGGCCTTCAGCCCGGAGGCCTTCGCCAGCTTCAATGTCGTGGACTTCCTGATCATCATGTTCTCCTTCCTCTTTGTCGACATCTTTGATACCCTGGGCACCCTGATCGGGGTCGCCGACAAGGCCGATATGCTCGACGAGGAGGGAAAGCTGCCCCAGATCAGGGGCGCCCTCATGGCGGACGCTGTCGGCACAGTTGTCGGCGCCGTCGCGGGAACCTCGACCGTTACCACCTATGTTGAAAGTGCCTCCGGCGTCGCCGAAGGCGGCCGGACGGGTCTGACCGCCCTGACCACGGGTATCCTATTCCTGCTGGCCATCATCCTTTCACCGATCTTCATCTCGATCCCGTCCTTCGCGACTTCGGCCGCCTTGATCTATGTCGGGTTCCTGATGCTCTCGTCCATCCTGAAGGTTGACTTCGAAGACATCTCGGAAGCGCTCCCTGCCTATGTTGCCCTGTTCGCCATGCCTTTCTTCTACAGCATCTCGCACGGCATCATGTTCGGGATCATCTTCTATGTCCTGATCAATCTTTGCGCGGGCAAGTACAAGAAGATCAGCCCGCTCATGTACATCCTGGCACTTGCCTTCCTCTTGAAGTTCGCCTTGCTCGGATAAAAGCCAGTCAACACACAGCCATCCTCTGTTTTGCAAGAGCCCGGGTAACCAACCCGGGCTTTTCAAATTGACAGGTCATCTTGCGCCGGCTGGCCGGGCTCGTGTAGTCTTGTGTCCATGAGTTTTTGGCTGATCATTCTCCTCGCCCTGTCGGGCGCCGCGGTCGTTTCCCTCCTTTACGGCTTCTTCCTGGAGCCGGTCTGGATCCGGACCCGGACCTTCACCCTCCCCCTCGGGGACCAGCACCCCCTGGCGGGCAAGAAGGTCCTTTTCTTTTCCGACCTGCATGTGGGCCGGTCGACAACTGAAAGGAAGCTTGCCCGTCAGATACGGGCCATCCGGGCCAGGGAGGCGGATGCCATCATTTTTGGTGGCGATCTGGTCGAGGAGGGCACCCCCCTCTGGGATGAGGACTTCCGCCGCCTGGTCACCGGGGCCCTGGCGGAACTCAGGGCTCCCCTGGGCAAATGGGCCCTGTTCGGCAATCACGATGTCGAGGCGCCCCGCTACCGCCGCTGGGTCACGGACCTGCTCGAATCCGCCGGCTTCACCCTGTTGGAAAACGAGCGGCTGCCCCTGCCCGGCCTCCCCGCCTGGGCCTTCGCCAATACCCATCACGGGGAACCCGCCCTGGACGAAGCCCGGCTCTATGAAGGGCTGGATCCGGAAGAGGAGCCGGCCTTCACCCTCTACCTGGTTCATGAGTCCGACTGGTTCCCCCAGACCCTGCCCGCCCGCCGGCCGGGCCTGGTCCTGGCAGGCCACTCCCATTATGGCCAGGTCACCCTCTTCGGCCTCCCCCTGATCAGGCCACCGGGCGCCAAGCGCTATTGGAGGGGCCGGTACCCGCTCACGGAGGACCTGGCCATGATCGTCAGCGCTGGACTTGGCACCGTCCATATCCATGCCCGCTTCTTCGCCAGGCCTGATATCATCCTGCTTGAATTCGTCTGATTAAAGGGAAAAGAGGGTCTTCTTCTTCCTGATCAATTCCTCGACCCGATCGATGTAGAGGAGGAGGTCCTTGGGGTTGTGGTGGCGGCGGGCCGTAGCCTCCAGGATCACCTTTGAAGTCGACCCGCTCCCCAGACCTATGACCGGTACCTGGTCACTCATCATGGCGACATTGTAGAGGGAGCCCCCGGTCCGGGTGAAGCCCGTGTTCTCCAGGCCGGACAGGCAGTTCTTCTGCCGGTAGAGATAGTAGGGCCGGTAGCCCTGGCGGCGAAGGCTCTCCTGGGCCTCTTCGACGGCCTCGATCAGGGCCTGGTCAGGGAGGAAGACTTGCCGGTCGACCGGGAGCCTGTCCAGGGCGGAGCCCCGCTTGACAGCCAGGGTGTGGAGGGTGATGTGTTCGGGGCCCAGCGCCATGACCTGTTCGAGTGAATCCAGGAGTTCGGCCGCCCCCTCCCCGGGCAGGCCCGCGATAAGGTCCATGTTGATGTCCCCGAAACCCAGGGACCGGGCCAGGCGGAAGGCCCTGACCGTTTCCTCCACCGTATGCCGCCGGCCGATCCTCTTCAGGGTCGCCTCCTGCATGGTCTGTGGATTGACGCAGAGCCTGTGGAAACCATACTTCCGGATAAGGTCCAGTTTTTCACGGTCCAGGGTATCGGGCCGGCCTGCCTCCATGGTCATTTCCGCGCCGGCGGCCAGGGGGGCCTTCTCCAGGACCCCCTGGAGGAAACGCTCAAAGAGAGGGGCCGGCAGGCTGGTCGGGGTACCGCCGCCATAATAGACAGCGGCCAAAGGGCCCTGGCCCCCGTCTGAAAAGACCCCCCGGGCCTCCCGGATGACCGCCTCGACATAGGCTTCCAGGCTGCCTGCCTGCCTCTTGGCGTCCTGGGTGATGAAGCTGCAGTAGAGGCAGCGGCTGGGACAGAAGGGCAGGCCCACGTAGAGAAGGCCCTGGCCCTCCTCCAGGCTTGACAGGATGGCCTCCTCGGCCAGGGCGGTCTCGGCCGCCAGCCGGGCCTTGGCCGGGGAAAGCCGCCAGTAGTCAAGTAATTCCTTCTCCGCCTCCGCCCGGCCTTTTTTCCGGATGGCCTCAAGGGCGATCCGGGTCGGCCTGACCCCGGTCAGACTTCCCCAGGGAAAGCTCAGCCCCAGGGCCCCTTCCAGAAGGAGATGGAGCTGACGTTTCAAGACCCGCCTCAGGTCATGGAGGGGAACCTCCTCCGTCACGCCCCCGGCCTCCAGCCCCCCCTCCCTCCTGCAAGGGCCGCTTGTCACCCTGACCAGGCGGTCGGAGCGGCCACTCCTTGAAGCGGCCCGGGCCTGTTGGGGGGAGACCGGCGGGTCAACCGAGGAAAGGAGGCAGATCGGCTGGTCACAGGCCGCTGTCAGGACCGAATCGCCCCTTCTTTCCACGGAGGCGAAAAAAGTCCGGACGACATCCGCCAGGGCGGCAAATTCCCGGTGTCCTTCCGTCTCAAGTCTGAAAGCCACGGCCAGGCGCCTACTTGAAGATCCCTGTCATGTTGAGGAGCCAGAGGAGGAAGAGGAAGATGGGCTGGTGGACAAAGTAGACCCAGAGGGAATGGCGGCCGAAGAAACGGATGGGCCGGCCCAGCCTGTAGAGCCTCCCCCGCCCCTTGGTGAGAGGCAGGCCGGGCGCGTAGAGGGTATGGCCCAGGGCCGCCCCGATCAGGAAGAAACCGATCCAGGGAAAGAGGGGCATCTGGTCCAGCTGGTGGACCCCCTGGGCCGAGGAGCCCAGGATGATGAGGAGGGGGTTCTTCGACTGGGCCGGCAGGATGGGGTCGATCAGGGCCGAGGTAAAAACCCCCAGGACCCCCAGGATGATGAGCAGGCCCGTGTAAAGATGGGGCCTGTGTTCCTGGGTCGCTTCCTCCCCCGGACCCGGGATCCATCCCAGTCTGCCGGCGCCCCGCTCGATCAGGGCATAGACCACGGTCGACAGGGCGACCACGTGGATGACATTGAAAAGGAGGAGGCCCGTACCGGCCATGGCGTCGACGAAGATGCTGAGGGCCGTTGCCATGATGGCAAAGATGACCATGCGGATGCCCCGCCTCAGGCCATTTCGGGAGAAACGGGAACTGGCGCCCGAGACCGTGAGAAAGACGATAAGGACCAGGGGCCGGCCGATATAGTAGAACCAGTAATCGTGCTGGAAGGCCACGGCCTTGACCCCGTAGATATCGTAAAGATCCCCGATCAGGTGGTGGAACATCATAAGGGTGAGCGCGCATCCCCTCAGGAAATCGAGTTCAGGGATCCGGCCCTTGGCTTCTGCCTGATAATAGTCCATACCGTCTACCTCACCGATCAATATAGATGGAAAGGGCGGCTTGGGAAGGAGCTTGTAAGTCTTCCCAAACCGCCCGATTGGAAGCTGTGGATCAGCTTACTTGCGCGGATATCTCAGGGCCGCCTGGGCTGCCGAAAGACGGGCGATCGGTACCCGGTAGGGGGAGCAGGACACGTAGTCCAGGCCCGCGATCTGGCAGAACTCAACGGAGGAAGGTTCCCCCCCATGTTCGCCACAGATCCCCAGTTCGAGTTCAGGCTTGGTCTTGCGGCCGAGGTCGACCGCCATCCTCATGAGGGCTCCGACGCCGACCCGGTCAAGCTTGGCCGTGGGATCGACCTCGAAGATACCGACCCGGTAGTAAGCCTCCAGGATCTTGCCGGCATCGTCACGGGAGAGACCGTAGGTCATCTGGGTCAAATCATTGGTCCCGAAGCTGAAGAAATCGGCCTCTTCCGCGATCTGGTCCGCCGTGAGGCAGGCGCGCGGGATTTCAATCATGGTCCCCACCCAGTACTTGAGTGAGCGGCCGGATTCCTTGATCAGGCGTTCCGCCGTTGACTTGATGAAGCCGTTCAGGTATTCAAGTTCCTTGACCTCACAGATCAGCGGCACCATGATCTCCGGCATGACATCAATGCCTTCCGCCTGTGCCTCCAGGGCCGCGCCAATGATGGCCTCTGTCTGCATCTCGGCGATCTCCGGATAGCTGACGGCCAGGCGGCAGCCGCGATGGCCCAGCATGGGATTGAGCTCATGCAGTTCAGTTATGATCTCCTGCAGGCGCTCGTAGCTGATGCCCAGTTCCTCGGCCAGTTCCCGGACCTCACCCTCAGCCGTGGGCAGGAACTCATGCAGGGGTGGATCCAGCAGGCGGATGATGACCGGTTTGCCGTCCATGACCCGGAAGAGACCCAGGAAGTCCTCCTGCTGCAAGGGTTTGATCTTGGCCAGGGCCTTCCGCCGGTCCGCCTCCGTCCGGGCAACGATCATCTGGCGGAAGAGGAAGACCCGGTCCGCCTCGAAGAACATGTGCTCCGTGCGGGTGAGCCCGATCCCTGTCGCGCCGAGGTCCAAAGCGACCCGGGCGTCATGGGGGGTGTCCGCGTTGGTACGGACGGTCATGTCACTGAGTTCGTCCGACCACTCCATGATGGTCTGGAAGTTGCCTGACATCTCGGCGTCACGGGTGGCGATCTTGCCCTCGTAGACCAGGCCGGTCGAGCCGTCCAGGGAGATGAAATCATCCGGACCGTAGACCCGGCTGTTGATGGTCAGGGTATTGTTCTTCTCATTGATGATGGCTTCCGAGCAGCCGGAGACACAGCACTTGCCCATGCCCCGTGCCACGACCGCCGCATGGGAGGTCATACCGCCACGGGAGGTCAGGATGCCTTCGGCCGCGGCCATACCCTGGATGTCCTCCGGAGAGGTCTCTTCACGGACCAGGATGACCGGCCGGCCGGCCTCCTTGGCCAGCGTGGCCTGTTCAGCCGTGAAGGCGATCTGGCCCGTCGCCGCGCCTGGCGAGGCGGGCAGGCCCTTGGCCACGTGGGTGGCGGCGGCCAGCGCCTTCTCGTCAAAGGCCGGATGGAGGAGGGCGTCCAGTTGCCTGGGATCGATGCTGAGGAGGGCCTCCTCGCGGGAGATCAGCCCCTCGGCGACCATATCGACGGCAATCTGCAGGGCGGCCATGGCCGTCCGCTTGCCGTTTCTGGTCTGCAGGATGAAGAGCTTGCCGTTCTCAATGGTGAACTCCAGGTCCTGCATATCGCCGTAGTGGCGCTCCAGCATAGCCGCTATCTCGTCAAACTGCTGGTAGGCCTCGGGCATATCCTCCTTCAGGTGCTCGATGGGGAAGGGGGTCCTGACCCCCGCGACCACGTCCTCACCCTGGGCGTTCATAAGATATTCGCCGTAGAGTTTGTTTTCACCGGTCGCCGGGTTTCGGGAAAAGGCGACACCGGTACCGGAGCTGTCCCCCATGTTGCCGTAGACCATCTCCTGGACGTTGACGGCCGTCCCCCAGTGGGAGGGGATATTATGCATCTGCCGGTAATAGATTGCCCGCTCCGTGTTCCAGGACCGGAAAACGGCCTCCACGGACAGGATCAGCTGCTTTTTCACATCCTGGGGGAAGGGTTCTCCCTGCTCCCTGCGGTAGATATCCTCGAATTCCTTGGCGATACGCTCCAGGTCATCCGCGGTCAGGTCCAGGTCATCCTCCAGGCCACGCTCTTTTTTGACGGCGTCAAAGGCCTCCTCGAAATGGGTCCGGGAGATATCCATGACCACATCGGAGAACATCATGATGAAACGGCGGTAGCTGTCGAAAACGAAGCGGCGGTTGCCGGAGATTTCAGCCAGGCCCTTGGCGACTTCATCATTGAGCCCCAGGTTCAGGACGGTGTCCATCATGCCCGGCATGGAGGCACGGGCACCCGACCTGACCGATAGGAGCAGGGGCTTTTCGGGATCGCCGAAGACCTTGCCCGTCTCTTCTTCCAGTTTTGCCAGCGATTCAAAGATCTCGTCCTGGATCCCAGGCGCGATGGTTTGCTGGTCGCTGTAGTAGCGGTTGCAGGCTTCGGTCGTCACCGTAAACCCATTGGGGACAGGCAGGCCCAGGCCGACCATTTCAGCCAGGTTGGCCCCCTTGCCTCCGAGCAGATTACGCATGGACGCGTCGCCTTCCGCAAACATATAGACGTATTTCGTCATCTCATATCCTCCTAAGGTTAATATCCATCAAGCCCCGGGCCAAGCTACCGGTGGCCTCAACAGCATGCGGTCAAGGTAAATCAAATTTGCCGCGGAAATAATCGACGAGCTGGTCCATGGGCAGACGGATCTGCTCCATGGAGTCACGCTCGCGGATGGTCACGGCCAGGTCCTCCTCGGACTCGAAGTCATAGGTGACGCAATAGGGCGTTCCGATTTCATCCTGGCGGCGGTAACGACGGCCGATCGACTGGCGGTCGTCATATTCACAAAGATAATGCTGGACCAGTTCCCGGTAAACCGACTCCGCCCCCTCCCGCAACTTATTGGACAGGGGGAGCACGGCGATCTGGACAGGGGCCAGGGCCGGCGGGAACCGCATCAAGGTACGGGTTTCGCCATCTTCGAGCAGTTCCTCATCGTAGGCCTCTGAGATCAGGGCCAGGATCAGGCGGTCGACACCCAATGAGGGTTCCACCACATAGGGGATGTACTTCTCGTTCTTTTCGGGATCGAAATAACGGAGGTCTTCCTTGGAGTGCTCCATGTGTTGCTTGAGGTCGTAGTCGGTCCTGTCGGCAATCCCCCAGAGCTCCCCCCAACCGAAGGGGTAGAGGTATTCGATGTCGGTTGTGGCCAGGGAATAGAAGGAAAGTTCCTCATCGCTGTGATCCCGGTAACGGAGGTTGTCCCCGTCAAGGCCGAGATCAAGCAACCATTGCCAGCAGAAGGAGCGCCAGTACTCAAACCATTCCAGGTCGCTTCCCGGCTCACAAAAAAACTCGAGCTCCATCTGCTCGAATTCCCTGGTCCTGAAGATGAAGTTGCCCGGCGTGATTTCGTTGCGGAAGGCCTTGCCGATCTGGGCGATGCCAAAGGGGAGCTTGCGCCTGGAAGTCCTTTGGACATTCCTGAAATTGACAAAGATGCCCTGGGCTGTTTCCGGGCGCAGGTAAAGCTGGGACAGGCTGTCCTCCGTTACGCCCTGGAAGGTCTTGAACATGAGATTGAAGTGCCTGACGTCCGTGAAATCCTGTTCCCCGCAGGCAGGGCATTTGATCTCATGTTCCCGGATATAGGCCAGGTACTGGTCATTGGTCCAGCCGTCGACGGCCAGCTCAATCCCCTCTGCCTGATTCCAGTCATCGATCATCTGGTCGGCCCTGGACCGGGTGCGGCAATCCCTGCAATCGATCATGGGGTCGGAAAAGCCCTCCACATGCCCCGAGGCCTCCCATACTTGTGGATTCATAAGAATAGCGGCATCCAGACCGACATTGAGGGGGCAGGTCTCGACGAACCGCTTCCACCAGGCCGCCTTGACCCTTTGTTTCAGTGTCGTCCCGTATGGGCCGTAGTCCCAGGAATTGGCAAGGCCCCCATAGATTCCTGAACCCTGATAAATAAAGCCTCTGTTGCCGCAAAGCGCCACAATGCTCGCGAGCGCGTGTTCTGTCCTAGCCATTCACTCTCCTGTCCGACCGGCCGGGCCTCATGACCCCAAAACCGGCTTACTGGTTCATTCGTCCCCTTCTGACCCGGCCTCCGGTTCTTCCCCGGCTTCCTCTTCCCCAGCTTCTTCTTCCGCGGCCTCTTCTTCCCCGGCTTCCTCCTCAGCTGCCTCCAGTTCTTCCTTTTCGAGCTGGGCGACATGGCTGATCAGGCGCTCGGCGATCAAGGAGGCGTCCTCGGCCGAAATACCGACCTGCTCAAAGACATCTTCTCCGGGCTGGCGGTCGATCTGGCGCAGGATCCGGCTCTGTTCCTCCAGCCGTTCCTCCTCCTCCTTGGCGCGGGCTTCACGCAAGGCCGCCTCACGGGCCGCGATGATCAAGGGGTGTTCGGGGATCACGACATCCAGCTTGCCGTAGCGGTAGACGACGGATCCGGCCCCGATCTCCTCGCAGGCCAGCGTCACCTGATTGGGTGTCTCCGTATCAAAGGTGGGGCAGGCGCCCGAGGTCAGCTGACGCGCCCGGCGCGCCGCCAGCATGGCCAGGACATAGCGGTTTTCCGCCATTGGCAAGAGGGCTTCTGTTGAGGGATGTGTCAACATGGGTAACTCCTATTCAAGTAAAGGCTTTTCGCAAGCCGCTTCAATTTCAAAAAAAACGACAACGCCATGAATTATAGCGGTCCCGGCCCTCTTTCGTCAACAAAACAGCGTGCGATACGCCTTTTCTCGGCACGGATGATGGCGCTCACATCCGCGGCCGCGTCCGCCAGCCTGTCATTGACTACCCAGTAATCAAACCGGCCCATCTCCTGGAGCTCCCTGCGGGCCGCCCGCAACCGGCTGTCGATGGCCTCCTCCGATTCCGTCCCGCGTACCTGAAGCCGCTCGCGGAGGGCCTCTTCGGAGGGGGCCGTCAGGAAGACGGTGACGGCGTTGGGGAAATTCCGCTTGAGCTCGATGGCCCCCTTGATGGTCAGGTCAAGCAGGACATCGATCCTGTCCCGGACCAGCCGCTCGATGGGTGCCTTGGGGGTTCCATAGTAGTGGCCGCAGTAGCTGTCGTATTCCAGGATTTCTCCCTGGTCGATCAGGGCTTCGAAATCTTCCTTGCTCGTGAAGTGATAGGCGACCCCCTCTTCCTCGCCCTTCCTCGGCTCCCGGGTCGTCATGGAAACGGAATGGAATCGGCGGGGGTCCTCCGCCCTCAAGGCGTCAATGACAGTATTCTTCCCCACACCCGAGGGCCCTGAAATAACGATCAGGAGGCCCCTTTCCTCCAGACTCAGCTCATGATTGGCCATGCTTACCCCTCTCATTCATCCTCCGGCCTGGACCCGGCCAGGAGGGCCTCCGGCTTGATAGCCGACAGGACGACGTGGTCACTGTCCATGATCAGGACCGAACGTGTCTTCTTCCCGCCCGTCCCGTCGATGAGGGCGAAGCGGTCACGCGCGTCCTGGACCAGCCGCCTGGCAGGCGCGGAATCCCAGGTCACGACGGCGATCAAACGCGGCCTGGCGATGAAATTACCGTATCCGATTGGGATCATCTCGTATGTCATGGCCCGCTCCTATTCAAGATTCTGGACCTGTTCGCGGATCTTCTCGACCAGGGTCTTGGCCGCGACCACGGTCTGGGTCAACTCCAGGTCATTGGCCTTGGACCCGATGGTGTTGATCTCCCTGAAGATCTCCTGGATCAGGAAATCGAGTTGACGGCCGGTAGGAAGATCCGAAGCCAGGGCCTCCTCCAGGGCGTCCACGTGCGCCGCCAGCCGGGTGATCTCCTCGTCAATGGAGGCCCGGTCCGCGAAGAGCGCCGTCTCCGCGAAGAGCCGTTGGTCACTATACCATTCCGGCCTCTCTTCCTCAAACAGCTCCTCCGCCCTGGCCAGGAGCTTCTCCCGGTAGAGCCCGGGGACCTCGGGGGCCCTTGTCGCCATGGAGGCAAGATGGGTCCGCAATTCCCCGCTCTTTTCGAGCAGGTCAAGGGCCAGGCGCCCGCCCTCCTCCGACCGGGTCCTGTTCAAGGCCTCGAGCGCCGCCTTGACGGCCTCGGTGATCTGGTCCGCCAGGGCTGTCTCATCCACAGCCCCCTCGGTCAGGGAGAAGATCCCGGGCAGGGAGGCCAGGATGGCGCAGGGGTCCAGGGCCGGCTTTCCCGTGATTACCGCCAGGGTATCCAGGGAGGCGGCGTAGGCCTCCGCCAGCTCCTGGTCCAGGAGCAATTCGCGGCCCGGTCCGGCGCCTGATTCATCCGTGACCCGGATCTCAACCCGGCCCCGGCCCAGCTCCTCCTGGGCCAGGCTACGGACCAGCGGCTCAAAGGCGGACAGCCAGGAGGGCAGCCGGATGGACAGGTCAAGATAGCGGTGATTGACCGACCGGCACTCGGCCTTGATGACCCGTCCCTCCCGGCTTGACTGGCCGCTCCCATATCCTGTCATACTTCTTGGCATATCAGTCCTCCCCGACGGTTTCCAGACGGAATTCCCCATCCTCCCCGATCAGGAGCGGGCAGAAGCGCAGCTGATCGGACGCCACCATTATATAACGGATACCGCCGACAAGCGGCCGGCTATCGTAGTAGGGGACCGGGTGGTGGATATGGCCGAAGAGGCAGACCTGGATCCCTGCCTCCTCCAACTGCCGGCTCAAGGCGGAGGGCCGGCCGGCCTCATCGATGGGGGGATAGTGGAGGAGGGCGATGGCCGCTTCCCCGCCACCATCCTGCCTCAGCCTGTCGAGCGCCTCAAGGGAGAGGGCAAGCCGGATGCCTTCCCGCCTGAAGACCTTTTCGTCCGCCTCACCGTAGGCCTCATCGGTGGGCAGGAGCCAGCCCCTGGTCCCCCCTATCAGGAAACCCGCCTCCCTTCGCGCGTCGTTTCGGAGGAAGTCGAGACTTTTCAGCCCCTCTTTTTCACAAAATTCCTGGATCTTGCGGAGGGTCGACCACCAGTAGTCGTGATTGCCCCTGAGCAGGATCTTGCGGCCGGGCAGTTGGTCCAGCCATCTGAGATCAGGCAGGGCTTCCTCCAGGGAATTGGCCCAGGAGATGTCACCGCCGACCAGGACCGTGTCCCCGGGCCCTACCTGGTCCCTCCAGTTGGCCTGGATCCGGTCCACATGGTTGGCCCAGCGCGGCCCGAATACATCCATGGGCTTGTCGACCGCGCCCGCCAGGTGGAGATCAGCGATGGCAAACAGTCTCACGGGCCGCCTCCTTCCGTTCCCTGGTGGAAGTGATCGAAGACCGCCCGGGCCACCTCCTTGGGGATGCCGGGAATGGCTGCCAGTACCTCATAGGAGGCTTCCGAGATCTTCCTGGTGGAACCCAGGGCCGCCAACAATTTTTTCCTCCTGGCAGGACCCACCCCCTTGATGGTCTCCAGCTTATAGCGGGTCGCCCGCTTCTGCCGCCTCTGCTCATTGTGGCGGAGGGCAAAGCGGTGGGCCTCATCCTGGATGGATGAAAGCAGGTGGAGCAGGCCCAGCCGCCTGGCCCGCTCCTCCTCCGACTCGGCCGCCAGCTCCTCATCCGTCAGGGCCGAGGGGGACAATTCCACCAGGTCGCCTGTCGACAGGACCAGGCCCCGCGTCCGGTGCCTGTCATCCTTGACCAGGCCGGCCAGGGGGATCCCGGCCTGGGCCGCCAGGTCGCGGACAGCCGAGACCTGGCCCCGGCCGCCATCCACCAGGATGAGGTCGGGCCGGCTCCCGAAGCCCTGGTCCTCCAGGCGGGCCAGCCGCCTTGCCACAAGCTCCCTCAGGGAGCGATAGTCGTCAATGCCCTCAAAGCCCTTGATGGTGAAGTGCCGGTAGGCGGAGCGTTCCGGCCGGCCATGGCGGAAGACCACCATGGAGCCTGAACGGTCGCCCCTGCCCAGGTGGGAGATGTCGTAGGCCTCCAGGCGGACGGGCGCGGCGGTCCCGGTCAGTTCCCCCAGATAGCGCAGGGTGGCCTCAATGGCCTGGGGATCGGAACCCCGGGACAGGGCCCGCCTCTCGAGGGCTTTCTCGGCATTGTGCCGGGCCATATCGGCCAGGGCCCGCTTCTGCCCCCTTTGGGGCCGGATGAGGTCGACCGCCCTCCCCCGCCGGCTGCGGAGATAGGCTGTCAGCAATTCCTGTTCGGGAAGCTCTGACGGGATGATGATCTCCCGCGGTACCCGGCCGGCTGACCGGTACTGTTCCCGGATGAAGGCGGAGAGGTAATCACCGTCCTCTCCCCCTTGATCCTGGGCAAAAACGTTGACGGAACCGGTCACCCTGCCGTCCCTTATTTCAAGCTTGGTGATGGCGGCCTCCTTGCCGTTCCGGGCCAGGCCCAAGACATCGCGCTCGCCCCCCTTCTGATCGACCACCCGCTGCTCCTCCCGCAGCCGGGTCAGGGCCTGCCACCTCCCCCGCAACTGGGCCGCCTGCTCAAAATCGAGCCGGTCTGCCGCCTCCGTCATCTCCCGGTGGAAATGCCTGATCAGCTCATCCGTCCGCCCGTCCAGGAAGGCCAGCACCTCGTCCACGATCTCCCGGTAGTCCTCTTTGGAGATCTTCCCGGCACAGGGGGCCAGGCAGCGGCCTATATGGTAGTTGAGGCAGGGGCGTTCCTTGCCGATATCCCGCGGCAGGTCCCGGTTGCAGTCACGGAGGGGGAAGACCGCCTCCAGGACCTTCAGGGCCCGGTTGACGTCACCGGCCAGCCAGGGGCCGTAATAGCGGGCCCCCTCCTCCGCGTCGGGGCCGACCCGGAAGGCCTTGAGGACCCTGGGAAAATCCTCCTGCAAGGTGACCCGGATGTAGGGGTATTCCTTGTCATCCCGCATGAGGATGTTGTAGGGCGGCTGATGCTTCTTGATCAGGGTCGCCTCCAGCACCAGGGCTTCCAGCTCGTTGGCGCAAAGGATGGTGTCATAGGAGGCGATCCTGGCGATCATGGAGGCGATCCTCCGGTCCACGGCCGGCTTGGGCGTGAAGTAGCTCCTCAGCCGCTGGCGGAGCGAATTGGCCTTGCCGACATAGAGAATAGAACCCGACGCGTCACGCATGAGGTAGACGCCGGGTTCTTCAGGTACCAATTCGAGTTGTGCGTTAAAGTGATTGCTTTGTTTAGTCTGCTTCGTCATCCGGGAGACAATCTCCTTTCCGACGCCCACATTTGATCCCGCATCAGATCAAGGTCTAGGCCACGACAGGCCCTATGTAGTCCATCAATTCGCTGATCGCGCTGCCGCTGTCGTCGCCGTCCGCCGTGATCACGAGATGATCGCCGTCGGAGATGCCAAGCGACAGTACGCCCAGAAGGCTCTTCGCGTTGGCGCGGCGTCCGTCCTTCGAAATATAGATACTGGCGTTGAAACCGGAAGAGATCTGAATCAGCATCGCGACCGCTTTCATTATTGTTTCCTCTTTGCAGTGGAAGACAACGTTTTCCTTTAACATGGCGATCCTCCAAAAACTGTCAGTACCAGCCAATTCAGTCAGGGTGTTCCCAGTATACGGATTGGCTACCGCGCAAGTCAATTATGGATTGAACAGCGTCAATCCATCCCAAGCCTGTCTTTCTTGTCAACTATCCCTAATGAAAGGAGGTCCGCTTCCATGAGGATGGCCGCCTCCCCCCTATCCTGGTAATAGCCCGCCCGTCTCCCCGTCTCCACAAAGCCCAGCCTCCGGTAAAGCCGTCCGGCCTGGTCGTTGCTCTCACGCAGTTCCAGGATGACCGATTCTTTCCCCGCCTCCCCCGCCTTCCGGCCCAGGGCGGTCATGAGCAGGCTGGCAAGCCCCTGACACCTCGCAAGGGGATGGACGGCTATCTTGAGGACCTCAAGTTCCCGGTCCAGCAACCGGGCCACGGCGTAGCCGGCCGGCAACTCCCCCTGATCCTCCCGGCAGGCCAGCAGGACCAGGCCCTCCCCTCCCCCTTCCAGGTAGGTCCGGAAGGCCTCCGCCGACCAGGGTGAGGGATCGGAGGCCCGCTCGATCTCCAGGATCCTCGCAAGATCGGCCCGGACCGCCTCGCGGACCCGCCCCTTCCCGCCGGCCCAGCTTTTGACTGGCGGAAGGGGGGCCTGGTCAGCCACGCTCTTTTCCCTCCCTTTCCCTGAAGCGCTCAGCGGACGAGGAAAGGAGATAGCGGGCCTCCAGATCAAAAGGATCGGTCAGGGGCAACCCTCTCTCCCAGTCGTCCAGGGCCAGGCCGATCACGGCGGATGCCCGGATGAAGCGGTGGTGGGGCGGCGCGAAGACCCAGGCAGGATCCGGGTCTCCCTTTCCCAGCAGGGAGGGGCCATCACCGGTCACCAGGATCGGCTCATCCGGCCCTGCGACGGCAGCCAGGACTTCCTGAAGCTGGGAGAGAGGACGGACCTCTTCGCCAACCAGCTCCTCCCCTGCCCGGTAGAGGCTGGAATAGACACGGCCGCCCCGCGCGTCCAGGATGGGCAGGATCAGGCCGGGAAAGGGGCCGGCCGATTCCGCCAAGGCGCGCAGGGAGGAGATACCGGCTGTCTTGGCTCCAACGGCGTAGGCCATGGCCTTGACCGAGGCCAGGCCAATCCGGATGCCGGTAAAGGAACCGGGCCCCGTCGTCAGGGCGAACAGGTCGATTTCAGGGACCTGGAGACCGCAACGCTGGAGGAGCTCCTGGACAAGCGGCTGGAAGGTCACCGAATGGCGGTAGCCCAGGTCCAGGGAATACTCGGCCAAAATAGTCCTGTCCCTGGCCAGGGCGACGGAGAGGGTCTTTCCGGACGTGTCCAGGCCCAGGGTCAGCATGGGGTACCGCCTTCCCCGGGGGAACGGTCGGCGGGAAAGTGGAGGGTAAACTCTCTTTCCTGGTCTTCCTCCCCATAGCCGATGGAGATCTCGATCAGGTCCGGGGGCAGGGCGTCCCGCACCCGGTCCCCCCACTCCAGGACCGTGATGCTGTCCCCACCCACATAGTCGTCCAGCCCATTGCCCAGGAACTCATCCGGCCCTGAAAGCCGGTAGACATCAAAATGGTGGAGGGGGGCGGTCCCGGGCCGGCTTGGCTCATGGATATGCAGGAGGGTGAAGCTAGGGCTGGAGACCGGGCTCTTGACGGCCAGGCCCTTGGCCAGGCCCCGGACCAGGGTTGTTTTCCCCGCGCCCAGGCTGCCTGTCAGGATCAGGACATCGCCCGGCCGCAGACAGGCGGCCAGCTCCACGCCAAAGTCAAAGCTTTCAGAAGGGGATCCGGTCACCCGTGTCTTTTCCACTATCATCCGAAATATCCCGCCCGTCACCCTGATGGCCAAAGCCCCATCCTGGGATGGGGCTCTGTTTCGACCATACGGTATTCCATTTACCTCTTGGAGAACTGAGAGGCTTTTCTCGCCTTCTTGAGCCCTGGCTTCTTCCTCTCCTTGATCCGGGCGTCCCGTGTCAGGAAGCCGGCCCTCCGAAGCGCCGTCTTGTGCTGCTCGGCATCCGCGTCAACCAGGGCCCGGGCGATCCCGTGCCGGATGGCGCCGGCCTGGCCGGAGATTCCGCCACCGCGCACATTGACCACGATATCGTAGCGGTCCTGGGTACCCGTCTCCACCATGGGCTGGCGGACAATGACCCTCAAGGTCTCCACGGGGAAATAATCCTCAAAGCTCTTGTTGTTCACGGTTATGCTACCCGTTCCGGGATAGAGGCGGACGCGGGCAACCGCCTGCTTCCTTCTCCCCGTCCCGTAAAAAAATTGTGTCGTCTGCTTGGTCATCTGCTTACATCCCCCCTGTTTACCATTCAAGTTTGACCGGCTGCTGCGCCTGGTGCTTATGATCCGGTCCGGCATAGACCTTGAGTTTGCGGAACATGGCCCGGCCGAGTGAATTCTTGGGCAGCATGCCCCGGACCGCCTTTTCCAGGACGCGCTCCGGGTGCTTTTCCATCATCCGGCCATAGGAGACCTCCCGGAGGCCACCCGGATAACCCGTGTGACGGCGGTAGACCTTCTGCTCCTGCTTCTTGCCCGTCAGGACCACCTTATCGGCGTTCACAACCACGACAAAATCGCCCATATCCATATGGGGGGTATATTCCGCCTTGTTTTTTCCGCGAAGGATGGAGGCGATTTCCGTCGCCAGACGGCCCAATACCTGGCCTTCCGCGTCGATCAGATACCAGTTGCGCTCCACTTCGCCTGCCTTTGGCATATATGTTTTCATGTCAGACCCTTGTCCTCTCAATCCTTGTGGGCCGCAAGACCTGTCCCGCGGCACGAGCACCATAGTAACAGGGCCCTTTATTCCTGTCAATAGCAAAAATGAAATAGGTCACGTATCCTACCCTTTTTGTTGTTTATGTCCTTTTTACGCCCTTTATCAGGGTCGCGAAACACGATCAGGCTTCTTCCCCCCGCCTGGCCCTGAGCCTTTTGATCCAGAAGAGCAGGACAATGATGGCCGCCACGATCAGGCCGACCACAGCCAGGGCGCCCAGGGCGGCCAGGACCAGGATGATGGGCTTGGTCGTTCCCACGCCAGCCGTGAAGAAGGGGTCTTCCCCCGTCGTTTCCGCGGGATCGGCCGGCTCCTTCACTTCCAGCTCCTGACTTTCGGTCGGGCTGGTTTCCTCCAGTTCCAGGGGCAGGGCCAGCATGTCAGCCGGTTCCTTCTCGGGCACCCCCTCCCGGCGCGCCGCCTCCTCCAGGATGGTGCGGACGGGAATGGCCCGGGCCAGGAAGGGGGTATTTTTCATGTCCACCGGCTCAATCCCCAGGGCCGCGCAGACGAAATGACGGCCGTCCCCGGTGATACCCGAGCCGACCAGGCATTTGCCGGCCTGGGGGGTGGTCCCCGTTTTGACCCCCGTGTACTTCTGGTAATAATGCGACTGGAAGTAATCGGTGCCATAAAGGACCAGGGCATTGGAGTTGCCCATGGTCGCCCACCAGGCCTCCGGGTGGACCGGCGTCGGCTTCATCCGGTAGTAGGGCAGGGAGACGATCCGGGCGATCTGGGGATTTTTCATGGCCTCGGCGGCGATCAGGGCGATATCCCGGGCCGTCGTGTAGTGGCTCATATCCGGCTCGTCGAAACCGGCCGGGTTGGTGAAATGGGTCGACTCCGCCCCCAACTCAGCCGCCCGCTCGTTCATACGCTGGACGAAGAGTTCCTGGGAAGCGGCCGCGTCGCCCCGCCTGTTGGGGTCAACGGCCCCGTAGGCCCCTCCGAAGTTCTGGGCGATCACCCGGGCGATATCATTGGCCGACGCGATCAGCAGGGCGGCAAGACAATCCTCGGTAGCCAGCTGATCCCCCTCCTGCAGGCCCTGGATCCTGGCTGAATTCGGATCCAGGAAGAAGAGGGATTTGTCGGATACCGTCAGGAGGAGTTCGGGGTCGTAGTGCTTGTCCTCGACCAGGACCAGGGCCGTCATGATTTTCGTGGTGCTGGCGTTGGGCCTCTTTTTATCGGGATCCTTTGACAGGATCTCCCGGCCCGTCTCCGCGTCGATCACGCAGAATGACTCGACCTGGACCTCGTCAAAGCTCGGCCAGCCGTAGGCATCTTCCGCCCGGACCGGGCCAGCGGCCATAAATGGGATCAGGAAGACCGCCAGCAGGACAGCGCCGAGCCAGCCTTTCCTCCTCCTGTCAGTCATTAGTTTCTTCACCTGACTCCTCCTTACTGTACGCTTCTTCCTGACCCAACCAGGTCAAAACCGCTTCTTCCAGGGAACCCTCCAGGCGGGGCAGGGCCGGCAGGGATCCACTGCCCGGCAGCTGCCGGAGGGGGATGCCGCTCTCCTCGGACAGTTTGGTCAGGGCGGCGGTCCGGTCATCACGCGGCAGGCCATCACCGAAGAGGGCGCGGCCGCTGGTATAGTGATCGGCCAGGGGGGTGCGTTCCTGAACGTAACAGACCGGGCTGTCATCCCTTTTCTTTGAATGTTTGGCCCAGCAGGCGATGGCGTCGGCGGTCTCACGGCCTACCAGGTAGTCGGTCTGGTCATAGACGGACCGGATTACCCGCTGACAGCGCCTATAATCATTTCCCTCCACCCGGACGGACTGGTTGAGCAACTTGATCTCCTCCTTTGAGAGGAGCTCCCTGTCGCCCGCCAGGGCCCCGTCCAGGATCCTTGCCATCCGCCCGCTGTCCCTACCGGTCACTTCAAAGAGCAGCCGCTCCAGGTTGACAGGCCAGGCCACGCCCGGATCATCCCGCCGCCTGTTCCTGCGGGGGCCGGGCAAGCGGCCCGAGGCAAAGAGGGGCGCCAGCGTGGCCGGCTCATTTTCGCCGACATAGACAAAACCCACCGGTACCTGCAGGCTGCTGGCGTAGACCAGGCCCGCCAGGAAAGCGAGATGGTCTTTCGGAACCGCGAAATCCACGGATTTGCCGCCGATCTCCCCCATGATACGGCTGATGACGGCAGTCGCCAGCGCGCCGGCCGTCAGGACCTCCAGCAGATGGCCGGGCCCGAAAAAGAGGGGGTCAAATCCCATTTGATTCAACTTCTCCTCGAAGGAAGTGTCAGAGGCCAGGAGGGAGAATTCCCGGTAGCGATCATCAAAGCGCTCCCCAAAGACATAGAGGGCCTCCCGGGACCGGGGCAGGGCCGCCAGTTCCTCACCCCTGACCCCGTTTTGGGGGACAAAGAAGAGGGCTTCATAGTCCGGGGACCGGCTCAAGGCCGCCAGGGCCTGGTCTTCCGTCGCGGTCGCCAGGACAAGGGGCTGTAGCCCCCCTTGTCTCTTCTCCAGCAGATAGGGCAGGAGGGCGGAAAAAATCGCGGCGCTCAGATCGGCCAGGCTGCCTGTCGGAAGACTGTCGGCATTCAGGAGATAGTAGCGGTCAAGATAGGGGTTGAGGGGGGTGAGCGGGAGTTGATACCGGTCCTCCTCGCCCTTCAGGCCGTCCAGGGCCTCCAGGATGACGCGTTCCCAGATCTCCAGGCTGAAATCGGGCAGAAAGCGTTCAAAAAAGACGGCCAGGACCCGCTCAAGCGGCTGCTCGGCCAGAGGATCCATCTCCAGGGTTTCCGGCAACCTGACCGGTACATACAGGCCACCTGTTTCCGACAGGCCCCGCCAGACTGCCTCCCAGCCGCTGACGGCCGGGCCGCCGCGTGTACTTTCATATCTCATCAGAATCGATCTCCTCCAACTGCGGCCCTCACTTCCCCTTCAATTCGGGGAAGCTCTTCCGGTAGAGGTCCAGGATACCGGCGACCGCCTCGTCCTCCGCGCCCTCCTCCAGGACGCGCTCCAACCATTCAAGGC
This sequence comes from Clostridia bacterium, assembly GCA_040767365.1. GTDB lineage: Bacteria > Bacillota > Clostridia > Saccharofermentanales > DTU023 > UBA4923. The sequence goes on from JAXGOR010000004.1 coordinate 79,625, forward strand.
GCTCACGCCGGTTCTCATTTCTCAGGATTGAGGGCCGGATGGCGAAATAGAATACCAGAAAGAGGAGGGCAACGGCGATGACCGCGACAGCCAGTCCCTGGATCAGGCGGGTAAGCGCCCCCTGGGAGCGCCGGGTTTCCATGGCCACACCCTGCTCCATACGGAGGATTTCCTCCTGCTCCCGCCGGCTGGCCATCTGGATCCGCCCGGTCCCGTCCTCATCCGCCGCCCGCTGGAGGATGCCGCTTCTGGCCATATGGGCCCGCACCGGTACCAGGAGGTGCTCACTTCTTTTCTTCCTGCTGTCACGGGCCTCCTCGCGGATGCGCTCTTCGCGCGCCGCCAGCCGGCAGCGGTCAACCGCCTTGGCCAGCGCCGTATCGGGGGAGGCCAGCAGGACCTTCTCAAACTGTTCCTCGGCCTCACGGTAGCGCCGCTCCTTTGCCAGGAGGACCCCGTAAAGTGAGGCGGCCTGCGCGAACTGCGGCCAGCTGGCCGTCAGCTTTTCCAGGGCAATTTTGGCCATATCGATGTTGTCGGTCCTGGCCTGCTTCAAGGCCCGGTTGTAGACGGACAAAATCCTTTCATGCTCGCCTTCGGAGGCAAGCAGGTCCTCGGGCAAGCTCACCAGCTCCGAATAGGAGTCGATGACGCGGTCCCAATCGAGCGTATCCGCCCTGTTTTTCGCGTGTGGTACGGGCCGGCCGGCCTGGTTTTGCCGCAAGTTAAATCCCACCTCTCAAGCCAATGGATATGGATTTCCCCGCCTAATCCGGGTTCTTGTTATCAATGACCATTAAACCACAAGCGTCAAATCCGGCCCGCTAAAGACGGTTGCCTTTTTCCCGCCAGGCGCGGACCAGGGGCCTGACCTGGCCGGCCAGATAAAGCGAACCGCACACGCAGACCAGGGCCTCCTGTTCCCTTGCCTGCTTAAGGGCTTCCAGCAGGGCGATCCCCGGATCAGGCCGGTCAAGGTAGCGGACGCCTCCCCCGCCCAGGATATCGGCAGCCTCCCTGACCAGGTCCGAGGAGGCCAGGCGACGGCTGTCATCCGGTTCTGTCCCCACCACTGCCACCAGCCTGTAGGGGGCATCCAGGAGGAGGGCCTCCAGCATGGCCCGGTGCTGCTTGTCAGCCAGGAGCCCGATGACAAAAACCAGGGGGCGGTCACAGGCCAGCTCGGCCAGGGATTCCCTCAGGCCCAGGCAGGCCTGGACATTATGGGCCCCGTCAAGCAGGAGGAGCGGTTCCCGGGACAGGACCTCCATGCGGGCTGGCCAGATACAATCGGCGATCCCCCGCCAGGCGGCATCCTCATCAGCCATACCGGCAGCAAGCACCGCTGCCCGGGCCATGAGCGCGTAGATGGGCTGGTAGCGGCCCAGCAGCTTGGTCGAGTAGTCCCTGCCCGTGTCCAGGCTCCTGAAACTTTGCCCCGACCAGCTGTAGTCGATTCTCTCAAAGTCAGCGTAACCAAAGAATTGAAGTGGCGCCGAGAGTTGCCGGCAACGTTCAGAAAGGACCTCCCGGGCCATCCGGGCGTCCTCCTGGCCCAGCAGGGCGTCCTCGGGCGCATAGGCGAAGACGGGACAGCCCGACTTCACAATGCCGGCCTTCTCCCCCATGATCTCCCGCATGCTCTCCCCCAGCCGCTCCATGTGGTCAAAACCCGGTGCCCCGATCAGGCAGGCCAGGGGCTTCTCAATGACATTGGTCGAATCCAGCCGGCCCCCCATCCCTGTCTCGAGCACAACAACATCACAGGCTTCTTCCTGAAACCACAAAAAGGCCAGGGCGGTCATGAGGTCGAACTGGGTCGGGGCGGGTCCCCCATCCCGCACCGCCTCCTCCGCCGCCTCCTCAATCCGGGCCATGAGACGGGCGATGGCCTTGTCGGGAATCTGTCCGGCGGTGAAATCCCGGTCGAATTCAGCCAGGCCGGCCACCCCGTCCAGGACCCGGATCCTTTCATTGAATCGTTCCAGATAGGGGGAGGTGTACCAGCCGACCTTGTGGCCCGCCTGACAAAGGCAATGGGTCAGATAGCTGCTGATCGACCCCTTGCCGTTGGTCCCCGCGATATGGAAGGCCGGATAGGAACGCCAGGGATCGCCAAGCTGGCGGTAGAGCCGGGCGGCCCGGTCGCCGCTGTCATTTTTAGCGAAGACGCTGGCCCCCCGGATTGTCTCCATGGCCCGGTCAAGATAGTACTGGGGATCGGGCTCCACCGGATCGGGCTCCACCGGATCGGGTTCCACCGGCCCAGACTCTGACCCAGCCGGTCCGGCCGGTTTCCCACAGGACCGGAAGACATAGAATTTTCCCGATACCCGGTTGGCGATCACCACGAAGGCCAGGGCGACCAGCTTGGCCAGATCCAGCATGCCCGGGATCAGCTCCGTCGTATTCCCCAGGATATGGCGGATGAAATAGATGCCGGCGTACTCAAAAAAGAAGGAGATGGCCAGCCTGGTCCCGATGAAGCGGAAAAATTCATCCAGGACTTTTGAGGTGGACCGGAAGACCCAGATCCTGTTCAGGATATAGGCGGCCAGGACCGACAGGATGATGGCCGGCGCGTCGGAAAAATACCACTTGGACAGGCCCAGCCAGCGGCTCATACCCATGTAGACCAGCAGGTTGACCAGGGTGGCCGCCACGCCGGACACAAAATACCGGAGAAATTCTACTGTAAAAAACAGGTCAAGTAGATGCTGTTTTGCTTTTCTCATAGTTCATCTGAATCTGCCGGATCATCACGTTCCGGCCGTCTGTGGGTGGAGGGTCTGATTCCTGGCGGACGCCTCCTGGGGCCCCTGCCTGTAGGCCGTTTCTCCTCATGCTCCCGGAGGGTATCCTCCAGGGCCGCCCAGCCTTCTTCAGATTCGGAAACCCTGGCCTCTTCCTCTTCGACAGCCTCCTCAACCTCCTCCTCATGCTCAGGAAGCACTTCCACCTCTTCGGGCAAGTCCAGGTCAACCGGTACCACCGGCTGGGTCAGGCCGATCCCAAGCGGCCCTTCCGGTTCACGGACCTCCGGCCTGGCCGATCCATCCTCTGCCTCTTCCTGGGGATCCTCCGCCCAGTCCTCTTCAGCCAAATCCTCCAAGGTCAGTTCCGGCGTAACAGCCGCCCGACGGGCCCGGATAAACAGGAAGAGGATAAGGGCGAGCAGGATGAGGATCAGGGCCCCCGCCCCGACCAGGAAGGCCAGGGGGACGCTGAGGCCAAAAAGGTTTACGGCCTTCGCGGACCGATCCGGGTTCTGGTCTCCGGCTGGCTCACTGGGGAGTGGCTCCGTTGGCTCGGGTTCAGGATCCACCGTGGGGTCCAAGACACTCCCCGCCAGGGGGACAATCCAAAGACCGGCCCGGATCATTGAATCCAGATCCTGATCAAATAGATACAGCTTTTTTTCTTCCGATTCATTGACATGGCAGGCAACCAGGAAGAGGTCAGCCGGCAGCTTCTCCCCCTTGACTTCCTCCCCCGCCAACAGGCTATCGTATACCGCCTTGGAGAAGTAGTGGTCCTCCTGGGGCCGATAACCTGGCACCTCTACATCACGGGCTTTCAGGGTAGCGACCTCAAAGCCCTCCGGCACCTGATCCTCTGCCAGGACCGTGAAGGTAAAGTAACGGGCGGACCACTCGGCCCGGTAGTAGGGGACGAAGACGGACGTTTCCTCATCCTGGTAATAGAAACGGGCTGACCCCGATTCATCCGCCAGCCAATACAGGGTCCAGGGCAGGGGCTCCGAAACATAGGCCAACAGATGCTTGTCCTCCCACTTCATCTCCTGGGGCACGTAGGATGCCGGCAGGCCTTCCTCGCCGGGACTGGTCTCCGGGACCGCCAAGGCAACCCCGTCATAACGCTTGCCGATCGTCGTATCCGCCGGATGGCGGGGTTCCGTCTCGACCGGAGTGGTGGTGACACTTGTCGTTGTGGCCGTCTTCGTGGTAGCCTCGGTCGCTTTCGTGGTAGTGGTGGGAACGGCCTCTTTTTTTACCAAATTTACTGTAGTTGCAGGAAGACTGGAAGATATGCTATTTGAATCTTCGCCATCACTAGCAGACGTAATTTGAATTCTTGCTTGACCTTCCTGGAGTGCACTAAAAGTGAGACGTAACACACTTTTTACAGACTTTGTTTCGCCGGTTTGAAGAAATATTACTGTAAGAGGAGACCTAAAACTACTAACCTCGTCTGCTGTCGGAAACGTAATACCCGACATCCCCGAGATGTTACTGATGCCAGTCAATTTAATTAAACTATTGTCGTAGGTTAAGGAGAAATCACAACTCCTTGTCGTTGCTTCTGGACTGAACCCTAATGTAACCGTAAAGGTTTCTCCAACATTAGCTGTTCCTGAAGAGGAGATCGTCGCATTTCGTCCGACTGCGAAGGCTTGCTTAGAGGGAATAAATGCCGCAATTAGAAGAAATACCAGACAAATTGTTAATCCTATTTTTTTCATAGTTGACCTGAAGCACACTTTCATCTTTTAAAAATGAGCCATTGGACAGCCCGTCCCACACGATGTGGAGAGATGCACGGCTCTTTACACCGCATCAATACTGATTGATGGCTTTGCCTTTGTACATCGAATCGATGATGTAGGATAGATCAATCGAATTAACCTTGCCATCACGGTTTGCATCCAGGGCCAGGTTCTGGACATCTTTCCATCGTTTACCTTTGTACATCGAGTCAATCACGTATGATAAATCGATTGAATTGATTCGGCCGTCACCGTTTGGATCCCCGTAGATCAAGAGCTGGAGGCTCCTGGCCGGTGACGTGTCATTCTTATAGAAGAAATCAATCCTGGCTCCGGTTCCCAGGGGAGTATCGGAAGCCGCCAAATTGCCGGAGGCGTCGAAAGCCTTGGCCGTGTAGTCCTTGGAAAGGCTCAGTCCAGCCAGAAGCCTGCCGGCCGTATTGCGATTGTCACCCGGCCAGGCATTGGATAGGTAGTTGCCTTGAATGACATAGCTGTCACGGGGGGTGACCGTGAGGGGGGGCGGGGGCGGCCCCTGCCTGGTGATTTTCAGGGTATAGGTTCGCTTGTGGCCGCTTTCCGATACGGCCTCGATCTTGAAGGTGTTGAGGCCTTTCGTCAGGGACTTGGTCCCGGTATTCTTAACGGTGCACTTACTGTGGTAGGCGGCCGCGTTCAGGGTGATCTGGGAGACAGATTCATCAACCGTCGCTGTGTAGCTGTAGGTCTCGGGATTGAAGGCCGGGCTCAGGCTGCCTTTGGAGAGGGTCAGGGACTTCAGCCAATTGTTCTGGCTACGGTCATCGGTGGGATAGGGGGATACGGTATCGGGCAGGCCGGAGAGGACCGGGATTTTGAAAACAAAGGGCTTGTCCAGCAGTCCCCTCTGAAGATACATGGCAAAAACCTTGCCCGACTCATTGGCGGGCGCCACGATATTGCCCATGTACTGGTGCCAGTAGGTCCCGTAAATAGCACCGTCCAGGTGGAATTTCTGCGAATAGGAGGTATCCTGCAGAGGGTTTCCCCTGCTGTCGACGATGTAGCCCCCGGCGATCCATTTGGCCCCTCCCACAATGGCCTTCCAGGGATGGTCCCAGGGGAGGAGGTATTTCTCCTTTTCTTCGGGCGACGGTTCCACTTTCCCTTCTGCTGCTTTACCGTACTTAGCGTATCTCAGGCCGTTGGTGATGGGGCTTTCCACGCTGGAATAAGCGCCGATATTGAAGAAGTTGTAGTAACCGGAATAATCATTCGTTTGGCCGGAGGTTGAGTCACTGCCGCCCCCGCCAACCTCGGTCAGGCAGCGTTGCATGAGGAAGAAGGGGTTGACCCCACTGACCTGGCCTGCGTAAAGGAAGATATCCGCGTAGGTCTGGTTGGTCCGGCTGTTGCCGTCCAGGTCCGTAAAGTTGAAGGTGTCGCCCTCCCCCAGAAAAGTCCCCTGAGCGGCTACTTGTAGGACATCAAGGCTGTGGACTGCCGCATTATAGGACAGCTGCTCGAACTGGAAGATACCCCCTTCATCCAGGAAGTTGCGCGGATCCAGGTAGTAGGCGACGATGGGTCGGCTGGCCCGCATCCAGCCCCCGGCGTCATAGACCGTCCAGGTATCCGTCCTATAATCGTAACCCGGTTTTTCGTAGGTCCGGTGGCTGAGCAGAGAAGAGCTGTTGACCAGACTCCGGGCCGGAACTGACGGAGCCAGCTGTTTGTCCAGGGCCTTCTGGAAGGTCAGGGTCTTGCTCAGGTTATCCTCATCCTTGACGTGGTGGGCCTGAAAAACCCAATTGTCGTGGACGCTGTGCAGTAGCCGGAGGGCAGGCCAGTAGCTTTCAGGAAATCCCTGCGCGGCAAGATACTGAACAAAATCAGAATCACCCGTGGGTTGGGAGGGATTGACCGGCACACTGGAAAGCGTCACCAGGGGGGCATGGATATAGCCATTCAAATTCTTCTGGATATAACGGACCCGGTACCACTCATTGGAACCGCTGACGTTCAATCCGGTGACCTTTTCAAAGACCTCCACCTTGCTGCCTGTGGGCAGGGTTGCCAGTATCGCGGAGGCGGTAGTCGCGGCAGCTCGGAGATTGCTGCCATTTTGGGAATTGGTGTAGCCGATCTTATTGATGGTCTGAGCCTGGACGGGCACGGGGGGCCAGAGAAGGGCGATCAGGAGAAAAAGGGCCAGACAGAGGGCAGGGCCCCGTCGGGCCGTCCATGTCATCTTCCCAGGGCCTTGGTTCGCCCTCGGTTTGGCTTGGATCCCTTTCACTTTCTTCCCCCAAAAAGCAGGCAGTATCCGGACTTGTGGCCGGATCGCCTAAAGATATCATAGACAGAGTGCTTTTGTCTCGCCATAGGAGACCTCGCGGCCACCGGACCTTGTGTCACAACTGTCATCATTTTGACTCGGCCTTGCAATCCGAACCCCCGATATCGAAGTCAAAATCGATTTCATCAAGCGACTTGGCGTAGGCAGGCAGGGCCTTTTCCATAAACCAGCCGACCTCAGGCAGGCTGAAGGCCTGGAGGCGGTCGGTGATCTCCAGCCTGGCCCGGTCGAATTCCCGGTTGCCGGCTTTCTGCTCATCGACACACTTGATATAGGCGGAAAAACAATCGGCCGCCTTGACCAGCTCCAGGGCCGCCCCGGCCAGGGGCTGGTCGGGATCCGGGAGCAGCCAGGCTTCATAGTGGCAGGCCAGGTCCCGGGGCAGCATGGCCAGGAGGGTCTCGCTGGCCTGGCGCTCGATCTGCTTGTAGCTGGTCTCCAGGGGCCGGTTGTGGTACTTGACCGGCTTGGGCATATCCCCCGTCATAATCTCCGGTATGTCATGGTAGAGGGCCAGGGTGGCGACATAGGCAGGGTCGGGACAGACCCGGCCCTCGGAGAAGTAGAGCTGCCTGACTGTGGCCAGGATATGGGCGATGACGGCCACGTCGTGTGAGTGTTCCTGGATATTCTCCAGCTCGGTATTCCGCATGAGACCCCAGCGGTTGATATAGCGCATGCGGTGGAGCATGGCAAAGAAGTTGGTTTCCATCCGACCCTCCTATAGACCGAAAACAGCCTTGAACATGCGGCTGGCGAAAGGATCGGTCATACCCGCGATGTAGTCGGTCACGATCCTCACGGCCGGCGCCTCCTTTTCCGGATGGCGGGTCCGGTAGTCATAGAAAGCCCGGCCGGGGGCCGACCCGTCCCCCTCCCCTTTTCCCGCCAGATCAAGATAATAGTCAAAGAGGCCTTCCAGGGTATTTTCCGCCTGCCGCTCATAGCGCATGACCCGGGGCGCCTGATAGATCCGGTCATAATTGATCTCGATCAGGCGCTGGAGGGCCCGGCCGGCCCTCTCGCTCATGATGATGGCCTCCTCCCCCAGGCTGTTGCGGATGACATCCTTGACCAGGGTATCCACAATCTCACTGTTGTTGTGCCCCAGCTGGCTCCGGATATCCGCCGGCAGATCCTCAAAGTTCAGAAGGCCGCTGCGCCTGGCGTCCTCGATGTCCCTGCCCACATAGGCAATCCGGTCCGTGAAGCGGACGACACAACCCTCCAAAGTGGCAGGTGGGTCATGGCGGAGGGCGCCGGGGCCCAGGTCCTCCTCCCTCTTGCCCCGCAAGGGCTCCAGGACATACTCATGGTAATGTTCGCCGCAGTGTGACGCGATGCCATCCCTCACCTCGAAGGTCAGGTTCAGGCCGGCCTGGTCCTTGTGCTCGGACAGGAGGTCGACGACCCGCAGGCCGTGATGCTCATGGCTGAAGGTCAGGTTTTTGTCCTGGTCTTTCAGCAGGCGGTCGAGCACCTTCTCCCCCGCGTGGCCGAAGGGGGCATGGCCCAGGTCATGGCCCAGGGCGATGGCCCGGATCAGGTCGGTGTTGAGGGAGAGGGCCTTTCCGATGGTCTCCGCCAGATAGCTGACATAGAGGACATGCTCCATGCGGGTACAGACATGGTCGTTCTGGGGATCGAAAAAGACCTGGGTCTTATGCCGGAGGCGGCGGAAGGGAAGGGAGTACAAAATCCGTCCCCTGTCACGCTCATAGGCCGTCCTGACATCGCATTCCTCTTCCCTCCTGACCCGGCCCCGGCTCTCCGCCGACCGGGCGGCGTAGGGCGACAGGGAATCGGACTCCCGCCGCTCCTTCCCCTCACGGACGGACCGCATGCTAAACGCCTGTTCCGGCATTGCCTCCACCTCCCCTTCCTGTCGGACCGGCGGTCATTCCGCCTCTTCCCCGGACGAAAGCACAGCCTGGCTGGCCATGAAACGCTTCACCGTGCCCGCGAAGTCAATGGTCAAAATGGCGTCATCCCCTGTCCTTGTTATGGCCTGGATGGTCCCGGGCCCATAGGTGACATGATGGACGGTATCACCTGTCTCCAGCGACTCCAGCTGGAGCGTCCCCTGCCGGTCGGCCTTTTCTTTTTGCCGCCTGCGGGTCACCGCCCTGTAGGCCGGCTCGGTAAAGGGCTCTTCAAAGGACCGGCGGCCGAAGAGGGGTCTGGGGGCAGAGGCCGCTCCCCCCTCCGTGTAGTGGAAAGGGGCCCCGAAGTGCCCGGTCTTCTCGACAAGGTCCTCGGGTATGGCCTCGACGAAGGGGGACAGGGGGTTATATTGCGTACGGCCGAAAAGAAGGCGGGATACGGCCGAGGTGATGATGAGCTCCTTCTTGGCCCGGGTCACGGCCACATAAGCCAGCCGCCTCTCCTCCTCGATACCGCCGGCTTCCTCCTTGGCCCGGATACCGGGGAAGATGTCATCCTCGGCCCCGACGATGATAACCGTGTCAAATTCCAGGCCCTTGGCATTGTGGATGGTCATGAGGGAAACGGTCGGCGTGTCCTGCTCCTTGTCCTGGTCGCTGTAGAGGGCCGCCCTTTCCAGGAAGAGGCGGAGAAGGCCCACCGTTGTCCGGTCGGCCAGCTGTTTTTCCATCTCCTCATCCCCGAAGGCGAACTCCCATAACTCATCGATGGACTCGACCTGGAGCCTGTTCTCAAATTCAATGGCGTCGGAGATCAGTTCAATCAGGTTTTCCAGCCGGGACTCGGCCTCAGGATTCCCCCTGGCCTTCAATTCCTCATAATGGGCGATGAGCCCGCTGTCCTCCTCCACCTTCCTGACAAACTGGGCAAAGCTCAGGTCCCCGGCCTCCAGCTCCTTGCGCAAGTTCTCGATCAGGCGGACGAAGAGCCGCAGCCGGCCGGCGGCCCGCTCCAAACCGGGTTCCTCCCCGGCAAGCTTGGCTGCCTCAAAGAGGGGCAGGCCCTCCCGGGCGGCCAGCTCCGCCAGCCGCTCCAGGGTTACCCCGCCAATCCCCCTTCTGGGCTGATTGACGACCCGGCGGAAGGCCAGATCATCTTCGGGGGACTGGATCAGGGCCAGGTAGGCGGTGACATCCTTGATCTCGCTCCGCTCGTAGAAGCGGGTGCCCCCGTACACCCTGTAGTCGATATGGAGCTCACGGAGGGCGAATTCCAGGTTGCGTGAAAGCGCGTTCATCCGATAGAGGACGGCAATCTCCGGCTTCTCCCCCTGGCCGGCCGCCTGGAAACGCCTCTGGATGGCCCGGGCGACATACTGGGCCTCCTCCGTATGATCGGCCGCCCGGTAGAGCTGGAGGGGGACCCCCTCCTCCAGGGCCGTCCAGAGCATCTTCCTCTTCCTGTCCTGGTTGGCTTCAATCACATGGTTGGCGGCTGAGAGGATGGTCTTGGTCGACCGGTAATTCTGCTCCAGCCGGACCACCGTGCATTCGGGGAAATCCTTCTCAAAGTCCAGGATATTCCGGATGGTGGCCCCCCGGAAGGAGTAGATGGACTGATCGTCATCGCCTACGACGCAGAGGTTCTTGTGGCCGGAGGACAGGAGCCTGACCAGCTCATACTGGACCATGTTGGTGTCCTGGTACTCGTCGACCAGGATGTACTGGAAGCGCTGGCGGTAGGTATCGAGGATGGCCGGGTATTCGCGGAAGAGCCTCAGGGTCAGGGTCAGGATATCGTCGAAATCCATGGCGTTTTTATCAAAGAGGGACTTCTGGTAGGCCCGGTAGATATCGGACCACTGTCTGCCGTAGACCCCGTAGGCCACGACAGAGTCGACCTCCTCTACGCCAAGATCGTTGTTTTTGAAATGGCTGATCCGGGCCAGGGCATCGGCCGGGGGCAGGAGTCTTTCCCCGATCCCCAATGCCTTGAGGACCTCCGCCATGACCCGCCTCTGGTCCTGGGTATCGAAGATGGAAAAGCCGGGCCTGAATCCCAGGAGGCCGGCGTGCCTCCTCAGGATCCGCAGCATCATGGCATGGAAGGTCCCGATCCAGCTCCCCCGGCTTTCGGGCCCGATCAGCTCCTCCACCCGGCCCTTCATCTCATTGGCTGCCTTGTTGGTGAAGGTGATCGCCAGGATCCGGCCCGGATGGACCCCCTTGTGCCGGATCAGCCAGGCCACCCGCCGGGTCACCACCCGGGTCTTGCCCGAGCCCGCCCCGGCCAGGATGAGAAGCGGGCCCTCCGTCGTGAGGACGGCCCGCTTCTGTTCAGGATTCAGGCTGCCCAGGAGCCTGTCCTCGTTCTTATCTTTGTTTATCTCTTGCTCCAGCAAAATCTCTATTCACCCTCCCCTTCAGGAACCGGATTAATATACAGGCTCCAAAAGCCCGTAATCGCCATCATGGCGTTTATAGACCACACACACCTTGCCCGTTTCCACTGAGAGGAAGAGGAGGAAGGAGTGGCCCAGGAGCTCCATCTGCAGGATGGCCTCGTCCGGCGTCATTTCCTGTATATCAAAGCTCTTTTTACGTATAATATTGAAATCTTCATCGTATTCCTCTTCGCCCTCAACCTCCGCGAGTTCGAAATAGGCTTCCATATATGAATAATCTTTGAGCCGCTTCTTCATGCGGGCTTTATTTTTACGGATTTGTCTCTCCAGATTTTCAATTGCCTGCTCGACCGCCGTCAGGGCATCGGGCCCGACCGACTCAGCTCGGAAATAGAGAGACTGGATCTTGAAAGTGACTTCGGCACGCACCGAGACACCCTCCGGCTGGAGTTTGACCTCACCACGGGCGCTCTCGTCGAAGAAGCGCTCAAACTTCGCGATTTTCTGTTCGATCGCCGCCCGGAGGATCTCATTGATACGCATGTCCAGACCAAGGATTTCAACCTTCATAGGGGTTCTCCTTTCGTTCATTTCAGCCCTTCTGGGGGCCGGAATGACTCGTTTTAATTATTATACAGGTTTGGCCCGAACTGTGAGATAATGCTTGTAACAGAATAATGACAAAGAGGTGTTATTCATGAAAAAAGACCTGACCCACCTGACGTGGCGTGCCATTCTGCTTGCCATTCCAGGTTCTATTCTTATCACAGCCTCCTCCACCTATGTCGCGCTCCGCATGAGCGCCCTCCCCTGGCCGACCATCTTCGTGGCCGTGCTTTCCTTTGCCCTCATGCGGCTCTTCGGGAAAAGCGATATCAATGAAATCAATGTGGCCGCCACCGGCATGTCGGCGGGCGCCATGGTGGCGGGAGGCATTGTCTTCACCCTGCCCGGTCTTTTCATTTCAGGCAATTGGGGGATCCAGGAGGGGGCGGGAGCCAAGGCGGGCGACTTTTTCAAGACCTATTTCCCCACTGTCCTCCTGATCGCCCTGGCCGGCGTCCTCTTCGGGACGGCACTCTGCTGGTTCTTGCGAAAACGCAATATCGAGCAGCTGCAGCTCCCCTACCCGATCGGGAAAGCCGCCGCCAGCACCCTGGAGGCAGGCAAGACAGGTGGCAGGCAGGCGCTGACCCTCTTCATCGCCCTGGCGGGCGCGGCCCTCTTCACCCTCCTGCGTGACCAGTTCGGCCTCTTCCCCTCCCTGGTCTCCTTTACCATCGCCGCCGTCCCCCTCTCCCTCTCCCTCTCGCCTATGGCAGTGGGCATCGGCAGCCTGATCGGTTTTTCCTGGACCCTCTACTGGCTTCTGGGGGCCGCCATCACCACCCTGGCCCGCTTCATCATCCTGGAGACCACCCTCCTCCGTATGATCCCGGGCGTCGAGGCCAAGCTGGGTGAATGGAACCTGACCATCGCCATTGCCCTCATGGTCGGCGCGGGCGCCGGCACCCTGCTCAATTTCATCTTCGGCTCCTACAAGGGGCGGAAGAAGAGGTCGAGAAGATCTTCGGCCCAGAGCCTGGCCCACCGCTTCAGCATGCCCAAGGGCATCGGCCTCTTCTCGCTGATCCTGGTCGCGGTTGCCTTCGTCATCTCCGTGGTCGCCGGCTTGAGCGTGCTACCCGCCCTCCTGCTCATGGCGGGCGTCTTCTTTGCCGCCCTCATGTCCTCGCTGATCACGGGTCAGACCGGGATCAATCCCATGGAAATCTTTGGGATCATCGTTCTTTTGGCCATCCGGGCCATCCTGAATGTCAGCTCGGAGCACGCCTTCTTCATCGCGGCCATCGTGGCCGTCACCTGCGGCTACGCCGGTGATATGATGAACGACTACAAGTCCGGTTCCATCCTGAAGACCAACCCGTCCGCCCAGTTCTTCATTGAACTGATCGGCGGTTTCGTAGGCGCCCTGACGGCCTCCATCGCCTTCCTGGCCCTGATCTTCCAATACGGCGGCGTTGGCATGGAGACCGGCCTTCCGGCCGCCCAGGCCCACAGCGTCTCCGCCATGGTGGCCGGCCTTGGCAATCCGGTGATCTTCGCGGTCGCCGCCGTCGTCGGCTGCGCCCTGACCCTCTTCAACATCCCGGCCATGATCATCGGGATCGGCATGATGTTGACGGGCTTCGGCATGGCCCTGCCCATCTTCATCGGTGGCCTGATCGAGTACCTGTCCCGGACCCATCTGAAAAAGAACAGCCTCCAGTCCATCCAAATGGGCGCCGCGGGCTTCCTGGGGGGCGAGGGAATCATGGGGACCATCCTGGCCATCATCGCCCTCTTCCGCTGATCCGCCCTAAAGCGGCCCATTAAAAGACGCCCCCTGCGATCGCTGGGGGCGTCCGTTTATATGAGGTTTATGGGCTGTCTCAGACACCCGCTTTCGCGTCCTCTTTCGCCATATAGAGCAGAAGATCGATGGTCCGCTCCGAATAGCCCCATTCGTTGTCATACCAGGAAACAAGCTTGAAGAAACGGTTCTCCCCCTTGAGGTTATTCTGGAGGGTCGCCGATGAGTCATAAATGGACGAGTAGGGGTCGTGGATGACGTCGGTCGAGACGATGGGATCCTTGGTGTACTTGAGGATACCCTTGAGGTAGGTCTCGGAGGCCTTCTTCATAAAGGCGTCAATCTCCTCGATGGAGGTGTCCTTGTTGAGGAGGACGGTCAGGTCAACCACGGAACCGGTCGGTGTCGGCACACGGAAGGCCATACCCGTCAGCTTGCCCGCGACGGCCGGCAAAACGATGCCGACGGCCTTGGCGGCGCCCGTCGTTGTCGGGATGATGTTCTCGGCGGCTGTCCGGCCAAGACGCCAATTCTTCAGGGAGGTGCCGTCAACGACCTTCTGGGAGGAGGTATAGGCGTGGATGGTGGTCATGAGGCCTTTTTCGATCTCAAAACCTTCCTTGAGCAGGACGTGGACGACCGGGGCCAGGCAGTTGGTCGTACAGGAGGCGTTGGAGACAACGACATCTTCCTTGGCCTTGTATTCGCCTTCGTTGACCCCCATGACCAGGGTCTTGACGGGGCCCTTGCCCGGGGCGGTCAGGAGTACCTTCTTGGCGCCAACCTCAACATGGCCGATGGCCTTGTCATAATCATTGAACTGGCCGGAACTGTCGATGACATAATCGACCCCCAGCGACTTCCAGTCCAGATCCCTGGGCTCAAGGCCCGCGAGGACACACTGTACCTTGTGTTTGCCGTCGATGACGATCACATCATTCTCTTCTTTCGAAGGATCGGATTTCTCTGTCTTGAGATCGTGCTCCCAGCGGTGCTGGGACGAATCATACGTCAGCTGGTAGACAAAATAGTCCGCTTTCGTATTGCGTGCCACGATCGCGACGAGTTCGACTTCCTTCCCGAGCAGACCGCGCTCGACCAGGCCCCTGAAAACCAGACGCCCGATGCGGCCAAACCCATTAATCGCTACTTTAATGGCCATATATACTGATCCTTTCCTATATAAGCGGGGATCATCCCCGCTTTTATTCATAATTCCGGCGTTTCTGCCGGCGTCATTTTACCATAAGGCCAGGAAGCGGCAAATTGCCGATTGCACAGGGATTATAAGGCAAATGAAAGGCAATGAATGTCGCTTGTGCAAGAGGGGCCGGCATCCGCCGGCCCCTGCCTGAAATCTTGGATTTCGCGGTCAGCCCGCGAGAATCGGTTCACGGGCGGCCCGGGTTTCATCCGGCCGCGAGATCGGTGTATCGTGCGGCGCCTGCTTCAGCAGTTCAGGTTCCGTTTCCGCTTCCTGGGCAATTTTCAGGAAGGCGTCCGCCAGCTGGTCTAGATCCCTCCGGCTCTCTGTCTCTGTCGGTTCCAGCATCATGGCTTCGGGGACGATGAGGGGGAAATAGATGGTGGGCGGGTGGAAGCCATGGTCGATCAGCCGCTTGACGATATCAAGCGTATTGCAGTCATAGCGTTCCTTCTGCCATTCACCCGTCATGACGAACTCGTGCATGGTCGGCGTGTCGTAGGGAATCCGGTAGGCTTCCTTCAGCCGCTCACGCAGGTAGGTGGAGTTGGCCACGGCGCCCTCGGCCACCTCACGGAGGCCTCTTTCGCCGTTCCTCAGGATATAGGCATAGGTCTTGACCAGGACACTGAAGGATCCGATAAAGGAACGGATCTTGCCGAAGGACTTCGGCCGGTCGTTGTCCAGGACATACCTGTCCTCTTCCTTCTTGACTACCGGCCTGGGCAGGTAGGGCTCCAGATGCGCCTTGCATCCGACCGGGCCCGCGCCCGGCCCCCCGCCGCCGTGCGGGGTCGAAAAGCTCTTGTGCACGTTCAGGTGAACGCAGTCAAAGCCCATGTCACCGGGCCGGGCCTGCATTAGGATGGCGTTTATGTTGGCGCCGTCGTAGTAGCAGAGGCCGCCGGCCTCGTGGACCATGCCGGTGATCTTTTCAATATTCTGCTCATAGATACCCAAGGTATTGGGGTTGGTCAGCATGAGGCCGGCCACATCGTCCCCCAGAGCCTTCTCAAGTTCGGCCAGGTCGACCATGCCCTGGGCATTCGACTTGACCTCACGGACCTTGTAGCCGACCATGGCCGCCGTCGCCGGATTGGTCCCGTGGGCGGCGTCCGGAATGATCATGACCTTCCGCTTGCTGTCACCCCGGTCCTCGTGGTAGGCCTTGATCAGGAGCAGGCCTGCCAGCTCGCCCTGCGCGCCGGCTGCCGGCTGGAAGGTGTAGGCGTCCATGCCGGTGACATCGTTCAGCAGTTGCTCGAGATGGTAGAGGAGCTCCAGATTGCCCTGGACTGTCTCGTCGGGCTGGAGCGGGTGCGTGGCGGCAAAGCCGGTCAGCGCAGCCAGATCCTCGTTGACCTTGGGGTTGTATTTCATGGTACAGGAGCCCAGGGGATAGGGCCCCCGCTCCACATGGTAGTTCTTGCTGGACAGGTTGGTGAAGTGCCTCACCACCGAGAGCTCGTCAACGTCGGGGATATTGGGCCTTTCGGCCCCGTATGCCTTGCCGAACCACTGGGAAAAGTCCGGCTTGGGAACATCGAGAGGACGGATGTAGCGACTGGCCTCACTTTTTGTCTCCAGTTCAAAAATCAAGGGTGTGTGCTTGCATTTAGACATGGCTACCTCCCTTCCTGCTCATCGCAGAGCCCAAGCAGGGTCTCAGCGAAAGTGTCGAGCTGCTCTTTTGTCTTCTTCTCCGTCACGGCGATCAGTAGCCTGTTCCCAGGCAGGACCAGACCACCTATGATCCCCTCCTCCAGGAGGGCGGCGTTCAAGCTGTCAAGGTCCAGGCCCTCCCTGGCCTCAAGCAGGAATTCCCGGAAATAAGGGGCGCTGTAGACACGCTTGAAACAGGTGCCCCCGGTCAGTTTCTTTTCAAGATAGATGGCCTTGGCCGCCGATTGTTCCGCTACATCGAGCAGGCCTGAGCCGCCCTGGAGGGCGAGCCAGATGGTGGCGGCGGTCGCCATGAGCGCCTGGCTGGTGCAGATGTTGGAGGTGGCGCGTTCTCTTCTGATATGCTGCTCCCTCGCCTGGATGGTCAGGACATAGCTGGTCCTGCCCTGGCGGTCAACCGTAGCCCCGCAGATGCGGCCAGGCATCTTCCGCATGAGCTTGTCGGTCACGGCCATATAGCCGGCGCCCGGGCCGCCGAAGGACAGGGGCAACCCAAGGGATTGCGCCTCTCCGACAGCGATGTCAACCCCACTGTCGCCAGGCCGTTTCAGGAGGGCCAGGCTGACCGGATCCTGGGATACGACTGCCAGCGCTCCCACCGCATGGGCTTTTTCCGCCAGCAGGTCCAGATCCTCGACCACTCCGTAGAAGTTGGGATTCTGGACCAGGAAGCCGGCAAATTCACCTTCTTCCTCCGGGAACGCGGTCGTCTGACCCGCCCCGTCGAGGGGACCCGTCACGACCTCGATATCGGCGGCATGACAGTAGGTACGCACAGTCTCCAGGGTGTCGGGATGGACCCCTTCAGAGACAAAAACCTTGTAGCGCCTTTTGTCACGGCAGGCCAGGAGCAGGCCTTCGGCTGCCCCGGACGCGGCGTCGTAAAGTGAGGCGTTGGCGACGGGAAGCCCTGTCAGTCGCGTGATATAGCTCTGCCATTCGAAGATGGCCTGGAGGGTACCCTGCGAAATCTCAGGCTGATAGGGCGTGTAGGAGGTAAGAAACTCGGACCGGCTGATCAGGTGCTTTACAGCGGCGGGCTGATAATGGTCATAGTAGCCGGCGCCCAGGTAACTGTCATGGGTAGCGGCGCTCAGGTTCTTGTCCGCCAGCGCCTTGACCTGGTCGACAACCTCCATTTCGCTCATCCCCTCCGGCCGCAGCGCCAAGAATTCCTTGACCCGGATGCGGTCGCACTCGGGTATCATGGCAAAAAGCTGGTCCAGGTCAACTCCCACATCCGCCAGCATTTCGCGGCGTTCTTCACGATCCATGGGGAGATAACCGGTCATGCCCCTTCCTCCTTACAAAACTGGTCGTAGGCATCCTTGTCAAGCAACTTGTCCAGCTCCGAGGGGTCAGCCATTTCGATCTTGACGAACCAGGTCTCCCAGGGCGCCTCATTGATCTTCTCCGGCTCATCCTCGATGGCATAGTTGGCTTCAACGATCTCGCCACTGACCGGCGCGTAAAGGTCGGAGGCCGCCTTGACTGATTCGACGGTGCCGATGATGCCCTCAAGCTCGACAACGGTACCTTCCGGCTCCGGCTCGGCATAGACGATATCGCCCAGCTGGTCCTGCGCGTAGTCGGTCAATCCGATCACGGCAAGCTTGCCTTCAACTTTTACCCATTCATGTGTTTTTGAGAATTTCAGATCCATATTCCCCTATTCCTTCCTGTATTTGTTTATTTCCGGCCAGGGTCCTGCCGCCAGTCGGAGCCTATCCTTAACGGGTCCCGGCCGCCGGAGGCGGCACGGGAATCACGCTTTTACTTGCCTTTGACAAAGGGCGGCTTCACTACTGTGAAGGGTTGCCTGTTCTTCCTCACCTGTACCTCAACCGCCTCAACCTCGGGCGTGTCAAGGTCGACCAGGGCAAAGGCGATGCCCTTTTCCAGGACGGGCGAGAAGGTACCGGAGCTGATATGCCCCACCTGCCTGTCCTCCAGGTAGACCGGGTAGCCTTCACGCGGGATGGCCTTGGTATCACTGATCAGGGCCAGCTGCCGCCGGGTAACGCTGTCCTTCATGGCGCTTCCCTGGAAATCGCGCTCCAGGTCGACAAAGAAGGCCATACCGCCTTCCAGGGCGTTGATATCCGGTGACATCTCGTGACCGTAAAGGGGCATACCCGCCTCCAGTCTCAAGGTGTCCCGCGCGCCCAGACCGCAGGGCACAACGCCTGCCTCAATGAAAAGGTCCCAATAGAAGGCTGTCTTGGCGGCCGGGATATAGAGTTCGTAGCCATTTTCGCCCGTATAGCCCGTGCGTGAGATGATCAGGGCACGGTCCTCTCCCGGGACGGCAACCGTCATCTCCCGGAAGCGCTTCAGGCCCTTCAGCTCTTCCTGCTCCCCGGCATCAAGCCCCAGCTGGTCCGCCAGCTCAAGCAGGCAAGCCAGGCTGTCCGGCCCCTGTATGGCCAGCTGGCCGTAGAGGTCGGATTCATCAACAATGTCAAGGGCGGCCGGCCTGTCGGGAAAGGCCTCCTTGTAAGTGGCCAGGCTGGCCTCCATATGGACCAGGTCCTTGTCCTTGTTGGCGGCGTTGACGACCAGCATGTAGTCTTCCTCGCCCAGGGTATAGACGAGCAGATCGTCGACGGTCCCGCCGTCGGCGGCGCTCATGATGGCATAGGTGATCTGGTCGGGCTTCTTCCCTGTCACAGCCCGCGAGAGGAGCCAGTCAAGATAGGCACCGGCGCCGGCGCCCTTCACCCGGATCTCCCCCATATGCGAGACATCAAAGATCCCCGTCGCTTCGCGCACGGCAAGGACTTCCTCCTTGATCCCCGCGTACTGGACGGGCATGTTCCAGCCGGCGTATTCAACCATGCGGGCGCCCAGCGCCACATGGCGGTCGTAAAGTGGTGTTTTTTTCATGAATTACCTCCCCACCGAGAAGCTGACGCTTGTCGATCAAACCTCGCCAATGATAACACGTAAATCAGCAACATTTTCACAGAGAATTGTACACGAGCCCCTGCCCCTAAGAATATTTCGTAACGGTTGACCCCTAACCGATCCTTGGGAAGCCCTCCCTGCTGAAGAAGACAGGGCCCGGAGATATACTCACTTAATTACATCTTTACGTATTTACGTTATTTTTATCAACCGGCCAAGCCCCCTCCCCGGCAGGGAAATCCGGGAAGGATGAGGCGATTGACAAGCAACCCGTCCCTCCTGTAGTTTAGGTGTACAAATGAATATAGCGCGTGTATTTCGCTTCGGCGCGGGGCCAAGGGCTCCGGGGGGAATCGGATGAGACTTCCGAACTATCCCAATAACCGTGATGTCCAGCCAAGGGCGGACTAAGTCGGGTCACCTGTTTACACATTATCCACTTGGGGGCGGGGAGAGCTATGACGCATGAGAGAAGCTCCTTGGTCCAAGGAGTTTTTTCAACTCCTTCCATTATGTTCATTTGGACTATTTGAAAGGGGTTGTTTCCAATGAAAGAAAAGAAACTACTGACCCTGCTGATCGGGATCCTCTTCCTGGTCACACTTGCGGCGGGCTGCGGTAAGCGTGGGAAGCCGACATCTGACGCTTCCATCACCCTCACTGATATGAAGGGAAGGGAGATCAGCCTGGACGGACCCGCCAGCCGGGTGGTGGCCCTGACGGCCGCTGACTGCGAGATCCTCCACGCCATCGGGGCCGGCGAGACCCTGGTCGGCCGGGGTGAATTCTGCGACTACCCGGCCGAGGTCCTGGAGCTTCCCGCGGTCCAGTCGGGGGCTGAAACCAACCTGGAACAGATCATTGATCTAAAACCTCAGGTCCTCCTTATGAGCACCATGGCCCAGTCCAAGGACCAGCTGGGGGCCCTGGAGGACGCGGGGATCCAGGTGGTGGTCTCTGAGGCCAACGATATTGAGGGCACCTATGCCGCCATTAGCATGATCGGGACCCTCATGGGCAAGGAGGCGGAAGCCCAAGCCGTCATCGCCTCCATGAAAGAAACCTTCGAGGAGGTCACGGCCCTTGCTGACCAACTCACAGGCAAAAGCATCTACTTTGAGGTGTCTCCGCTTGAGTGGGGCCTTTGGACCGCTGGTGAGGAAACCTTCATGGATGAAATCGCCCGGATAATCGGCCTGGACAACAGCTTCAGCGATGTGACCGGCTGGAAGGAAATTTCAGAGGAGCAGGTCCTGGAACGGAACCCGGACTACATCCTGACCATCGCCATGTATTTTGGTGAAGGCCCCAAACCAGTTGAAGAAATCCAGGGCCGTCCCGGCTGGGAAAAGATCAGCGCGGTTGAGAAGGGGGCCCTGCTAAACCTGCCTGACAACCAACTGTCCCGGCCCGGTCCCCGCCTGGCCGAGGGGGCGAAAATCCTTTTTGATTTCATTCAAGAACTCGAAGGGCTTCTGGACGAAGCCGCTTGAATCGGTAGTGGGAAGTTAGCATGCGGAAAAAGAGGGAAGGCTTCGGCCCAATTGAATATCTCCTCTTCGCCGGCTTGACCTTTGCGACCTTCGCGGTCTCCGTGTCGCTTGGTAGCGTCCGCGTGCCCCTGCCCGACACCTTCAGCCTGGTCTGGAATGCCCTTTGGGGTCTTCCCCTCCCCGAGACCGCCGTATCGCCCTCCATCATCCTGGCCGTCCGCCTGCCCCGGGTCCTGGCAGTGGCCCTGACGGGGGCCGCCCTTTCGCTTTGCGGCGGCGCTATGCAGGGACTGCTTCGAAATCCCCTGGCGGACGGGTCCACCCTGGGCGTTTCCTCCGGCGCCTCCCTGGGGGCTGTCATCGCCATTGCCTTTGGCATCAGCCTGCCTTCCCTGCCCTTTGCCGGCACCATGGTCCTGGCCATCCTCTTCGCCTTCCTGTCCCTGCTCATCATCCTGGCCCTGGCCTATAAACTGGACTATTCACTTACCACCAATACCATCATCCTTATCGGGGTCATCTACGCCATGTTCGTGTCCAGCATCATGTCCTTCATCATCACCTATGCCTCCGACCGGGTCCGCCAGATCACCTTCTGGACCATGGGGAGCCTGAACGGCAGCAGTTACAGCCAGAGCCTGATCCTTCTTCTTGCCCTCATCCTTTTCGGCGGCGTCATCCTCCTCCACGCCCGGGAACTGAACGCCTTCGCCATCAGCGAGGACAATGCCCGCCAGATCGGAATCAACACCCGGAGGACCAAGCTGATCCTCATGATCGCGGTCTCGGTCCTGATCGGCGTCACCGTCTCCATCGGAGGCACCATCGGTTTTGTGGGCCTGGTCACCCCCCATATGGTCCGGATGATTACGGGGCCCAACCACAGGAAACTCTTCCCGGCCTCCCTTTTCGGCGGGGCCATCTTCCTCATGCTGGCTGACCTCCTGGCCCGACTCCTCCTGAACCCGATCGAACTGCCCCTGGGCGTGGTCACCTCCTTTGTGGGGGCCATAGTCTTTGTCTTCATCTTCCACCGGGCGAGGAAAACGGGCCATGCTTGAGGTGAAGGACCTGACGGTAAGCTACGGCGACCGGACCATCCTGGACCAGGTCAGTTTCCAGGTGAAGGCCGGTGACTGGCTGGCGGTCATTGGGCCCAACGGGGCCGGGAAGACCACCCTGATCAAGGCCATTTCCCAGGGGGCCCCCTACTCAGGCAGCATCCAGCTCAAGGGCAGGGATATCCGGGATTACAAGGCCCGGCAACGGGCCCGCCTGGTGGGGACCCTGGCCCAGCTCCATTACCTCAACTACCCCTTCACGGTTGAGGAGGTCATCCGCCTGGGCCGCTACGCCTACAGGTCAGGGATCTTTTCCCGCCCCCATGAGGAGGATGAGGAAAAGATCCAGCAAGCTATCGACATAACGGGCCTTCGATCCCTGCTCGGTCAGTCAGTCCTGACCCTGTCCGGGGGTGAGGTCCAGCGGGTGTTTTTGGCCCAGCTCTTTGCCCAGGACCCCGACCTCCTCCTCCTGGATGAACCGACCAGTCACTTGGATCTGGCTTATCAGAAGCAAATCTTCAGCCTTCTGGAAGCCTGGCTGAAGGAGCCTGGCCGGGCCATTGTCTCCGTCGTCCACGACCTGGGATCAGCCCGGGCCTACGGAAACCGGGCCCTCCTGCTCAACAGGGGCAGCCTGAAGGCCCAGGGGCCCATCGACCGGGTCCTCACGGAAGAAAATCTCAATCAGGTCTATGGCTTGGATGTCTTCGCCTGGATGCGGGAACTCTTGGCCCACTGGCAGGGCTGAGCCCGAAAAAATCATCCTGGGGCCTAGGCGTCCGCCCGGGCCAGGGTGATGACACCGTCCTCCAGCGCCTCCACCTTGGCCAGGGAACAAAGGGTCAGACCCTCCTCCCGCAAAAGCCCTCCCCCCTTTTGGAAGCTCTTCTCGATGGCGATTCCGATGCCGGCGATGGAGGCCCGGGCGGACCGGACCAATTCGACCAGGCCCCACATGGCGCAACCGTTGGCCAGGAAATCGTCGACCAGGAGCACATGGTCCTCTTCGGTCAGGAGGCGGCGGGAGACGGCGATGGTGTATTCCTTTTCATTGGTATAGGAGTAGACACGCGCCTGATGCCGGTCGGCGGTCAGGTTGAGGGTTTTGAACTTCTTGGCGAAGAGGGCCGGCACCCCGAACTCCAGGGCGGTCAGGGCCGCGATGGCGATGCCGGAGGCCTCGACCGTCATAACCTTGGTGATGGGTTCCCGCCTGAAGTAGTCATGCCAGCTCAGGGCCATCTCCCGCATGAGGGCCACGTCCAGGCCATGGTTGAGAAAGCTGTCCACCAGGAGGATGTCCCCCGGCAGGGCGCGGCCTTCCCGCAGAATCCGTTCTTCCAGTGCTTTCATAGGCAGGAGCTCCCTTCCCCCCTTGTTCGGGGAAAGGTCCATTCTAGCACTTAGTGGGGCTTGTTGTAGGGGCTTCGGACGACACCTGCCAGAAGCGGGAGGCCGCCCTCATCCAGGAGGACGAAGAGAAAGGGCCGGTCGAAGTCGATCAAGGTGGCCGGACAGGTGGCTGAAAGGGCAGGGTTGGGTTGAACTTCAAAGGTCATCCTTTGGCGGATGCCAGTGGAGTAGCCCTCCTGGTCCACCCCGAATCCGGACAGTTCCGGAAGGTCGTCGGCCAGCCAGTCCTGTTCGTCCGCCAGCTTGAACTGGGGCAGCCTGACGGCCGTCTCCTCCGGCCTGCCGGGGGCCTGGTCCAGGGAGGAGAAGAGGTCCCCACGGCCCAGCAGGTCTTCCGGAGTCACCCCCCGGCCGGGGAGAATAAGGAAGAGTCTGCCGTCTTCAAGCGGGAACTCCGCCAGCAGGGTCCCGTCCTCCCCATCCCGGTGGATGGTCACCCCCGCCACCGTGAAATAGGGGGGGCCTCCGGGCCCCTCGTCCAAAGCCTGGAGGGCTGTCAGCCCGAGCGATAAATCGGCGCTTTGTTGGATCAAGAGGCGGTCCGGCGGCAGATTCCACTCCCGGAGCTGGTCGGCGGCCTCGGCCCCTTCCAGGATTTGATACGGGAGGGCATCCACGTTTTCAATCAGGGAGGGAGGGAGGTTGTCGGCGGCAGTCGGGGGCAGGATCAGGCTACTGGTAAAGGAGGGCAGGCCGGGGTTTTCACCGGTCGCCAGCCGGTCAAGCGACTCCCGTCCCGCCCGGTCAACCTGGTCTTCTCCCGGATCACCGCTGTAAAAAAGCAGGGCCTGGTAGAGACCAGCGGGCGAATAGACCCTGTCGGCGGCCGGATCGCCGCCCCCAAGCAGGGAGGCCGTCTGATCGGCAAAGGGGAGGAGGGCGTCCTCTGTCAGGCAGACGCTCTCAGGCAGGCCGTCCTGGCTCTTTGTCCCGGAAACTTCCCTGCTTCCCTCCTCCTCATATTCCAGGACGGAAGGCGGGACCGCCTCCGGGGCGCTCGCCTGGTCGTAGCTCCCGGCGCCGGGCCAGAGAAACTGCCGGATGACAAAGCCGGTGACAAGGAGGAGAACGAATCCGGCGGCCAGGGAGGTCCATCCCCGCCAGGACAGGCCGGGTCGCCGGCCGGCCGGCTCCACATCCTGGAGCAGGTCGCCGTCAATCCCTGAAAGACTGTCCATGAGGCGATTCACTTGTTCTTTCCTGTCATCAGTCACCGTAACCCTCCTTCCTCAATTCTTCCTTCAGTTCCCCTCTCATCCGGTAGAGGAGGACTTTGACCGCCCCTTCCGTCGTCCCCTCCTCCCTGGCAATCTCCCTCAGGGGAGAGGCGTAGTAGTAACGCTTCAAAAAGATGATCCGCCGTCTGTCCGGCTGCCTCCGCAGATAGTCACTGATCAGGCGGCTGAGTTCAGCCGTTTCCACCATCCTCACCGGATCGCTGTCCGAGGCCAGGAGCTCCTCCATCTCCTCGAAGATGAGCGCGATCTGTCCCCCTCCCCTTTTCTCCCGCTTCTTGGCCCTCAGCTTGTCAAGTGAAGCGTTACGGACAATCTTGCATAGGTAGGCCTTGAAATAGCGGGGCCGCTCGGGTGGGATCTTCTTCCAGGCCGCCAGGTAGGTATCGTTGACGCATTCCTCGACATCCTCCCGGTCCTTGAGGATATTCCAGGAGAGCGACCGAAGCAGGGCCCCGTACTTGACCATGGTGGCTTCTATGGCTTCCTCCGACCGTTCAAAATAGAGGTCGAGAATGCCCTCGTCTGTCCTGTCCCCGATCGCCGTCACCCTGTCCTGATCCCCGCCCTCCAAGTTCTTGGGGAGATGGCTCCCCTGGCAGAGATTGTAACACGGGCCGGCCCGGGCTATCGCTAGCCCTGGAGTGGGTTCCGGACAATGCCGACAAAGAGCGGGGTCCCGGCATCATCCACAATCAGATAGAGGAAGGGCCGGTTGAGGGTCATATAGACAGTGTCCCCTTCGGCCGGGAAGGCGCCGGTCTCCCTTACCTGGACCTCGGTATAGCCGGCGGCCTCCACTCCTTTCTCGTCCAAGGCGATGTAGGTCTCCTGGTTGATGGCGCTGACCTCGGCCTCCAGGTCCAGCATGGCGGAGAGGTCGGGGGAACCCGTGACAATGGCTGTCAATCCGATGGCTTCCATAGCTTCCAGGATGTCCATCCGTGTCCGGTAACTGAACTTGGGGAGCTCGATCTCCAGGGCGGCCCCTCCCCAGTTTCCATAGACCAGATCCAGGAGAAAATCCTCCTCTTCCAAAAGATCCTCGGGCGTCCGGCCCTCTTCTGGCAGGACCAGGATCATCTTTCCTTTTTGGAATGAAAGTTGGCCCGCCGTGTAAGTTTCCGACAAAAGAACCGACACCGAGTCGAAGCTTCCCTTCAGATAGGGGACCTCTTCCAGAACCTCATCAAGACCGTGGAACTCATTCCTGAAGCTGGCGCTTTCCGAAAACGCTTCCCTCCAATTGGCCTTGAAGTATACCGTATTCATCATGACCAGGAGGAGTTGGGGATCGCTGAGATCTACCTGGGGCTTGATCTTGCCCCGGGTCTGCTCAGCCACCCAGTCGCTCATCATTCCGGAGGTCTCCGGGTCCCCGAAATCGGCCGCGAAGGCTGCCGCGTAAAAATCATTGGCCAACTGGTCCAGCCAGGCACGCTTGACGCCGACCCCCTTATCGCCGACCAGGTCCTCTCTTATCCAAAGCGCGTTGGCGATCTGCTCTGTCGCCTCCTTCTGGTCAAGAGTCATGAGGGCGTAGAGCTTGCCAAGTTCCTCCCCCAGGGCCAGGTCGGAAGATACCGCCAGGAAATCACGAAGATCCGACTTGGTTTGCCCAGCCGATCCAGCCTCCAGCATAGCCAGGCCGTAGTAGAGGCTCATAGGGGAGTAGAGGCTGTTTTTATCTGCTCCCGCTGAAAGGGCAGCGGCTGATGTATGAGCCGTGAACTGCCAAAGCGATCGACGGAAGTCATCGGAAACCTGATTGTATTGGACGCCCGTTTTTGGAAATCCAGGCCTGGCAAGTACCTGGGCTTTGGCCGCCTGGCCCGAACCGCAGCCAGCCAGGGCGACCAGGAGGATCATGGCAGCCAGGGTTAAAGCAAGTATTTTTTTCATCTTGTTTCAGCTTCCATTACGGGGTTTCGGACAATGCCGACAAAGAGCGGGGTACCGGCATCATCCGTGATCTGGTAGAGGAAGGGACGGTTCAAGACCAGATCCAGGGTCTCAATCTCTTCCGGGAAGGGCATGCTGGTCTCCGCTATCATGATCTCAGTGTAGCCAGCCGCCTCCACACCTTTTTCATCCAGGGCGATATAGGTTTCCTGGGAAATGGAGCTGACCTCAGCCTCCCGATCCAGCAAGGCGGAAAAATCTGGGCTGCCCTGGACTATGTCTGGCAGGCCCAGCCCCTGCATGGCCTCCAGGATATCCGTCCTGGTCCGGTAGCTGAACTTGGGGAGATCTATGTTCAGGCGGGCCCTTCCCCAGCCTGTCTCCTGGAGATCCTTGAGGAAATCAGGATCCTGGAGCAGGTCCTCCGGTGTCAGCCCTTCCGCCGGCAGGATAAAATTCATGGCGCCGTTCACAAGCGGCAGCTGGCCCGCGGCAAAGCGCTCGGTCGACAGGACCGCGTTTCGATCGAAGCTTCCCCGCAGATAGCTGACCTTCTCAAAGGTCTTGTCAATACCGTAGAAGTCCGCCTCCTTAACCGATTCTTCAAGGAAGGGCTCCACCCAGTCTGCCTTGAAGTAGACCGTATTCATGAGGACCATAAGGAGGAGGGGGTCGCTAATATCGATGTCGGGCTTGATCTTGCCCCGGGTCTGCTCCTCTACCCAGCGGCTCATCTCTTCCGCCGTCTTGGGGTCACCGAAGTCCACGGCGAAGGCCGAGGCGTAAAACTTGTCCGCCATCTGCTCCAGCCAGGCCTCTTTGACCCCGGACCCCTTCTCACCTACCAGATCTTCCCTGGCCCAGAAGGCGTTGGCGATCTGTTCAGCCACCCCCTCTTCCTCAACCGTCATCAGGGCGTACAGATTCCGCAATTCCTCCCCAATATCCAGGGCGTCCGCTGTCTCAAGAAAGCCGCGAAGATCCGTCTTGGTCTTCCCGGCCGCCCCGGCTTCCAGCATGGCCAGAGCATAGTAAAGGCTTATGGGCGAGTAAAGGGAATTCTCCTCCTCCCCGCCCGCCAGGGCAGCCCCCGAGGTCTTGCCGGCGAAGGCCCAAAGGGACTGACGGAAGTCGTCAGATACATCCCAATAGTCAACGCCTGGCTTAACTTCTCCCGGGGTGACCAAGGCGTCGGCCCGGGCGGGGCTTCCCTTCGGCTGACAGCCGAGAAGGGGGATGGCCAGGAGGACCAGGCTCAGGCAGATTGCGATTGTTTTTTTCATAATTCTTACACTCCTTGTATCAGGTCTTCATCTCTTTTGATATCAGGACCCGGCCGGGCTTTCACCCGGGTTGTGGACAACACCGACGAAGAGGGGCGCGCCCACCTGATCCGAAATGACATAGAGGAAGGGCCGGTTGAGATGGATTTCGATTTCTTCCGTTTCCTGCGGAGGCGCGGCGCCTGCCATATGGACGTCCGTATAGGCTGCCGCCTCGATCCCCTTTTCATCCAGGGCGATGAAGCTCTCCTGGCTGATCCCGCTGACCCAGATCTCCCCGTCAAACATAGCCGAGAAATCGGCGCCTTCTTCGACCAGGGCAGTCAGACCCAGCTCTGCCAGGCTATCCAGAAGATTGAGTTTGTAAGGGTATTCAAACATAGGGACCTTGAAATCGATGTCATAGACCGACTCCCCTTCCTCCGCCCTCAAGCTGACCAGGAAGGCGGGATCTTCCAGCAAGGTCTCCGGGACAAGGCCCGGTGCCGGCAGGACAAAGTTGATGGATCCGTTCTTGAGGGGGACCTGAACCGCCGTGTACCGGTCGGTCCGGAGGGCCGGATATTGCCTGAAGTATCTCGACAGATAGTTGGCCTCCACGGGGTCATCCCCTTTAGGGTAGAAGGCTTCCAAATCAGGGACCGGATCAAAGCGTTCAGCCCACTCCGCCTGGAAATAGAGGGTGTTCATAAGGACCAGGTAGAGGAGGGGGTCATCCAACTGGATAGCCGGCTTGATTTTGCCGTGGGTCGCCTCCGCCACCCATTCGCTCATCTGCCTGGCCGTCCCGGCATCTTGAAAATCCACGGCGAAGGCCGAGGCATAAAAATAGTTGGACATGAGGTCCAGCCAATCCTGCCGCAAGGCTTCCTCCTTGCCCGCCAGGAGATCCTTCCTGATCCAGAGCCCATTGGCCAGCTCTTCCAGCGAACCCTCCCGTCCCTCGGTCATGAGGGCGTAGAGCACCTGCAGTTCAGAGCCTATCTCCCCCTCACCCGCTTCCAGGAAAGAGCGGAGACCGGCCTTGGTCTCGCCGGCGGCGCCCGCCTCCAGCATGGCCAGGGCATAGTAGAGGCTGACAGGTGAGTAGAGGCTGTTCTTTCCGTCCTGGCCGTCAAGCGCCGGACCTGATGTCTTGCTGGCGAAAGCCCAGAGGGACTCCCTCAAGTCATCCGAAAGATCAAAATAGCCGGTCAAATCCCCCTTGACGGTTCCCGGCAGGGCCAGGGTGATGACCTCTTCCTTGGCCACCCCCCCTTCTGTTTTTGACGGGTTTGGCATTTCCTGCGGATCCGCGGGAACACAGGCAAAAACGCCCGTCAATAAAAGCAGGAGGGTCAAGGCCAGGGCCAGGCTCTTTTTCATATCCATTCCACACAACTCCTTTCGAGAGTCCTCATGACCTGGGACGTCAGGGGTCAGGAAAGGTTACGAAAAAATTTGGAAATCGGTCAGGCCTCAGGATCCCGCCAGACGATCGCCTCCTCCTTGCTGGGGGCGGGCTGGGGGATGATCAGGGGGCCCTGGGGGATCCGGGTCCTGATCTGGAGTGTGGGTGTCCGGGACCGGCGGCCGCGTTTGGCCGTCAGCTCGATGTCGCCATGCTTCCGGCATCTTCCCGCCGCAAACCATCGCTTGCCCGGGTTGATCTCCCGCCAATCGGCCGTCAGAGGGCCGCCACAGGCAGGGCAGGTGAAGCTTCGGTCCGCCAGAAAGCCCATCACCTCCTCCTTCTTGTCGATTTCGACCCGCTCCTCCGTCTGGCTGATCAGGAAGGGGTCATAGAGGAAGGCCTTCAATCGGGAGGCAGCCGTCTCGCCTCCCTGACCGTCAAGTTCCGGCAGGACGGTCTCCTTCAGGATCCGGGCGGCGTAGCTGGCATCGGACAGGGCCTCATGGAAGGGAAGGTCCTTTGCCAAGCGAAGATAATCCAGGGCGTATTCGATGGACCGTTGGTTGCCCCGCCGGGTCCCTTCCGCCAGGGCCGAAAAGACGGCCTGGACATTGGCGGCCTTGAAAACCGGTCCCTCCAGGCCGTGAAAACGCATATTGGAGATCAGGACCTCGGGGTCGGAAGTACCCCAGGAGGCAAGGACGGGGTCGGGTCCGGCAAAGGCCATGAGCTCCTGGAAGGCCTGGCCAAAGGCCAGCCCCTCCCCCAGGCTCTGCTGGGTCCGGTTGGTCACCCGGGCGATGTAGCGTTGAATCTTCTTGTAGAGAACGGGTTTGACCTGGCACTGGAACTCTCCGACCACCGACAGTTCCCCATCCAGACGGACGGCACCGATTTCAATGATCTCAAACATCATCCTGGAAGCGAGCTCAGGGTCCACCTTCACCCCATGGGAGGCTGTATTCCATTCGAGATCAATGACAACGAGATTTCGCATACCGGGCCGCGTCAGCGCGAACGCGCCCCAAAGGCGTTCTTCACCTTGTCGAAGAAGCTCTTCCGGCCTTCATAGTTGTAGTCCGTACAGCTGTCATCGAATTTTTGCAACATGTCCTTCTGCTCCTGGGTCAGTTTGCGGGGCACCTCGATCACCACGCGGAACTGATGGTCCCCCCGGGCCGTCGGACGGCCGATATAGGGGATCCCCTTCCCGCGCAGGGTAACGATCTCGCCGGGTTGGGTCCCCTCCCGCAACTTATGGGTGACGGGACCGTCAATGGTCGGGACCTCCACCTCGGCGCCCAGGGCCGCCTGGGCGAAGGTAACCGGGAGTTCACTGAAGGTCCGGTTGCCTTCCCGGGAAAAGATGGGGTGGGGCCGGATGAAGATCTGGATATAGAGGTCGCCATAGGGACCGCCGTTCCGGCCGGGCTCACCCTCACCGCGGAGGGTCAGCATCTCGCCTTCATCGATCCCGGCCGGCACACTGACCAAGAGCTTCTTGTCCCGCATGACCATGCCTTCGCCCTGGCATTGGGAACAGGGGTTCTCGATGATCTGCCCCCGGCCCCCACAGCGTGAGCAGGTCCGGGTGGTCATGACCTGACCGAAGAGGGTCTGCTGCTGGCTGTACTCCTGGCCGGTCCCGTTGCAGACAGGGCAAGTGGTGGGTTCCGAGCCGTCCGCCGTCCCCTTCCCCTTGCAGCTGGGGCAGCGGTCGGCCTTCCGGATGGAAATTTCACGTTCGACCCCGAAGGCCGCTTCCATGAAGTCGAGATTCATACGGTAGCGGAGGTTGGCCCCCCGGGTGGGACCCGTGCGCCGCTGGGTGGTCTGCTGACCAAAGCCGCCAAAACTGCCAAAACCGCCGAAGCTGCCAAAGAGGGTCGAGAAGAGGTCGTCCAGATTGATATTGTAGGCCGCCTGGCCCGCGCCGAAGCTTTCATCCACAGCCGCATGGCCGTACTGGTCGTATTGCGCGCGCTTCTCAGCGTCCGAGAGTATCTCGTAGGCCTCGTTGGCCTCCTTGAACCTGTCCTCGGCTTCCTTGTCATCGGGGTTGACATCGGGATGGTATTTTTTCGCCAGCGCCCAAAAAGCCTTCTTGATGGCGTTTTCATCGGCGTCCCGCGGAACCCCCAAAACTTCGTAATAGTCGCGTTTTGTCGCCACTTGTTCCTCCCATAGCCGTAATGACGGCCGTTTAACTATCTTAACACTTCAGGCCCCCAGCCCAAAAAGCGCCATGGGAGGAGGCAGCCCGCGGCTGCCCCTCCCTCCAGGTCCTGAATTTTTTATCTGCTATTCCTAGCTGTCGTCGCCGCCGACATCCTTGAAATCGGCCTCATAGGTACCGGGAGCCTCCTGCTGGGGCGGCGCCTCACCTGGCTCGGCCTGGCCGGCCTGTTCCTGCTGTGTCTTCTTGTACATGGCCTCCGAGGCCTTGTAGACTGCCTGGCTCAGCAACTCCATATCCTGCTTCATGGCTTCGAGATCACCCCGGTCGTGGCTGTCCCTCAGCTTGGCCAAACCTTCTTCAATGGCCTGCTTGTCAGCCTCTTCGAACTTGTCGCCGGATTCCTTCATGAGCTTTTCCGTCTCATAGATGGTGGTCTCGGCCCGGTTCTTGGTATCGACCTCGTCCTTCCTTTTCTTGTCCTCCTCGGCGAAACGCTCGGCGTCTTCGACAGCCTGGTCGATTTCCTGGTCAGTCAGGTTGGAGGAGGCGGTGATGGTGATGTGCTGTTCACGGTTGGTCCCCTTGTCGATGGCCGACACGTTGACGATCCCGTTGGCGTCGATGTCGAAGCTAACCTCGATCTGAGGGATGCCCCGGGGCGCCGGCGCGATGCCGTCAAGGATGAAACGTCCGAGCGATTTGTTGCCGGCCGCCATCTCACGCTCCCCTTGCAGGACGTGGACCTCGACCTGGGTCTGGCCGTCGGCCGCCGTCGAGAAGACGCGCTTCTTGCTGGTCGGGATCCGGGTATTCCGGTCAATCATCCGGGTCATGACCCCGCCCAGGGTCTCGATACCCAGGGTCAGGGGGGTGACGTCAATCAGGACCATGTCGTCGATGTCACCGGCCAGGATACCCGCCTGGATGGCCGCGCCCATGGCGACGCATTCGTCGGGATTGATGCCCTTGAAGGGCTCCTTGCCAAAGTACTTGGTAACCATCTCCTGGACCGCCGGTACCCTTGTCGAGCCGCCGACCAGGAGGATCTTGTCTATATCACCCGGCTTGAGCCCCGCATCGGTCATGGCGGAATTCAGGGGCCCCTTGGTCTTTTCAACCAGGTCAGCCGTCATATCGTCAAACTTGGCACGGGTCAGGGACAGGTCCAGGTGTTTGGGCCCATCCTGGTCCGCGGTGATGAAGGGCAGGTTGATGGTGGCCGTCAGGACGTTCGACAGCTCAATCTTGGCCTTTTCCGCCGCCTCGCGCAGCCTCTGCATGGCCAGCCGGTCGGAGGAGAGGTCCACCCCCTGCTCTTTTTTCATGGTGTCGACCATCCAGTCGACAATCTTGCTGTCAAAGTCGTCGCCGCCCAGGCGCGTATTGCCTGAGGTCGACTTGACTTCAAAGACACCGTCGCCGATTTCCAGGATGGACACGTCAAAGGTGCCGCCCCCCAGGTCGAAGATCACGATCTTCTGATCCTGTTCCTTGTCCAGGCCATAGGCCAGGGAGGCCGCTGTCGGCTCGTTGATGATCCGGTCCACGGTCAGACCGGCGATGCGGCCGGCGTCCTTGGTCGCCTGGCGCTGGGAGTCGGAGAAGTAGGCCGGTACCGTCACCACGGCCTGGGTGACTGTCTCCCCCAGGTAGGCTTCGGCGTCCTGCTTGAGTTTCTGCAGGATCATGGCCGAGATCTCGGGTGGCGTGTAGCTTTTGCCGTCGATGTTGATCTTATGGTCCGAACCCATCTCACGCTTGATCGACAGGACCGTCCGGTCCGGGTTCTTCTGCGCCTGGTTCTTGGCGATCTGGCCCACCAGCCTCTCGCCGCCGCTGGTAAAGGCGACAACGGACGGTGTGGTCCTCCCACCTTCCGCGTTGGGGATGACGATGGGTTCGCCGCCCTCCATGACGGACACGACCGAGTTTGTTGTTCCCAAGTCAATTCCAATTATTTTTGCCATTTTCAGTTTCCTCTTTCTTCTATCAGTTCATGGTCCGCGCCTTCAAGCCCTCTTGCCCCTCCCGGCACGATAAGGGGGGCGGAACTTTTTTGTCATTGGTCCGGTCCTAGTTGACCACCTTGACCAGGCTGTGACGGATCACCCGGTCGCCCTTGACATAGCCCTTTTGAAAGACCTCGGCGACACAGTTCTCCGGCTGCCCGTCATCTTCCGCATGGAGGATGACCTGGTGGACATTGGGGTCGAAAGCCGCCCCCTCGCCTTCGATCTCGGTCACACCCAGCTTCCGGAAGGCTTCCTGCAGCTGTGAGGCGATCAGGGTCACGCCTTCCGCGAATTCCCTTGTCTCCTCCGACAGGCAATTGTCGGCTGCCTTGAGGGCGGCCTCTATGCTGTCGGCGACGGGCAGGAGGGCCCGGACCGCCTCGATGACACCTTCCTCGTAACCGAGTGACCTGTCCTGGCGGGACCGCCTCCTGAAATTGTCAAAGTCAGCGCAGACCCTAAGATAGCGGTTATGGAGGTCATTGATCTCTTCCTCCGCTGTCCTCTCCCCCTCTGCTTCCGCCCCTTGGAGCTCTTCTTCCTGGGGATCCGCCAGGACCCCCTTGTCCTCCTCGAGGATCCTGTCCTCCTCCAGCTTCTCCGCCCTGCCCTTGTCCTTGCGATCGCCCATGGTATGTCCTCTACTTCTCTTCCTTAATCCTGTCCGTCACCGGCGTCCTCTTCGGGGTCGCGTCCATAGTGATGGCCGGCGGCCTCCGACAGCGCCTTGTTGACGAAGCTTATCTGCGAAATAATATTTCCATATTGCATTCTCTTGGGCCCGATGACCCCGATTTGACCGGAGATCTGGCTGCCTATCCGGTAGGTGGTCGTAATGAAGGACATGTCCTCCAGGCCCTTGAGGGAGATCTCCTGTCCGATCCGGACCATGTAGGAGGGTCTTGAACCGGCAAGGGCCAGGGCCGCCTCACCGCCTTTCTCCAGGCAGTCGAGGTCCCAGTCACAATCCTCTGCCAGCCCCTCTTCCGCCTCCTGCCTCAAGCCCATCATGTAGCCGGCCACCATGTGTTCCTCGCGGACAGCCCGGTAGAAACGGTTGGCCCGGTCCACGTCACGGAATTCCGGATGGAGGAGCAGGCGGTGCTTCCCGTCCATGAAGACTTCGATCTTCTCCGTCTGCTTGATGGCGACATAGGCCTCATAAAGCACCTGGTTGACGATGGCTTCCGGCAGATCGGTCTCTTCGGCCGCCGAGGAGATGGTCACAAGGGTGATATCATCCAATTTCTTGCCCGCCAGGCAGCGCTCCACGGCGCGGCCGATGCTCTCAAGTTGGGATTCATCGATCATGGCGGGGATCCGGATCAGGCGGTCATGCACGATACCGGCCGTCAGGACCAGGACGACAATCGCCCGGCCCGGCTCGATCATGAGGATCTTGATCTGTTCCAGGCTGGAATCGGAATATTGGGGCGAAAGCGCTACGGACAGGTAATTGGTCTTGCCCGCCAGGTATTCAGCCGCCCGTTCGATCAGCTTCCGGGCCTCGCCCAGATTGTTGATCAGGAAGGTCTTGATCTTTGAGGCTTCAAGGGGGGAGATCTCAGGCAGGGACAACATGTTGTCGACATAGGCCCGGTAACCCTTGTCGGAGGGCATACGGCCCGCCGAGGTATGGGGTTTTTCCAGATAGCCCATCTCCTCGAGTTCGGCCATCTCGTGACGGATGGTCGCCGAAGAGTATTGAAGCCTATGGCGTTCAACCAGCGATTTGGAGCCGACCGGTTCCGCCGTCTCGACATAATCGTCCACAATGGCTTTCAGGATTTGCTTCTTGCGGTCGTCCATGGAGGCCTGCCTTTCAAATATTAGCACTCGAGCGCGTCGAGTGCTAATACGACTTTAACACCTGTTAAAAGCGCTGTCAATCAGGGAGCCGTGTCGAAGGTGACAAAGCTGTGACAATTGTGCAAAGAATCGGAAAGGGCTCGATCAGAGGAGCTCCCGGGCCACCCCGTCGGCGAAGTCAAGGCCCGTTTGGGTCAGGCGGACACCGGCCCGGTCCCGCTCGATCAGCCCCCTGGCCACCAGCCTGTCCAAGCTGTCCCCAAAGAGGCGATCGAAATCGACCCCATGCCGGGTCAGGAAGTCCTGGCGGCCCACCCCTGCCAGGAGCCTGAGCCCCAGGATCATGGTTTCCAGGCGGGCCGCCTCTTCATCAACCCGCTCCTCCACGGTCGCCTGGCCCAGGGGACCTTCCCGCGGATCCTCCATGAGCCTGAGCCAGGCGTCAAGCGAGTGGGGATTGCAGCGCCTTATCCCCGCCATATAGCTGGCCGCGGCGGGGCCGGCGGCCAGGTAGGGGTCGGCCCGCCAGTAGACCATGTTGTGGCGGGACCGGGCCCCCTCCCGGGCAAAATTGCTGATCTCATAGTGTTCGAAGGCAAGCGTCTGGAGGCGGTCCTTGACCAGGGCCGTCATCTCGCGCTCAAGCCCGTCATCCGGGAAGAGGTCAGGCGACTTTTTCCACAGGTCGCGCAAGGCCGTCCCCTCAGAAAGGGTCAGGGCATAGGCGGAGACGTGGTTGACCGGCAGGCCTTCAATGAAGTCAAGGGTATCCGCCACATCCGCCAGGTCCTGCCCCGGCAGTCCCGTCATGAGGTCAACCGCCAGCTGCTGGAATCCCGCTTTATGGGCGGCGGTCAGGGCAAGGGAGGCCTCTTCCGCCGTATGGCGGCGGCCCAGGATCCGAAGCAAGCGGTCGGAAGCGGACTGGAGACCCAGGCTTATCCTGTTGACACCGGCTTCCCGCCAGACCTGGAAGGCCTCTTCCCCACAGGATTCGGGATTGGCCTCCAGGGTGATATCGCAGGAAGGCGCCGTCCCAAAAAGGGAGCGGACCAGGTCCAGGAGGGAGGCGATCAGGGCCGGGGGCAGGAGGGAGGGGGTCCCCCCTCCCCAGTAGATGGTCTCCAGGGGAGCCAGCCTGACACCCTGGGCGGGCGCCTCCCGGGCGATCCGGGTCAGCTCCAGCTCAAGGCCGTGGCGCCAGGATTCAATCTCCCCCTCGCCCTCCGGGACCAGGGAATAGAAATCGCAATAGGAACACCTGCCGCCGCAAAAGGGCACATGAATATAAAGCGAGGTGACCGCCTGCCTCGCGGCATAGGTCACCCCGCCTCCTTTACTTGAAAGATCCGGAAGCTCAGCTCTTGGCATCCTCTTCCTCATCCGCCGCCCCGATGTTGGAGTCGGTCAGCAGCTCCTTGAAGGAGACAGCCAGCCCCGCCAGCCCCTGGAGGTTGGAGGGGATGATGATCTTGGTGGCCCGGCCATCGGCGACCGCGGCCATGGTCTCCAGGCTCTTGAGGGCGACCAGGGCTTCGTCGGCCCCGACCTCCTTGACCATCTGGAGGCCCCTGGCCGTCGCCTCCTGGATCTTCAGGATGGCTTCCGCCTTTCCCTCCGACTCCCGGATGGCCTGTTCCTTCTTGGCGTCCGCCCGGAGGATGGCCGCCTCCTTTTCACCTTCGGCCACCCGGATCAGGGCTTCCTTCTTGCCTTCGGAGATCAGGATGTTTTCGCGTTTCTCCCGCTCCGCCTTCATCTGACGCTCCATGGCCGTCTGGATCTCACGGGGCGGGATGATGTTCTTCAGCTCCACCCGGTTGACCCGGATGCCCCAGGGATCCGTGGCCTCGTCCAGGGTCTGCCGCATGCGGGTGTTGATGACATCGCGCGAGGTCAGGGTCTCGTCCAGCTCAAGGTCACCGATCAGGTTACGGAGGGTGGTCGCTGACAGGTTCTCGATGCCGATGATGGGGTTCTCGATCCCATAGCAATAGAGGACCGGGTCCACGATCTGGTAGAAGACGACGGTGTCGATCTGCATGGTGACGTTGTCGCGCGTGATGACTGCCTGGGGCGGGAAATCCGCCACCCGTTCCTTCAGGGAGACCCGGCGCTCTATCCTGTCCACGAAAGGCATCTTGACATGGATGCCGGTCTGCCAGGTCACCCGGTAGGTGCCCAGGCGCTCGATGACGAAGGCCATGGCCTGGGGGACCACGCGGACATTCCGGATGAAGAGGAAGAGGAAGGCGAGGGCGACCAGGCCGAAGACGATGAGGCTCCAGGTACCCGTGGAAAAGGTAGCCAGGGTAATAAATAGTTTCATAGGGAATACTCCTTTTTTCTAATCAAGTGGTTCAATCGCCCCTTCCAGGGGTTCGACCAGGGCTTTCACGCCCCTGATCCCGGTCACGCGGATAAGGTTGCCTTCCCGGAGGATGCCGTCCCCCTCAAGCCGGGCACTCCAGGTCTGACCCTCCACCTTGACCAGGCCCTTGCCTGTCGTCGAATGGATGGTCTCCACCACCACCCCCTCCTTGCCCAGGATCCGGTCGGCATTGGTCGGGGTGATGGGCCGCTTTCCGAGCCTGGGTCGGATGATAAAGGCGAAGACCAGGAAACCCAGGACCGAGAGGAGGGAGAAGAGGATGAACTGCAAGAGGAGGGAGGCGCCCAGGAGGGAGGCGATCATGGCGGCCAGCGCGGCAAAGGCAAACCAGGTGGAGACCAGGTTGAGCGTGGCCAGTTCAACAATCACCGCGACCGCCAGTACCAGGCCCCAAAAAAGTGTGGATGTCATCCCCAGGAAGGAAACGACCTGCAAGCTGTGATTCATGACCTAACCTCCTTCGCCCCTATTCGGCAAAATCGTAGTTGAGCGGTCCTTTGCG
This sequence comes from Clostridia bacterium, assembly GCA_040767365.1. Taxonomy (GTDB): domain Bacteria; phylum Bacillota; class Clostridia; order Saccharofermentanales; family DTU023; genus UBA4923. Next base: position 117,582 of record JAXGOR010000004.1, read on the forward strand.
GGCCAGTTGGACCAGGACAAAGGCCGTATTGTTGATCCGTTGCGGCAGGCGGGGGACCACATCATTCTTCCCGTCCTCCCCTTTTTCGGCGGTCGTCTCCCCCCCGTCCCCCGGGTCCTCCCCGCTGTCGATCGGGGGGAGGGTCTGCCGGGCCGTCTGTTCGTCCATCTGCCTGAAGAGTTCCTCCAGACGGTCTGTCCGGTCAAAGACGGTCCCCGAGATGCGGCCCCCTGTTTCCTGGAAGAGGGGGTTGCGGCTTTCGATTTCGACTTCCTCAATCTTCTGGATCCGGTAATCCCCCGATTCCATGAAGACGACCGGGATGCCCGCCTCATCAAAAGGAGTGTGATCCGATTGCTTTGTAGTCCACTCACGGAAGACAGCCGATCCCCCGATCTCGCGCTCGACGAGGAAGGAGGCCTGGTTGGTATAGATAGCGTACTTGTTACGCGAATTCAACTGGTTCTCGAAGAAGATGTCGGTCATCTGGTAGAGCTTCCGCCGCTTGGCGTAGTCCTTGTAGTTGCCGGACCGGACCGAATTCTGGCCGGCGTGGGCATAGACCTTGTCACCGGCAAAGATGGGGCCGATATTGACCATGACGTCAATCTTCTCCCGCTCCTGCGCGGGCAGGGTCGACAGATAGTGCCTGGCCCCGGCATAGGAATCCGTCCCGGCGCCGAAGAAGACAAAGACCATCTGGTAGCCCGGCGTCTCCTGTCGCATGATCCGGGCGGCCGTAAGGACAGCGGCAACCCCTGAGGCATTGTTGTGGATACCATCCGGCAAACGGGCGGGGGTCGGTCCCTCTTCTTCCTCGGCCGGCTCCTCAGCCTCTGGCTCCTGTCCTTCCTCTTCCTCCTCCGGCTCCACCGAGTCCATCAGCCGCGGTGTATCGTAATGGGCACCGATCACCATGATCAGGTCATCCTTCTTGCCGGGCAGCTGGACCTGCTCGTCCTCCGCCGACTTCTGCGAAAGGGTGAAGCCCTTGCCCTGCAGGCGCACCAGGACATTAGCCGATGTCCTGGTCCCCTCCTCATCGGTCACGGAAAAGTTTTGAATCTCCGGCTCAAAACCATACTGTTTCAATTCCTGGACAATCAGGTCGGCCGCCCCCTTTTCCTGGTGCGAATAGGGGGTCCTCCGGGGGTAGGCGGCGGCAAGCTTGCGGGCGAAGCGGGCCCCCTCCTCCCCGTATTGGGCAATGCCCTGATCCTCCTCCTCAGCTCCAAGGGAGCAGGCGGCCAGGGTGAGGCTGAGCAGGACAACCAAAGCAAGCGCCGCATAGCGTCGGCACCTGGCCCGGCGGGTCCGCCTGGTTCGCTTGATATCCGGTCTGGAAGCTGGCACTTCTTGTCCTCCCCAGAGAGCTTTTGCCTCTATCCTCGCTCGTGCAATTATAGCATAGGGCGGCCCTGGCTTACGGACGCCAAGAGGGGCCTGTATGGTATGATTCAGGCATGAAGGGCCCTGTCAAAAAGAGCGATCGCCCCCCCGTCGGCCCCGGCCTGGGCCGGACGCTTTTCCTCTTGTTTGCCCTCCTTTTGATCCTCTTCTCCGCCTTCCCTCAAGCCGTCCTGGCGGAGATGATGAGTGTGGGCTTCGATCCAGGCACCCAGCTGCCGGCTGTCTATGTGACCGGCACCCTCCACCCTTCCGAATTTTATTCGAGGAACAGCAACCTGGCCCTGGAGATACCGGGAACCGCCCGCCTCATGACCCTCTATCTGGCGGTCGAACGCCTCCCCGTCGATGACCTGGTTCCCATAAGTCATCTGGTCGAGCGCTATGACCGGGCAGAGAGGCTGGAAGGCGGTTTTGACTTGAAGGCCGGTGACAGCCTCCCCCTCCGCTTCCTCCTCCTCAAAATGCTCTTCCAGGATTCGGACGCGGCCGCCGTGGCCATCGCCGAGAGGGTGTCCGGTTCCCGGGAGGAATTCCTGGAGGAGATGGAGAAGACCGCCGATGTGCTGGGGATGTACAGGACAACCTTCTACGCCTGTGATGTCGCCCGGGCTGAGCGCGAATCAGTCGTGCCCCTGGAGATTGAGGAAGCCCTGGATGTCTACGACAGCTTTACAAAGGATAACGGGACCGACTCGCTCGAACTCCCGGAAGCGGGGCTGGCGGTCAGCACGGTCAAGACCACGCTCCGGGATGTCGCCCGCCTCATGACGGCGCTCCTGGGCAACGCGAGGGCCCGGGCCCTCCTCTCCGTCTCCGAGGAATTGGTCCAGGTCACCTCCGACGGCAAGGGCCAGGTGGTTTCCCTGAGGTCCCCCGCCTCCCATTTTGTCACCCTGTCGGAAAACAGGATCACTGCCAGCTTCCTCCACCTGTCCGACCGCTATTCGCTCCTTTGCAGCGCCGGGACCTCCCCCGGCCAGGTGCCGGCCCAGATGGTCACGGCCAGCCTGCGCCAATCCAGCCTTACGCAGCCGGCCCTCCAAATCTATAGGAGCCTGGACGATCACTTCACCCGCTCCCCGCTCACCCGAAGCGGTGAAAGATATCCGGGGGCGCCTGAAAAGGCCGCCAATGGGGAGCTCTTCGACCTGATCTACCTGGAGTCGATCGATTATGTCCACCCCCTGACGGATCATTTCCTCGAACAGACCCTGGATTATCTGGGCAACGCCCCCTACCCCCTGCCGGTCCAAAAGGGGGTCATGACGGGCCAGGTGGTCTTCACCCTGAGGGATCAGATCCAGATTCCCGTACCTGTGGGCTCCGACCGGGACATCCTGGCCGATCACGGCCTTCTGAAACGGGGGATCTCCCAGCTTATCCAAAACCCCAATCTGGCCGCCACCATCGCCGGCCTGGTCCTTGTCCTCTGCGCCGGTTTTCTTGTCATCATAATCCGCGAGTCGATCAGACTCCGCTACTGGATCAGGCTGGGAAGGATGGAGCTCAATGCCCGGGAGGCCCGGGCCATCATGTTCGGGGACAAGACCAGTCCCGGCAAACGCCCGAAGAAATAGGCCCTCAGCTCCGGCGACGGATCCAGGGCGCCAGACGCTCCCGGTAGAAGATCTCATAGGCGCGAAGCGCATAGTAGTAGACCAGGAGGAAGAGCTGGAGGGCCAGAAGGCCCAGGCCTGTGATAAGCAGATCCGACAGACCAAGGCCTCCCCTGACCAGCCGGTCAATTCCAAGCAGATAGACAACCAACAAGAAGAGGAGCGAGAGGGCCAGGTGTGTCAGGAGTCGGGCCAGGAGCAGGCCGGTCCGTTCGCGCAAATACAGGAGGATAAGCGGCTGGATGCCAAAGCAACGCGCGAAGAGGGCCGCCGTCACCGGGCCCGGCCAGAGGAGGGCCAGGAGGGAGGCCGCGAGGTAGACCAGGGCAGCCCCCTGGAAGCCGATTTCCTGACGGGCCGTCACGATCAGGAGGGAGGCCAGGGTCAAGAGGAAAAAGCGGCCGGTGGGCAGGACTCCCACAGCCGCCAGAAGGAGCCAGCAGAGGGCTGTCAGGATCGCGCCGGCCGCAAGCGGATAGGACCGGTTCATTTTACCCGGGCTTGGATCAGCAGCAAAGGCACAGGTCGCCGCCCATGCATTCGCAGCAGGAGTCGGCGCAGCACAGGCAGGCCATGGCTTCACAGCAGGAGCTGCCGCCGCGCGGGGACCGGTAGTAGGGGGATTGATTGGGATTGCCGTAAGGGTTGCCCTGAGGCTGACCGTAAGCCTGTTGATAGGGAGTCTGCCCCTGGCCCCAGCTGGCCCCCTGGGCCTGCTGTTGGTTGCCCAGGGTGATGGCGTCATAGGCGGCGTTGATCTCACGCATCTTGGCTTCGGCCAGTTCCTTGGCCCTGTCATCAGTAAACTGATCGGGATGGTACTTCCGGACAAGCTCACGGTAGGCGTTACGAACGACTTCCTCAGAGGCCCCCAAGGGGACGCCAAGGACCTGATAGGGATTGTTGCTCATAGATGCCTCCGCTTGTTCCAGCCGCCGCCCATCAAAGGGGGGGCAGGCGTTCACCCGAAAGAACGCGATTCCGCGTAGCAGGCATACCCACCACTACAATATTATACACGAGCTCGCCGAAGCGTTCGTAGGTGAGGAGGGCCAGATGCCGGTCCACCCCCTCCTCCGCCTCGATCAGCAGGGGGGCGGCCAGCTGGCGGGCCTCCTCCACCGGCAGGCCGATGAAGGGATTGCGGTTGCCAGCCTTCCGGTCCGCTTCCAGGTCATGGATGGCGTCCAGGAGGTAGACCCAGTGCCCCAGCGCCCAGGCGGCCTCCTCCAGCAGGTGGAGGGTTGGATCCGTATCCGGATCCTCCCTTCCAAGGCATAGGAAGCCCTGGCGGAAAAGGGCCCTCAGGATCTCCCCAAAGCAGGAGGCTGCCTCAAGTGGCCTGTCACCTGACTCCCGCTCGTCCAAGGCGGCCAGCTTCTCCTGGATCAGCTGGTCCAGCTGGCTGTAGTCACGGCTGACCCGTCCGGCCGCCCTGGCGAAGAGGGCCGCCGTGAGCCGGCCCCGGATCGGCTTCTCATCCGCGCTGTCATCCTTGGCTGAATAGTAGGCCAGGAGGCAGCTGAGATCGGCCGCGTAGTCGAGCACCGGGTGGGCCTCCAGGACCGGTTTCTTCTTCAGGGGATTCAGGACGCAGGCTTCCTGGGCCAGGCCGGGGTCGTCGGGCGCCAGCCCCAGGAGGACGAGGGAGAGGAAGGTCAGGTCATAGCTGACAGCCAGCCGGGGGATCTGGCCGCATCGCCGCCCAATCGCCTTGCAAAGGCCGCAATAGACCGCTTTATAGAGGGTAAAGTCGCGGATCAAGAGATCCGGTTTTTCCGGTCTGACATAGCCGAACATAGGGGAATTCGGACCTCCTTACTGGCCGCCAGGAAGGCGGTATACCACTTTTCTATGATATCATCAGGATTGATTCGTAAAAAACCAAACTTACCCTGGACAGAGCCCTATGACCGATAGAATGATCAAGACCCGTTTCGCGCCGAGCCCCACCGGTATCCTGCATATCGGCAACCTCCGTTCGGCCCTCTATGAGTACCTGATCGCCAAATCAAAGGGCGGCGCCTTCATCCTCAGGATAGAGGATACCGACCGGGAACGCTATGTCGAGGGCGCCGTGGAGGTCATCTACTCTACCCTGGAAGCCTGCGGCCTCCAGCACGATGAGGGACCCGACATCGGTGGGCCCCATGGCCCCTACATCCAAAGCGAGCGGCTCGCCCTCTATCAGGCCTATGCTGAGGAACTTGTGAGCCGGGGTCTGGCCTATCCCTGCTTCTGCCCGCCGCAGAAGTCCGAGCTGACCTCGGAGGAGGGGGAGGCGGAGGCCTTCGGCTATGACCGCCGCTGCCGGGCTCTGGACCCCCACGAGGCCAGGGAACGCCGGGCCGCGGGGGAGGCCAGCGCCATCCGGCAGAAGATGCCCCTTGAAGGCGAGACCTCCTTCACCGACCAGGTCTACGGGACCATCACCGTTCAGAACAAGGAGCTGGAGGACCAGATTCTTCTGAAATCGGACGGTTACCCCACCTATAATTTCGCCAATGTCATTGACGATCATTTGATGGAGATCACCCATATCGTGAGGGGATCGGAGTACCTCTCCTCCACGCCCAAATACTGCCAGCTCTACCAGGCCCTGGGCTGGGAGATACCGGAGTTCGTCCACCTGCCGCTCATCCTGGGTGAGGACGGCAGGAAGCTGTCCAAGCGTCATGGATCCACCAGCTTCCATGACCTGATCCAGGAGGGCTACCTGCCGGAGGCCATCGTCAATATGATCGCCTTCCTCGGCTGGGCCCCGGGCGAGGAGACCCGGGAAATCTTCAGCCTGAAGGAGTTGGAGAGCCTCTTCCATATTGAGGGGATCAACAAGGCCCCGGCCGTCTTCTCCTATGACAAGCTGAACTGGATGAACGAACAATATATCCGGGCCCTCCCCTTCGAGGCCTGGCGGGGCCGGGTCAAGGAGGCGGCCGACTCCGCCTTTGGCGGCAGGCCCTATGACCTTGACATGCTGGCCCGCGTCCTCCAGCCGCGTGTAACCAAACTCTCAGACATCCCGGGCATGATCCGCTTCCTGACGGACCGCCTGCCCCTGTCCCGCGAGCTCTTCCATAATAAGCGGGCCCGGCTGGACGCCGACAGGGCGGCCTTTGTCCTTGAATCCCTGTATCCACGACTCCGGGGACTGTCCGACTGGACGGAAACCGGCCTGCTGGAGACGCTTGAGAAGGCCGGCCTGGAACTCGACCTGAAAAAGGGACTCCTCATGGGGGCACTCCGCGCCGGTCTGGCCGCCCAGCAGGTCACCCCCGGCGGTGCCGTCGAGACCGCCATCATCCTCGGCCGCTCCGAATCCCTGGAGCGCCTTGAGATCGCATTATCATTTTTGAATGAGGATAAAACATGAAGGAAAAACGAGAACAGGAGACAAAACGGCTCCCCGGTGTCGTGACTGGAATCACGCCCAGGGAAGAAACTTTCACAGGCAACAAGATATCCCATTTCATCCTTGACGCCATCCGTCAGGATCTGGGCCCCGGAGGCCCCATGGAGGGCCGGAAGGTCCATACCCGCTTCCCGCCCGAGCCCAACGGCTTCCTCCACATCGGACACGCCAAGGCCATCGTCATCGATTTCGGGACGGCTGAGATCCTGGGCGGCCTATGCAACCTACGCATGGACGATACCAACCCGGTCAAGGAGGACGAAGCCTATGTCAGGGCCATCAAGGAGGATATCCACTGGCTGGGCTATGACTGGGAGGACCGCTTCTACCACGCCTCCGATTTCTTCGAGGAGATGTACTTCTTCGCCGAGGAACTGATTGAAAAAGAGCTGGCCTTTGTCTGCGAGCAAACGCCGGAGGAGGTCCGCGAATCGAGGGGGACCCTGACCAAGCCCGGGACCGAGAGTCCCTGGCGCTACCGGCCAAAAGAGGAGAGCCTGGATATCTTCCGCCGTATGCGGGCGGGTGAATTCCCCGACGGCCGCTACACCCTGAGGGCCAGGATCGATATGGCCTCAGGCAACATCAATCTCCGCGACCCCGTCATCTACCGTATCCAGCATGAAAGCCACCATCAGACCGGTGATGACTGGTGCATCTACCCCATGTACGACTTCGCCCACCCGATTGAGGATGCCATGGAGGGGGTTACCCACTCCCTTTGCTCACTTGAGTTCGAGGACCACCGGCCGCTTTTCGACTGGATGGTGGCCAACCTGTCCCTGCCCACAAAACCCAAGCAGTACGAGTTCGCCCGCCTGGACATCAACTATACGGTCATGAGCAAGCGGAAGCTCCGGGCCCTGGTTGAGGAGGGCCTGGTGGACGGCTGGGACGACCCGCGGCTGCCGACCTTGTCAGCCCTCCGCCGCAGGGGCTACACCCCGCGCGCCATCCGGGATTTCTGTGAGCGGAACGGGGTCTCAAAGGTACCCAGCATGGTCGACATCAAGTTTCTGGAGCACTGCCTGAGAGAGGACCTGAACCTCCGGGCCCCCCGGGCCATGGCCGTGCTGGATCCCGTCAAGCTGACCATCACCAACTATCCGGAGGACCAGACGGAGACCTTCACGGTCGACAACCTGCCCGGCCAGCCGGAGGCCGGCCGCCACACCCTCTCCTTCTCCAGGCATCTGCTGATCGAGCGGGACGATTTCATGGAGGATCCGCCCGGCCGCTACTACCGCCTCTTCCCCGGCAACCAGGTCCGCCTGAGGGCTGCCTACATCATCCGTTGCACGGGCTGTGTCAAGGATGAGGAAGGCCGGGTCATTGAGGTCCTGGCTGAGTACGACCCCGAAACAAGAGGTGGCACCGCCCGGGAGGGCGAGAAGATCCGCGGCACCCTCCACTGGCTTGACCAGGCGACTGCCGTCCAGGCTGAGGTCAGGCTCTACAACAACCTCTTTACCGTGGAGGCCCCGGATGACGATGAACGTGACTACCACGAACTTTTGAATCCGGATTCAAGGATCACCCTGGAAAATGCCTGGGTGGAACCCTGGCTCCAGGAGGACCGCTCCCATCTGGGCTATCAGTTCATGCGGCTTGGCTACTTCATCCACGACCACAAGGACACGACCCCCGACCGGCTGGTCTTCAACCGCTCGGTGAAACTGAGGGACTCCTACCGGCCCGAATAATCAAAACCCCCGGTTCGAAAGGCCGGGGGTTTTCTTTCCAAAGTTGAAATCCTGTCTTAGTGGCGGATGATCTTCTTGGCCGTCGTCTTGGGGAACTCCGTGTCGCGAAGGGCCAGGGAACGGATCATCTTGTAGTGGATGAGTCCGCTGTTGACCTCCTTGACCAAGGCCTGGACCTTCTCCTTGACCTTGTCGTCCGTCAGGGGCAGGCCCTTGAGCTCGGGATCCTCATCCACAGCCTCCCGGTCGGGGAAGACCTCGGCGTGGATCAGGCTGTCCCCATCCTTTCTCTCCCGGCCCGAAACCACGGCCTCGGCGATCAGGGGGTACTGGGTCAGCAGGAACTCGATCTCCTCGGGGAAGATATTCTTGCCGTTCTTGGTGACGATCATGTTGGCCTTCCGGCCTGTGATGATGACAAACTGGTTTTCATCCAGATAGCCGTAGTCACCCGTGTGGAACCAGCCGTCTTCGTCGATGACTTCCCGCGTGGCCTCTTCATTCTTGTAGTAGCCCAGCATGACATTGTCGCCCCGGCCCGCGATTTCACCGATCCCGTTCTCGTCCGGATCCAGGATCTTGATATCGACCCCCGGCAGGGCCAGACCGGCCGACCGGTTGTTGAAATACCGGGTCCGGTTCAAGGCCAGGATGGGCGCGCATTCGGTCAGGCCATAGCCCTGGATGCAGCCAAAACCCAGATCCTGCATATCGGCGACCAGCTCGGGCGCGATGGCGGCCCCGCCGGCAATGAGCAGGCGGATCTTACCCCCGAAATTCTCGTGGACGGAGTCGAAGATCTTGCGGCGGAGGTCAATGCCTATGACCCGGAGCCCCTTGGTCAGCTTCAGGCCGAAGTTGAACTTCTTCTCCAGCTTGGGGTCACTTCTGACCTTTTTCATGATGCCCCGGTGGAAGGCCTCCATCATGAGGGGGACCACCAGGACGATGGAGGGTTTGGCCTCCTGCATGTTGGGCACGATATAGCGGAGCCCCTCGCAGACGGCGACGCTGCAACCCCGGTAGAGGGGGCAAAGGTAGCCGCAGGTACATTCATAGGTATGGTGGAGGGGCAGGACGGAGAGGAAGGTATCCTCCTCCCCGATATAGACCATGGAGCACATGCCCATGAGATTCTTGCAGATGTTCCTATGGTTCAGCATGACCGCCTTGGGTGAGGAGGTGGTCCCTGAGGTGAAGAGCAGGATCTGCATGGCCTCAGGATCAAGGGGGAGGTCGTCATAGGCAAGGTCACCGGCCTCGCGCGCCTCCTGACCTTCCTGGAGGACATCCCAGAAATAAAGGTCCGACTCACCCTCCCCGGGCAGGTCGAAATTGATGGTCCGCTTGACGCCGGGCACCTGGTCCCGGATGGAGTCGACCAGTTCCTTCTTTCCCTTGGAAAAGAGGAGGTAGTCCGTCTCGGAACTCTTGAGCAGGTTGGCTATCTCATTGGCGGGCAGCTCCTTGTCCAGGGGCACCACCACGGCCAGGCCATTCACCACCGCCAGATAGGTGACATACCATTCATAGCGTGTCTCGGCCAGGATGGCCACCCGGTTGCCGGCCCCGACACCCAGCTTCATAAGCCCCGTACCCAGGGACCGGACGTCTTCGGCGTACTGTTTATAGCTGATCGGCCGATAGGGTCTTTTGTGGTCGACCTTCAGCTGGATGGCCTCCTCCGACCGCGGCGCGATCTGCCTTGAGGCGATGGGGTCCTTGACCAGATAGGCGGTCCTGTCCCCATAGATTTCCTCGCTCTGCCGGAGCATATCGCGCAGATCCTTGATCTCGCGTACCTCCTCCAGCGGGTACTTATAGATATCCGTCTTCATGAGGTCTCCCTCCTCTATTCATTAATCATTGTCCGGATATTTTACAGGTGTGGGAGCGGGGAGGTCAACAAACAAAGTGTGAACAGCAACCCACAAACGCCACAGTAAATCCAGCTTGTTATGGGAATCCTATGTCCAACCTGTCAGGCCCGGCCTGCCAGGAAAGCTTCCGTGGACTCAATGAACTTGTCCAGGAAGGCGCTCTCGCCGAAAGTATTGATCTTATAAAATATCGCCTGACTTCCGCCCGAACTGATGGCGGATAGATGAAGGGCCCTCCCGTCGCCAACAACCGTTACATTCAGGCTTACCCGGTTGCCCCCCATATAGCTGTAGCGTTCATAGACCCGGGTTGCCACCCGGATGCCGCCCAGGGACAGGTCACTGCCATCCTCGTAGGTGGCGGAGACGCTTCCCCGTGTAATATCGCGGTGGAGATGGCGTAAAAACGAATCAAAGTCACCCGTTATAGTTCGTTCATATTTGGCCATAAACCCAACTCTCCACTTACTTGATCATGGCGGAAAGGATCTTGAATTCAGGGGTCCCTGATTCTTTCAAAAGATCGAAGGCCACCGTCTCCGTATTGGTGATCACGGCCCCCATGGCCTGCATCTGTTCCAAGCCATTCTCATAGTTGGCCTTGGTCCGGGAGGCAACCCCGTCCCGGATCACATAAACCTGGTAACCGTCCTCAATCAGCTCCCTGACCGTCCGGTAGACACAGATATGGGTCTCCATACCGGTGACCAACACTTTTTTCCTCCCCAGGGACCTGAGCGCCTCCCTGACCTCATCCACATAGGCCGTGAAGCTGACCTTGGTGTAGACAGGTTCATCTTCCAGGACCTCCAGGAGTTCCGGGACCGTCCGTCCCAGTCCCTTGGGATACTGCTCGGTCACCAGGAAGGGGAAATCCATTTCCCGGGCCGCCGTGATAAGGATTTTATTGTTGTAGATGACCTGGTCCCTGTATTCCATAACCCGGGCCAGCCTGTCCTGTATATCAATGACGAGAAGGACAACCTCATCCCTGTTCAAAGTAAACTTGTTCATGACTTTCTCCTCACAAGAGTCAATATCCCTTTTCCCTGACACATCAGCATTATACAGGATGGCCAACTGATATGATGGGACCAGGAAACCAAGGAAGGGGAGCCACCATGCGCAAGAGTCTCATCAATCGCGAGCAGGCCCTGGACCTGCTGAAACAATACAACAAGGAGAGTTTCCATCTGGAGCACGCCCTGACGGTCGAAGCCATCATGGGCTATCTGGCGGAAGATCTGGGCTATGGGGCCGAGAAGGAATACTGGTCCCTGGTCGGCCTCCTCCACGACATCGATTTTGAGCAGTACCCTGACCGTCACCTGGAGGAAACCCCCACCATCCTCAAAGAAGCCGGTGTCGGCGAGGATATGATCCAGTCCATCCTGAGTCATGGCTATGGTATCTGCAGCGAGGTCAAGCCTGAACACACCATGGAGAAAGTCCTCTACGCCGTCGACGAATTAAGCGGCCTCATCGGGGCCTCCGCCCTGGTCCGCCCCTCCAAAAGCGTCTCGGACATGAAGGTCAGCAGTGTCAAGAAGAAGTTCAAAGCCAGAAGCTTTGCCGCCGGCTGCAACCGGGAGACCATCGAAAAAGGCGCCGAATTCTTAAACTGGACCCTGGACGAACTGATTGCCAAGACCCTGGAAGCCATGCAGGCAACCGAAGAAAGGGTTCAAAAATCCTTGACATCTGATTTGGAGTAATAACAAGCACCCCTAAGGGCTTACAACTACGGCATTCTTTCCTCCCTGCTCACGATCAGAAAAAAGCACATTATCAAGCAACTGAGAAAAAGGGAACCCCGATCGTCTCCTGTAGCTTAATGCCTAAGGTGCCTGGCACCCAACAATACCGCCCTTTTTGTCCCTTTGCCCGTTTTGCGTTAAGATGGCCAAAAGCTGATTAAGAGAGCTGGAACCGATGCGCAAACAACTGACCTTTTTCTTGACCCTCTTCTTACTTCTTTCCCTTGCAAGCTCCTGCCAAAGGACGGAAGGTGAAGACCCCCCGATATCCCAAACATCAGCGGATTCCTCGCAGGCCGACAGTATCGAGACTGGAATTCCGTCAGAAGAGATGACTTCTACGACACTCCCGGATGACTGTGACAATCCTCCAGGGGCAGGGGATAGTGGGGAATCGGGGGTCCTCCCACACGGTTTTACACTCGATCCCGAGGAGCCGGACAAATACCTCTATGTCGAAGAGTGGCATGGCTGAAGGATCGGTTTTGTGACCGTGGGTCCCATCGACTACAAGTACATTGGTTTCCGCCCCGACTATGAGGATGAGGTCCTGGCTCTTCTCAATGAATACCGGACGGAAGAGGGCCTTCCCCCCTTCAAGTCGGACACACAGCTCCAAGACTATGCCCGACAGTCTCTGACAGAAAAAAGAGAGGTCTTGCCCGCCAATCGGACTACTGACCATCTTTTCTTCAACTACAACCGGGGGCCACAGGAGACCGCCGACTACTTGCCCTGGAAGACGGATATCTTTTCTCTAAGACATGGGAATGGCTCCCCCTATTACACCAGCATCGGGATTGCCTGCTACTACCATTTCGTCTTTCCGGATTCCACGTCCAGTGATTACGTCGTAGCCGAGACACCCAAATACCTGCAATGGTGCTTTATCCTGGGCACGGACTAAGTCATCGCGCGTGTTCTCCTATCACAAAAATGTGTTTGGCAGAATGGAAATCAGCCGTACGGTGTGACGAAATGGTGGCGCCGCCACACTAAAATAACCATCTATATCCCATATAGGTGCAATAGATAGTCCTCAGTTATGTCTATCCCGATCTCTTTTAGGGGCGGCAGACGCTTTGAGATTAACATTGACAGAACTCGTCTCTTTTCATCTCGGTTTCCCACATGAATAGCTCTGTGGCATGTAGGACAGAGGGATACAATATTTTCTTTGCAATCGATATTTTTGCCAAATTGCTCCCAGATCTCTTGGGCATTTTCCATTGTACAGGGAATCAGATGATGCCCCTCCATATAGGACTTCCCATGTCTATTTAGAAATGTTTTATGTTCATAATTGACTTCACATTGATAATCTACAGCGATAATAGCTGATTTTGCTAATTGAGGATTTCTCAGAACTTTTTTGCCAGATATCCGATCTTCAAATAATAATTTTCTACTCGGAGCATTTCGAATAACTTGATTGCTTGCTCCAGAAATCTCCTGTAACTCCTGCTGCGCAATGATATCATCTTCCAGTTTTTTTCCGTCCATTAAGCGCTTAATATAACCAAGAATGATCGAATCTAGCTCCGGGTACTTGCCACCGTACACTCTTTGCATCCTGAACATGTTAGAGCTATATTTTTTTGTTTCAATAACATAAGAATACTCTGATGAAACCGGATAGTATTCTTCACTTACCATCGAATAAGAGGAAGTCTTATACAAGCCATCTTTATCTTTAAAACTTCTCGCAAATTCTTCTCCACTTCGCTTATCTTTATAAACTCGAGCGCTGGGATAAAAACCTTTAACCTCTCTATCAGTTGATGTATCAGAAGTTTTCTGTACAAATATCACCAAGATATCGTCGATAAATTCATCTGCACTTGAAGCACCGAGTTCACGAATATTTGGATTGTCGCGTGGAGGCAAATATCCATAAAATTTTCCGGTGATAGGATTCTTTTGATCGTTAAGTATTTCATGGCCGAAATTTTCTTCATTGTAAGAACCGGAAAATAAATCTACTAACATATACTTCTTGGTCATCTATTCATCCTTTCCCTTCAAGTTCAAAAGATGGTACGCAGCCCCAAGACTTTTGAACATCCATATGCAGTCGCTTTTTTATAAACATCAGATTTTATCATTTCGATATTTTTGTCTCCAAAACGGGAGTCTGTCCTTTGTGTTTCTTGCTTAACAAAATTCGACACGGCATTGATTTCTCGATCAGTAGCAAAATGTCCCCAAAATTCACTACGCTTTGTTGGGATTTAGTCTGTTCAAGATAGTCCTTTTTGACTCCTGCCGCCTAGTCTTAAAAACTTTCCGGGACCAGCCTCAATTTATTGATCGACTCATGAGCCATGGACAGCCACTCGTGCGTTTCGCTGACTTCATCAATCTCCCATGTCTTTAAGGCATCCTGGGCAATAACTCCCTGACTCTCCTTAATGATTTTTTCAATTTGGGATTCGTCCGAAACAGCTACAATAGCTTGTACCGCTGCATTCTGTTGAGATTTTTTCAAATTCAAAACCAAGCTATCGATGGATCCTTTGGTCTGTACCTCAAAAACATAAATGGCTTTGCCCATATTGCCGATTTGAGCCTCCCAGATCACATCAACAACGGCACCGACGGCTACCTGTACCTCCGGTTTGCTTGTGAAGCCAAGCAGTCTTCCGATCTCAACCAACTTGTCCTGGATTTCATCATGCAAGGATTGAATGTTACCAGACGGAGTCTTGTCTGGTCCTTTCTTTTTGGCTGTAGGTTCTTCTGTCGTTAATGGGAGGACTTCGTCAAATAAAATGTTGTTAACCGTCATGAGGTCAGCTTCTTTTTCAAGACCATGCTTTCGAAATGTCTTCAGAATATCTTTTGTGATGGAGCAAACACGCTTGTACTGTTCGCCTGTGTATTGGCTATAACGTTTTGGCAAATTCTCAACGCCTAAGTACGCTAAACATTTTACCTTTTGACTATTAAATATGGCATATTCATTTGGATCATTGCGTGACAGGATTTCGCTTACGCCTGAGGGTCCAATCCCTTTGACATTTTTTAAAAACCTATCCCAGCGAATCGCAATATCTTCGGATGAAAAAAGTAAATTAGCCAGATTTTGAAGGATAGGTTTGAGCCCATCATTATCTCTAATGATACTATCTACGGCATATTGCTTGTTGCCCCACATAACCATCGACCAGAGGCTACCATGATACTTATAATAGTCTTCAACTGTCATACTCAGAATCTTTTCTTTGGTAAAACTCCGATAATAAGCGTCACGTTCCTTTCTCTCTTTTTGTTCTTTTTCGTGAATTGTGGGATTTTCTTTTCTATCTTTAAGATAGCTTTCAATGATTTGAACTAACTTTTGATTATCCATAAGACGACTCCCCCTGCATATGCAGATCGCTCCTCTTACAGACTAGCAGGGTTGAAAGCATCGGGCAATGAAAGCCACATAAAATAGGGTTTGTCGATGGCATGCATCGAGGGTATTTAGGGTCACCCGTGGAAGGCACACAAGATATAAAGTTACCGTCCATACTAGAATCAATCCAGCAAGCCCGCAACCTGATCTAGCTCCCTACTTATCCCGGCAAACTCCTGATCAAGATCCAGCGTCCGGATACAGATCCTGTTGCCACTCATTTGGTAATCTCCATGAGCTTGTTTTTTATCATCCGTTTTCGCGTAAAGCAGCATACCTATGACCTCATGGTTTGGACCCCCATCTACCATTTGTGGGGAGAAGTTCTTCACATAGGCGAATATCTGGTAAAGATTATTTGAATGGATTTTCCGGTTCCCATAGTATTCTGTGAGATTTTTCCGATAATATTTTGTATCGATAATCAGTGTCGTCTTCCCCTTCTTGAGAATAATATCGGCTTTCATCTGGGGAAGAAAGTTCTCAGAACTGCTGTCCCTATCGAGCATCCAGTTGATGTGGGAACTACGGGTATAGATGCTCGGATGCTCTTTACAAAAATAGGCACGGACAAAAGCTTCATAAAGCGCATGTTCGGCCTGAGCATCCATAAAATCAGTCAACTTGTTGCTCCCCTTCTCTTCTGTCTGTAGGAGCCCTTCCACCACCAACCGACAGATGCCTATCAGCATTTCATAACTGAGGTTATTACGGTCAAAGGACATAGTCCAATTAATAAATCTCATGTCTATCAGATCGATCTCTTCAAGAAAAGGAAGGATCTTTCGTATCCCCTTTTTTCTCTCTTTAAGGATCTCGGCTGACAGTAATAGGTGTAAAGTTGACTTAATAATTTGGTTAGCGTAGGTATTGGCTGAAAAGATGTCGTGGGAACAAACTAACTGCTTTTTCAGGTAAGACCGCCTTCTAATTGATTCCGCTATCTCGATCTTGCCACGTAAAACAGACAAGGGCTCCATATTATTCAGGTATTCCCGACGAATCCCACGCCTAATCTGGTTCTTGGTACCCATCAACAAAATGGCTGCAGCCAGATCCGCAAAATTGTCAAAGGTTTCGGCGGCAAGGTCACGATAGCCCTTGCTTTGCAACTGCTTGAAGGCATAAGAAAGCATGTAGTAGATATTGCGTATAGGGATCACGGGAGGACATCCCTCAGCTCTTTGGACCATTCGGTAACCAGATCGTCGTCATCAAACCAATATTCCTCCAGGAGAGGGATAATTTGATACTCAACGATAGACTGTAGGGTCGGCACCGACGGCTTATTCCGATCGCAGAAGAAACTGTGCCCGATCCTGAATCCTTTACCCAGAGAACTGTCCTCTTGAATGGCCAGATTTAGTTTTTTTATGACCCCTATCATACGATCAAAGGTAGGATCATTCAATGATTTTTGGTAATTTCTGAACTCTTTCGTCTCAAAAACAGGGTCAATATCATAAAATGCGAAGCGTCTCCGCAATGCGTAATCCAAGAGCGCCAGACTGCGATCCGCTGTGTTCATCATTCCGATAATGTGAATATTGGAAGGAATAGAAAACTTCTCATTGACGTAAAGCAGTTGAAGAGGATAATCTCTCTTATCCTTTTCTATCAACATAAAAACTTCACCAAAAATTTTGCTGAGATTCCCTCGATTGATCTCATCAATGATGAAAAAGTAGGGGGTATTCTTGCTATCAATTTCAGCACGCTTACAAAAATCATAGAAGGTGCCTTTTCGCAGTTCAAAGCCGTTCTCTACCGGACGAAAGCCCATAATAAAGTCTTCGTAGGAATAACTCTGATGGAACTGCACCAACATAACACGATTAGGATTCTTTTCCCCCATAACGGAATAAGCCAGCCTCTCGGCCATATAAGTTTTTCCGACACCCGGGGCCCCTTGGAGAACGATATTTTTGTGAGTCAAAAGCAAGTTTTTGAGGCGATCGTATTCAAGGTCTTCAAAATACACCTCATTCAGGAAATCCTCTTTGTCGTATAGAGGGTAATCTTGAGGCGGATCTGTATCAATGTCATCTTCGCCAGTTTCATCACTTAGAGTCAAGTTTTCCAATTCGTTGACCTGTTCAATATAACTGGTTATTTCAGTCAGCGTTTTCATCGGCAATGTACCCGGATAAGGCCAATCCCCCTGATGTGTCCAATCCACTTTCCGGATATTCTTATAACGGTGCTCTCGAAAATCATCAAACTCGTAAGCGGAATCTACAACGCCACGTCCAACGATTGAATACTGACCCTGTTTGGCGTATACAATATCACCCGGCTTCATCTCATGAGCAAACTGCCAGGCCGCGTGGGCCGAATGGATGTATGAAGATTCGGCGCCATATGTCTCAACCATTGCCTGCCTGATGGTATCCTTGCTTTCATATTGATCCAGGTCGCCGATCTCACTCCAACCGATTGCCATAATGCCTTCATCCCGGTAGTCTTCCCACATCTCCGCCTTGGTCCCCGGAGCGTAAATCCAGTAACGGGTCGTTGAAGGAGATGTTGTGGAAAAAGTTACACCCTGGACAGCTTTATTAAGATCTTTTTCTCTTTGGGAATCCTGCCATACATAATATGACAACTGGGGGAAATCTTTAAATGGGAGAGATTTTTCGATAATGATCTGTTTAAGATCACGACAGAAATCAAGATAAACACTCGCTTCAGGAATCGTTGTTTGATCTTGTATCTTTTCTCTTAGTGATTTTGGCAAAAAATCTGCCTTTGCCAGAAACAATCGATTTAGGGTATCCAGATTGATGAATGCAAAGGGGCGCATCCAAAAAAGGGCCATGGTTAGCTTCCATCTGTTGCCCTTGAGATCTTTCGCTTGGTTGTAAGCTTCAACAAAAGATTCTCTGGTAGATGCAGATGGGAAGTCAGCATAGTTCAAAGCTTGTTCGAAAACCTCCCAGAGATAGTCAATATCTTTTTCACCTCTATTTTCTTTAAACTGGAAAAAGGTAGCATTCAAATTCATAACAACAGGAATACCGGGAAATGAGAGGGGAACCGGTGCTGATACACCGAATGTCTCCTTGAATTCTGTCAACACCCGCTTACGGTTGGTATCGGTGATGCCTTTGTTAAAAAAAGCAAAAATTGAAAAGGGATCGAGGTCAACGACTGACCCATCACCCTCCACCTTAGGGAAGTTAATCGATATTCGCTTATAGGCGGTCTTTAAATGTTCGATAAGTTCAGTCCGGTTATGACGGTACAAGAGTAATTTATCCGCAAATTCCTGGTAAAACTCCGTCCAAGCTTGGTAATCAAGATCGTTCCTGTCCTTTTCCCTTCTATCCCTCATTGTTCAATTCATTATACTTGGAGATTTTTTAGGGCCTTTAATGTGACTCGGATACCTATCTCGGTAGCACAACCCCACCAAACTATGTAAAACCTGCAAGTGTTCCGCTAAATCCGACCACCTTTTCAGAGTCACGGGATAGAGTCCGTATAGTTGGTGTAAATTCGAGAACTGAGAGATGAGCCACATCTCGCCCTTTCGGTACAATAAGTTTTGAGAAATAAACAGTACTGGAGGACAAAACATGGCTCACTTGAATATTACACTAGACGAGCAAACCTTGAAAGAGCTCATGCTGGGAGATCGGGACGAAGCGGTGGCGAAATTGTTGGAAGCAGTATTCAACGCAGTGTTATGTGCTGAGGCGACCGAACAATTGGGAGCTGAATCCTATGAACGAAGCGACGATCGGACCACCTACCGAAATGGCTATCGCGAACGCCAGCTAACGACACGTGTTGGTACCTTGACCCTTGCGATTCCCAAGTTCCGAGAGGAACCTTCTCAACCGAGTTATTTGGCCGTTATGAACGAAACGAGCAGGCCTTGGTGCTGAGCCTCATAGAGATGGTCATCCAGGGTGTCTCGACGCGTAAGGTGACAAAGATCACGGAAACCCTTTGCGGGACAAATTTTTCGAAGAGTACCGTGTCGGCCTTATGTGCCAGGTTGGATCCCATCGTAGCGGCCTTCCAGAACCGTCCCCTTACGACTACTTACCCCTTTGTCATGGTGGATGCTATCTACATGAAGGCCCGGGAAGATGGGGCTGTGCGATCCAAGGGGATGCTGATCGCCTTGGGTATTAACCTTGAAGGCCATCGGGAGATCTTGGGTTTCCAGGTAGGTGATGGGGAGAGCTATGAGTCCTGGTCTGAATTCTTCTCAAACCTCAAGTCCCGTGGTTTGGCGGATGTCGACTTCCTGGTCTCTGACAACCATGGAGGCTTGGTCAAAGCCATCCGTGAACAGTTTTTTGCGGGACCATGTGGCAACGCTGCCAAACCCATTTCTCACGCAATATCTTGGACAAGATCCCCAAGAAAGACCGACCCATGATCCATACCCGCTTAGGGGACATGTAAGACAGCCCTGACTTGGAGGCGGCCTGTCAGCGCCGAGATGCGCTTTTAGAGCTTTTGGAGACGATCAGTCCTAGGGCCTATGAACTCCTGGATGAGGCCTTCAGCGACATCATGACCGTCCTTAGCCTGCCCCCCAGGTACCGCAGGCGATTACGTACAACCAATAACATTGAGCGCTTGAATGAAGAGATCCGACGCAGGGAACGGGTGATCCGGATCTTCCCCAATCAAGCAAGTATCACCCGCCTGATTGGCGCTCTCTTACTGGATCACCACGAGCGTTGGATAAGTGGCAGAGCTTACTTTTCGATGGCTGATTACCTGTTCGAGAAAAATAGTTCTAGTTTGGCCTGCGCGCAGGCCAAACTAGAACATGAGCGGGTTGCTTAAAGAATGGAGATACCGGAAGGTGAATTTACACCAACATTCTGGACTTGACTACTACGTCATGTACAAGATGTACACATCTTATACACGAAACATCAAAGAAAAAGCAGATGCGATCAGTCTCAGGGTTGAAAAGAAAGAATTCTTCGGTATGGAACCTAGACTCTATTTCTACCCACAATATTTCGGTCCCCTTCATAACCGGGACAATCCAAAATATAAAAGGGAAACCGAGGCAGCCGTGGCAGATATTCAAGACGGCGCACTATGATGACGTAGTGCTTCCGGTCATCCTGGATGTACAGGAGTCAAAAGAAGCTGAGGTGACCCATAAAGCTAGACAAAAAAGGGCTGTCTTAAACACTTCACAGATTTTGAGATAGCCCCCACAGCTCCCGGCATGGAGAGCAGGCATCCAGTGCCATTAATCTCTATGGGTCTCCGATGCCAGGTATTGACACTCCTCTAAATGGTCTTATCCTTGGCCTTTCTTCCTTTTAAGGATAACAGCCGTCAGAAGGATCCCCAGGCCGGTAAGTAGCAGAGCAAGAATAATCAGCGCGATCCGCATCCAGACAAGACGCTTGGTACTGTCCTCTTCTCGTCCCGCTACTGTTGCAAAACCGGTTTCTGTCGTAGCGGGGCTCCGCTCCGTCCCGGGAGCGCTTGCGCCCGGTCTTTCATCGGGCGCAGATGTTGGATTATGACTGCTTGTTGTTGCCTTCGGGGCTGTTGGACCTGTGGACTCGATGACGATCCCCGCCGGTTTCGTCGCAGATGTTGTTGCGGTCCCGCTTGCTGAGGGCTCTGAGGGCTTGGGAGCCTCCTCGTTTTTGACCATGAAAGCGGCGTCAATCGATACATCTCCGCCTACCCTGAGTGAAGCGCCGGACTTTAAGGCTGTGCCATTGACCAGGAGGCTGTCCAACACAGATCCGGCACCGGGCACAGCAGCAATGGTGAGTAGGTCGTAAAAATAGACAGGATCACCGTCCGCAAGTTCCCTGCCGTCCCTCAAGATGCGGACAGAGCCGTCCCCCGCCAGATGAACCGTCAGCCTGTATTCCTCGATTTCTTTGAAGAATGCCTGGACGTCATATTTGTTCTGAAGATTATCGATCTTGTATGTCGTCTGAGTGACCAGGCCCTCTACAGGAATTTCCGTGATCCCCGCCCCCTTGGTGATCCTCCATTTCTCGAGCCTGCTCCCTGGATGTGCCTTGGCCTCAAGGACCAGCGAGGAGCCGGGAAGAAGCTGGGCCCCGCTCTGGATCGAAAGTCCATTAAAAGCTGCTGCGAGGTCCCCGGCCTGCACAGCAAAGAAGGTCACAGCGTATTTGACCGGAGCGTAGAAGCGGGCGCCCACGATCATGTCGTCCGTGAGGGCCAGGCTGACCGGGGCAGCCGAACTGCCGTAACTGACCAGGTCATCGGTCCACATTCTGAAGGCATAATAGGCATCCGGATCCGGCTTCAAGGTGACCAAGGTCCCGACAGGCAGGGTCAGCGTCTGATCCTTGGTCCGGACACCATTGACCAGGATCCCCCCACCCTCCATCTCTGTCAGGGTCAGTTTACGGTTGACCGAAGGATCACCTTCCCGGACGAAACGCGCCTCGACCTTGTGGGCAGCGGCGTAGGGCATGAAGAGCCAGACATTTTCCCCGTTCGCCATATAGTCTGAGACCTCTGAGTCCGTCGTCACGATCCATTTTTCCAGGACATAGCCTTTAGAAGGCGCTGCGGTGAATTCGGCAGGTCCATAAACCGTGGCGCCCGAACTGAAGGGATAGTCGCCGGCAGTCGCGTGGACCCGTCCGATCTCGGCGGCATCCGGTCCTTCATAGCGTCCGGTGTACTCGATTTCGAATGCGTCGAAGACAGTCACCATTTTCGACGTCACGATGACCCGGGTGTCCCCCTGCACGATGAAGTTATATTCATGGGCCACATTGGTGATGTCCCGTCTCTTTCCCTTCACTTCCAACTCAACTCTGGTAATGGTCCGGTCCTTTTTCGGCGTAAGTTTCAGGTCAACGATGCTGTCGATCGGAATCTGGTCCCCGCTTTGGATGGGCAGGTTGCCTGTATGCCTGGCATCGACCGTCACGTCATTTTCATTGAGATCGAAAATGATCCTGTAGTTGGACCCGGCTGTTCGTACGCTTGCCGTATTTGAGGGAATGCTTTCAGGTGACTCATGACTGAAGGCCTTGACCATGTAGGTATAGTCCGAGTTGTTTTCAAGGCCCGTCACCGTATAAGTCAAGCTGTCACTGGAAAGAGGAACCGCGTTGACCCGTTCGAAGGCTTCCTTGCCTTTTTTTTGGTAGATATTGTAACCGTCGGCCTTGAGCCGGTTCTTTTCATCCGGCTTCTCCCAGGTCAGAATGACGGAGCCTGCAGCATCATCCGGGTTCAGACGGGCGGCCAGATTCCGGGGTTTGGGCACAGGGGCCCTGAGTCCCGTCAGGGCATAGCCTAAAACAGGCGTCTTTTCATGGCTGGCCCCGCCGGGCTTGAATGACCACTTGCCGAAAGTCCAGTTGAATTTGTAGCTTTCCGATGTCGCAAGGGGAATATCCTCATCATTAAAGAGCCGATACTTGTTAATATCGAAGACCGTGCCGGATGTTTCGGTGCCCTTGGCGACGGTCGTGTATTCACCATAACCTTCAGAGCTGGCAAATTGCATGGCAACTCCGGCCCAGGCCTCGTTCCCTCCCACCGAGCTGCCTCCTTGCACGGACAAGGATAATCGGTAGCCGTTTGAATTTTCAAAGCCTGTCGTCTCCGAGCCCAGATAGGAATAGGCGCTGGTGGTCTGCCCGCCTGCGTGTCCCAGGGAATAGTTTGTCTTGCTGAGACTGACCGCATCAGTCCCTGTCCAGCTGCTGCGGTAACCCCAGGGGTTGCCCTCATTCCCCAAATAGTCGTCTTCCAGCCTATTGAGCAGCTGAATCTGCAGTTTATCCGGGTTGGCCCGGTTCAAGTCGGCCGCATAGGCGTTGTAGTAGTCAACAAAGGTGTTGTAGTCATCAAGCGACCACTGGACATAGCTGGGCTGCTGGGGGAAGGCCAGTCCGACCGCATTCTCCGTCCACTTCCCATCGACCATCAGGTCATAGCAGTACATGACGATGGGGGTCCGGTAGAGGACAACCGTGTCAAAGGCTCCCGCCGTGAATGTACTGGAGTAGCTTTCCTCCAGACTCTCTTGAAAACTCCGGCTCCACTCACCCGTGTAACCTTCTTGAAAGGAGACCTTGAGACCGACGGCAAACTGAAAATCCAAAGCGTAACTCAAGCCGAAGGATCGGGTCTCGGACTTGACCCTGGAGAAACCGTAAGTCTGGGAAAAACCGTAGCTGGTCCTCCCTTGGTAATCTCCCCAGGACCCCAGTTCACCAAACCAGGGGGCTGCCTGGAGAGCAGCCAGGACGGCCGGGTCACTGTAGGAGTAATCCATCCCCTTGTACCTGCCCATCAGGCCATCCTGATCCCGGTCGACGGCGACGACGACGGCATTCAGTGTCTGCTTCAGCTTATCTCCTTTTTTGTCGATGAAATACTGACCCCTGTCGATGTCATTGGCGTAGAAGCTTTTCACCGGCCCGTAGGAATCCGCTGTATCTTCGTACTCATCCCCCCCGATCATGCCCAGTCTGAAATAGTAATCGCTGGAGGTCGTCGCCGCGCTTTGTCTCAGGCCGATCACAAAAACGACCTGTTCCCGGCCCCCCTCATTGTCATCAAAATTGCCCGCGGCCACGGATTGGATGTAGGCGACGCCGATGACAGAGCTCCCGGCTCCACTGTCCTTTTTGGTGAAATAATCCGGGATAAGCTTTTCTGTGATTGTGCCGTCAACGGGAGAGACCTGGTAGAGGCCTCCCTGAATGAAGATGTAGTCTGCTGCTGCCTTGCCGTCGATGGCAACCGTCTCAAGAGCAGTCTGCTGCCAGACATCATCGCCGGAGGGGTAAAACCCGCTCTGATGCCATTTGCTTGTTTCTATATTCTCCAAAGAGAAATCCGACAGAGTTGACGCGTGCGTGAAGAGGGCCACAGAAAACCTGTCGTTGTCAATCGTGTAGGCCCCGTCCGCATTCCCGGTATTTTTCCCAGTCCGAATGGTATTTTTGACACCCCCGACCACCAGATCGTCGAAGCCGTCCCCGTTGACGTCCCCCGCGGCGATGCCGGGAGCGATCATGGAATGGTAGTTGGTCCTGCCATCCTCAACATTGACAGACTCCCTGATGTAGGCAGAGTCATAGGGCTTCTTGAGAATGGTTCCGCTTCCTTTGGCTCCGTTTATGGTCGCCAGAAAGGGGGCATAAAGTCGGCTGTCATATTTCTGTTTGTCGCTCTCCGGCCTATTCATATAGGAGAGAACAGCCAGATCGTCGATGCCGTCCCCGTTGAAATCGCCTGTCGCCAGGGCTGCGCACAGTTTATGTCTCGTCTTGTTGTCATTGGCTAGGGAGGCATCAAGTCGCCAGTAGACGCTGTGCAGGTAGTCCTGGATTCCCGTGTAGCTACTGTCCTTGTAGTCGAGGCCGAAGGAGGACGTCAGCCGGATCTCGCTCAGGCCGTAGCTGACGCCGTCTCCGGGGATATACACCACATAAGTCTCCTGCCCGTCCCCGTCATAATCGCCGGCCGTGATGGCGAAGAAGTTATTGGCCTTATACTGGCCCAGTCCATTCTCCCCTTGGGTCGTGGCGATCCATTCCGCTGTCCCCAGGACCTTGACCGCTGTCTTCCGGTTGTGCTCCCGTGCGTCCTGGACCCAGGTGACCACCTTTTTAGTCTGGTAATCATAGCCCACATAGGCCACATGGTCCCTGCGCCCTGAACCGGTCGCGTCAAAGGCGACCGCTTGCACGTAACCATAAGCCCGGGTGTCGGCAAAGGTCCCGTATCCGGCGAACGATCCCTTTTCACTCCAGAAATTGACGGCGACATCCAGCTTGCCGGATGCGACACTGTCGGTCACTTTACCCTTATCGAAGCCTTCGTAATAGGTTGTCCATGCCCTCCTGTTGTCCTTGTCCAGGTCATAGGTTTGGTAGAGCAGCAATTCATTCTGTTCAACAAGAAGGAAGGGCTGATCGATGCCATAACCGTAGGGATTATTGGTGTTTTGGGGATCAAAGCCCGCAGGTTCATCATCCATTTGGATGAAATCATCAAACTGGCTGTTCTTTGAGGCCTCAACTTCTGTCGTCGGACTGAGAAACACAGGGAATATGCCGATCGCCATAAGCAGGACCAGGGTCAGACTGATGACTCTTGTTTTCTGTCTCTTCATTTCCGCCCTCCAAGGTCTTTTTCTTTTTCCTGAATATCGCGCTTTTCTGTCGTGTCCCTCTTGTGTCTGCATCGTAAACACAAGATGGTGATCACTACGGCTGCCGTGAAGGAGACCACCCCCACCAGGACATAAGCGCCCGCATCCTCGAACATGAGGGTCGCTCCTAGCATGTCCTGGACGGATGTGCCCCCGCGGTCCCCGGTCACTAGGACAAAGGTTTGAAGGAGAACCAATGAAAGGAGCAGGCAAAATCCCGAAAGTGCCCAAAGAGATCTCTTTTCTCTTCTTCGGCGCAATTCCCCGGCCCGCTCTTTGACCCCTCTCATTCTTTCTGCCGTGTCTTTCATCCCTCACCACCACCTGTCCCAGGTCCAGCCTGAAATCTTTGAAAAGGCCTTCTACTTGTATAGGTACAAATAAAGGGGAAACTACGCACCCTGAAGACAAAAACTAAAAAAAAACGAAACAGAAAGAATCTTATCGCGGCTGGTCTTCTTCGCCGCCATCACTTTCTGAAGCCGCAAGCCTGGGCAATGACGGGACCAGTCTTTTGATCACACCAGCCAGAAGGAGACTGACCAGGGGCAGAGCATAGCCCAGGGTGGCAGTAGCCCCGCCGTGGGCGATCAGGAGGTTGTAGGTCGCATGATAGGTAATGGAGGCTCCCAGGAGGCCGGCCGTACCGGCAATCTTCAGCCAGTCCCTCTGCCAGACATAGACTAGGCCGTAGCAGATCATGGCCCCGCAGACGATGTGCATGGCCCCCGTGCCAAACCCCCGGATGAGGAGGTGGGTGAGGTTCTCCGCCCCGCTTTGGGTCAGGTAGACAATATTTTCGAAGGTGGCGAAACTGACCGCGATGGTCAGGACTGAACTTGAGATTTTCTTAGATTCCGGCTCAAAGATTAAAAGATAAAAGAGAAGAGGCAGGAGTTTCATGACTTCCTCCACCACGGGAGCGATCTGGGTAGAGGCGTTCATTAAGTCCGCATCATAAAGGCGGGCGAAGTAGGTATTGATATAGGCCGAAAGAAGGCAGGCGCCCATGCCGGCGAAGACAAAGAAGAACCAACGGTAGGTTTTCTTGCCCATAAAGACCATGGCAATGAGAAGGGGGGCCGAGACGCAGACAAAGATGTTTTCAACATAGGTCACGCGGCCACCGCCTTTTTCAGGGCCGGGACCGAGGCCAGCAAGGAAAACGACAAGAGGAAGTCTATCCAGAAGTAGGGATTCGCCAAGGTCTCGCTGGTCCAGAAGCAGGAGGAGGTCCACAAAGCAAATTCCAGGACGATGATCAGGAGTACCGCTGCATGGAAATACGCCCTGTTTCGGGCTCTTCCCTGGCCCTTCATAGCGTAGATCAAGCCCCTGAGGGCCAAGAAGGCAATGCCCATATTGAGGCCGACGGTCACAAGGTTGCCCAGAACTTCACCCCGGGTCATATAGAGGATGAACTGCGGGATGCAAAAAGCCGGCACCAGGAACAGGGCGGGATGCCGGAACTTTTTTTCCTCCTTGGAGGCCAGGACCAATTCCAGGGTTAGAAGGAAGAGAGATCCGGCCACCCAGGCCAGTTCCGATACGTAAAAGACCTGGGGCACGCTGTCAAACAGGAGGATGTAGAGGGTCCAATGGAAGCTGCCCAACATGAAGGAGCCCAGGTAACAGGCCAGGAGGTAGACCGTCTGCTGCCGGGTCTTGTAGTAGAAGACTGCGGCGGCCAAAAAGGCCAAGAGGGTTACCACGGATTGAATCAGGTTATCGAGGAGTTCGACCATGGTCTCTGTCCTCTTCTCCATAACTCCTTATTTTGATGCGGTAAAAGAGAATGGTGACGGCAACACCGAGCGCGAAGGCCAATAGGCCGATCAAAATACAGCCCAGGTAGGGGCTGCCGTCGAAGATGCTGGCGGCCGCCCCCGGCGGGGTATAGTCGGTATCCAAAGAAGCGGCAAGCAGGGAGGGGATGTAGAAGGACAGGCCCAGGATCACCAGGAAGCTTGCGGCCAGGGCAGACGCAAGGATAATGCGGGAACGCCGAATGCTTCTTCGGTCCTCGATTTCTATAACCCTTCGGTTAACAGCAGCCAGTCTTTCTTCAGTAGTTCGCATGGCTGACTCCTTCTTCTTCCAGACGTTTGCGCAAGGATTTCCTCCCCCGATAGACCAGGTCTGAAAGCTGTTTTTCACTTTTTTCCATGACTTCAGCGGCCTCGGCATGACTCAGATTTTCAAAATACACCAGATAAAGGGCCTGACGGTACTCCGGCTTCAGACGTTCCATGCAGAGATTAACCAAGGCGTTCTGTTCATTCAATAAGGCCGGACCGTCCGCATAAGAATCTCCTTGGGGCTCAACTGCCATTTCATCAAGGCTCAGGCACTGGCGCAGTTTATGGCGGGCTAAAAAACGTAAGGCCCCATGCCAGGCGGATTTATAGATGTAGGCCTTGAATCCTCCGGGACGGATACGGGGTTTTTTAACCGCAAGATAGGCGAAGACATCGATCATCAAGTCTTCTGCGTCGTGGATGTCTTGGATATGGCGGTGAATGTAGAAGGTCAGCCGTGTACCGTAACGCTCGATCAACTCGCTTAAGCCGTCTTCATTTCCTTCCAGATATGCGCGATAGAGGGTTTCGTCGTCCGGCACTGGTTTTCTCCTTGTAGGTAATTACGGAATCTACAGTTATTAAACACTGAAGAGGGGTGGGGTTCAAGCTAGGGGTGGGGGAATATGAGGTTTTGGCGAGTAAAGTCATTGGTTGGGGGTTGGTGGAGAATAGGTTGGGTGTCGAACGTAAAAACAGTTTGAGGATAAACTGGACGTCATAAGTGCTTGGCACCGATGTAAGAAAAGAGCATGACGTTAATGACCTTAACCGTGTCCAACATTTCGTCCGCACCCCTAAGTACCGATACTTGGGCGTTCTTTATTAATGTGTTACCTGAATTATCTCCATTTTTGCTGTCTGCGTGAGTTTTTAGTATCAAAATAGTATCAATTCTTGGGAATGAGCATCCGATCGAAGTTAGAAACCGTTCAATTGAATCCGAACTCAAGATCCTTCTTCCGGTATTCACTGTTGGTATACGCTAGCCATGTTTGTTCCTCAACAAAAACCGCCCGGAGGCGGTTGGTGATTAGGTTGTGTTGCTTTAATCTTGCTAGCTATTCTCGCAAGGAAGGGCATATTCCATGGTCAAAATCGTTCCAGACAAAGTAGAATACACCGCCGCGAACAATACCCCACCATCTACACCTGCTATTGATCCGAAGTGAGTAAAGCTCATCTTCAAACACTTGTATCTCTGGTAGCCTTTTCTGAGCATCTCGTGATAATTCATCAATGGGTATTGGATGGTTGCGCGTGCCCTGTCCTTTCCCCGAAAATGCACTTAAAATGTCTTTCCACTGCTGTCTTTGTAATCAATCAGCTTATTTAGAAAGTTTGCATCAATCGTTTTTTCTGTAATTGCCCATCGGCTATGCTCTGAGTCAATAAATTGAAAGCACCATGACGGCCTCATCTCCCAAAACGCATCTGGATTAATTCCTGCTTCCGTCTTAGGGCTACGCTTAGGGTCAACTCTGGAAGAATGCCTGGGTTTTTTCTTCTTGCGTCTTCGTCTTCCCATAACAGTTAAATACTATGGTAGTACTCACGCATTACTTCTTTATCAATAATGTTTCTGCACAATTCACCTGGCTTGCAATCACCACGAGTTTCCCTCCACGGACGTTCCATGTGCGTAAGTTCGCTCAACCAGTGCGGATTTCTACGACCATAATAATCAAGAACTTCATCGATATCGCTCTTCTGCTCATCGGTCAAAGCATCGCCCGTAGTTACGTCATGAAGGAAACCTTCATTGACTACGAACAAACCTCTGTGGTGACGAAAAAGCACAGAACTAACGGGACCGTTCGCCCACGCTTCAAAATCTTCCTCAAAAAGGGGTTCGTCATTCCAGACCAGCGCCCACGCTTGGCTATAATAACAAAGCTTTTGAAGCTTCATTGTTGTTACACGACCTTGTTCGTCCACAATGTATCGTGCCACATCTAAAATGCTTGCCACGGCGATCTCCTCCCCTCAATATTGCTCCGCTCTCATATAAATTATATGTGTGTGTCATGGTCCGTCAAGGTTAACTGAAGCGTACTTCACCCCCAAACAAAAAGACGGCATCGCTACCGCCTTCTTCGTCTCTTTCCTATCTAATGATTTGCCTCCCAACGCTGACTGGACCCTACAACACCTCTTTTAAGGAGGATAATCTTCGACGACCCCCAAATGCGTCTTGAGCGCTTTTGTATTGTTCTAATGTTATACCTATTTGGGGGGATCACTTCGTGCCTGTCTTCAGCCTGAAAAGATTCTGACTAATATTTGGGGGTGGCGTCCACTCCTGGTTGATGCTTTGAAATGACAGCTATGGCAAAAGGTCAAAATATTCTGGTCTTGCCTTCATTGAATGAATAATCAGTTCGTCTCCACTGTCGACAATCAAGACAACCAGCTCAAGCAATCTCCCTGACATATCAAAGCCAAGCCGCAGTTCTCGCTGCCGCTTCTCCCCATTCAGTGGCTCGATCCATAGGGGCCAATTCGCGGCGTACAGGCTATCTTCTGAGTCTATGCCAAGCTTTAATCAGAAGGATGGACCGCCAGACTCATGTGAATAATTGCCGCCGGATAAATTCGGACCGTGTTAGCTTATCTTCTGCTGCCCTTTGATCCAGGATTTCAATTTCTTGCGGAGTAACCCTAATGGTAATCACTCGACCTGGCTCAGCACCCCTCCCAGGGCGACCCCGTCCGCGCTTTTTTAGAGCCTGTACATCATAACCCCGCTCAGCTTCGTTCACCCATTGGGCGATTTGTTCATCTGTAATTGTTTTTTCATTTGTTTCCTTATCCATGGCATTATTGTAATACGATAATAAACGACTGTAAAAGAGTAATTCATTCCATATCAAGGGGTACCCCATAACACTCCGGTTTTTATTCTCAATAATGGGGTTTCAGTCATCATAAACTCACTTGTTTCCGGGTTTCGGATATCAGAAAGGTCACCTGCCTTTGTCTGGTGAGACTACAGGCGCTCTTTCAAATATCCTTTAAGTCTGGTGACTAATTCAATCCAGACGCAATAATTTGGCCCACTTTCCCGGATCCATCATAAAAACCGGCTGATGGTCGGGCTTTTTCTAAGAGAAAGCAAAAGCCCTGCAACATCATCGTTGCAGGGCCTTTTGGTGGAGACGAAGGGGATCGAACCCTCTACCTCTTGAATGCCATTCAAGCGCTCTCCCAAGTGAGCTACGTCCCCGGGACCTGCATTAAACTAGCACACGGACGGAAGATGTGTCAAGATGGCATTGTTATCATAGGTTACTGTCACGGAGGTGTTTCAATGGATTTTAAGCAACTGGCCGCCCAGCGTTATTCCTGCCGGAGGATCAGCGACCGGGAGGTTGATGAGGCTACGATCGAGGAACTTCTGGAGGTCCAGCGACTGGCCCCTACCGGGAAGAACGCCCAGTCACAACGTATCTATGTATTGAAAGGGGATGAAGCGGCGGAATTGATCGCTGGGACCACCCCCTATAACTTTGGCGCCCGCCTCTTCTTCGTTGTTTGCTATGACGAGGATGTCTGTGCCCGAAATAAATTTGATGGGACCAAGAGCGGTATCCTGGATGCTGCCATCGCGGCCTGCCATATTGACTTTGCCGTCACCGACGCCGGCCTGGGGACCTGCTGGATCGGTGACTTTGATAGGGAAAAGATGCGACAGGTTCTGAAACTCCCCGACCATCACATTCCGGTCGTCCTCTTTCCCATCGGCTACCCGGCAGAAAATGCCAGGCCCTCCCGTCTGCATACCGACCGCAAGCCACTTTCCCATACTGTCATCCGGATCCCGTGAGCCAGACGGTTGAAAAAATAGACAGCACCGGATCCATCGGGGTCAGATGCGGCAATGAGGTTGCCGGCCTGACGGCCGGGGAGCGGAGAGAAAGGGGCCTGCGGGTCGCGGTCATCGGGCTGGGTATGAATGTCCTTCTGGCGGCGGCCAAGCTGGCAGTGGGAGTCCTTTCCGGCAGCATCGCCATCCTGGCGGACGGCTGGAACAACCTGACCGATTCCTTCAGTTCCGTCGTCTCCATCGCCTCCATCCGGCTCGCCGGGAAGCCGGCCGACAGGAAGCACCCCTTCGGCTATGCCCGATTCGAATACATCGCCTCCTCCGTCATCGCCCTCGGCATGCTGACAGTCGCCATCCAGATCGGCTACCGGTCCCTGCAGCGGATCTTCCAGCCCGAACTCCTGGAGACCGGGCCCCTGACCTTCGCCGCCCTCCTGGTTTCCCTTCTTGTCAAACTCATCCAGTACGCCTACTACCGGGTCAAGGGGCGCCAGCTGGTCTCCACAGTCTTCATGGCCGCTTCGCGGGACAGCCTGGCTGACGTCTTCGCGACCGGGGGTGTCCTGATCGCCACCTCACTCTACGCCTTCTACGGGATCAATGTCGACGGGCCCGCGGGCCTTATCGTCTCCTTGCTCATCGCCTGGTCGGCCATCGACATCATGAGGAAAACGGCCACCCTCCTGATCGGCGGTAAGCCTTCGGCAGAATTGACGGAATTGATCAGCAGCAAGATCCTGGAATCGGACGATCGGATCCACGGGGTCCACGATCTCATTGTCCATGACTACGGTCCGGGAAGCATCTTTGCCACGGCCCACGTCGAGCTGGACAGCCGGGAGAGCTTTCTTGAGGCCCACTTGATCGTGGACTGTGTTGAGCGAAGGCTCCTGCGAGAATACGATATCCAGCTCCTCCTCCACGCCGACCCCCATTACCAGGGCGACGCCGAACACAATGACCTCCATGAGCGGATCGAGGCGGTCGCCCAGGAGATCGCCCCGGGGGCCGTCGTCCACAGCCTCCATCTCTTCCTCTCCGACAAGGATGTCCGGGTCGCCTCCTTCGATGTCAGCGTACCCGGCCCCCTCCCGGTCAAGGAGACCGAGTTCTTTGCGGCCTTCCGGGAAAAGATGGCCCAATACGATAAAGAGCTGGTCCTCTGGATCACCCTGGACCAGGAATATCTCAGTGTGGTATCGGACGATCAGCCCGATCTCCAGGTCACGGCCGACCGCGATTAGGGCCCCCCTGCCGGAACTGACAAAATCACCGACCTTTCATTGCCATTTCTTCCTGGCTGTTGTTACAATGATGACGGCGGCCGTTCCCAGGAGCGGCCGTCGAAGCAAGAACGAGAGGCTGTCCAATGAAGAGATTTCTATCGGGGAACGAGGCAGTCGCGCGCGGCCTGTATGAAGCGGGCGTGAGCGTCGGAAGCGCCTATCCCGGCACTCCCAGTACTGAGATATTTGAGAACCTAGGCCAATACGAAGCCATCTACCACGAGTGGGCCCCCAATGAGAAAGTCGCCGTCGAGGTTGCCTACGGGGCCTCAATCGCTGGTGTGAGGGCGGTCGCCGCCATGAAGCACGTGGGGCTCAATGTGGCCGCGGACCCTGTCTTCACGGCCGCCTACAATGGGGTGGGACGTGGCTTTGTTATCATTTCCGGCGACGATCCGGGCATGCATTCCTCGCAGAATGAGCAGGACAACCGCCACTACGCCCGGGCGGCCAAGCTTCCCATGTTCGAACCTGCGGACAGCCAGGACTCCCTGGACATGATCAGGGAGGCCTTCGAGGTCTCGGAAAAATTCGACCTCCCCGTCCTCTTCCGGATGACCACCCGGGTCTGCCACGCCCGGAGCCTGGTCGAAGAGGGAGAGGCTGTCGAAGTGGAGCCCCTGCCCTACAAGCGGAATGCCAGAAAGTATATCGCGACCCCGGCCAATGCCGTGGTCCACCGGCGGGAGCTGGAAGAAAAGATGGCCGCCCTGGCCGACTACGCAGAGACCTGCCCCTTCAACAAAATGGAGATCCGTGGTGGAAAAACGGGAGTTGTAACGGCTGGCGGCGCCTCCCTGATCGCCCGGGAGGTCTTCCCGGAAGATACCTCCTTTTTGACCCTGGGCTTCACCCATCCCCTCCCCCTGAAAATGATCCGTGCTTTTGCCGACCAGGTGGAGACCCTCTATGTGGTCGAGGAGCTGGACCCCTTCATGGAGGAACAGATCAAGGCGGCCGGCATCCCCTGCATCGGCAAGGCGGTTGTCCCGCCCATGTATGAATTGAATCCCACCATCCTGAAGGAAGCCCTGACGGGCGAGGCCCCTCCTCTCAAGAGCCTGGAAGTCCAAGCCGTCCCCAGGCCACCGGTCCTCTGCCCCGGCTGTCCTCATCGCGGTTTTTTTACTACCCTCACCCGGAGAAAGAAGACCATCGTCACGGGCGATATCGGCTGCTATGCCCTGGGCGGGTCACCGCCCCTGTCCGCCATGGACACCACCATCTGCATGGGGGCCGGCTTCACGGTTGCCATGGGCATGGCCAAGGCCTTTGAAAAGACAGGTGAGGACTGGACCATCTTCGGCGTCGTCGGGGACTCCACCTTCTTCCACAGCGGCATCACAGGGGCCATTGAAATCCTCTACAACCAGGGCCGGGTCATCCCGGTGGTCCTGGACAACAGCACCACGGCCATGACCGGCCAGCAGGACAATCCGGGCACGGGCTACAACCTCAAGGGGGAGATTGCCCGGTCCATCTCCATAGAAGCCATCTTCGAGGCCATCGGCTACCAGAAGATCCTCACCGTCGACCCCCAGGATCTGAAGGCTATGAAGGCGGCGATAGAAGAAGTAGCCACCTCAGAAGTGCCCTGCGCCCTGGTCGTCAGAAGGCCCTGTGTCCTGATCAAGCGCCTGCCGCTCGCCCCGGCCCTCTGCGAGGTTGACCGGGAAGCCTGCACCAGTTGCCGTCTCTGCCTCTCGGTCGGCTGCCCCGCCATCTTCTTCGTCGATGGCAAGTCCATGATCGATCCCAACCTTTGCGTCGGCTGTACCGTGTGTTTGCAGGTCTGCCCCTTTGACGCCATAAAAGAGGTACGCCCCCTATGAAAAACGAACGAGTCATAAGCATACTCCTGGCCGGAGTCGGTGGACAGGGGACCATCCTGGTCAGCCAGATCCTGACTGGGGCCCTGATCGAGGCCGGCTACGACGTGAAGATGAGCGAGATCCACGGCATGGCCCAAAGAGGCGGTAGCGTCTCGACCACGGTCCGCTACGGGCCCAGGGTAGATTCCCCCCTGGTCGGTAAGGGGGCCGCCCAGGTCCTGGTCGCCTTTGAACAGATGGAGGCCGTCCGCTGGAGCGACTGGCTGACGCCTGACGGCCTCATCATCGTCAATGATTATAAGATCAGGCCCCTCCCCGTCGCCTCCGGCGCCGCGGACTACCCGGAGGGTTGCCTCGAGGCCCTGGCCAAGGCCTACCGGACCATCCCCCTGGATGCCGGCGCCCAGGCCCTGGAGCTGGGCAATCCCCAGGTCATGAACCTCGTCATGCTGGGGGCCCTGGCCGAGGCGGCGGACCTGGGTGGATTCGACTGGGACAAGGCCCTGGAGGCCCGGATCCCCCCCGACTATCTTGAAATCAACAAAAAGGCCTTTGAGGCAGGCCGGGCCCTGGCCCGGGAAGCCCAAGCTTGAAAGGAGCCGGTATGGCAGGGAAAGAAAAGGCGGGCTATTGCTCGGAGCGCGCGCTCGGCTATGGCAGACAGCGTTCGGCCATCCGGGAACTCTTTGAATACGGCAGGATAAAGGCCGGGGAAATCGGACCGGAAAAGGTCTTTGACTTCAGTATCGGCAACCCCAGCGTGCCGCCGCCACCCCCGGTCCATGAAGCCTTCTTCAGGCTCCTGGATGAAGAAGATCCGATCAGCCTGCACGGCTACACCAGCGCGCCGGGGGACCCCTTAGTCCGCCGGGCCATCGCGGCCCAGCTCAATGAGGAGTACGGGACAGCCTATGAAGAGACGCACCTCTACCTGACCTGCGGAGCCGCCGCCGCCCTGTCCGCCACCTTCCGTGCCCTGACCATCAAGGGAGAAAAAAATGAGGTCCTGGTCCCCGCCCCCTATTTCCCCGAATACAAGTGTTTCGTGGAAGGGCATGGAGCCGACCTTGTCGCCGTCCCCTCCCGCCTGCCCGACCTGGGCCTGCCCCTTGAAGGCCTGGAAAATGCTATAACGTCGTCTACACGTGCTGTCATCATTAATTCGCCCAATAACCCGACAGGTAGGCTTTATCCGGAGGAAGACCTGAAGGCGCTGGCCGGGATCCTAAGCCGCAAAGCCAAGGCCTTGGGCCGGCCTCTCTATCTGGTCTCGGACGAGCCCTACCGGGAACTGGTCTATGAGGGCAGGATAACCCCCTTCATCCCCAAGCTCTATCCGAACACCATCCTCTGCTATTCCTACAGCAAGGCCCTGTCCATGCCGGGCGAGCGGATCGGCTATGTCCTGGTACCGCCCGAGGCGGATCACGCGGACGATATCTATGCCGCCATCGCCGGCGCCGCCCGGGCCCTGGGCTACGTCTGCGCCCCCTCCCTGATCCAGAAGGTGGTCGGCGCCTGTGCCCGGGTCAAGCCGGACCTTGAGACCTACGACCTGAACCGGCGGACCCTCTATGAGGGCTTGACGGAAGCTGGCTACCGCTGTGTCGAACCGGATGGGGCCTTCTATCTCTTCGTGGAAGCGCCGGGTGGCAACGCGGAAGCCTTCTCCGACTTTGCCAGGCTCAACTACAATCTCCTGGTTGTGCCCTCTGAAAGCTTTGGCTTCCCCGGTTACCTCAGGATCTCCTACTGCGTCTCCTACGAGCGGATCCGGAGCGCACTCCCCTTCTTCGCGGACTGCCTGAAAACTTTTAAGGGAAGAAAGAAGTCTTGATTCAATCGGGCAGGCAGAGCCTGCCCTCCTCAAACCAGGCAAATTCACGGATCCCCTGCTTTTCCAGATAGGCCAGGGTCTCTTTCATATGGAGGCCGTTCTGTTCCACATGATGGGCGTCTGAGCAGATGGAGAAGTAGCGGCCGCCCAACTCCCGGTAGCGGTTCAGGATGGCCGGGTCCGGCATGGCCTCCTCCAGGGCGTAGCCCTTCCGCTTCATGAGGGAATTGACGGTGCCGACATTGATCTCCAGGACCTGGCCGTTCTTCTCCATGACACGGAATAACCGGTCAAAGGCCTCGGGCGCGTGCTCATAGAGCATTTTCGATTCCCTTTCGGGGGCATAACGGGAGAAGAAGTCATAATGGCCGACAATTTTTGCCTCTGCCAGGTCCTCGGCCGAGTCGGCGATGGTATGGATTACCTCGGTATAGGTCTTGTGGAGGGCTGAGGTGTAGATCTCATCCGGATGGGTATAGGGGTCGTGGTTCCTGAAAAAATGCAGGGAGAGGAGGGCGAAATCAAAGGGATGGTCCCTGACCACCCGGTGCAGGCGGGCGCTGACCTCGGGCGCCCAGCCCAACTCGATGCCGATCAGAAAGCCGGGCGGATCCTGGTCCCCCCTGTTTGAAGGCAGGCGCCTGAGTTCGTAGAAGGCCTCCATATAGGCCCGGGGATCGAAGGCCCAGGGCGATCCGTCGGCCATTTCACTGTCGGGATCGTAATGGTCGGTGATGGCGATCCCGTGCAGGCCGCGGTCCGCGGCGCTGGCCATGATCTGCTGGTAGGATTGGGTCGCGTCAGGCGACCAGTCTTTCAGGTGGTTATGGCTGTCAACTAGCTTCATGCTGTCCATCCTAGGTCTGTCCGCAGGATTTCCCGCGCAGGTAGCCGTCCTTCAGGGTCCAGAGCTTCTCCGAAAGGTCGACGTAATACTCCTGGGGGTTCTCGAAGCGTTTCAGGGAATCCCAGAGTGTGTCGAGCTGGTCCCGGCAGAAGGCCCGGGTCTCCTCAATGTCACGCTTGCGGTAGCAGGATACCCCCTTCTTGAAGAGGGGCTCCAGGAGGGGCAGGGCCCGGTAATCGGTCAGGGTCTTCCGCTTCCAGGTATGGAAGGGGTCGAAGATGGTAAGGGGCTGACTGTCGTCAAGTACTTCATCGACCAGGGTGATCAGGTCGGCCTCCACCTGGCCTGTCTGGCGGTCATAGAGCCTGTAGACCATCTTCTCCCCCGGATTGGTCACCTTCTCAGGATTGTCGGACAGTTTCATACGCGGGACGGACACCCCGTCCTTTTCAATGGCCGACAGCTTGTAGACACCGCTGAAGACCGGCTCATTACGGGAGGTGATCAGGCGTTCCCCTACCCCGAAGGAATCGATCCTGGCCCCCTGGTGGAGGAGGTCG
This sequence comes from Clostridia bacterium, assembly GCA_040767365.1. Lineage (GTDB taxonomy): Bacteria > Bacillota > Clostridia > Saccharofermentanales > DTU023 > UBA4923. The sequence goes on from JAXGOR010000004.1 coordinate 155,188, forward strand.
CGGATGAGGTACTCATCGACCGCGCTGCTGGCCGTGATGGCGCAGTCGGTTAGACCGGCCTCGTCCAGCATCTCCCGGGCCCGGATGGACAGGTAGGCCAGGTCACCCGAATCGATCCGGATGGCCTTCAGGCGCTTGCCCTGGGGTTCCAGGACCTCCCGGCTCACCTTGATGGTGTTGGGGAGCCCGCAGTGCAGGGTATTGTAGGTATCGACCAGGAGCTGGCAGTCATCCGGGTATTCTGTGGCGTAGGCGGCGAAGGCCTGGTACTCCGTCTCAAAGGCCTGGACCCAGCTATGGGCCATGGTCCCCAGGACGGGGATCTTGAAGCGTTCCCCGGCCAGGGTGCAGGAAGTGCCCGCCACCCCGGCGATATAGGCGGCCCGGGCCCCCAGGATGGAGGCGTCCGTGCCCTGGGCCCGGCGGGCGCCGAACTCCAGGATGGGCCGGCCCTCGGCCGCCCGGACGATCCGGGAGGATTTGGTCGCGATCAGGCTCTGGTGATTGATGGTCAGGAGGACCATGGTCTCAACCATCTGGGCCTGAATGATGGGCCCCTTGACCTTGACGATGGGTTCACCCGGAAAGATGGGCATACCCTCAGGCACTGCCCAGACATCGCACTTGAAGTCAAAGTTTCTCAGGTAGTCGAGAAAGTCGGGATCGAAACGGTCGAGCTGCCGCAGGTAGTCGAGATCCTCCTCTGTGAAGTGGAGGTTGGACAGGTATTCGACCATCTGTTCGACGCCGGCCATGATGGCAAAACCCCCCCGCTCTGGAATATTGCGGAAAAACATATCGAAGACCGCCACCGTGTCCTTCATGCCCTGCTTGAAATAGGCGTTGGACATGGTGATCTCATAGAAATCGGTCAGCATTGATAAATTGATATTTTCATCCCATCCGTTTGCCATATGAAAACTCCTTCAGTGAATTACCCTCCATTATAGTACGGCCAAGCTGTCAGGGCCCCTCCGTCAGATGGACGAGCTTCTCCGCCCGCCGGGAATCCTCGTAGGGCCAGCGATCCTGGCCGAAGAGCTCGCCGGCAAAATAGAGCCGCTCCAGGAGCAGGCCCTCCGGCGGCAGGGTAGGGCCGGCCAATCGCCGGTCCCCCGAGGCGAAAATGCCGGGGATGGCCCCGGGTTCGATCTTGCCCTGGGCCGCGAAGACCAGGGTCCCCGCCAGTATCCTGACCATGTGATAGAGAAAGCCGTCACCCGTGAAGCGGAGGACCAGCCGGTCCTCCCCTTCTTCCACCTGAAGCTGATGGAGGGTCCGGACGGGCCGCCTGGTCGGCGATCCCTGGTCCATGAAGGCAGTGAAGTCCTGCCTGCCCGTCAGATGGGCGGCCGCCTCCTTGAGGGCGGAGAGGTCCAACCGGCCGGGCACATGGCTGGCCCGACCGCGGTCGATCACGGGCCGGACGGGGCCAGTGGCCAGGGTATAGCGGTAGGTCTTGCCCAGGGCGTCGTAGCGGGGATTGAAGGCGGGATTCACGCTTCTGACGGCCTGGACAGCCAGCTCGGGGGGCAGGGCCGTATTCCAGGCCAGACCGATCCGGTCCAGGGGGATAGGGGTCTCCGAGAGGAAGGAGGAGACATGGCGGGCGGCCGACACGCCGGCATCCGTCCGGCTGCCACCCGTCAGCCTGATCCGCTCACCCGTCAGGTCCCGCCAGGCCTCTTCCAGGGTCTGCTGGACCGAGGGCAGGTCCTTCTGCCGCTGCCAGCCGAAAAAGGCCGTACCGTCATACTCGGTCATAAGCGCGTATCTTGTCTTGCTCTTGTCTTTTTCCTTAGTTGAAAACACCTGGACTGCCCCGCAAGAGCCCTAATAGGCGCTTGCCAGACCCATGATACCACTCAGCCCGGGCAGGAAACGGGGGCCGGCTATCGCCAGGGCCAGGAGGACCAGGACCAGGCCGAAAAATGCCAGGTCCCTGATGGACAGACGAGCCGTGTAGAGCCGGGTCCGCCCCGCCTCCCCCTGGTAGCAGCGGGCATCCATGGCGACCGCCAGGTCATCGGCCCGGCGGAAGCTGGAGATGAAAAGCGGCACCAGGATGCTGACCAGGCCGCGCATACGCCTGAAGGGCCCGCCCGTGTCGTAATCGGCGCCCCGTGATGACTGGGCCTTCATAATCTTGACCGCCTCATCCAGGAGGGTGGGGACGAAGCGGAGGGCGATGGACATCATCATGGCAAACTCCTGGACCGGGAAACGGAGCAGGCGGAGGGGGGACAAGAGGCTTTCCAGGGCGTCGGCGATGGCCAGGGGTGGGGTGGTCAGGGTCAGGAGGAGGGAGGTATTGATAACCATGAGGGTCAAACGGAGCGCGGTCATGAGGCCGGCGTAGAGCCCCTCCTCCGTCAGGGTAAGGGAGCCGATCTGGACGATCGCCTTCCCCGGGATGGTCAGGAGATTGAGAAGGACGGCAAACAGGATGATGACGACCAGGGGCCTGACACTGCGCAGGATGAGGGCAAACCGGAGCCCGGACCCTACCATGAGGATGACGGTCCAAAGCAGGAAGACGGCCAGGATCCTCGGGTCACGGACGGTCAGGGTCGCCACCATCATGAGGATGGCCGCCAGGAACTTGATCCGGGCATCCAGCCGGTGGAGGAGGGAGTCGCCCGGGATGGACCGGCCCAAGAGGCTCTTACGCATGGGCCTTCACCCCCGCCGCCGCCAGCAGGGTTCCCGCGGCGTCGGCAACACTGAAGCGGGCCGTGTCAAGTCCGGGGAAGAGGTCGGACAGGGCCTTGAGGAAACGCCGGGGCGCCGGCATATCCAGGTGGACCCCGGTCAGGAAGGCGTCCTCTTCCGTTATTTCTGCCGGGCTCCCCAGGCCCGCGATCCGGCCCTCCTTCAGGATGACCAGGCGGTCGGCGATCCGGGACAGGGTCTCCATATCGTGGGAGACCAGGATGAGGGTGGCTCCTTCGGCGGACAGGGTCAGAAGATCGGCGAAGAGCTCCTCACAGGCGGCAGGGTCCAGTCCCGCTGCCGGCTCGTCCAGGATGACGATGTCAGGCTCGGCGGCCAGGACGCCGGCAATAGCCGCCCGCCGGCGCTGGCCGCCGGACAGTTCAAAGGGTGACCGGTCCAGGAGGTCGGTGATACCCAGGCGGTCGGCGGCGCGGAGGACCGCCCGTTCAACCTCCTGGGGGGACTTCTTCTGCTGTTTGGGAGCGAAGGCAATATCGAGCGCGACCGTCTCCTCAAAGAGCTGGTCCTCCGGATATTGGAACAAGAGGCCGACCTGGCGGCGGACAGCGCGGATGACCTTCCTCCGGGACAGGTCCCGGCCCAGTACAATCACGGTGCCCGGTTCGGAGGGGATAAGGCCGTTGAGGTGCTGGATCAGGGTGGACTTGCCCGAGCCCGTATGGCCCGCGATCCCCAGGACCTCCCCGTCCGCCACGGCCAGGGAGATAGCCTCAAGGGCAGGAAGGGGGCTCCCCCCCTCGGAGTCATAGGCGTAGCTGAGTCCTTTGACCTCAATGACCGGGGGTTGCCCCTCCCTGGCCCCGGCCCTCCTGTCAGCCGGTGCCGGCGCCGGTCTTGACGGTCCCTGGCTTCCAGCGAGGGCCCCCCTCACATAATCAAGGGCTCCATCGAAGCTGATGATCCGGTCGGGATCATAGGGGACCCCCGTCGCCCGGCTGATGATCTGGGCGATTTCGAGATGGGAAGGCACGGCCATCCCCTCGCCCTTGAGCCGGTCCACCTGGTCGAAGACCCGGGCGGGCGTCCCATCAAAGGCGATGCCTCCCTCACTTATGACGTAGACATAATCGGCAAGGAGGGCCTCCTCCATATGGTGGGTGATCTGGATGACGGTCAGGCCATAGTCCCGCCTAAGTTCCTGGATCAGTTCCCTGATCTCGGCCCGGGCAGCCGGGTCCAGCATGGAGGTGGCCTCGTCCAGGATGACGCAGTCGGGTCGCATGGCCAGAACGGAGGCCAGGGCCAGCTTCTGCTTCTGTCCCCCTGACAGTTCGTGCGGCGCCCGGTCTCTCAAATCGGCCAGGCCCGTCATGGCCAGGGCCTGGTCCAGGCGGCGGAAGATCTCCTCCCGGGGCAGGCCGAGATTGGAGGGCCCGAAGGCGACATCGTCCTTGACCGTGGTGCCGATGATCTGGTTGTCCGGGTTTTGGAAGACCATGCCGCACTGCCTCCTGATCTCATAGAGGACGTCTTCATCGGCTGTCAGCTTGCCATCGACCCAGACCTCCCCCTCATCGGGCAGGAGGAGGCCATTCATAAGGCGGGCCATGGTTGATTTCCCGGAACCGTTGCGGCCGATCAGGGCGATATGAGCGCCTTTTTCGACAGAAAAAGAAAGCCGGGAGACAGCCCTCACCGGCCCTTGTCCCTGCATCGCCCCATAGCTGAAGGAGACATCCCGAAACTCGATCATCTTACCCGACATCCTGCCCCATTTTACCAAACAAAAAGGACTCCCCCCGGCCTGGCACGCGGGAAGCCCCTCTTTTGATCTCTATGACCGAAGAACCAGCCGCCTCAGTCAACCAGCTCCAGGATGGCCATGGGGGCAGCGTCACCCCGGCGGGGTCCGATCTTGGTCAAACGTGTATAGCCACCGTTGCGTGTGATGAAACGGGGGGCCACCGTATTGAAAAGATGATTGACCGTATTGACCCGACGGCCGTCCTGGTCGCGGGTCTCGACCATGAGGGCCATGAGCTTGCGGCGGGCCGCCAGCCGCGAAGGCATATCGACCTGGACCGTCTTCGTCTTCCGCTCCCGCTCAACCACATCGTAGACCCGGTCATTCCTGGAAGTAGCCGTCCTGAGAACCTTCCGTCCCTTGTCGTCCAGCTTGGCCCCTGATACCAGGACCTTGCGGGTGGTGAAGTTATTGTGTTCTTTGACAGCCAGGGCGATCATCTTCTCGGCCAGGCGGGCGGCTTCCTTGGCCCGCGTTTCTGTCGTCGTCACCTTGCCTTCCACGATCAGGGTCGTGACCAGATTCCTCAACATGGCCTTTCTGGCAGCGGAATCGCGTCCTAGTTTTCTATATCCGGGCATGGTAATGCACTCCTTTTACAGTAATTCTCTTTATGACTGATCGGGATCGGCCAGCTCCAGGCCATGGACCCCCAGCTTTTCAACCAATTCATCGAGCGAGGTGGCTCCCAGGTTCCGGACTTTCATGAGGTCCTCGCGCGACTTGGCCACCAGGTCGGCGACCGTATGGATGTCCGCCCGCTTCAGGGAGTTGAAGATCCTGGTTGAGAACTTCAAATCCTCGATCGGCGCGTCGTAGATGCTCTTTTCCTCTTCCTCGATGATCAGCGGCTCCTCACCGGCCACGTTTTTGTCATGGGTCATGGACAGGAAAAGATTGAGATGGTCGATCAGGATTCCGGCCGCCTTCATCAGGGCCTCCTCCGCCGTAATCGTACCGTCGGTCCAAATCTCCAAGGTCAGCTTGTCATAGTCGGTGATCTGGCCGACCCGGGTGTCCTCCACCTGGAAATTGACCTTGCGCACAGGCGTAAAGATGGAATCCATGGGGATGACGCCGATGGGGGCGTTCATCTCCTTGTTCTGGTCGGCGCTCTTGTAGCCGACCCCCGCGTTGAAGGTCAGTCCCATGAAGAGCGGCCCATCGCCGTTCATGTGGGCAATGACCAGGTCAGGATTGACGATCTCCAGTTCATCGCTCTGGTTGAACTCCCCGGCCCGGACCGGCCCCTTGAAGCCGGCTTCCTTGTTGATGAAGACCGTCTTGGGCCCCTCCACATGCAGGCGGGCCCGGATATCCTTGATGTTCAGGAGAATCTCGGTGACATCCTCGATGACGCCCGGCACGGTGGAGTATTCCTGGAAGATCCCCTCGATCCTGACAGAGGTGGCGGCACAGCCGGGCAGCGACGACAGCAGGACGCGCCGGAGCGCGTTGCCAAGCGTCGTCCCGTAACCGCGTTCAAGCGGCTCCGCGACGAAAAGGCCGTAGGTCTCGTCCTCTGAGTAGGATTTATATTCAATGCTCGTATTGGTCGCGTTTTTCAGTTCGATCATGGCAATCTCCTTGTCGCTCACAGGGCTTCTGGATCCATTATTTCGAGTAGAGCTCGACGATGAGTGTTTCCTCGACATCGAGATCAATCTCGTCCCGTTCCGGCACCCTCAGGACCGTCCCCTTGAGATGGTCGGCGTCAAAGGACAGCCAGTTGGGAACGATCGTATTCGGCAGCTCGTCAAAGAGCTTGACATGGCGGGAATTCTCGCGCACGGCAACTTCGTCGCCAGGGGAGACATTCATGGAAGGGATGCTGGCCCGGCGGCCATTGAGATTGAAGTGGCCATGGTTGACCAACTGACGGGCCTGGGCCCTGGTCGCCGCGAAACCCATCCGGTAGACCACGTTGTCAAGCCGGAGCTCCAGGAGTTTCAGCAGGTTCTCACCGCTCTTGCCGGGCATCTTGCTGGCCCGCTCATAGGTGTTGCGGAACTGTTTCTCCAGGACACCATAGACGAACTTGACCGATTGCTTGGCCCTGAGCTGGCGCCCGTACTCCCCTTCTTTACGTCGGGATTGTCTCGGGTTGCGTTTTGATTTTTTATTTATACCCAGCATCTGAGGCGGCACTTCCAATGACCGGCTGCGTTTCAGGATGGGCGATCTGTCTTTAGCCATATAACTTGCTCTCCTCTTAGACTCTTCTGCGCTTGGGCGGCCGGCAGCCGTTATGCGGAATCGGCGTCACGTCCTTGATCATGACGATCTCAAGACCGCCTGTCGCCAGCGCCCGGATGGCCGATTCCCGACCCGAGCCCGGACCGCGCACAAAGACCTCGACGGTCTTCATGCCGTGTTCCACGGCCTTGCGGGCGGCCTGTTCCGCGGCCAGCTGGGCGGCGAAGGGGGTCCCCTTGCGTGAGCCCTTCATGCCCTGGGCTCCAGCGCTCGACCAGGAGATGACGTTCCCCGCGGGATCCGTGATCGTCACAATGGTGTTGTTGAAGGACGAATGGATATGAGCCGCCCCACGTTCAATATTCTTTCGGTCCCGCCTTCTGGTGCGGGCGGCCGGACGACCTTTTTTCGTTGCCATACCTCGTCCCCCTTATCTCTTTTTCCTGGCCATGGTGCGTTTGGGGCCCTTGCGCGTGCGCGCGTTGGTCCGCGTCCGCTGTCCACGGACGGGTAGCCCGATCCGGTGGCGCCGGCCACGGTAGCAGCCAATTTCCGCCAAGCGCTTGATATTCATGGCTGTTTCGCGGCGCAGATCACCCTCCACCGTGAAATGGTCCTCAATTGTCTCACGGATACGGGTGATCTCTTCGTCCGTCAAATCACGGACGCGCGTGTCGGGATCGACTTCCGCCGCCGTCAGAATTTTATTCGAGCTCGTGCGGCCGATGCCATAAATGGCCGTCAGTCCGATCTCAACGCGTTTGTTGTTGGGCAAATCAACCCCGGCAATACGTGCCATGCGCTACCTCCAAATTATGCTCGCATACTTATTGGTTACAACAGGACTGTCGCTTCCGCTCCCGGATCCTGCCTGTTCTTGTCTATCTCTATTCTTATCAATCAAGAGCTTCACGCTCTCAGCCTTGCCTCTGCTTGTGCTTCGGATCGCTGCAGATCACCATGACACGCCCGCGGCGCTTGATCACACGGCACTTTTCGCAGATTGGCTTGACCGAAGGTCTAACTTTCATGGTTCTTCTCCTTTTGCGCCCTATTGCGACGCACAGCTAATAATTTTAACCCGCCTGCCTCTGAAAATCAAGATCCTACTTGGATCTCCAGATTATGCGGCCCCGCGTCAAATCATAGGGTGACAGCTCGACCGTGACGTGGTCACCGTTGAGAATCTTGATGTAGTTTTGACGCAACTTGCCGGAAATGTGCGCGATCACCTCAAAGCCATTCTCCAGGCGGACCCGGAAGACGGCATTTGGCATGGTATCGACGACCACTCCCTTAACTTCGATTGCTTCTTCTTTAGGCATCTTCTCCTCCGATCGCCTGAATCGTCACTTGGTATCCATTCCCTTGTCCTCAGCCCACTGGGTGATCAGCTTCCTGATCAGGGTCTTGTACTCACTCTCGCACAGATCCCCCCCCAGCATCTCTTCCAGGGCCCCGGCCTCAAGCGCCCGGCCCAGTTTTTGGACATGCCTGGTATTCTTCAGCTTGGCGTCGACGTAGCCTCTGGTACGTCCGTCGGCCAAAAGCAATCGCCTGTCGCCCTTCGAGGCCAGAACCAGATAAAGCCTTCCCCTGTCATGACCTTTTACGGAAAGGACCACCATTCCCGGACTGAATAAGTCAGGCAAGGCTGGCTCACTTTTGACATCCACTTCATCTACCTCCCGGAAGCCCGGACTGACGGGCCTCCCTGCCGTCCGCGCCCAGAGTCAGGACCAGGGGGCCCTCCTCCGTTATGGCAAAGGTATTCTCATAATGCGCCGCGGGTTGACCATCCCGGGTCACAAAGGTCCAGTCATTCTCAGCCAGGGCGATTTCACGGGAGCCGAGCGTCACCATGGGCTCCAGGGCCAGTGTCATGCCGGCCGCCAGGCGGATGCCCCGCCCCTTCTTGCCGTAGTTGGGCAGGTTGGGGGCCTCATGGAGTTCCGTCCCGATCCCGTGTCCCGTCAGCTCGCGGACGACACCAAAGCCGTGCGACTCACAGTGTTCCTGGACGGCGGCCGAGATATCCCCCAGCCGATTACCTGGAAGGGCTTGCTCCAATCCCTTCCAGAAGGCTTCCTCCGTCACCTGGACCAGGAGGCGGACCCGGTCGGGGACCTGGCCGATGATATAGGTCCGGGCGGCGTCCCCATGGTAACCGTCCAGATAGGCGCCGACATCAACCGAAACCAGCATGCCCTCCCGAAGCAGCTTGTCCCTGCCGGGGAAACCGTGCACCACCTCGTCGTCCAGCGAGATGCAGGTGGATGCCGGAAAGGGGGTCGGTCCCTGGCCGTCATAGCCCAGGAAGGAGGGCAGGGCGCCCGCTCCGACAATGACCTTGTGGGCGACCCGGTCAATCTCCTCCGTGCTCATGCCTTCGACCATGAGGGGCTCAATCGCCTCAAAGACAGCCGCAACCACAGCGCCGGGCCGGCGCATAATCTCGATCGCTTCTTTTGACTTGAGCCTGATCATGTCCTCTGCTTTTTTGTTTTCAAATTCCAGTCAACAGGAGGGATCCCGTTACACTACGCTGCCTGGGGGCAAGCCCAAGAGGCGGGCCATCTCCTTCTTGCTCTCCGCTTCCGGAGGCTGTGTCCTGGAGTAGGCGACCAGCTTGCCCTGATCCTTGTAATAGTCGATCAGGGGCTCCGTCAGTTCGTGATAGGTCTTGAAGCGTTGCTTCAAGGTTTCCGCCGTATCGTCACTCCTGCGGACGACCTTGCCGCCGCAGCGGTCACAGACACCCTCCGTCTTGGGCCTCAAGACCTCGGCGTGGTAGGGCTGGCCGCATTCGACACAGACCATCCTGGCCAGGGCCCGCTCGATCAGGATCTCCTCCGGGATATCCAGCTCGATGACGGTGTCAATCCCGGTTCCCTCTTTTTCGAGTATGGCCTCCAGGGCCTCGGCCTGGACCAGGGTCCTGGGAAAGCCGTCCAGGATGAAACCCTCCCGGCCCGGCCCCTCCGTAATGGCCTGTTCGATAAGGCGGATGGTTACATCGTCCGGTACCAGGGTTCCCCCCTCAACGTAGGAGCGGATCTCCCGCCCCAGCGGGCTGTCCTCCGCCAGCTCCTCCCGGAAGAGGTCTCCGGAGGAGATATGGGGGAGCGAGAGGGAATCCGACAGGATCTTGGCCCAGGTCCCCTTGCCGCTCCCGGGTGGCCCCAACATAATAATCCGCTTAATCATAAAATCAATCCAGGAAGCCCTTGTAGTGACGCATGAGCATTTGTGCCTCAAGCTGCGTCACGATATCCATGGCCACACCGACCAGGATAAGTACCGCTGTTCCACCGAACCAGATCCCGTGGGCACCGGTCAGGAGGCCAAGGAAGGCCGGCAGAAGAACCAGGACCACCAGGAAGACTGACTCAAACCAATTGAGGCGGCGGGCCGTCTTGCCGATAAAATCGGCAGTGGGCCGTCCCGGTCTGATCCCCAGGATGTAGCCGCCGTTCTTTTGCAGATTACCCGCGATCTCCACCGGATTGTAACTGATCATGGAGTAGAAGAAGGTAAAGGCGATGATCAGAATGGCGTAGATCAGGTAATAGAGCGGGTTGCTGTTGAAATTCATAAGCCAGACCGCCAGCTTGCCCGTGCGCCTGTGAAGGAGGCGATGGTCGAGGGCACCATAAGCATGGACATGGCGAAGATGACCGGCAGAACACCGGACTGGTTCACCTTGATCGGCAGATAGGTGCTCTGGCCCCCGTACATCTTGCGGCCTACTACCCGCTTGGTGTACTGGACCGGGATCCGCCGTTCCGCGCTCTGGATGAAGACAACCAGGGCGATGATGCCGACAAAGACCGCCACCGTCACCACAACCAGGCCCAGGGCCAGGAGGATATTCCCGGTCACGGTCAGGGTGGTGAAATAGACGAAGAGTCGCCTGGCGTAATCGGGCGACCGGCTGGCGATGCCGATGAAGATGATCAGGGAGATCCCGTTTCCGACCCCCTTGGCGTCAATCTGCTCACCCAGCCACATGATGAAGGCGGCGCCGGCGGCAAAGCTCAGGATAACCACTACCAGGCTCAGCCACTCGGGGATGCCCGGGGTAGTCGCGCCCCGTGTCAACAGGGCGTAGGAGGTGGCCATGACCAGGGAGAGGCCCAAGGTCATGAGCCGGGTGATCTTCTGGAGCTTCTTCTGGCCTTCCTCGCCTTCCTTCTGCAGGCGCTCCAGCGCCGGGATGGCAAAGGTCAGCAGCTGCATGATGATCGAGGCGTTGATATAGGGCGATATACCCAGCGCCATGACCGACACCGACTTGAAGGCGCCCCCCGAGATGATGTCGAGGAACTGGCCCAGCTGGCCAAAACGATCGATGAGCGACGCGAAGGCGACGCTGTCAATCATGGGGGTCGGGATGGCTGTCCCCAGCCTGAAGGCCAGGATGGCGAAAAGCGTGAAGAGGATCTTCTTCTTTAAGTCCGGAATTCTCCAGGCATTGGCCAGGGTCTGAAACATACTGCCCATGTCAGATTACCTCACAGCTTCCCCCGGCCGCTTCGATTTTTTCCTTGGCCGTAACCGTAAAAGCGCTGGCTTTCACGTCGAGTTTTTTCGTCAGCTCGCCGTCTCCCAGGATTTTCAGCCCGTCATTGACCTTGGGCAGGGAGATGACGCCTTGCTCTGCCAGTTTCTCAGCCGTCACCGTATCGCCGTCTTCCATGCGCATCAAATCGCCGACATTGACCGTGATGTAGTGCTTGGCAAAACGTTTATTGTTGAAGCCCCGCTTGGGCAGCCTGCGGTAGAGAGGCATCTGGCCGCCTTCAAACTGGGGACGGACACCGCCACCCGAACGCGCCTTCTGGCCCTTGGTACCCCGGCCCGATGTCTTGCCGCCGCCTGAGCTGCGGCCGCGCCCGACGCGCGATGACTTGCGGGTGGAGCCGGCGACAGGTTTCAGATCATTCAACTTCATGGTCTCCTCCTTCTTCATAAGGTTCCGCGACCACCAGGTGGCGGACCTTGCGGACCATGCCGCGGATGGCGTCATTGTCCTTCTGAATCACGGATTGACCGATCTTTCTCAATCCGAGCGCGCGCACCGTCGCCCTTTGGTCTTTACGGGCGTTGTTGACACTGCGCAGCAAGGTTATTCTCAGTTGATCCATGTCACCCTCCTTACAGGATTTCCCGCGCGTTCTTGCCGCGGATTTCGGCGACTTGCTCAAGTGTCCGAAGCGACTTCAATCCCTCGATCGCCGCGTTGACGACGTTGTTGGGGTTGGCGCTTCCAAGCGATTTGGTGCGGATGTCCTTGATCCCCGCCAGTTCACAGACGGCGCGGACCGCCCCGCCCGCGATGACGCCCGTACCGGCCGCTGCCGGTTTCAGGAGCACACGTGCGGCGCCGAACTTGCCGGTCACCTCATAGGGAATTGTATCTTTATAGGTCGCGACAGTGATCAGGTTCTTTTTCGCGTCTTCAATGCCCTTCCGGATCGCCTCGGGGATCTCGCTTGACTTGCCAAGCCCCTTCCCCACGCGTCCTTCGCCGTCACCTACGACGACAAGGGCTGTAAAGCGGAAATTACGCCCGCCCTTGACTGTCTTGGCCACCCGGCCAATGTGGATGACGCGCTCCTGGAATTCATTATCGCGATCCCTGTCGTCTCTTCTGTCGCGGTCTCGTTCTCTTCTCATATTGCCACTCCTCAAAATTCAAGTCCGACTTCGCGCGCGGCCTCGGCCAACGCGGCGACACGCCCGTGATAAAGATAGCCGCCGCGGTCAAAGACTACGACCTTGTAACCCTTATCGACGGCCCGCTCGGCGATCAGTTTACCGACGGCCTGGGCCGCCTCGACATTGCCGCCATTCGGGTGCGCTTCCTTGACGGCGGCGTCAAGGGTTGAGGCCGCCAGCAACGTGTGATGCGATTCGTCATCAATAAGCTGCGCGTAGATATGCGAAGCGCTCCTGAAAATGTTGAGCCTCGGGCGTTCGGCCGTACCGCGCAGTTGTTTTCTCACACGCGCGTGACGGCGGAGGCGGACCTTATTGCGTGGTTCTTTTTTTATCATTTCGCAACGCTCCTTACTTCACACCGGATTTGCCGGCCTTGAGGCGTACCACCTCACCGGCATAGCGGATGCCCTTGCCCTTGTAGGGGTCCGGCAGACGCGAGCCCCTGATCTTGGCGGCCATCTCGCCTACCAGCTGCTTGTCGGCTCCCTTGACGGCGATCCGGGTCGGGGAAGCCAGCTCAAAACTGATGCCTTCCGGTTCCTCAAAGATCACCTGGTGTGAGTAGCCCAGGTCCATGACCAGCTTGTTGCCGTCTTTTTGGGCCCTGTATCCGACACCCTGGATTTCCAGATTCTTGGTAAAGCCCTCACTCAGGCCAATCACCATATTATTGATCAGTGAACGGGTCAGGCCGTGGAAGGCACGGGTTTCACGCTGGTCATTCTCGCGTTCGACCAGGATCTCGCCGGCCTCAACCTTGACGGTAATACCCGGAAGGATCTTCTGGGTCAGCGATTCCTTGCCCCGCTTCACTTCGATTTTGTCACCCAGGACCTCGACCTCGATGTCCTTGGGGACCACTATCGGCTTCTTGCCAATTCTTGACATAATAGTCCTCCTGCTCTTGAGATTGTGGGTTCATCAACCCTTTTCAGAGTCCAGCTCCTCTTACCAGACATAGGCCAGCACTTCACCGCCCACCTTGGTCCGGCGCGCGAATTTATCGGTCATGACGCCCTTGGAGGTCGAAATGATGGCGATACCGAGACCGTTCTGGACCCGCGGCAGATGTTCAACATCGGCATAGACGCGAAGTCCCGGTTTCGAGATGCGCTTGATGCCCGTGATGACGGGCTTGGAGCCATAATACTTCAAGGTGACAGTCAGTAGGCCCTGCTTGCCGTCCTCGCGATAGGAGACCTTGTCGATGTAACCTTCATCGACGAGAATATCCGCGATGGCGCGCTTCATATTCGAAGCGGGGATCTCACATGACATTTTGCCGGCCCTTCCGGCGTTGCGGATGCGTGTCAGCATGTCCGCGATTGGATCCGTAACCTGCATGATATCTCCTCCTTACCAACTGGCTTTGCGTACGCCAGGGATCTGTCCCTTATAAGCGAGCTCACGAAAGCAAAGACGGCAGACACCGAACTTGCGGATATAGGCGTGGGGACGCCCGCAGAGTTGGCAACGGTTTTTCTGGCGCGTCGAAAACTTCGGCTCGCGTTGTGCTTTGATGATCATTGATTTTTTGGCCATGATGTACTCCTCTTACCTGCGGAAGGGCATGCCGAGCCCGGCGAGCAGAGCCTTGGCCTCTTCATCGGATGTCGCCGTGGTGACGATGGCGATGTCAAGGCCATTGATCTTGTCGATGCTGTCGTAGTCAACTTCCGGGAAGATCAGCTGTTCACGCGCGCCCAGTGAAAAGTTGCCGTGACCGTCAAAAGAATTGGGGTTGACCCCACGAAAGTCGCGGACACGGGGCAGGGCGATGCTGATCAGCCTGTCAAGGAACTGGTACATGCGATCCCCGCGGATCGTAACCTTGACACCGTTGGGCATACCCTCCCTCAGCTTGAAGTTGGCGACCGACTTCCTGGCGTTGATGACGACCGGCTTCTGGCCGGAGATGGTCGTCAGGTCGCGTACGGCCGACTCAACCGCCTTGGGGTTTTCACGCACATTGCCGATTCCCACGTTCAGGACAATCTTCTCCAGCCGGGGAACCTGCATGACCGTGGAATAGCCAAATTCCTTCATGAGGGCATCACGCACTTGATCAAAATATTTATCTTTTAAGCGGTTCATGCCTTACTCCTTCTTTCCCTTGCTGACCACGGAGATGGTGGCGCCGCAAGACTTGCAGTAGCGGACCTTATCCCCGTTGTCCAAATATTTCCTCCCGGCCTTGGACGGGCGTTTGCACTTCTGGCAGACCAGCATGACGTTGGACACGTCGATGGGCATCTCCTGGCGGATGATGCCGCCCTGCTGATGCTGGGAGCGGGGTTTGACGTGGCGTGTCGCGATATTGACACCCTCGACGATCACCCGGCCCTTGGCGGGGTAGGCGGCGATGATCTTGCCGGTCTTGCCCGCGTCTTTCCCGGTCAGGACGTAGACCTGGTCGTCTACTTTGACATGTAATTTATTTCGGGACATGCTCTTCTCCTTTGCCATTACAGGACCTCGGGGGCGAGTGAGAGGATCTTCATATAGTTCTTCTCACGCAGCTCACGGGCGATCGGGCCAAAGATACGCGTTCCCTGGGGGTTGCCGTCATCCTTCAGGATGACCGCCGCATTCTCGTCAAAGCGGATCACCGATCCGTCCTTGCGCTGGATACCCGATTTGGTGCGGACGACCACGGCCCTGACCACTTCGCCCTTTTTGACCGTTCCGCCCGGCGCGGCCTCCTTGACGGAGCAAACGATGACGTCGCCAACATTGGCGTAGCGGCGTCCCGTCCCCCCCAGCACCTTGATGCACATCAAGCGTTTGGCGCCGGTATTGTCGGCGGATTTGAGCCTCGATTGTACTTGAATCATTGACTGTTCCTCCTAAACCCCAAGGGCTACCTGGCCTTCTCGATAATCTCGATCAGGCGCCAGTGTTTTTCGCGGCTCAAGGGTCTTGTTTCCATTACGCGGACGCGGTCACCGATGCCACACTCATTGTTTTCATCGTGCGCTTTCATCTTGACGGTACGCTTGATATATTTCTTGTAGAGCGGATGCCGCACGTGCTCCGAGACCGCGATGACAATCGTCTTGTCCATCTTGTCGCTGACCACCGTGCCCACAAGCTCTTTTCTTTTATTGCGTTCTGCGCTCATAGTTCCCCCCTTACCTCGAGACGAGATGGCCAAGTTCATGCTGGCGTATAACCGTTTTGACGCGGGCGATGTCGCGCTTGACCCGCTTCAGCTCCATGGGATTGGCCAGCTGGTTGGTCGCGTGCGCGAAGCGGAGTTTGAACAGTTCCTGCTTCAACTCCTTCAATTCGGTTTCAAGCTCGGTCTGGTTTTTGCCACGTAATTCTTTCGCCTTCATAGTCAGACCTCCTCTTTCTCAGCTTCATCAGCCGCTTCTTCCGCGGCTTCGCCCTCGGTTTCATCCTCAGCCACAGCCTCTTCACCGGCCAGTTCAGCCAACTCGGCCTCACTCAAGAGCTCTTCCGGTATATCGAGTACCTGGACCTCGGCGTACTTGGCAATCTCTTCTTCCGTGAACTCGCGCTCACTCTCGACAAAGCGGACCTTGCAAGGCAATTTGTGTGACGCGAGCCTGAGGGCCTCGCGGGCCTGTTTTTCCGTGACGCCGGCCACTTCAAAGAGGACCCTGCCGGGCTTGACGACGGCCACCCAATATTCAGGGGCCCCCTTACCCTTACCCATCCGGGTCTCGGCCGGCTTCTTGGAGACCGGTTTATCGGGGAAGATCTTGATCCAAACCGTCCCGCCCCGGCGGAAATAACGGTTGATCGCGATACGGGATGCCTCAATCTGGTTGGCGGTGATCCAACAGGGTTCCAGTGCCTGGAGGCCAAACTGGCCGTAGGTCACCTTGTTGCCCCGAAGCGCTTTCCCCTTCATGCGTCCACGGTGCTGTTTTCTGCGTTTAACACGTCTAGGCATTAACATCGGGGATCGCCTCCTTTTCTTCCCGGGCGGTATTCCTGATGCTCAGGACCTCGCCCTTGTATATCCATACTTTGACGCCGAGCTGGCCGTAGGAGGTCTTCGCCTCGGCAAAGCCGTAGTCGATATCGGCATGGAGCGTGTGAAGGGGGATGGACCCCTCCCGGTACTGCTCGAAGCGGGCGATCTCAGCGCCGCCGAGACGGCCGGACACCATGGTCTTGATCCCCTTGGCCCCGTTCTTCATAGCCCGGTTGATGGCCTGCTTCATGGCCCGGCGGAAGGAGACCCGCTCCTCCAGCTGCTTGGCGATGCTCTCAGCGACAAGCTGGGCCTCGATATCGACATTCCGCACTTCCTTGACATTGATGTAGAAGGCGCGGCCAAATTTCTTTGTCAGTCTCTTTTTAAGATTCTCGATCTCCGAGCCGCCGCGGCCGATGATGATGCCCGGCTTGCCCGTGGTGATCGTAATGGTCGTATTATCCTCGCCCAGGCGTTCGATCTCAATCCTCGATACGCCGGCGCGCTCTGTTTCCGCCTTGACGAAGTCGCGGATCTTCTTATCTTCGACAAGAAAGCGGGCGAAGTCCTTTTTATCGGCATACCAGCGCGAATCCCAGTCTTTTATAACACCAACACGCAAACCGTGCGGATTGACTTTCTGACCCATATCAGTCCTCCTGCTCCCTTTCTCTCAGTACAACATCAACATGGCAGCTGCGCTTGAGGATCCAGGTCGCCTGGCCCCGGGCGCGGGCGCGGATCCGTTTCATGGTCGGCCCCTGCATGGCGTTCAGTTCCGCCACGTAGAGGTTTTCCGCGTTCAGTCCGTTGTTGTTGACCGCGTTGGCCTCAGCGGATTGCAGTAGCTTGGTCAGCGGCCTGGCTGCCCCATGCGGTGTATACTGCAAGATCGCGTAGGCCTCCTCAAGGGGTTTGCCGATGATCAGACGGATCAGGGCATTGACCTTGAAGGCGTTCATGCGAAGATAGGAAAGTCTCGCCCGGCCTTCATCGCGGCCGATTCCCAGGACCTTTCGCTCTCTTTTTGTAAGTAGACGCGATTTCGCGTATCGCGGAGTCTGCTTCCCCCGCGCGGCGATGAGCTCTTCGCGGCGGTCAAGCAGCTCCTGTCTGCTCATTGTTTTCTTAGCCACAATATTTCCTCCCTGCCGTTTCCTAGCGCATCCTGGCGCGTTTTTCAGATCCGGCATGGCCTCTGAAGGTTCTTGTCGGGGCGAATTCCCCCAGCTTATGACCGACCATCTCCTCCGTGATATAGACAGGAACGTGCTTGCGCCCGTCATGGACGGCGATGGTATGGCCCACCATCTCGGGGAATATGGTGGAGGCGCGTGCCCAGGTTCTCAGGACACGGTGCTCATTCTTCTCATTCTGCTCGTTGATGCGCTTCAATAGCCTTTCATCCACGTAGTAACCTTTTTTTGCGGAACGACTCATGCTCTCTCCTCCATCCCTAGCTCTTGGTACGGCGCCTGATGATCAGCCGGTCGGTCGACTTGCCGCGCTTGCGTGTGCGGTAGCCCAGGGTCGGTTTGCCCCAGGGGGTCACCGGGCTGGGTTTTCCGATCGGAGCCTTGCCCTCGCCCCCGCCGTGCGGGTGATCCACAGCGTTCATGGCCGAGCCGCGTACGTGGGGACGGCGCCCCATATGGCGCTTGCGGCCGGCTTTGCCGATGTTGACAATCTCATTTTCAATGTTGCTCACAACCCCGATGACGGCCCGGCAGTTTTGCAGGACCATGCGGACTTCACCGGATGGCATACGGAGGGTCGCGTAACGGCCTTCCTTGGCCAGGAGCTGGGCCGAGGTCCCGGCGGCGCGGACCAGCTGTCCGCCATGCCCCGGGTAGAGCTCCACATTGTGAACCTGGGTCCCGACGGGAATCGACGACAGGGGCAGGCAGTTGCCGGCCACGATGTCGACATCGGTCCCCGCGATGACCGTATCGCCCGCCTTAAGTCCATGCGGGGCGATGATGTAGCCCTTCTCCCCATCCGCGTACATGATCAGCGCGATGAAGGCTGTCCGGTTGGGGTCATATTCAATCGCCAGTACCTTGGCGGGAATGTCTGTCTTATTCCGCTTCCAGTCGATCAAGCGGTATTTGCGGCGGTTGCCGCCGCCTCTGTGACGCACCGTGATACGGCCGTAGTTGTTGCGGCCGCTATGTTTCTTCTTTGTGGCAAGCAGGCTTTTCTCCGGCGCCTTGTCCGTCAGGACGGACTTGTCGGCTCCGGTCATCTGCCTCCTGCCGGGAGAAGTCGGGCGATAGCTTTTGATAGCCATAGTGATCTCCTTCTTTCACGCGGCCGGTTTACTGGCCAAATCCGAATTCTGCGATCTCGGTCTTGTACTTCTTGGAGCTGGTCCCCTTCTTGCCGCCGGGAAGTGGGTATTCCACCGGCGCGGGATCGAGATCAATGGTGACAACGGCCTTCTTCCAGGACGCTGTCCGGCCGCTTGTCTTGCCCATCCGGCGCTTCTTCCCCTCAAGTCGCATGGTGTTGACCTTGACGACCTTGACGTCGAAGAGGAGTTCGCAGGCCTTGCCGATTTCCGTTCTGCTGGCGTCCCTGGCCACGGCAAAGGTATATTTCCCGAGCATGGTCTGCTCCATACTCTGCTCTGTAATGATCGGTCTCAGGATGATATCGTGCGGGTCCTTCATGACGCGTATACCTCCTCCAGTGTTTCGAGCGCCTCGCGCGTCGCGATCAGCCGGTCATACTTGAGAAGATCAAGCACGGAAATCGCGTTGACCGGGGCTGTCTTGACCCCGGGCAGATTCCGCGCCGACCGGACAACATCCTCCCGCCTGCCGGCGGTGACGATAAGCGAAGTCGTGTCGGCCCCAATCTTCTTCAAGACTTCCGCCATGACACGTGTCTTTCCGTTTTCAATGGCCAGCTCGTCCAGGATGACGAGCTTCTCGCCACCCGCCTTGGTGGACAGCATGGACAGGAGGGCGAGACGGCGCAGCTTCTTGGGCAGCCGCACCCGGTAGCTCCGCGGCGTCGGCCCGAAGGTGACACCGCCGCCAACCTTGAGCGGGGAACGGATCGAACCCTGACGGGCCCGGCCGGTACCTTTCTGACGGAAGGGCTTCCTGCCGCCCCCCCGGACTTCACTCCTGCCTTTGGTCTTGTGCGTGCCCTGCCTTCTGTTGGCCTGCTGGGCGATCATGACCCGGTAGACGGCGTCCTCATTCGGTTCAATCGCGAAGATGTCATCCGACAGATCCATGCTGCCGACGACATCACCGTTCATGTTATATACATCGAGTTGCATAAGCCCCCTCCTACTTCTTGGACTTGACGGTCGCCTTGATCTCGAGCAGACCGCCCTTGGGCCCGGGAACCGCGCCCTTGACGACCAGGAAGTGCCGTTCGCCGTCCACCTGGACGACGGCCAGGTTCTGTACCGTCACGCGCTTGTAGCCCAACTGTCCGGGAAGCTTGCTTCCCTTGAAAACCTTGCCCGGCGTGGCCGCGCCACCCATGGCGCCCGCCTTGCGGTGGTACTTGGATCCGTGGGCCGCCGGCCCGCGGCGCATACCGTGCCGCCTGATGGCGCCCTGGTAGCCCTTGCCCTTGGAGGTTCCGGTGACATCGACGTGATCGCCGGCCTCGAACATTTCATCGACCGCGATCACCTGTCCCGGCTCATAGGCCTCCCCTGTGTGGAATTCACGCAGGACCCGCAAGGGTTTCACACCTATCTTTTCAAACTGTCCCTTGTGGGGACGGTTCCCTTTTTCGTTTTCTTCATAGCCGACACGGACCGCCTGATAGCCTTCCTTCTCCACCGTCTTGTTCTGGATGACGGTAAGGGGCCCACAGGCGATGACGGTTACGGGAATCGCAAGCCCGTTCTCGTCAAAGATTTGTGTCATTCCGGCCTTGCGGCCCAGCATGAATTTTGACATGCCCTATCCTCCTGAGTTATTGGTTTGCCCTGGCAAACATTGACCCTTTTTGAGGGTTACAGTTTGATTTCAATATTGACGCCGGCCGGCATTTCCAGCCGCATGAGCGCCTCCACCGTCTTGGACGTCGGTGCCAGAATATCGATGAGGCGTTTGTGGGTCCTGATCTCAAATTGCTCACGCGCGTCCTTATGCATGTGCGGCGAGCGGAGAATGGTGATGATCTCCTTTTCGGTAGGGAGCGGGATCGGACCTGAGATGCTGGCGCCTGTGCGTTCCGCTGTGTTGACGATCCGCCTTGCGCTGTCGTCAAGTATGCGGCTATCAAACGCTTTGAGTCGAATTCTGATTTTCTGGTTAACAGCCATTCCTATACTTCCTCCTGCTATCTGCTTTCGAAATCACTATTGATTCGGGCGTATCCTTCTTTGCCAATTTAAAGCCCAGACGGCGCCAAGGCGGCACAAACGCTGGGAGCCCTACTGCCAATGGATTCCGCGCCCGGTATCGGGACCGGACTTCTCAGGTGAAGTTCCCTGCCGGCTTGCAGTAAAACCGGGAGCAATCTCCACCGTCTTCGCTGTTTTCTATGCGCCACAAGGCGCAGAAAAAGGCGCAAGGTGGAGTATACAACATGATTGGGGGGATTGCAAACGGAAATTTTCCTCGGATCCATTGAGATAAATGACAATGTAACCTGGACAGTGAGTCAAAAAAAACGTCCAGCTTAATCTGGCAAATAGAATGTCCTACTTAATCTGGCAAGAGTGACCTCTTTCGTCAACCAAAACTTTATACTGTCCCAAGAGAAGAACCAAGCTCAAGGCGGGCCTTCCCTAAGGAGGTTGCCATGAGCCACTACCAACACCTGACCCTGGAGGACAGGGTCTTAATCAAAATGAAACTGGAAGCTGCCGACTCTTTTCGTAAGATCGCAAAAGACTTGGGTAAATCCCCCACCACCATCTCCCAGGAGATAAAAAAGCATCGGAGCCGTATCGAGAAGAATGCCTTCAATACCCGCTACAACCCTTGTAAGCACCGATTCCACTGTCCTGCCCAACTTTTATGTGGCAGGCTCTACTGCAAGAAGAAAACCTGTGCCTCCTGCAAGGAAGGCTGCTCTCCTCTTTGCCCTGACTTCGAAGAAGAATACTGCCCACGCCTGCAAAAGGCACCCTATGTCTGCCATGGCTGTAAACAAAAGCACCGTTGTGGCCTGACCCGCTACGAGTACATGCCCACCGTTGCTCACCATCAATACCTGGAGCTCCTGTCCGAATCCCGTCAAGGGAGGTCTTATTCGCCTGAAGAGGTCGACTCCATCCGCAAGATCGTGAAGGCAGATCTCAAGCGGGGGCTATCGCCTTACATCATCTGGGCCAACCACAAGAACGAACTGCCTTGCTCTCACCGGACCATCTACCGGCTCATCCAGGACCGAGCCCTGGCTGAAGTCTCAGGCTTTGACCTGCCCTACAAGATCCGTTACCGGCCCAGAAGAAAGAGGCGGGAGCACAAGATTGACACGCGCTGCCGTCAGGGGAGGACCTGCCAGGACTACCTGGCCTTCATGGGGGAGGACCCCTGGCCCGTCGTCGAGATGGACACGGTCATCGGGACGGTCGGGGGCAAGGTCATCTTGTCCCTCTATTTCCAAGAGTCCTCCTTGCTCCTCTTATACTTGAGAGAACGTAATACGGCCCAGTCCGTCATCGATTGCTTTAATCGCCTCTACGATGTCCTGGGCCGGGACAGCTTTTGTCGACTCTTCCCGGTCCTCCTCACCGACAACGGATCGGAGTTCTCCAATCCTGTTGCCATTGAGTTTGACCAAGAAGGCCAAAGGCGGACCCGGATCTACTATTGTGACCCGGGGATGCCAAACCAGAAGCCTGGAGTGGAAGGGGCCCACAAGCACTTAAGGCGCATTTTACCCAAGGGGACGTCTTTCAATGATCTGACCCAGGAAGACCTGAACCAGGTCATGGGCCATGTCAACGGTTTCCCCAGAAAAAAGCTGAATGACCGGTCACCAACCCAGTCATTCAGCGCTACTTTCGGGAGGGACATCCTGGAACGCTTAGGCGTTCCTTGTATCGATCCTTCCCAAGTAGTTTTACGGCCCAGCGCCCTACAAAAGTAGACCGCTGATTTTTCGGGAAAAAGCCCGCCTCGAACGCCGTTCTTCTCTAACGTTCCAGGCCATCCAGCTTAAAGTGTCGTAAACGACAAATAGCTCGATGGTTCTGTTAAGCGCGCTCTTCTTTCCTGCCGTGCTCCCCATTCTACCATTTATCTTCGCTTTACGGGGTTTTTCTTGTGACTGCCAAACCCCTCGCTACAGTTTGTTTCAAGTTTTCTTGGATCCCTACTCTACTGTCCAGGTTAGCTTGTCATTTATCGCTCGGATCCATTGTAACAAAGGACTTGCGGCTGATGTTATCTTTGTAGGAAGGAAGTTTGAAGCGAGCAGGAAGGAATCCGAAAAAAGCATATGTTAGAGAAGATAAGGGAGGGCCTTTACCGGCTTGAGATCCCACTCCCCCGCAACCCCCTGCGGACTTTGAATAGTTACATCATGAACTCCCCTGACCGGAATCTTATCGTCGATACCGGTTTCAACCTGCCTGAATGCCTGGCGGCCCTGGAGGCGGGAATCAGGGAGCTGGGCCTGGACATGGAAAAGACGGATGTGCTGGCGACCCATTTTCACGCGGATCACACCGGGCTCATGCCCCGGATCCTGACCGACAGGTCCCGGGCCTTCATGGGACGGATCGACAGGGCCATGCTGAGGGAACAGATCGGGCGCGGCGACGACTATTGGCGTGACGGCGAAAACAGGTACCGGCGGGAGGGTTATCCGGAGGCGGATCTCCGGGAGACAGCCCGGTTGAATCCGGGGCGCCATTTTATCGCGGATGCCCTGTTCGAGATCACCCCGCTCGACCGGGGGGACAGGATCAGCTGCGGGTCCATGCACTGGGAGGTCATCCCCACCCCGGGACACACCCCGGGCCATATCTGCCTCTACGAGCCGGACCTGGAACTCCTGATCTCCGGGGACCACCTGCTCTTTGACATCACCCCCAACATTACCTATTGGAAGGTCATGACCGATTCACTTGAAAGCTATCTGACCAGCCTCAAGGCCATAGCCGGCTTGAAGGTCCAGGTCGTTTTGCCCGGCCACCGGGGCCGGGAGGGTTCCTTGGGGGGACGGGTCCTCGAGCTGTTGGACCACCATGAGAAGCGGCTGGCGGACGTACTCCGCATCGTTGGGGAGAATCCCTTCATCACCGCCTACGAGGTCGCCTCCCGGATGGAATGGTCCATCCGGGCCGACAGCTGGTCTGATTTCCCGCCGGGACAGCGCTGGTTTGCCGTGGGTGAAGCCATCGCCCATATCCTGCATCTGGTCAACAAGGGGAAACTGGAGCGGCACAGCCGGGGGGATGTCCACACCTATTGCCTGGCCAAGGCCTAGGGGGGGCCCTCCCGGGTCCTCATTTTTTCCGTCTGACTTCCGGCTGTAGCAGCTCCAGGGCCTTCTGCAGCTGGTCATCCTCCTCCAGGGTGCGCCGGTTGGGCGCCTTGGTCTCGACCTCATCGGGCAGTTTGATCTCGTAGTCCGGCTTCAGCCCCACCTGATCGATGGATTCCCCCTTGGGCAGGAAGTACTCAAAACCGGTGATCTGGACGGCCGAATTGTCAGGCAGCTTCCAGGTCATGGTGCCGACCCCCTTGCCAAAGGAGTTCTCCCCCACGATGACGGCCTTGCCGTGATCGCGCAGGGCCCCGGCGAACAATTCGCTGGCGCTGGCGGAATAGCGGTTGAGCAGGATCACGTAGCGGGTATCGTCAGGTGTGAGCGAAGCCGTCTTCGTCTTCCATTCATCCTCGTAGACCTGGCCCTCCTCACGGCCCTTGACCGTGGCGACCGTCACCGGCGGCAGGACCACATCGAGCATGTTGATGCATTCCTGGGCGTAGCCGCCCCCGTTATTGCGGAGATCAATCACGAAATGTTCGGCGCCCTTGAGCATGAGCGCGACCAGGGCGTTTTCAAAATGCTCAGCCGCATGGTCTGAAAATTCAGTCAAATGGATATAGCCGATGCCGGTATCCAGGAAGTAGAAACGGACCGCTGCGTTGGCGACCTTGGCCCGCTTGATGGTCAGGCTCAGCTCCCTGTTTTCCAGGGGGCGGTAGATGACCAGCTTGACCAGGGTCCCCTCATCCCCGCGGACGGCCGCCGCCAGTTCGCCGACATCCTCGAACTCCAGGGCATCCTTCCCGTCCACCTTGACAAAGATATCGCCGACGAAAAGATCGACCGATTCCGCAGGACTGTCCGGGATGATGTCACTGATGACAAAGTTGCCGTCATGATCCTTCATGACAACGGCCCCGATGCCGTAATACTCGCCCTTCATCGAGTCCTCGACAGCCTGATTGTATTCGGGGGTCAGATAAAAGGTATAGGGGCTCCCCATCTCATTGATGAGCCCTTCCGTCATCTTGCCGATCATCTCGGCATCGTTGAACTCCTGGTAATAGTTTGCCTGGAGGAGGTTATAGACGGTCGAGAATTTTTCCAGGGCCTCCTCCAGGCCCTCCCCGTCGGTAAAGGTCAGGGTCCGGTCGCCGGGCGCCGCCCCTCCCGGGGAGGATCCCGGTCCGTTCACCAGGCCCCTGATCGCGTCGGCAAAGAAGACATAGCCGACCGCGGCCGTGAGGACGAAGGTCAGGGAGGCCGTGATCAGGACGGCCAGGAAGACCGGCCAGAAGAGCTTCCTCTTCGCTTTCGGGGGTTTTTTAGGCGGCGGGGCGCCCTGCCCAGGCAGGAGCTGGCGATGGAGGTAGTGGCCCTGGTCCCCGCCTGGGGAATGCTCCTTATAGCCTTGTTGAATATTGTTTTCAAAACCGGGCTTTTCCGGCTGTTCATCCTGGTATCTGTTCATGGGGTCTCCCTCCGGAAGGCCGGCCTCTAGCGGTTGCGGCGGAAATAGGACAGGGGATCCTTGGGCACCCCGTTCACCCGGGTCTCAAAATGGAGGTGGGGCCCGGATGAGCGTCCCGTGTTGCCCGTATAGCCTACGACCTGGCCCGCCTTGACCCGCTGGCCTATATGGCAGTTGAAGCCGTTCAGGTGGCCGTAGCGCGTCTGATAGCCGTTGCCATGGTCAATGACGATCATCTTGCCATAGGCCCAGTGGTAGGCCGAACCGGGCCAACCGGCATAGCTGACGGTCCCGTCCGCCATGGCGACAATCTGGGTACCCACCGGGGCCGCCACATCCGTGCCGTAATGGTAACGGCCGTACTTGGCCCGCCAGCCAAAGACCGAGGTGACATAGTAGGAGGAGGGGAGGGGCCAGACGAAAGGTCCGGTTCCGGTGTAGAGGGCCGAGCCGGAGGCCGGCCTCGCGGCCACGGGGCTGGTCGTCTTTTTCGCGGAGGCGGCCTGGCTGCTCCGCGCTAGCTGGGCTTCTTTCTGACGCGTTATCTCCAGGGAGGAGGACACCTTTTTCAGCTCTTCCGCCGTCTGCTGCTCCTGGGCCTTGATCTCCCGCATGGCCGCGTCCGCCTCCTCGACCAGCTGGATCATTTCCTCATACTGGTCCTCGGCCTCCTCTTTCAGCTGCCTGGCCAGGACGGAGGCCTCCTCAAGGTCGGCCAGGGCCTGTTCGTCCGAATCGGCCACCAGCTTCATGAAGCGGAGGGTGGTGAAGAAGCCCTGGAGGTCCTCACTGGAAAGGAAGAGTTCCGTCAGGGAAAGGCGGTCCCAGGCATACATCCTGGACACCCGCTCCCCATACTGGACCAGCTTGTCCTCGTAGTCCTGCTGGGCGATATGGCTGGCCTCCTGGTTCATTTCCAGGACCATGAGGGCCGCCTCCTTCTGGGCAAGCGCGTCCTCATGGACGGCCCGCTGGGCCTGGGAGCGTTTCTCCAGATAGGCCAGATCGCCTGTCAGTTTGGTCTTTTTGCTGGACAACTGATTGAGGTCCGAGCGAACTGACTTGAGTTGCTTCTGGATGTCCTGCAGGGAGCTGGATTGGGCGACCGCGCCCCGGCCCGGTAAAAGGGCCAGGAGGAGGACTGCCGTGAGCAAGAGGATCCCCAGGCGTTTTTTGTCAAACAGGTGGGTTAGGGTGTCTGCCATAGCTTTTCCTTTGTTCGTTCCTTGGGCCGGATCGTCGCCCTTCATTCTAACATTCACGAAAGGGGGACCCCTCAGACCCTGGCGTACTTTCGCACGGAGATGGCGCTCACGATAACGCAAAGCAGGATCCCGATGGCCAGGTTAAGCCCGAAGAGGATGGCGGTCACCGAGGAGGCCGGCAGGAGGGCGAACTTGTTGGCCGACTGGGCCAGGGGATCGGGGTTTAGACGGACGACCAGGCGGCTGTAGATCAGGGCGGCTATGACACTGGAAATAAGCGCCCCCGTTATCCCGATCACGGTTCCCTCCACGATGAAGGGCGTCCGGATGAAGGCGTTGGTCGACCCGACATATTTCATGATGTTGATCTCCCTGCTCCGGGACAGGACCGCGATGCGGACTGTATTGGAGATCACCACGGCCGAGGTCACGGCCAGTACGATAAAAACGATGATGCCGATGCGGCGGGTCCAGCCCTTGACACTGTCGAGCAGGGACATGAGCTGCGACTCCATCAGGACCTCCTGGACACCCCCATAGGCGGTTACCTCCTCCTCGAAGCTCTCACCGTAGGCGGGGTCGGTCAGGCGGACGCTCATGGTATAGGGGATGGATTGGCTGTAGTCGAAGTCCTTCCAGAGCTCGTCCTTGCCCATATCCTCCTTGAACTGTTCGAAATTCTCCTGGGGAGTGAAAATCCGCAGGTCCTGCACCATCTCGTGCTCTTCCAAGAAGCCCGCCAGGTCCGTGATCTCATCGGCGGAACTGCCTATCTTCATAACGATCTCGATGGGGGGCTGCTGGGAGGCAATTTTGGACAGATGATTGGCGTTCATGGAGACGGCCACGAAGGCGCTCATCAAAAAGAGCATGAGGGCCAGGGTGGTGACGGCCGCCACCGTGAGAAGGGGATGGCGGATCAGGCCCTGCAGGCCTGCCTTCAAGGAGTAGCGCCACTCATTCCGCTTCATCGGGCGACTCCTTCCCCCCACCAGGGGTCTCCAGGTCCTTCAGCCGGATGACGGGGATCCGCCCCGTCCGGGAGAGGCCGGCTCCTTCCTCCGCCTTCGGCCTGCCTGTTGGAAGGGGACGCCTTTGGGCCGGGGGCCTGTTTCTCCGCCTGGAGGCGCTCTTGCTCATGGTGTCGTAGAAGTCGTCACGCCGGACGGCCTCCCGCATACGCCGTACCCGCTCCCCTGCCCTGGCATCAATGGACTCCGGCTCCTGGTTGTTGTTTTCGCGTAGCTGGCGGAGGGCGTCACCCCCCTCTTCCACGGCCAGCCTGATGGTCTCCGCTTCCTCCCTTTGCCGTCTTTCACATTCCAGCGTGGCCGCCAAGCCACGTTTTCGCTCGCTTTCCAGGATATAGAGGCCCCGGGCGTCGTCACGGACCAGGAGGCCTTCACAGATCTCAATCACCCGCTTGTTCATACGGTCGACGATATCCCGGTCGTGGGTACAGGTGATGACCGTGGTCCCATTCTCCCTGCTGATCCGTTCCAGCAGGGCCATGATGGCTTCGCCGTTGACGGGGTCCAGGTCGCCTGTCGGCTCATCCGCTATGATCAGGCGCGGCCTGTTGACCAGGGCCCGGGCGATGCAGACACGCTGCTGTTCGCCCCCTGACAGTTCAGTCGGATAGTCATTGATCTTGCGGCGGAGACCGACGACGGAAAGGACCAGGGGGACCCGCTGGCGGACCTTGCGGGGGGCTTCCCCGACAATCTCCATGGCCAGGGCCACATTCTCGCCCACCGTCAGGGTGTCGATCAGCCGGAAATCCTGGAAGATCATACCGATCTTCCGCCGGAGGTAGGGGATCCTTTGCTCATCCAGCTTCCCGATGTCGAAACCGTCCACCACGATCCGACCCGAGGTCGGGTTCTCCTCCCGGGTAAGGAGCCTGAATACGGTTGATTTTCCCGCCCCGCTTTCCCCGATCAAAAAGGCGAATTCCCCTTCCTCAATCGAGAAAGAGACATCGTGCAGTGCCAGCGTACCGTTGGGATAGGTCTTGCTGACTCTATCAAATTCAATATAGGCCATATGCTCTCCACCGGTTGTTGCCGACCGGTAATGGGTTTACCTGCCCGCCCTTTGTTCCTCAACATAGGCCAGGTAGTTGCGTACCATATCTGCCAGCTTGAACAGGACGGCATCCTCAAAGCTCCTGAGATCCAGGCCCGTGATCTTCTCGACCTTGTCGAGGCGGTAGACCAGGGTATTGCGGTGGACAAAGAGCTGCCTTGAGGTCTCACTTCCGTTGAGGTTGTTCTCGAAGAACTTGTTGATGGTAGTCATGGTCACAGGGTCAAGCGCCTCGTAGGTGCCCGGCTCGAAGACCTCCCTGAGGAACAATTCGCACAGGGTGATGGGGAGCTGGTAGATCAGCCGGCCCAGCCCCAGCTTCTCATAGCGCATGATGGCTGAGTCGCTGTCCTGAAAGATCTCCCCCACGATGAGGGCGCTGGAGGCCTGCTGATAGGCCTTGGCGGTCTCCGTCAAGGTGGCGGCCGCCATACTGACGCCGATCTTGACATCGGCCATGGCCTTTTCCTTCAGGTCCGTCGTCAACTTCTGCAAGAAGACATCCAGTGTCTCCAGGTTCTCCTCGGTCGCCTCAATCAGGAGGACAATGCTCCGCTCGTCCAGGGGCAGGACAAAATCGTTTTCACGGTTGGCGAATTCATCATCCAGGATCTCAAGGACCGCCTTGTGTTCCTCACTTTCAAAGTTGATGAGGAGGACGATCCGACGCTCCGCATGCCGGATCCTGAACTCACGGGCCTTGAGGGGGATGTCCCCGGGAAGCTCGTTTTCCAGGAGCACGTTCTTCAGGAAGAGGAACTTGAGCTCCGACTCCCGCAGGGCGAGATCATCACGCTTGCACTCCTCAGCGTCGATCCAGCGCGAGAGGAGTTCCACATAGCCCCTGGCCATCTCATCCACGCCGTCGGAAAAACAGATCAGGTAGCTGTCATCCGGCCGGAGGATGACCCGGTAGGTCTTGTCCCCGGCTGTGGCCGCGGTATCCCCGGAGGCCAGCAGGGCCCGGACGGCCGGATCCTGGCCCCCGATCAACTTCTCATCCGAGGCGGCGAAAATGGTCCCCTGACCATCCGCCAAACCGATGACCCGGCTTAGGCTCGGGGCCATCTCCTTTAAGGATTGTTGAATCTCTTTCATATAAAAAGCCTCACTTTCCAGCGAATAAATTCCCTTGCCGGACGGGTCTTTCAGGAGGGACTAAAAGAGTCCCGAGATCCGTCCGTTTTCGTCAACATCGATCTTTTCCGCGGACGGCAATTTGGGCAGGCCGGGCATGGTCATGACCTCGCCGGTCAGGGCCACTATAAAGCCCGCCCCTGCGGACGCCTTCAGGTTCCTGACCGTGATCCTGAAATGCTTGGGGACACCGATCATCTTGGGGTCGTCGGCAAAGGAATACTGGGTCTTGGCGATACAGACAGGCAGGTGGCCGAAGCCGTTCGCCTCAAGCTGTTTCAGCTGCCTCACGGCCGGACCTACAAAATCCACCCCGTCCGCCCGGTAGACCCGGGTCGCGATGGCCTCGATCTTTTCCTTGAGGCTGGTCTCCTCCCCGTAGACAAAGCCAAGGGGCCCCTTGTCCGGCAGATCGCACAGGCGCACGACCTCCCGGGCAAGCTCCAGGCCGCCCTCGCCCCCTTTTGCCCAGACTTCCGACAGGGCCACGCGGACACCCTGGCGTTCACACTCTTCCCTGACCAGGTCAAGTTCCGCTTCGGTGTCATCGGGGAAGCGGTTGATGGCCACCACGACCGGCCGCCGGTAGACGTCCAGGATATTCCTGACATGCTGGATCAGGTTCTCCATACCGGCCTTCAGGGCCGACAGGTTTTCCCGCTTGAGTTCATCCTTGCCTACGCCGCCATCATCTTCAGGGCCCGCACAGTGGCAACCAGGACGACAGCGTCGGGATCCAGGCCCGCGGTCCGGCACTTGATGTCGATAAATTTCTCAGCGCCCAGATCGGCCCCAAAACCGGCCTCCGTCACCAGATAGTCGGCCTGGGTCAGTCCCATGGTTGTCGCCAGGACACTGTTGCAGCCGTGGGCGATATTGGCGAAGGGCCCGCCGTGTACATAGGCCGGCGTCCCTTCCAGGGTCTGGACCAGGTTGGGCTTGAGGCTGTCCTTGAGGAGGGCGGCCATGGCCCCCTGGGCCTTCAGGTCCCTGCATAGGACAGGTTCCCCGCTGAAGGCGTAGCCGATCACGATCCGGCCCAAGCGCGCCTTCAGGTCCGTCAGCGAGCTGGCCAGGCAGAAGATCGCCATCACCTCGGACGCGACCGTTATCTCAAAGCCATCCTCCCTGGGCGTGCCATTCACCCGGCCTCCCAGGCCATCCACGATGAAGCGGAGCTGGCGGTCATTCATGTCGACCGCCCGCTTCCAGGTGATCTGCCTCGGATCGATCCCCAGCCTATTGCCCTGCTGGATATGGTTGTCAATCATGGCGGCCAGCAGATTGTTGGCGGCCCCGACCGCATGCATGTCGCCGGTAAAGTGGAGGTTCAGGTCCTCCATGGGCACCACCTGGGCGTAACCGCCTCCGGCGGCCCCGCCCTTTATCCCGAAGACGGGCCCCATGGAGGGTTCGCGGAGGGCCAGGGTGCAAGACTTGCCGATCCGGTTCATGGCGTCGGCCAGGCCGATTGTGGTCGTCGTCTTCCCCTCGCCGGCCGGTGTCGGCGTGATCGCCGTCACCAGGATCAGCTTGCCTCTTTTGTCCGTCCCCGCTTCGAGCGCCTCAAGGGATACCTTGGCCTTGTATCGGCCATAGTGATCCAGATATTCATTGGGTATGCCGGCCTTTTCAGCGATTTCATCAATTGGCCGTAAAGTGGCTTCCTGCGCGATTTCTATGTCTGTCTTGAATCCCATGATCCCCCCTGGCAGTATGCAAATTTTGACCTATAGTCTATTTCTTATATATCCACGCGGGCCCGCAGGCCCGCTCCTTTATCCTTTATGCCCGCTCCCGGCCCTTGAGTCCAACCGGCTGCCCGGTCAATCCACCTCGCAGTCCTCATAGAGGCCGCAGGCCAGCCCATGAAGATCCAGCAACCATATGTTCCGCCCGCTGACCCGGATCAGGCCGTCCTTTTCCATACTGATCAGCTCACGCGAGAAGGAGGGTCTTGGCATGGCCAGGAGTCTAGCCACAACCTCCTTGGAAACGGGCAGGATGACCGAGGAGGTTGTCGGCACCTCGATCGCCTCCCGGAGGGTCTTGTCCTCATAGACCAGCTGTTCTTCGAGCAGGGACAGGAGATAGCTCGAGATCTTGAGCCTGAGGGTCTTCTGGGACAGGAGATGGATCCGTTGGTCCTGGTCCCGGCCCCGGTCGGACAGGAAGGACATGTAGTTCAGCAGGAGCTGGGAGCTCCTGGCGATCAGGGTGAGCAGGTCTTCCCTCGAGATCAAAATGGTCTTGACCAGGGTCAGCGCCTCCAGCGAATAGGGGTAATGCTTGTTGGTGGAAAAGATGAGATCGGCTCCGAAGATGGTTCCCGGGCCCAGCAGGTTGAGTGTGGTGTATTCCCCGGTCGGCGTATACTTCTGCCGCGCCACCTGTCCTTCGATGATGACCCCGATTCCCTGGCAGTTGGTGCCCTCCATGATGATGAGTTGACCCTTGCCGTGCAGGTGGACGTGAGTGTCCCGACAGTATTCCAGGTACAGGTCATAGTCCAGCCCGGCAAAAAGCGGTGTTGACGCCATAACTTCGCATGTCTTTTTCATTCCGTTCCCCCAACCCCCTTTTCGCACACGGTTACTCCAGATAAGAATAACAAAAATAGAGGTGCTTGTCCTGCGAATACCTGGCAAATAGCTGTAAAGACCGGCAGCTTCCTCGTTCGCACAAGTATCATAGCACGTGACGGGGAGCGGCCCGTCCATGCTAAGATAAATCAAAGATAAGCTTTTCAGGGGAGGCTCTGCCATGGATCGGACTTTACGCGTCAAGGGGATCGGGAAACTGTCTGTCAAGCCGGACCTGATCCAGCTCCTGCTCACTTTGAAGGGCCTTCTTTATACCTACGGCCAGGCCCTGGAGGAAGCCTCAGCGGCAAGGGATCGCCTGAAGGAGGCCTTCATCGAAAGGGACTTCACCGACCAGGACCTCAAGACCAGCTATTTCTCCATTGACACAAAGTATGAAGGACAGTCTGACGGAGCGGGCAACTACCAGCAGAAATTTGTCGGTTTCGAGTACGAGCACCGGCTAAAACTCGAATTTGAAGCTGACAACAAGAGACTGGGTCAAATCCTGACCTCCCTGCTCAACAGCGGTGTCCCCGCCCTTTTCAATATCGTCTACACGGTCAAGGACCCCGAACCCATCAAGGCCCAACTGCTGGAAAGGGCGGTCCTGGACGCCCGGACCAAGGCCGAGCTGCTGGCCCGAGCGGCAGGGGTCAGGACCGGCAAGCTGCTCCGGATCATCCATTCAAAACAAGACCCGGCCCTCCGGGCAGAACTTATGCGGGGCGGCCCCGCCCTGAGCCAGACTGTCTACGCGGGCCTGAACGCCGGACTAGAGCCTGAAGATATCCAACTTGAGGAATCGGTCAGCCTGGTCTGGGAGATTGAATGAGCCCCAAGGGGCTATACCGCGACAGAAGTAACCGCTTACCCCATCCGTGAAAGGGAGGCCCTCATGAACCAGCAAGAACTCAAACACCTGATTGACGTGGCGGCAGGAAGAGAACCGGCGGACCTGGTCCTCAAGAACTGCAAGATCGTCGATGTCGGCCTGGGCGAAATCCGGGAGGGTGACATCGCCTTCGTCGATGGCCTGATCGCCGGCACAGGGGAATACGAAGGCAGGGAAGTCCTGGACGCCCAAGGCCTGTATGCCCTCCCCGGCCTGATCGATGCCCACATCCACATCGAGTCGGCCTTTGTGACCCCCGAGGAGATCAGCCGCCTCCTGGTCCCCTTCGGAACCACAAGCATCATCGCCGACCCCCATGAAATCGCCAATGTCGCCGGCATTACCGGACTCAACTACATGCTGGACGCGGCCGAAAAGGCCGCCCTCCACATTGAATACGTGGTTCCCTCCTGTGTGCCCGCCACCCCTTTCGAAAACGCCGGCGCCGTCCTGGAGGCCGGGGACCTGGAGGGTCCTCTCGCCGATGACCGGATCCTGGGCCTGGGTGAGTTCATGAACTTCCCCGGCGTCATCAACGCGGATCCGGCCGTCCTCGACAAATTGATTGCCGCCAAGAAGCAAAACAAGCTGATCGACGGCCACAGCCCGGGAATCTCCGGCAAGGAACTCAACGCCTATGCCTCAGCCGGCATCCTGGCCGACCACGAGTGTTCCACGGCCCTGGAGATGGAGGACAGGCTGGCCAGGGGCCTGTACATCCTCATGCGGCAGGGCTCGGCCTGCCATAACCTGGAGGACCTCCTCCCCGTCGTCACCTGCAGGAACGCCAGACGCTGCCTGCTTTGTTCCGACGACCGCCAGCCCAAGACCATCCTGGAGGAAGGCCACCTGGACGATCATCTGAGAAAATGTGTCAAGTTCGGCCTCCACCCCGTCATGGCCGTCCAGATGGCCACCCTCAACGCCGCCGAAGCCTTCGGCCTGAAGGACAGGGGCGGCATCTTCCCCGGCCTCCGGGCCGACGTGGTCCTGGTCAACAACCTGGAGGACTTCCAGGCCCAACATGTCTACATTGACGGCGTGGAGGTGGCCAGAAAGGGCAAATACCTCCCCCAGGTCGAACGGGCCGATATCACGCCGGTGAGAAGCAGCGTCCACGTCAAGGATTTTTCGATCGACAGATTGAAACTCAAGCTGAAGAAAAACCGGGTCCACGTGATCGATATCCTGCCCGGCGGCGTTGTAACAGGCAAGGGCACCGCCACCGTTACCCTGGATGATACCGGTGATTTCGTCTACCAGCCCGACCAGGACATCGTCAAGATCGCCGTCATCGAACGCCATAAAAATACGGGCAATGTAGCCGTCGCCCTCCTGCGGGGCTATGGCATCAAGGAAGGCGCCGTCGCCCTTTCCATCGCCCACGATTCACACAATATTATCACCGCCGGCACCAATGACCCCGATATGGCCTTTGCCGTCGAAGAGCTGATCAAGCAAGAAGGCGGCGTCATCCTGGTAAAAGACAAAACCATCCTGGCCAGCCTCCCCCTGCCCGTAGCTGGCATCATGAGCGACCAATCGGGCGAATGGGTCAACGACAAGCTGACTGAACTCCACAACACCGCCCTGACAGAGCTGGGCGTCAGCGAGGATCTGGAACCCATCATGACCCTCTGCTTCATGTCACTGCCGGTCATCCCGGCCCTGAAGCTGACTGACCTGGGACTTTTCGATGTGACCATCTTTGACTTCATCCCACTGGAGGCGGACGACTAGTATCATAAGATTGAAAACAAAAGGACAACCGTCTCAAGCCTGGTTAAGGGGCGGTTGTCGTTTTCTGTCTCGGCCATATCTATTCAGACGAATTTGGATTGCAACATTAGGGGTTAGCGTCCTCAATTATTGGCTTGAGCTGGCGATTTCAATGAATATTATGACATCTGCTAGTAACTAATGTTATAATGGTGGTTAGTTCAGTCGGCTTCGTCGCAGTTTCAACAACCTTATTTACCTTCGAAAGCGAAATGAACAGAGCCCATCTCCTTCAATGATGGTTGTCGTTGGTACTGTTTCCCATTTTCGCATACAAAGAGGCATCGTTGATGGATAATCTGTCAGTCACTGCAAAGCATCTGTGGGCAAAAAAATCAGTCGATCCATTAAATGGTCATCTGTCTTGGTTGCCTTTAAGTGTGCATATGACAGATACCGCTGGGGTTGCCGAAAAATTATGGGACCGCTGGCTTCCGGATCAGACAAAAGAAGCAATTCGAAGTGGCCTTAGTCCCCGTCACCAAGCTAGAGAATTATTTATTTTTCTAGCGGCTGCTCATGACATCGGCAAGGCAACGCCTGTCTTTCAGACCAAAACAACTTGGGCAGGCCGTGGTGGCCGGGCATCACCCGATTTGGATGAACGAATCTATGAGCTATTGGTAGCTACGGGATTGCCGGTGAAACCCGAAAATTTCTTCGGAAGTCCTGAAAAATCTCCACATGCCTTGGCATCACAACTACTTCTGGAGCGCTTTGGCTGTGATCGAAGCATTGCTGTCATTCTCGGTGCACATCATGGAAAACCACCCAGCTATTCCCAGCTTCAAAAGAGCGGTATCAATACCTTCCCCAGAAATTTCCATCTAGGTAAAGAGGGCAAAAATATTTGGGTGTCAGTTCAAGATGAACTCATCTCCAAATCCTCTGGATTGGGGGTTTTACAAGTATAAATGAACTTCCACAAACGAATATGGTCGCTCAAGTTTTATTGAGCGGCTTAGTGATTATGGCAGACTGGATAGCCAGCAATGAATCCCTCTTTCCCTATCAAAGCCTTGATTGGGATTCTATCCAATACATCGACGATCAACGCTCTGAACTAGCTTGGGACAAACTGAACCTCCCCACACCTTGGAAACCAAGTTCAGCAAACAAAGATAATGATCCCTATGCGCTTCGTTTTGGCTATAAGCCAAACCGTGTACAGGCTGCTGTCTTGACGACGGCACACACAATTCAAAATCCTGGAATAATGATTTTGGAAGCACCATGAGGAGGCGGAAAAACAGAAGCAGCTCTGGCCGCTGCCGAGGTATTTGCCGGAAAATCAAAATGTTCCGGTTTATTTTTCGCCCTCCCCACCCAGGCAACCACGGATGGCATGTTCCCTCGCATAATCAATTGGATTGACCGACTCAACGATGAACGCCTTTCAGTCAGACTTGCTCACTCGAAAGCTCAGTTCAATGAGCGGTATCAGGGTCTCCGATTGTTTGAAGGCGGCACGAATATTGGCGATGAAGAAGGGGGTGGCGTGGTCCACAGCTGGTTTGAAGGACCAAAAAAATCTCTGTTAGCCGATTTCGTAGTCGGAACAATTGACCAGTTGCTTCTTGCAGCTTTACGACAAAAGCATGTCATGTTAAGGCATCTGGGCCTGGCGGGGAAAATCATAATCATCGATGAGTGTCATGCCTATGACGCTTTTATGAATCAGTATTTGGAAAGGATCCTGGCGTTGGCTGGGAGCTTACGAAGTACCTGTCATCATGCTTTCAGCCACCTTACCGTCGGATTCACGTCGAATCCTTATTGAGGCCTATACGGGAATCAAAGTGATAGAAGAAGCCGAACCAGATAATTTTGGCGAAATCAAAGAAATCGCTTTTAACCCACCTGATTGGTTGAACAATAGGGCTTATCCTCTCATCACCTACTCCGATAATGAAGTAATCAAATGCATAGAACCCGAAGCGAGCGCGCCGTCCAACAAGGTATCGATCAGGTATCTTGCGGAGAGTTCGCTCACAAACGAGATGCGATCCCTCTTGGCCGAAGGTGGCTGCGCAGGAGTGATAGTCAATACTGTCAGGCGATCACAGGAAATTGCTGAACAATTGAGGACAGAATTCGGCAAAGAGACTGTCAAACTCATTCATTCCCGATTTCTCGCCCCTGCCCGTATCCAAAAAGAGGGTGAACTGCTTCGTGAATTAGGGCCGCCAAGTGAAAAGACAAAACGGCCAACACAGCGCATCTATGTTGGCACGCAGGTATTTGAGCAATCACTTGATATTGACTTTGACGTTTTATTTACAGATATCTGTCCTATGGACCTGCTCCTTCAACGTATTGGTCGAATGCACCGGCATGAGCGGTCAAGGCCGACAAAACTTCAAGACGCACGATGCTATGTCCTTGAAACTGAAGATGACACCTTCGAAGAAGGCTCCGCTTTTATATATGGGACCTACCTGCTTATGCGCACTAAAGCCTTGTTACCGGATACTATCAATCTTCCCCAAGATATCAGCGTCCTCGTAGAAAACACCTATGACGACGAATTCGCCATTGCGCCTATGCCTGAAGATTACGAGATAGCGAAAAAAGAATGGAAATCCAGTCTGGAGAATAAAAGACGACGTGCACAAGCCTTCCGGATTAGTTCACCCCATGCAGATTTTGCAGAAAATATCACCAGTTGGCTCGACACAGATCTGAAATCTACGGACCCCTACGCCGAGGCCGCCGTTCGAGACACCAATGAATCTTTTGACGTGCTTCTCATCCAGCGAATTGGACCGGGAAAATTCAAGATGATTGTAGATCCCCGCCTTGATCGACAAGAAAGCCCTCTTATCGAGGCAGATATGCCAGCTGACAGAATTGCAATGCGACTGGCCAGACAGTATATACGCCTACCTGACATATTGTGCAAACCCTGGTCAATTGACGGAACCATTGATGAACTGGAAGAAATGAATATGAAATTGATTCCCGATTGGCAAGAATCGAATTGGTTGCGAGGAGAGTTGTTTTTGATCCTCGATGAAAATTTTCAGGTACAACTTAACGGATACCGAATAGCTTACAGCTTTGATAATGGATTGAATCACAAAAAAGAGGAGGCAAATGATGGATAAAGCTGAATTCAATCTGCTCGACGAACCTTGGATCCTTGCCATGAAATCGGATGGTTCGCGTCAAGAACTCTCACTTCTTGATGTTTTCCGACGTGCTCATGAATTCGAGAGACTAGCAGGTGAATTGCCAACGCAGGATGTTGCGATCCTCCGGCTTCTTCTCGCTGTCCTTCACACGGCCTTTTCCCGATACCATCCGGATGGTTCAGAAGAAAAGACCCATAACGAGCAGGATGCGCTGAGACATTGGAAGATTCTATGGGATGAGGGCACCTTTCCGGGAGATCTCATCAATAATTATCTTAGACAACACCAAGATCGATTCTGGCTTTTTCATCCCGACAAGCCATTCTATCAAGTGGTTGACATTGGTAGATCCACCGAGTATCCCACGGCAAAACTGATAGGTGAATTGTCTGAAAGTAGCAATAAAATTCGATTGTTTTCACACCGTACGGGCTCAAGCAAGTCGGGATTATCATATCCTGAAGCAGCACGTTGGCTAATTCACATAAATGCGTTTGATGACACCTCTTCAAAAAGCAGTATCAAGGGACTGCCCAGTCCTGGAGCTGGCTGGTTGGGAAAGATCGGGTTGATAACGGCCGTCGGAGATAATCTTTTTCAGACCCTTCTGCTCAATCTCGTCTTCATCAATCACAGGGACAAAAGTATCTGGCCTCCTGAGAAACCTTCATGGGAAAAAGAGCTAAAAACAGATGAAAGAACCGAGATCAATGTGCCTGATAACCTGTCCGAACTATATACGATACAGTCCCGGCGTTTGCGTTTGAAACGTGAAAATGGTTCAGTTACTGGTTATCGCTTGCTCGGGGGAGACTTCTTTGTCACTGGCAACGCCTATATTGAGCAAATGACCGTATGGCAAATAGCGGCCAAAAAAAGTGGAAGCGCAAACGAATTTTTCCCAAAACGCCACGACCCTTCCCGACAGCTTTGGAGGGACTTTTCTTCCCTGGTCGCCCAAAGTGGAAATGCACATATTCCCGGGATCGTTGCCTGGCTGGATTATCTCAGTGAACGCCAATTAATCTCTCGCCTCCATTTCCGATTTCAGACGACCTCTGTGAAATACGGAGATAAAGATATGGTTTTTGATCATATATTCAGTGATTCCATAACCTTCAATTCAAAACTATTAGGTAAGGCCAGCGAAAGCTGGACCAATAGGATTGTCGAAGAAATCGCGACCACTGATCGCCTTGCCTATCAAGCTGGATTATTGGCCGTTAACTTGGCTAAAGCGTCGGGGAAATCGGGCGGTACCGGCAACAAGATATGGGAAACGGAATTAGATAAGGCCAAGGAGATGGTCTATTTCAGCCTGGACAACCCCTTCCGGCAATGGCTGGAGTCGATCGATCCCGAGGAAGACGACCTTGACAGTCGAATGGATGAATGGTGGGACCAAGCCAAAAAGATAACCCGAGGGATTGGCCGTGAAATGGTCAGCCTGGCTGGGCCACAAGCCCTGGTAGGAAGGAGAATCAAGGAAAAGGGCAAGGGCAAAGGTGAGGAGATTGAGCGCTCCTATACTGCCCCCAAGGCATACAATTACTTTCTTTACAGAACATCCAACCGAAATGCATTGAAAGGAGGAAGGAAAGATGAATGACGCGGAAAAACTGGTAGGCGAATACGTATCCGGTAAAATTCTAAAACTCCGTGATACAGGCCAAGAATCCTCGACAAAGGCTTTGCTCGCGCACTTGCGACGAGGAATCGGTAAACCGCCGGGCAGTATGCCCCAACTCTGGGAGATCACCTTCGATGGTTTACCGGACACAATAGCCGGACAAGGGGAGAAACCGTCATATGGGGAGTGGGCGATACACATTGCCCTAACTCTCTTTGCACTTCATCAGCAGGGAAAAGACACAAAACAGCAATCAATGTTCTCGCTTGGACAAACCTTGGGGAAAGCGACTCGTGGCTTGGTCCAAGATGAAGACGATGAACCCCGTATAAAACGTCGTTTTGATGCCATCGCGACCTCTCAGAGTATGGAGGAAATCGCACACCATCTTAGGGGCCTTGTTCAGTTATTGAGGGCGAATGACATTCCCCTTGATTATAGTTCACTGGCTGTAGATCTATTCAGATTCCAAATGGCTGGTGCCAGAGATTCAGTTCGTTTGAAATGGGGACAAGATTTTTATCGAGTAAGACAAGAAAAAACATCCGATAAGGAATGAATTGAAAGGGGACTATGGAAATGAAGGGAAAAAATCTTTTGTATGTTGATGTACACGTACTTCAAACAGTGCCGCCGAGCTGCGTTAATCGTGATGATACAGGTAGCCCCAAAACTGCCATCTACGGTGGAGCTGTCCGGGCCCGGGTTTCGTCCCAATGCTGGAAGCGAGCCATGCGGACCATGTTCAAGGAAATCTATCCTCGGGAGAAGTTAGGCGAGAGAACACTTATGGCGGTAAAGCTAATAGCGGATGAAATTCGCAAGCTGGGAGACCTTGATGATCCCGAAAAAGCGGCGGCGGATATTCTGAATAGCGCAGGAATAAAAACTAAGGCCAAGGACCGGAAAACAGGAGCTCTTTTCTTTATAAGTTACGCGCAGGCAAAGGCCTTGGCTCAACTTGCAATTGATGAAAGTAAAGAAGAATCAAAGGAGGTGGAGTTAAAAACCAAAGAAGCGAAGGCAAAAATCAAAGCGGTGGAGGCAAAAGCCAAAGCGGCATTGAAAGAATATCCCGGCATCGATGTTGCCCTATTTGGCCGGATGGTTGCGGATGACCCATCACTAAATACAGATGCTAGTGCTCAGGTGGCTCACAGCATATCTACCCATCGCGTGGCCAATGAATTCGATTATTTTACAGCCGTAGACGATCTTTCTCCGGAGGATACGGCAGGAGCGGGACACATTGGAACTGTCGAATTCAATTCATCCACTTTATACCGCTACGGTACAGTGGCAGTGCACGACCTGCATAAACAACTTGGAATGGATGCCAGTAGTGCCGTGCGTGAATTCGTTCGTTCGTTTGTGACTTCAATGCCAACAGGCAAACAAAATACATTCGCAAACCGAACGCTTCCGGATGCTGTCCTGGTCACTCTGCGTACAGATCAACCCATAAATTTCGTGGGAGCTTATGAATCTCCGATTCCCGCAAATGACGAGGGTTATATCAGAACCTCCGCCAGTAGACTCGTAGAGCACGCAAATCGCATGTACCACGATTTTGCAAGCGAACCTGCAATGACCCTCGTTACAGGTGACTTGCTTTCCGGTTTAGGCTCACCTCAATCATTCACTGACCTGCTTGATGCGTTGGAGGGAGAAATCGGTAAACATTTTTCGGAGCTTGGAGTCCAGCCATGAGTACCTTGCTTCTA
This sequence comes from Clostridia bacterium, assembly GCA_040767365.1. Lineage (GTDB taxonomy): Bacteria > Bacillota > Clostridia > Saccharofermentanales > DTU023 > UBA4923. The sequence goes on from JAXGOR010000004.1 coordinate 196,607, forward strand.
CGCCTAGCTTCCCCTCTCCAGTCTTGGGGAGCCGATTCGAAATTCAATCGAAGGGAAACAGAACGTGCCCCAACAAAGAGTGGAATTATTGGTTTGATAGCCGCCGCTCTTGGTCGTCAACGCCACGAGGCCATTGACGATCTTCGTTCCCTTCGTTTTGGAGTTCGCATTGATCAAGAGGGAACCTTGCTTCGGGATTTCCATATGGTACACGAAGAACTTTTTTGGAAGCGATTCACCAGCAAGTATGCCCACTTGACAAACCGCTATTACCTTTCCGATGCCTTATTCCTCGTGGGATTGGAGGGCGAAGATGAGTTTCTCAGAAGAATCGATTCAGCCCTTCAAAATCCTTACTATCCCCTATTTCTTGGTCGACGGTCTTGTCCCCCCGAGGGAAGAGTCTCGCTCGGGATACGATCAGGTATTGACCTCCTCGACGCACTCAAGGAGGAGCCGTGGCTCGTAAGTGAGTATGTTGGGCGTTGGAAGCCAGCAAAAGTCCAATTGAGAATCATCACAGACGCTGAAGAAAACGATGAAGGGTCTTTCTTTCAACAGGACGATCCTCTGACTTTCGATCAAACCCATCGGAAATTCGAGCATCGTATCTTAAGACAACATCCTTCGCATGTCATTACAAACTTTTACAGTAGACACAATTCGAATGTTGTGACCAATCACGATCCGATTGCGGAACTAGAAGAGGTTTAAGATATGTACTTGTCACGGATAGCCCTGAATGACAGACAGAGGGAAACTATGCGATTGATGGCATCGCCTTATCTAATGCACGGTGCTATCGAGCGAAGTTTCAGTGGAGAGAAGAAACGAAACCTGTGGCGTGTTGATTGGTTGCAAGATAAGTGTTATCTGCTTTTATTAAGCCAAGAAAGGCCACATCTGTTAAATCTTGTCCAAAAATACGGATTCCCCGATTTGGACCGAGCCTATGAAACCAAGGAGTATGCGTCTTTCCTTAACAGATTGAGCGCAGGACAGATTTGGATGTTTCGCCTGTGTGCTAATCCAGTTCGGAGCAGTTTCGCAGACAGAAATGGCAACTCAAATCGCGGTAAGGTCTACGCCCACGTGACACCTGAACAACAAAGAGCCTGGTTGCTCTCAAGGATGGACAAATGCGGTTTTAATATCAGCCAAGACTCGTTTGATGTTGTTCAGTCTGAATGGAAAAATTTCGCAAAGGTAGCAAGGCAAAAAGGAGGTTTCCTTGCACATAGTCACTTTTGAAGGTGTGCTCACCATTACGGACGAAACTGTATTCAGAGAAACCCTAATATCAGGCATTGGTCGTGCGAAAGCATACGGGTGCGGATTATTAACGCTCGCTCAAGCAAGAGAACATCCAAATGTCAAATAAATTCGGAATTGGAAAACCTGAGTTACAGGCTCTGCCTCCTGTACGTGATCGAATATCATTTCTCTACCTGGAGCACTGCGTCCTGAACCGGCAAGACGGCGCAGTGACCGTTACCGATATCCGTGGCACGGTACACGTGCCCGCCGCGTCGATCGGAGTGTTAATGCTTGGTCCCGGAACGAAAGTGACACACAGGGCGATGGAACTGATTGGCGACTCGGGCGCAAGTGTCATCTGGGTAGGAGAACATGGCGTGCGCTACTATGCGCATGGGAAAGCCTTGTCCCAGTCATCTCGATTATTGATTCGCCAGGCTTTATTGGTTTCCAATACAAGGATGAGGATCAAGGTTGCACGCAAAATGTATCGTCATCGTTTTCCCGGTGAAGATGTTTCTCACTTGACCATGCAACAGTTAAGGGGCCGCGAAGGCGCAAGGGTGCGTTCAGTATACCGACGAAACTCAAAGCTGACCGGGGTCGAATGGACGGGAAGGGAATATGATCCTGAGGATTTCCAGGCAGGCGATCCTGTCAATAAAGCGCTTTCTGCGGCTCATGCATGTCTTTACGGTGTGATCAACAGTGTCATTGTTGCCATCGGCTGTTCCCCTGGCTTGGGATTCATCCATACCGGACACCAACTTTCCTTCGTTTATGATATCGCGGATTTGTACAAGGCAGATATTTCGATCCCCATCGCTTTCGAAGTAGCCGCAGAAAACCCTGAAGACATCGGGGCGATTACAAGACGACGCGTCCGTGATGCCATTTCAGATGGAAAAATCTTGGAACGCGCAGTTAAGGACATCCAACAGTTGCTTTCGGATGAAGAAGAGGATGAACAAAGCATTGATACCAATGTTCTCTTCCTGTGGGATGATAAAGAAGGCAATATCCCCCACGCAGTATCTTACGGCAAGGAACTCGAATCAGCCACAGACGATGAATTGCGCAAAGGCTACGGTGAAACCATAGAGGATCTCTGATGATCATAATTTCATTAACAGATTGCCCTCCGTCACTTCGGGGTGATTTGACACGCTGGCTACAGGAAATAAATACGGGTGTTTATGTTGGTCGGGTGAGTGCAAGAATCCGGGATCGTCTATGGGATCGCGTGGTAAAAAACATCAAAAATGGAAGAGCAACGATGATCTTCCCGGCAAAAAATGAGCAAAGAATGGATTTTCGGGTTCATAATGCGCAATGGAAGGCAATCGACTTTGACGGCATAAAACTTATGTTGCGCCCGCATCCAGAATCTCATCAGTATGTTGGCAAGACAAAGGTTGGTTTTAGTAGTGCCGCCAAGAGGCGCAAAGCAAGGAAATATTCCAAGAAATCAAACACATCCGCCTCACCCAAGAGATATGTAGTGCTCGATATCGAAACAACAGGGTTATCCCCTGTCGAAGATGAAATAATTGAGATTGCCGCGATCTCCATCGCCGATGGAGAAATAATTGATCAGTTTCAATCCTTGATCAAGATAGCCTCCACTTTGCCACAACCCATTGAACTGCTCACAGGTTTAACTGATGACACTCTTCAAAGGGAAGGAAGGATTCTATCGGAGGTTTTAAAAGACTTAATCGTCTTCGTTGGCGATTTGCCAATTGTTTTCCATAATGCGGATTTTGATAAATCCTTTCTACAAACTGCCTCTGATCAATTGGCATTACCCCATTTCCCAAATGAATGCATTGACTCTCTTTCACTGGCTAGGCGCCTCGTAAAAAATACCAACGATTTCAGTTTGAGATCTTTGGTGAAGCATTTTGATCTAGGTGTAAATGAACTACACAGGAGTCTGGATGACTGCTTGGCTACAAAGCTTCTCTTTGAGAAACTGATTGAAATTGAACAAATGGCTAAGCAATAAGCGCAGTATAGAAAGGTTTGCTAAGTGTGTTCCCCGCACAGGCGGGGGTGATCCTGACTAAAACTCACTGGAGAGAAATTAAACAAAGTGTTCCCCGCACAGGCGGGGGTGATCCCAGGAGAAGCCGCTATTTATGGTCCCTTCCTAAGTGTTCCCCGCACAGGCGGGGGTGATCCGCGCCGGCCCGTCGAAGGTTTCCCGGGTCACGGGTGTTCCCCGCACAGGCGGGGGTGATCCCACGCTGGTCTATGCCAGGGATGGGGTCCAGACGTGTTCCCCGCACAGGCGGGGGTGATCCTGTAATGCTGTCTTAGCGCATTCTTAAATCTAGGTGTTCCCCGCACAGGCGGGGGTGATCCGTGCAAGGGCGGCTGGAAAACGTGGTCAATCACGTGTTCCCCGCACAGGCGGGGGTGATCCCAAGTCCACGTCACCTATCGTGACTGGGAATCCGTGTTCCCCGCACAGGCGGGGGTGATCCTTAACGACCAAATCAAATTGATTTGGGCTAGATGTGTTCCCCGCACAGGCGGGGGTGATCCGTGTATAGACCACACATAGAACACGACGAGGCCGTGTTCCCCGCACAGGCGGGGGTGATCCGCAATCAGGGGGCCGTCCACGCCGACAGCCCCCGTGTTCCCCGCACAGGCGGGGGTGATCCTTCATCGTAGTAATAATCATTCAGCAGCTCGTTGTGTTCCCCGCACAGGCGGGGGTGATCCTGGCGGGCGGAGGCTGCGTACAGTCTCGGCTGAGTGTTCCCCGCACAGGCGGGGGTGATCCGATGTAGGACGCTTTATCCCAGAAGGCATTGCCGTGTTCCCCGCACAGGCGGGGGTGATCCTCTTTGCCGCTACTAGACGCTGAGTTATTGTTGGTGTTCCCCGCACAGGCGGGGGTGATCCGTAGGTACAGGGGAGTACTGTCGTATACGGTCTGTGTTCCCCGCACAGGCGGGGGTGATCCCTACAAAATCGCGCAAGTCATCCATGCTGCTGAGTGTTCCCCGCACAGGCGGGGGTGATCCCCGGGCAACGATAGCGCCGGGTATATCGTTTTGGTGTTCCCCGCACAGGCGGGGGTGATCCTATCCGAGGCGACATCGAGCTTGCAGACGGTCAGTGTTCCCCGCACAGGCGGGGGTGATCCGCGACCCCGTGCAGGGCCAGCCGTTCCGCCACGGTGTTCCCCGCACAGGCGGGGGTGATCCTCGGAGGATGATAGTTTTGAGTTTAACGGGATCGTGTTCCCCGCACAGGCGGGGGTGATCCTAGGTGTTAGTAGGTACAGGGGAGTACTGTAGTGTGTTCCCCGCACAGGCGGGGGTGATCCCGATGTCCGTGCCAATAATCTCGTCTCCGTCATGTGTTCCCCGCACAGGCGGGGGTGATCCCAGTGTAGGGGCCTACTCTACAACGAAGAAAATGTGTTCCCCGCACAGGCGGGGGTGATCCTCGCTCGGCGAGATGTGTGACCTACCACACGTCGTGTTCCCCGCACAGGCGGGGGTGATCCTCGGCCGCAGAAGTTCCAGACCTCTTCACCGTTGTGTTCCCCGCACAGGCGGGGGTGATCCGGACCCGCCGCCCGTGGAGGTCGTTACTGAATCGTGTTCCCCGCACAGGCGGGGGTGATCCTACCTACCCGCCCCCGGCGCTTGCCGGGGGCCCGTGTTCCCCGCACAGGCGGGGGTGATCCCGAGGAGGTCGAGGTCAAGGGTGCCTATGCGCAGTGTTCCCCGCACAGGCGGGGGTGATCCTTCATAAGAAAACAGGTCTGCGCTGTCGATCTGGTGTTCCCCGCACAGGCGGGGGTGATCCCGATTGATGGCCCAAGTCCAAATACGGTAATCAGTGTTCCCCGCACAGGCGGGGGTGATCCCTAGGTCTATCGTCCGGTCTGATGATGTGGTGCGTGTTCCCCGCACAGGCGGGGGTGATCCCGAGGAGGTCGAGGTCAAGGGCGCCTATGCACAGTGTTCCCCGCACAGGCGGGGGTGATCCGATTATGCGGTGTCACTGTATGGCAGGGCTTATGTGTTCCCCGCACAGGCGGGGGTGATCCTGGATTATATCTTTGATTTTCTGTTTTAAGATAGTGTTCCCCGCACAGGCGGGGGTGATCCTGTCGTCATCAAGTACGGGTTGTCCATCCAGAAGTGTTCCCCGCACAGGCGGGGGTGATCCCTCGCATAGAGGATGGCCATTTAGGTCAGCATAGTGTTCCCCGCACAGGCGGGGGTGATCCTAGTACTCGGCTGATATAGCCCGCCGGGTGACCGTGTTCCCCGCACAGGCGGGGGTGATCCTGATCCGGCGTGTCAGGGGCTGTGTGTCCCGGCGTGTTCCCCGCACAGGCGGGGGTGATCCGGTCCCCGGTGGTGGTAGTGTACCTATACCCGGGTGTTCCCCGCACAGGCGGGGGTGATCCTAGTCAGGGTATCCTACTTTGAACGAGACACAGTGTTCCCCGCACAGGCGGGGGTGATCCCCGGTATGATAAATTGAAAATGTAAAGCTGTCCGTGTTCCCCGCACAGGCGGGGGTGATCCTAAAAAAACTATTTTATGGGATCAAGGTGAATCGTGTTCCCCGCACAGGCGGGGTGATCCTCCTATTAGACACGCGGTTACGGCTGATTGGCCGTGTTCCCCGCACAGGCGGGGGTGATCCCGGCTTTTATCCGCAAAATGATCGAGGGCACGAGTGTTCCCCGCACAGGCGGGGGTGATCCGGATTGACGGACACGCCGCAACAGGTCACGCTGGTGTTCCCCGCACAGGCGGGGGTGATCCTGCTTATATCGCTTATGTTGCCGGCTTCGCCCTGTGTTCCCCGCACAGGCGGGGGTGATCCCAAGCCAGAAGGCTTCTTGTTATATCAAAGCCTGTGTTCCCCGCACAGGCGGGGGTGATCCCTCGTCCTGATTCCCTCGCTCGTGGTCAATGCCGTGTTCCCCGCACAGGCGGGGTGATCCTCCAATGTCCGGGCGACAGGGATCGCAACCCCAGTGTTCCCCGCACAGGCGGGGGTGATCCTATCTCATATAGGGTCATGGCGGGGACCCGTTGGTGTTCCCCGCACAGGCGGGGGTGATCCTATGAGAAGCACGAAACTATTTTCTGCTAGAAGGTGTTCCCCGCACAGGCGGGGGTGATCCTCGTTGCTAGCCACATGACGTTATTGACCAAATGTGTTCCCCGCACAGGCGGGGGTGATCCTGAGGTGGCGGCTGATATGGACCACCTCGGGGCGTGTTCCCCGCACAGGCGGGGGTGATCCTGTAAAAGCCTTCGTCATCCTGTGCTAGCGCCGGTGTTCCCCGCACAGGCGGGGGTGATCCTGCTCGGCACGCCTGCACCGACCGCGATCTTTGGTGTTCCCCGCACAGGCGGGGGTGATCCGGTGTAACCATCTTTAGCGATTGTCCACGCATGGTGTTCCCCGCACAGGCGGGGGTGATCCTTGTGTCGTGAGGAGGGTCTGATTCACGAAGTTGTGTTCCCCGCACAGGCGGGGGTGATCCTGTCCTGGATGTGCACGACATTATGGCTGATGAGTGTTCCCCGCACAGGCGGGGGTGATCCTTTAATTTCCATCTGTGTCCTCCTTGTCTTTTCGTGTTCCCCGCACAGGCGGGGGTGATCCGTCACCCCGGTCAGCGGCCGGGGTAAGAGGTTAGTGTTCCCCGCACAGGCGGGGGTGATCCCGGGTCACCTAGAAGCCGATCGATGATGTCCTCGTGTTCCCCGCACAGGCAGGGGTGATCCTGCTCGGCAAGTAGTTCCCCAATCGTATCCGTGGTGTTCCCCGCACAGGCGGGGGTGATCCCGCCCGGGTTTCAATCGAAGTTATATAGAAAGGGTGTTCCCCGCACAGGCGGGGGTGATCCTGTAGCAATCACCATCGGCACCGAAACAGTCAAGTGTTCCCCGCACAGGCGGGGGTGATCCTATCCCCTTCATAAATCTCGACACCGTTCTTGTGTGTTCCCCGCACAGGCGGGGGTGATCCTGCATTGGCAGGAACAACGGGCCTTGTTCATGCGTGTTCCCCGCACAGGCGGGGGTGATCCTCTGGGGCGTTTGGCGGCGCAGGGGCGACAATCGTGTTCCCCGCACAGGCGGGGGTGATCCGGTAGCCCACGCCGCCGTTGATGTCCGCAAAGCGTGTTCCCCGCACAGGCGGGGGTGATCCTACACATATTGATATCTTGATTCTCTTCTGGTTGTGTTCCCCGCACAGGCGGGGGTGATCCGGATATCGGAGAATACACGGGGATGGGATACCAGTGTTCCCCGCACAGGCGGGGGTGATCCCAAAAACAATGTATGCCTATGAAGGTGAGTATAGTGTTCCCCGCACAGGCGGGGGTGATCCTGTGGCGCTGGGGGGATCTAGGAGGACCACGTAGTGTTCCCCGCACAGGCGGGGGTGATCCGTCGTTTTCTGCCACTTCTAGATAGCGGACCAGGTGTTCCCCGCACAGGCGGGGGTGATCCGAGGTCGAGCAGACCGTCGCATCCGGATAGGAGGTGTTCCCCGCACAGGCGGGGGTGATCCTAGACACATCAAGGTCGATATCGAGCAATCGGGGTGTTCCCCGCACAGGCGGGGGTGATCCTTATGACAAGGCGACCGACCTGGTAAAAGCGAAGTGTTCCCCGCACAGGCGGGGGTGATCCGATAGTTCCTCAGCATTTCCTCCGCGTCCTCGGGTGTTCCCCGCACAGGCGGGGGTGATCCTACGAGGTCTGGAACCTGATCGAGGAGAACCGCGTGTTCCCCGCACAGGCGGGGGTGATCCCATCACCGACGAGCGGTACGACCCTGCCGTGTGGTGTTCCCCGCACAGGCGGGGGTGATCCCTCAAGTGGAGTAAGCGGTAGCTTTCACCTCTGGTGTTCCCCGCACAGGCGGGGGTGATCCGTGCGATAGTCGTTCTAATATTAGAGTTATTCTGTGTTCCCCGCACAGGCGGGGGTGATCCTATAGATAGCTTACCAGTTGCTAGACAGCGTGTGTGTTCCCCGCACAGGCGGGGGTGATCCTGTCACCTGCCGGAACTGGCAATATCAGATCAAGTGTTCCCCGCACAGGCGGGGGTGATCCCTAGGCGCTGAATTGCCAGAACATGTTACTTTTGTGTTCCCCGCACAGGCGGGGGTGATCCGCGGTTCCGGTCCTGCGAAGCGTGCGCCCTGGCGTGTTCCCCACACAGGCGGGGGTGATCCTGGACCGGTGGGACAAGGACAACGACCCCTCCGGTGTTCCCCGCACAGGCGGGGGTGATCCGATCGGTGGCCAGATGAAGGCGACCGGCGAGGAGTGTTCCCCGCACAGGCGGGGGTGTTCCCAGCCCACGATCAGATAACCCGCGCCCAGTTACGTGTTCCCCGCACAGGCGGGGGTGTTCCTGTCACGGTCCCTCCTGGCGAGACGGAAGATTTGTGTTCTCCGCACAGGGAGAGGGGACGTTTGGCGATCTCGTCAAAAATATCCACAGCGATTAAATGAACATCGCGTTCCAACGCGTGGCATTTAAGACGTGATCTTCTTATTATGTATAATTTATATGGAACAGCAATTCTAACACTCTCTTTCGTAAGAATCTTTGCTTATTATTTTGAAGGAATTGATGGAAATATCCAATGGTAAGCAATCACCACTGCTATCTCTGTCCCCGCTTCTGTGGTGCCGCCCGGACTGTGGAAGATCCAGGTTTCTGTGGATCGGATGAGGGCTTTTATGACCTTAGGATCTCAAGCCTTATGCCGCATTTTGGTGAGGAACGTTTCATCAGCGGCTACGCGGGATCGGGGACCATCTTCTTCACGGGTTGTTCCCTGAGATGCTGTTTTTGCCAGAACTATGACATCAGCCATGAACATACCGGCATCAGGATCAGCCAGGAGGGGTTGGTTGAAAGAATCGAAAGGCTACTGGGTTATGGAGTCCATAACCTGAACCTGGTGACGCCAAGCCATTACGCTGACCGGTTGCCTGATCTTTTTGCCAGTCTTGCGGAGCGGGAGGTCTGGAAGAGCCGGCCGGTACCCCTGATCTGGAACAGTAGCGCCTACGAGACCGTGGACAGCCTCCTGGGCGTGGCGGATTGGGTGGATATCTACCTGGTCGATATGAAGTTCTTTGATCCGGGCTTGGCCGGGGATCTGACGGGGGCGCCCGACTACGCCGACTATGCCCTGGCGGCCATCAAGGAGATGCACCGGCAGCAACCGGAGCCGGTCCTTGACAGGCGGGGTCTCATCCAGAAGGGAGTCGTGATCCGGCATCTGGTCCTGCCCGGTTCCTGGCGGGACTCCATCCGGATCCTCGACGAGCTGGCCGGCCTGGTGGCCCTCAACACCCCCCTCTCCCTCTTGAGGCAGTACACACCCCGGTCCAGCAATCCCTGTGAGGGGCATCCGGGTCTCGGTGGCCGGCTACCCGGTGAGGAATACCAGCGGGTACTCGATCATGCCATCAAACTTGGCTATACCCATATCTTAAAACAATAAGATTTGACCCGTAAGCGTAAGTGGTTTTACAAATGCGCCAATCTGGCGCATTTGTAAAGCGTGAACTTCTATTTTGCCCCTTTTCCAGCTTGGTAACAAAAGGCTTTCCCCTTTTTTATGCTGTGATAAAATCCTTCCGGTAAGAAAATATTGAGGTAGAACATGACAAAATTTAAAGAAATCCTAAAGAACAACCTGGAGATATTGGAACTCTATGTCCCGGTCGTCGCCCGTGTCCATGGGGATGCCCATCCTGAGTTCCTGGAAGTCAGGAAACACTATGAAAACCTGCGGGACAAGATCGAGGACCCTGAGGCCGACCTGTCCTTTGAATTTGAACAAATGCGTGACATCACAGCCCACTACCTGGTGCCCCCGGATGTCTGTGAAAGCTACGAGGCGGTCTACAAGCTGCTCCGTGAACTCGACAAGGCCTATCAGGAGGGCCGTTAAGAGCCGGGCTTGAATGCAACGATTAATCTTCAGAAATAAAAACACCCTGGCCCTGGTCAATGGGGTCCTGATCGCCCTGGCCTTCCTGGTCAAGTGGACGACTGGCTACCTGCCCCTCTTCCAGGGCCTGCTCATCACTGCCTCAGTGCTGGGCCTCCTGCCCATCGCCCTGCAAGCCTGGCAGGCCCTGCGCGTCAAGGTGATCAGCATTGACCTCCTGGTCACCCTGGCCGTTGGCGGGGCCTTCGTCATCCGGAATTTTGAGGAATCGGCCATAGTCACCTTCCTCTTCCTCTTCGGCGCCTACCTGGAACAGCGGACCTTGAACAAGACCCGGTCCGCCATCAAGGCCCTGACCGAGATGGCACCCGAGACAGCCTGGAAACTCACAGAAGAAGGCGACTATGAAGAGATCGATGTCGACGAGGTCGATGTCGATGACATCCTCCTTGTCAGGACCGGGGCCAAGGTACCGGTCGACGGCACCGTCCTGTCCGGTGAAGGCAGTATCAATGAGGCCAGTATCACCGGGGAGTCCATGCCCGTCGCCAAGGAGGAAGGCTCAACAGTCTTTGCCGGTACCCTGCTGGACAACGGCACCCTCCAGATCCGGGCAGACCGGGTCGGAGAGGATACCACCTTCGGCAAGATCATCGAACTGGTTGAGGAGGCCCAGGATTCCAAGTCGGAGGCCGAACGCTTCATCGACCGCTTCTCAAAATACTACACACCGGCCATCCTGGTCCTGGCAGTCCTGGTTGGGGCCCTGACCCAAAACGTGGAACTGGCCATCACCATCCTGGTCCTGGGCTGCCCCGGGGCCCTGGTCATCGGGATCCCCGTCTCCCATGTGGCCGGCATCGGCAACGGGGCCAGCCAGGGGATCCTCCTGAAGGGAAGTGAGGTCATCCGGGACTTCAGCCGGATCGACAAGATGATCTTCGACAAGACCGGGACGCTCACCCTGGGCAATCCGGCCGTCGTGGCCAAGGAATTCTACGGGGACGAGGGGGCCGAGGCCCTGATCTACCTGGCCAGCCTGGAAAGGGAATCCGACCACCCCCTGGCCAAGGCCATCCTGGAGGAAATCGGGGAGACTGAATACGCCCCGGTCACCAACACGGAGGTTATGAAGGGCGGCGGCATCCTGGCCACCGTCCGAGGCCACAGGGTAGCGGTCGGCAACGAGGCGCTCATGGCAGAGAAGGGGGTCATCCTGCCTGTCCAGGCCAGGGAGACCCTGGACCGGCTCGAAGCCAGCGGCCATTCCCTGGTCCTGACAGCCGTCGACGGGGAGCTCAAGATCCTCATGGGGATCAGGGATCCCCTCCGCCCCGGCGTCCGGGAGGACCTGCGCAGACTGAAAAGGCTGGGCGCCAAAGAACTGGTCATGCTGTCAGGTGACAACCAGGGGACGGTTGATGTCATCAGCCGGGAGCTGGACCTGACCGAGGCCCGCGGCAATATGCTCCCCGAGGACAAGGCCGCCTACGTCAAGGAGGAGATCGAGGCCGGCCGGACAGTCGCCTTTGTCGGCGACGGGGTCAACGACAGCCCTTCGCTCGCCCTGGCCCAGGTCGGGATCGCCATGGGGCAGGGTACGGAGGTGGCCATCGAGACTTCCCAGGTCGTCCTCATGAACTCAGACTTCAGCCGGCTTCCCCACGCCTTCGGCCTGGCCAAGGCAACGGTCAGGAATATGGTCCAGAACATCGTCATCGCCGTAGGGGTTGTCTTTGCCCTCCTGGCCAGTCTCCTCTTCGGCGATTGGATGAATATGACGATCGGCATGCTGGTCCATGAGGGCAGCATCCTGGTGGTCATCCTCAACGGTATGAGATTGTTACGCTACCAGCTTCGAAAATAAGATAAATTGAGTCCGGAAATACTGGAAAAAGGAGAATCAAAGATGAAATCAGCGAATCTGCAACTTGAGACACTGGTATGCCCATCCTGCTCCCAAAAGATTGAGGGCGCCCTGAAGGGCCTGGGCGGCATCGCGAAGGACACGGTTAAGGTATCCTTCAACAGCAGCAAGGTGAAGTTCGACTTCGACGAGGCGGTCCTGTCCCTGGAGGAAGTCGAGAAGGCAATCAACCGGGTCGGTTTTGATGTCATCAAATCCAGGGTGAAGTAGCCGGCCCTTCATTCAAGCACCGAAGACCCCAGGTCCTTGGCGATAGCCAGGGCCGAGGTCCTGCCGGCGGCCTCTTCCCGGCAATCCTTAAAGCTCCTTGAAAAAGGCCTGGCCCAGTTCAGTGAAAACACGGCAGGCCTGGTAGAGTTCCCTCACTTCAAGATATTCATCGTCCACATGCGCCAAATCCTCCCGGCCGGGGCCAAAGCCCAGGGTCGGAATCCCCATCTCCCCCGCGCTCATGCTGCCGTTGGTACAAAAGGAGTATTTACTGATACGGGGTTCAAGCCCTGCCCGGCCGATCGCTTCCAGGGCCAGCGCGACCAGGGGATCGTCCTCCCCCATCTTCCAGGCGGGAAAGAAGCGGTCACCTTCAATACGGGCCCCGGTATAGGTATTTTCAGAGCCGTAGGCGATTGAAATCTCAAGTTCCGCTTCCGGGTCCCTCTCCCGCAGGACATCCGCCAGACCTTCATACCGGTCCAGGACGCTTTGCCTGTCTTCACCTGGCAGGAGGCGGCGGTCGACCGTGGCGGCGCAGTGGTAGGGGACGACGCTGGCGCCCGGGTAGGGTTGGGAGGCAATATCCGTGAGAACGCTGATCCCCTCCCCCAGGAAGGGATCCCGGGGCGGGATCTCATCGCGAAGTAGCTTGATGTAGTCCAGCAGGGTGTAGACGGCATTGCGGCCTGCCAGGGGATTGGAGGAATGGGCGGCCTTGCCAATCGCCTCCAGGCGTATCTCCGCCCTTCCCCTCTGCCCGATCTTCAGGGCCATCTCCGAGGCCTCACCGATGATGACCAGGTCAGCCTTGATCCTTGAGAGGATCTTGCCCAGCGCCACCCCCTCAAACTGTTCTTCATTGACCGTCCCGCAGAGATAGATATCCCCACAAAAGTCATCCCTCGAATCGGCCAGCCGGGCCACCGCGTAGAGCATGGCGGCCAGCGAGCCCTTCATGTCCGAGGCCCCCCGGCCGTAGATCCTTCCCTCTTCGACCTGGCCCCCGAAGGGGTCCCGGGTCCAGTTGTCAGGATTGACAGGAACCGTATCCATATGACCGTCAAAGACAAGAGTCCTGCCCCTGCCCGCCGCCCGGCCCGACAGACGGCAGAGAACATTGCCGTATTCGTCCGGGCCAGCCTCGTCGAAACCGAGCGCCAGGGCCTCCTCACAGAGCAGGCGGGCGACCGCCCCCTCTTCCCCGGAATAGCTGGGTGTCTGGATCAGTCTCGAGCAGAAGGCCAATAAATGCTTATCATCCGTTTGACGGGACATGGAACTCCCCTTCTAGAACAGGCCGGCCAGGAAGGAGGCCAGGAGTTTATCTTCCGTGGCGGCCATCCATTCAGGCGCGAAATCCCCGGCAGCGATAGAAACGGCCCCGGGGGAAAAGATCATCGGTTGATCCGCCGGATGATATGAAAATTGATAAGATCGGGGACCAGATAGTTCAGGGCGTATTCAAGCGGTTTGCCGGCATGACCAAAGACAGTCTCCCGCGACAGCAGGAGCGGGGTTCCCTCCGGAATTTTCAGAAGCTCGGACAGGACCTGATCCGCTTTCGTGGCGCTGAGCTCCGTATAGGCGTAATCGACATTCGACCCCTGATCCTCCAAAAGCAGGTCGAGGACAGATCCTTGAAAATTGTTTTCAATGAATTCCTGGGAAAGCACGCTCGGGGGAATGACATCCGTTATGTAGGCGACCTCCTTGCCTTTCAGGAGCTTGACCCGGCTCACCCGGGTCAATAGGGTCCCCTTCTCCACCCGCAGCCGCTTGCTCAACTCCTGGTCGGCGTCGAGACTTTCTATCCGAAGCTTTTCCGTCGTGCAGGGCCAACCACTTCTCAAGGCCTTCTGATCCAGGCTTTCAAGCTGCTCGAGACCGCTGTTCATCTGGCAGGGTTTTCGCACGACGAAGGTCCCCAGACCTTGCTTCTGTTCCAGATACCCCTTCTGTGCCATCATCTTGATCGCTTCCCGGAGGGTATTTCGGGAGATACCCAGATCGCGGCTCAAGACTTCCTCAGAGGGTAGCCGGTCCCCGACTTCGCGATTTTCCAAAAGTTCCATGAGCTGGTCCTTGGCCAATTCATAGAGCGGTTTGTCCGTCGCCCTTATCTTCTTGACAACCATGGCGCCCACCCTTCACAGCGTATCCGCCTGCGGGAATAGTTGTTTTAAACAGGATACAACAAATCGGGACCCTTGAAAGGATAGCCTCCAACTTGTCCCTGTCTTTCCTTCAGAGCATATTCCGCGTCCTTCAGGTTTTGCCGGGCGACCGCAACCCTGTCCTCCACCGAGAGGGGCCGGCCGGTTTTTTCATCGACCAGCTGAACACCGCCCTTGACCGGCCGGGTGACCCAATCCCTGGCGTGGCGGAATTCCTCGCTTCCGCCCCAGAGATAGGGCACGGGCAGGAAGCCTGCCGCGAAGATCTTGTAGAAACCCTCGGGGCTGTAAAGGTCATCCACGCTTTTTTCGAGCGCCAGGATCAGGGCCCGGGCCCCCCGGACCAGGGCGTCCTCCCTGGCCTTGACCTCCGGATTATCCCCCATGGGATCTATATCACCCCTCCGCCTCAGGCCCCTGTATTTTTGCAGGGCGTACTGGGAAATCCGGATACTCTCATCGATGACCCCGGGTGTCGCCAGGTGGGAAGCTTCTGAGTAGCTGACCACATGAATGATGGGGGGGCTTGTCTCATCGTCGGGCTCAATATCGTCCATAAGAGCCGTCACCGCCGCCAGCTGGATCCTGGCCTCATGGAGATCGGGCTTGAAGTAGTCGAGGCCGGCCCTGGGTTGGAGATGGACCTTGAAAGTCCGATCCTCCAGCAACCTCACGATCTTGAGCAGGGCCCTGGATTTGGCCAGGTCCTGGATCCCCCAGGTCAGCCGGGGTGTGTTCAGCATGTTCTGCAGGATGAAGGTCCTGATACCGGCCCGCTTGGCCAGCTTGGCGGCCAGGTAGGCCGATACGATATAGGTCAGGTCATCGGCCCCCCGGAAGGCGAAATGATGGGAAACATTGGCCTCAAAGGGCTTGCCCGTATCCGCTATATAGGAGAGGGTTTCCCTATGCGCCCGCAGGTTGGTATAGACCTCGTAGGGACCCCTGCCATCCAGCTGGTTGAACCACCAGAGAGAGAGGGCATGCCAGCAGATATTCAGGGTCCTTTCATGCAGGGCGGCCAGCTGGGGGATGCGCTTGGTCCCCGCGTAGGTCCTGACCAGCATGGGCCTTGCGACCTCGCGGATCAGGCGGTATTCGTCCGGGGAATTGATAGGTACCCCGCCCCCATTGGGCTTGCCGGTCCAGTCTTCACCGAAGTTTGACTGGGTCAGCTGTGAAGTTCCGATTGAGAGGATGTCCATAAGGCCCGACTTGGCCAACCGGCCCACCCAGCCTATGAACTCCTCAACGGATTCCTCCCGCCTGGCGCTTGAGGAATAGGGCCCCACATGGGCCCGGATAAGGGGTTCGAAGTTGGGCCGGAGATTGGCCTCAAGGCGGCCTTCCACCGTATCCTGATCACTACCGTATTCGGGATAGCCCGATCGGTCGGGTGCTCTGTAGCCCTGATAGGCCTGCGAATCAATGATGGATTTCCCAAATGCCATCCTGTCCTGGTCATACTGGCTGCTCTCCCGAAGGTCGGCAGGAATGTGGTCAGGGGGAACCCCCATGATCTGCAGGGTTTCCTGGATGGATTCCCCACCCCTGAAGGTTTTGACCAGGCCCTGGTGGGCTTCACGGATTGCGTCACAGGCAGCGGGCAGGCCGGCAAAGAAGAGGAGATCGACCGGTCCCCCCTGGAAACTGAAAAGACGCCTCGCCTTCATGGCTTCCACCAGATAGCCGGTCATCCGGACGGCCTCCTGCTCATCCAGCCGGTAACTTATCCCCAGCCGGTTGATCCCCTCCTCCGAGATCCAATCCAGGATGACCCGGCGTTTGACCTCATGGTCGTAGAGGTCGAGGGCGGCGCCGATCTCCGCGGGGGCGAGGACCAGCGATTGACCACAGGAAAGAAGCAGTTCGGCGACCGTCTGTATGCCCAGGGTATGGGCGTCGACCGCCGGCTTGATCAGGCCGTAGATCCGGTCTCCCTCAGGCATGATCGACTTGCCCTTTCAGGAGTTCGAGCAAACAGTAACTCCCCTCCTTTAAACCCAGGCTCTCCAGGTTCCGTCCCGTCCGCCTGAAATCAACCCCCATCAAACGGGAGGCCAGATCGACAATGAGGGATACATGGGTCATGTCGACTCCGTGTTTCCTGCCAACGGCCTCAAGGGGTACCAGGCCACAGGGGACGTCCTCGAAGATATAGCGGTGCTGGAGGGTCCTGGGGGCGTCAATCTGCTTGTAGGCCTCATTGTTCTGTAGGCATTCGTAAAGGCTGTCCCCTCCAATATGATAGGTTCGTTCAAGCCAGGCCTTGGTCGACTCGACTGGATGATTCAGGGCCTGGGACACGGCAACCCGCTCACTATCCATTTTCTCCAGGAGACCACTCACCGTCGGCGTGATGCCATCGTAATAATAGCGATAGATATTGGCCTCGTTCTCCGTCCAGCCGGCATTCAGGAGCAGGGGGGCGCAGTGGAGGATCATGCCGACATTCCCGATCGAGGTCTCAATCATGGACTGGGCGGGGATAAAATAATCGCGGATGCAATCCGGCAGCCGGGCCAGGAGCGATTCGTTCTCCTCGGCCCTGAAGGTCGACAGGAGGACATCCGATTTCAGGGCGATGATATGGACGGAATCCGGGCTCGTCTTCCGGCAGGTGTAGATGATGGTCTGGGCCTCGGCGATGTCGGGCCTTATACCTTGTTGGCTATTCTCAAAGGCCAGGCGGAACTCCAAAGCCCCCAGGGTCCGCCCGGGATTCAAAAGGATCAGGGCTTCCTTGTGGAGATTCCTGGCGATCAGCCCCGCCAATTCCTTATGGGCGTTGGCAGGCGTGGTGATCAGGATGATCTCAGGATCTTCCAGGGCGACCGCCATATCAGTAGTCACACAATGAATGGGAACCTGGCCGTCTATGACACCGTCACAGTTGATGACCGGCCGTTCGATCAGCGCCGCTACCGTCGCCCTGGTCCTGTTCCACAAGGTAACTTCGTGGCCTCCCAGACTCACATGCGCCGCCATGGCCAGGCCGGAATTCCCAGCGCCTATTACTGTAACCTTCATACCGACCTCCTCTTTGATGAAAAACCAGGCCACCCCCTCCTGACCCGATTTCTCAGGACAGCCGGCAGGGAGCTCCCGACAATGAAATATTATTTGTATAAGGATTCAGTTTATTCTGGTGTCACGGACAAGAGGTCTTCCGGTCACGGAAGGTCCTTAATTCGACCGCCTGACCCGGAGCTCCAGTTAGCTGTTTCCAGTCACCATCCGCACGGGGTGAACTTTAATCATAACAGACATTTGAGCCGAACAGCTGGATCCTGGATAAGGCCATCCCTCCGATGGCAGGAAGAAGTAAGTACAGTCCCGGGTATGAGCAGCGCAGTGACTAGATCCCGGGCGCCGAATTACGCCCTATGACTTGAGGTCAAAAACGATATAGGGCTGTAGCTGGTAGGGTTTTTCCGCCACATTCCGGTCCCGCCACATGGAGAACCAGCGCTCGGTGGGATAGAAATAGTAGCCGTCCTGCCAGTGATCGGAGGTGTCATAGGGGTCGGCGAAAATGATGACATCGTCGCCGATGCCGGGGGTTCCCATGGTGTCGTAGCCGATGATGGCCATCCAGTGGCCATCCCAGTCACCCCACTCCACCAGGATCGGGCGGCCCGCTTCCAGGTGGCCGCGAATCCAGCGCACGAAGTAGCTGTCTGCCGCGTCTTCTACGAATAGTTCGGTATCATCCGCGTTGTCAGAAGCGTAGAGGGCGTTGGCGGAGAAACTTGGGAAGAGGTTGCCCCTGTCGTTTTCCGTGAAACCGTCCTCGTCCGTGATCAGATCCAGCTCGGAATAGTCCGCGACATAGGAGGTGTCGACGATCTCCACTTGGGGCACGGTCTCCAAAAACTGGTGGAGCTTTCTCACATTCGCCCCATGCTCATAGTAATTATTGGCGCTGCCCGGCTCGGCGCCCGGCTTGTCCTCATCAACCGAGGTCCTGGAAGCCACGGCGATATCCCACTCCGTATAGCCTTCGATACCATAATGCTTGAAGGCCATGAGGATGGAGGAAGGCCCGCAGGACCATTCCGTCGTCTGTTGAAAAGTCGCGTATTCCGGGATGATGGTCAGATGGTCGTTCGATGTCATCCGGTAAAAATCGGGGCCCTTCCAATAGGGGGAGTCTTCATGGTCACCCCTGTGATCGTAGGCGTTGGCACCACTGCCCACATCAATATCCTCACCCTCGATCGTGACCGGCAGGGCTTTTTTATTTCCGGCAGCCTTCTGACATCCGGTAAGGGGCAGGGCTATCAGCAATATCACGAGCAAGATCGCAAGGATGGCGTTTTTCATAAAAGGTCACCTCTTTGAATTAAAAGCGTCAATTGAGTCGCTCCTTGGGCAGGCCAGGCTTGCCAAAAGCCAAAATCGATTTCTTCTCATAAGGCTACCCCTTGAGTCATCAAAATTTAATATGAATCAGATTACTGCCCTCTTCATAGGAATAGTGGGCACTCTCTGTTTTGGCCAAGGCGATTTTAACCGAAAGCTCATCCCCTTCTTCCATGGGGTTAAATCTTTTACCTTCCCAGCGCAGGATCACCTCGCAGCCTTCCCCTCCCTCAAGGCAGGAGGCGTCAAAACTCAAGCGGATTCCCGCGTCCGGCAAGCTTGGAAGTATCAGGGATACGCACATCTCCTCGAAGATCTGCTGGAACTTCAAATTCTGCGCTGAAGACAGGGCCTGTCTGTGGGCGAACTCTGCCAGGCTATTCGCGACCGCGACAAAATCAAAGTCTCTTGATTCAATCGTGTAATGGAAATTCCGGAGCTGCTTAACAAATACGCGGGTCCTCTGCTTCCGCGGGTGATCGAAGATGGCTTCCGGGGCCCCTTCCTCATAAATAATGCCCTGATCCATATAGAAAACC
Organism: Clostridia bacterium; assembly: GCA_040767365.1. GTDB lineage: Bacteria > Bacillota > Clostridia > Saccharofermentanales > DTU023 > UBA4923. The sequence goes on from JAXGOR010000004.1 coordinate 216,066, forward strand.
CGGCTCGAAACATCCCGGGCAAATTTCATTTCATGGGTGACAATCACCATGGTCAGCCCCTCCCTCGCAAGATTCCGGATAACGGCGAGCACTTCGCCCACCATGGTCGGATCCAGGGCACTGGTGGGTTCATCAAAGAGCAGGACTTCCGGTCTCATGGCAAGGGCCCTGACAATGGCCGCTCGCTGCTGTTGACCTCCGGACAGCTCATCCGGATAGTTTTTGGCCTTCTCAGCCAGGCCGACACTTTTCAGTAGTCTCAAGGCCTCGTCATAGGCCTCCTGCCGGCCCAGGCCCAGAAGATCCACGGGGGCCATCATGGTATTTTCAATAATGGTCAGGTGGGAGAAAAGGTTGAAGGACTGGAAGACCATGCCCATCTTCTGGCGTACTTTTGTAATGGTGGCCGGGTCCTGATAGATATCCACCCCTTCCAAAAGGATCTCGCCCGAGCTGGGCCGCTCCATGCCATTCAGGCAGCGCAGGAAGGTGCTTTTCCCGGTACCGGATGGACCTATAACGGAGACGACTTCCCCCTTGCCGATCCTGGCATTGACATCGGTCAGCGGCGTTACATTGGGATATTCCTTTCTTAGATGCCGGACTTCGATCATGCCTCAATCACCCCCTTCACATGGCGGGATCTCTTCCTGGGATCAATTCTGACTTCAATGAGATTCAAAAGGGAGGTCAAGGCCCAGGCAACCAGGAAATAGATCACCGCCGTTACAATCAGGGGAAAGAAGGCTTCATAGGTCCGGCTCCGGATGATGTCAGATACCTTGGTCAAATCCTGTACGGCAATATAGCCCACGATGGAGGTCATCTTTACCATGGCTATGAATTCCCCTTTATAGACAGGAAGGATGTGGCGGGCCGCCTGGGGGAATATGACCTTGCGGAAGGTCTGACTGTTGTTGTAGCCCAGGGCCAGGGACGCCTCAACCTGCCCCTTGGGAACCGCCTCAATGCCAGTCCTCATCATTTCACCGACATAAACACCAAAATTGATCGATATACCGACGATCGCGACGATAATGGCATTGATATCAACAGAACCGAAGAGGACGTAATAGAGGATCATCAGGAGCACGACCAGGGGCACACCCTGGATCAGCCTGATGAATACTTTGGCAAAACCGGCCAGGCCCCTCCTCTTGCTCATACGAAGCAGGCAGGTCCCAAACCCGAAGAGGGTTCCGAATAGGCCCGACATAATTGAAATGAACAAGGTGACGCCGATACCTCTGGCTATCAGCTTCCAACGGCCTTCCTTGATGAAGGTCTTGTGGAAACTGTTTGAGATTTTCCCCCAGAAACTGACCCCGGCCTTATCGCCGGAAGCAGCCCCACCGTCAGAAACAGCGCGCGTGATGATCCATTGACCGTAGGCATAGTAGCTCTCCGTGAAGTCAACACTTTGGCGCCGCTCCTCGGTAATGGCGAGACCGCCCCCGGCCAGATCATATTTACCTGAAGTTATGCCCGCCAGCATGCCGGCAATATTGGACTCCGTGACCGTGAGTCCATAACCGCACTCCTGACAGAAACGGCTGAGCAAATCAAGCTCCAAGCCGGTCAGATCACCGCCTTGCATAAAGCTGATGGGTTCCATGTTGCCTTGGGCCGCGTAGCGGATGATCCCCTTTTCACCTGACAGTTCGGAGCTGGCAATCACCTCCGGGTAGCTGTCCTCTGCCTTGAACCACTCCTCATATAATTCATCGAAGAGGCCGCTTTCCTGTGCGGACAGAATGTAGGAATTGAGCAGGACCAGCAGTTCTCTCGAAAACCCGGTACGGGCCGACATGAAGGCCACATGGTCCTGAGGCCCCACCAGCTCAATGGCTGCCAACTTACTGTTTTCACGGAGAATGATGGGGACCCGGGTCGCTACCGTCATGAAGCCATCAATTTTCCCCGAAGTCAGGGCCACGATCATATCGGAGATGCCTTCAAAGTAGAGGATGCTCGTGTCGGGCAGGTACTGCGCTGTATAAGCGTCCTGGATACTGCCTGTCCGGACACCCATCTTCGCCTTGGCCGCGTTCAACTCCTGCGGCGAGGAAAATTCAGGTACCGGCTTTTTTCCCCCTTCTCCCCCTTCAACCGCTGGCCCAGCGGCAAAGACAGAAGGAGCATGTACACGAGCGGAAAAAAGAGCCAGGAGAAGTGCCAGCAGGGTCAGGGAAAGAATCAGACAGGAGGCAATTTTTTTCATAGGATTGGACCCCACTTGGAAAGAAATAGTCTCAGAAACTTCCGCATTTATTATTTCTCTTTTCCTCTTCCGCAAAACTCGCCTGCCACGACTCTTTCAATATACCAATAGTCAGGTAAATAAGGCTTGATTTTTCAAAAGATTTTTATTTTCTGTTCTAAGTAGATAGCAGGTGCCGAAACCTGGCCTCGAAAGAATTCTATTTATTTTTATGCCCGGTACCCAGACTCTTTCACGTTATAATGAGGCAAGTTCCATTACAAGGGCCATGGTTTCATGCCATTGATCTTGTTATGAACGATCGAGGAGGTGGCGTATGACTCGATTTCGCCTTACCCATGCGCAGAAAAGGATCATTGATACCGAACTGGAAAGCGCGATTGAAGCCCTGGACGGCCTCGGTTATTTTGACCTGATCCCCACGGGCAGCTGATCCGTGATCTATCTGTTTGAAAATCCCGGACAGATTTCGGAGGAGCTGCTGGCCCGCCTTCTCCAGGTCCTGCCGCCCCAACGGAAGGAAAAGGCGCTTGCCTACCGTTACGCGATCGACCAGAAGCTGTCAGCGACAGCCTGGCTACTCCTGATCCTGGCCTTGAGAAAGGAATACGGAATACAAGAACACCCTGAACTTTCCTATGGAAAGCGGGACAAGCCAAGACTGGCAGCCTATCCTCATATCCATTTCAACATCAGTCACTGCAAACGGGCCGTCGTCTGCGCCGTCTCCGATAGGAAGGTGGGCATCGACACTGAGGGTGTCGAACCCTTCGATCTCCTTCTGGCAGAAAGGATCTGCAAGGAAAGTGAACTGAAGGCCATCCTGGCATCTGACCGACCGGATATCGCCTTTACGACATTATGGACAGCCAAAGAGAGTGCCATGAAGTTCACGGGCGAGGGCCTTCGCGACGATGTCAGGGAAATCCTGACGGATACGGATCTTTCCCTTCACACCCGGATCGGTGAAAGTTGCGACGGGTTGTACGCCTTGACGGTTGCTTATCCGCCCGATAGTGATGCCTATCTCGAGCTGGAATACCTGACACTTTCGGATCTGGTCAATCTCGTGGATGATCTATTGCAGTATCACGCAGAGATTTAAGGGAACTTTTAGGGTTTATTCTTCTGGTGTAATATTCAGGTGAATCGTATTTTGCTCTCCCTGCTACTCTATATAAGAACCGAGGTACCGAAGGGCGGGATACGGCTTACCGCTAAGTTTTAATTTGCATCAACCATATGGACTGGATCGACCTTGAAGGCACCCTGTCATAAGTCCACACGCCATAAGGTGGTTGCCATATCCGGCGATCTTGAGTTAGGAGAAAATGATGAGGCGTTTAATAGTCAAATTATTCGGAGATTCCATTATCGGGAGGGTGGTTCAGGACCCCTCAACGGGTCGGTATCGACGCATGGAGCCCCTGGCGGATATTAAGAGCGAGGGCCTGGAGTTAAGCTTCGTCAATTGTGGAAAATTTGGCTCTACCATCAGCAAGGGCCGGAAGTTGATTGAACGCCAGTTGGAGGGTGACCCGGACTGCCAGGTCATTCTCGTAGGCTTTGGCGGCAATGATTGCAATTTCAAGTGGGCGGAAATCGGAGAGAATCCCTCTTTGGACCATGAACCGTCCACACCGCTGGACCAGTTTCATCGGAACTATCTTTATGTCATCAGTCGAATCAAAGAGGCGGGAATCAGGCTTATCTTGACCAATCTTCCGCCGATAGACGCTGAGAAATTCTACGATACATGGATCGCGCCGGACCAGGCCAGAGATCAGATTCTCGCTTGGTTGGGAGATAAACAGGCCATTTACCGCTGGCACGAGATGTATTCCCTGAAGGTTGAAGCCATAGCCCGCGAAACAGACACTCCCTTGTTGGACCTGAGAAGCCCTTTCCTTGAAAACCGGACATTTAAAAGTTTGATCGGACCCGATGGCATACATCCAACGGAAGAGGGGCATGGCCTCATCCTGGAGGCTGCCCGCGAATTCATTGCTTTGGAAGCGGATAGGGGCTGAGAAAACGGATATTTGCCCTTATTTGAGTCCGCGATTGGCTTTAATCGGACTCAATTGACTCCTCATCCATCGCATGGCCCTCCTGGTGCGGATCATGAAGAAATAAAAAGGGATTCGGACTGTTGACTGTAAGTATCAAGGCCGGCATGGAAGATAAATTGGCCCAATTGTGGCGAATGTTCGAATCAATATGCACACTATCCCCCGGGTAAAGAATGGTTGACTTATCCTCGAGAAAGAAGGTAACCGAACCTTCCAGGACATAGATGAATTCCTGCCCCTCATGGGAATAAAGTTCTATCTTTTGCTTGTGGGGTAGGGGGAGGAGCCTGAAGGCCCGAGGCAGGAAAGAAAAACGCTCCGGTTGTGAACTGAGCATATATTGAATGACATGGGGGGAAATCAGGGAAGTATCCCTCTCATAGGAACGAATAACCTCTATCCCTTTTTCCTTTCCAGCTATCTTGATCAGACTTTCAAGAGGGATCCCCAGGGCATGGGCGATTTTATTCAAGGAATCAATCGCGATATTGGTCATGCCACGTTCAAATTGTGATAGGAAACCGCTGGACAATCCGGTCGTTTCACTCAGCTGCTTAAGCGTCAGCTGTTTTGCCTTGCGAAGGCTTTTGATTCTCTGTCCGATATTTTGCGCCAAGTCCATGCTGACCCTCCTTTAAAAAATGAAATATTTGATCTTTGCTTCTACTGTATTGTAATATAACTAAGGTCGAATATTTTCAATATATGTAATTTATGAGGGAAATCTTGCCTTATTTATTTGATTTACAGCGTCTTAGCATAGAAAATGGGCCGGGACTTAGAAGCACCTTGTTTTTTGCCGGCTGCCCCCTGTCCTGTCCCTGGTGTCATAATCCGGAAGGACAGTCCACCAAACCCCTTCTCTTCCATTTCCGTGAGCGCTGCATACAATGCGGAAACTGTGAACCTGTCTGCCAGGACCAGGCCCTGTCCTATGATCCTGAAACAGGACCTGAAATCAATCGCAAGAACTGCACCGCTTGTGGTAAATGCGCAGATGTTTGCCCGACAGAAGCCTTGTTGATGAGCGCAAAGCAATATTCCGTCAAGGCTATTATGAAGATCCTTTTACGGGACAGGCCGCTTTTTGACCGCTCCCAGGGGGGGGTAACTTTATCGGGTGGAGAACCACTGGCTCAAAATATGGAACAGCTGGAAGCGCTGATGAAAGAGATAAAGAAGGAAAAGATCAATCTGTCTATTGATACCAGCGGGGCGGTAGCCCGTTCCAATCTGGAAACAGCCTTGCAATATGCTGATTCCTTTCTTTACGACCTGAAGCATGTTGACCCGGTTAAGCATGAAGAATTTATCAAGATTGACAATCATCAAATTCTTGACAATCTGATCTGGCTGTCAAAACAGGATACGACCCTCCATATCAGGATCCCTGTGATCCCCGGTTTCAACGGCAAAGAGGAGGAACTGGAGGCGATTGCTGACTGGATAGCAAAAAATACGACTCCTAAAACGATCGCTCTTTTGCCCTATCATCTTTTTGGCAGTGACAAATACGATCGACTGGGTATTGAGGGTCAAAGGGTCTTGTTCCAAGTACCCTCCGATGAATTCATGAACAAGGCATTGAAAATCTTTTTGGACAGGGGTCTGGATCAGACAAATATTGGAGGTGCCATTCTGGCATCACATCTTACTAATTCATAAACAAAAGGGAGGTAGGCGGATCAAGGCGCCAGCATCAAAATGGAAAAACGTGGTATAAATGAGAGAATCCAAAAGCTCCGGGATCTATCTGTTTCCACTCAGCCCGTAATCTCTATGGAAAGAGCCCTAATCGAAACGGAAGTTTACAAGAAATATCAGGGGCAGGTATCTGTACCTGTCTTGCGTGCGCTTTTTTTCAAAGAACTGATGGAAAAGAAGGCGCTCTATATTGGTGACGGTGAATTGATCCTTGGTGAAAAAGGGGAACATCCCCAAGCCGCCCCTACCTTCCCCGAGCTCTGCTGCCATAGCCTGGAAGATATGGAGGTCATGGATCAGCGTGAACTCATATCCTTTAAAGTAAAAGAAGAGTATTTTGACATCCAGGAGAACACCATCATTCCTTATTGGGATGCCCGGTCTACCCGTAGCAAGATTCTCGACAGGATGACTGATGAGTGGAAAGATGCCTATGGGGCAGGCATTTTCACTGAATTCATGGAGCAAAGAGGACCTGGCCACACCGTTGGATCGGACGACATTTATGCCAGCGGCTTCAATGATCGGATTGCCCGGATTGACCAAGAATTACAGAATCTGGATTATCTGACCGATCGGGAGGCAGCCCACAAGGCCGAGCAATTGAAAGCCATGCGTATTGCCGCAGAAGCAATCATAATCCTCGGCAGGCGTTACAGTGACTATGCGGCCCAACTTGCGGAAAAGGAAGAAGATCCCGAACGCAAAGAAGAATTATTGCAAATCTCAGAAAACTGCAAGCTTGTGCCGGCGGAGAAACCACGGACTTTCTGGCAGGCCATCCAGATGTATTGGTTCGTCCACCTGGGTGTAACCCTGGAGATCAATCCCTGGGATGCCTTCAGTCCCGGACGTCTGGACCAGCATCTCATCCCCTTCTACCGCAAGGATCTTGAAGATGGCATCCTCAATGCTTACAAGGCCAAGGAGCTCTTGCAGGCCTTATGGATAAAATTCAACAACCAGCCCGCGCCGCCCAAGGTTGGCATTACCCTGAAAGAAAGCAGCACCTACACGGATTTCGCCAATATAAATACTGGCGGCATCACCCCGGACGGCCAGGACGGCGTCAATGAGGTCAGCTACCTGATCCTTGACACCATGGAGGACCTGCGTCTTTTGCAACCCAGCTCCAATGTGCAGATCAGCCGGAAGACCCCCGATCGTTTCCTGCACCGGGCCTGCGAAATCTCACGCCAGGGTTGGGGACAGCCTGCCTTTTACAACACGGAAGCCATTGTTCAAGAACTTCTCAATGCCGGCAAGACCTTGCTTGATGCCCGGTATGGTGGGGCGAGCGGCTGTGTTGAGACCGGAAGCTTTGGCCGTGAAGCCTACATCCTGACAGGCTATTTCAATCTGACCAAGCTATTGATGCTTACCCTGAATGACGGCTTTGACCCCTATTCAGGCAAGCAGTTGGGTCTTCATACAGGAAAGGCGGAAAGCTACAAGAGCTTTGAGCAATTGATGACCGCTTTCGCCCGACAGATTGAACATTTCCTGGAAATCAAAATCGCCGGCTCCAATGTCATTGACTCGATCTTTGCCGAAGAAATGCCTGTCCCCTTCCTCTCGACCATCACCTTGGATTGCATTGGCAGGGCCAAGGATTACAATGCGGGCGGCGCTAGATACAATACCAACTATATTCAAGGAGTCGGTATCGGGACCGTGACTGACTCGATGGCAGCCTTGAAATACCATGTCTTTGAAAAGCAGACTTTTACTATGACTGAGCTGATGAAGGCTCTGGAGGATAATTTTGAAGGGCAGGAGGCATTACGCTCCACGCTCCTGCTGAAAACACCCAAATATGGCAACGATGATGATTACGCTGACAGTATCATGCGTCAAATATTCGATACCTATGCTGATCTGGTAAAGGGCCGGCCGACCATTAAGGGCGGCGAGTACAGGATCAATATGCTCCCTACAACCAGTCATGTGTACTTTGGGAGTGTCATCGGCGCGACCCCGGACGGACGCTATGCCCATAAACCGCTATCTGAAGGAATCTCCCCTGTTCAAGGCGCTGACCAAAATGGTCCTGCCGCTGTCGTAAACTCCGCGGCCAGAATGGATCATCTGCGCACGGGCGGGACCCTCCTCAATCAGAAATTCACCCCTTCCCTGGTAAAAGGCGAAAATGGCTTGCGCATGATGGGTAACCTGATCAGGACCTATTTTGACAAGGACGGCCATCATATCCAGTTCAATGTTATCGACAGGGATACCCTCCTGGCAGCGCAGAAAAATCCTGATGATTACCGTGACCTCATTGTGCGTGTGGCAGGCTACAGTGACTATTTCCGTAATCTTGACCTGGAGCTGCAAAACGAAATTATTGCCCGTACGGAACAAGAACAGTTCTAGGGGATCAGGAAGGCAACCGGACCCCTTGCCAGGGAGCTCTTTACTCCGGGAGCAAGGTCAAAGACGAATCTTGAAGGATCTGATGTAAGATGTGATCAGTTACGATCAGTCACTGGACCGCCTTTGACAAAGCCCTTATCTGTGGGCTATAGGAGGCTTCATGGCGAAAGACAGCCAAGGCAGGACCCAAAAGAATCAGGTCTGGGAATGGACCCTGGTCGGACTGCTGCTGATTGCCGCCGGCCTCTTCGCCCTGCTCGGTCCTGAGCTGGAAGACAGCGCGCTGACAACTGTCCTGGGCCTGGCGTCCATTCTTGCCGGGAGCATCTTCGCCGCTGCCTACGTCCGGGCTATGATCAGGGACCGCAAGGGGAGGTCATCGTTGACTAAGGTCGTGGTCCCCGTGGTGCTTGGTTTGCTCCTCCTGATCAAGCCGGCCGAGACAATCAAGTATCTGCTGGTAGTGGCGGGCCTCTTTTTTATCGTCAACGCGCTTTTTACCACCATCGCGGCCCTGGTCATGCGGGCCTACAGCAAAGGCTTTTTCTGGTCCTTGTTTGTGATCGCCCTTCTCTTGTTCACAAGCGGCTTGCTGGCCATTTTGGCGCCGACTTCCTTGGGCATCCCGGTCGAAACAGTCATCGGGGCTGGCCTTATCTTGAACGGCTTGCTCTATCTTATGAAAGCCGCCAGTGATTTAGCCGGACAGATGAAGGGCAAGAAAGAGTCTTCCGCCCGAAGTGAAGTTGACGAATCACCCCAATGAAAAGATCCACCCCTACCGGGGCAGACCTTCAAACTGGAATCCCAGGCCAAATCGAATTATCAAGGACGGATGTAATAGTATCCTTCCGCTTGTTTACGTATGATCTCAACGACACCTGAGGGAACAACCCGTACATGCCCGGGTAGCCGCCCGGTTTCTATTTCCCAGGCTCTGAGGGCGTTACCACAGGCAACAAAGTCTACTTTACCAATCAGTTCTTCCGGCAGTTCCTTGTCTCCGACATAGTAGGTGACAGCCTCGGCGTAGGCGACAACTTCTACCGTCGCTTCCGCTTCCGCCGACAAAAAGTTCGTGACATTTGCCAGGAGCAGGGGCCATTTTTTCATCTCATCAATATGAAATACAACGCGCATAATACTATCTCCTTCACGGCGCCGTTTTACGTAAGCTGGCACCTGCTTGTTTGATCTTGATCTTAGTATAGCCCTTACCAAAGCCTCTTCTGGTGTTCAGTTTGCCGGATTTACGGTGCCAGGCACCGATCAATATACTTTTCTACTCTCAAACTGGTTAACCATTATTCAAACTTGCTTTTAAGTCTCTGATTTTCTTTTCAATTGCTTTGATGACTTCAATGTAATCCTCATCAGGCTTTCCAGTAGGGTCATCCAAGCCCCAGTCTTCTTGGCGTTTGCTTGGGAGAAAGGGGCACACTACATCACACCCCATTGTAATGACAATATCTACGGGGGGGATATCTTCCAGGAGTTTGGGGTATTGGTTTTCTTCCATATCGATTCCATAGAGTTGTTTCACAATCCTTACTGCTTCAGGATTGATATCATCTTTTATCTCCGTACCGGCAGAAAAACTTTCAAAGACGTCCCCAGCCAGATATTTCCCAAGTGCTTCAGTTATTTGGCTTCGACAAGAATTATGAACACAGATAAACGCAACCTTAGGCTTGTTCATACCTGAACCACCCCTTTGTGCTGTTTGCGATCTTTACCAATACAAGCATAACCGGAACCTCAGTTAAAACACCGACGATGGTGGCGAGCGCCGCGGGTGATTTGGTTCCAAAAAGAGAAATTGCAACCGCAACGGCTAATTCGAAGAAATTTGAAGCGCCTATCATTCCGGCCGGTGCGGCTATATCGTGTGACAGTTTCAGCGCCCTACTTGCAATATATGCAATAAAAAATATCAAGAAAGTCTGGATAATAAGCGGTATCGCGATCAGCAAAATATGCAAGGGGTTATTCAAAATAACTTCCCCTTGAAATGAAAAGATAATGATGAGGGTAAGCAATAAGCCTGAAACAGTGATGTTTCCGAACTTTGGTATGAATTGCTTTTCCAGATACTCAAGTCCCCGCTTTTTTATTACGGCATTTCTCGTAATTATGCCTCCTGTCAAGGGTATAACCACAAATAAAACTACTGAAAAAATCAGCGTATTCCATGGAATTGTCACCCCACCAACACCAAGAAGAAAAGCTACTATCGGAGTGAATGCTATCAGGATAATCAGATCATTTGTCGCAACCTGCACCACCGTATAGGCAGCATTTCCCTTGGTCAGATGACTCCACACAAATACCATCGCCGTACAGGGAGCCGCTCCAAGCAGTATTGCTCCGGCAAGATAATCTCTTGCCAGATCTGCCGGAATAAGCGTTTTGAAAATGACAAAGAAAAATAACCACGCGATGCCAAACATGGTGAAGGGTTTTATAAACCAGTTGCTGATCCAAGTAACAAATAAACCTTTTGGGTTTTTCCCCACATCTTTTATACTCTGAAAGTCGACCTTCAGCATCATGGGATAAATCATGAGCCAGATAAGTATCGCAATGGGTATAGAGACGCTGGCATACTCGAAACGCCCGAGAAAGGCCGGAATCCCAGGGAGAAACTTGCCAACCATTACTCCGGCGACCATACACAAAATTACCCAAACGGTCAGGTATTTCTCAAAAAATTTTATGCCCGGATTTTTATTATTTTCCATATTTTTATCCTCTGATGTCCTGCAGTATCTTTAAAACTAAGCATGTATGGAAACACCTTTTTGAATGTTGATAGTGTTTGTTCTTTGGTAAGTTCAATAGGGTCTTTTAGGGTCAGTTCCGGAGACTCCAAATCGAAATTCCCAGCCGACAATATAAAACTCTCAACGTGCTTTTCCACACGCACCTTCTCAATAATAGTGCCACCAACGACAGCTATAATAAGGGCAAATCATCGGCAGCTGCACCTCCGCCTGCTTTTATTGCAGTCAAGGCCTGCAATGAAGCCCCTGAACTCCGTAAGCGTTTCACAATCCAGTGAATAGTAGGACCACTTACCCTCTCTTCGGGTGATAATCAAGTCACATTCCGACAGCACTTTCATATGATGTGACAGGGTGGGTTGAGTAATGTTCAAGTCCTTCAGCAAATCACAAGCACACCGCTCGCCACCCGTAAGAAGCTTGACGATTTTAACCCGATTTTCTTCCCCCAGTGCTTTACAGATTTTTGATATTTCGCTTATAGTCATTCCCCACCTCACATTCATATCTGTCTATGTGTGATTTTACACTTCATATAGATCATTGTCAATATGATCAAGTCAACTTTGGGAACTTTTTTTTGAGAAGGTTTCGTGTAAAAAATTTACTGCTCAAATGCCTTGCAGTATGTGGATTCGCCCCCGGCCCTGATAAGGAAGCTTCTTTCAACTAAATTCGGAAAAGAGTGGCTTCCATCTGGAAGCCGGCCGACTTCGGTGCCAGGCACCTAATAATCGATTTTCGATCATGATAGTCGCATAAAATCCGCCCCATTGAAGTTGATCTTCCAAATTTGTATCCTACATTAACTTCGCGTGCTTTGTGTGGCATTACGGTGTAGGAGTAATCTTAATGAACACGGTGGTTTTAAATTCCTTCCCATGCAAAGCACACCCCTGCGACGTCAGTTCGCAGGGGTGTGCCTTTTTTCAATTAGACAAGCAATGTATTAAATTTTCAGCCTAAGCTTTGCGGATTACAGTCTTCTAAGGTTCAATCTCTATCTCCACGCGACGGTTAAGTGAACCGGCATCGTTAAGAAAGTTGCCCTCAACATCGACATCAGGCACTTTCAATTCAGTATCACCTTTTCCATCAACAAGCAAGGTCCATTCAATAGAGCCCTTTTTATCAGCCCAGTCCTGGAACCAATCTTTAATGGCTTGCGCTCGATCAATTGAAAGTTGGAGGTTGCTCTTTGCATCGCCCCGGCTGTCCGTATGGCCTACAAAGGTGATGGTGGCTTCCGTAATGTTGGCATAGAGTTCTTCCGCGAAACCTTCAAGTTCGGCAAAGGCTTCCTGCTTCAACTCCGCGCTGCCGGTGTCAAATAAAACATCGCCAGGCAAGGGCGGGGGCTTGCGCATATCGACGGGTGGAGGAGGGATGGGTTCAGCCCCGGGAAGCCGCCATAACTCAATCATTCCATTCGAATTGGATGCCCTTGATGCGGCGGCTACATGCCCTCCGTCATCCGTAAAGGTTACGACATAGGGATCATTTTTGAGATAGTCAGCATCCTCCAGGGGAGTTACTTCCCGGTCCAGGGTATAGCGTAAGTTCCCCGAAGCAACGTCCCATATGGTTATGGGAGAACCGTAGACGGCAACAGCCAATAAGCTACCATCGGGAGAAAATTTCAAGTCCCGTACTGCTTTTGGCACGGTAATAGTGCTTATCGCTTCACCGCCATCAACTTTTAGCAATTGAACCAAGTATTCACCGCTATCCTTAACTGCACAAGCCATTTCACTGCCGTTTGGCGAAAAGCAAAAGCCAGTGCCCATTCTGCCGCCGGCATCATATTGCAGGGACTGGATCACTTCTTTTTTTTCAAGATCCCAGATATAGACGGTGTCGTCAAAGTGCGCTGCTGCCAGAAGTTGGCCTGACGGATGATACTGGATGGTTCTCAGCCATTCACCACCATGGCTCTTGTCTGGGCTTGAAAGTTCAGGATATTCAAGAGCGGCCGTCTGGTTTAAACCGTCAAGCTCCCAAATCCAAACAAACCCGTCCCGATTTCCAGTCGCAATGGAAAGCCCATCCGGAGAAAAGGCCAGGCGGTTATTAAAGCCGCGGTGAGGGTTCTTCGGTTCGGCTTTGTCAACAAGTTCCGTGAGTTGCACACCGGAAAGAGCCTGGCCTGCACCTAACACTGTTCCATCGGGGGAGAAGGCCATATCTTCCACATCATGCTCATGGATTAAAACATCCATCAAGGAGCCATCCGAGATATGGTGAGTGTAAACGACTAAATACATCCCTACCGCAAGGGTTTCACCGTATGTGGCCATACTTGTGACGGTATCACCCTCATATTCATGGCTCCACACCAGTTCGGGCTCCCCTTCTATTTCCGGACCTTCTGTTTCAACCGGGGCCTCCGTTTCAATCGGGGCTTCCGTTTCAACTGGCCCTTCTGTTGCCTCTGAGGTAACAGTTACAACTGACTCTTGTTCTGGTTTAGGTTCACCTCCGCAAGCTGTGACCAAGGCCAAGGCAAATACCAAAAGTAAAACAAGTGCTCGATGAAAAGCTTTCATCATACCCTCCTCCCAATTAAGTATTAGGTGAAGTTTTTGAAGCAACACCTAATTTGATGTATTTTTATGTTAGCATAATCAAAATCCAGACAGGGGCTGAATCGACTCTGCCGGGCTTGTTCTATGCCCTTATTGAACACGGTACTTTTAAATTCCTCCCGATGCAAAGCACACCCCTGCGACCTTAGTTCGCAAGGGTGCGCCTTTTTTCAATTAGAAAAATCTTGATGTCTTTGTCAGCAGGTCGGACCGCTGACACCTGCTCCGTGCTTTCTGCCTCTTGCACCATTCCATTTGAGCCAATATATTAAACAGGTAGATTTTTATGTTCGGACTGCGGTGGAAATCCTGGCTTATGCAGATTAAGGCAATTGAAATATGAAATGTAAAAAAGTAAGGTCGCCCTTTATTTCCTTGATGGTGCTGATTATCTTGTTTAGCATCTTTTTTCCTCTGGCCTGTTCTCGAACTCCAATAGAAGAAACAGCCAAGACAAGAAGTACAAGCAATCCCGACGGCGATTATACGCATTTACCCTCTATCCTTACAACGACTACATCAACAACTGTCGTAACAACTACAACTACCTCACCTACAACAACAACCTCACCACCTGCTCCGCAGGCGGATCGTTCGGCAGCCTATATTTATGAGCTGAATCCCAAACTTACAGCTGTCAACTATGATTCGCCGGCTCTGCTGGTTCCCAGTAAGGATATGGGAATGGAATATGTTGACAGGATTACTTTTATCTGTGATTCACCCACTTATTGGATGTGGCCGCTCGAGCTTTTTAGTGATGGAAAAGATTCCAAGCAAATCTGGACCGGACCTGAAGGCACCATGACCTTGGCCTACCAGAGTAGCTATCATATTCTTGATCCTTACGATAAGGTGGAGCGTCCCATTCGCGAAGTTGTCGCCTTGCATCCTCCGGATATCCTGATCATAGCCTTAGGTATCAACGGCATATCTTTTATGGATGAAGCGTATTTCACCGAGGAATACAAGGACTTGGTTACTGATATCCAGGAAATCAGCCCTGATACGATCATCATCCTCCAATCCATCTACCCCATTACCCGCAGGTATAAACATTACGGCAGCATTACCAATGCCAAGATTACGGAAGGCAATAGCTGGATTATGGCCATTGCGGAAGAAGTCGGTTGCTCCTATCTGGACACTATTTCTGTTCTCTTGAACGATGAAGGCATGGCTAAGGATGAGCTGATGTTAAAGGACGGCCTCCATCCTAATCGTGAAGGCTTGACCCTTATTTTGGATTACATCCGAACCCATGTCTATGTGGAGCATGAAAGCTGATTCGGTGCCAGGCACCCAACCTATTAAGTTTTCGACCCTGGGATGGCAAAGGATCCGCCCCCTTTCGTGCGGATCCTGTGTCGTTTTGGCTTCCTGTAGGAGAAACCGAGCTGCCAGGCATTCAATCCTCATTAAAAGTCTTTCAGCCCAATATGACTCACATGTGCCACCGCAGTAGCGGATGTAATTCCCAGTGGGCTGATCTCGATTAATCTGAAAATCACATGTAGTAATCGATGAACTCAAATACGATTAATGTTACATCAAGTCTTTCTCCGAGCAAATCCTCTGTTTCAAGCCTCGCCAGTTCTCCTTCCATAATCAAAAATTCACGCACTTTTTTTCCTCCGGCATCTTCAAAGTATTGATCGATTATGGCTCTGCGCTCAGCCGTGTCTTTAAAATCCTGCATGGTTACATCATAAAATTCTGTGCCCAGCCGATAGAAACCCACGGAAGTGATCAAGATTGTAATTTTTGTATTTTCTTCATAAAACTGAAGCACATCCTTCGCAGGATCGTCCGTTGCGTAGACCAATTTCCTATCGTCACTGTGAATCAGCTCAGCGTTTGGATACAGAGGAAGATCCGTATCGGGTACAATCTGCAAGGGTTGATCTATTTTTTCACCGGGACCATCATCCTGTGCAGTTTTTTTGACTTGCTCATCGTCAACACCGCTTTCTGTAACGGAACTGACTGGTTCACTCTCTTTATTATTACTGCCGCAGCCAATAGCAGAAAGCATTAATACAAGGCTAAGTAATACAAGAACGACCTTCTTCATTTATTTTCCTCCTTGCTGTATTATCGAAATCTTAATTTATACAGCTTATAGAATATTTATATCACAACCTAACTTACTTTCCAAAAAGAGTAAGGACCCGCCCCAATGGAGCGGACCTAAGTCGATTTGGCTTCCTGCCCCAAAACGAATACAATCCACACGAAAGGTTCAGAAGGCGCAAAAAGGGGCGGCTCATCCTTCTTCCGCTACTGTCTTTTCTATGTTTCCTATTTGTTTCCTAATCCTTCACACCCGGCACCTGCAGATCCCAATTATCCGACAAACGATTAACGGGCTACGGCAGCAAAGGCACTGAGCAGTAACACCGCGACACCAAGGGCGAAATTGATCCAAATCAGGAGCACGTTAACCTTATTGGGTCTCGGACTCTCAACCTGATCTTTCTTCGCAAATTTAATGGAACGGAAGAGGGCGATGACTACCATGGCCACGATCAGCAGGTGTTTGACGGCGGTTAAAGACGAATAGAGATTATCAAAGCGCATGAAGCCCGTGAATGAGGGACTGGAACGCCCCAGCAGGAGGCCAGTCACAACCAGTCCCACCATACTCAGATAGGTCCAGACCCGATGGCGCCGGGTCACCGCCTTCATCATTTCTCTGTTTTTTTCACCACTACCAAGGATTTTTGATAAGGATGGCACGAGCGTCAAGGTCATGAAGGCAAGGCCCCCAACCCACAAAACGGTGAAGAATTCGTGCAGGAATCGGATCAAGCCCATCATTATTAATTGTTTATCCATTTTGAAACCTCCGAAAAAATTGTATTTATACTGTCCTCACATTTTACAAGTGGTCGGAACAATTATCCCTGATCGTTTTCACCTGTACCTTTCTGCCTTCTCGGTTTGACCCGAATAATTACGGTGCCTGGCACCAGATAACTTAATATCAGGCGACAGCGAAAGCAATTCAGTGCTCAGCGAGTGGGGCCGAGAACAAGAGCCTGAAAGTGGTACCCGCCCTATCGCTACTTTCAACTTCGATCGCTATGTCATGGCGGTCAGCCAGAGCTGCTGCGATGGCCAGACCCAAACCGGAGCCAAGTGAATCATCCGCGTTAATGCGATAAAAGCGTTCGAAGATATGAGGCAAAGCCTCAGAAGGGATCACAACCCCATAGTCATGGACTAAAACCTCAAGCTGACGGGTCTCCGTCAACTGCGAACTGATGCTGACACTGGTTCCGGCATCAGCGTAACGAAGCGCATTGTCTAAAAGAATACCAAACAGCTGATACAGGCGATTATAGTCACCCATATATGCGTACTGCCTTACATCATCACTATAAGTTAAAGACAAGCCGGTTACTCCAGCTTGACGGCGCTTTCCGCGGACAGCATCTTCCAAGACATCCGATACATTGACCTCGCTTTTCTCAAACTTGAACTCAGCTGAATCCAGTCGGGAAAGTTCGAGCAGATCATTTATATGGCCCTCCAGATGACGGCTCTCTACCAGCAGATCATCGTAATACTCCTGACGGCGTTCTGGTTCCGGAAACGACACCGTCGCGCAATGCCCTGAGCTTCGCATATGACGGCTACCGGCGTCCGCAGTTCATGCGAAACTGAGGCAAGAAAAGCCCGCTTGGACTCTTCTTGCTGTTCTTGCTCTCTTTTCGCTTCAACCAGGTGTTCAGCCAGCTTATCGATATTCCGAGCAAGCGCTCCAATCTCATCACTCTCTGGCTAATTCCTTTGCGAGCATCATAGTCACCTGAAGCCAATCTTGTGGCGGTCTGTTCCATCTGAGCGACAGGGCGACTGATACGTCTGGACAACAAGGTAGTCAGGATAAGCGCCACAAATAATGCGATCAGCGGCGACATGCCGCGGAAATCCCAAGAATTTCATTTAAGCTCTGACTAAGATCACTGCAAGCTGTCATGCGGGAGTACAGCGGCTATCACCTGTCCGTCCCGATCGTAAACCGGCGCACCGGCTGAAAGGGAAGCCCTGTCAATTGTTCACTGAAAGCTCTGCTCGTGAGTGCTTTGCCGGCAAATACATCTTCCAATAAAGCCTGAGCCTGGGGATTTAATTCAGTGTAATTTATCGGCCAGCGCGACATGCCCACAGTCACGGAGCGCGCAGACTCATCAACGATCCAGATATCGCTCGCCGGCAATCTCATTGATCAGATCCAAATAAGCTGACCGCGAGCCCTTATGCATGCCCCTGCCAAACCCCCATGACTCTGCCCCTGCCCCGGGATCTGTCCGCTCTTTCCAAGACAAATCTTCTCCAGAAATAGTTAACCCATCGATCGCATCTGCGATACTGATCTTATGTGTGAAGCGTGGTCTTCGGCCACCGTAGCACGGCGGTTCAATGTATAGAACAAAATACTCAAAACGAGGCTAAAAACCAGGAATAGGAGAAAGAATGACAGGGCGATATTGACTCCGCTTAATAGGTTTCATAATTTTCTAAACTTATAACCCTGGCCTCGTACTTTTATCGTTATGCTCAGTCTTCATAGTCAAACTCTTCCAATTTCGCCCGCAGGCGTTTGATGTGTGAGTCCACCGTTCTTAAGTCACCTTCATAATCATAGCCCCACAGGCGATCTATCAGCTCATCGCGACTGAATACCCGTTCTGGGTTGGAGGACAAAAGCCGGGAAAACTGACTCTCTTTCACAGTGAGTAAGGCTAATTTCTTCCCCGTCAACCATAACTTCAGCCTTGTCCATATTGATGTGCAGGCTACCTAGACGATAATCCCGCTATCTGACTCCTCGCTACCGAAATCCAGCCTTCGCATAATAGCGCGTGCCGCGCCATAACCTCAGCCGGTGAGAATGGTTTTACAATATAGTCATCAGCCCCTATGTCCAGACCCATAATACGATCTCTGTCCTCATTACGGGCCGTAATCATCAAAATCGGCACTTGAGATATGCGCCGAATTTCACGGCACACAGTGAAACCATCGATAAAGGGCATCATCACGTCCAGAAGAACGACATCGGCAGGATTGGCCATGAAGTGGTTCAAGGCCGCCCGCCCATCGTAGACAATATCGACACTATAACCTTCGCGCCTGGCATATCCAGCCAGGATCTCGGTCATTTTGCGGTTATCATCTGCTATCAGCATTCGAGGCATATGGTTCTCCAGGATTTAAAACATTTCAGATATTCTAGCAAACCACACACCAGCCGCGATCTTACAGCTTTCCTTGCAACTAGCTTGCTCAACGATTATGGCGTTTCCACAGCTCCAGTACCCTGACGCCCACGTCCACGGAATGGGCAACCAGCTGTATCTTCAAGATCACTCACACGGCCTCTGTTCCAGCGTGGTGTTACGCCTTCCGGAAGATCAGGATAGCCATCACCATCCAAGTCCTCAGCCTTGCGCATCCTATGGCGCTTGCCCATACCGAATGCTCTGCCAAAATCCTCTCCATCCGCTTCAGGATCACGTACACGGTCTCTGTTCCAGCGCGGTGTTACACCGTCCGGAAGATCAGGCACTCCGTCACCATCCATATCACAGGGACGGGTAAAGCCTTCCGGAAGATCAGGATAGCCATCGACGTCCAAGTCCTCAACCTTGCGCATCCTATGACGCTTGCCCCTGCCAAGTTCCCTTCCAACAGCATAGCCGCTGTCATTTGTTGCTTCATTTGTTTCTGCCAGATCGCCCTCTGCAGCACTTACCCACTCATTAGTTAAAGGAAGAACCGTTATGATCAGAACAGCTACAATGAAGAAAACTGCGATTCCCGTAAGTATTCTACCTAGCATTTTCCATTGACCTCCTTTAGGTCGTTTATGTCTACAGAATAAAACCCGACTGTGTCAGTTTTGTGTCATGGTTACATTGTCTTCTCTTCGGTATGGCTTCATTGTCTGAATAGGCTTCGTCCGGACCACCCGAGCAAATATCACCGCTACCCTGTTCTATGAAGCACCTATCTCTTTCAACATAATGGTACCAGGCGCAGAAATTTTGAAGTTATTGAAAAAAGATCCGCCCCAATGGAGCGGACCTTGGCCGGTTTGGCTTCCTGCCCCAAAACGAATACAATCCAAACGAAAGGCCCACAAGGTGCAAAAGGTGCATTCAGACTTACCTATTCGCTATCATTTATGTCTCTTCAGCATTTCACAGCTTTGAATTGGTTAAGGCCCAAGGCAAGCTAGGGGAACAACGTATATACCGTCATGCCTCCGGTAGCCGTATTCCCCTGCCGTGATGATTGCCATGAATGAAGGTTCTTTCATTTGATCTGTATCGATTCGGTTTTTTAGTTTCAGTAAATTTTGAGCTGCTAAATCTGATTCTGAGTCGGCCATTTTTACCTCGACAAGAGCGTAGCGTCCATCGTGAAGATGAATGACTGCATCACTTTCCAAGCCTGATGCATCTCGGTAATGGTAAATATTACCTTCCATAAGACCTGTATACACACGAAGGTCACGGATAACAAGCGACTCAAAGTACAATCCCATGGTTTTTAAATCAGAGAGCAGGTCTTGTGGACCGACTCTCAAAGTTGCGGTCGCAATCGAAGGGTCAACGAAATGCCGGGTTACAGAAGTTCGTACGGCCGTTTTCGAACGAAGCTTGGGATTCCAGGCTTCCATTTCTTCCACCACGAAAATTCGTCTTAAGTCGTTCAGATAACGGTCTAGGGTATTGATATCCATTGTGGACAAACTCGCCAAGATATCATTTTGAATTGTAGTCGTTTTTGCCCTTGTCGACACGTGTCTGGCATAAGAGCGCATGAAAGCACGCACCCGGGTAGGGTCTCTAGGAATCCCCTCCCCCAAGGAAATATCCGATTCCACTATTGAATCAACATAATCAATGGCTTGCCTTAATGCGACCGATTCCTTTTGCCCCAACGACAAGGGCCATCCCCCACGGCAAATAAAAAAAGCATAGTCTAAAATGGTTCTATCGCTTGTGCAAGCGATCTCTTTGCTCTCAAACAAGGACTTCAACGATATCTTTCCATTGGATTCATCGGATTCATATAAACTCATTGGGCGCATTAATAGTCTGGCAATGCGTCCCGTACCACTATGTGAAATAAGCTCTGATTCGACAGGTGTTGAAGAGCCTGTCAAAATAAACTGCCCAAAGGCTCCACGCCTATCCACTTCAAAACGGGCAGCATCCCAAAGTTGGGGGGCTAACTGCCATTCATCAATAAGTCTTGGCGTATTTCCTTCGAGCAACAATTGAGGGTGCAGGTCCGCCATTCGCAAATTTTGTTGTTTCATAGCAGGATCCTGCATGTGGATACGGCTTCGCGCAATTTGGGAAGCCGTTGTCGTCTTGCCACACCACTTAGCCCCTTCGATAAGCACAGCACCCTTGGAATCTAACCTGTCCTCCAAAATGCTATCTACCACTCGCGGTCGATAATACATTTGACTCCCTTCCTTCCATCGCTACTGGAGACTCTCTCCCCGAAAGCTTAACGTATGCAGAGAAATAACGCAATATCATTCAGAGATTTGTGGCGATTCCATTCAGAGATTTGATGCCTTCATATTCAGAGAAATGTGAATTCAAGATACCGGCCATCATAGAAATAGAGAGACAAAAAGATCCGCCCCATCCGGAGCGGACCCTTTGTCGGTTTGGCTTCCTACGCCAAAACGAATACAATCCATACGAAAGGTTCAAAAGGTGCAAAAGGTGCATTTATCAAATTCTTAAACCGCTTCGTTTCGCTAAGTATGTGATTTAATGTCTCTAGACCATTCATTGATATCAATATTCTTTTTGCCGCACAATTTTCTGACTAACTTTGATGGACACCAACAAAACTACAAAAGAACACACGAGCATTATTACTCCAAGTAGATATAGGTTTAATGTTCTAATCTTTTGTATCAGGTCAATTAGCTCCTCTTTCATATCTGCAAAGACGTTAAAGCCAGCAAAAATTATGGCAAAGGAAGCTACAGAAATGATGCGGCCTTTTTCTGCGCCAAATTTTATAATGAGCGGGAGTTGAACGGATGCGAAAAGTGAAGGAGCTATTGAGGCTAGAACACCGCTAAAAAAAGCTGCACCCACTGTGTATTTACTCATTAGCGAAACAACAAACGCTAATATAAAAGCAAGAACAGAAAAGAAGATCGCGACAATATATTTACTTGAAGTATATTTTTTTCTGGAAATAGGAGTAGTAAAAATGAACATAGGAGAATTCGATTGTATTTCTACTCCGAAAGAGGTTGCAATCAATATACTGGACATGAGCAAACATGTAGCTGGGAGTACTGCTTGCTGTCCTTGACTGAATGCTAATACACCAAATACAACTGACACAAGGAGCACCAACAAATAGCTACCTTTTGAAGCAACAAAATCTTTATAAATTAAAGCTCTCATTCTTCTTCCCCCTTAATAATGTAAACCATAATATCTTCAATAGTGGGCTTAGTAAGCTTGATACCTTCCGGCATGCGATTACGTTTAACAAGCAGATCTTGACCGAAAGCGTATTTCCGCCTCCCTACAATCGCTTCCTGGTCAAGGCTTGCTGCAGTGTCATCATCAGCAGTAAGCAATGCATAGCTGTCAAGTAATTCATCTTTTTGTTCCATAAATAGAAGCTTTCCTTCATGGAGGAATGCGATATAGTCGGCTACTTTTTCTAAATCAGATAAGATGTGTGAGGAAATAAAAACAGTGTGATGCTCATCTTGCAGAAAGTCCAGGAGAATGTCGAGAATCTCATCCCTTACAACCGGGTCAAGCCCACTCGTTGCCTCATCCAAAATGAGCAACTCTGCCTGGTGTGAAAGTGCTATAGCAAGTGATAACTTCATCTTCATTCCCCGGGAAAGATTCTTAATCTTCTGTTCTAGGGGCAAATTGAAATTTTTCAGATGAGATGAGAATACCCCTGCTTGCCAGGTATCATAACTCATTTGGCAAAATTTCCCTGCTTCATTAACTTTCATTTCGAAAGGAAGATGCAGTTCATCAAAGACAACCCCGATACGATTCATAAGCTCCGGCTGAATATCCTGACCGAAAATCTTTATAATGCCATTATCTTTATGCAAAAGGCCTAAAATCAACTTAATCGTGGTGCTTTTACCTGAGCCATTTTCCCCGATATAGCCAACCATACAACCAGTGGGAACACTAAGATCAATGGGGCCGAGTGTAAAACGGTCAAAGTGTTTTTCTAAGCCCTTAATTTTAATCGCGTATTTATTCATATTCATCTCCTAAAGTTCTTAACATGCTTTGCAGATCCTCAATCGACAGACCAGCAAATCGTGCTTGATCAAGAGCTGCTAACAGAGAAGTTTCCACTCTCCGTAGCCGTTCTTCACGAATTAATTCCTGATTTTGAGGAGCGACAAAACTACCCTTGCCTTGAACTGAATTAATAAAGCCTTCCATTTCAAGCTCATCATAGGCGCGTTTTGTTGTGATAACACTTACCCTTATCTCTTTTGCTAAAAATCGGATCGAAGGCAACTGTTCTTCAGCTTGTAGCTTGCCAGTAATGATTGCGGCCTTAATCTGATTTTTAATTTGCAAATAAATCGGATCATCACTGGCATTACTAATCTGGATATTCATCTAAGCCTCCTCCAGCATTCTTAGTTAATACTGTATATATAGTACATTAACACTATGACAATATCAAGGAGATATGCGTTGAGTCTGTGATGCCAGGCATCTAAGTTGTAACTTAAGGAAAATGAGCCGTTCTAGGAGGAACGAGCCCTCATAGTTTCTGGTCTCCTACGCCAAAATGAATGCAGCCCATACGAAATGTTGCAAAAGGTGTATTGAGATTCGCTCTCCACTTTTGTTTTTGTTTAATATTTCTCTTTAAGAATCGGTGCCAGGCACCCAACATAGTAAGCTTTCGACCCTGGGATGGAAAAGATCCGCCCCAGCCGGAGCGGATCTTCTTATTTGGTGCGGACAACAGGACTCGAACCTGCACGGTTTCCCATTGGAACCTAAATCCAACGTGTCTGCCAATTCCACCATGTCCGCATCTGATCCATTACAGGATAAGACTTAGGAGCGCCATCATTACAACCTTACGTTATGTTGTTATCTCTAGTCTCCCAGCCTCAGGACACTCATGAAGGCTTCCTGTGGAACCTCGACGCTGCCGACCTGCCGCATGCGTTTCTTCCCTTCCTTCTGCTTCTCCAGGAGCTTCTTCTTCCGGGATATGTCACCGCCGTAACACTTGGCTGTGACGTCCTTACGGTAGGCCCGTACGGTTTCCCGGGCGATGATCCTCCCTCCGACACTGGCCTGGATGGGGATCTCAAACTGCTGACGGGGGATGTTCTCCCGGAGTTTTTCCGCCATGGCCCGCCCACGCTTGTAGGCGTCATCCCGATGGAGGATAAAGGTCAAAGCATCCACCTGTTCACCGTTGATCATCATATCAAGTTTCACCAGATCCGCAACCTGCCAGTCCTTGAATTCGTAATCGAGGGAGGCGTAGCCTTTCGAATTGGATTTAAGGGCATCAAAGAAATCATAGATTATCTCGTTCAGGGGCATATCGTAATGGAGGTTGACCCGCCTGTCATCAACGTATTCCGTATTGACATAGACCCCCCGGTAATTGTGGCAGAGCTCCATAACCGGCCCGATGTAATCCTTGGGCGTCATGATGGAGGTGGAGACAATCGGTTCCTCAATGCTGGCGATCTGGTCGGGCTCGGGCATATTGGTCGGGTTCTCCAGGAGGACTTGGCTGCCGTCGACCAGATTCAGCCGGTAGGCCACCGAGGGGGCAGTCGAGATCAGGTCGAGATCGAACTCGCGTTCCAGCCGCTCCTGGATGATTTCATAGTGGAGGAGGCCGAGAAAGCCGCAACGAAAGCCAAAACCGAGCGCGGTCGATGTCTCCGGTTCGAAGGAGAGGGCCGCGTCATTCAGTTGCAGTCTTTCCAGGGCATCCCGCAGGTCCGGATAGTCGGCGCCATCAACGGGGTACATGCCGCAAAAGACCATCTGCCTGACAGGATGATAGCCGGGCAGCGGTTCGGCCGCCGGGTTTTCGGCCAGGGTGATGGTATCGCCCGGGGCCGTATCACGGACATTTTTAATGCTGGCCGTTACATAACCGACATCGCCCGCGTAAAGTGTCTCCCTGCCCTCCAGGGAGGTGGGGGAGAAGGTACCAAGCGAGGTCACTATGAAGTCCTTGCCTGTATGCATCATCCTGATTTCATCCCCCTGGGACAGCTTCCCCTCCCTGATGTTGACATGGGTGATGACGCCCAGGTAAGCGTCATAGATGGAGTCGAAGATCAGGGCCCGGAGGGGCTTGGCATGGTCGCCCTCCGGCGGTGGCAGGTACTGGGCGACCGCCTCCAGGACCTGGTCGATATTGACGTCGTTCTTGGCGGAAATCAGGGGGGCATAGGAGGCGTCAATGCCGATGACCTCCTCGATTTCATGTCGGATCTCCTCCGGCCTGGCCGAGGCCAAGTCGATCTTATTGATGACGGGCAGGACCTCCAGGCCGGCGTCAATCGCCAGATAGGCGTTGGCCAGGGTCTGGGCCTCCACCCCCTGGGAGGCATCCACGATCAGGATGGCGCCGTCACAGGCCGAAAGTGACCGGGAGACCTCATAATTGAAGTCGACATGGCCGGGTGTATCGATCAGATTGTAGATATAGTCCTCGCCGTTTTGCGCCGTGTAGGTCATACGGACGGCGCGCGCCTTGATGGTAATCCCGCGCTCCCGCTCGATGTCCATATTGTCCAGGACCTGGTCAAGTTTCTCCCGGGCCGAGAGGGCGCCCGTATGCTCGATCAGGCGGTCGGCCAGGGTCGATTTGCCGTGGTCGATATGCGCGATGACGCAGAAGTTTCTAATATGATCCGCAGGGACTCGTTTCATGGGTCGTCAGTCATTCCATTTCCAGTTATTGATTGTTCTTTTATTTTGGCTTCCCGATTTTGTCAAGTGGGTAGAAACGAAGGATCAGCCGTCCTTCGATCTCCTGGCGGGCAACGGGGCCGATATCCCGGCTGTCGCGGCTGCTCATCCTGTTGTCTCCCAGGAGATAATACTCATCCGGGCCCAGGATAAGATCCGAAAAGGCCATATTGTGTTCTGAAGTCAGAACTTCTTCCGAGAGATAGGGTTCGTCCAGCTTACCGCCATTTATCCACACATAGCCTTCCCTCACGGTAATGTGTTCGCCGGGAAGGCCGACTACCCGCTTGATTATGATGATATCATCCTCTTCACCTGAACCCTGGTAGGCGTCAGCGGTTACGATATCACCGCGTTTCAGGCCGGAGGCGAAGAGCCTGGAGATTTTTTCCACAAAGACCTCATCGCTGTCTTCCAGGGTCGGGGCCATGGAGGAACCGATGACCGTGTTGTGTTGGAGGACAAACTGGGTGATAAGGAATACGAGAACGAAACAGATGAAGAGGGTGACAAGAAAACCCAGGCTACGCCGCCAGAGGGAACGCTCCTGGCCTGAATTACCCGCCTCTTCTTCGGCCCGGGTCCTGGCCCGGTCCAGGTCTGTCATTTGATCCGAAGATCCTCGCATTATCTCATCCACTTCCTTGCCTGGTCAGCTATCTGGGCTTTCCGATCCTGTCGAAGGGATAGAAACGGAAAATCAGCCGGCCCCCAAGCTCATTTCGCTTGAAGGGCCCCAGCCTGCGGCTGTCCAGACTCTGCTCCCTATTATCCCCCAACAGATAGTATTCATCCGGGCCGAGCAGCAGATCCCCATATTCGGGCAGCCCGGGCAGGGTCTGTGTCCCTTCCTCCAGGTAGTCCTCCTCACAGTATGCACCGTCAATGTATACCTTGCCGTCCCGGATCGTCACTTGCTCACCGGGAAGCCCCACCAACCGCTTGATGATCCCCTTCCCGGCCTTGTCGGAGGCAGGGTCACGTGTACCGGCCGTTACGATATCGCCCCGCTTCAAACCTGAGGCGAAGTAGCGGGTCACCTTCTCGACAATGACCTTGTCACGGTCTTCCAGGGTCGGGATCATGGAGGACCCCACCACGGTATTATGCTGCAGGACAAAGAGCCTGACCAGGAGGGCGGCAGCAAGACAAAGGGCGAGGAGGAGCAGGAGCTGGAGGATTTTGCCTGCCGGCGAGGGCTTTTTCCCCGCCTTGCGGTCCTCAGCCGCTTTGACGCCCCGACTGGTGAAATAGTCTTCGAGACTGACATAATCCCCGTCCAGGGCAAGTTCCTTATTGCGCGCCCTCTTCTTCAAGCCCGTCCTCCGCTTTCACGACCAGGGCAAGCCCCAGTTCCTCCAGCTGCCTGTCCGCCACATAGTAGGGGGCGCCTGACAGGAGCGAGGAAGAGTTCTGGACCTTGGGGAAGGCGATGACCTCCCGGATGCTCTCCTCCCCCGTCAGGAGCATGACAATCCGGTCCAGGCCGTAGGCCAGGCCGCCGTGAGGCGGCACCCCGTAACGGAAGGCGGAGAGGAGGAAGCCGAATTGTTCCTCCGCCTCTGCCTCCGTTAGCCCCAGCAAGCTGAACATGCGTTTTTGCAGGTCCTGCTGATGGATCCTGATACTGCCACCACCCAGCTCCGTCCCGTTGAGGACAATATCGTAGGCCTTGGCCCGGACCTCCCCGGGCCGGGTATCCAGGAGCTGGATATCCTCCTCCAGGGGGGCGGTGAAGGGATGGTGCTTGGCCACATAGCGGCCGGTCTCCTCCGACCATTCCAGGAGGGGGAATTCGGTCACCCAGCAAAACTCAAAACGGCCTTCAGGGATCAGGCCCCGCCGCTTGGCCAGCTCGAGCCGGAGATCGCCGAGGGCTTCCAGCACGGTCATCCTGTCAGCATCAGCGACCAGGAGGAGGGCCGCCGAGGCGTCCTCACCGGCACGATCCAGGGCTTCCCTGACAAAGGAGGCGTCGCAGAATTTGGCAATCGAACCGCGGCTTTGGCCCTCCCCGTCCAGGGACAGCCAGGCCAGACCCTTGGCCTCCGTATTGCCCTTGACATAGCGGGCAAGATCGTCCAGCTCCCGCCGGGACAGGTCCGACCCGCCCGGCACCGCGATTGCCCCCACGGCACCTCCCTGGGAGAGGGCGTCGGTAAAGACCCGGAAATCTGTTTTTTCAACCAGGTCGGACAGGTCGATCAGTTCCATGCCGAAACGAAAATCCGGCTTGTCCGTGCCAAAACGTGCCAGGGCCTCGCGCCAGCTGATGCGGCGGAAGGGCAACTCCAGCTCCAGGCCGGTGTACTCGCGGAGGAGGGTCGCCAGGAAACGCTCGTTGATCTCCAGGACCTCCTCCTCCCCGACAAAGGCCATCTCAATATCGATCTGGGTGAACTCGGGCTGCCGGTCGGCCCGAAGGTCCTCGTCGCGGAAACAGCGGGCGATCTGCATGTACTTGTTGTAGCCGGCCAGCATGAGTAGCTGCTTATAGATCTGGGGCGACTGTGGCAGGGCAAAGAAGCGGCCGGGGAAAACCCGGGAGGGGACCAGGTAGTCCCGGGCGCCCTCGGGTGTGCTCTTGATCAGGGTCGGTGTCTCAACATCGATAAAGCCCTCGCGGTCGAAGAAATCGCGCGTGATCTTGGTGATCCGGTGGCGGGCCAGGAGTTTTCTTTGCATATCGGGCCGCCGGAGATCGAGATAGCGGTACTTGAGACGGAGGCTCTCATTGACATCGAGGTCCTCCTCGATGTAGAAGGGAGGCGTCTCCGCCTCGGAGAGGATCCGCAGGTCCTTGGCATGAAGCTCGACTGTCCCCGTCTTCATGGCGGGGTTGACGGCACTGCGGAGGCGCAGACTCCCCCTTACGGCCAGGACATATTCACCCCGGACACCGGAGGCTTTCTCCCTGACCTCAAGGGGCGAGGCCTGGTCGACGACCACCTGCACCTCCCCGGCGATATCGCGGAGGGTGATGAAGAGAAGGCCACCCAGGTCCCGCTGCTTGTGGCACCAGCCCATGAGGGTCAGTTCCCGGCCAAGCATGGCCTCCGTGACATCCCCACAAAGGCAGGTCCGCCTCCAATCCCCCATGGCTTCACTCATGATCTGTAACCTCCCCCTCCAGCTTCAGTCTGGAAGAGACCGCCGTCAGCGGAACCTCCGACTCGCTTCCATCGGACAATCTTCTCAGCCTGCCCTTGGCCTCCGCCAGCTCCCGGTCGCCCAGGACCAGGATGAAACGGGCCCCCCGGCGGTCAGCCGCCTTCATCTGGGCGCGGATACTGCGGCCCATGATATCGGTTTCAACCGCGAAACCCTCCCGGATCAGCTGCTGGGCCAGGGCCAGGGCGTCCGCCGCTGTTGAGGGGAAGGAGGCGATGTAGAGGTCGGGTTCCTTCAGCTGTCCGGCTGGGATCCCCTGGGCCTCCAGTTCGATCAGGAGTCGCTCGACCCCCATGGCGAACCCCACCGCCGGCATGTCGTCCCCGCCCAGTTCCCCGATCAGGCCATCATAGCGGCCACCGCCGCATATTGACCCTTGCGTCCCCACATGGGGCGAGACAAATTCGAAGACCGTCCGGGTGTAGTAGTCAAGCCCGCGGACCAGTCTGGGATTGATCGTGTAGGCGACGCCCAACTTGTCAAGATAGCCCTTGACCTTGTCAAAATGCTCAAGGCAGGCCGGGCAGAGGAAGTCGAGCTGGACAGGCGCCTCTTCGGCCAGCTGGTGACAGTGGTCTTCCTTGCAGTCGAGCAGGCGGAGCGGGTTGAGCTCGTAGCGGACCTGGCAATCGGAACACAGGCTGGAAAAATGGGGTTTATAGTAGTCCTTCAGGGCCTGCCGGAAGGCTTCCCGGCAGAGGGGGCAGCCGATGCTGTTCAACTCGAGCCTTATCCGGGAGAGGCCCAGCTCCAGGAAATAGCTGTCCAGAAGGCCGATTACCTCGGCATCGGCCTCGGGAGCCTCACTGCCGAAGACCTCACAGCCAAACTGCCAAAATTCCCGGTAGCGGCCCTTTTGCATCTTCTCATAGCGGAACATGTTCATGTTGTACCAGAGCTTGACCGGGGCCGGCCGCGATGCCATCCCCTGCTCAATGAAGGCCCGGGCGACGCCGGCTGTCCCCTCAGGCCGGAGGGTCAGGCTCCTCCCCCCCTTGTCCTCAAAGGTGTACATCTCCTTGCGGACGATGTCGCTGGCATCCCCGACACCGCGGACAAAAAGCTCCGTATGCTCAAAGGTCGGCACCCGGATCTCACCGTAGCCATAACGGTCGCATACATCAGCGAACGCGCGCTCCAGCGCCTGGCGCCTTGCCGTTTCCTCCGGCAATACATCTCTTGTCCCACGGGGGGCCTTAAGGTCCATGACCGCCTCCTGTCAGCTATTCAAAGAATTCGGGCTTATCAAATAATTTTAACACAGGCCACCGGATCCCTAGCGGTGGAGGAGGGGGCTCAGCCTCTTGTAGATCAGGCTCACGATGAAAGAGACCAGGCTACCCTTGAAGAGATTGAAGGGAACGAAGACCCAGAGGATCAGTGAGGGGAGGTCGGTCACCAGGCTATTGCCGGCGGCCTTGGTGGCCGCCACGATCCCCTCCAGGGAGAGTCCCATGACCGTGATGTAGAAAGGGATGGTGATGAAGTAGTTGATCAGGGCCCCTGATAGGGTCAGGGCCAGGGTACCGGCCGCCATGGACAGGATGGCGCCGCCCCGGGTCTTCCTGTATTTGTAAATCAGGCCCGCTGTCCCGACAAAGAAGCTGCCCATGATGAAATTGGAGAGTTCCCCGACCATGAGGGTGTGGGAGGCCGGCAGGTGGGCGATATTCTTGATCAGCTCGACGATGACGCCCGCCAAGGGCCCCATGCCAAATGCCGCCAGCAGGACCGGGATCTCCGAGAAATCAAATTTCAGGAAGGCTGGAAAGAGGGGCAGGGATATCTCCAGGTACATGAGGGCAATGGCGGCTGCCGATAAAATCCCCGTCTTCGCCAGCCAGCTTGTCTGAGCCTGCCGCCTCCGCGCCGTATTGGTACCCTGTTTCAGGGTCCTTCCCATCTCTTCTTTCATTTGTTTCATAAGTTTTTCGGACAGGCGCCTTGTCGCGGCGCCCCCTCCCTTTCGATCTGTTTACGGGATAAAAAAACCCCGGAAAACCGGGGTAAAGACAGCGTCTTCCTTCCTCCCATTCAGACTTTAACTGCCGGCCCGGGATTCTCACCCGGTCATGCGACCTGCTCGCGGGCTCGTCCCTCGAAAGGGCATCACCGCCGGTGGGGACTTCCACCCCGCCCCGGAATTATTACAATCTTATCAAATCCTCTACGGAATTAAAAGCGCCGGGTTCCGTCGTTCAGGGCCTGTCCCAGGTAAAGGATCAGGTCCTCCGGCGTCACCACTTGCTCGGATCCATAGCTGTCCGCCGCCAGGTCCGCGGCCAGTCCATGAAGATAGACCGCCCCCAGGACCGCTTCCTCGATTGAGTCCATCTGGGCCGCAAGGCCCGCGATCATACCGGTCAGGACATCCCCCGACCCCCCCTTGGCGAGGCCGACATGGCCCGTCGTATTGATGAAGGCCCGGCCGTCCGGGAAGGCGATGACCGTAGCCAGCCCCTTCAGGACGACAAGGGCTCCGGCCCTCCCCGCCAGCTCCCGCGCCGCCGCGAGCCGGTCCTGGCGCAGGAGTTCCTCCTTATCCGGGAGGAGGCGCAGGTACTCACCGGGGTGCGGTGTCAGGACAGCGGGTAACCAGCCTTTCTCGTAACGCTCCCGTAGGAGGGGGAAGGCGTCATCCATATCCGCCAGCGCGTTCAGGCCATCGGCGTCGATGATCAAGGGAGCCGGCTGACGCAGAAGATGGCGGATGGCCTTTTCGACCCAGGGAGCCCGGCCGGCCCCGGTCCCGACCGCGAAAGCATCGGGTTCGGGCAGGTCGCGCTTGGTCACCGGACCCTCCTCCGGCACAGCGGACAGGAGGGCGGATGGGATGGCAGAGGCGATCAGGGGCAGGGATTTTTCCGGCGCCCGGAGCATGGTATAGCCGACCCCCATCTTCTCCCCCGCCCTCGCCGCCAGGATCAGGGCCCCTGTCATTCCCTCCGCGCCCCCGATCAGGAGGATCCGGCCAAACTGTCCCTTGTGCCCGTCGGGCGCCCGGTCGCCGAGGCAGTCTGGCGCCGTTTCGGCTTCCAACGCCTGGACAATGGCTTGCGAACCCAGGCTGGCCTCCACAAAGGCATCCGTCATACTGAGAGGAAATTCGATCAACTCACCGGCGTAGAGCAGGCCGGGATGGGTCACCAGGCCGATCTTCCTCCTGCCAAAAGTTACCGTGAAGTCGGCGGCCACCGTCTCCTCGATGGCCTGGCCCGTATCGGCCTGGACCCCGCTGGGAATATCGCAGGCGACGACGCAGACGCCTTTTTTCTTCCAGACGGCCAGGCTGGCCAGGGCCGCCTTCATAGGTCCGGCAAGGGGCCGGGAGGAATCAAAGCCCGTCCCGTAGAGGGCGTCGACCACGATCAGGGGTATCCTGCCTGACAGCTGGTCGGCTGTCTCGATCCTGAGTCCGCCCAGGTCAAGGTAGGCCCGCTTGTTGGTCCCCGCGTCAGCGCCTGGTTCAAAATCAGGCAGGGCATCATAGACAATCACCCCGTAGCCTGATGCCTGGAGCTGGCGGGCGGCCGCCCAGCCGTCCCCCCCGTTCTTGCCGGGTCCCACGAAAAAGAGGACATCAAACTCGCCTTCCTCTTTTTTCATGAAGGATTCCAGAAGGCAGGCCAGGGTAGTGGCCAGGCCCGCGGCCGCCTGTTCCATAAGGACAGCGGACGGGAGCCCTGTCATTTCCATGAAGGCCTGGTCCAGTCTCTCCTGCTCTTTTCTCGTCAATAACCGGCTCATCCTCTGGTCCTCCCCTCAGACGGCAATGGATCCAACCATCCCGCAATCAAAAAACCCACGCGTACCTCCCCGTGTCCGCGTGGGTTTACCTGGTTTCCGGCAAGTGCTCAGCCTATGTGCTTGTCGAGCACCCGGGCGATATCTTCGTAGGGTCGGGCGCCAACCAGCTGATCAACGACCTGACCGTCCTTAAAAATAAAAAGCGTCGGAATACTGAAGACGCGGTATTTCTGTGCCAGGCTACGCTCCTCATCGACATTGACCTTGCCGACAACCGCCTTGCCCTGGTAGTTTTTGGACAGCTCCTCAACCACAGGCGCCACCATCCTGCAAGGGCCGCACCACTCTGCCCAAAAATCGATCAGAACCGGAAGATCACTTTCCAGCACCTTCTCCTCAAAATTATCCTGTTTAAATACTTCCATTTTGCTCTCCTATCCTTCTTATCCGGCCAGCCGAATCAGGCAGGCCAGCTCCTGGGTTCTGATCTATGATAGTGATTCGCGAAAAGGCCTGTAGTGTCACCCGTTACCACCGGCCCCGGACTTCAGGGGATCGGCCGGCCCAAGGCTGATTAGAGGAATTCCTGGAGGATGGAGTCGTCAGGAACGAAGGAGGGGTCAACAGCCGGCAGCTGCTCACAGACTGCGGAGAGGCGGACGGCCTCATTGATGGCCCGTTTCAGATCGGAATGGCCTGAAGGATTGTTGGTATAGGAGGAGGGGGGCAGTTCGCCCTTGAAAAAACGGTCGAGTGACCTTTCGATTTCCACCCGGGCCATGGGCCCAACCACCATGAATTCGTAGGATAATACGGAATTGATGTAGAAGTCGGCGGCCTCCAGATAGCGGGGGATGAAATCGCTTTCCGCCCTGTCGATCATGGGCCAGTAATCGATGGTGTCAATGGCCGTGGCCCCCCTGTGGCGGACATCCCGGCTGATTCGGCGCAAAACCCTTATATCGCTGCCCGAAAGCATCCGCCGGTCCGACAGGACCCGGCCGTGTGGCAGGATGAAATAGCTGACCCGCCTTTTCCTGGGGAGCTTGTCCATGATGATGTCGGACAGGCCATGCAGGCCTTCGACCAGGAGTACATCGCCCTCGGCCAGGCGGAGGATCTTGTCGGGCAGGTAATGGCGCTCGCGCGTGAGGAAATCAAAGGTGGGAATAGCCACTTCCTTGTTGTCAAAAAGGCTCTCCAGGTCACTGCCCAGCAATTCCAGATCTATGGTATCGATGCTCTCGAAATCCGGCCTGCCCTGGTCATCGTAGCGAAGTTTTTCAGGCCGGTAATAATCGTCAAGCTCCAGGTGGAAGGTGTGGAGCCCCGCGTCCGTCAGGCGCTTGGACATGAGCATGGAGGAGGTCGTCTTACCGGATGAAGTGGGTCCGGATACGAAGATGGCCCGGATATCCCGGTGGTCCAGGATATGTCGGGCGATGGTTTCAACTTGCCTGGTGAACCCTTCCTCCGACTGTCTGACAAACTCGCGGAACTTGGCCCGGCCCAGGTTGCGCTCCAGGTCCTCAATGGTCCAGACAAGAAGTTCCGAGTACTCAGCCACAGACTACCACCCTCCCGACGCGCCGCCGCCGCCGGATGAACCGCCGCCGAAGCCGCCGCCACCTGAAGAGCCGCCCGACCAGCCGCCGCCTGTCCAACCGCCCGTACGGGGACCGCCACCGCCAAAGGGCAGGAATCTGAAGAAACGGCCGACATAGACGAAGAGGATGAAGAGCATGATGATTACCGTGACAATGGTCTCCAGGGTACTCATGCTATCGGAATCCCCCGCGTCGACAGGTACATAGCCATCAGCATCGATCTCCAGCCCGTATTCTTCCGCGACCAGGGTCACCAGGGCATTGAAACCGTCCAGGACCCCCTGGTCGTAATCCTCCTCACGAAAGGCGGGGGCGATCACATTGCGGATGATACGGTCAGCCACGCTGTCAGGGATGGCCCCCTCCAGGCCATAACCGACCTCGATGCGGAGCTTCCTGTCCTCCTTGGCCACCAGGAGCAGGACCCCGTTGTTCCGGTCCCGGCTTCCGATCCCCCAGCTGCGGAAGATATCGAGCGCCGCGTCTTCCAGACTGTCATCGCCCAGGGTCGGTATCATGCAGACGACCAGCTGGGCCCCGGTCCCGGCGATCTGGTCATTGACCTGCCGGATGGTCTGGCGGGTAGTTTCCGACAGGGTGCCCGTCGTGTCAAAGGCAAAATCCTCCGCCGGGTTGGGCGGCACCGTAAAGCCCACCAAAAGAGGCAGGACCAGCAGGAGGAGGATCAGGGCGGCCCCAGGCCGCCAGGCTGCCTTTTCCCTCACGGATGAAGAGGCCTTCATGGACGGGCTGCTCTCTTTAGCTTAAAAAGTAACAACTGGTGCCGTTTCGGCTCCCGGCTGCGCCTCAAACATATCACGCACACTGAAGCCGTACAGCTTGGCAAAGAAATTGCCGGGGAAGGTGCGGACAGAACGGTTGTAATCGGCCACGGTATTATTGAAATCCCGCCTGGCGACCGCTATCCGGTTCTCCGTGCCAGCCAGCTCAGCCTGAAGGGCCAGGAAGTTCTCGTTGGCCTTCAACTCCGGGTAATTCTCAACAACGATATTGATGGCCCGCTGGAAATCCTGGTCGATCTCCTCCAGCTCCCCGGGTGTCGCCGCCTCGTTATAACGGGACCGCATCCCGGTGATCTCCTTGAGGAGGTTTTCTTCATGTGCGGCATAACCCTTGACCGTCTCCACCAGGTTGGGAATGAGATCTGCCCGGCGCTGGTACTGGGTCTGGACCTGCGCCCAGGCCTGATTGATCGATTCGTCAGCCCTGACGAAGCGGTTGTGATAGGTGATGAAGATCACGGCCACCAAGGCGATGACCGCGATGATGACCACCAGGATCATCAGTCCCGGTTTTAATCCTGCTCTTTTCATATTGCCCTCCTGTGGGCTCCCGCCCAACTTGTCTTTATTAATCTATTAAAGCTTAACGCTATTCCCGCCTCCCGGCGGTATCTTATTGCTCTTCTCCCTCTTCCGGTCCCCCGGGACCGGTTTCTTCACCCCCCGTATCGCCTCCGTTGTTAGTTTCACTTGTCGGCCCATCTCCCTGGTTCTCCGACGTCTCTGTATTAGTTGTTTCGGTTATCTCCGTCGGTCCACTGCCGGGAGCGGGAGCCGACTCGCTTGGAGAACTGGCCGGGCCAGTCGACTGCTCTATGGTCGGGGAACTGGTCGCCGTGGTAGTCGTCGCCCGGGTTGTCAGGGCGCCGCCGACGGGCGGCGGGGCCGGTACTACGGGGATGGGAGGCAGGCCGGAAATCTCAAATTCTTCGGGGTCCAGGGTCTGGTCCGTTTCATCCTCCTCCCAATCGGGCAGGGTGTGATAGGGGAACTCCTCATACTCGGGACGTTCCCCCGGCTCATCCGCGCCGATCATCCGGGCAAGCTTGCCGCGGATCAGGAAGGCAAAAAGGATGATGAAGACAAGTGAAAGGGCGGTCAGCCCCAGGTAGACGGACCGGAGTTTCTTTTCATAGGCCGTCAGCCGGCCCTGACTTTTTTTCCGGCTTCCAGCAGAAGCCGCCCTGGCTGGCTTACGGAGCCTCAATCCCTTTTTACGCTGTCTCACATTTCTCTCCTTGCCGGCGGCCAGGCAAACCTTTTTAATGCTTTATGATAGTACCATACTCGGCTGTCCGCAAGCCCTTGCCCCGCCCTGTGACAGGCTCCCCTACCCTCTTTCACCTTCCTCCTGCAGGAGGACCCGCCAGGGAAGGGTGAGCGTGAGACCTGTCTTCCCGGCGGTCTCCAGGATGGCCTGGATGACCTGGTCCCGCGCCTCCATCATGGACGGGTAATCCCTGGCGGTATAGCAACTTAGATAGACCCCCACCCCCTCCGCCTTGAGCTCTCGCCTGACGATGAGGAGGGGCTCTTGGATGAGCGGCTGGGCCAGGAGCTGGTTTTCAAGTTCTTCCCGGAAAGCCAGGAAAGACTCGTTGGAGACAGCCCGGGGAATAACGTAATCCAGCTCGATCCTCCGCCGGGACCGCTGGGTCTCATTGGTCACCACGGCTTCCGCCAGGAGCTTGTTAGGTACGGTAAGCAGGGCGCCTGAGGAGGCCCTGAGCCGGCTGGACTGGACGCCGATCGCCTCCACCTCGCCGCTGGCTTCCGGAAGGCTGATCCAGTCGCCTATCCGGAAGGGCTGGTCGAGCATGATGACCAGGCCGCCGATGAAATTTCCCATGGTGTTCTGGGCGGCAAGCGTGATGGCCAGGCCGCCGATACCAAGACCGGTTATCAGGCCGGCCACATTCTTGACCCAGTAGGACAGGATGACAAAGACACCGATGAAGATCAGGGTGATGCGGATCATGGAGACCAGGAGGGTGGCGCCTGCCCCGATCGGCTGTTCGGCCTCCCTTTTCCGCCTCAGGACAATGACACCGATCACCATGGCCGTTTTGAAAAGGAGCCAGAAGGCCAGGGCCGTCACGGCCGTATCGGCCAGTTTGACCAGGAAGGCCTGCCAGGGGGCGGGGATGAAGGTAGCCAGATGGCAGGCAGCCGTGAGGAAGGCGGTGGGGATGAAGCCTTTCAGCGGCTCCAGGATCTCCTTCCGCATGGCCTTGTAGTCCTCCTCATAATGCCTGCGGGAATGCGAGAGGGTCAGGTAGAGGATGGCGCGGCCGATCGGTTTGCGGAGGATGAAGGAGAGGACGGCCAGGCCGGCCAGGACTGCGGCCGGCAGCCACTGGTCCAGGGGCAGGCCTTGGGGGAACAGGGCTGACAGCTTCTGTGATATCGAAAGCATGATGGACTCCTTCACGGGGATTCGCTTGCCTTCGCCGGCCCCGCGATAGGCACAGTATACCTTACAGGGGGGCGGGGGCCGTCTTGGGGGCTGTAAAAATCCTCCGCCTGATCTCCTGGCGTAGCCCCTCCTTCTGCGGATAATCCTGACCGGCCTCAAGTCCTTTGGGGACCTGGAGCGGGGGCCAGAGGGTGGAGGGCGGGCCCGGGGACAGGACATAGATCCGGTCGGACAGGGTCAGGGCCTCCTCCAGGTCGTGGGTGATCAGGAGTATGGAGAGGCCGAGCGCCTCCTTGTGACTGAGAAGCCAGTCGTGAAGCTGGCCCCGCGTGATGGCGTCCAGGCCGGTGAAGGGCTCGTCGAGCAGCATGAGCTCGTTGGCGTAAAGATAGGTCCTGAGCAGGGCCGCCCGGCGGCGCTGGCCGCCGGATAGCTGGGAGGGGTAGCGCCGGGCCAGGCCTTGCAGGCCGAAGGTCTCAAAATAGCCCTCAGCCTTTTCACGGGCCACCTGCCGCTTGTCCCCGGCCAGGACCAGGGGAAGGGCGACATTGTCGGCCAGGCGTTTCCAGGGCAGGAGCAGGTCCTTTTGCAGCATGTAACCGGGACGGGAGGCGCGGAAGAGCCGGCCCTTCTCAGGCTCGTCAATACCGGCAAGATGATTGAAGAGGGTGGTCTTCCCGGTGCCGCTCTGGCCCAGGATCGAGACCAGCTCCCCCTGGCGGAGGGTCAAGTTGATATCCCACAGGATGA
This sequence comes from Clostridia bacterium, assembly GCA_040767365.1. Taxonomy (GTDB): domain Bacteria; phylum Bacillota; class Clostridia; order Saccharofermentanales; family DTU023; genus UBA4923. The sequence goes on from JAXGOR010000004.1 coordinate 254,315, forward strand.
CCTCATCCCCGTAGCGGGATTCAAGGCCGGCGCAGGAGAGCGCGGGGGGTTTGTTTTCCGGTGAGTCGGCCATGGCGATCAATCCACCGCCCCGGGCAGGAAGGAACAATCATAGGCATGGGCCGGCTCCAGGGGCCGGTCCAGGAGACCCTCCTGGTCCATCCAGTGGGAGAAACGCTCCCAGACCGCGGGGCTCATAGCTCCCCAGTAGGGGGCATCCTGGAGATAGTAGTCATTGATGTATTTCTGACTGGCCAGCAGAAGCGCCCCGTCAAGCTCAGGCGCCGCCTTGAGCAGGCTCCTGACGGCCGCCTCCGGATCAGCCAGGGCCTCCAGGTAGCCCCGCTCCGCGGCTCTCAGGAAGCGCCTGATCAAATCGGGATCCTCCTCTCTTGTCTTCTCGTTCGTTATGATGACGGGCGAATAAAAATCCAGGGCCGGCTCAATGGCCTGGAGGGGGATGAAATGGATGGGATAGGCCTCCTGCTCACAGATTATCCCGTCCCATCCGTAGTATATCCAGGCAAAGTCCGCCTCGGTCTCCATGCTGGCAATGAAGTTGCCGGCGGATTGGTTGATCACCTCGACCTTATCGAAATCGACGCCTTCCTTTTCCATGAGGGTCCTCAAAATGGCCAGTTCCAGCTCCGTGCCCCAGCCGCTGTAGGTCCTGCCCTCGAAATCCTTGGGCTCTTTGATCCCCCTGTCCTCCGGCGAGGCGAAGCCGGATGTGTTGTGCTGGAGGATGGCCGCCACCGCCAGGACCGGCAGGCCGGCCTCCGAGGCCCGGGCCTGGAGGACCTGCTCCTGGGCAGCCAGGCCAAAGGCGGCCGTCCCCCCCGCCACCATCTCCATGAAATTCATATCGGATTCGCGGATGTCCAGCTCAATCGACTCCGCCTCAAAATAACCCCGATCCCGGGCCAGGAAGAGGCCGGCATGATTGGTGTTGGGGGTCCAGTCAAGGGCCAGGACCACCTGGTCCAGGCCTTCCCCCGGCAGGGAAGCCTGCTGGCAGGCCTGGGGAAAAAGAGCCAGGGCCAGGGCGGCGGCAAGGAAGAGGAGGCGGAGACTTGTCTTTCTCATGCTTTGACCAAGTCCCCTTCTTTTTTCCTCCAGGGCAGGGCCAGGTCCTCCAGCAACTTGGCCGACAGATAGAAGAGGAGGCTGAGGGCGATGATCCAGAGGATGGAGGCGAACATGGCGTCAAAGCGGAAGGAACGCTTGGTGCGGAGCATATAGATGCCCAGGCCGTCGCCCCCTCCCGCCCATTCGGCGAGGACGGCCGCCATGACACAGTAGGTCGACGAGATCCGGAGACCGGCGAAGAAGGAGGGCAGGCTGGCGGGTATCTTGACCTGGCGGAGGATGGCCGTCCTGGAGGCCCCCATGGTCCGCAGGAGGCGGATGAGATCGGGATCGACGTCACGCAGGCCCTGGAGGGAGCTGATGGTCACCGGGAAGAAACATACCAGGATGACCACAAAGAGGCGGGCGAAATCACCGTAGCCAAAAATCAGGACAATGACAGGGGTGATGACCAGGGTGGGGATGGTCTGTGAAATCACGATCAGGGGATAGAAGGTATCCGAGAGGAGGGTGAAGCGGTCCATGAGGAGGGCAAAGAGGATCCCGATGGCCGTACTCAGCCCAAAGCCCCCCAGGGCAATCCACAAAGTATGCCTGATGTGGGGGCGGAGGAGGGGGAAATCCCTCACCAGGGAGACGGCTACCTGGCTGGGCGCGGGCAGGACGAAATGCCGGATGATCCCGGCGTCCGACAGGATCTGAAGGATGGCAATCAGGAAGAGGATGAGCAGGAAGGGGGGTAAAAACCTGCGCAGGCCTCTGGCGGCCGCTTGACTGGCTCTGGGATTTTTCCGCTTGGATAAAGGCAAATTTCACTTCCTCCGCCGGCATGATCCGGATCAGGTTCAAGGGTCGACTTTCGTCCTCTCAGCCGCCTGGGCGACTCCCCTGTCTTTGTGGGTCCTAGGTATTTTTCATGATAACATGCTCGATGGTTTGGCTGACAATCTCGAAATGATCGCAGCAGCCCTCCAGCCGCCGGAAGATCTCGGACCAGGTCAGGACCTCCTGGGCCTCCTCCCCTTTTTCAAAGAGGCGGCGGATGGATCGGACATAGACGGCGTCCGCTTCCTCTTCCAGGTCATTGATCTCAATGATATGGCGTTTGATTTCGTCTGACTTCCTGAAATTCTCAAACTCATCCATGATGTATCTCAATTCCCGGGTACAATCGACAATTATCCTGGAAAACTCCAGGGCCTCCTCCCGCAGTTCACGGACATTGAACATGTAGAGATGCATGAGGACATCCTCGATGGCGTCGGTAAGATCGTCGATCATGTTGGCCAGGGTGAAGATATCCTGCCTTTCAATAGGAGTGATGAATTCACGCGCCAGCGATTTATTGAGGGCGTGGAGGGCCAGATCAGCCGAATGTTCGATCTGGTGCATCTCCTCCATGGAGGTCACAAGCGCCTCCGGCCTGTAGTCTTTCAGGCAGTCATCCAGGTAGTCGGCCGCCCGCTCCGTGTAATCGGTCAGATCCTTAAGCAGTTCGAAGTAATTGCTCTTTTTTCTTCTTCCAAACATACGAGTCACCTAATCAGAAAAGGGATGTAAACAGTTTTGTCATAGCATAGCCAATCAGTCCGCAGCCGGGGAAGGTCAGGATCCAGCTCCAGACCATTTCGCCGACGATGCCCCATTTGACGGAAGACAGGCGGGTTGAGGCGCCGACGCCTATGATGGCTGTTGTCTTCGTGTGGGTCGTGCTGACGGGCAGGCCGAGCAGCTGGGCCGCCAGGAGGCTGGCGCTGGCCCCCAGGTCCGCCGCGAAACCCTGGTAGGGTTCCAGCTTGACCATGTCCATGCCGACCGACTTGATGATCCGGTAGCCGCCGATCGAGGTCCCCACCGCCATGACCAGGGAGCTGATGACCATCATCCAGACCGGCACCAGAAAGGACCCTGCCGTCGTGTCCCCCCGGTTGAGGAAGATTCCCAGCATGAAGACAGCCATGAACTTCTGGCCGTCCTGGGCCCCATGCATGAAGGCCATGCCCGCGGCGGCGCCGATCTGGGCCTTGCGGAAGCCTGCCGCCATATTCCGCCTGTCCCGGTTGGCAAAGGTCCAGGTCAGGAGCCGGGTGGTCATGAAGCCTGACAGGAAGCCCAGGACGGAGGAAAGGAGAAGGCCATAGAGCACCTTGACCCATTCCGCCCCATTGATGCCGGCCAGACTGCCGTGGAGGGCGATGGCGGCTCCGGAAAGTCCGGCGATCAGGGCATGGCTCTCGCTGGTGGGGATGCCCAGGCGTGAGGCGGCGGTCGCCCAGACCACGATGGCGAACATGGCGGCGCAAAGGCCTACAATGCTGGCATGCGCGTCCTGACCGAAATCAACCATATTGAAAATGGTCTCAGCCACTGTGGCGTTGACCAGGGTCATGACGAAAACACCAAGGAAATTCATGACGGAGGCCATGGCGATGGCCGACCGGATCGAGATGGCCCGGGTCGAAACAGCCGTCGCGATCGCGTTGGGGGCGTCCGTCCAGCCATTGACCAGGATGACGCCCAGGGTCAGCAGGACCGTGACCGCCAGAAGCGGGTTGGATGTGACCTCTCCTAGAAAAGAAAGAAGATCAATCGGCATGATTAGCCACTCTGGCCGTTGCGGGCAGTCGTATTGCCCCCCACCCCATTATCACGTTTGGGCATGCCCCCCCGCATGGCGTCAAAGAGCGACTTGTCGGTCATGGACACATTGATGGAGGCAATGAACTGATCGTTGTCCCTCGTCTTCATGAGGAGGCTCAGCATGGTTTCCGTCACGGCGGCCGTCTCCAGCTGGGAGAAGGTCTTGCGCAGGAGCCAGATGGCGTCAAGCTCGCGCTCGGACAGGAGGAGCTCCTCGCGGCGGGTGCCGGACCGGGTGATGTCTATGGCGGGGAAGATCCGCTTGTCAGCCAGCTTGCGGTCAAGGATGACCTCCATGTTGCCGGTGCCCTTGAATTCCTCGAAGATCACCTCATCCATACGGGAACCCGTCTCAATCAGGGCGGTGGCGATGATGGTCAGGCTGCCCCCGTTTTCGATATTGCGGGCGGCCCCGAAGAAGCGCTTGGGCCCGTAGAGGGCGCCGGGGTCCAGGCCGCCGGAGAGGGTCCGGCCCGTCGGGTTGATGGTCAGGTTGTAGGCCCGTCCCATACGGGTGACGCTGTCCAGGAGGATGACCACATCGTGTCCCAGCTCAACCAGGCGCATGGCCCTTTCCAGGACAAGCTCCGTGATCCGCACGTGGTTTTCCGGCGTCTTGTCGAAGGTGGAATAGACCACTTCACCTTCGATCGACCGCTGCATATCCGTCACTTCCTCCGGCCTTTCATCGATGAGGAGGACGATCAGCTTGGCGTCAGGGTTGTTGACCGTGATCGCGTTGGCGATCTTCTGGAGCAGGATGGTTTTTCCGGCTTTCGGCGGGGAGACGATCATGCCCCGCTGCCCCTTGCCGATGGGACAGACCAGGTCGATGACCCGGGTTGACAATTCCTCCCGCACCGTCTCCAGGGTGTAGCGTTCCTTGGGGTAGATGGGCGTGAGCCGGTCAAAGTTCGGCCGGCGGATCATCTTCTCAGGGGCCTGGTCATTGACCTCCCGGATATAGTAGAGCGCCCGGTAACGGTCGTTGTCCCTTTGTTGGCGTACCGGCCCGTTCACCAGGTCGCCGGTACGGAGATTGAAGCGGCGGATGTACTGGGGCGGCACATAGATATCGCGGCTGCTCTGGATGTAGTTTTCGATCCGGAGAAAGCCGTATCCCTCCGGCATGACCTCCAGGACTCCGGTTACGAATTCCTTGGGTTTTTCAGCCTGCTTGTCATCCTCGGGCTCTTCTGAGGCTTGGTCGGCTTCAGTCCCTTCATCCGCCTCTTCCTTTGCCGCCTGCTGCTCCTTCTTGGTGGCCGCCTTCCCTCCCTTTCGGGCAGTTGTTTTCCTGGCGCCGGTTTTCTCTTTTTTTGCCGCTGGCTTCTCGCCCTCTTCCTCGGGTTCCCCGTCGACCTCCTCAGCCTCGGCTGTCTTCTTGGCGGGGGCGGGCTTTTTCTCCTCCCTGCCGATTTCGGTATGGTCACCGGCCTCCTCCGCTTCCTCCAGCTCGTTGATTGAGGATTCTTCAGCCATCCGGGTCAGGAAATCGATGAGTTGCTGCTTGGTCATCCGGCTGGTATCAGTCGGTGTCAGAAGGCCCGAAATATGGGCAATGGCTGAAAGGTCTTTTTTTGTTTTCCCGCGGAAATCAGGTTGTGTCATAGCTTTCCTCTTCTTAGGTCTTTCCTGCCGGCGGCCGTGCACACAAAGAGGCACCGGCGTATACATTTATCTTTCATTTTTTGCTTCCACCAGGGGAATCGATCTGAATCTCGGTCATAATCCTTGGAGTGTCATCCATGCTTCAAATTTGTTCCGAGTAGGGTTTCAAGGGGGATCAGCGCCAGTATAAACATCTTGTCGCGGCCCGTCAACAGCCGGGCCGTCAAAGCCCCGCGATGTCACCGAAGCGGTCCATGATATTGAGGGCGATGCCCGTACCGATGGCCACGCAGGAAACCGGATCCTCGGCCACGATGACCTCGATGCCCACCCGGGTGGCCAGCATCCGGTCCAGGCCGTAGAGGAGGGAACCTCCGCCGGTCATGACGATGCCCCGCTGGCTCAGGTCGGCCATAAGCTCGGGCGGGGTCTGCTCCAGTACGGAATGGATGGCCTCAAAGATGGCGCTGACCGGCTCTTCCAGGGCCTCCAGCATCTCGGTCGAGCTGATGGTCAAGATGGCCGGCATGCCGGAGATGATGTTGCGGCCGCGGACCTCCATGGTCAGCTCTTCCTCCCGCGGGTAGGCGCAGCCTATATTGATCTTCAGCTCCTCAGCTGTCTGTTCACCGATCAGGACATTGTGCTTGCGCCTGATATAGCGGATGATGGCCTCATCGAACTTGTCACCGGCCACCTTGGTCGAGGTATCCACGACCGGCCGGCAAAGGGAGATGACCGCGATATCCGTCGTCCCACCCCCGATATCGATGACCATGCTGCCGGAGGCCTGGGTGATGTCGATACCGGCCCCGATGGCCGAGGCAATGGGCTCCCGGATCAGGAAGACCTCACGGGCCCCGGCATGACGGCAGGCGTCCTCTACGGCTTTCTGCTCAACCGGGGTGATGATGCCCGGGACGGACACCACGATGGTCGGCTTGAAATAGCGGCCGAGCAGGCCCGTATTGACGCGGCTGATGAATTCTTTCAGCATGATCTCCGTGACCTGGAAGTCAGAGATGACCCCCTCGCGGAGGGGGCGGACCGCTTTGACGATGTCGGGGGTCCGGCCCAGCATGAGGCTGGCCCGTTCCCCTACCGCCAGGACACGGCCTGTCCTGGTATTAACCGCCACCACGGAGGGTTCACGAAGGACGATGCCCCGCCCCTCAACATAAATAAGAACGGTTGCCGTTCCCAGATCAATGCCTATATTCAGTCCAAGACCCATGTAATATACCGACCAAAATTAAAATCTGATAAAGTGCCGAAACACTCGGGGGGATGACCTGTACTGCTCCGGAACAAGCGTTCCGGGCACCACTGCCACGCCCGGATTGTCCGGCATACGGTGCCATGATACAATAGTTCGCGGACAGGGGCAAGGTTTTTTACCGGCGTAGGAATACAAAAAGACGGGACCTGTCTTTTTGCGTATACTTCGCCTTTCAGAGCATTTTGAGGCGTTTTGTGATCAAGCTTGGAGGCTATCTACTCACCCTTTTTTATTTGGCAGGCATCTTTTTTCCCGCTTGGCTGACAGGGCTGGCGGCTGACCTGGCCCAGGTCAGCGGCCATCTGGCCTTCGCCCTTTTTGCCCTCCTCGCGGCGCGCGGGGCCAGGCGGACCAGCAATCATTTTTACTACTTCGTCAGGCTGCTGGTTGCCGCTCTCGTTACGGAACTGATCAGCTTCACGGCCAGCCTCCGGCTTGGCGTCTGGTTTGAGGGCCGGAATCCGCTCTTCACCTACGCGTCAGGCCTGTCCCTGATCGCCGGCATCTCCATGGCGATCGGCTGCTACCGGGATCTTGTGGCCCATGCCATACCCGCCGGGGGGGAGATCAACAAGAAGGTCCTCTTCGGCCTACCCGTCAATCCCGGCAATTACCGGATCGCGCCCCTGCCGGGCCTGGTCATTGGCCTTGCCACGGCCGGCCTCTCCCTTTTCGTCGCCTTTCATTTCGGATTTTCCCATGGCCTCTACGGGCTCCTCTTCATCCTGCTCGCCTTCGTGGCCATGGGGGAAGAGGTTGAGAGACCGGCCTCCTTCCTCCGGAAAACCGTATTCCTCGGGTGGAAGACCTGCGCCCGGACCTTTCTCTTCACCGCGGCGCTGGCCGTCCTCTTCCTGCTACTCAGCCTGGCCGGCAAGTTCTTCAAGGCCTGGATGCCGCCCGCCTACCTCTTCACCCTCCCGGCCATCCCCCTGGCCGCCCTCCTGCCGGAAGGGCCACGGCCAGGCACCGCCCTGGGCCGCCTGTCCTACACGGCCCTCCCCCTGGCAACCGGTCTTTTCTGCCTGCTTGGCTGTCTTATCTGATCCAGGGCAAACAAAATACCCCCGGACCAGGGTCCAGGGGTAAGATGCAAGCCATAGGGCTTTGGCGGAGGGCAAGAGATTCGAACTCTCGATACCCAGTTACGGGTACACGCGATTTCCAGTCGCGCTCCTTCAGCCAGCTCGGACAACCCTCCGTAACTGCTTCCTGCCGACCGGCGAAGCACTGGAATTGTAACACTCGACTTTATTTCCTGTCAATGTAACAGACCCGGGGCACCGCCGGGTCTGTCCATCAATTGGAGGAGAAAAGTATGAAACAGAGCTTCAACTCTCACTATGGCGATAGTCTAACCTTCATTCGTTTCCAACCTGCTAATCAAGTGTGAATAAATAAAAAACAAATGAATGAAAAGGGCCGATATTGAGAGAAGCGCCGGTCCGCCTAGTCCAGGACCTTCACAAAGGCGGGCGTCAGCGCCGCCTCATCGGCCGGTTCCTTGATCAGGTAACCACCTGCCGGCGCGGCGACCAGGAAGGTGACCGGTTTTCTGGTCTTCTTGAAACTGCCATCCAGCGAGAGGACATCCGCCCTTACGTCACAGTAGGTGTTGAAAAGCTCGATGCTGTCTTCGGCCGTCAGCTCCTCGTCCAGGACAAGGATCACATCCGTGCCCCCCATCTCATGGACGGAAATGGCCTTCTCCTTGTCAACCTCATAGGGCAAGCGGGCGATGAATTCCTCGATGATGGCCGTCTGCCGCTTCTCCCGCTTACCCATGACGGGGTAGGCTATGGCGAGGAAAAGGCCGATCACCAGGGCGGCCACCCCCATGATAAGGAGGACGGATTTCAAGGGTATCTTGAAGGAAGGGACCTTGGTCTCGGGGAGAATGTAGTCCTCCACCACCTTCTCGGGGCTTGTTGACACGGCAGGCGCCTGGAAGACCGGGATGCGCTGGTACTGGACAGGGGTCAGCGAGGGCCCCTCGTATTTAGGCTGTTCCACATTGGGAAAGGTAAACTCTTCCGGATGCTCATTCGCCCTGAAAGCTTCTTCATTGTCAAAAACGCAGTCACAAAACAGGCAATGCCCCTGGGGCATGTCGGAATCCAAAAAGAGGATTGATCCGCAGTTGATGCAGCGTCCTTCTTTAATCGCCATTCTTTAATCCATTTCTTTCGAAGTCAGTTACCGGTTCCCGCGCAAAAGAATGATCGGGCACCGATCCTGGTCATTCTACCACAGCCTCTGCCATCTTGGAATTGCGGTAATATGAAGGAGGGGGATTGCCTATGGACCGGACGGATCATACAGTTTTCATGAAAGAAGCGATCAGGCTGGCCCAGGAGGCCGCCTCGGCCGGCGAAGTCCCCATCGGCGCCCTTGTCGTCCATCAGGGTGTGATCATCGGCCAGGGCAGGAATACGCGGGAAATGACACAGGACGCCACAGGGCACGCAGAAATGGAGGCCATCCGGACCGCCTGCCGGGCCCGGGCTTCCTGGCGGCTCAATGACTGCGACCTCTATGTCACCCTTGAGCCCTGCCTCATGTGCGCGGGCGCCATGATCCAGGCCAGGATCAGCCGCCTCTTTTTTGGGGCCTATGACCCCAAGTCCGGCATGGCCGGTTCCGTCTTTGATGTCTTCTCCCTCCCGGCCAACCACAGGCTGGAGGTGGAAGGCGGTCTCCTGGAGGAAGGCTGCGGCCAGCTCCTGCGTGACTTTTTCGAGGCCAGGAGAAATCCCCTGTGCTAAGCTTTATATGTTCCGGAAGGAGGAAGACCAAGACAATGACCTTGAGGTTCCTGACCTGATATGCACGGGCGGCGCAGAAAACCGACGCAACTACAAGAAAGGGGCTGGCTGGGCCACTTTCTCTTCTTATTGGCTATGGCCTTGAGCCGCCTTTTCCTCCGCCTGCGCTACAAGGGCAGGGAACAGATACCCCGGGAGGGCGCCTACCTGGTCATCGCCAACCACCAATCCATGTTTGATGGCCTCTGGATCATGGGAGGGATCCCGGCCGCCCAGCTCCCGCGTTTTTCCGTCATGGCGGGATCCGATCTCGAACAGAACTTCGGCTTGACAGGCAGAATCATGTTCCGGGTCGGCAGGGCCATCCCCATCGACCGTCACGGCAATCCACTCAGGGGCCTCCTCCTGGCCAAGAAGGCGCTGGAAAACAATAATATCGTCATGATCCATCCGGAAGGGACCCGGACCAGCGACGGCCGGATCGGCGAAATAAAGAACGGGGCCGCCTATCTGGCCATCAAGACCAAGCTCCCCGTGATCCCCGTCTACATCGATGGCGCCTATGAAGCCTTCTCCCGCCACATGTCCGTACCCCATCCGATCGACTGGAAACGCTTCCGACGCAGGAAAATCACCATCGAGTTCTGCCCGCCCCTTGACCCCACCGGCTACCCCGGCAAGGATGAGCTCATGGCGGCCATGAGCCAGGTCCTTTTCGACAAGGAAAAGGAGGCTTTGGCGAGCCGCCCTAGCCCCCCTCAATAAAGGGAAGCAGGGGGCCGACCCGGCTCCTGCGGATCCGTCCCGACAAGAAGATGAAATCCGCCTCATCGCGCTCCTCAGCCACGCTTCCGTACTCACGGGCGTGGTTGACGATACCGGCTTCCCTGTAAGGGATGTAGGCCCGGTAGGAGACCAGCGACTCCTCCACAAAGTCTGCCAGGCCTTCCAGGAGGGTCTCCATCCCCTCCCCCGTCACGGCGGAAAGGGGCACCATACGGTCCGCCTTCTCATGCCTCAGCAACTGCATGACCTCGTGGAAGGACTCCGGCCTCACAATATCCATCTTGTTCAGGATGTAGATGACCGGGAGGGAACCGGCCCCCAGATCCTTCAGCTGCCTATGCACGATCTCGATCTGGGCCGCCGCGTCGGGGTCGGACATATCGGCGACCAGGAGGATGAGATCCGCGCTCGAGGCCTCCTCGAAGGTGGCCCGGAAGGCCTGGAGGAGGAAGGCCGGGAGGTCCCGGATGAAGCCGACGGTATCGATCAGGATCAGGGAGAGACCGTCACGGATCTCGATCCGTCTGGCCGTAGGATCCAGTGTCATGAAAAGTTGGTCACCCGCCGCCAGGTCCGCCTGGCTGAGCCTGTTCAGAAGGGTTGACTTGCCGGCATTGGTGTAGCCCACGATCGCGGCAGAGATCATTTCACGCCGGCTGCGGAGCGCCCGTGACCGCTCACGTCTGGCCTCCATCCTGCGCAGGTCACGCCTGAGCAGGGCCATGCGTTTCCGGATGACCCGGCGATCCTGTTCCAGCTTGGTCTCCCCAGGTCCCCGGGTGCCAATCCCGCCACCCAAGCGGGACAGTTCGACCCCCCGGCCCGTGAGCTGGGTCAGGCGGTAGCGGAGCCAGGCCAGCTCAACCTGGATCTTGCCCTCATCTGTACGGGCCCGGTCGGCAAATATGGAAAGGATCACATTGACCCGGTCACTGATTTTGAGAGCCGTATCCCCCGTGATGCCCCGGGTCTGGGCCGGCGTCAGCTCCCCATCGAAAATCAGGTAGTCCGCCCCCTGCTTTTCCGCCTCCTCGACTATCTCAATCAGCTTGCCCGACCCGACAAAGGTCAAACCGTCAACCCGGTCCAGCCGCTGGATCACCCTGCCCCGGACGGTAAATCCATTTGTTAGGGCCAGGTCCTCCAGTTCATCCAGGGAACGGTCGACCGCCTGGCGGTTCTGACCACTGACCTCGACGGCAACCAGAAGGGCGCCTGTCTCTTCTTTCAGCCCCCTCTTGCTCTCTTCAAACCCCTTGTTCAGTTTCGGCTCCTTTTCCTCTGCCAATAATTTTGCTGCAAGCAAAACCCTTATTATTTGAATATGTTATCTTATTGATGAACAACCGCAAATTTTTATCGACCTATAACGCCAGGATACTCTTATGACCCCTTGCCTTGATCCGAGACTTCCCGACCACACCGATCCCCTGTCCCTTCTAAGCCTACACCCAGCCGTCGCCCCCAGCCTGGAGGAACGATGGGTAGGTTATATGATCCGTCTGGAAAGACAGAGGCGGTCCATCACCCAGCTCCTGCTCGCCGGCGAGCTGGGCTATGGTATGAGTTCCATTTCCACCCTGGAAGCGGGCCATGCCTACGCCAACATCAAGCGGACCCACAAGGTCTTCCACAGGCTTGGCATCGAACCCGGACTCTGTCTGGAGGCCATCAAGGCCCAGAGGGCGATTCATTCCCTTCTCCTGGATCAGGGTCGAAGGGAGGCAGCAGGGCCTGTATGGCATCATCATCCCTACTTTCAATCAGATGCCGCATATCTTCCAGTCGTTGCGGATACTGCCTGCGACAGGCCCGGTCGAGCGCCCGGATCATGGGACCCGCCTCTTCCAGTTCGGACAAGGAGGCCAGCAGGGGAATCATGAAGGCATAGACGTCACGGATTATCCTGTCCTCCTTCTCCTCCCCCTTCATCCGCATGAGGCCGAAGAGTTTCCGGCCAAAACCGTCATCGTCCCGGCAGATGGCCAGGTATTTGGCCGCCGAGTCAAAGAGCAGTTCATCCAGGAGCCCTGCCCGGTCTTGCCCTGCCCCCTCAAGGATGGAGGCCAGGTCCTTCTGGGTGAAGAATCTTCCCAGATCCTTGACCGCCCGTTTCCGAACCCCCCTGCCCCGGGGCCCGGTCGCGTAGACATGGCAGTACAGCCAGGGCTGCAGAAAGCGATCCCCGGTCCCCCGCCCCTTGTCGAGTTCAAAAAAACGGAAGGCCTCCAGCCTTTCCTGGAGCGTCTGCCGGTCAAGGTCTTCTGACTTTTCATTGTCCACGGGGTCCACCTCCCGGTTATTTGTTTTCGGCCCGGCTTTGGTCGCCGGCTTTCGTCTCAATGGTACACGAAGGGGGGTCTTCTGTCTGTTCGCCCTCCACCTCCCGTTCGCCCCGGGCCATTATCTCTCCGCCCTTTTTTTTCAGATAGACGGCGTAGGCTATCAGGGTCACGGCCCAGGAGACGGGATAGGCCATGATGATCACATCGAAGCTATGCCAGACCGGGAGGACCAGGAGCATCCAGAGGAGCCGGACCCCGGCCATGCAGATCAGGCTGACCACCATGGGGAAAAAGGAATAGCCCATACCCCGCAGGGTCGCGCCAATGATCTCCGTCAGGGCGAAGAGCCAGTAGAGGGACAGGATGATGGTCATCATATGGGTGGCGTAGCCGGTGACGGCAGGATCGGGATTGAAGGCAAGCGCCAGGGGTTGCTTGAAGAGGAGGAGGAGACCGGACAGGGCCGTAACCAGGACCAGGGTGAGCAGGAGGCTCTGGCGCAGGCCTTTGCGCAGGCGGTCATAGCGTCCAGCCCCCAGGTTCGCGCCCGTGAAGGTCATGACCGCCAGGGCCAGGCCGCCGACCAGGACAAAGACGAAACTGTCACTCCGGGAGGCCGCCGAAAAACCGGCCACCGCATGCTTGCCGAAACGGTTGATGAAGACCTGGATGAAGACCCCGGAAAGGGCAAGGATAAATGCCTGCAGACCAGCCGGGACACCGACACGGAGGGACCGGAAGAGGTAGGCCGGATGGAAGGCGATATCGCGCAGGAAGAGGCGGAAGGGGGTCAAGCTGGTGGCCAGGCTGAGGGTGACCAGGAGGGCCGTGACCAACTGGGCGATGACGTAGGCCCAGGCGGCGCCGGTTACGCCCCAGTCGAAGTAGCCGACAAAGAGGAAGTCCAGCACGACATTCAGGAGGACACCCAGGGACAGGAAGATGAAGGGGTGTCGGGTGTCCCCCGTCCCCCTCAGGACCCCGGCCCCGACATTGTAGACGGTGACGGGCAGGGCGCCCAGAAAGAAGATCCGAAGGTAGGTCACGGCATAGGGGAGGATCTCGTCCGGTGTCTTCATGAGCCGGAGAAGGAGGGGCGACAGGCCGGATCCGACGGCGGTCAGGATCAGGCCGCCCGCCAGGGCCAGGGCGTAGGCCATGTGGACCACCTTGTAGAGGCCGTCATAATCCTCCGCGCCGCTGACCTGGACCGTGATGACGGAGACGCCGGTGGCAAGGCCCAGGGCCAGCCCGATCACCATATTTATGATGGAGGTCGTCGCGCCGATACCCGCCATGGCGTCGACGCCGCTGAAGTTGCCGACGATCATGAGGTCCGCCACGCTGTATAGCTGCTGCATGAGATTGGTCACGAGGAGGGGCAGGGCAAAGAAAAGGATCTCTTTCCAGATGACTCCTTCTGTCAGATTGACATTCCGTATTCTCATGGAAGGGTATCCATCCCGGCTCTTCGTATTTTGGATTCCGGCGCCAGGCCGGGTGCCCGCTTGCCTGTCCTCCCCGGGAAGGGGCAGGCCCCCCTGTCCAGGAGGAGCAGCCATTCGCGGAGCAGCTTGCAGGCAACCGCCGTTGAAGCCCCGGAAGGGTCCAGGGCGGGGGCCAATTCCATGATATCGCTCCCCACGATCCTGAGAGGGGACAGGAGGGTCAAGGCAACCAGCAATTCCCGGTAGTTCACGCCCCCGGGCTCCGGTGAACCCGTTCCCGGCAGGATGGAGGGGTCAAGGATATCCAGGTCCAGGGACAGGTAGACGGGCGCGTTGCCCACCTCCTCCGGGACCCTCGCCGCCGCCTCGAGCGAGAAGGCATGGAGGCGGCCATGGGCCCTGGCGAAGTCAAATTCCTCACGCAGGCCGGACCGGACCCCCAGTAAGTGGATCCGACCGTCACCCAGGATCTCATGGCAACGGCGGAGGACCGAGGCGTGTGACAGCCTGTCCCCCTGGTACTGGTCACGAAGGTCCGTATGGGCGTCGATATGGACCAGCCGCAGGTCGGGAAAGCGTTCGGCGGCAGCCCGGACCGCCCCCTGGGTCAGCGAATGGTCACCCCCCAGCATAAGGGGGATCTTGCCATCATCGAAAATCCTGCCACACTGGCCTTCGACGCAGCGGATGGCCTCTGCTGCCTCCGCGGGGAGGTCCAGATCACCCAGGTCCGACACCGGGACCTCCTCCAGGTCCCTGTCGAGCTCAGGGCTATAGGTTTCCAGCCCCCAGGAATCGCGCCTCATGGCGGCTGGCGCCAGGCGGGCCCCGGTCCGGAAGGAGGCCGATCCGTCAAAGGGGGCTCCGAACAGGGCCAGCCGGCTTGTACCATAGGGTCTGTCGCAACCGCAGAAGGTCATAGACCTGCCCGGCTGATGCGGTCATCCAGGAACTCGCCTTCCGTCAGCAGGCGGTCAACATAGTTGGGCAGGGCGAAAGCGCCCCCATGCAGGCTGGTGTTGTAGTAGCCTGTTTCGATCCCGTAGGCCTGCCATCGTTCAGCGTCGAGATCATCCAGGGGGTGGTAGCGGTTGGACATAAAGCCAAAGAGCCAGTGACCGGACGGATAGGTGGGTATATGGGCCTGGTAGACCCTGGCCAGGGGAAAGAGGGCGGAGGTCTTCTGGTGGATGGCCGCCACCTCCTCGGCATCGGCCCGGTAGTAGGGGCTCTCGTGCTGATTGATCAGGATACCGTCCTCCTTCAGGGCGTAGCGGCAGCTACTGTAGAATTCGCGGGTGAAAAGGCTCTCGCCCGGCCCAAAGGGGTCGGTGGAGTCCACGATAATGAGATCGAACTCATCCCGGCACCGTCTCACGTAACGCAGGCCGTCCTCGTGGAGCAGGCTGACCCGGGGATCATCGAAGGAAACCGCTGTTGCCGGCAGGTATTGCCGGGCCACCTGGACCACCAGGGGATCGATCTCGACCAGGACGACCTCCTCCAGGTCGGGATAGCGGCAGAGTTCGCGCAGGGTCCCCCCATCCCCGCCACCGATCACCAGGACCCGCCGGACGGCGGGATGGACGGCCAGGGGGACGTGGGTGACCATCTCGTGGTAGATGAATTCGTCTTTTTCCGTCATCATGATGAAACCATCCATGACCAGGACACGACCGAATTCCGGGGTGTCCAGCAACTGGATGTGCTGGAAATCAGAGTCCTGGGAAAAAAGCTGCCGGCTGACGCGGAAACTGAATTTCGCATGCTCCGAATGGTACTCACTGAACCATAATTCCATGGTCTGCCTCCCTTTCTTCCAAAACAACCTTGAGCCTTTCGGCGGCCGGATCTTCCGTGCCGGTCATTTTACTGCCCTTTTCCTTTGCGTAGCTTATATAGTCGAGGACCTCCCCTGTCACGCGCTCACCCGGCGCCAGGATGGGAATCCCCGGCGGATAGCACATGAGGGACTCAGAGGCGATCCGCCCCCTGCAGGCAGTGAGGGGCAGGCTTTCCGCCGGCGCGTAGAAGGCCCGGGCGGGTGTCATGGCCAAGTCCGGACTGATGTACTCAATGACCAGGTCCTGGGAGGGCTCGCAACTGTGCTGGTGGCCTATATCGGCCAGGGCCGCGATCAGCCGCTCTATGCCGACCGGGCGGTCGCCTACGGCAAGGATGGCCAGGAAATTATGGAGGTCACCGAATTCGATCTGGATATCATAGTCATCACGGAGGAGATCATAGATCTCTACGCCCGATAGACCCAGGGCCCGGGTATGCACGGGCAGCTTGCAGGGGTCGAAGGCGAAAAAGGCGGCCCCGTCACACTTCTCCTCCCCAAAGGCATCATAACCGCCGATCTGGTTGATTTCCCGCCTGGCGTAATCGGCGAACTCGATGACACGCTGGTAGATGGACCGGCCGTCCATGACCAGCTTGCGCCGCGTGATGTCGAGGGAGGACAGGAGGAGGTAGGAGGCGCTGGTCGTCTGCGTCAAATTGATGATCTGCCTGACATAGCCGTAATCCTGGCGGAGGCCCGGCCCCAGGAGGAGCATTGAGCTCTGGGTCAGGGAACCCCCCGTCTTGTGAAGTGAGACCGCGCTCATATCAGCCCCTGCCTCCATGGCGGAAAGGGGCAGGGCGGGGGAGAAATAGAAGTGGGTGCCATGTGCCTCATCGACCAGGACCCGCATGCCGGCATCGTGGGCCAATTCCACCAGGGTGGCCAGGTCAGGGCAGACCCCGTAATAGGTCGGGTTGTTGATGAACACGGCCTTGGCATCGGGATGTTCGCCTATGGCCGCCGCCACATCATGGGCGGCCATTCCCAGCGGGATGCCCAGCTGGTGATTGACCGACGGGTTGACATAGACGGGGACGGCGCGCGAGAGGATCAGGGCGTTGATGACGCTCCGGTGGACGTTTCTCGGCAGGATGATTTTGTCGCCCGGCAGGCAGCTGGACAGGATCATGGCCTGGACGGCCGAGCTTGTGCCATTGACCATGAAGAAGGAACTGTCCGCTCCGAAGGCGTCGGCCGCCAGTTTCTGCGCCTGGTCGATCACGCCGGTCGGGTGGATCAGGGAATCCAGCATTTTCATGGCATTGACATCAACGGAAAGACAGGCCTGGCCCAGGAAGGCGGTCAATTCCGGGTTTCCCCGGCCCTGCTTGTGGCCTGGCACGTCAAAGGAAACCATGCGCCGGCGCTTGAACTCGAGGAGCGCCTCGTAGAGCGGAGCCCTGGTCTGGTCGAGCGCGTATTCCCGTCCGCCCCTATTCAAATAGGTTGCTCCCGTTATAGATCTCCAGCATCTCCCGTTCCAGGGCCTGGCGGATCTCCTCACATTCGCCAGCTGTCAGCTGCCCGCTTTCCAGCCCGAAGATGTAATCATCCAGGTCGATATCCCTGACCATCATCCGGGTGTGGAAGAGATTGGATTGGTAGACATTGACATCCATGGCCCTGTAGCGTCCGAGGGTGGTGGGGTCGATGAAGTCCTGGATCGAACGGACGGGATAGTCCAGGAAGTATTTCCTCCCCCCCGTATCCCGGGTGAAGCCCCTGACCCGATAGTCGATGGAGATGATATCGGAATCAAAGCTGGCGATCAGGTAATCCAGGGCCGCCAGCGGGGTAACCCGTCCGCAGGTCGAGACATCGATATCCACGCGGAAGGTGGAGATCGAACGGCTGGGATGGGATTCAGGGAAGGTGTGGACCGAGACGTGGCTGGTGTCCAGATGGGCATGGACCTGTGAAGAGACAGGCCCAAGTATGCCCCGGTTGTTGGTCGGGTCGATCTCCGTCTCCAGAAGGGGGCCGTCGGCGATCAGGATGTTGACCGAGGCCCCCTGGGGCTCGTAATCCTGCTTGGAAAGGTTGAGGATATGCGCCCCGATGATATCGGTCAGATTTCTCAAAATCCCCGTCAACCGCTCTGAATTGTACTGTTCATCGATGTACTCGATGTATTCGGCCTTCTCCCTTTCCGTGCGCGCGTAGCTGATATCGTAGATATTGAAGCTCAGGGATTTGGTCAGGTTGTTGAAACCGTAAAGTTGCAGCTTATTTTCCAATAGGTTTGCCTCCTGATGGATGTGCGAAAACGCCGTCCTCAATTCTAGCACGGCCAGGGCCGGAAAAACCGGCGGTAGGAAGCCGGGTTATCCCCGGCTTGCCTTACCGGCTTTTATTGCAGGAAGGCGATGAATTCGTCCATAGCGCGCTTCAGGCGCTTTTCCGTGCCTGGGTCAAGGCAGAGGCCATCTTCCGCGAATTTCTCGTGTACCCGGTCGATCTGGATCTGTCTTTCAAAGAGCCTGGCCTCGACACCGGCGGCACCCAAGATCTGGGCCAGATGCATCTGGGCCCGGATGGTCCCGAAGCGGCCCGTGCTGCCCCCCAGCATGAAGACCCATTTGTCCTTGAGGGCCCGCTTGCCGCGTGAGGCCCAGTCCAGCAGGTTCTTCAAAACGCCGGGTATGGAGTAGTTGTATTCGGGGGTAATCATAATAACGCCGTCCGTCTCCTCAAAGAGGCGACGCATCTCAAGGATTTCGGCCGGCGGATCATTTTCAATGTCCATGTTGTACATGGGGATGGAAGCCAAGGGGAAATGGGTCAGTTCGACCTGGTCACCGTAATTCCTGTCAAACCAGCGGGCGATCCGCTTGTTGTTCGACTGCTGGCTGATGCTGCCTGTTACAATCAATAGCTTCATGGCGATAATCTCCTTCTTGGTAAATTCCGGCCTGGATAAGGCGGTTACGGCCTCATTCTACCGGTTGGAGCTTCAAACTGCCGTGCCATAGGTCTCAAGGGGAGGGAAAGAAAAGGGGGCCGTCTCCAAAGATGGCCCCACCTGAATGGCGTCCCAGGCAGGAATTGAACCCGCATCCGCAGCTCCGGAGGCTACTGCCTTATCCATTAGGCCACTGGGACTCGCTCCGTCATTTTAGTACAGACGGAAACAAACTTCAAGAAATGCCTTCCGCCCCGGCAAAAAGCTCACGAAGCAGCCCCGGCGTCGCCGAAGCCCTCCGCGCGGCCCCCCTCATAAGGACCAGGGGCCTGTAACCCGCCTTGAAGGTCAGGGGGTAGTCCTCTGTTCCCGAGGCCAGGAGGCTGGCGATCAGGTCCATGGATCCCGAAGCCTGATCTGACAGCAGGAGTTCGACATCAGAACCCCTGGTCCTGATCCGGGACAAGCCGGCGCGCTCACCGAAGGCGCGGATGTAGGCAATATCGAGCAGGGCCAGGGCCTGGGGAGGCGGGTCACCGTAGCGGTCAAGCAATTCATCGTAGACATCCCGATAATCGTCCAGGGTCTCGATGGATGCCAGCCGGCGGTATAGCTCCAGCCGCTCCCCGCTTTCCCCGACATAGGATAGGGGCAGGATGGCATCGGCCGCCAGATCCACCATGGTGGCCGCCTTCCTGGCGGGGGGCTGGCCCTCCTTCTCTTCGATGACGGCCTCCTCCAGCATCCTGGTGTAGAGGTCGTAACCGATGGCCTCCAGGTGACCACTCTGTTCGGCGCCCAGCAGACTGCCGGCGCCACGCACCTCCAGGTCCCGGAGGGCGATCTGGAAGCCGGAGCCCAGTTCCGTGAAGTCGCGGATGGCGGCCAGTCTCTTCTGGGCCGCCTCCCCGATCACCCGGTCAGGCTTGTAGGTGATCAGGGCATAGGCCTGCTGGTCCGATCTGCCGACCCGGCCCCTGAGCTGGTAAAGCTGGGCCAGGCCGAACCGGTCGGCGTCCTCGACGATCAGGGTGTTGACCTGGGGCATATCGATGCCGGATTCGATGATGGTGGTACAGACCAGCACGTCATAGTTGCCGGCGACGAATTCCTCCATAACCGATTCCAGCCGGCGTTCGGACATCCTGGCGTGGGCCGTGATGAAGCGGACACCCGGGAGCCTTTCCGCCAGTTCCGCCGTCCGTCTGTCGATGGTCCGGGTATTGTTGTAGAGATAGAAGACCTGGCCGTGCCTGGCCTGTTCACGCAGGATGGCGTCCAGGATCAGGTCCTCCGAATACTCGAGGACGGCCGTGTGGACAGGGAGCCTGTCCTCAGGTCCCTCCTCCAGGAGTGAGATGTCCCGGATCCCGGACAGGGAGAGATGGAGGGTCCGCGGGATGGGGGTGGCCGAGAGGGAGATCACCTCGATCGCCGGGGACAGGGCCTTGATCATTTCCTTATGATCGACACCGAAGCGCTGCTCCTCGTCGATGACCAGGAGGCCCAGATCCCGGAAGGCGACGTCTTTTGACAGGAGGCGGTGGGTCCCCAGGACGATATCGACCTGGCCTGAGGCCAGCCCCTTTATGGTTTCCTTCTCTTCCTCCGGCGGGACAAAGCGTGACAGCTGCCTGGCCGTGACCGGGAAACCCTCCAGCCTTTCCAAGAGATTCTTGTAGTGCTGACGGACCAGGATGGTCGTGGGAGCCAGCAAGGCGGCCTGCTTACCTTCCATGACACACTTGAAGAGGGCACGGAAACTGACCTCCGTCTTCCCGAAACCGACGTCGCCGCAGACCAGCCGGTCCATGACCTTGTCACTGTCCATGTCCCCCTTGATCTCCTCGATCACCCGGAGCTGGTCCTCCGTCTCCTCGTAGGGGAAGGAGGATTCGAACTCCTGTTGCCAGGGGGTGTCCGGCCCGTAGACGTGGCCCTTGATGGCTCGCCGTTCCGCGTAGAGGGCCGTAATGTCGGTCACCAGCCGCTTGATCGAGGACCGGGCCCTTTCCTTCTGCCGCTGCCATTCCGTGCCACCCAGCCTGGACAGCTTCGGTTTACTGTCCCCTGCCGGGATGTAGGGGGTCAGGAGTCCCACCCGGTCCACGGGCAGGCGGAGCACCCCGTCCCGGTAGACAACCGTGAGGTAGTCGCGCTCCCCGTCACTGGTCGCGATGACTTCAGTGCCTTGGTATTGGCCGATCCCGTAGTCCTCGTGGACGACAAGTGACCCGGGTTCGAGATCGGAGAAGAAGGCCTCCCTTCCGGGGCGGCGCCTGGTCCGGCGTTTCTGCCGGACGGTTCCGAACAGGTCGCCCGTGCCGGCCACGAAGAGGGACTGCTCGGAAAAGACGAAGCCTCTCGGCATTTCACGGGGCAGGACCAGGGCTGAATAGATTTCGCGCTCAGCCAGGAAGAGGGAGAGGCGCTCGGCCCGCTCATCCGAGCCCGTAAAGAGGAGGCTGGCCCCGCCCTGCCTGTTCATTTGCCCTATCTGATCCGCCAGCCGGTCCGGCCTATTCTTGTACTTATCGGAGGTCCGCGCCCGGAAGGCGATCGCCTCGGCGCCCGGCAGGCCATTGCCTGAAACCGGGAGGTCAAGGAGGGCCAGGTAGGAGGATTTCTGATCGACCGCCCGCAGGAGCTGGGCCGGTTCCAGCTGACAGGCGGCCGAGAGGGAGAAGGTCTCGCCCCTCTCCCTGTAGCCGGTCAGCCGGCTCAGGAAGCCCCTATGGGCCGCGTCCAAACGCTTGGAGAAGCTGAGCGGCTCCTCCAGGAAGTAGAGGGGGGCTCCCGGGGCCGCGTAGTCCAGTATGCTGGTCCCGGCCTCTTCAAAAAGCGGCAGCCACCTGTCCAGGGAGGGGAAATAGATCCCCTCCGACAGACGTTCCAGGTCAGCTTCCCCCGACCGCCTCAGGCGGTCACGTATGTCTGTCCCCGCCCCGGAACTGGCCAGTTGCCGGAGTTCCCGGTCAACCTGCTCCCTGACCCGGCGGCCTGTTTCCTCCCACTCACCGGGCAGGAGGGGGTGCTCACGCGCGGGGGCCAGCTCAAAGCTGGTCAACTCCCGGGTCGAGCGCTGGCTGTCGGGATCGAGTGCCTTCAGCTCGTCGATTTCGATGTCGAAAAAGGAGACCCTGACGGCACGGGGCCCCTCCCCCCTTACTCCCGGCGACCAGATATCGAGGATGTCCCCCCGCCGGGCGAACTGGCCCGGCCCCTCAACCTGGGGGAAACGCTCATAGCCGGCTTGGACAAGCTGGCGCTCCAGTTCCTCCGGCGCCAGGCCCTGGCCCAGTTCCAGGCGGATGATGAAGGCCTTGAAGGTGCCCGGCAGCCTGAGACGCTGCAGGGCGGCGTCGGCCGGGACGATCAGGGCCCGGTATTCCCCCGCCAGGAGTCGGGTCATGAGGGCGGCCCGTTCGAGCTCGACCTCCCGGCTGACCGCCCTGGCCCCGATCAGGGAGATTTCCCGGCCGTGGAAGGTCAGAAGCTGGCCGGGGTCTATGAATCCGGCCAGTTCCTCGCCCAGGGTCCTGGCCCTGGCCTCGTCAGGCACCAGGACCAGGGCCCCTTTCCCCCTCTGGTCCAGGAGGGAGGCGATCAGGAAGGATTTGGCCGGATCGGGCAGGCCCGAAATATTGGCCTGCCTGGAGGCGTCCACACAGGCCAGCAACCGGTTGCCCGGTTCTGAGTCAAGCAGGGAGCGGGCCGCATCCGACCAAAGCTCCCGGGCCTGGTCGTCGCCTCTGGCAAGTTGATTCAACTTCATTGACCTCTTTTGTTGAACTGTTCCTGGGCCGCCTGTTGCTGGCCGGCGACGATCAATTCGACGGCAAGGCAGGCCTGATCAATGGCCGACTGGAGGTCCTTGCTGGCTGACCGTGGGATCCTTGACAGGACGAAGGCGGCCAGGTCCTCCGAAGGAGGCGGGCCAATGCCGATGCGGACGCGCGGGAAGGGCCTGTCCTTCAAATAGGCAAGTATTGATTTCATCCCCTTATGGCTGCCGGCGCTCCCCTGGTCACGGATCCGGATCCGGCCCAGGGGGAGATCAAAGTCGTCATAAAGGACAATGAGGCGGCCAGCCGGTATCTTCTCATAGGCCAGGGCCCGGTTGATGCTGTCACCGGAAAGATTCATATAGGTATTGGGTTTGAGCAACCTGACGGGCACTCCTCCGATCAGGCCCTCGCCTGTCAGCCCGCGGAAGCGGCGTCTGCGGACCGGGATCCCATGCCGGCGGGCCAGCTCATCCACCACCATCCTGCCGACATTATGCCAGGTCTCCTCATAGCGCTTGCCCGGATTCCCCAGGCCGGCGATCAGCCAGCGCTCCCCCTTCATCGGGGACCTCCCTGGCCGCCTGCCGTCTCCTGGGAAAAAAGCGAGAGCTGGCCGCCGGGACAGCTTGCCGGGTTCCCGGCCGGTGGGGGAGCCCCGCAGTAATGGGGACGGGAGCAGTTGTAGCGGGCCGAGACGGAAAGCTGATAATCCTGGCCGGCCTTGGCTCCCGTATGGGACAGGTAGGTTGAGACAACCCGCAGGGCCAGCTCCGGCAGGTTGTTTTCCTCCGAAAGGTGCGACAGGGCCAGGACTTCCGTACCCTGACGGATCAGCCAGGACGCGGCCCTGCCGGCCTCTTCATTGGAAAGGTGGCCCATGGAACTGGCAATCCGCCTCTTCAGGGCAGGGGGGTAGGAGCCCGCCTCAAGCAGGGCCGGATCGAAGTTCGACTCAAGATGGACCACCCGGCATCCCGTCAGCCCCTGGCGGACCAGGGGGGAAAAGTGGCCCAGATCGGTGGCGATCCCTATGGCTCCCCTGGCCGTTTCGATCCGGAAACCCAGGGGGTCCACCGCGTCATGGGGGGTTGAAAAGGGATGAATGACCGTGTCCCGGACCGTGAAAGGCCGGCCCGCCTCAATCAGGTGGATCAGGGACTCCTGGACAGAACCCAGGTCGGCCCGGGCCGCCAGATAGGTTTTCTCAGTCAGGTAGAGGGGGATCCTGTGGCGGCGCATGACAACACCGATACCCGAGCTGTGGTCGATGTGTTCGTGGGTCAGGAGGATGGCGTCCACCCGGTGGGGCGCTTCACCGATTGCCTCCAGGGCCAGCTCGAACTGGCGGCCGGACATGCCGCAATCCACCGTTATGCCGGCCGATTCCGTACGGATAAAGGTCGCGTTGCCGCTTGAGCCCGACCGGAGTGAAACAGAAAATACAGTCATGTTGTCAGTCAGTGGAGCGTTCAATCTCCGCGCCGATCGCCGTCAATTTTTCTACGAAAAACTCGTAGCCACGCTCAATCCGGTCGATGTCCAGGATCTCAGTCGTCCCCTGGGCTGCAAGTCCCGCCATGACCAGGGCGGCGCCGGCCCGCAGATCACGGGCGGTTACCTGCGATCCTGTCAGATGCGAATTGCCCTGGACAACGGCCAGCCTGCCCGAGGTAATGATGTTGGCCCCCATCATGCGCAGGGCATCAATGGACTGGAAGCGGTTCTCCCAGACATTTTCGATCATACGTCCCGTCCCCTCAGCGACACAGAGGAGGACGGTTGTCTGGGGCTGTAGATCGGTGGGGAAACCCGGGTAGGGCATGGTCTTGAAACTGGCCGCGCGCAGCTTGTCCCCCTCCTTCATATAACAGCGGATGCTGTCCTCCCCCTCCTCAACGGTCACGCCCATCTCCACCAGCTTGGCCGTCAGGGGTTCCATATGCTTGGGGATGACCCCTTCAACCGTGACATCGCCTCCCGTCAGCGGCCCCAGGATCATGTAGGTACCCGCCTCAATCTGATCGGGGATGACCGCGTATTCCTGGTTGGCAGGCAGGGTCGGCCGTCCGCTTATCCGGATGACATCCGTGCCCGCCCCCCGGATATCGGCCCCCATGGCATTGAGAAAGTTGGCCACGTCAACGATGTGCGGCTCACGCGCCGCGTTGTCGATGACCGTCTTGCCCCTGGCCTTGACGGCGGCCAGCATGATATTGACCGTGGCCCCTACACTTACCGTGTCAAGGAAGACCCCACCGCCCACCAGCTCATCCGCCTGACAGGAGACGATCCCGTGCGCCACATCCGTTTTGGCGCCCAGGGCCTGGAATCCCTTGAGATGAAGATCAATGGGCCTGACACCGAAGTCACAACCACCCGGCATACGAAGCGCCACCTTGCCGAAACGGCCGAGCAGGGCCCCCAGCAGGTAGTAGGAACCCCTCAACTGGGTCACCCGGTCATGCAGGACCTCATGGGTATTGATCCGGGTGGCATCCAGTCTGACCTTCCCCGGCCCCAGGCGCTCCACGCTGGCCCCGATGTCTTCGAATATTTGAAGGAGAACATTAATGTCGCTGATAGCGGGCAGGTTCTCGATGACGCAGGGTCCGTCCAGCGCCATGGCGGCAGCCAGCACCGCCAGGGAGGCGTTCTTCGAGCCCCCGACCTTGACCTGTCCTTTCAGGGCCTTCCCGCCCTTAATAAAATAGCTGCGCAAGTGTACCTCTTTTCAGTTTGCCTGTGTGATATCCATGCTATTGTCAACTTTTTTGTCGATTATTTCAAGGAGAGTCCGGACATCAAAGAGGCCGTCCCCGCCGGGCCCGCCCACACCGGCCCAGTCCCGGATGGTTGCGGCGGCCGCCCGCGTGATCGCATCAACCGGTATCTCCTTCCGGGACAGGTCATAGAGGGTCGCCCGGAGCAGTCTGGCCGCGCTGGGCAGGAAGAGGGTGAACTGGCTACCCTTGGCCAGTTCGCTTTCTGCCTCAATCCGGCCGTGATGCATACGGGCCAGCTCAAGCGCGATGGGAAGGCCCAGGCCCGTCCCGCCGAATTGGCGTGATCCTGTCTTGTCGACCCGGTAGAAACGCTGGAAGATGTTGCCAAGATCCCCCTGGGGAATACCGATCCCGTCATCCTTGACCTTGACATAGACATCATCGACGACGGAGCCGGCAAAGATCTGGATATGCCCCCCCTTGTTCGAATAGCGGATGGCGTTGACGATCAGGTTCGACAGGATCCGTTCTATGGAGCTGTGGTCGGCAAATACGGCGGGTTCCCGGGTCATGGAGAAGAACTCAAGCCTCATATCCCGGGCGGCGGCCTGGCCGGACAGGCGCTCGCTTACCTGCCGGGCGCAGTCGGCCAGGTCGAAAACACCGGCCTTGATCTGGATTCCCCTGCTGTCAAGGCTGGACAGGAGCAGGAGGTCGGCGATCAGTTCCTCCATGCGGACAGAATCCTGGTAGATGCGGTTGACATCCGACCGGATGGCCTCCCGATCCTTCTCCTCAAGCCCCCAATCAAGCAGGGTTTCTGAATAGGTCTTCACCGTGGTCAGGGGGGTCTTTAACTCATGGGAGACATTGGCGACGAAGGCCTTCCTCCGCTCCTCCTGGCGTTTGAGATCGGAGAAGTCCTGGGCGGTGATGATATGGCCGCCGAAACGGCCGCCATTGCCCCGAAGTGAATGTTGCTGGCAGACCAGCCTGAAATGGCGTTCCTTGATGCTGATCTCGCCCGAGATGTCGCCGCTGCCCAGATAGTAGGCGGCCCGCATGCCGTTTTCAGTTCCAAAACGGTCGAGGAAGCCGGGCAGGGTGTCAGGTATGGTGCCCAGCATATCGATGGCCACCGGGTTGGACGCGAGCAGGCGGTCATCACTTCCATAGGCGACGATACCGACATCAAGCGAGGCCAGGATGGCCTGGGATTCCGACCGCTCCTGGGCGATCTTCCGCATGGTCCGCATGACATCCTGGTCGGCCTGCCACCTGCCCCGCCTCTTATTCCACAGGAGGGCGGGAATGAGCAGGAGGGCCGTCAGGGCCGAGGATAAGAGAACAAGCTGAAATGTGGACATCAATCGCTTTCCGTCGCCGTCTCCTCATGATCACGGCAGAAATAATAACCGACCCCCCGTTTGGTCAAAATATATTGGAATTGCTGGTGATCCGGTTCGATCTTCTCCCTGGCCCGCCGCACCGTCACATCGACCGTACGCACATCACCGTAGTACTCGTAGTCCCAGACATTCTCCAGCAACTCCTCCCGCGTGAAGACCTGGCCCGCGTGACTGGCCAGGAAACGGACCAGTTCGTATTCACGCAGGGTCAGATCAACCGGTTCACCGTCCAGGGTCACCTGGTAGGCGTTCTGGTCAATGAAAACCCCGCCTATCCGGATGGCCGGCGTCTGGCCCGGCCGGTCTTCCTGGATACTGACCCGCCTGAGCTGGGCCTTCACCCGGGCCAGCACCTCCCTGACACTGAAAGGTTTCGTGATATAGTCATCAGCGCCAAGCTCCAGGCCCAGCACCTTGTCAATTTCCTCGCCCTTGGCCGTCAGCATGATAATGGGGACCGTGGATTCCTGACGGATCCTCTTGCAGACATCAAAACCATCCAGGCCGGGCAGCATGCAGTCGAGCAGGATCAGGTCCGGCCTCCGGTTGAAAGCGATCTGAAGGGCCTCCTCACCATCATAGGCGGCCAGCACCTTGTAGCCCTCGCGTTCGAGATTGGATCGCAGGATATTGACAATATTCGCTTCGTCATCAACGACGAGGATTCGCGTACTCATAAAGGACCTCCCCGGTTATTCTTCTTCTCCAAACAAGTCAGTCCCGGAAAGGGCCTCCCGGTCCGCGATAACCGTCGCGTCAGGGTGGAGTTGGATGATGGAGGCGGGGACACGCGGTGTCACCGGTCCGAAACAAGCCCTGGCCACGGCCTCCGCCTTTGCCTTGCCCGAGGCCAGGAGCAGGAGGCGCCGGGAACTCATGATCGCCCGCATACCCATGGTGATGGCCCCGGTGGGAACTTCCTCCCGCCGCTCAAAGAACCTCTGATTGGCCTCAATGGTAGCCTCGGCCAGGGCCACCGGGTGGGTTTGAGCCGTAAAGCTGTCATCCGGCTCGTTGAAGGCGATGTGCGCGTTGGTCCCGATCCCCAGGAGCTGGAGGTCGGGGAAGCCGAGCGACTCCAGGAGGAGGTCGTATTCCCGGCACTCCTCTTCCAGGTCGGCGGCCAGGCCGTCGGGGATGAAGCTATTGCCGGGCTCGATATTGACCCGCTTGAAAAAATGCTCCCGCATAAAGGTCCGGTAGCTCTGTGGATGGTCGCCGGCCAGCCCGATATACTCATCCAGGTTGACCGTCCTGACCTGTGAAAAATCCAGGTTTTCCTCCAGGAACATCCTGGCCAGCTCCTGGTAGGCGCCCAAGGGGGTCGAACCCGTCGCCAACCCCAGAACAGCGTCCGGCTTGATCCGGACCAGGGCGGCCATCAGACGCGCGGCTTCCAGGCTCATCTCATGCGCGTCCTCAACATAAATCAGCTTCATCCTCTTTTTGGCGCGGCCATCTCCCCGGTGGGGTCCTGGCCGCGCGTCACTCCCTCTTGAATTAATCCGGCCGGCTTCAGTCGAAGGCCGGCCTCTCCACCCGTTTTCCCGCCAGATAGCGGACTTGGATTTGCCTGTCGTCACCCGCGAAGACGAATTTTTGCAGCCTCTCGAAGACCGAAAGGGGGCGGTAGCGGGTAAAGCGGCTGTCGTCAACGACGAGGGCGTCAAATGAGTAGCCGGGCAGGAAAGCCCCTGTCTTGCCAAAGAAGGAGCCACCCCCCGCCGTCGCCATATGGAAGGCCTCGGCAAAGCTGATGATCCGGTGGGCGTGGTCACTGAAGGCCCACAGGAGCCGTGACTGCTTCATGGCCGCCTCCACAGCGTAGCCGATGAAGAGCCGGTTGCCGCCGCCGACATCGGAGCCCAGCCCCACCCGGATACCGGCGTCAAGCATGGTGCTAGCCGGCATGATTCCGGAAGCCAGGTTGGCGTTGGAGTCGGGGCAGTGGGCGATCAGGATTTCCTTGTCTCGGAAGGCCTTCATCTCCGCCTCGGTATTGTGGATGCAGTGGGCCATGATGGTCCGGCCCTGGGGCAGGAGGTCGAAGTCTTCATAAACGGAGAGGTAGTCCTTCGACTGGGGGAAGAGTTCCTTGACCCAGGCAATCTCGCCCAGATTTTCGTTGACGTGGGACTGGACGGGCAAACCGAGCCCGGCCGATTTTTCACCCAGCCAGCGGAGGAGCTGGTCTGAACAGGAGGGGGCGAAGCGGGGGGTCAGGATGGGGAAGATCCCCTGCTTGGCGTACTGGACCGACGCCTCGAGATAACGCTCCGTCTCGCTTATGGACTCATCCGTCGTTTCCTGGAGCGCCTCCACGCTGTTCCGATCCATGTTGACCTTGCCGACATAGGCCGAGAGACCCGCCTTGGCAAAGGTATCCATGAGCTGCAAGGTCGCGTCCGTGTGCAGGCTGGAGTAGATGGCGCAGTGGAGTGTGCCGGCTGCCCAGAGATCCTCCACCAGATCCTGGAAGACGGGCCGGCCATAGGCCGGATCCTTGAAACGGGCTTCCTCCGGGAAGGTATAGTCGTCAAGCCAGGGCAGCAGTTCCTTGTCATAGCCGAGCCCACGGGTCACGTACTGGACGGCATGAAGGTGGATATCGGCGAAGGCGGGAAGGAGGAGCCTGCCCTTGTGGTCGATCACTTCAACATCAGGTCCGACCGGGGGGCTCTCCTTGTATATTTCCAAAATCCGCCCGTCTTCCACACTCATATAGGCGTCTTCATGAACGGCCACCTGGCCGACTTCCGGCGTCGAGATGAAATCTCCATGAATGAGATAGCGTTTGTTTGACATTTGGATCCTCCTGCCTGGTCAATGAATCAGCACAAGCACGAACCGGCCACGGCCGCCTTTCTTGTGACAAGTGGCTGATTCTTCCCCCCCAGTATACAGGATTTGGCTTTTCGGAGCGTGCTAGAATGTCCCTATGGGTTTGTGGCGTTTCTTCCTGATTATCTTCAAAATAAGCAGCATTACCTTTGGGGGTGGTTACACCATTGTCCCCGTCATCCGTGATGAATTTGTCTGCAAGCGCTGTCTCCTGTCCGATGAGGAGATGTTTGACCTGATCGCCCTGGCCCAATCGGCCCCCGGCCCCATAGCCGTCAGCACGGCCCTCCTGACCGGCTACAAACTCAAGGGGAGGCTGGGCGCCATCCTGGGTGTCCTGGCGGCCATCCTCCCCCCCCTGATCATCATTTCCCTACTCTTCTACGTTTATGAGGCCTTCGCCTCCAACTACTGGGTCCGGGCGGCCCTCCGCGGCATGAGCGGCGCCATCTCGGCCGTCATGATCCTGGCCGTCTATGATCTGGCCAAGGCCTGCCTCCGGGCGCATCGGTTCTTCTTTTTCCTGCTCATGGCGGCCGCCTTCGCGGCCAGTATCTTGACGACAATCAATACCGGCCTGATTATCCTGGCCCTGGCCCTCGCGGGGATCGTAGCCTTCACCTTCGTCCCGGAAGAGAGAATCCCATGATCTTCTGGCGGCTCTTCATTGCCTTTCTTGAAGTCGGCGCCCTGGCTTTCGGCGGCGGTTACGCGGCCCTCCCCCTGATTGAGGAGGTTGTGGTCAACCGCTACCACTGGCTCAACCTGACGGAAATGACCGACATCATCGCCCTCTCCCAGGTCACCCCGGGACCCATCGCCCTCAATGCGGCCACCTTTGTCGGGACCCGGGTCGCCGGCATCCCGGGAGCCATGATCGCCTCAATCGCCGCTGTCCTCCCCCAGACCGTCTTCCTGCTCTTCCTTGGCTGGTTCCTCTTCTACGGGGGTAGGATCACCCTGCTCGAGCGGGCCCTGAAGGGCTTGCGCCCGGGAGTGGTGGGCCTGATCGCCGCCGCCGCCTTTTCCATGTTCCTGTCATCCCTTTTCACGACTAGCTCCC
This sequence comes from Clostridia bacterium, assembly GCA_040767365.1. GTDB lineage: Bacteria > Bacillota > Clostridia > Saccharofermentanales > DTU023 > UBA4923. The sequence continues at coordinate 284,793 of JAXGOR010000004.1, forward strand.
CCCTGGCCCTGGACTTGATCGCTGTCCTGGCCTTTATCGTCGTTTTCATCCTGAGGCTCAAAAAAATCGACCTCTTCAAGCTGGTTTTCATCGGGGCCGGGGTCGGTCTTTTAGGCGGGCTTATTGAACATCTGCTTCCCCCTTAAAGAGCCGGATCTATTGTCAGACGATGAGCCCCTGGATTTTCCCAAATCTGCCCCTGTCTGGATTAGCGTTGATGGCGATCAGGTGCTCGCAAGGACTGAGGATGGGGAAGAAATCAAGCTGACCCTGCCTCCGCCCGAATGATTTGCATCCTTATTCCGTTAAAAAAGGGGCTGTCTCAAAATGAGATGGCCCCTTCTTGTATGGGATAAGGAAGCGGACCCCGGGTGATAAAAGTATTTACCCCCACCGGCTGTCGGCCCCCTAGCTGATAAACAAGGTGAACTGGGATTTGTCGGCATCGTTCAGCATGGAGGCGACCCCGCCGATCTTGACTCCCTCTATAAGCTCCTCTTTCTTGAGCCCCATGACATCCAGGGTCATCTGGCAGGCCGTCATCTCAATGTCCGGATTGGCAGCCGCCTCGCGGACCAGGTCCTCCAGGGAGCTGATCCCCTTGTCCTTCATAACCTTCCGCATCATCTTGGGGGCCATGCCCATCATATTCATCTGGGAGAGTCCCATGCCCCGGGTCCCACGCGGGATCATACCGGTGAACATCTTGTCCATGAAGCCCTTTTCCACGGGAACCCGGAAATCCTTCCTGAGGGCGCTCAAGCCCCAGAAGGTGAAGAACATATGGACCTTGTCCCCCATGGCGACCGCTCCCAAAGCGATGATGAAGGCCGCCATGACCTTGTCGAAACTGCCGGAGAAGACAATCAGGGTCTTGTCCTTGCCCTTGGGGTCCCCGCTTGAGATAAAGCCGGGATCCGGATCCGCCAGGTCCGTCCCCTGTCCTTTGCGAATGACGGCCGTATAATAGCCGCCGCCTTCTGAAGTTTCCAGGAGCTGGTTGCCTGTGTTCTCACACCAGCTGCCCACATCCCGCGTAAAGCCCGGGTCCGTCGCCCTGACCCGGACGACTTCGCCTTCCTTCATTTCATTGAAATACTTGCCGACCTCCACGATGGGGCCTGGACAGCTCAGGCCGCAGACATCCAGTGTAAACTCAGCCTTTTCCGGCTCAGGAGCCGGGGCCGGCGCTTCTGCCTTCGCAGGTCTGCCTTTCAGGACCGTGGCCGTATAGTAGCCACCCCCCTCCGCCTTCTCAAGCAGGGTATTGCCCGTGTTCTCCGCCCAGCTCTCGATATCAGCGCTGAAGCCGGGGTCCGTCGCGGTCACCCGGACCAGCTCTCCCTCCTCCAGATCCTTTATGAATTTGCCGACCTCCACAATCGGACCCGGGCAGCTCATACCACAAACATCCAGCATATGGAGCAGTTTGGCCTCCTCCGCCACCCGTCCCTTATCTTCCCGGTCACCCATGGGCTCCGCTCCTTCCATCTGGCCCGGCTCCCCGGCCGGTACTGTCGAGAGGGCGGCAAAGGTCCTCAAGCCACCCATCAGATTGCAAACCTTGAAACCCTCCTGCTTCAGGAGGCGCTCGGCGACATAGCCGCGGAGGCCGACCGCGCAGAAGGTGAGGTAGGTTTTCGACTTGTCGAGTTCATCCAGCCGGTCCCGGAGCTGGCTCAGGGGAAGGATGACGGATCCCGGCAGGGTCCCCACCTCGACCTCAGCCGCTTCACGTATATCCAGCAGGGTATAGTCCTGGGGTCTTTCCAAGTACTCTTCCACCGTCACCGGATGGGTCAGGCCGGCCAGAATATTCTCCGCCACAAAGCCAGCGAAATTGACCGCGTCCTTGGCGGCGCCGTAGGGCGGGGCGTAGGCCAGTTCGAGCTCGGCCAGATCACGCACGGTCCCCTTGAAATGCATGGCGGTCGCGATTACATCGATCCTTTTGTCCACACCGGAATAACCCACAATCTGGGCGCCCAGGATCAGACCCTCCTTGTCAAAGAGGAGTTTGACGACCATGGGCAGGGCCCCGGGGTAGTAGGTGACGTGGTTCATGGGATGGATCAGGGCATAGTAATAATCCTGTCCGTAGACATAGCCCAGCCGCTTCAGGAGCTTCTCGCACATGCCGACGGAGGCGGCTGTCATATCGAAGACCTTGGCGATGCTGGTCCCCCGGGTCCCCCGATAGGGTTCCACTGTCTCCCCCGCCAGGATATTGGCGCAGACAAAGCGGCCCTGCCGGTTGGCCGGCCCCGCGAGCGGGATGGCTGTCCGGCCGCCCAGGATGGGTTCATCCACCTCGACGACATCGCCCACCGCGTAGATGTCAGGATCGCTGGTTTGCATGGCTTGGTTGACGGCGATATGGCCGCGTGGGCCCAGATCCAGGCCAGCCTCCTGGGCCAGCTTGTTATTGGGCCGGACCCCGATGCAGAGGAGGGTCATATCCGTCGACACAACGGAGCCATCACTCAAGTAGACCAGGCCCCCGTCGTCGGTTATTGACTCAATCCCACTGCCCAGGATGACCCGGACACCCTTCTTCCGCATATGATCTTCCAGGATCCTTGTCATATCCTTGTCGAAAGGGGGCATGATCTGGTCTGACAATTCGACCAGGGTACATTCGATTCCCCGCTCGACCAGGTTCTCGACCATCTCGATTCCGATGAAGCCGGCGCCGACGACCACGGCCTTTTTCGGACCCCTGTCCCTTATGAAGGACCAGATCCGGTCGGTATCCTCAATGGTCCAGAGGGTGAAAATATTCTGGGCGTCAATGCCCTTCATGGGGGGGATAAAAGGTGAGGACCCGGTCGACAGGATTACCTTGTCGTAGGCCTCTTCGTAGATTTCGCCTGTAGTCAGATCCTTGACCTGGACGACCTTCCTGTCGCGGTCAATCTTCAGAGCCTCCGACAGGGTCCTGATCTCAAAGCCGTATTTGGCCCTGATCGTTTCCAGGGGGGAGACAAACAGCGCCTCCCGGCGCGTGATCACGCCACCGATGTAGTAGGGAAGGCCGCAGTTGGCAAAAGAGACGTGCTCGCCCCGTTCCAGGACCAGGATTTCCGCGTCTTCAGCCAGCCGTCTCATCCTGGCAGCTGCCGTCGCTCCGCCAGCTACGGCGCCTATTACAATAATTTTCATCGCACTACCCCTCGCCGAGATGCCGCTTATGTCGAAAAAATGATAGCACAGCCTGGCCGATCCCTTGCGAATCGCCTATTCTGTATCATTGGTTTATTCCAGGCAGGGAGGGAAATAAAAAA
>JAXGOR010000005.1:0-164264 GCA_040767365.1 Clostridia bacterium
CATAAGGGGACTTGTTCCGCCCTCCACGAAGCCCCCGTGGATCGTGTTAAGCTGGGGCAAAGAGGGAGAGAAGAAAGCCCCCTGGCGGGGTGAGGGGATAAGGGGTTGCCATGGAGCAAAAGACAGGTTTGGATGAAGCTGGCGGTCGGGGGGCCACCGGGGCTTTTGACCGGCAATTGCCGGAGCTCTTCTTTGAGCAGGCCGGGGATATCCTCCGGTCAGAAGGCTTCCAAAGCGAAAAAAACTACCGCCAGCACGGGCAGGTCAGTTGCTATGAGCATTCGATCGATGTCGCCCTCCTCAGTGTCAGGCTGGCCCGGCGGCTACCTTTCAAGTTTGATATGAGGAGTCTTGTCCGGGGGGCCCTCTTGCACGATTATTTCCTGTACGACTGGCACCAGGCGGACAGAAGCCACCGTTTCCATGGCTTCATACACGCAAGAAGGGCCCTGGAGAACGCGGAGCGCGATTTTACCCTCTCGCCCCTCGAACGGGATATCATTGTCAAGCATATGTTTCCCCTCAACCCGGCTTTGCCCCGTTACAGGGAAAGTTACCTGGCCATCCTGGCCGACAGGATCTGCAGCATCCGGGAAATTCTGTCCTCTGTCGGGATCAGGATGAGAAGGGCCCTGGGACTTGAAAATGATTCAAATTGAGATCCACTTCCTCTGGTTTGTGGTCTATAGCGTGATCGGCTGGTCCTATGAGACGGCACTCTGCTCCTTCCTGCGGAAGGGCTTTGTCAACCGCGGTTTTCTAAACGGCCCCTATTGCCCCATCTATGGTTTCGGCGCCCTCCTGATCATCCTCCTGCTTGGAGGCATCAAGCACCCCCTCCTGCTCTTTCTGGCCGCCACCCTGGTAACCGGCAGCCTGGAATACCTGACCTCCTGGGCCATGGAAAAACTCTTTCACGCCCGCTGGTGGGATTATTCGGACAAACCCTTCAACATCAAGGGCCGGGTCTACCTGCGGGGGCTGGTCGTTTTTGGCATCTTCGCCCTGCTCCTGGTCCACGGCCTGCATCCCCTGATGGCCTCCCTGACGGCAGGGGTTCCGGCGGATACACGCAGGATAGTGGCCTTGGCCCTCTTCTCCTTCCTACTCACTGATACCGTCTACACGGTCACCAAGTTCGCTGAATTCGAGGACATCCTCAGGGGGATGTCGCACTCAATCGACGATGCCCTCCAATCGATCAAAAACTTGTACGGGAGGGCCAATCTAAGCTATTCAGCGGCGCTGCGCAAGGCCAATTCACAGGTCCACCGCATGATTCTTGCCTTTCCGAAGCTGAGCTCGACAAGCTATGGGGAAAGCCTGAAAAAACTCAAGGCGATCATCCTTGCTGAGAAAAATAAGAAGTGAGGGGATGGCCTGCCGGCGGGGATGCGACCTGGTTCAGAGGGGGGATCTCTTGATCAGGGCCATCCGTCTGGGGTAGGGGGCCGGCGTCGGGCCGGTCTTCCGGATCAGGACCAGGGTACGCGGCTCCTGGGTTTGGGGCAGCTGGTAGGTCAGCAGGTCTTCGACTGATCCCCCCAGTCTGTCCAGGGCATTCGACGCGGAGCCCAGCTCACTGTCCCTCCCCTTCATGGCGATGAAGCGGCCGCCCTCCCCGACCAGGGGCAGGCAGAGCTCAACAAGCTGGGGAAGGGGGGCAAGGGCCCGGGCCAAGGCGACCTGGAAGCCTTCACGGAAGTGAGGGTCGCGCCCTTTTTCCTCCGCCCTCCCCTGGATGGCCCAAACCCGATCCAGACCCAGGTCAAGGATAAGCTCTTCCAGGTAGAGGATCTTCTTCCTGGTCGCGTCAAGCAGGGTCATGTCAAGATCCGGCCGGACGATCTTCAGGGCCAGGCCGGGGAAGCCGGCGCCCGTCCCGACATCGATCACCCGGGAACCGGAGGGGATATGGGGGACCAACTGCCAGCTATCCTCCAGATGCTGGATGGCGATCGCCTCATCCTCCGTGATGGTGGTCAGGTTCATGACCTGGTTGACCTCCTTCAACCGGTCAATGAAGAGACCAAGCTGACAGGTCATACTGGCATCGATTTCAAGGCCGGCCCGCCGGGCCGCCGCCTCAATCAGCCGCCGATCCACGATGCGGGACCCTCCCCTTATGCTGTTCCAGCCAAACCAGAAGGACTTGAATATCGGCGGGTGACACGCCCGAGATGCGACTGGCCTGGCCTACGGAGCCGGGTCGGCGTTCGCCCAGCTTCTGGCGTGCCTCCAGCCTGAGGCCCCGGATGGACTCATAGTCAATGGTCTCGGGCAGGCGCTTGTGCTCGAGCCTGCGGAAACGTTCAACCCGGTCATGCTCCAGCTTGATATAGCCCTCGTAACGGATCTGGATCTCGACGGATTCCTTGACGGAAGGCGGCAGGTCGGGCCGGTCAGGATCCAGGGCCGCCAGCATCTCATAGCTGAGCTCGGGCCTCTTCAGAAGATCATAGAGTCTGACCGTCTGTTTGAGAGCTGTGCTGCCGGCCTCCCGCAGGAGCCTGTCCGACGCCTCCGTCTTTTTGACCGCAGTCCCCGCCAGGCGCCGCTTTTCCTTCTCTATGGCCTCCTGTTTCCTCAAGAACCGCTGCCAGCGCTCTTCCGAGAGCAGGCCCAACTCATAGCCGATCGGCGACAGCCTGGCGTCAGCGTTATCCTGGCGGAGGATCAGACGGTATTCAGCCCGTGAGGTCATGAGCCGATAGGGTTCGTTGGTCCCCTTGGTCACCAGGTCATCGATCAGGACACCGATATAGCCCTCGGACCGGTCGATGACCACCGCCTCCTTCCCCTGCTGGCGCCTGACCGCGTTGATACCCGCCAGGAGCCCTTGGGCCGCCGCCTCCTCATAGCCGGATGAACCGTTGATCTGGCCGGCGAGAAAGAGGCCCTCGATCCCCTTGACCTCGAGAGAAAGCTTGAGGATGGTGGGATCAACACAGAGATATTCAATGGCGTAGGCGGGCCGCATGATCTCGGCCTCCTCCATACCCGGTACGGTCTTCAGCATGGCCCGCTGGATATCCTCCGGCATGGAGGTTGAAAGGCCCGACGCGTACATCTCCTCCGTGTCAAGCCCGGTCGGTTCCAGGAAGACGTGGTGGCGGGCATGGTCGGGGAATTTGACGATCTTGTCCTCGATGGAGGGGCAGTAGCGGGGGCCGATACCCTCAATTACACCGGAATAAAGGGGGGAACGGTCCATATTGTCCGTGAGCAGCTCCCGGGTGGCGGCGGAGGTCCAGGTGATGAAGCAGGGGAGTTCAGCCGCCGGTTGCCAATCGGGGTCGTCCTCATTCTCGAAGGAGAAGGGCTTGGCCACCCTGTCAGCGGCCTGCAGCTCCATGAGGTCCAGTTTGACGCTCCTTCTGTGGAAGCGGCCCGGGGTACCCGTCTTGAAACGCCGGGTCGGGAGGCCAAGGGCGGTCAGGGCCTCGCCGAGGCCGACAGAGGGGCTCAGCTGATCCGGTCCTGACTGCCTGACCGAATCACCTATGATGACCCGGCCATCAAGAAAGGTTCCCGGGCAAAGGATGACGTCGGTTGCCTTGTAGAGGGAGCCGGTCGCGGCGATTACCCCCTCCACCCGGCGCCCGCCGCCCTGGTCGTCTTCTGCGACCAGGAGGCCCGTTACCTCCTGTTGGATGAGGGAGAGATTGGGTTCGGCCTCCAGGACCTGTTTCATTCCCCGTTGATAGCCGGTCCTGTCCATCTGCGCCCGGGGCGACATGACGGCCGGTCCCTTGGTGGCGTTCAATAGCCTGAACTGGATCATATGCTGATCGGCCAGGCGGCCCATCTCACCGCCCAGGGCGTCAATCTCCCTGACCATCTGGCCCTTGGCCGTCCCGCCGATGTTGGGATTGCAGGGCAGGTTGGCCAGGCTGTCCAGGGTCATATTGAAGAGGATGACCCGGCGGCCGAGTCGGGCGGCGGCAAGGGCCGCCTCGCAACCCGCATGCCCGGCGCCGACCACGATGACCCCGGCCTCACCGGCCAGGAAAGCGCCCGGCTTCGACAGTTCTTCCGCCAATGAGCTCATCCGGTCTCCCTACTTTCCAATACAGAAACGGTTGAAGATCTCTTCAATCAGGGTTTCCGAAACGTCATCGCCGGTGATGGCCGCAAGCTCTGTCAGGGCCTCTTTCAAGGTGATGGCGACCAGGTCGAAGGACAGTTTGTTCCCCAGATCCTCCAGGGCTTTCTTGACCAGGACGATTGACCGGTCGATGGCCGCCTTGTGGCGGGCATGGGTCAGGACTTCCGTGCCCTCAGCGCCTTCAAGCCTGGCCGCCGGCCCACTCTCCCCCGTCTTCCCCTCTGCCTCGAGTTCCCCCAGCTCGATAAAACGGATAAGGATCCGCCGGAGCTGATCCAGGTCCTCCTCCTGTTTCTCCGACCAGGTTTGAGAGGGGAGGTCGGGGAAACGGCCGGCCGCGTAATACAGGGGGTCCTCCTCCCGGGGCAGGGAGGGTCTGAGGTCGTCCTTGCCCAGGATCAGGAGGACCGGTTTCCCTTCCCCGGCCAGCCGGTCGATCCGGGCCTCCTCAAGTTGCCTGACAGGCGGGGCCGGCAGGGGGGGCGAGAGGACCCAGAGGACCAGATCGGCCTCCTCCAGGGCACTTTCGGCCCGGGCGATTCCCTCCCGCTCAACCGGATCCCGGCTCTCGTGGGCCAGTCCCGCGGTGTCGGTCAGATGGACCAGGTAGCCGCCGATCGTCAGGTCGATCTCAACCGTGTCCCGGGTCGTGCCGGGGACAGGGCTGACGATGGCCCGGTCCCTTTCCGCCAGCGCGTTCAGGATAGATGATTTACCGACATTGGGACTGCCCGCGATGACGACGGAGAGGCCTTCCCGGATCACCCGGCCGCTGGTGAAACTATCGGCCAGTCGGCCCAGATCGGACAAGGCCGCCTCAAGCTCAACAATGAGCCTCAGTCTGTCCTCGGGCCGCTCCTCCTCTTCATCCCAGTCGAGCAGGGTCTCCAGATGGGCCAGGGCCCCATAGAGCTGGTCGACCCGGCGCCGGACCGTCCGTGATATGCCGCCCCTCAGCTGCCTGAAGGCGACCTCTGCCTGCTTCTGGGCCTGGGCGCCGATCAGGTCCATGACGGCTTCGGCCGAGGACAGGTCCATCTTCCCGTTGATGAAGGCACGGCGGCTGAATTCTCCGGGACCCGCCGGTCTCGCGCCCGCCGCCAGCGCGCTGTCCATGACAGCCTGGCGGACTGCCTGCCCCCCATGACAGGACAGCTCATAGACGTCCTCGCCCGTGTAGGAGTGGGGGGCCCGGAAACAGGCCAGGACCACCTCATCGACACCGGCCCAGATCCCTGGTGCCAGGGTATAGCCCTCCATGTTTGAGGGCTTGGGGAAGCTGGGGCCGTGGGGGCTGAAGAGGCGGTCGCAAATCCCACCCGCCAGGGGGCCGGAAATGCGAAACACCGCCAAGCCGCTCTCGCCCGGCGGTGTTGAAAATGCCGCGATCGTGTCGTTATCGAAAGGGTTCACGGTTCGGTCATCCGATGATCTCCAGCCCGGCAGTCGGTGATATGACGACGTAGCGCCTGGGCTCTGACCCCTCACTGTAGGTCGTGATCCCCTCGGTATCGCGGAGGGCCAGGTGTACGATCCGGCGTTCGGCGGGTGACATGGGCTTGAGCCTGGACTCGCGGCCAGTGTCAAGGACACGTTCCGCTGTCTTCCTGGCCTGCTGCTGGAGCCTTTGCTCCCGCCGCGACCGGTAGCCCGCCACGTCGACGATGACCCGAAGATGGTCGTCCATCCAGCGGTTCGCGACGATATTGGTCAGGTACTGGATGGCGTCCAGGGTTTCTCCATGACGTCCGATGGCGACACCGCAGTCACTGCCCAGGATTTCAATGTGCAGGCTCTCATCCTCACCCATGTAGGATTCGATCCTGCCATGGATGCCGATCCCCGACAGGATCGCTTCAATGTAATCCAGGGTCGCGTTCTCCGCCGCGGAAAAACCGCGCTCTTCGAGGGCCATCTTCCAAGGCTGGCCGTCCTCCTCCCCCTCCCTGACGGTTTCATCACCGGAGGGGGCGGGATCCTTGACGGCAGTTCCCAGCTTGTCGGCATCAACCGTGACACGGACCCGGGCGGGCCTTCGCCCAAAACCGAGCAGTCCACCCGTCTCTCCCTCGTCCAAAACTTCAATAAAGGCGAAATCTTCACTAACAGCCAGATCTTCCAGCGCCTGGCTTATCGCTTGTTCGACGGTTCTTCCCGTCATTTCTATGGTGCGTTCCATGCAAATGGCCTCCTCACGCACAGGCAGGGGGGTGTCCCGGTTTCCTGCCTATTTGAAGCGCGGCTTGTCCGCGCGTTTTATCGGAATCAGTCATCTTTCTTACTCTTGAATCTTTCTACAAAACCCTTCCATCCGCCGGGTACTTCAGGGCTGTCCAGAACAGTCTCGCGGACTGGGACAACCTCGCGGACAGGGACTCCCTCCACGTCCATCTCCCCTTCAGCCAGGGCCAGGCGGAGGGGTGTGACATAGAATTTATAACCCAGCAGGGACTGGATCAGGTACATGGCGTTCTGGAAGAGCCAGTAAAGGCACATGGCCGACGGCATACTGAACATGGTCAAAAGCATGATTACGGGCATGAAGATGTTCATGCTCTTCATCATGCCACCGGCGGGATCAGGGTTCTGACCACGCTTGGCCGGATTCTTCCGCTCACGCAGTTTTTCTTCCTTGGTCTTCTCCGGCCTGGCCGTACTCTTCCTCATAACCCTCATCTGGAAATAATAGGTCAGCATGGTGATCAGGATGAGCAGGACCAGGGGCAACTGGACCCGCCACTCCGGACCGAACCATTGCCAGGGGAAATAGGAGGGTGTAGCGCCCAGGTCGATGCCCAGAAACTTGGTGTTGATCAATTGCGGCAACCTGATCCAGCCGTTTGAGACCGATTCCTGCAGGACGCTTCCCGATTGGTGCAGACCGTTCAGGACCGGGATGTCCATGATGGCGACATTCCTGATCTGGGCCTCGGTCATGAGCCCCTTGCCGCCCAGCAGTTCCGCGATCTTGAAGATATTGTAGACGTTGACGCCCGTTATGAATCTCAGGGGGGCGCGGAAGATGTAGATGATGGGCCAGATCACGGCCAGCTGCAGGACGGTCGGCAGGCAGCCAGAGGACATGGAGATGCCGTTCTCCTTGTAGAGCTGCTGGGTCAGTTCCTGTACCCGGTTGCGGTCATGCGCGTAGCGTCGCCTGATCTCATTCACTTCCGAGGTCAGCATCTGCTGGCGCAGGGTACTGCGCTGGCTCCTCAGACCCAGGGGCATGAGGAAGAGGCGGATGGCAATGGTAAAGATGATGATCACCAGACCGTAGTTGTTGAGCCAGGCGTAAAGATTGCCAAGTATAAACGAAAAAACAAAGTAAAGGGGATCCAGCAATCCGAGCTGGACCGGTATCAAAGCTGTCATAGTGTTTCTTTCCTTATTCCGCGGCCAAGCCCGCCACCGCCCTCCGGCAGCATCCGGTCCTTGCCGCTATTAGCTGATTCAGGCACGGGATCATAGCCGCCCCTGCCAAACGGCTGGCAGCGCAAAAGCCGCCAAAGGGCCAGCCCTCCGCCCCTGATCGCGCCGTGGCGTCCGACCGCCTCAAGGGCGTAAGCGGAACAGGTCGGCGTGAACCGGCAACAGGCCGGCCGGGCGGACGACAGGAAGCGCTGATAAAAGCTGATCAGGCCGAGAAGGCCCCGGGCGGCAAGAGAGGGCCGCCGGAAAAAGCCTGTCCGGGACCCACCGCTCATTGGGGTCTCATTATCCTGTCTGAAGGTAGTTGCTCTGTCACTCATACTGTATCTTGTTCTTGCCGTTCCCCGCCGTTCATCCGCGGGCGGCCGACACCGGCCTTGACAAGCAGCCGCTCCGTCTCCTCCAGCAGGGCGCCGAAGAGGGGTTCCCCCGACGGGCCCCAGCGGGTCGACAGGATCAGGTCGTAACCCGCTCCCGTCTCCACCTGGCTCAGCCTGAAGGATTCGCGCAGGAGCCGTTTCGCCCTGTTGCGTCTCACTGCCCCCCTGATCACACGGTTTACGGTAAAACCGACCCTGGAGGGATAGCCTGAAGAAATGCCCCGCCTCCTGTAGGCGTGCAGTCCAATCCAGTTGCCACTCTTATAGAAACCAAGACGGTAGACCCGGGAAAAGTCACGGTTCCGTTTGAGTCTCTCCGCGCTTGCCACCCTGCCTGCCTCAAGTTATGACGAAAGCCTGCCGCGGCCCTTGAGACGGCGGCGCTTCAATATGGCGCGACCTGCCGCGGTCGACATTCTTTTTCTAAAACCGTGTACGCGGGAACGTTGCCTGCGCTTCGGCTGATAGGTCCGTTTCATCCTAACCCCCAAACTGCTTCTCTACCAATGCTTCTTTATCTGAAATGTCCTGTCGGACACTGTGTCTCCAATCCGCCTTCCCGGTTATGGGCATAACGCTAAGATTATACTTAATATCAGGCCACCCCGTCAACAAGAGGGGCGAAAGGCCCGGCGGATCCTTCAGGTCTCCAGACTCTTCTCGGCGGCCTCCACCACATGCCGCATGAGGACCGTCGTGGTGACGGAACCGACCCCACGCGGGACGGGGGTGATGTTCTCAACCAGGGGCTCAACCTCATCAAAAGCGACATCCCCGGTCAGCCGTCCGTCCTCTGACACATTGATCCCTACGTCGATCACGGTCTGCCCCGGCCGGGTCATGGCGGCCGTCACCATCTCCGCCTTGCCCGCGCAGGCAATGATGATATCGCTTTCCCGGGTGATGGCGGGCAGATCCACCGTCCGTGTATGGCAGATGGTGACCGTGGCATGCTCGCCCAGCAACATCATGGCGACCGGCTTTCCGATAACCAGGCTGCGGCCAATGACGACGGCCCGGGCTCCCTCGATCGGGATGCGGTAATGCTTGAGGAAGTCCAGGGTTGCTTCGGCGGTACAGGGGGCGAATCCCGAGCCGCTTCCCGTGAAGACAGCTGCCATGGAGGCCGTGCTGATGCCATCGATATCTTTTTCCGGACACAGCCTGTCACAAACCTTCTTTTCGTCAAGATGGGCCGGCAGGGGCCTGAACAGGAGGCAGCCGTGAATGGAGCTGTCCCCGTTGATCTTTTCAATTTCCTGCTCGATCGCCTCCTGGCTCACATCCTCCGGCAGCAGGCGCACCCGTACCTGGACGCCTACCCTTTCCGCCCGCTTCAGGGCGCCGCGCTCATAGGCCAGGTCATCAGCCTGCTCCCCGACCCTGACAAGGGCCAGCGTCGGGACAAGACCGCGTTCAAGCAAGCGGTCGACACGGGCTGCCAACTGTCCTGTTATCTGGTCGGCGACGTCTTTTCCGAGCAAAATATTCGCCATCTGTTTTCTCCTGCCTTGACTGAAATCGATCCTTGTGGTCTGTCCATTCTAGCACGAAAAAGCGCCGCCCCTTCCGGGCGGCGCCTCCGTGGACAGAGTGGGGGATTCCCCCTTTATTCTTGATCTTCCGAAGACCCCTCCTCTGCCTCTTCTTTTTCTTCCTCCGGTTTTTCATGGGAGGGAAGGTCTGCCGGCAGACTTTTCTTCCTGACCAGCAAGCTGTTGCCGTCCGGGTCCACATCGACCTCGGCCGTGTCACCCTTATCCACGGTATTGTCGAGCAGGGCCTCCGAGAAGCGGTCCTCGACCTCCGTCTGGATCAGGCGGCGGAGCGGCCTGGCCCCGTACTGGGGTTCATAGCCCTTGTTGGCCAGCCAGTCTTTGGCGCTGTCCGTCACATCGGTCATGAGGCCGATGTCAGCGATCCGGGCCGACAGCTGGTTGAGCATGATGTCGACGATGCGGCGCATGGTCGCCCGGTCGAGCATCCGGAAGAAGATGATCTCATCGATCCGGTTGATGAACTCGGGCGAGAAGGTCCGGTGCAGTTCCTCCATGACGAGGTCACGGGCCTCCGCGTAGGTCTTGCCGCCGTAGATTTCCGCCTCCTCCCTGTCGGCTGCCTCCTCCTCGGAGTGATCGAATTTGAAACCGATCCGGCGGCCTTCCGGCCCCACCAGGAGCCTGGCCCCGATATTCGAGGTCATGATCAGGATGGTGTTCTTGAAGTCGACCGTCCGGCCCTGGCCATCCGTCAACCGGCCGTCCTCCAGGATCTGGAGCATGGCATTGAGGACGTCAGGATGCGCTTTCTCGATCTCATCGAAAAGGACAACCGCGTAGGGCCGCCGTCGCACCTTCTCCGTCAGCTGGCCGCCCTCGTCGTAACCGACATAGCCGGGCGGGGCCCCAATCAGTTTGGAGACGTCGAACTTCTCCATGTATTCCGACATATCGATGCGGATCAGGGCATTTTCATTCCCAAACATGGTCTCGGCCAGGGCCTTGGCCAGCTCCGTCTTGCCGACCCCCGTCGTTCCCAGGAAGATGAAGGAGCCGGTGGGCCGCTGTGGATCCTTGAGTCCCAGCCGGCCCCGCCTGATCGCCTTGGCCACGGCCGAAACGGCCTCATCCTGGCCCAGGACCCGCTTCTTCAATTCATCCTCCAACCTGCGGAGCCGCTCACTGTCGTCCTCCGTCAGGCTACGGACCGGTATGCTGGTCCAGCTCGAAACGATATCGGCGATCATGTCAGCGGTCAGGACCGGCCAATCCTCACGCCTGGATTCCAGGTCGCAATCGTCCAGTTCCTCCAGACTCCTGGCCAGCTCATCCTCTTCAGCCTTGAGGTCCGCGGCCTTTTCAAATTCCTCATCCTTGACCGCCTTCTCCTTCTCGGCCACGACCGATTCAAGCTTCTCCCGGAGCTGACGCAGCTCATCCGGGCCGCCCTCCCGGTTGATGCGGAGCCTGGAGGAGGCCTCATCAATCAGATCAATCGCCTTGTCCGGCAGATAGCGGTCGGTGATATAGCGTGTGGAAAGCTGGACCGCCGTCTCGATGGCCTCATCCGAAATCCGGACCCGGTGATGGCACTCATAGTGGGGACGCAGGCCATAGAGGATCTCCACGGCGTCCTCCTCGACCGGTTCATTGACCGTGACGGGCTGGAATCGCCTTTCAAGCGCGGCATCCTTTTCAATATGCTTCCTGTATTCATCTATGGTGGTGGCCCCGATCACCTGGACCTCACCCCTGGCCAACATGGGCTTGAGGATATTGGAGGCATCCATGGCGCCCTCCGAGGCGCCGGCGCCGATGATGGTGTGCAGCTCGTCGATGAAGAGGATGACATTGCCGGACTCGATGGCCTCATCAATCCCCTTCTTCAGCCGTTCCTCAAACTCGCCCCTGTACTTGGAGCCGGCCAGCATACCGCCCAGATCAAGCGAGATCAGGCGTTTCCCCATAAGGAGGTCGGGGACCTGGCCGGCCACGATCTTCTGGGCCAGTCCCTCCGCGATGGCTGTCTTTCCGACTCCGGGCTCGCCGATCAGGACCGGATTGTTCTTTGTCCTCCGGCAGAGTATCTGCTCAATGCGGCGGATTTCCTCCTCGCGGCCGATGATGGGATCAAACCGGTCCTCCGAGGCCATGGCCGTCAGGTCCCGGCTGAATTTATCCAGGTTCGGTGTATCCGATTCCCTTGCGGGCTGGCCCTCCCTGCCTGCCGAGGGTTCCCGCTCCCTGACGGGACCCGCCGGTCCGCCGCCTTCCTGGACCTGATCGGAAAGGAGGCTGTAGAACTGTCGCGGCGCGATCCCCGCCTCCTCGAGGATACGGACGGCAACACTGTCGCCCTCCCTCAGGATCCCCATGAGGAGATGCTCCGGCTCAATTACGCCGCTCTGTGTACGGCCTTCCGCCTCCCGGGCGGCCAGGTTGATGACCAGCCGGGTGCGGGGGGTCATCATACCGATTATCTGGTTGCCGTCGATCTTGTCGGCCTCATCGGCCGGCACCTCGGACGGCTGCTTGTGGTTGAGCGCGGTCAGATGGCGGCTGACAGCCTTGGCGTCAAGCCCCTGGCCCGCCAGCAGATCGCTGGCGATACCGCCCCTTTCCGCCACGATTCCAGCCAGCAGGTGTTCCGTGCCAATATAACCCGTATCAAAGGAACGGGCCGTTATCCAGGCGGACCCCAGGGCCTCGCCCGACCGCCTTGAAAATCTAATCATCATATCCTATATATCCCCCGTTATTAAAAATTTTCTTTTAGTCATAGGCCACAAGCGCGGCACGTATCTTGGCCGCCCGCGCCTGATCGCGCTCCCTCTCCGTCATGGGCCTGCCGGCCTCCTCCTGGATCGCCCCCTCCCCGACACTGGTCAGCAACTGCTGGATCAGGCCGTAGTCAGGCAGGCCCTCCAGATGGAGTTCCCGGCCAAGACGGAGGAGGGACAGTTGTCCCAAAGCCTCTTCCGTGCTCAGTAGCCTGGCATGGGAGAGCAGGCCCAGGGCCCGGCCTATCTCATCCTCGAAAGCCAGCCGGTCCCGCGCGTAAAGCAACTGCCTTGCCTTTCTTTCCTCCCCTGCCAGATCCAGGACCAAGCGGTCCAGATCCGCCAGGATCTCCTCCTCGGAGATTCCGAGTGTCACCTGGTTGGACAGCTGGATCATATCGGCTTCCACATCCGTCCCCTCACCTCCCGCCCCCCGCAGGGCGTAGCCGGATTTTGACAGCTTGGCCGCCAGGGCCTTGATGACACCTGACCTCACCAGGCCGGGGAGGTGGAGCATGACCGAGGCCCGCATGCCTGTCCCCGTATTGGTCGGACAGGCCGTTAGATAGCCAAGCCCCTCATCCTTGGCCAGGGGCAGGCCGGCCTCCAGGGCTGCCGCGCAGTCCAGG
Source organism: Clostridia bacterium (assembly GCA_040767365.1). Lineage (GTDB taxonomy): Bacteria > Bacillota > Clostridia > Saccharofermentanales > DTU023 > UBA4923. The sequence continues at coordinate 12,829 of JAXGOR010000005.1, forward strand.
GCCTCCCGGGCCGTTTCCTCCAGCTGGAGTCCAGCCCCCACCGCGTAGAGGCGGATATGGTCCTCCTCATTGACCAGGAGTCCCGAGGCCTCCGAGGGAAAGAGCAGGAGGGCCTTCCCCCGGGTATCACCCAGCATATTCCTGCTGATGATACGCCGTTCGGCCAGGGCCAGTCTCTTGATCTCATCGAGCTCCGCCAGGTCAACCAGGAGCGGCTTTTCGCCCCGGCTGAGACAGATCTCGCGAAAGGCGTCCGTCACCCGTCCCTTGACATAGTCCCTTTCCTCCGGCGTCAACCGCCAGGGGAAGGGGGTGCTGGCGAGATTTCTGGCCAGCCGGACCCGGGTCGAAATGACCACGTCACTTTCCGGACCTTCTTCCAAATACCAAGCCATGACCCTAACCCCCGGCCTCCCGATCTTCCTCGGTTTCCAGGGCCCGGATCCGATCCCGGATGCGGGCCGCCTCCTCATAGGCTTCACCTTCGACCGCCCTTGCCAGCTCCCGACGGAGCCTCTCCTGTTCAGAATCCTGCTGATCCGGGAGCTCCCGGCCTTCCAGGCGCCTGGACAGGGAGGCAATATGGCCCGTATGCCCATGAAGGCGGCCAAAGACAGGCTTGAGCATAGGGGCGAAGGTGTCGTAGCAGACAGGGCAACCGAGCAGGCCCGTCTCACGGAGCTCGTCCTCGGTCTCGCCGCAGGAAGGGCAGACAAGTTGCGGCTTCCTCTCCCTTCTCAGTGGGGCCGGATAACCGAACAGGCTGGGTCCCGGGAGGGCCGTCCCGAAGAAGTCCTCCCAGAGGTTGAGGCCTGGTTTCGCCATCAGTCCCGCCGCCCCCGCACATCGCTCACAAAGATTGAAAGACTCTTCCTTCCCCTTGACCGTCTGCCGGACCTTCACGGTCGCTTCACGCTGTCCGCAACTTTGACAGATCATCCGGTCTCCTCCCCTTCCGTCAGGGCAGCGACCCGGGTCAACATATTCCGGAACAAATCCGACCGGACCCGGTCACGCCTCCCGATATCGACCCGGCGCAGGCTGGCGTCGGAGAGGGCGGCCCTCATAAGCAGGGCCAGCTCCCGGGACAGAAGCTCCTTGCCCATCAACTGCTCCAGCAGGACAGTAGCGTCGTGCTGGCTCAGGCTGTCAGCGACTGAACGGACCAGGTACATGATGTGGTCGGCGTCATCCGAGTAGGGTATCCGCCGGATCCTCACATAACCGGACCCGCCCCGGCGGCTCTCGACAAGATAGCCGTGCCGGTGACTGAAACGTGTGGAAATCACATAGGTAATCTGTGACGGCGCCACCTGCATCTCCGCGGCAAAAGCATTGCGGGCAATCTCGCAGGCCCCGTCCTGTTCCTCGATCAGGTCGAGGATGGTCCTTTCAATCATGTCTGTCAGACTGCTCATCTTTACCTCGTTTGCCTTTGACTTTCTTTGACCTTCATTTTATTATGAAGCGCCTGACTTGTCAATCCTTCAAATGGAATAAGTCAATCAAGGATGATCTACTCACAATAAATGTATTTTGTGCTATACTTAATTAACCTCATAGGTTAATTTTTACGAGGTAAGCCATTGCTGATCCAATACAAAAACCGCAAGATCCAGCGTGTATGCACTATGGCCTCTGAGGCAGAAAAAAAACACGGGAGAAATATGGCGGAGAGAATCCAGCAGAGAATTGGTGAACTAGAGGCCGCCGAAACAGTTGAGATCATGATTCAATATCGCATTGGTCGCTGCCACCCACTGTCTGGGGACCGCACGGATCAGTACGCTGTAGATTTAGTTCACCCCTACCGGCTTATATTTGAAGTGATCCGTACAGAAACTCAGATTGTCCGCATTTTGGAGATCATGGATTATCACTAGCGTTTGCTTGGGGATACAAGGAGGAATTCACATGATCAGGAGCCGCAATATAGTCGCGACGCCGCCAGGCGCCACCATCAAGGAACAACTTGTCGACCGGGGTATGAGTCAAAAGGACTTTGCCGCCAGGATAGATATGTCTGAGAAACATGTTAGCAGACTTATTAATGGCGAAGTACAACTAACTCCGGATGTTGCCCTGCGCTTGGAGATGGTTTTGGGTATTCCCTCCAATTTCTGGAGCAAGCTGGAAGCCATCTACCGCGAGAAACTTGTCAGGGCTGACGCAGAGAAGATCATGGAAGCGGATATCGTATTGGCAAAGAAATTTCCATACAAGGAGATGGCGAAGAACAACTGGGTGCCGGAAACAAGAAAGGAAACAGAAAGAGTCGAAAACCTCCGAAAATTTTTCGAGATCGTCCATCTTGGTCTTCTGCGGCAGGAAACACTGATTCCCAACCTTGCCTGCAGACGGCTCAAGCTAACGGACAAAAGTGATTACGCGCTTATTGCCTGGGCGCAAAAGGCCAAGCTTGAAGCAAGAAAGACTGAGACGAAGTTAATTAATCTCAAGGGTCTGGAATCCGCCATACCAAGAATCCGCTCAATGACGGGCATGAATCCCGATGATTTCCTCCCCAAGCTTTCAAACTTGCTTGCTGATTGCGGCATCGCGCTCGTCTTGCTACCTCATTTTGGCGGATCTTTCCTGCACGGCGCAAGTTTTATGGACGGTAGGAAGATAGTCGTCGGCCTAACCGTACGGGGCAAAGACGCCGACATATTCTGGTTCAGTTTCTTTCACGAGCTCGCCCACATCCTACGAGGTGACATCGGCAAGACAAATGGTTTGGACGACGAAGATGAATGCGAGGCAGATGCCTTCGCCAGACACACTCTAATCCCCGACGAACAGTATGAGGTCTTTGTCACTGAACAGACTTTCGACCCGGCATCGATTATTTGGTTTGCGAAACAAGTCGGGATTGACCCCGGGATCGTTCTAGGCAGACTCCAAAGGGATGGTTATGTCGAGTACAACCGGTATAACCATCTCAAGACGAAATATTCGATCCCGGGATAGATGGGGAGGCAACTTGAAAGGGGGCCGTCCCTCCACACTTTTCCGTGTTTCGGGACAGCCCCCCGCGGTCTAGCCCGATTCAGCCGGGATGTCCTGGCTGTCGGGTATATCGAAGAGGTCTTCAAGGGGGTTGGATTCCTCCTCTTCCGGTTCAGGCGGTTCGAGGTCAAAGGAGCATCTGTCGCGGAAGACCTCAGGGTCCAGACCGCGATTCCGCATGAAGGTCTCATAGTCTTCCTGGCTTTCGTGCGTAAAGCCAAGACTCCGCGCGTATTCCTCGTACTCCGTCCGGCCGACCCCATCCTCTGAAGTCGCGTTCAGGAGGGCCATATTGGCCGGAACGACCGGCACGACGCTGATATTCCGATAGCGGGCCAGCCCCGTCCCCGCCGGGATCAGTTTGCCGATGATGACATTTTCCTTCAAGCCTTCCAGGGTATCGATCTTACCCTTGACGGCCGCGTCGGTCAGGACCCGTGTCGTCTCCTGGAAGGAGGCGGCTGACAGGAAGGATTCCGTCGCCAGCGAAGCCTTGGTGATGCCGAGCAGGATTTGTTTCCCCGTTGCCGGCGCGCAATCGTTTTCCTCGGCTTCCGCGTTGGCCCTGTGGAACTCAGCCATGTCGACGATGCTCCCGGTGAGCAACTGGGTATCACCCGGATCGTCAATCTTGAACTTCCGCAGCATCTGGCGGACGATGATCTCAATATGCTTGTCGTTGATCTCAACCCCGTTGTTCTTGTAGACTTTCAAAACCTCGGAGATGATGTATTTCTGCACCCCGCGGGCACCCTTGATCTTCATGATGTCGTGGGGATTGACCGACCCGTCGGTGATCAGGTCACCTTCCTCGACCTGGTCGCCCGTATCCACGATCAGGGGGGTCGAGAGGGGGATACTGTATTGCTTGGCCTTGCCATCCTCTGAAGTCACTGTGACCTCACGGCGGCGTTTGCCGGGCTCGCTGACCGTGACCGTCCCGCTGATCTCAGTGATGACCGCCTGCCCTTTCGGCTTTCTCGCTTCAAACAACTCCTCAACCCGGGGGAGACCCTGGGTGATGTCGCCGCCCGAGGCGATGCCACCGGTATGGAAGGTACGCATGGTAAGCTGGGTACCCGGTTCACCGATCGACTGGGCAGCCATAATGCCGACCGCCTCGCCGACGACGGCGGGACCGCCTGTGGCCAGGTTGCGGCCATAGCACTTGGCGCAGACCCCCTTGTCGCTCTCGCAGGTCAGGTTGCTTCGGATTGGGATCCGGGCCAGGCCCAGTTCCTCGATCCGGGTCGCCAGGGAATTGCTGATCATTTCATTTTTATCCACCAGGACTTCCCCTGAATCAGGATGGAGGATGGGCCGGGCGGCGTAGCGCCCCTCGATACGGTTGGCCAGGCGCTCAACGACACGTTTTGTCTTGCCCCCGACCAGGACCGGCGACACCTCGATGTGGTCATCGGTACCGCAGTCCTCGCTCCGGATGATGACATCCTGTGAGATGTCCACAAGGCGCCGGGTCAGGTAACCGGAGTCAGCTGTCTTCAAGGCCGTATCCGACAGGGATTTACGGGCCCCGTGCGAGGAGATGAAGAATTCAAGAACGTTCATGCCCTCACGCAGGTTGGACTTGATGGGGATCTCGATGGTCCGACCCGAGGTGTCGGTCATGTTGCCCCGCATACCGGCCAGCTGCTTGATCTGGTCGATGTTGCCCCGGGCACCCGAGAGGGACATCATATAAATCGGATTGTAGATGCCCAGCTTCTCCTTGAGCGCCTCCGTGATCTCATCGGTCGTCGATCGCCAGATATTGACCACCGTCCTGTAACGGCCGTCCTCGTTCAGGAGTCCGAGCTGATACTGGTGGTTGATATGTTCAACCCGCTCCTCCGCGGCCTGGATCAGGTTCTCCTTGACCTCCGGCACAATCATGTCGAAGATGCCGATCGAGATCCCGCCGACGGTGGCGTAGTGGTAGCCCAGGGTCTTGATCTCGTCAAGCACGGCCGCTGTCTCGGTGATCCCGCAGGTGTGGATGGAACGCTCGATGATCTGCGCCAATTCCTTCTTGCCGACCACAAAGTCACATTCCAGGGCGACCTGGCTGGCAGAATCCGGGCCCCGCTCAACGAAACCCAGGTTTTGCGGGATGATCCCGTTGAAGATGAACCGTCCCAGCGTCGATTCGACGATTCCGCGATGGATCTGGCCGTCAGCTTCGACTTCCCGTCTCACCTTGATCCGCTGGCCCAGGGTTATCTGGCCGTCCTCATAGGCCATGAGGGCCTCATCAACCCCGGAGAAGGAGCGGATCGCCGCGTCTTCAGCCAGGTCCGGATTCGGTTTTTCGTTCGTCAGGTAGTAGCAACCGAGAACGATATCCTGGGTCGGCACCGTGACCGGTTTCCCATCCTGAGGTTTCAGGAGATTGTTTGACGACAGCATGAGGAAGCGGGCCTCCGCCTGCGCTTCCGCGGAAAGCGGCACGTGGACCGGCATCTGGTCCCCGTCGAAGTCGGCGTTGAAGGCCGTACAGACCAGGGGGTGGAGCTGGATGGCCCGGCCTTCCACCAGGACGGGCTCGAAGGCCTGGATCCCCAGCCTGTGGAGGGTGGGGGCCCGGTTGAGCAGGACCGGATGGTCCTTGATGACCTCGTCCAGCATATCCCAGACCAGGTCGCCGCCGCGTTCAACCTGGCGGCGGGCTGATTTAATGTTCTGGGCGTAGCCATAGCGCATGATCTCCCTCATGACGAAGGGCTTGAAGAGCTCGAGCGCCATCTCCTTGGGCAGACCACACTGATGCAGCTTGAGTTCAGGCCCGACCACGATGACGGACCGGCCGGAATAGTCAACCCGCTTGCCCAGCAGGTTCTGCCGGAAGCGGCCCTGTTTCCCCTTGAGCAAATCAGACAGGGATTTCAGGGGCCGGTTGCCGGCGCCTGTGACCGGCCGGCCCCGGCGGCCGTTGTCGATCAAGGCATCGACGGCTTCCTGCAGCATCCGCTTCTCATTGCGGATGATGATATTGGGCGCGCCAAGCTGCAGGAGCTTGTTCAAGCGGTTGTTCCGGTTGATGACCCGACGGTAGAGGTCGTTCAGGTCGGAGGTGGCAAAACGGCCACCGTCCAGCTCGACCATGGGGCGGAGTTCGGGCGGCAGGACCGGCAGAACATCCAGGACCATCCAGCCCGGACTGTATTCGGAATTCTTGAAGGCCTCTACGACCTCCAGGCGTTTGATCAGGCGTAGCTTCTTCTGGCCGCGCGCGCTTGTCAGTTCCTCGCGGAGCTCTGTCGCCAGGGCATCCACGTCAATAGCCGTCAGAAGGTCGCGGATGGCCTCCGCCCCCATCTTGGCGACAAAGGAATTCCGTCCATACTGGAGCATGGCCTCCCGGTAATCCCGCTCATTGATGATCTGCATCCTGGCAAAGGAAGTGACCCCCGGGTCTATGACGATGTAGGCTGCGAAGTAGATTACTTTTTCAAGGTTACGCGGGGACATGTCAAGCATGAGGCCCATCCGGCTGGGAATCCCCCTGTAATACCATATATGGGTGACAGGGGCGGCCAGCCTGATGTGGCCCATGCGCTCCCGCCGGACCTTCGACAGGGTTACCTCGACCCCACACTTATCGCAGATGATGTTCCGGTAGCGCTTGGTCTTGTATTTGCCGCAGTAACATTCCCAGTCACGGGAGGGGCCAAAGATTTTCTCACAGAAGAGCCCGTCCGTCTCCGGTTTCAGGGTCCTGTAGTTGATTGTCTCAGGTTTCTTTACCTCGCCTTTGGACCAGGCCAGGATTTTATCCGGGGACGCGAGGCCGATTCCGATTGCTTCAAAATTTCCTAATTCAGACATTGTTTGCCTCCCTCCCCTTATTCTTCTTCCTCATCTTGCCCATCTTCGGGCTCCTTATCTTCTTCAACCGCCTCGCTTACAACGGCGCCCTCCTCATCGAGAACCCCGTCCGTGAACCCTTCCTCGCCGAATGACTCCTCCTCCGTTTCCACGGGTCTGTCATCGCCGATCAGGTTCAGGAGCGTCCGTCCGGTCACCGTCTCCTCCTCTTCCAGGTCACTGCTGTCGGGGATATCCAATTCCTCGTTCTCCTCCGACAGGATGTGGACGTCCAGACAGAGGGACTGGAGTTCCTTGACCAGGACCTTGAAGGCTTCAGGGACACCGGGCTCGGGGATATTCTCACCCTTGACGATGGCCTCATAGGTTTTGGTCCTGCCCCAGATATCGTCCGACTTGACCGTCAGGATCTCCTGGAGCGTATAGGCGGCGCCGTAGGCCTCAAGGGCCCAGACCTCCATTTCACCGAACCGCTGTCCGCCGAACTGGGCCTTGCCGCCCAAGGGCTGCTGGGTGACCAGCGAATAAGGTCCGATCGAGCGCGCGTGAATCTTGTCATCCACCAGGTGGAGCAGCTTCAGATAATACATGACGCCGACCGTGACCCGGCTTTCAAAGGGTTCCCCCGTCCGGCCGTCATAGAGGACGGTCTTGCCGTCAGTCTCCATCCCGGCCTCCTTGAAGGCCTCAACCCCGTCCTGCTCGTCCGCGCCGTCAAAGACGGGCGTGGCGACCTTCCAGCCCAGCTTGCTGGCCGCGGCGCCAAGATGCACCTCGAGCAGCTGGCCGACATTCATACGTGAAGGGACGCCCAGGGGGTTCAGGACGATATCGAGCGGGGTCCCGTCCGGCAGGAAGGGCATGTCCTCTTCCGGCAGGATCTTGGAAACGACGCCCTTGTTGCCGTGGCGTCCGGCCATCTTGTCCCCGACGGAGATCTTCCGCTTCTGGGCCACATAGACCCGGAACAGCTTGGTCACGCCATGCTTCAACAACTCGTCGTTCTCCCGGGTGAAGGTCTTGATATCGACAACGACCCCCGACTCCCCGTGCGGGACCCGGACCGAGGTATCACGGACCTCCCGGATCTTCTCGCCGAAGATGGCCCGATAGAGGCGTTCCTCCGGGGTCAGCTCGGTCTCGCCCTTGGGGGTGACCTTGCCGACCAGGATATCGCCGGCGCGCACTTCGGCGCCGATCCGGACCACACCCTCCTCATCGAGATCCCTCAGGGCGTCATCGGCCACGTTGGGGATCTCCCTTGTGATCTCCTCGGGACCCAGCTTGGTATCCCGGGCCTCACACTCGTATTCGGTGATATGGATTGAGGTATAGACGTCGTCTCGGACCAGCCGCTCATTGAGGAGGATGGCGTCTTCGTAGTTATAGCCTTCCCACATCATGAAGCCGATCAGGACATTGCGCCCGAGCGCCAGTTCCCCCTGATCGGTCGCCGGGCCGTCCGCGATGATATCACCCGCCTTGACCAAGTCACCGGTACTGACCAGCGGGCGCTGGTTGATGCAGGTACCCTGGTTGGAGCGGTCATATTTCCTCAACATATAGGTGTCAACTGTCTCATCATCGACCCGGACGGTGATCCTGTCACCTGCCACGTGCTCGATACGGCCGTCCCTTCCGGCGACGACACAGACGCCCGAATCCTTGGCGGCACGGTGTTCCATGCCCGTCCCGATCACCGGGGCCATGGTCTTGATCAGGGGGACCGCCTGCCTTTGCATGTTGGAGCCCATCAAGGCCCGGTTGGCGTCATCGTTGCCCAGGAAGGGGATCAGCGAGGTCGCCACCGAAACGAGCTGTTTGGGGGAGACGTCCATGAGATCGACCTTATCGGGATCAAGCTCGAAGAATTCATCCCGGTAGCGGCAGGAAATCTTCTTGCCGATGAAGCGGCCCGCCTCATCCAGCGGCTCGTTGGCCTGGGCGATATAGTAACGATCCTCCTCGTCGGCCGTCAGATAGCGGATTTCGTCCGATACCAGGCCCTTGACCTTGTCGTAGACCCGGTAGGGGGTCTCCAGGAAACCATAACGGTTGGCCCGGGCGTAGGTGGCCAGGGAGTTGATCAAACCGATGTTGGGGCCCTCCGGTGTCTCGATCGGGCACATACGGCCGTAATGGGACGAGTGGACGTCACGCACCTCGAAGTTGGCCCGCTCACGTGACAGGCCGCCGGGGCCCAGGGCGGACAGGCGCCGCTTATGGGTCATCTCCGCCAAGGGATTGGGCTGGTCCAGGAACTGCGAGAGCTGGCTGGAACCGAAGAACTCCTTGATGGCAGCCGAGATGGGCCGGGTATTGACGATATCCTTGGGCGAAGCCGCCGTGATATCGGGGATGGTCTGCATGCGTTCACGGACCACGCGATCCATACGCGAGAAGCCGATCCGCATCTGGTTTTGCAGCAGTTCGCCAACCGAACGGATCCGGCGGTTGCCCAGGTGATCGATGTCATCGCGCTCGCCGACCCCGTATTCAAGGCCGATGTAATAGCTGATGACGGCCAGGATATCGTGAAGGGTCAGGTGGTGGGGGACAAGTTCCAGTTTCCGGGCAACCAGCTGCTGGCGGATCAGACCGGCTGGGTCCGTTGCCTCCCGGGCCTCCTCAACAATTTCGCGCAGGACAGGTGTATAGACATCCTCGGTGATGGCCAGGCCCGCGAAGTCGATGGAATCAACCAGTTCACGGCCAAAATGTTGGAGGAGGTATTCCTCCGCCGTCACCCGCTCATTCCCCACGATACGGAGCTGGTGGTCGAACTGGGTCACCGTGTCCCCTATCCGGTGGATGGGGAAGACATCGACAACATTGATGCCCGCCTGCTGGATGGCTTCCGCCGCCTCCTGGGTAATGATCTCATCGGCCAGGACCAGGACTTCGCCGTCACTGGCAATAATGTCGGAAGCGGCCAGGTGGCCTGTCAGACGTGAGGCGAGGGCCAGTTTTTTATTGATTTTATAGATGCCGACCTTGGCCAGGTCATAGCGGTTGGGTTGGAAAAAATTGTTGTGCAGGAGGGCCTGGGCGCCTTCACGCGTATAGACCTCCCCCGGCCTCAGCTTGCGGAAGAGCTCCTGCAAGCCTTCATCGCTGGTCTTGCAACCGTCCTTCTGCATGGTCATGAGCAGGGTCTCTTCGTTCCCCAGGACCTCGGCGATCTCCTCATCCGTCCCGATTCCCAGAGCACGGAGCAGGATGGTCAAATGGAATTTTCTCTGCCGGTCGACCCGGACCCAGAGAAGCCGTTTGGCATCCGACTCAAATTCAATCCAGGCCCCCCGGTTGGGGATGACCTGGGCGGTATAAAGCTCTATATCGTTCTTGTCCCGGGTAATGTCAAAATAGGCCCCGGGGGAACGGACAAGCTGGCTGATGATGACGCGTTCAGCCCCGTTGATGATGAAACTGCCCGTCTCCGTCATGAGAGGGAATTCACCGATATAGACATCCTGTTCAGTGATGTCGTCGGTGACCCGGTTGCGCAGCCTGACCTTCATGTAGAGTTTGGCCGCGTAGTTGGCGTCCCTCTCCTTGCACTCCTCGATTGAATATGTTGGATTGTCGATATCGAAATCACGGTCGACAAAAGAGAGCTCGATATCCCCTGAAAAGTCAGTAATGGGCGACGATTCCCTGAGGACTTCCATAAGTCCTTCATCAATGAACCATCTGTAGCTGCTTTTTTGGATTTCCAGTAAATCCGGGATATCGAGGATTTCGTCAATTTTCGAGTAGGACATTCTCTGCACACGTCCATATTGAACGGGCTTTATCATCAGCGATCACCTCACAAATCGAACCGGCTCAGTTGCGCTCGCATCATCAATCCGGTCTTGACGATGCTTCATCGCATGATATAATTACAGCATCGCGGGCCTGAAAAGCGTGACTTCTCGTGGTTAAAGGCAGGCAAAACAGCGCCGACGACACATCAAACCATTCTAGCACGCTATGATTTTTGAGTCAATAGCTTTTTTATTTTAGGAAAAGAGAAAAGCGTGAACCGCAAACGCTCACCCCGCTTCATCGTCACCATCCTCCTCGTTCGCGCCACACGCGCGGCCATGAAGGCGCTCCGCCATAAAGGAACCCACTTCCCCGGCCAGTTGGCAATGAAGCTCTGCCCCGACTTCCTGGACCGACTTGAGAAACCTGACCGGATCATTGCCGTCACCGGGACCAATGGGAAGACCACGGTCGCCAACCTGGCCGCCGACCTGGCCAAAAGCTTCGGTCTCTCCTTCGCCCATAATGCCTACGGCAGCAACATCGAGGAAGGCATCATCACCGCCCTTCTGGACGCGACGACCCTGACGGGCCGCAGGAAGAAGGAACTGGCCATCCTGGAGATTGATGAGCGGATAACCCGGGTGGTTTTCAAGACCCTCTGCCCCGACTATCTCCTGGTGACCAATCTCTTCCGGGAGTCCTACCTCCGAAATGCCCACGGTGAATTCATCTTCAATGTCCTTGACCGGATGATCGATCCCTCCACCCAGCTGATCGTCAATGCCGACGACCTGCTCTCCCAGCAACTGGCGGTCGGCCGGACCCACAGCTCCTTTGGCATCGCCAGATTGCCGGACGAACCAGCCTTCACCCACAATCTGATCCGCGACGTGATCCTCTGCCCCAACTGCCATCACCCCCTGACCGATACCTTTATCCGTTACCACCACATCGGCCGATCCCATTGCGGGAACTGCGGCTGGCATTCACTTGAACCGGATTATGAGGTAACCGCTGTAGGGGACTTCGACTTCACCGTGAGCCGGAAGGGAGAGGAGGGGGAGGAAGGCGCCAGGGAGGTCTATCCCTTCAGGGGGGAAAACATACTGGATCTCTACAATGTGCTGGCCGCCGTCACCCTGTTCCGGACCCTGGGCTATGAGGCCCCCGCCATCGCCGAAGCGCTTGGGGATCTTCCCATCGGCGAGTCCCGGAAGGAAGTGACCCGGGCCGGCAGGAAGACCATCTACCGGATGCTGGCCAAGGGCAAGAACCCCATCGCGGTCAGCCGGGTCCTTGAAGCGGTGGGAAAGCTTCCCGGCGACAAGCAGTTCCTCCTCCTGGTCGACACCAGCCTTGAGAAAATGAGTGAGGAGGATAATTCAGCCTGGCTCTATGACACGGATCTGGCCCTCCTCTCGGACCCCCGGGTGAAACGGGTTGTCGTGGGGGGGCAGCGGGCGGCGGACATTCGCCTGGCCCTCCTTTTCGCGGGTGTCCCGGGTGAGAAGATCTTCACCAGCCGTGACAAGACGAAGACGGCGGACCTCCTCCTCCAAACGGAGGGACCCGAGACCATCGCCATCCTCTACGAACTCTATTCGGATCGGTTCTCACGCCAGGTAGCCGCCGCCATTGCAAGGAAAGAGACGGGGGGATCCGATTCATGAAAGGGGCTGCGGCGTGAAGATTGAGATCCTCTATGGTGAGTTGGCCAACCTGCTGGGCGAACACGGCAGCCAACAGCTACTGGAAAAGAGTTTTGGCGGGGAAAACCTGGTCAGGACAGCCTTCCCGGCCCTGCCCGCCTTTTTTGAGGGCGGGATTGATCTCGTCTATATGGGCCCTATGACGGAAGGGACCCAGAGGCTGGTCCTCGAACTCTGGCGCGGTCACGGGGACCGGTTCAGGGAGAGTATCCAGAAGGGTACGGTTTTCTTCTTTGCCGGCAACGCGCTCGACCTGGTCGGGCGGAGCATCCGCTACCAGGAGCAGGATACCGTGGAGGCGCTCGGGCTCTATCCTTTTGATACCCTTTGCCGCCGCTATGACAGGCAAAACGAAGTCCTCCTGGCCAGCTTCAATGAGACGCCGATCCTGGGTTTCCGGTCACAGTTCACCAGTCATACAGGGGACGCGAGCGCCTTCCCCTTCCTCCAGGTGGAGCAGGGCTCGGGGATGAACCCGGCCATCAGGACAGAGGGTATCCGGGACAAGAATTTTTTCGCCACCAGCCTACTGGGCCCCTTCCTGATCCTGAACCCCGCCTTTACAAGCTGGCTCTTCAAGAAAATCGGCTTCAGCGGGGCCCTCCCCTTCGAGAACGAGCTGATCGCCGCCCAGGCGATCCGGCTTGCCGATTTTTCCCGAAGTTTTGGCAGGAAGAGGCGGCTCTCCCCCCTTATCCGGACCTACCTGGAAAAAGAGAGCCAGCTACTGGAACTCGCGGGGAGCGGGGGCAAAAAGGAAGCGGAATAGGAAAAAGAGGCCGTCCCCGGGGACGGCCTCTTGACTCAAGATCAAGCCTGGCCTAGGGTTCCAGCCTGGGCGGGGTCGGGGAAGGCTCGGTGGGTGGCGCCCCCAGGAGGGCGTCGAAGAAACTCAATTTCCCGACGAATTTCATCCCGAAGGGGTGGCGGATGACCTCGGCTTTCTCCGAGACGCCTTCGACCCAGTCGGCCAGGTGGATTTCCTTCAGGGCGGCCCGGATCCTGCCAGGCAGTTCAGCTTCACCCGAACTGCCCACATAGTACATGACATGGTAGCCATGGGCCGTTTTGATGATCCCTGTATCCCCCTTTTTCCGACCGTCCTCCGTGGCCCATTTCTCAAACTCGGCCACCATGGTGCCGGCGGCTACATCCTCATAGAGACCGCCGTTGGAGACACTGCCCGGGTCCTTGCTGTGGACGACGACCAGCTTGACGAACAGTTCCTCGCTCCGGTCGCCTTCCAGGAACTCGTTCAGCACCTGCTCGGCTTCCTCTTTCAGCTCCTCGTCGGTCTTGGCCGACTCCCCCTCGCCATCCCGGTCGGCGATCAGGATATGTCGGACGGTATAGGGTTCAAAATTGTCCCGGACCCGGCCTGTGAACTCCACCAGGGTGACCGCGTCAACCTCCCGGATGACCTTGGCGTCCCCTGGCTTGACCCCGGCCCCCTTGATGAATTCATGGATGCTGAAGCTGAAATCGCCCGGCCTTTCCTTTTTGAATACCAGGGATTCGGGATCTTCCTCCAGGGCCGCCGCCTCCTCCTCGGAGACCTGTTTCAGGATGGCTTCCTTGAAGGTGAGTTCTCCCAGATCCGCCAGGGCCTCTTCCGCCTTCTTCTCCAGCTGATCGAGCGCCGCGGCCTTCTCATCCGCCGTCGCGTCTTCCGCCAGCTCCGGCTTGAAACTGTAAGCCTTGTAGGAAAAGAGATCCAGACTGTCCTTGTGCTCCTGGTAGTAGGCCTCGACCTCCTCATCTGAGAGGTCCGCCTCTTCACGGATCCGGTCCTCGTAGAAATTGATGATCATGGCATTGCGGAGATCCCGCTCCACCATACGGATGGTCACACCCGGCCCGTAATACATCTTGATCAGGTTGTTGACGCTGCGTCCGCTTGTTTGGGCCATTTCGGCAAACTGGTTCTTCAGCGCCTCCACGTTCTTCTCAATCTCCGCCTTCTCCTCCTCGTCCGGCATGAACTGCTCGTGTTCAATTTCGCTCAAGGCGGCGTACATGAAGATGGCGCCCGGCATCATCTGGTTGATGATGTCCTCCCGGACCGTGCCGCCCGGCGTGAGTTGGGAGGGCTGGTCCAGGATTTTCTGGAATTCCTCTGTGAAGGCCAGGCCGTACTGCTCCGACGCCGTCATATTGCCCATGACCATATTGAGTTCGGCGGCGGTCAGCTTCCGGCCCGCGACAGTCATGGCGGGCATGGACTTGGTCAGGATCCCGGTCATGGCGACGACCCAGACCAGGATGGCAAGGACCAGCACCCCGGCGAGGATGGAGAGGGTTACCTTTTTCCAGACGGTGTGCGATTCGATCTTCTTCTTATGGCCATCTGTCCCCTTCATGCGGGCCAGACGGGACCTGCGCTCCGCGCGGGCGACCTCATGTTTCCATTCTGACGTATCTTTCTTAGCCATACCCTTACCTTTTCTTCTTCAAAGGGGCCGGGACCTGCCGGCCCCCACCCCTGTCAATCCAGGGGAGCGTATCACGATCCTTCTCATGTACGCGTAGGAAAGTCTAGCACAAAGGCTATTGATTGATAAACCTGCCCCGCCCCTCAGGCCGGATCAATATAAGACAGCTTGTCCGGCAGATCCAGGGCCTTCTCCAGCCAGAAGTCCGGTCCCATCCGGTCTATGGCCTCCTTGTCCATGGCTGTCCAGCCCACCGCGGCAAAATGGCAGCCCGCGGCAAGGGCGCTGCCAAGGTCTCCCAGGGTGTCCCCCACATAGAGGACCTGGTCGGGCCGGGTCAGGCCAAGCCGGTCCATGGCGAGCAGGAGGGGGGCGGGATCAGGTTTATGGAAATCGGTATCCTCGGCACAGACCAGGACGTCGAAAAGGGCGGTCAGCCCGAAGGCTTCAAGGCAGACCTCCATGCCCTCACAGCGCCTGGACGTAACGATGCCGGTGAGAAAACCAGCCGTCCGGAGCTCTTCAAGCATGGGGACCACCCCCTCGAACAAGTGGCTGTGGCTTGCCGTTCTCGGGACACTCCAGTCGATATACTCCGCCAGGAGCTGGTCCCCCTGCCGGCCATAACGATCGAAGGTGGTGACCAGGGGTTCGCCGATGGTCGCCAGGATCTCCTCGTCAGGGGGGATCCGGCCCAGGATCTTGTTGAAGGTATGGCGGTGGGAGGCCATGATCAGGGGGATTGTATTGATCAGGGTCCCGTCGATATCAAAGAGGACGGCTGACACCCCCAGGCGTCCGTCATCAGTCCTGGTCATCCGCTTCCCCTGCCTCCTGGTCTTCGCGCACGGCCCTGACCCTGACAATGCGGTTGTCCGATATGGTCAGGACGTAGAAGGTCAGGGCCCCGTAACGGACGACGGGGCGCTCATGCTCTTCCGGGATGCGGTCGAGCAGTTCAATGATCAGACCTGCCACCGTGTCATACTCGTCATCACCGAGGGGGACACCTGTAATCCGGGCCAGCTTGTCAATCGGGTAGGTTCCGTCGACCAGCCAGGTATCAGGGGCGATCTCAATCATCTCCTGTTCCGCCTCATCATACTCATCCTCAATGTTGCCCACAATCTGCTCGACCAGGTCCTCGATGGTCAGGAGGCCGGCTGTCCCCCCGTACTCATCGATGACAATGGCCATCTGGGTGTGGTTCTGCTGCATCTCCCTGAAGAGGTCGCTGATATTCCTGGTCTCCGGCGTGAACCAGGCCGGCCGCATGATGTCGGAGAGGGAAAAGGCCTCGTCCTCTCCCGCCTGTTCGCGGTAGAAGAGCAGGTCCTTGACATGGAGGACGCCCACGACATTGTCAACGGAGCCCTTGAAAATCGGGAAACGGGTGTAGCGGGTATTATGCAGGAAGCTCATGGTTTCGGCCAGGTCCGCCTCGACAGGCAGGGCCTCGATTTCCGTCCGATGGGTCATGACATCGCCGGCGATCTTGTCGTCGAACTTGAAGAGGTTGGCGATCAGTTCGCGGTTGTCATCCTCGATCGCCCCCCTGGCATGCCCCGCCTCCAGCATCTGCAAAAACTCCTCCTCGGTCGGGGCCAGTTCCGGCTCCTCTATTTCCCGGATTCGGAGAATCCTGAGCAGGCACCGGCTCCCGGCGCTCACTGCCCGGTCGAGGCCGCCGGCCACGAAGAGGATGGGGGCCAGGAGAAAGCGGGCCCTTCTCGCGAACAGTCCCTCCTTGCCGCCGGCCACCCTCTCCGGAATCTCAAGGCTGAACAGGAAGATGAGGAAGTAAAGGAGGGAAAGGCCCAGGGCGGACCAGACAGTGGCGGCCCCCGACCGCGCCCCGGCCAGGCTCAGGATGGCGGGGAGGGTGACGAAGGCGCCCCAGAGGAAATAGAGGGCCCCGATCAGCTTCTGTGCCATGGCGACCCGGCGGTCCAGCCCCGCCGGCTCCCTCAGATAGGAAAGTAACCTTGCCCCCCTGACAGGGCCCGGCGTCTCTGCCTCCTCGGACTTCTCCTGGGGTAGGAGACGGACGGCCTTGCCAAAGGCGGTGACCAGGCCGAGAAGGAGGAGGAGGGCTGCCGAAAGCAGGGAGGCACCGACCACTGATGGGCCGGTGCTTACCATAAGCTGGGCTGTTTGCGCGACCATTCGGCTGTGCATGTGACTTCCCGTCCTTCAGGGCCAAGGAGCCGGCTTGATTGACCTCTTATTTCTCTTCGTCTTGCGCGGCGGCGATTATCTTGTCCGCGATATTCTGCGGGACCTGGTCATAGCGGACGAATTCAATGGTGAACCAGCCCCGCCCCTGGGTCATGGACTTCAGGTCTGTCGCGTATTTCGCGATCTCCTCCCGGGGCGCCTCGGCCTCGACTATCTGGTAGCCGGGGATGCTGTCGGGATGGATCCCGTGTATCCGGCCACGGCGCTTGTTCAGGTCCCCCATGATGTCACCCAGGAAATCGTCGGGAATATGGACCATGAGCTTGTCGATCGGCTCAAGCAGGACGGGATCGGCCTGGGGCAGTCCCGCGCGGTAGGCAAGCCGGGCGGCAAGCTTGAAGGATAGTTCATTTGAATCAACCGGATGATAACTGCCGTCGACCAGGGTCGCTTTCAGGTTGACCACCGGATAACCCGCCAGGACACCTTCGGAGAGGGCCTCCAGGAGGCCTTTCTCAACGGCGGGGAAATAGTTCTTCGGCACAGCGCCTCCGAATACCTCCTCGGCGAATTCCAGCCCATCCTCGCTACCCGGCTCGAAGACGATCTTGACATCGCCGAACTGGCCGTGGCCGCCGGTCTGTTTCTTATGCCGGCCCTGGACCTCCACCCTTTTGCGGATGGTCTCCCGGTAGGCGATGCGGGGTTCACTCAGTTTGGCCTCAACGCCGAACTTCGACTTGAGCCTGGAGGCGATGACCTCCAGCTGGACCTCGCCCAGGCCTGACAGGCGAAACTGGCGGGTCTCGGGATCGTTGACGATATCGAAGGTCACGTCCTCGTCCTTGAGGCGGATCAGCCCCTGCATGATCTTCTCCTCTTCCCCCTTGTTGACCGGGGAGATGGCCAGGGTCAGGCAGGGAACCGGCATCTCGGGCGGCTCAATGACCAGGGGGGACTCCTTGACCGTCAGGGTGTCCAGGGTCACGGTACCGTCGAGTTTGGCGATGGCGCCGATATCACCCGCGATGACCAGCTCGGTCGGAACCTGCTTCTTGCCGGTCTGGAAGTTTAGGCCGATCAGGCGTTCGTCCTTCTCCTGGTTGCCATTGTAGACAGTGCCCTCGTCCTTGAAAGTGCCTGAAAAGACCCGGAAAAGGGAGATCCGGCCGACAAAGGGATCGACAAAGGTCTTGAAGATGAAGGCGGCCAGGGGCCCCTCACTCTCCGAACGCAGGAGCACCTTCTCCCCGTCCTGGCGGAGGGCCGTCACCGGATGGCCATCCAGGGGGGTGGGCAGGAAACGGGTGAAGAGGTCCAGGGTAAAGGAAACGCCGAGGTTCTCCTGGGCGGAACCCAGGAAAACAGGCATGAGGGAACCTGCCGTGATGGCCAGGCGCATGCCTTCCGCCTCCTCCTCCGGCGTGAAGGGCTCACCATCGAAATACTTCTCCATGAGCTGCTCGTCGTTTTCCGCGATCTGCTCGTTGATCTGTTCCCTGTATTCTTCAATCCGGGCTGCCAGGTCCGCAGGCAGCTCCCTTTCCTTCATTTCGCCGCGCTTGCCGGAGAAGCTGTAGGCCTTGCCTCCCATGACATCGACAAGTCCGGTCAAATTGCCCTCTTCAAGGATCGGCAGGGCGAGGGGGAGTACGCGCGGCCCATAGGCCTCACGCAAATCGTCCAGGGCTTTCTCAAAGTTGGCGTTGGGTTCATCCATCCTGTTGATGAAAAAGGAAACCGGGATATTGACACCGCTCGCGTTCCGTACGGCCTTCTCCGCGCCGACGGACAGGCCGTCCTTGGCTGACAGGACGATCAGGGCCGTATCCCCGGCGAACATTCCCAGGATTTGTTCACCCAGAAAATCAAAATCACCCGGCGTATCAATCAGGTTGATCTTATGTTTCTTCCATTCGCACCAGGCGACCGCCGTGCTGATCGACAGGCCGCGGCGGGTTTCCTCCGCGTCGAAGTCCGTCACGGTATTGCCTTCGTTTGACCGACCCATACGGTCGATCACGCCCGCGTTATACAGAGCGGCCTCGACAAAGGCTGTTTTGCCGACGCCGCCGTGACCCATCACGGTGACATTCCTGATCTTATCCGTCGTCAATTTCATATATTCCCCCTTTGAGAAATTATTTTTTCACCATTATAACGTATAGGGAGCCGGCCCCCTCCTGAACAAATCCCCCCTGTCCCCTCATACACAGGGTTCGAGGCTGGCCGTGAAGTGGCGGAGGATCTTCTCCTGGCTCAGGATCCGATAGCCCTTGATCGAGTCCGCCAGGGCCAGAAGTCCCTGAAGCGACGCCGCGACATAGTCCAGATGGGCCTGGGTATAGGTCCGCCGGGGCAGGCAGAAGCGGGCGAATTCCATGGCCGCCTCGGGCTGCTCCCCGGTCTCCGGGTCCGGGTCCAGCATGAAGGAGCCGACGTCGCAGCCCCGGATCCCAGCCTCCTTGTAGAGCTCCACACAGAGGGAGTGCGCCGGGAAACGATCAAAGGGTACCTGGGGCAGGATCTGGCGGGCATCCACAAAGACAGCATGGCCGCCGGCCGGTTGTTGGCAGGGCACACCCAGCTCGACCAGGCGGTCGACCAGGTAACGGGTCTGCCCGGTATAGGACCGGAGAAAATCTTCATCGACCCCCTCCTCAAGCCCCACCGCCAAGGCCTCCATATCCCGGCCGGATAGGCCGCCGTAGGACAGGAAACCTTCATTGGGCACCACCTGCCGCCTGATACCGGCCATGAGTTCCTCATCCTCCCGGACGGCGACAAGGCCACCCATATTCACGATGCCGTCCTTTTTGGCGGAAAAAGTGAAGGCGTCGGCCTGGGCGAACATATCGCGCACGATCTCCCGGATGGAACGATCCGCCTGACCCTCCTCCCGCTCCTTGATGAAGAGGGCGTTCTCGGCAAAGCGGGCGGCGTCAATGACGAGTGGGATCCCGTACTCCTTGGCAATGGCCGCCGTCTCCCGCATATTGGCCAGGGAAACCGGCTGGCCGCCCGCGGAATTGCAGGTGACGGTAATGACGATCATGCCGACCCGGTCGGGCCCATATTCCCCGATAAGCTGCCTCAGGCGGACATTGTCGGTGTTGCCCTTGAAGGGATGAAGGGAGGCCGGGTCGCGGGCCTCAGCCAGTACGCTGTCCACCGGCCTGCCCCCACAAAGCATGACATGACCCGAGGTCGTGTCAAAATGCATGTTGGCCAGGGAGACCTGACCTGGCTTCACCAGGTTGGGGAAGAGGACTTTTTCGGCCGCCCGGCCCTGGTGGACAGGCTGGAAAAAAGACCAGCCGAACAGGTCCTGGCAAACCTCCATGAGCCGGTAATAACTCCTGGAACCGGCATAACTCTCGTCCCCCTGCATCATGGCCGCCCACTGGCGATCCGACATGGCCCCCGTCCCGCTGTCCGTCAGCATATCAATATAGACCTGGTCGCTTCTCAGGCCGAACAGATTGTAGCTGGCGTCCTCTATCGCCTTCCCGCGCTCCTCGCGGCTCCTTGCCCGCAAGGGCTCAACCATTTTGATCCGGTATGGCTCCGGCAAATAAACCGCCATAACTTTCTCCTTCGAATTTTTTATTTTGTGTGGCTGAGGATAAAAGAAAGAATATCGGCATCCACTTCCTCATGGTTTGTCTCGTTGACAAGCTCGTGCCGGGCACCCGGATAGAGTTTGACCGTAATATCGGTAAACCCGAGCGCTTCCAGCTGTCTGCCATAGGCAGGCGCCGCCTTGCCCATACCCCCCACCGGATCCTCGGAACCGCTGGCGATGAAGACCGGTGTCCGCCGGTCCATCCGGTCAAGATTCCCCTTCCGGTTGAGTGTGGCCATCCCCTCGAACATATCGACGAAGGCACTGGCCGTAAACTTGAACCGGTTCCGCTCGTCCGAGACATAGAGGTCTACAATCCCCTCATCCCGCGTCAACCAGTCGCAGGGGGTCCGGGCCGGTTTGAAGTACTTGTTGTTGCTGCCGAGGGAAAGCTTGGTCAGGAAGGGGCTTCGATGCCGCGGCCCCTTGACGCTCTTGATCAGCCTTGCCATGAGGAGGCCCCCCTTGATGAGCCAAGCCGGTTGGACCCCGGTTCCCAGGATAAGGGCGCCGGCAAACTCATCCTGTGGATAGGTATGCAGATACTGGCGGACCAGGAAGGATCCCATGGAATGGCCCAGGATGAAGGTGGGGGTATCCGGATAGCGCTGTCGAAAGCTGTCCCGGACCGACCTCATATCCTCCAGGACGCAACGGTTGCCCTTCTTGTCAGCGAAGTATCCCCAATTCTCCTTGGAGGTGACGGAGGCCCCATGCCCCAGATGGTCATGCCCGGCCACTAAAATACCTTCACCCGCCAGTTGGCGGGCGAATCGGTCATACCTGTCGATGAATTCCACCATACCGTGGGCCAGCAACAAGACTGCCCGTGGAGGCCCCTCAGGCTCCCAGACCTGGACATAGAGACTCGTACTTCCATCAGACGAGTCCAGATACTCCGTTTTCCTCTCCATCGCCATTCTCCTTGTCATCGAAAATGCTCAATCGGGACACGATAACTCCTGGGCCCAGTATAGCAAAATCCCATCAAGGCACTAGGATGACCCCCTTTCAAGATAGCCGGCAGCCGGGCAGTCAAGGTCGGCCCTCAGAGCGCCGAGCGGGCCGCCTCCCTTTGGGCGGCCGCCGCCTTCAGCACCTCCTCCACCCCCTCCCGGGTCACCGGCTCCATGACCTGCCGGCGGTAGTGGACGGAAGCGGGGAAGCCGCGGAGGTAGAAGGCAAACTGGGAGCGCATCTCCCGGATGGCAACCTGCTCGCCCAGGAGCCCGATTGAGGCATCCAGATGCTCGATCATGACAGCCAGCCATTCTTCCGTTGGGACAGCCATAAGCAGCCTGTCCTCCGGCCTGACCCCCCCCGGTCCGGCCGGGCCCTCCTTAAGGAGCCGGAAGATGAAGGGATTGCCCCTGGCCGCCCGGCCCACCATGAATCCGTCGCAGCCGGTCATCTCCCGCATGCGCTCCGGGTCGCCCGGTTCCCTCAGGTCCCCGTTGCCGATCACGGGGATGGAAACGGCCTCCTTGACCCGCCTGATGATCTCCCAATCAGCCTCCCCCCCATAGTACTGGTCCAGGGTCCTGGCGTGGACGGTGATGGCGGCGGCGCCGGCCTGCTCAGCCAGCCGGGCCAGATCGGTGGCATTGATGGCTCCGGCTGAGAGCCCTGACCGGATCTTGACCGTGAGGGGGAGCCCGAAGCGGCCGGCCGTCCTCGCTGCCGCGGCGGTAATCCGGCCCGCCAGGTCCAGGTCCCGCATGAGGGCGCAACCGGCCCCTTCACGAATGACCTTGGGGGCGGGACAGCCCAGATTGAGATCGATGAAGGAGGCGGTCCCGTAATCCGGATCGGTCAGGAGTCTTTCGATGGCAAAGGAGAAATCCTCAGGATCATTCCCGAAAAGCTGGATGGCCCAGGGCTTGTCGCCGGCGGTCGGCCGGAGATACCTGGCCGACCGTCGGAGGCTGGGATCCTTCCGGATTCCCCGCGCCGAGACCAGCTCCGTCACGGTGAAGGAGGCGCCCTCACGTGCCGCGATGGTCCGGAAGGGGGCTGTGGTGAAACCCGCCATGGGGGCCAGCCCCAGGGCTGGGGTTTCAAAAAGTGACAGGAAGGCGGCCGATCGCAGACCAGGCTCCTCCCGGGCTACTTGGCTATTGTCAGGCACAGCGCTGTCAGCTCCCCGGCTCAATCCGAGAGCAGGTGGACAAAAAGGCCGGAACGGAGTTTGGGCTCAAACCAGGTCGATTTGGGCGGCATGATCAAGCCGGCGTCCGCGATTTCAAGCATTTCCTCCACAGGGGTGGGGCTCAGGGCAAAGGCGACGGCCCAGCCGTCTTCATCAACCCGGCGTTTCAATTCAGCCTGGCCCCGGATCCCTCCCACAAAATCGAGGCGGGACGAGCTCCGGGGATCCTCGATCCCCAGGAGGGGGGCCAGGATATTGTCCTGCAGGAGGGAGACGTCCAGGCTGGCAAGGGGATCCAAACCCTCGTAGAGGGAGGGCGGGGCTGTCAGCCGATACCAGGTCCCCTCGAGGTACATGCAAATCTCCGCCTTCCCGCAGGGTCGGAATTGCCCCTCGACCTGGTCAATCCGGTAGATTTGACCGACCTTGTCCAGGAATTCCTCCGCTGTCATGCCCCTCAAGTCCCTGACCAACCGATTGTAATCCATGATGAAGAGGGCGTGGTCGGGGACCAGGACAGCCAGAAAATAGTTGAATTCAGCCTGGGCCGGCGCCTGAGGGTTCTCAAGCCGTCTTTTCAGGGCCAGGCTGGCCGCCGTGGCTGACCGGTGATGGCCGTCCGCGATATAGAGGGCCGGCACTTGGACAAAAAGTCTTTCCAGCTCCGCGATGGCCTCCGGATCGTCCACGACCCAGAGCACATGGCTGACACCATCCCCGGTACGAAAATCGTAGACAGGGTCGTTGAAGCGGATGAACTGCCGGATCTGACGGGTGATGTCCTGGCGGCCCCGGTAGGTCAGGAAGACGGGCTCGGTCTGGGCGTCACAGGCGTCAAAGTGGCGCAGTCTGTCCGCCTCCTTCGCCTGCAGGGTCAGCTCGTGTTTCTTGATCCTGTTGGCCAGGTAGTCATCCACCGACACGGTGGCCACCAGCCCCGTCTGGACCCGGCCCTTCATGAGCTGCCGGTAGATGTAGAACTGGGGACAGGGGTCCTGGACCAGGACGCCCTCCCGGATCATCTCCCTCAGCCGCTCGCACCCCTTCTCGTAGACCCGGTCGTCATAGGCGTCCAGCTGGTCCGGCAAGTCGATCTCCGCCCTGGTGACATGAAGAAAGCTGAAGGGACGGTCCCGAGCCAGGGCGGCGGCCTCGCCGCGGTCCATGACATCGTAGGGCAGGCTGGCCACCTCCCCCGCCAGTTCCGGCAGGGGGCGGACCGCCCGGAATGGTCTGACGAGCGCCATCAGAGCCTCTCTTTTATGATATCGACCAGATTGTCGCCGATCCTGGCCTGGGCCTCAACCGTGGCTGCCCCGATGTGAGGTGTCAGGGATATCTTGTCACAGGCCCGGATCCGCTCGTTGGCCAGGGGCTCCTCGCGGAAGACGTCCAGGGCCGCCCCCTTCACCTTGCCGGCCCGGATCGCGTCGACCAGGGCGTCCTCGTCCACGATCCCGCCACGGGCGCAGTTGATGATGAAGACACCCTCCTTCATCAGGCTGATCTCCCTGGCCCCGATCAGGGGGTTGCCGCCCGTAAAGGGGATATGGATGGAAACATAGTCCGACTCGCTCAAGACCCTATGGAAATCGACCTGGGGGCAGATATCGCAGTCTATGTCCAGGATATCGGTGAAGATGACATCCATCCCCAGGGCCAGGCACTTGACGGCCAGGGCGTTGGCAACGCGGCCAAAACCGACCAGGCCCAGCGTCTTGCCGGCGATCTCCGTGCCGGTATACTCATGCTTCAGCCACTTGCCCTGCCGCATGGAGATGTTGGCCTCCCCGATATGGCGGGCCATGGTCAGCATGTGGCCGAGGACCAGCTCCGCCACGGCGCCGCTTGACGCGGCCGGCGTGTTGGTCACCTCCAGGCCCTTCGACTCCGCGTACTCGACATCGATGTTGTCGACACCGACCCCGGCCCGGATGATCAATTTCAGGCGGCCCCCGGCCCCGGCGTCAATCTGGGGCCCGCGGATCTCCGTCGCGCTCCGGACGATGACGCAGTCAACCTCGGCCAGCCTTTGGAGCAGGTCCCCGCCCTGGTACTTATTCGTGTCGACCCGGTGCCCGAGCCTGATGAGTGCCTCTTCCGCCTTCTTGTCGATGCCGTCGTTGGCCAGAATCATTGCCATATCACGCCTCCAGTCCAAGGATGTCGTCAATTGCCGCCAGGAGGCCCCTCAGCCCCTCCTCCTCGAGATCTCCCATGGTGGCGATACGGAAGGTCGTGTCCTTGAAATCACCGTAACCGCCCCCGATCCTGTAACCCCGCTCGAGGAGACTACTGTTGAGCCTGGCGAAGTCAAAACGATCTTTGTTATTGATACATGTTACCGTATTTGACCGGTAACCTGCCCTGGCAAAAAGGGAGAAATGCCTTTCCGCCCAGCGGCGGACAATTCCCGCCAGGATTCCGTGGCGGGCGAAGCGCTGATCCAGGCCCTCCTCAAAGATCCGGTCCAACTGGTAGTCCAGCGCGTACATGTGGGAAAGCGAGGGTGTTGAGGGGTATTGGTAGTTTTCCCTGACCTGCTCATAGAGCCTGACCAGGTCCAGATAATAGCCACGGAATTCCACGCTCCGGGCGGCCTGGATGGCCCGGTCCGATACGGAGCAGAGGCTGAGACCGGGTGGGAGGGCCAGACATTTCTGGGTGGAGGCGATGCAGACGTCGATCCCCCAGCGGTCGACCTCAATCCTGTCACCTCCAAGCGAGGAAACGGCGTCGACCAGATAGAGCACCCCCGGGTACTGCCGGACCACCTCCCCGATTTCCCCGCAGGGGTTGACCAGGCCTGAACTGGTCTCATTATGGGTCACCGCCAGCAGATCATAGTCGCCTGTCGCCAGGACCCGGTCAACCTCCTCCGCGGTTGTGGGCTCACCGGGTCCGGCCTTGAAGAGGTCGGCGGGGACCTGGTTGTATTCGGCAAGCTCAAACCAGCGATCCCCAAAGGCGCCCACGGAGAAGACAGCCGCCCTTTTCCGGGTGCAGGAGCGGATGGCGCCCTCCATGAGGCCGGTCCCCGATGAAGTGGAGAGCAGGATGCTATTGTCGGTAAACATGAGTTTTTGAAGCTTATCAGAGAGGCTCCGCTGGAGGTCAGTGGCCTCCGGGGTCCGGTGGCCGATCATGGGCGAGGCCATTTTTTCCAGGACATCCGGCGCGACATCGGTTGGCCCAGGTATGAATAATCGCTTGTACATGTTCCCTCCCCGAGACGGATAAACAGAAGGACCGCGTGAGCTTGGCGTCTCCACCTCCATGCAATTGTCAAGCTAATCATACGACTGGGGGGCGAAAAATCACACCCGCAAAAACGCCGAACTTATACCCAGGAAAGCGTACTCCCACTGTCGGCTTTTTTCGCAACCAGTTTCTTGTCGATGGCCTGGCCCAGGAGGGGGAGATGAGAGATGACGCCGATCATCCGCTTGTCCTCCGCCAGATTCTGCAGGACCTTGATGGCCTCCTGGAGTGAATTTTCATCCAGGCTGCCGAAGCCTTCGTCGATGAAGAGGGAATTGATCTCGACGCCGCCAGCCTGAGCCATGACGACGTCCGACAGGCCCAGGGCCAGGGAAAGGACGGTCTGGAACTTCTCCCCTCCGGACAGGGAACTGACGGACCGCGTCTTGGCGTTCCAAATATCGACCACGGAAAGGTCAAGGCCGGTCCGGGCTTGCCGGCTCTGCGCCTCCTCTGTCCGGTGCAGCCTATAGCGACCGCCCGTCATCTGACCGAGCCGGTGATTGGCATGTTCTATGACCTGGGCAAAGTAGCAGGTCTGCACATAGCTTTCGAAGTTGATCTGATCGGCCTCCTTGTGCTTGCCGGAGGCGAGATCCGCCAACTCCTTCAGCAGGGCCTCCTCTTCAAGCGCCTGGCTTGTCTGCCCAAAGGAGTGGTCGACTGACCGGATGGCCTCCCTCGCCATCTCCAGACCTGTTTTCAGCCCCCTCACCTTCTCCTCACCTTCCGCCTGCATCCCCTCAAGACGCTCGATCTTTCCGGCCTCCTCCTGCTCGTCCCGCCGGACCAGCCCCTCGCTATCCTCCCTTAGCCTCGCAAGATCCCGCCTGTTTCCCTCCCGGACCAATTTTCCCGTCTCCACTTCCCTCTGCAGCTGTTGGCGCGCCTCCTCCTCCAGGACCTTGTCGAGATAGGCCGCCTCCGATTCGAAGTCACTCTGCCTCAGGGCCCGCTGGAAAGCCTTCTCCAGGGTGGCTGCCTCCGCCTCCCCACCGGCCTTGTCCTTTTCCATTTCCCCCAGGCGGATTTCAAGCTCCGCCAGGGCGCTGGCGGCCCCGCTCTCTGCCTTCCCCGCCTTGTCCCAGGCCTCCTCAAGACTTGCCAGACGGAGCTTCCTGGCCTTCAGATCCTGCTTCAACTGGTCCAGATCCCGGCCGGACAGGTCCTTTTGGAGCACGGCAAGTTCTCCCGACAGGCGGGCGACTTCCTCCCGCAGGCTCCCGGCCGCCGCCTCCTGTACAGCCGTCTCCTCCTTGATCTCCCGGAGTTCCTCGCTGTCAGATTTTTCCTTCTCCAGCAATTCCTCCCAACGGGCCTTGCGGATTTCCGCTTCCCGGAGACGGTCCCTGGCCACCTCCAGTTCCCCTTCCCAGACCTTCCCCTGGTCTGACAGGAGGAGCTCGAGCGCCTCCAGTCCCTGGGCCGGATCGGCGGCCTCCCCCGCCGGACCGGTCAGGAACTTGCCGGCATCCGACCAGGCCCGGCTGACGGCGGACTTGATCCTTTCCTCCCGGCCCTTTATAGCCCCACTCAGGGTCTCACTTTGCCGCCGGCCGGCCTCCGCCTCTTCACGCAGGCCCTCAAGCTCTTCCTTGGAGGGCGCGTCGGGAGAGAGGGCGGCCTTGGCTGGATGCTGCCTGGAGCCACATACAGGGCAGGGTTTGCCTTCTTCAAGTTCTTCGGCCAGGAGGCCGGCCCGCTCAAGGAAAAGCTTCTCAGCCGCCTCGGCCGCCAGGCTTTCCTGCCGTCGCCAAAGGGCCAGCCTGGCCTCGAAATCTTGCCTGGCCTCTTCCAGCTTTTGCTGCTCTTCTCCCGTCTCCTGGACAAGTAGCCGGATAGCCGCCATTTTTTGCAGGTCGGCCTCAAATTCATCCGTCTGCCGCCGTCTCAGGTGGAGGACTTCCCCGGCATCGGCAAGTGACTCCCATTCCAACCGCTCCTTCTTCATGACCCCTTCAAGCTCAAGCGCTTTGGCTTTGAGTTTTTTCAGCTTGTCCTCCAGGCCGGCCAGCCTGTCCCCGGCCTCCTTGTGGGCACCCTTCTTCAGGCCCAGTTTTTCAAGATCCCCCACTTCCTTGGCCAGGACGGAGATCTCCCCGGGCAACCTGGTCCTTTCCGCCTCCTGGGTCTTGACTCTTTCAAGCTCCCGCGAAGCCATTTCATGAGTCTTCAAGGCCTCCTCATACCGGCCCCTTGTCCGGGCCAGATCAGCTTCCAGTTCTTCCAGATCCTTGACCGCCTGCTTCCAGTCCCGGTAGGTAGGTGTGACCAGTCTCCCTGCCCTGTCCGCCGCCGTCAACCGGGAAAGATTCTCCTGGAAGAGTATCTCCTCTGAATCCAGCCTGGCCTTTTCCTCCAGGGCCTGGTCCAACTGATCCAGAATACGATTGTCCCTCCTTAGACTTTCCAGGGCCAGGTGGGCTTTAACAACTTGATCCTGATGGTTTTTGCTTTCCTCATCTGCCTTGGCCAGGGCCTTCTCCAGGGAGCTCCCGACAGCCTTCAGCTCGGCCAGGAAGTCACCGGCCGCCCAGACATCCTGGGAGGCGACGATCTCATCGCGTTTCTGTCCGACCGCCTCCGCCCAGTCAGGGAAGGGGAAGCGCTTCAGGTCGAGGAAGAGCTGGTTCGACAGGGCCTGCCGCCGGGCCCTGGCCCCGGAGTAGCGCGCCAGAAGCCGGTTTTGCATATCCTCGTAAAGGGAGGTGTTGAAAAGCCTCCGGTAGACCCTGGCCCGGTCCAGGCTGCTTGCCTCTATCAGGCTGAAAAAGGCCCCCTGGGCGATCATGGCCACCTGGCGGAACTGGGACTTGTCCAGGCCAATCAACTCCACAATCGCCTGATCGGCCTCCCGTTTTGACGCCAGGATCCTTCCATCAGGCAGATGGAGCTCGACGGCGGCCGCCTGTTCCGTGGTTCCTCCTCCCCGGAGACTGGGGCGCTCATAGCGGGGACTGCGACGGATGGTATAGACCTGGGATCGGAGCAGGAACTCAAGTTCAACAAAGGTCCTGACGCCAGGGTCGGCAAAATCGGAACGGAGGGAATGATTGCCCCGGGCAGGGCCGCTTGTGTCGTCATAGAGGGCATACATGAGGGCGTCAAAGACCATGGTCTTCCCCGACCCCGTCTCGCCCGTGATCAGGAAGAGGCCCTCCTTGACATCCTCGAAGGAGACCCTGGTCTCCACGGCATAGGGGCCAAAGGCGCACATGGTAAGGCGGAGGGGCTTCACGGCCTGCCTCCCCCCGCCTCGGCTGCCACCTCTTCGACGATTTCAAGCAGGCGGCCGGTCAGCTCCCGGCCCCTCTGTTTCCTGTAGAAGCGGGCGAAGAGCTGGGACAGACTCAGGGAACGCAGGTCCTCCTGGTCGAGCAGGGCATCCCCCGGACCATCCGCCCCCAGCTCACGCTCGAACACCAGCCGCATGGTATTGGGATAGAAGGATTTCAACCGGTTCATAGGGTCGGTCACCGGCCCCTGGTCGGTCAAGGTGACCTCCAGATAATCGAAACGGGAGGGGTCATCCGCCGCCTCCAGATCCCGGCCCTCCGCCAGCAGTCCAGCCAGGCTGCCCCGGATCCGCCTCATGGCGCGTCGGGTGGCCAGGGGGACCTGGCGGACGGTCGCCGGGCCGGCGGCCGGAAGATCGACGATCAGGGCGCCCTTGGACTGGCCGACCTCCGAGAAGGAATAGGCCAGGGGGGATCCGGCGTAGTAGACCGGCCCCTCCCCCACCTGCTGCATACCGTGCAGATGACCCAGCGCGACATAATCGAAACCGCTGAAGATCGATTCGTCGATTTCGTCAGCTGTTCCCACCTGGAGGATTTCCGAATCCGAACGCAGGGGGGCGGTCATCCCGGCTGTCACAAATTGGTGGGCGACCAGGACCTGCCGCCCCGGGCCCCTTTTGACGGTGGACAGGGCGGCGGCTACCGCGTCCGAAACAGAGGTCAGTTCCCGGTCCGGGAAGAAGGGGCGGATTTCCGACGGCCGGATATAGGGGAGGAGGTGGAAGGTCACCGGCCCCTCCGGGCCTTCCAGGACAAGGCGGTCGACCTTGCCCTTGAATACCCCGGATACATGGAGCTTGTGCGTCTTGAAGAAGAGGCCCCCAAAGGCCAGCCGCTCCCCGGAATCGTGGTTGCCAGCGATGACCAGGACAGGGATGTCAAGCGCGGCCATTTCAAGGAAGAAGGTCTCCAGGAGCCCCATGGCCTCCAGGGAGGGGATGGACTTGTCATATATGTCCCCGGCCGCCACCAGCGCCTGCGGCTTTTCCTGGTTGCAGAGCTCGAGGATTGAAGCAAGGACCTCCCGCTGGTCCTCGATCAGGGGGTACTCATGGACCCTTTTACCCAGGTGCAGGTCGGCCAGGTGGATGAATCGCAAGTCTCAGCCCTCCAAAAACCGGCGGAGACGGCCCAGGTCTGCCACCGCCTGTTCATGGCCGGCCAGATACTGGCTCAGGAGCCGCTCCCGGTCCCGCTCCAACATGGAGAGATCGAGACCCTCCGGGTAGAAGACATAGGCCCGCCCCTCCTCCTCCAGCCGCCGGATCCTGTCCCGGACCGCGTTGTAGCGGATATGACGGTTCAGGAGGGCCTCCTTCTCGATCGGGTGGCGGTCCAATACCCGGTTCACCAGCCTGTTCCGTGGTAGGGGGTCAAGACGGAAATCCCGCTCCCGGGTGAGCACGAACACGAAGCGCTCATAGCCGTCCTCGAGGGCAATATCGAGGGGGATGGCGGTGTCAAGCCCGCCGTCCACATAGATCCTGCCCCCTATCTCCGTCTCCGGCATGAGGTAGGGCACGGTGGATGAGGCCCGGACGCGGACGATCAGGTCGTCCAGGGTCTGGTAATCCCGCTTGTGCCAGTAGACCATTTTATTTTCATAGCGGAGGAAGGAACCGATCACGCATTCCGCCTCATTCCTCTTGAAGGTCTCGAAGTCGAAGGGCAGGAGACCGTCTTCGCGGGGCATCTTTGAGTAGATGTAATCGGAATTGAAGTAGCCGTCCCCCTTGAGCCAGGAGGTCATATCCCCAAAGGAGGGGTCGAGGACCAGGTCCGTAAAGGACCGGCGGGCCCGGACCAGGTCACGGGAAAGATAGTTGACCGCATGGGTCGATCCGGCCGAAATCCCCGCCACATAATTGAAATGGATCCCCTGCTCCAGAAGCAGGGTGACGAAACCGGCCGTATAGCAGGCCCGCATACCGCCACCCTCAAAAATCAGGGCTGTATCGTAGACATTGCTCCTGATCGGATCCTTGCTCACCATGACATGCTTGTCCCTTCCTCCCAGCCTGCCACCTCCCCCTGGCGCGCCGCCGCGTAGGACCGGGTCAGGGCCAGGAGCCGGTAGAGGGGGAGGCCGAAGCCCAGTCCCTCACGCCAGACCTGCCAGCTGCGGCTACAGGCCCGGGCCAGGGTCAGCCGATCCCCGTCCGGGGCGGCTACCCGGAGCCGGAGCAGGAGCTTGCCCGGAGTCCTCCCTGTCAGGGCCAGCAGGAGGGGCTCCGTCAGGATCATGAAGACCGCCGCAAGGGTCTGGACGGCATAGAACCAGGCCAGGTTCTGCCTGGCGGGATCGGGAACCAGGAAGCTCCCCAGCCGGTAGGCGGCAAGCAGCCAGATCAGGAAATCCAGGAGGCGGGCCAGGAAGCGGCGCCATAAAAGAAAGCTCTCAATTCCCACGGGTTTTTCTTCTCTCCGCCTCATACCCTCATCCACCCCAGCTTTTGTAATCTGAGTTTAGCACAAGCGGGTCCCCCCTCCTCCCAATCCGGGATGGCAGGTGGCCCTCACCGGCCCGGACCTGTCAGGAGCCGCCCCCCTAGGGTCTACAGCCACTTCTTCCTGTGTTAAAATACAGTCACTTGCCGGGAACGGGCGGCTTTTTTATGGGCCCAAACCGGTAGACAGCGGCTTATGGCCTGGAATTGGGTTCAAGGGTATGGAACGGACAAACTATTGCGGACTTTTCTCTGAAGAAGACATGGGCCGGGAGACGGTTGCCTGCGGCTGGGTTGAGACCAAACGTGATATGGGGGGCGTGATCTTCATCGATCTCGCTGACCGGGAGGGCCTGCTCCAGACCGTTTTCAATCCCGAATACACCCAGGCGGAGTCCTTCGCGCTCGCCGAGCGGGTCCGCAACCAGTCCGTGATCCTGGTCAGGGGACTTATGCAAGGGCGCGACGAGGAGACCGTGAACCCCAGGATCGCGACGGGCACCGTCGAGCTCCGGGTCAGGGAGGCCGAACTGCTCTCGGCCTGCGCCCCGCTGCCCTTCGATCCCTCCGACGCCGATGACGTGCGGGAGGACCTCCGGCTCCAATACCGCTTCCTGGACCTCAGACGGCCCCGCCTTCTTGCCAATATCCGCTTCCGTCACCAGGTGACTAGCGCCATCCGCCGCTTCCTGGACCAGGAGGGTTTCGTGGATGTCGAAACCCCCCTCCTGACCAAAAGCACCCCCGAGGGCGCCCGGGATTACCTGGTCCCCAGCCGGGTCCATCCGGGATCCTTCTACGCCCTGCCCCAGTCCCCCCAGCTCTTCAAGCAACTGCTCATGATCTCGGGCCTGGACCGCTATTATCAGATCGCCCGCTGCTTCCGTGACGAGGACCTCCGGGCCGACCGACAACCTGAATTCACCCAGCTGGACCTGGAGATGTCCTTTGTCGAACCCGAGGACGTCCTCCTCCTGGTCGAGAGGCTTTTCCGGTCCATTCTCAAGGAGGTCAAGGGTCTGGAATTCCAGGAAGCCTTCCCCCGCCTTGACTGGGAGGAGGCCATGGACCGGTATGGCAGTGACAAGCCTGACCTCCGCTTCGGCCTGCCTGTCGTCGACCTGACTGACCTGGCCGGCAAATGCGGTTTTTCCGTCTTTGAAAAAGCCGTCCGGGAAGGCGGGGTTGTCCGCGCCATCACCGTGCCCGGCCAGGCAGGCTTTTCACGGGCGACCATCGAGGAGCTGACGGAATTTGCCGTCTCACAGGGGGCGGCCGGTATGGCCTGGGTCGCCTGGCGGCCTTCGGGCGAGATCTACACCATCCTTTCCAAATTTGTCAGCCCTGAGGACCTGGAAAAATTGCTGGACCGGGCAGGGGCGAAACCGGGCGACTTCATCCTCTTCTCAGCCGACTCCCTGGATAGGGTCCGTCAGGTCACCGGCGCGCTCAGGCTGAGGCTGGGTGACCTCCTGGGCCTGCGCGACCCCGGGCGTTTCGCCTTCGCCATCATCACCGGCTTTCCCATGTTCGAGTACTCCAGGGAGGAGGGCCGCTTCCTGGCCCAGCACCACCCCTTTACCATGCCCCGGGCTGAGGATCTTGACCTCCTCACAAGTGACCCGACCCGTGTCAGGTCCCTGGCCTACGATTTCGTGCTGAACGGCACCGAACTCGGTTCAGGGAGTATCCGGATCCACCAGGAGGCTATCCAAAGGCGGGTCTTCCGGGCGCTGGGCCTGACTGACCAGGAGATCGATGACCGCTTCGGCTTCATGCTCAAGGCCTTCCGTTACGGCGCGCCGCCCCACGGCGGCTTCGCCTTCGGCCTCGACCGCCTGGTCATGATCCTGGCGGGCGAGCAGTCCCTCCGCGATGTCATCGCCTTTCCCAAGATCCGTGACGCCTCCTGCCCTATGACGGAGACTCCTTCAGCCGTGAGTCCCGGCCAGCTCGAGGAACTGGGCATCTGCCTGACCTTGGATCCTGCCCCGTCCGGGGAGGCGGCCGGCCGGACTTCGGACCGGCGGCCCCTGATCGAGATCGATCTGGCCAGACTCAAGACCCAGGCCCGCCTTGAGATGAGCCAGGAGGAAGATGAGGCAGCACGGGCACGGCTTACGGAATTGATCGGCCTGACCCGGGCCTTCGAGTCCCTGGATACTGAGGGGGTCTCCCCCAGCTTCACGGCCTCCGACAAGCACAAGGGCCATCTGACCGAAGAGGACGAGCCACCGCTGTCGAATGAGGATGCCCTGCGGAACGCGCCGGAGACACAGGACGGTTTCTTCCTGGTGCCGCCCGTGGTCGAATGAAAGAATAGCTTATGGACTATCGGACTATGGAATTGAGACAAGTGGCTGAAGCCTTGCGCAGGGGGGATTTCTCATCGCGTGAGTTGACCGGGGCGGTTTATGACAGGATCGAGGCCCAGGAATCAAGGATCGGCGCCTACATCACCCTGACCAGGGATCTGGCCCTGGAGCAGGCCGGCCGGATCGACCGGCTCCTGGGTGAGGGACGGGAACTGCCGCCGCTGGCCGGTATCCCGGGGGCCCTGAAGGACAATATTGCTGTCAAGGGGGTCCCCACTACCAACGGTTCCCGGATGACGGAGAACTTCATCCCCCCCTATGACGCCTATGTCTGGCGCCTGCTCAGGCAGGAGGAGGCCGTCCTTCTGGGCAAGGCCAACCTGGATGAATTCGCCGTTGGCTATTCAACGGAAACATCGGCCTTCCATCCAACCCGCAACCCCTATGACCTGTCACGTGTCCCGGGCGGCACTTCAGGGGGATCGGCGGCCGCGGTCGCCTCCGGGGAGGCCTGCTTCGCGCTCGGAACCGATACGGGTGGATCCATAAGGCAACCCTCTGCCCTTTGCGGCCTGGTGGGCTTGCGGCCGACCTACGGCCTGGTTTCAAGACGGGGGGTCACGGCCTTTGCCCCCTCCCTGGACCAGGTGGGCCCCATGACCCGGAGCGTGCGGGACAACGCCCTTGTACTCGATGCCATCGCCCGGCGGGATCGCAAGGACGTCCATAGCCTCGGCCAGGAGGGCCCTGCCTATAGCCAGATCCTGGAGGAGGATCTGGACGAGCCTGTCATAGGCTGGTCGGAGGCCTATTTCGAGTCGGGGGACCTGGATCCCTTCATCCGGAAGAGGCTGGATGAAGCCCTTGCCTTCTACGAGGCTGCCGGGGCGAAACTGGTCCCGATAGACCTGAAGACGGTTGACGCGGCCCTGGCGGCCTATTATCTGATTTCCAGCGCGGAGGGCTTTTCCTCCCTGAACCGCTACGACGGTATTCATTTCGGTTTCAGGAGCCGGGAGGCCGGGAGCCTGGAAGACATCTATTTCAAATCCCGGGCCCAGGCCCTGGGACCGGAAGTCAAGCAGAGAATCCTGCTTGGCGGACTGGCGCTCTCGGAAGAGCATTACCAGGACTACTTCCTCAAGGCGGCCAAGGTCCGGACCCTGGTGATGGAGGAATTCAAAGAGGTCTTCCAGAACTGCCAGGCCCTGCTCGCGCCCGTGACCGCGACGGCGGCCTGGCCCCTTGGCCGCCCGCCAGGGGAGATGGGCGAGGACAGCTACTGCAATGACCGCTTCAACCTACCCGCCTCCCTGGCCGGCCTGCCCGCCCTGTCCCTTCCGATCGGACTGACGGACAGCGGCCTGCCCGTGGGCATGCAGCTTATGGGGCCCCGCTTTTCCGAGGGCCTGCTTTACAGGCTGGCCGCCCGCTATGAGGACGCGCACGGGCTGCTACCCCTTCCTGGAGAGGTGACCCTATGAGCCTGCAAAACTACGAATGCATAATCGGACTTGAGGTCCACATTGAGCTGAAGACGGAGCATAAGCTTCTTTGCAACTGCGCCACCCTTTTCGGAGCGCCGCCCAATACACAGGTCTGCCCCGTCTGCCTGGCCCTGCCGGGGACCCTCCCCGCCTTGAACCGTGAGGTCGTTGAGTTCGCGATCCGGGCAGGGATCGCGACCCACTGTTCCATTCAGGCCTGGTCACGCTTTGACCGGAAGAATTATTTCTATCCCGACCTGCCCAAGGCCTTTCAGACCACCCAGAACTTCTTCCCCATCTGTACCGGGGGCTATCTGGAGCTCGCCACGGCTGAGGGGGTCAAGCGGATCCGGATCAACCGGATTCATATGGAGGAGGACGCGGGCAAGTTGATCCATACCGATGAGGGCACCCTGATCGACTGCAACCGCTGCGGTGTCCCCCTGATTGAAATCGTCTCCGAACCTGATATCAGAAATGCTGAGGAGGCCGTTGCCTACCTGAGGAAGCTCCGGGCCATGGCCCGTTACACCGGCATTTCCGACGGCAAGATGAACGAGGGCTCCCTCCGCTGTGATGTCAACCTGTCCGTACGCAAGAAGGGGGAGACGGCCCTGGGCACCCGGGTCGAACTCAAGAACCTGAATTCCTTCAACTTCATCGCCCGGGCCATTGAAAGTGAATTCAAACGCCAGGTCAAGCTGCTGGAGCAGGGGGAGGACATTATCTCCGAGACCCGCCGCTACGACGAGAAAACCGGCCAGACCTATGGTATGCGGCTGAAGGATGAGGCGACCGACTACCGGTACTTCCCCGACCCCGACCTGCTTCCGGTTGAGGTGGAGCCGGCGGAGATCGAGGAAATCCGGGCCACCATCCCCAGGTTGGCGGACGAACGCAAGGCCCAGTATATCCAGGACTACGACCTGACGGATTATGAGGCGGAAAGGCTTGTCGATGACAAGGAGCTGTCGGATTTCTTTGAAAAGGCGGCGGCGGCGACCGGGAATGTCAAGACCCTGGTCAATCTCATCCTGGCGGACATCGCGCCCCTCTACACGGAGGAGACCGAGGACGACCTGCTCAATCCCGTCAGCCTGGGTAAGCTGGCCGACCTGCTGGCCAGGGATGAGATCAACAGCAATACCGGCCGGAAGATCCTGAAGGCCCTTATGAAGGATGATTTTGACCCCTCTGCCTACATAGCCGAGCATGATCTGGCTCAAATCAATGACCCAGAAAAACTCCTGCCCGCGATTGAGGCAGCCCTGGCCTCCAACGAAAGGGCCCTCAACGACTTCCGCAAGGGGAAGGAGAGCGCCCTGCGGTCACTGATCGGAGCTGTCATGAGGCAGACGGGCGGCCGGGCCAACCCCCTCCTGGTGGAGGAACTCCTCCGCGAAAGCATAGCCGCCCTTTAGTAGGTCAGCTTTTCCAGGGTCTGCCCATCAAAGGATCTCAGGAGGGCGACCGCCAGGTCGACGGCAGCCTCCACATCCGCCCCCTTGGCCCAGCCGTGGGAGCTGTGGATGTAGCGGACCGGAATGCCGATGACCAGGGTGGGGATACCGGCGCCCGAGGTATGGATGAGGCCGCCGTTGGTCCCACCCCCGCTCCTGACGGCCTCCTGGACGGGAATGCCCTGCTCACGGGCCAGGGCCAGGGCGTAACGTTGAAAGCCCGGATGCGTCACCATGGAACGATCCAGGTGGCGGAGCATGGGTCCCTTGCCCAGGGCCGTCTGCCCCTGACCGGCCGGCGCGAAACTGTCATCCGCCGGCGTCCCTTCAAAGACCAGGGCCAGATCGGCGCCTATCCGGCGGGCCGTCACCAGGGCGCCCCGGCCGCCGATCTCCTCCTGGGCGGAGTAGGCGGCCACCACATCGACCCCCAGCTCCTCCCCCTTGAGCCTCCCCAGGGTCTGGGTCATGGCGGCGCAACCCAGCCGGCAATCAAAGGCCTTGCCGAGGAGGAGGTCATGCGCCTCCTGGTAGCGGCAGTCAACCTGGGGGACGACCGGCGCGGCCAGCCCAATGCCAAAGGCCTCCTCCACCTCCGCCCGCGAACTTGCCCCGACATCCAGCTCAATCTCCTCCATACGGACGCCTTCCTTCTGTTCGGCCTCCGTCAGATAATGGGGCGGCTTGCTGGCGGCGATGGCGGCTGTCCACCGGCCCTCCCTGGTCCTCACCCGGAATAGCTGGCCGGGTATTTGGGCGG
The DNA here is from genome assembly GCA_040767365.1 of Clostridia bacterium. Taxonomy (GTDB): domain Bacteria; phylum Bacillota; class Clostridia; order Saccharofermentanales; family DTU023; genus UBA4923. The sequence continues at coordinate 50,538 of JAXGOR010000005.1, forward strand.
CCACCCAGGAACCAAGGGGGAGGACGGCCAGCATGCCGTTTTCCTTGATCGATTGGACGATCAGCCCCACCTCATCCAGGTGGGCGTCCAGTTGTACAAGGAGCCGCCCCCCCTTGTTACCCTGACGCCGGACATAGACATTCTGAAGGCTGTCGCGGTCTGTCTCCCCGTATACCCTGTTGCAATCCTCAACCTCATCGGCGATCTCATGCTCGAAACCTGAAGGTCCGTTCGCCTCCGTATAGTCGGTGATCAGCCGGATAAGTTCACTCCTGGCCATAGCCCTTCTCCTCCTTTTATCCAAATTCAGTTCATAATAGTTTCATTTTAGACCCTTTTTCCAGGACCGCCAGCCCCTCCCTTTATTCGTCTCCCCCCGGCTTTTCGTCATTTTCAAGAGGCGAAAGAACTCAGAAGCCTGTCCTGAGCCCCTTACAGGAAATTTAAGGAAAGCCGGCCCCCCCTATTTCCGCCCCTTCTTTTGTGAAAGATGACAGTATCCGGCGGTCTTTGTCGGGCTCCCGTCTCCTTATGCACAGGCACTTTTCTGGTTAATGACAGTGCGGGACCGATTAAGGCCGGTTAGATTCGGCAATTTCACCCTTTGACTGGCTGGGGGGCTGGGTTAAGGTAGTCTACAGTCAAAAAAACCCCCCAACGCGAGCCATTATATCGTTTTATTCCCGATCTCTTGTTTTGCCGCGTGTCGGGCGGGGGTGGACTTGCTAGAAAGTTTGAGGCTGGTAATGAAAGCTAAGATACAAAAATACAGAGGACTAATAACGGGCGCCGTGCTGGTGGCCGGCTTGTTGACCCTGCCGGTGGTGGGGGCCCTCGCAAGTGGCGACAGCCTGGCGGGCGGAAATCCGACGGCTACGGACTTCCTGGGGGAGGAGGCCCAATTGAGCCCACAGGAGGGCATGGACTTCCTGATATTTGATTCCAACGTGATCGATCGTAAGCTGTCAGAACTCCCCGGAATCGACCAGGAGGCTGAAGAAGAACCGGTGGCTGACCCCGGGACTTCAGCTGACAGTGAGAGAAACATCAGGCGCTGGGAACGCCTGGCCAGGATGGAAACCGAAGAGGAAGAAAGAAAAGAGAGAATAAGGCTTCGGGAAGAGGCCCGGCTGGAAGAGGAAAAGAGAGAGGCGGAGGAAAAGGCCGCCGCAGAGGAAAAGGCCGCCGCAGAGAAGAAGGCCGCGGAAAAGAAGGCGGCAGCCAGGAAGGCCGCTGAGAAAAAGGCAGCCGAGGAGAAAGCTGCCCAGGAGAGGGCCGCCCAGGAGAAGGCCGCCCAGGAGAACCCTCCCCAGGAGGTGGACCCCGAACCCAGCGTCGAGGAGACCGTCCAGGAGGAGAGTCCGGCGCCGGCCACGGCAACGGGCCAATTCCTCATCGAGATTGCCAACCCTGACAGGAACTACCAGGGCCGGCCGCTCAAGGTCTCGGACAGACAGGTCCTTGAAGGCCTGGTCATGGGTGAGTACGGCAACGATTACATCGGCGCCGTCCTGGTCTCCCAGTGCATCCGTGACTCCATGGTCAGATCGGGCACCAACAGCGCCGCCGCCATAAAACGCCAGTACGGCTATACGGCGCCGGTCAGGAAAAATGTCTCCAGTACGGTCAAGCAGGCTGTCTCCTATGTCTTTGACCAGGGGGGCAGCGGTGTCCAACACCCCATCTACTACTTCTATGCCAGCAACCTGGCCAAGGGCAGATGGCATGAGACACAGAAATTCGTCGTCCAGAGGCAGGCGGTCCGCTTCTTCAGCACCCACTGATGATCCTGGATCCACTGCTTTGGAGGGGCCGTTCACAACGGCCCCTTTTTCATGGTGGAAGGGGATAATAATCGCTATACTGGGTCTTGTCCCCCATGGGGAGGGAAAGTTTGATAGATCAAGAGGAAAGGAAAAATACCATGTCATTCAGAGCCATTGATCCGGCTGGATTTTCAGAAAACCCCTTTCGAATGCTGGAGCAGGGGATGCTGCTGACCGTCCGCCAGGACGGCAGGGTCAACACCATGACCGTCGGCTGGGGTGGGTTTGGCCGTATCTGGGGCGGGCCGGTCGTCTATGTCGCGGTCCGGCCGGAACGGTACACCTTCGAATTCATGGAAAAAGCCGACCGCTTTTCCTTTGGCGCCCTGCCGGAGGGGGAGGACTCCCGCCGGATACTGGACTATTGCGGCCGGCATTCCGGCCGGGACCGGGACAAGATCAAGGCCTGCGGATTAACCGTCGCCTATGAGGGGGAAACCCCCTATCTTGAAGAGACCCGGGTCTCTTTCATCTGCAGGAAGCTGGCCAGGCCCCAGTTTTTCCCCCAGGACCTGATCGAGGGCCAGGCCATCATCGACCGCTGGTACGGCGGCGGCTTCCATCACCTCTACGTGGGAGGGATTGAAAGCATCCTGGTCCGGGAGGACCCGCCGGCCCTATAGCCTGCCCTTCTTGTAGAGGGTCCGCGATATCAGGATGGCGATGACGGCCCCTACCGGTACCAGGAGGCTGACGGCGCTCGCCAGGCCCGGCTGGATCAGGAAGAGGAGGAGCATGAAGACCATGGGTCCGACCGCGATCTTCCAGTTCCTCGAGATGAAGACGACCGCCAGTCCGCCAAAGAGGGCCGGGAGGATATTGGCGAAGGCGGGCGCCAGGGTGGGTGACTCCAGGATGGGCGCCAGGTAGCTCAGGAGAAGCATACCCAGGAAGAGGATGATGGTCGTCACGATGGAGGAAATACCGATCGCCAGGGTGGAGATGACCTCCCCCTCCGGCGTACCGGGCTCCACCTTGGCCACCTTCATGGCGTTGATGGCGCAGGGCGCCTTCAGATTGGTTATGTTGCCGGTTACGAAGCTCAGGTAGGAACCGCCCGCGCCCAGCATGGGGCCGTAGGTGAAGGCCTCGATGACCCCGATGGTGTAGAAGACGGGGACAACGCCCAGCAGGCCCTTGCCCAGGGCGCCAAGGTAGGGCCAGGCCCTGAAATAGATGCTGAGCATCAGGGGATAGGCCGCGAACATGATCATGGCCAGAATGCCGGATAGCCTCCCCCAGCGATGGATCTTTTCATCATATTGACTCATGGGTCAACCTCCAATCCAAAAGGTCAGCGGTATGGAAAAGGCCATAGCGCCCAGCATACTGAAAGGCATGGCGTAATTCTCCAGCCAGGCGATCTTCTTCTCCTTGACCAGGTAGCCGAAGATCAACATGAGCAGGGAGGAGAAAAGCATGACAAAGACGGGGATCCAGCCCTTGAATCCCAGCCTGATCTGGGAGAAGACCATGCCGAGGAAGGCGGAGACCATGCCGATGAAGAGCGAATCCATGAAGAGGGCCCCCCATTTTTCATCCTTCGCCTTGATGGTCATGAGGCCCTTTTCGATCCTCTTCAGGAAAAAGGTGATGATGACAATGCCCGAGAAGCTCCCCAGGGTCATGACCCAGGCAATGGTGGCATAGGCCCTGGCATCGGTCAGGGCGTCCGTCATGGATATGCCCAGGGCTGTCGCCGCCGAGGTGGCGGCCGGGAGTTCGTAGGTCAGGGCCCCGACAACGCTGAGGCGGAGCCAGGGCAGGGGCAGGCCCAGGTATTGTGACAGGGTGATGATCCCTATTACGATGGCCAGGGCGGGAGCCAGGGAGAAGACAGCCGAGCCCCGCATGATGGCACGCAGGAGTGAGCTTTCGATTCCGAGCTCACGGGCCCGTCTGTAGGCTTTTACGGTAAAGAAAATTGACTGTCCCAGCACATAGAGGATGACCAGGCCAGCCAATCCGTAGAGCACCGGGTGGTTGATATGAAACATAGGCACCTTCCTTCCCAAACCGCCTCCATTATAACTTGCCGGGGACAAAAAGACTTGCGTCTTTTGGCTGGCCGCCGCAAAATGGGGAGGAAGGCGGCTGGCCCGATGGCCGTGGCGATCCCGCCTCAGGCAGGACCATGGGTATATTGGATTTATTTCGACGGGGAAGGGGCGACAGGCGGGACCAGTCTGAATCGGGGGAACCGGTTTTTCTCATCTCCGCCCCCCTGGTCTGGACCGGCCATGTCGAGACCTATCTTGAAGACAAGGGCATCCCCTACCTCAGGCAGGGCCGTAAGGGCGCCGCCCTGGCCATTGAACTCGGTCCGGTCAGCGAACGCTACGACTACTATATCCCGCCCCAGGCTCTGGAAAAGGTCAGGGAAGATCTGGATGAATTGAGGGAACTGGTCGGCGGCTAGGATCGGGGCTGTCAGCCGGCCCCGTCAGTCCACCAGGATGATCCGATCGCCCGGCAGGGCCATGCCAAGGTAGTCGCGGGCCACGCGCTCGATGTATTCCCTCGACTCGGCGATGTCGTCCAGGCTCTTCAAGGATTCATATTTCTGGTATTGGAGATCCCGCTCCCGCTCCAGCTTCCGCTTTTCCCGGGTCAGGCGGTCGAACTCCCGCTGCTGGTCGAAGAAGGATGAAAAACAAAGGGTCAGGATGATGACGGCCAGGACGCCGATGAAGAAGCGGGTAAAGAAGGATAGCGAGGACCGCCTGCGCTCAGCCTTGTAATTTTCAGCGTAGCTCTGACGCATAGTGTTCACCTGTCAACCTGACATCCTGTTGATAGTAAACCTATCCTACTTCAGTTTGTTCGGTTTTGCAACTTGAGGACTGGCCACCGGGTGGGATCAGTAGACAGAAGTCACCGACAGGGGGGTTTAATCGGTCAGGATCTGGTAAAGCGAATCCGCCTCTTCCTTTTGACATGCTCCTTGATCTGGAGGATACGGACGCGGATCTGTTTCTGGCCGTAGCCGATCTCGAGCAGGTCGCCGACCTTGACCCCGGTGCCAGGCTTGGCCCTTTTCCCGTTCACCTCAACCCGGCCGGCCGAGGCCATCTCCTGGGCAACCGTGCGGCGCTTGACTATCCGCGATACCTTCAGGAACTTGTCCAGCCTCATAGGTCCCTCCCTCCGGCCGCTTCCCCGCGCTTGGCCTCCTCCCAGAGGGCGTCCATCTCCTCCAGGGTCATCCCGGCCAGGGGTCGGCCTGCCGCCTCCTCCATGGCGCTGAAACGCCGGATGAAACGCTCGGAGCAACCTGTCAGGGCGGCTTCCGGATCGATGGACAGCAGGCGGAGGATATTGACGACGGCAAAGAGCAGGTCGCCCGCCTCCTCCCGGGTCCTGGCTTCATCCCCCCGGTCGATCTCGGCCAGGAACTCCCCGTACTCCTCCTGGACCTTCTCCTGGGCCCCATCCAGGGAGGGCCAGTCAAAGCCGACATCGGCCGCCTTCTTCTGGAGTTTGTAGGCCCGGATCAGGGCCGGCATACCGCGTGGCAGGTCCCGCATGCCGTCCGCGATCCTCCTATGGCCCTTTTCCTTCCGCTTGTTCTTCTCCCAGGTCCTCAAGACAAGTTCGGGTGTCTCCGCCCTGTCGGACCCGAAGAGATGGGTATGGCGTGAAATCAGTTTCCGGCAGATTCCGGATACCAGCTCGTCAAAGGTAAAATCCCCGGCCTCTTCGGCAATGTCGGCGTGGAAGACGACCTGCATGAGGACGTCACCCAGTTCCTCAAGCAGTTTCCCGGGATCGCCGCTCTGGATGGCATCGACGGCCTCGTAAGCCTCTTCAAGCATATTGCCCTGGATGCTCTCATGGGTCTGTACCCGATCCCAGGGACAGCCCTCCTCACTTCGAAGAAAGGCTATGATGGCCCGCAACTCATCCAGGTCGTAGCTTTCCTTTATCGTAAACTGTTTATCGTCAAGGGGAACTTCCGCCATAATCCTTCCTGCCTTCAGGAGGCCTGCCGCCTCTTGCGGTAATCGATCGCCTCCAGGAAAATCTCCCGGTCCCGGTCGAAGATCAACCGCTGCTCCGCCTCTTCCCGCGTCAACCAGCCGACAGCCCTGATTTCGCTCAGCTGGGGCTGGGTCCGGCCGCCCAGATAATCCCCCAGGAAGAAGACAACCGTCTTCAAGCTGCCCGGACCAGGCGAATAAGTCGATGAACGCTGAAAATCCGAGGTGATCGCGATCCGGACCCCCGTCTCCTCCTCAACCTCCCGGATGGCCGCCTGGCGGTCGGTCTCGCCCGCCTCGACATGCCCCTTGGGAAAGGACCAGTGACCTGGTTTGTGCTGGACTAGCAGGACCCGCTCCAGGCCATCGTCCCCCTTCCGGAAGACGATCGCCCCACAGGACCGCTCCAGGGTCAGTAGGCGGATTGGGTCCGCCTGTCTGTCATTTGCCTGTTTATCCGCCATTTCTCCGTCCTTCCGGATTCCTATAGGGAATCATACCACGTCCCCTCTTCCCGCTTTTCCCCGGGCCCGGTTTTCGATACCATAGGGCATAGCCATTGAAGCAGAAAAAAGGACTTGCCATGGAAACAACCGTTCCCCCCCTCCTCATCGTCCAAACCGAAGAGGTCAACCCCTGGAATAACCTGGCCCTCGAGGAATACCTCATGGGCCTTTGTCTCAGCGATACCGGCCAGGAGAAGGCCAGGCTCTACAGCGCCATCCTCTTTCTCTGGCAAAATGAGCACACGGTTGTGATCGGCCGCAACCAGAACGCCTGGGCCGAGTGCCGGACGGGGGCGCTGGAGGAGGACGGGGGCTTCCTCGCCCGGCGCAGCACCGGCGGCGGCGCCGTTTACCATGACCTGGGCAACCTGAATTTTTCCATCATCCTCCCCCGCTCGCGTTTTGACCTGGGCCAGAGTTTCCAGGTCATCCTGGACGCCGTACAAGGCCTGGGGATCCCTGCCGCCCGATCCGGCCGCAACGATATCCTGATCGGGGACAGGAAATTCTCCGGCAATGCCTTCCGCTATTACAAGGGGGTCGCCCTCCACCATGGGACCCTCATGGTGGACACCCGGATTGAACCCCTTCTCCGCTACCTGACGGTCTCAGACAGCAAACTCCAGTCACGGGCCATCAAGTCGGTGCGTTCGCGGGTCATCAACCTCATCGAGGTCAAGGAAGACCTGACCCCCGCTGACCTGTCCAGGTCCCTGATCGCCAGCTTCCTGGCCCACTATGGGACAGGGGCGAAAATTGAGACCCTGGACGCCACCGCCTTCCAGGGCCGGGAGGGACTGGCAAAGCTGGAAGAGCGCTACGCCTCCTGGGCCTGGCGCTACGGCAGGTCGATCAGGTTTGACGCCAGGATCGAGACCGGTCGCTTCCCCTGGGGACAGGCGGAACTCCTCTTCAAGGGAGAGGGGGGGATCATCCGGGACAGCCTGATCCATAGTGACGCCCTGGACAGTGATTTCATGGATCTTGTCGCGGCCAGCCTGACCGGCAGCCCCTTTGTCTCCGGTGAAATGGCCGACCGGATAGGGGGGCTGGGCAGTGACCGGGATACGGTGGGGGAAATCTCCCAAAAAACAATCGCGGACGACCTGGTCCAGGTCATCCGCGATCATGCTTTTTAATTACCGGTCTGTTTGGCCGATCAGTTCTGGGGCAGCCAGACCAGGGTAAAGGCGTTGACAACGACATCCCGCTTCAGGGGCCGGATGGCCGTTGTAACGATGTCGTCCGCCGCCGACTCATAGCGGTCGCTGACAATTTCGAGATCCTTCTTCATATCCGCCTCAAGCAGGTCCATCTGCTGTTCGACACGCTCGACCGTCTCCTCCGCCCGGCCGATGTTGCTGGCGGACTTGGTCGCGCGCGAGGCGCTCTTGGCGGCCGTCGCGGATTTGTAGACGGTTGACTGGGTGAGGAGGGATTTCCCCAGGACCGCCCCCAGGGCGGCCGCGCCGAATGAAATCGCGGATTGGATCTTGGCGTCCTTGGCCTGATCCTTGACCCGGTCGACCCGTTCCTCGGCCTTGGCAATCTTCTCCTCCATGGTCAGCCGCTTTTTCTCATACTTGGCTTCAATGGCGTCAAATTCCATATCCCGTTGTTCACGGGCCGCCATTTTGACCCGGGCGACAAAGTCCCGTTCATTCTCGTCAAGCTCGGACACCAGGCCGAGTTTCTTATGCTCGCGGATCTCCAGGGAGGAATCCCGCCAGACGCTGTCGACCAGGGCCCGTTGCCAGGCTGTAAAGCTGGTCTTCAGCTTGGCCTCCGCCGGCAGGCCCTTGTACTGGGCGCCGGCAGGCGGCTCCGAATCCAGGTCATCGAGGGACAGACCCAGTTCCAGGTCCTTGCCCCAATCGACCGGGACGACTCCTTCACCCAGGGGGGTGAAGCGTGAAACCTGCTCCGTATGGGAGACGGACTTCTTCTCGTTCTCATAGTAGACTGTCAGGAATCCCGCCAGGGCAGGCTTGTAGGTCTGTCCAACCTGGCCGGGAAGATAGCTGACCACTACGCCTGAGGCAGGGGCCGGCGCGACGGTGACCTGGTCGGCGGGAGCCGGTTCAGTTACGGCTACCTGCGCCTCCTCTGGCTCGGGTGGCAGGGCCGCCTCCGGCTCGGCCGGGACCGGCATTTCCACCGCATGTTCCTTGGGCGGCGGCAGGTAACCCTGTTCAGCGATCAGCTTCCTGATCTGGTCACGGGTCAAGGGCCCCGCCAGATAGGACATGCAGAAGCGGGTCTGGAAAAGGATGGGCTCCCCTCCCCGGACAGAGCGGAGGACAAACTCCCGCTGCTTCAAGCCCGCGATCAGCCTGCCAAGATCAGCCCGGCTGACCCCCTCGATCGATTCGTCGGCCATGCCTTCCAGCAGGCGCATACGGTCCCGCTCGGTCGTAAGCCGGCCCACAAACCAGGTACCGACGTTGGCCAGGCCCTTATAGTCGATGTCCCCGGGATTCTGCGTTGCCAGGACCATACCCAGGCCGTAGGCACGGGCAGTCTTCAGCAGGGTCAGGAGCGGCTTTTTGGCCGGCGGGGCGGCGACGGGTGGGAAGTAGCCGAAAACCTCATCCATATAGAAGAGGGCCCTCAAGGAGGAGGTGCCCTGCTCTGTCCTCATCCAGGCAATCATCCTGTTCAGGAGGAGGGTTACCACGAACATGCGCTCCGTGTCCGCCAGATGGGCCAGGGTCAGGATGGAGATTTTTGGTTTACCCTCCGGGGTATAGAGGAGGGACTGGACGTCGAAGGGTTCCCCCTCCATGAAGGCGGCGAAGGCCGGCGAGGCGATCAGGTTGTTGAAACGGAGGGCCAGGGCGAACCGGTCTTTTTCCGGCAGATAGGTCTCGATGTCCATGACCCCGATGGTGGTCATGGGCGGCTTGGTGATCCAGTTGACCAGGGTGGGAATCGCGACATCCGTCCCCTCCTGCCAGGCTTTTTGGATCAGGGCCGACAGGAAGACATGCTCCCGGCTGGAGACGGGATCCGCGCTCGTGATCCCCACCAGGTGAAGCAGGCTGGTCGCGGTTGTTGAAATGACTTCCTGGAGCTATTCAGGATCCGCCGCGGCCGCGGCGGCCGGTCTCTGGAACATCCCCTCCAGGGAAAGCGGCCTGCCGAACTGGCCACCCGGCGTATAGAGGGCAAATTCCACATTCTCGCGAAGGGCCCGTATCCGTTCGCCGTCCTGCATGGAATCCGCCAGGCCCTGGCGCCAGATTTCCGCTTTTTTCGCGGCCATTTCGCCGACCGTAAGCCCTTCGGCCTCGGCCTCCTCAGGGTGTATCCAGGGCTCAAAATCAGCGGGGCTGAGATCAGGGAAAGTAAGCAAGAGATTGCCCATATCGCCCTTGGGATCCACGACAATGGCCGGGATGCCGTCCATGGCCGCCTCCTCCAGCAGACAGATGCCCAGACCCGTCTTGCCACTCCCCGTCATACCCACACACATGGCATGGGTAACCAGGTCACGGGAGTCAAGCAACATGAAATCAGCCTTCCCGCTCCCGTCCACACTCTTACTTTCAGTACCCAGATAGAAGACACCGAGTTTCTCGTATTGACTCATGACAACTCCTCTTCAAAGATGAATGCTTTCACAACTATAGCCTCAACTTATATGTCCTTTCGTAACTCCTGTTATCCGAAGAGATCCGTCCCCTCCAACTCCTCCAGGTCGGGCCGGCAACGGATTGGTTCCCCCGCCGCCTTCAGGGCATTGACTACGTCCTTCAAGCCGCTCCCCGAACAAATGCAGGTCACGCTTTCGTCCGCCTTGATCAGGCCCTGGGCGACCGCCTGCCTGACCCCGGCATAGGAGGCCGCGCCAGCCGGTTCACCAAAGACACCCTCCTTGCGGCCCAATTCACTCATGGCCTCCAAAATGGCTTGATCGGGCACGGCGATCCAGGCCCCCCCGCTGGCGGAAACGGCCCGCAGGGCCTTGACGGGATTCCGCGGGACACCGACCGAGATCGAGTCAGCCAGGGTGTTTTCCGGCGTCGGCTTCAGGGGCAGCTGATCCCGCGCCGCATCAACAAAGGGCGAGCAGCCGGTTGACTGGACCCCCAGGATCTTCGGTATCCGGTCGATCATACCCAGTTCGAGAAGGTCCCGAAAACCGAGATAGACCCCGGCGATTGTACAGCCATCCCCGACCGAAACGGCCACCCAGTCAGTTGGCTGGAAGTCCAGTTGTTCAGCGATTTCGAGGGATACGGTCTTCTTGCCCTCCGCCATGACGGGGTTGATGCCGGCATTCCGGTTATACCAACCGTACTTGGCGATGGCCGCCTTGGAAAGATTGAAGGTCTCCCGGTAGTCCCCGATCACGGAAACAACCCGGGCGCCGAAGATAAGCATCTGGGCCAGCTTCCCCTGGGGGGCCCGCTCGGGGACGAAGATGACGGTCTTCAAGCCCGCCCGGGCCGCGTTGCCTGCGCAGGAGGAGGCCGCGTTGCCCGTGGAGGAACAGGAAATGGTTTCGTAGCCCAGTTCAAGCGCCTTGGCGACTGCCACCCCACTGGCCCTGTCCTTCAGGGAGGCCGTTGGGTTGAGCCCGTCATCCTTGATGTAGAGGGCCCGGATTCCCAGTTCGCCGGCCAGGCGGAGGGAGGGGTAGAGCGGCGTCCAGCCCACCCGTAAAAAATCCGAATACTCACGGTCCGCCAGGGGCAGGAGGGGCTTGTAGCGCCACATGCTCCTGTCCTGGTCCCGGCTCAGGATCTCCCGGCTCATCCTAGGGCGGATGACCTGGTAATCGTAGACTATATCCAGGATTCCGGTTTCCCCACAGGCAGGACAGGTGAGCATTTCCTCCTCGTAGGGATAGTGCCGCTGGCAGAGTGTGCAGGTATAGCCGAGCAGATGGGGCAGGGTCGACTTGTGTATCTTGGGCATGAAAACTGTCTCCTTATGATGAATAAAAAGGGGGGGATCCCCGACCCCCAGTTTATCATAAGCAGGGTGAAAGCTCGGCCGAATCAACTTTTTGTCAACCGGAAACTATGCTATCATTACCAATACAATAACCCTTTTGGAGGAAAAGGCTATGCAACATTTCAAGAAATGGATTGTAATTTTGCTGTGCGTCGCGTTTGTGGTGACACTGGTGGCGTGCGACAAAAAGGAGGAGGAGGCCCCCGCTGGCGACGGTGTTACGCTCGAAAACATCAAGCTCGGTTTTGTCCACATTACCGACCCCAGCGACATGGGTTACACCTACAACCACGACCTGGGCACGCAGAAGATGCAAAAAGAGCTCGGGTTGCGGGATGACCAGATCGTCAACAAGTTCAACACACCCGAAGACGCTGAATGTGAAGCTGCGCTGAGAGAACTCGTCGAGCAGGGTTGCCATATCATTTTTGCGACCAGCTTCGGTTTTGAGAACTATGTCATGGAAGTCGCTGCGGACAACCCCGACATCGAATTCTGCCATGCTTCGGGCTATCAGTGCGCCCTGAGCGATATGGACAACGCCCACAACTATTTCGGCAAAATCTATCAGGCCCGTTACCTGTCCGGCATCGCCGCCGGTCTGAAGACGGAAAAGAATCTGCTGGGTTACGTAAACGCTTACCCCTTCGCTGAGTGTATCCAGGGCTTCACCGGCTTCTACCTCGGCGCCAAGAGCGTCAATCCCGACGTCAAGATGCTGGTTATGAATACCAACTCCTGGAACGATCCGCCCGCCGAGGCCCAAGCCGCCAAGGCCCTGATCGAGGCAGGCTGTGACGTGATCGGCCAGCACTGTGACTCCACCGCGCCGGCGACGGCCGCCGAGGCTGAGGGTGTCTTCCATGTCGGTTACAACTCCGACATGATCGATGCCGCGCCCAACGCGTCGCTGACCTCCGCCATTTGGGACTGGTCCCGTTACCTGGTCCTGGCGGTCAGCAACTATCTCGACGGCAAGCCCATCCCCAAGGACTGGGGTGAAGGCCTGGCCGAAGGCGCTGTTGACATTTCCCGACTGAACGAGCCTCTCGTCGCCGAGGGTACCGCCGAGGCGATCGAGGAAGCCCGCGCCAGGATCCTGTCCGGTGACTGGGATGTCTTCACGGGCCCCCTGACCAACAGTGACGGTGAAGTTGTTGTCGCGGAAGGTGAGACCTACATCGAGCCCGCCTCTTCACCTGCCTGGGAGCACATCCTTGAAGGCATCGAATTCTTCGGTGAATAAGTATCGGCTCAAAGAGTTAATTGAAGGGGCGCGCTTTAAAAGGCGCGCCCCAGAGCACACAATCGCCGCAATGTGATCAACGCAGCTTTTCTAAAATAAAGCCGCGCAGAGACCTCGCATTGCGGCGGTTTTAAGTGTCCTGATGCAAGAGCGGTTTGGCGTTCACTGTATCGGATGGAGGAGAACCATGCAGGATTTGCAGAGAAGCGCCGTCGAAAATGTGGTCGAGATGAACCATGTCTGTAAGTGCTTTGGTACCGTCGAAGCCCTGAAGGATGTCCATCTCGAATTGAGGAGGGGTGAAATCCTCTCCCTGCTGGGCGAGAACGGAAGTGGCAAGACCACCCTTATGAACGTTCTTTCCGGCATTTATTTCCCGGATTTCGGTGAAGTCCGGATCAATGGCAATCCGGTCGCGATTTGTGAGCCCAAGGACGCCTTTGCCCTCAATATCGGTATGGTGCACCAGCACTATAAACTGGTTGAGGTTTTTACCGCGGCAGAGAACATCGTCCTCGGCCTGCCCGGCGGCACCACCGTCAACCGGCGGGCCCTGGGTAGACAGGTCAAGGAGATTGCCGACCGTTACGGCTTCCATATCGAACCCAACAAAAAAGTCTACGACATGTCCATTTCAGAAAAACAGACAGTCGAGATCATCAAGGCCCTCTACCGCGGCGCGGATATCCTGATCCTGGATGAGCCCACCGCCGTTTTGACCCCCCAGGAGACCGAGAAGCTCTTCGATGTCCTGCGGGCCATGAAGGAGGATAATAAGTCCATTATCCTCATCACCCATAAACTGAACGAGGTGCTGGCCGTTTCCGACCGGGTCACGGTCCTGCGGAAGGGTGAATACATCGATACAGTCGAAACTAAAGAAGCGACCATCCAATCGCTGACCGATATGATGGTCGGCCGGTCCGTATCCCTTGAAATTGACCGGCCCATCATTGGAGATAAAAAACCTGTCCTCCGTGTCACCTCCCTGACCTGCCTGACCCCTGAGAAGACCATGGCCCTGGATGATGTTTCCTTCGAGGCCTTCGGCGGGGAAATCCTGGGCATCGCCGGGATCACCGGCAGTGGCCAACGGGAGCTGTGTGAGGCCATTACCGGCCTCTATCCGGTCACCGGGGGCGCCATCCTCTACCAGGGCTTTGTCAATGGCTTTGAGGTCGAGGAAAATCTGGTCGGCAAATCCCCCAATGAGATAGCGAAGAAGGGGGTGGCGCTGGCCTTTGTCCCCGAGGACAGACTGGGGATGGGCCTGGTTCCTTCCCTTGATATGGTCGACAATGTCATGCTGAAAAGCTACAAGCAGAACAAGAGCTTCCTGGTCGACCGGAAAAAACCCAGGGAGATTGCCGAAAGGCTGGTCGAGGAGCTGGAGATCGTGACGCCTGATGTCTTCACCCCCATCCGGAAGCTTTCCGGGGGCAACGTCCAGAAGGTACTGGTCGGGCGTGAGATCGACTCGAGCCCCAGGCTCTTGATTGCCGCCTATCCCGTGCGCGGCCTTGATATCAACTCCTCCTACACCATCTACCGCTTGTTGAATGAACAAAAGGAAAAAGGGGTGGCCGTCATCTTCATCGGCGAAGACCTCGACGTCCTTATGGAAATTTCCGATCGCTTGCTCGTCCTGAGTGATGGCCGCGCCATGGGCGTGGTCGATCCCCGCAGGACCACAAAACAGGCCATCGGGCTAATGATGCTCGGCCACGAGATTGAAGAAACGGAAGGAGCTGCCGCCGTATGACAGATCCTGAAATCAAAGACCAAACCATGACGGAAGGACCAGCCGCCAGCTGCCCGCCCGGGCAGGAACCACCCGTTTGCGTGATCAAGGAACCCTTTGTCCGGATCGCCAAACGCGGCGTGGTCAGTCCCCGGACAAAGATCCTGATCTATGTCGTCGGTTTCCTCCTGGCCCTCCTGGCGGGCGCCCTGCTCCTGGCCCTGATTGGCAAGAATCCGGCGACGGCCTACCTCAACATGGCCACGGGCTCCTTTGGGACCAAGACCTCGGCGGCGGAAACATTCCGCCTGGCCATCCCCCTGCTCATCGCCGGCATCGCCATCGCCTTCGCCTTCAAGATGAGATTCTGGAATATCGGGGGGGAGGGGCAGATCCTGGCCGGCGGCATATTCATGTCGCACATCGTGGTCTCCGTGGTCAACCGCGGGATCGATATCGCCTTCATCCCCCTCCATATCCTCTTGATCCTGGCCGCCCTGACCGGCGGGGCCCTCTTCGGTTTCCTGCCCTCCTTCTTCAAGACCAGATGGGGGACCAATGAGACCCTCTTCACCCTCATGTTGAACTACATCGCCATTGAGTACATCAACTATCTGAAGCAGTTAAAGGGCTGGAAACCGCCCATGACGACCTTCCCCAAGATCATCAACTTCAAGGATTCCCTGGGGACCATCGTCCTGCCCAAGCTTCTGGGCGTTCATGTTGGCTGGATCTTTGCCCTGGTCCTGGCTGTCCTGGCCTATCTCTACCTCAGGAAAACCAAGCACGGCTATGAGATTTCAGTCATCGGCGACTCGCTCAATACGGCGCGTTACGCCGGGATGAATACCAGCTGGATCCAGATCAGGACCCTGATCATTTCAGGTGCCCTCTGCGGGCTGGCCGGCTATTTCCAGGTGGCGGGCGCCGACTACACCCTGACGGAGACCACCGCCGGCGGCGTCGGCTTTACAGCCATCATCGTCGCCTGGCTGGCAAAATTGAATCCCTTCATCATGATCCCCGTCTCCATCTTCATCGCCATGCTGAAAAAGGGGTCCCTCTCCATCCAGTCCACCATGAAGATCCCCGCATCCGCGGCCGACCTTCTGACCGGGATCATCCTCTTCTTCATGCTGGGCTGTGAACTGTTCATTGAATACCGTCTGGTCTTCCGGCACAGCAAGGCACAGATCGAAGAGATGCTGGAGGAGGTGACGGCATGACAAGTGTGATCAATCTATTGAACGCGGCCATCCTGGCCGGCACCCCCCTGTTGCTTGCCACCTGCGGCGAGATACTGACTGAGAAGTCCGGCAGCCTCAACCTGGGCGTCGAGGGCATGATGTACATGGGGGCCGTCGCCGGCCTGGCAGGCGCCTGGTATGTCGAGCACTGGTTTGGCCAGGGCGGTCTTTGGGCCGCCGTTGCCGCCTTCCTCTTCGCCTTCCTCTGTGGGGCGCTGGGCGGCTTGATCTACGCCATCTTGACCGTCTCCCTCCGGGCAAACCAGAATGTCACCGGCCTGACCCTGGCAATTTTTGGCACGGGCTTCGGGAAATTCTTCGGTGAGGTCCTCGGCCACAAGGCCGGTGGCTACGCGACGGTCAATGACCAGACCAAGGCCATGTACGGCCGGATCAATTTCGGCAAACTGGCAGAGATCCCCGTGATAGGGACCATATTTTTCAAGTACAACTGGCTGGTCTACCTGGCCCTTGTGATCGCCGTCCTCCTGGGCTGGTTCCTGAAAAGGACCCGGAAGGGCCTCTCCCTCCGGGCTGTGGGGGAAAGCCCCGCGACGGCGGATAGCGCGGGCATCAACGTAACCCGCTACCGTTACCTGGCGGCCCTTGTGGGTGGAGGCCTCTGCGGCCTGGGTGGCATGTACATGTCCATGGTCGACCAGAAGGGCATCTGGGTCCAGGACTGCATCAGCGGCTACGGCTGGCTGGCCATCGCTCTTGTCATCTTCGCCACCTGGAATCCCCTCCGGGCCATCTACTGCTCCATCATCTTCGGGGGCCTGAGCGTCATGTACATGTACATCCCCATCAAGGGGCTGCCCATCCCCATCTACCGCATGTTCCCCTTCATCGCCACCATCATCGTCCTGATCATCACCAGCATGATGCAGATCAAGGAACATGCCCAACCGGCCGGAACCGGCTTGAACTACTTCCGCGAGGAACGCTGACCCTGTCCGGCTTCTTATTGGCCCGCCGTTACCCCCAGGTACGGCGGGTTTTTTTTGTCAACTGTCTGCTATAGTATTTCAGGACAAAAAAGCCTGACGCGAAGGAGCAAGGAATTACCATGTACGATCTCATCATCATCGGGGGCGGGCCGGGCGGCTATGTGGCCGCCGAGCGCGCCGGCAGGGCCGGTCTCTCGGTCGCCATGTTCGAAAAGAATAAGCTGGGGGGCGTCTGCCTGAATGAGGGTTGCATCCCTTCCAAGACCCTCCTCAATTCGGCCAAGCTCTACCGGCACGCCATCGACAGCGCGGCCTTTGGGGTCAAGGCTGAGGAGGTGACCTATGACCAGGCGGCAGTCATCAAACGCAAGAAGAAGGTGGTCAGGCGGCTGGTCGCCGGCGTAAAAAACCAGATGACCGCAGCCGGTGTCGAAGTGATCGGAGCCCAGGCCGTCATCCAGCCCAAGGAGGGGGAATCCTTCCGGGTCGAAGCGGATGGCTGTCTTTATGAAAGCAGGAAGCTGATCCTGGCTACCGGTTCCGAGCCTGTCATCCTCCCCCTTCCCGGCATGGCGGAAGCCCTGGGTGATACGGTGGTCACCAGCCGGGAGATCCTGGACCTGGAAGAGGTCCCCGAAAGCCTGGTCGTCATCGGCGGCGGGGTGATCGGCCTGGAAATGGCCTGCTACTACCAGGCGGTCGGATCCAAGGTAACCGTTGTTGAGATGCTGGACCATATCGCGGGCAATATTGATCCCGTCATCGGCAGGAACCTGCAGGCCGTCTATGAGAAGCTCGGCCTGGTTTTCCATCTCTCCTCAAGCGTGACCCGGGTCGAGGGGGGCGCTGTTTTCTTCACAAAAGGGGGAGAGGAAGAGGTGGTCAAGGGTGATCTCGTCCTCCTGTCCTGCGGCCGGAGGCCGGTTACCAAGGGCTATGGGCTTGAGAATCTACCCATTGAACTGGACCGTGGGGCCATCCCGGTCAACGAACACATGGAGACGGCCTGTCCGGGCCTCTATGCCATCGGCGATGTCACCGGCGGCTATATGCTGGCCCACGCCGCCAGCCGGGAAGGAGAGGTCGCCGTCAACCATATCCTGGGCCTGCCGGACCGCATGTCCAACCGGGCCATGCCCTCCGTCATCTACACCGACCCCGAAGCCGCCAGCGTCGGCAGGACCCGCCAGGAACTGGAGGAAGAAGGCCGGGCCTTCCTGGAACTGGAGCTACCCATGGGCTGGTCGGGCCGCTACCAGGCGGAAACCGAGCGCGGGACGGGACTTTGCCGCCTCTTCTTTGATGAGCGCACCAGGGAGCTGCTGGGCTGCCACCTGCTCACCCCCTACGCCTCTGAGGTCATCCTGGCCTTCGGGATTATGATCGAGCAGGCCATGAGCCTGGAGGAAATGAAACGGACGATATTCCCCCATCCCACGGTCTGTGAAATCGTCCGGGAAGCCCTCTTCCAGATCCAATGAGGACCGCCGGCCTGTGGTAGACTGAAGTGTGAAATTTTTATATTTAGGTGCTTGCTATGACGAAAATTGACATCCAATCTGACCGTTTACCCAAGGCCGTCGGCCCCTATTCCCCGGCGATCGCCGCCCGTGGCCTCCTCTTCGTCTCAGGGCAGCTGGGGATCGACGCGGGAACCGGCCGCCTGCCTGACAGTGTGGAGGAACAGGCCAGACTGGCCCTGGCCAACCTGGATACCCTCCTCAAGGAAGCCGGCCTGGGTCCCGAATCTGTCCTGAAGACCACGGTCCTCCTGACTGATATGGCTGACTTTGACAGTGTTAATAAGATTTATGGGGCTTATTTCCCAAGTCCCTACCCCGCCAGGGCCTGCTTCGCGGTAAAAGAGTTACCCGGTGGCGCCAAGGTGGAGATCGAATGCATCGCGCAGATGGCATAGGCCGGACGACAAGCAAACAGAGGAGAGTCTGCCGCCGGCCCGCCCGCGACAGACTTTTTTTTTGAAGACAGGCGGAGGCAGGGATTATGAGCGAAAAAATGAACGAAAAACTCTATATCGATCATTTGAACGGCTTATTGAAGGAGGCTGACTATACCAAATTGGTCAGTGAGCTCCGGGATGACAACGAAGTCGACGTCGCCCTTTTCATGGAAACCCTCCCCCCCGACCAGACAGCCTTCATCTTCCGCATGCTCCCCAAGGAAACCTGCGCGGAGGTCTTCGCCCACCTGGAGCCGAAGACACAGAGGCGGGTCGCGGAGGCCTTTACCGATGAGGAGACGACCCACATGCTGGATCAGCTCTTCGTCGATGACGCGGTTGACTTCCTCGAGGAGATGCCGGCCAACCTGGTCAGCCATATCCTCCGGCTGACCAACCCTGAAAAACGCAGGGTCATCAACCGCTACCTCCAGTATCCCGAGGATTCGGCCGGTAGCATCATGACGGCTGAGTACACCCGCTTGAAACAGGACATGACGGTCGCCCAAGCGATCACCCACCTGCGAACCTTCGGCGAGGACCGGGAAACCATCTACACCTGCTACGTCACGGATGACCGGCGCTTCCTGGAGGGGGTCATCTCGGTCCGGGCCATCCTGCTGGCGGACGACAGGGACAGGATAGGGGACATCATGGAGACCGATGTCATCAGTGTCAAGACGACCATGGATCGTGAGGAGGCGGTCCAGCTCTTCCACAAGTACGACTTCCTGGCCATCCCGGTGGTCGACCAGGAGAACCGGCTGGTTGGCATCGTCACCATCGACGACGCGGTCGACGTCATGCGGGATGAGACGACCGAGGACTTTGAGCGTATGGCCCTGATCCAGCCTTCGGAGAGGCCCTACCTGAAAACCAGCTTCTGGAAGCAGGGCCTCCACCGGATCACCTGGCTCTTCATCCTCATGATCTCGGGGACAATCAACGGCATCATCCTCCAGAAGCACGAGGCCGCCTTCCTGGCCTTCCCCCTCCTGGTATCCTTCATCCCCATGCTCACCGATACCGGCGGCAATGTCGGGGCCCAGTCCAGTACCCTCATGATCCGGGGTATGACCTTGGGGGAGATCAAATTCAATGATATTTTCCAGGTGGTCCTGAAGGAATCGGCCACCAGTCTCCTGGTGGGCGGCATCCTGAGCCTCTTCAACTTCCTGCGCGTCTACCTGATCTACAAGGATCCCGTCACCGCCCTGATCCTGGCCCTGGCCATGATGGCGACGGTCTTCATGGCGGCCGTCATCGGGGGCATCCTACCCCTGATCGCGAAAAAGTTGAAAATCGACCCCGCCATCATGGCGGCCCCCCTGATCACCACCGTGGTGGACGCGGTTGCCCTGATCGTCTACTTCCGCATCGCTGTCTCCCTGCTCAGGATCTGACCTCGCTCCAAAGACCGTTATAGCAGGCACTTTCAGCCAGGCGCCGGGATTGATTGGATCCTGGCCGGGCCCGCCTATGGTATAATGGCATGGAGGTCAACAGTCAATGAACTTGATAAAAACAACAGTCGTACGGCGGAGGATGAAGTATGGGGCTCTCCGGAAGAACTCGGTTCATGAGTCCACATCCGACGCTTATCTTTGCCCCCGCTGCCATAAGTTGGTCAGCTACGTTCCTGTCCAGTCAATCAAACGTTGCGTCTACTGCAACCAGGAACTGGATTGGTCCCTGCCCTTCGTTCCCCCACCGGCCGAGGGCCCCGACGGCCAGGACTAACCAGCCCCCTTCTCACAGAGACTTACAAATAGTGAAAACAAGGCGGCCATCCCGGCCGCCTTTTCCGACAGCTCCTCCGGATGCCACTGGACCGCGAAAACGACGGTTTCTTCAGCCGCCAGGGATTCGACGCCCTCAATCAGGCCGTCGGCGCTCCAGGCGGTGGCTTTCAGCCGGGGGGCCAGATCCTTTATGGCCTGGTGATGGAGGGAATTGACCTGGGCTTCGGCACCCAGGACCTGGTAGAGGAGGGATCCTTCTTCCATGTAAACCTTGTGCGCCGTCTCCCGCCTGTCCGCCTCCTGCCTATGCTGCCGTTCAAAAGCCGGCTGGTCCTCCAGATCCTGGTAGAGGGTCCCGCCCCAGGCGACATTGATCAGTTGCAGACCACGGCAGATACCGAAGACGGGGATCCCCCGGCCCAGGGCCTTTTCGAAGAGGCAGAACTCGAATCGATCCCGGTCCTCCGACACGTTCCCCAGATCTTTTCCGGAGCCCTCGCCGTAGTACCGGGGATGGATGTCCCCGCCCCCCGTCAGGATCAGGCCGGAACAAGCATCAAGGAGGCTGTCCATAGCCTTGGCCTCCCTGCCAAAGGGCAGGGGCAGGGGGGCGGCGCCCGCCCTCAGGACAGCGTCGACATAGGCCTGGTTAAGCCGGTTCTGGTACCTGCCCCTGCCCGCTTTCCCCTGTAATTCAAGGAGCGAGCAGGTCAATCCGATCCGGATCATAGGGACACCCCCTTACTGACTTATCCTATGGCGTCAGCCTAGCACAGGAATGGGCGCAGGGGGAAGCCGCCGGCTGGGCCGGCGGCTTCAGGAAGGGAAACAAGGGCAGGAGTTCCCCCCTGATTAATTGAATGTGCCGTCGAGGATGGCCTCAAGCTGGCTGTCATCCAGTTCAATCCTGTAGAAGAGTGAGAAGAAGTCCCTGACCTCGTCCTCTGTTTCAGCCGTGTAGAGCTCTGGATAGAGCAGGGAGCCCAGCCAGCGCATACCCAGATAGCGGTTGATGGAGGGCGGGTTGGCCAGGAAACCATAGGGCTGGGTGGGAACCACCAGATAGCGCCCCTCTTTTATGGCCGGCAATGACTGCCAGGCGGGGTCATCCAGAATCTCCCCGGCCAGGGCCAGGGTATCAATGAGGATATAGTCGGGATCCCAGAGGATGATCTGTTCCATGGAAACCTCGCTCCCCCCTCCCCGGTTGGACACCTCAACTTCAGCGACATTGGTGACGGGGATGTAGTCGAGCAGTTCACTGTGGAAGGATCCGACCGCGTTGGTATTGAGCCCCAGCTCGCCCATGGCCCAGTAGACGCGGACCCGTTCCTCCGGGGGAATCTCCTCCCTGGCCCGGTTGACCAGGGCCAGGGTCTCCTCACAGTAGTCGGCGAGCAGGTCCGTGCGCGAGTGGTCACCGATCAAGCGGCCGATGTCCCGGTAGGTTTGTGGCATGCCATCGAACAGGGCCTCGATGAAGACGGTCGGGATCTTGATCTGCCCCATAAGTTCATCCAGGTCACTCGCGATGGAATCCTTGGGCTCCCCGATATCCACGATCACCTGTGTTTGGGCTGCCAGCACCGTCTCCAGGTTGAAGTCGGGCCCCTTGCCGTAGAACTTGCCCATGACGGGCAATTCATCGTATTTCGGGTCGATCAGCTTGAGCTGGGTCTCCGTGAAGGGGATGGAGATGCCGCAGAGGAGATCCGGGCAGGCCG
The DNA here is from genome assembly GCA_040767365.1 of Clostridia bacterium. GTDB lineage: Bacteria > Bacillota > Clostridia > Saccharofermentanales > DTU023 > UBA4923. The sequence goes on from JAXGOR010000005.1 coordinate 72,422, forward strand.
TGTAGAGGACAATATCCGCCAGGGTACCGGAGGGCGCGATCCGGGTCAGGGGCTGGGGGAGTTCGATCTCCCGGCCGACAGAATCCAGGAAGGCAAGCGTGGTCTCTTTCCCGAAACTATCGGTCTCCTCCACCTCCCTGTCTGTCGGTGGAGGGGCGGGCGCCTGGGGCGCGCAGGCTGTGAGCACCCCTGTCAGCAGGACAGCCAGCAGGAGCATAAGGGTAGTCATTTTTTTCATCTGGTTTTTCATAGGATTCTCCTAGCGTGGGTTCTGTCGGATTTTTACAAAATCGGGCAGGACGGTGACATCCCCCGTCCAGGCGCTTTCCTCCAGCCGGATGGGGATGCCGTAGACATGGGTGAGCAGGGATTCGGACAGGACCTCATGGGGGGGGCCGTAGGCGTAGGCCGTGTGGCCACTGATAAGAAGCACGTCATCGGCGTAGAGGAAGACCTGCTGGGGGTTATGGGTCGAGAAGAGGACCAGGTAGCCCTGGTCGGCCAGGCTGCGGATCTGTTCCAGGACCCGGATCTGGTTGCCGTAGTCCAGGCTGGCGCAGGGCTCATCCATGATCAGGATGGGGGCGTCCTGGGCAACCGCCCGGGCGATCAGGACCAGTTGCTGCTCGCCACCGGACAGCTGGTCGAAGCGCCGGTCCCTGAAGGCCTCGATCTTCATCAGGCGGAGGGCCCGGTCCACCCTCTCCCTTTCCCTCCTTCCCGGTTGTGAAAAGAGGCTGAAGGCGGCCGTCGTCCCCATGAGGACGACTTCGGCGACGGAAAAGGGGAAGCTACCGGCCTCCGCCTGGGGGATATAGGCCATCTCCAGGGCCCTTTTACGGACGGAAAGGCCGGCAAGAGGGTTGCCATTGACGAGGATTTCGCCCTCCTGCAGGGGCAGGATGCCGAGGATCAGTTTGAAGAGGGTCGACTTGCCGGCCCCGTTGGCGCCCAGCACCCCGATGGCCCGCCCGCCCCCGGCCTGGAAGGACAGGTCGGTCAGCACGGGATCGGTCCGGTAACGGAAGGAGAGGCCCTCCACCTCAAGGCCCCGGGTCATCCCGGCCTCCCTGTCCATCAGACAGCCCCTTCCTTCCGCCCCTGGCGGAGGATCAGGTAGATGAAGAAGGGAGCGCCGATGAAGGCGGTCAGGATACCGAGCGGGATCCCGCTCGTCGTCGCCCGTCGGGCAACATCATCGACCAGGATAAGGAAACCCGAGCCCAGGAGGGCGGAGGCAGGCAGTGAATAGCGGTTGTCGGTCCCCATGATCATGCGGGCCATATGGGGCACAACCAGGCCTACCCAGCCGATCACGCCGCTGACGGAGACGGCGGTCGCTGTCACCAGGGTGGCCGCCAGGATCAGGATGACCCGGAGGAGGCGGGTCCTCACCCCCATGGCCTGGGCGGCCTCCTCACCGGCCATAAGGACATTGAGTTGCCAGCGGAGGAGGAAGATGAGCAGGAGGCCTCCCAGGATCAGGGGTCCGGCAAAGGCCAGCTGTTTCATCTGGGCTGAGTTGAGGGAGCCCATGAGCCAGTAGGTGATGGCAGGCAACTGGTCATGGGGGTCGGCCACCAGCTTGATAAATGACAGGCCGGCTGAGAAGAGGGAGCCTACCACGATCCCCGTCAGGATCAGGGCCAGGACCCGCTGGGCCCTGACCAGGGAGGTCAGGAGGAGGACCAGGGCGATGGAGAGGAGGCCGAAGAAGAAGGAGAATACCGTTATCCCTGTCGAGGGCAGGCCCCAGAGGATGGCCAGGGCGGCCCCGAATCCCGCCCCCGAGGAGGCGCCCAGGATATCCGGGGAGGCCATGGGGTTCTGGAAGACGCCCTGGAAGGTATGCCCCGCGACCGACAGACCCGACCCGACCAGGAGGCCCAAGACAATCCGGGGCAGGCGGACATTGACCAGGACGGTATGGATTTCGGTCGCGAAGCTTTCACCTGTCCGGAAGAGCTGGCTCCAGAAGAAACGGAGGATGGTCCCTGGGCTGATACCGTACCAGCCAACGGCAAAGGATACCGTGATGACGGTCAGGAGGAGGATGAGCAGGACCCCGAAGCGGAGGGACAGGCGCCGGCCCGGATCCCTGGCCAGGGCGGGGACCGCCTCCACCTGCGCCGGGGTCACCTCTTCCCCGGCGGACGGGAGGGCCGGGCTGGCAGCGCTCCCCCAGCGGGTCCGCCTGGCATGCGCCAGGGTCTGGCCGCCATTCACGAGTTCCACCTGGACCAGGGCCGGGTGGGAGGCGATGGCGAGACGGCGCTCCCTGAGCAGGGCCTTGTCCGCCTCCGGCAGGCTCGAGCGGCCGACTGACCGCTCAAAGGAGGCGTCATGCTTCCATACCAGGAGGACCGGTCTGGACCTGTCCTCCAGCAGCTGGAGGATTTTCCGGTAGAAATCGTCGATCAGGAGTTCGTCGCCCCCCAGCTCATCCAGGACCAGCAGGGTCCCCGGCCGGTCGATCAGGGGCAGGACCGACCCCTGGAAGCGGTCAAGGTCGAAACGGCGGCCCTGGCTGTCCGCGATAAGGAAACACTGGTCCTCCGGGAAACTGTCGCCCTCAGGGTGTCTGACCGTCAGAAAACCGGTCCCGCGCTGGTTGGCGGCCGGCACATGGGTGAAGCACTGGCGTCTCTCATCGGCGTCGATATGCCGGATGGTCATGTAGCCGGCCGGCACGGCCCCCATATCATCGATCAGATGCTGGACAAAGGTGGACTTGCCCGAGCCGATGGCCCCGGTCAGGAGGATGGGCCGCCTTTCCGCCCCCTCCTTTTCCCCGAAGCAGGACCTGACAAAGCGAAAGATCTGGCCTTCGTCGGCAGGGTAGGCGAATGAAGCGCTTTCAACCATTGTAGCCATGGCGGGGAATCAGTTTGCCGGAAGCTTTCTTCTGGCCTGGAGTTTTCCTGAACGCACGCCGATCATCTGGGCCGCGATGCTGATCGCGATCTCCTCGGGCGTCTCCCCACCGATATCAAGACCGATCGGTGATACCACCCGCTCCAGTTCCTCCCGGCTGTGGCCGCGTTCCCTCAGGAGCCTGTCAACGGTCGCCACCTTGTGCCGGCTGCCGATCACCCCGATATAACGGGCCGGGGTCTTCAAAACCTGGTCTTCCACCTCCAGGTCCATGCTGTGGCCCCGCGTCATGATACAGACATAATCCTCGGGCCCGATCGAGACGGACCGGTCGATCTGGTTGAGATCGCAAAGCCGGACATCATAGGCGCCGGGAAAGAGGGCGGGTTCCGTGAATTCCGGGCGGTCATCCAGGACGACCACGGCAAAATGAACCCCTGCCAGGACAGGCGTCAGCGCCTGTCCCACATGGCCGCCGCCGAAGATATAGACCAGCCCCGGCACCACCAATTCCTCCACGTAGAAATCATGGCCGCACCTTTCGAAGGCCCGGCCCCGCTGGCAGAGGAGCTCCGCTTCCTCCAGGAGGGCCTTGCTGCAGTCATGGTCCGCGGGGAAGCCGGTGAATAGCCAGCCCTCCCTGTCAAAGTCGGGAGCGGCCGGATTGACGCCCTGGGGCGCCGTGAAGAGGGCAAGACCCAGCTGGTTTTCCTGGCTGATATCGGTCACCAGCCAGCTGGGTTGGCGTTTGGCGATGGCTTCGCGGGCTGCCTTGACGGTTCCCAGGAGCCCCTCATCCGTGCCCGGCAGGAAGAGATAGTGGACGGTCGCGTTGCCCCCGCAGATCATGCCGATGTCTTCTATCTGGTTCTTGGTCAGGATAAAGTGATGGATATTGGACCGTTTCTCCCGGATGGCCTCCCGGGCGATCTTGATCGACCGCAACTCAACCGCGCCACCGCCGACCGTCCCCGCCAGCCGGCCCTCGCTCCCCACCAGCATCCTGGCCCCCTCGCCCCGCGGGGTAGCGCCCGAGCTGGCGGTGACCGTTGCCAAGACCGTATCCTTTTTTTCTTCGAGTGCCCGCTCAAGGGCAGCCAGTACCGGATCCATAATGATTTCCACCCTTTCCGGACCCCAGGTCCGCAAATTCAGTATAACCGATTTGTTTTCAAATACAAGTCAGTCTGACAGATCCCGCCGGCTGACCAGGAGAGGGAAGGATAGTATACTTAAAAGAGCACTGGCGAAAGGAAAGGAGGGCCTCATGAAAGACATAGGAAGTGTGCCGGACCTGACGGTATCGCTCCAGGGCCCACTGCCACCCGACCCCGTATTTGAAGCGGGTATCCGGCGGGCGCCCAAGCGGGAGGCCAATCTCTCCCACAAGGAGCGGGCAACCGCCCTGAAAAACGCGCTCCGCTATATCCCGGAAGCCTATCACAAGGACCTGGCCCCCGAATTCCTGAGGGAACTGGACGAACACGGAAAAATCTATGGCTACCGTTTCCGGCCGCCCGGCAGGATCCAGGGCAGGCCCATCCAGGAATACAAGGGCAACTGCATCGAAGGCAAGGCCTTCCAGGTCATGATTGACAACAACCTGGACTTTGAGGTAGCCCTCTACCCCTATGAGCTCATCACCTACGGGGAGACGGGCGCCGTCTGCCAGAACTGGATGCAGTACCGCCTGATCAAGCAGTACCTGGAGCTCCTGACTGAGGAGCAGACCCTGGTCCTCTTCTCCGGCCATCCGGTTGGCCTGTTCCACAGTCCGGTCAGCGCCCCCCGGGTCATCCTGACCAACGGACTCATGATCGGCCAGTACGACAACCTGGACGACTACAACCGGGCCGCCTCCATGGGCGTTTCCAGCTACGGCCAGATGACGGCGGGTGGCTGGATGTACATAGGCCCCCAGGGCATCGTCCATGGGACCTACAACACCCTGCTCAACGCCGGCCGCCTCCGGTTGGGGATCGGCCCCGATGACAACCTGGCCGGTCACCTCTTTGTCAGCTCGGGCCTGGGCGGCATGTCAGGCGCCCAGGGCAAGGCCTGCAAGATCGCGGGCGGGGTCTCGATCGTGGCGGAGGTGGACGCCTCCCGGATCAGGACCCGGCATGACCAGGGCTGGGTCGACCAGGTCGCCTCCTCCTGCGGGGAGGCCTTCGGCCTGGCCCGGGAGGCCCTGGACAAGAGGGAGGCCCTGGCCATCGCCTATCACGGCAATATCGTGGACCTGCTTGAATACGCGATAGAAGAGGCCCTCCCCGTCGACCTCCTTTCCGACCAGACCTCCTGCCACGAACCCTACACGGGCGGCTACTGCCCCCAGGGCCTGTCCTACGGGGAACGGACCCGGCTCCTGGCCGAGGACCCGGAAAGCTTCAGGAAGCTGGTTGACCGCTCCCTCCAGGCCCACTTCCAGGCAATCAGGAAGCTGACGGAGCAAGGGAGCTATTTCTTCGACTACGGCAACTCCTTTATGAAGGCCGTCTTTGACTCAGGGGTCAGGGAGATTTCCAAAAATGGCGAGAATGACCGGGACGGCTTCATCTGGCCCTCCTATGTTGAGGACATCATGGGCCCCCTCCTCTTCGATTTCGGCTATGGCCCCTTCCGCTGGGTCTGCCTGTCAGGTAAGGAGGAGGACCTCAGGCTGACCGACCAGGCCGCCCTGTCCTGCATCGACCCCGACCGCCGCTACCAGGACCGGGACAATTACAACTGGATCCGGGACGCGGAGAAGAACAGGCTTGTGGTCGGCACCAAGGCCCGGATCCTCTACAGCGACGCTGTCGGCCGCATGACCATGGCCTTGAAATTCAATGAGCTGGTCCGCCAGGGCCGGACCGGCCCGATCATGATCGGCCGCGACCATCACGACACGGGCGGCACGGATTCGCCCTTCCGTGAGACTTCGAACATCCAGGACGGTAGCCAGGTGACGGCCGATATGGCCACCTCCGTCTTTGCCGGCAACGCGGCCCGGGGGATGAGTCTCTGCGCCCTCCACAACGGGGGCGGCACCGGGATAGGCAAGGCGATCAACGGGGGCTTCGGCTGCGTCCTCGACGGCTCCGAGCGGATCGATGAGGTCCTGCGGAATGCCGTCCTCTGGGACGTCATGGCCGGGGTCGCCCGCCGGGCCTGGGCAAGAAATGAGCATGCCATCGAAACAGCCAGGGCCTACAACGAACTTATGGGGGGCCGGGACCGGCTGACCCTGCCCTATCTGGCCGACGACGGCCTGATCGAGGAAACGCTCTCCAGGGCCAACAAGGAGGAAAAGCTATGACCCAAGGACCCCCCATCGTAGAATGTGTCCCCAATTTCAGTGAGGGCCGGGACAAGGACACCATTGAAGCCATCGTCGCCCCCCTGAAAAACCGGGAGGGGGTGAGACTGGTCAACTATGAGGCCGACCCCGACTACAACCGCCTGGTCGTCACCCTGCTCGGTGAGCCGGAGGCGGTCAAGGCATCGGTCCTGGACGCCATTGGCCTTGCCACGGAACGGATCGACCTGAACCGGCATGAGGGCGAGCACCTGCGTATGGGGGCCACCGATGTCGTCCCCCTGATCCCCATCCGGAATATGACGGTGGAAGAGACCGTGGATCTGTCCAAGTCCCTGGCCGAGGAGATCAACCGCCGCTACGGCATCCCCGTCTTCCTCTACGAGGACTCGGCCAGCCGGCCGGAACGGGTCAATCTGGCGAAGATCCGGCGGGGACAGTTTGAAGGTATGCCGGACAAGCTCCTCCTCCCCGAATGGGAACCCGATTACGGTGAGAGGAAGATCCATCCCACGGCCGGCGTCACGGCGGTAGGCGCCCGCTTCCCCCTGGTCGCCTACAACATCGACCTGGGAACGGACAGGCTGGAGATCGCCGACCGGATCGCCCGGGCCATCCGCCAGTCCGGGGGTGGCTTTCAGGCCATCAAGGCCGGTGGTGTCGAGCTGAAGGAAAAAGGCCTGGTCCAGGTGACTATGAATATTACCGACTACCGGAAAACCCCCATCTACCGCGTCTTTGAAACCGTCCGTATGGAGGCGGCCCGCTATGGGGTCCCCGTCCTGGGCAGCGAGATCATCGGCCTGGCCCCCCTGGCCGCCTTGACCGACTCCCTGGAATACTATCTGGGCCTCCAGGGTTTCGATGACAGCAAGATCATTGAGCATTGGTTGCTCGACGAATGAGGGATGACTGAGATAGCCTATGAATTTTGATGAAATCATCGACCGTAGAAATACCGGTGCCATGAAATGGGACCAGGCGCCCGGGCCGGTCGATCCCGAACAGATGATCATCCCCCTCTCCGTGGCCGACATGGAGTTCAGGAGCCCTGCCTGTATCCGGGACAGGCTGAAGGAGCTGGCCGGGGAAGGCGTCTGGGGTTACACAGGGCCCCGGCCGGACTATTTTGAGGCGGTCAACCGCTGGTACAGCCTCCACCACGGCTTCCCGGTCGAAGAGGACTGGGTTGTCCCGGCCACGGGGGTGGTCCAGGCCGTCTACAGCGCCGTCAGGGCCTTTTCCGACAGGGGGGACAAGGTCCTCATCCAAACCCCCGTCTACTATCCCTTCTTCCGCGCGATCGAACAGAATGAGAGGCGCCTGGTCACCCAGGAACTGCTTATCCGGGAGGGGGCCTATGCCATCGACTTTGAGGACTTCGAGCGGAAGATCAGCCAGTCAAAAATCTTCATCCTCTGCAGTCCCCACAACCCGGTCAGCCGGGTCTGGGATGAGGGGGAACTGGATGAGATGGCCCGCCTGGCCGCCCTCTACGATGTCTTCGTCATCTCCGACGAGATTCATTGCGATTTCACCTTCGGGAAGAAGCACACCGTCTTCAGCCAGCTGGCCCGGAAGCATGGAACCCGGCATCTGATCGCCTTTTCCGCCAGCAAGACCTTTTCCCTGGCTGGCCTGGGGGTCGCCAGCATAATCGTGGAAGATCCCAGGCAGAGAGAAATCTTCGCCCGCCGGGTCCGGATAGACGGCGTCCATACCCACAGCAGCTTCGGCTTTGCGGCTACGGAAACCGCCTATACCGACTGTGATGATTGGTACCAGGCCATGCTGGCCTATATCCAGGAAAATTTCAGGGTAGCCAGGGCCTTCATCCGGGAAACCATGCCCCGGGTCCGGGTCTTTGACCTGGAAGGCACTTATCTGGCCTGGCTGGACTTCCGGGCTGTCTGCCAGGATCATGAGCGGCTTGAGCAGGCCATGATCAGCCAGCGGCTCTACCTGGATGAGGGCTACATCTTCGGGGAGGGCGGCCGGGGTTTTGAGCGGGTCAACCTGGCCTGCGCCCGCCAGGTCCTCCTGGCCTCCCTCCAGCGCATGAAAGCTGTCTACGACAGTCTGGTCGCGGAGCGGACCCCATGAGGTTTCCGGGCAAGCGCGCCTTCTGGTGGTACTTGACCCTGGCCTCCCTGGCCGTGGCCACCGCCTTCACCCTGCTGGCCGCCTTCAAGGAGCCCGGCCTGGTCAGCCTGGTCAGCGCGACCCTCCTGGTCCTGACCCTTTCTTTCGTCCTGTCCATCCAATTCCGCAATGACCTGACCCTGGAGGCAGAGACCCTGCTCCTTCGTTTTGGCCCGATCAGCAAACGAATCCGTTACAGGGACATCAAATCGATCGACAGGACCAGGGACCCCCTGTCTTCCACGGCCACCTCCCTGGACCGGGTCGCCATCCAGCTTTATCAAGGCGGCTTCTATTATGTCGCGGCCCGGGAGAATGACCGTTTTATGGAAGAATTGAGTAAAAGGCGCGCCGAAGCGCTGCGAGGAGACTGACCATGACCTATAACCTGCTTGAACACGCCGCCGAACTGGTAACCCCTACGGGCAACAAGGCCCGGACCGGCCAGGCCATGAATGAGCTTCGGATCATCCCTGACGGGGCCGTCATCTGGAAGGGGGACAGGATCCTTTTCGTGGGAACCAGCCCTGAAGCGGATGCCTGGCTCAAGGAGGAGCTCCCTCCGGATGCGAAGGTGACCCGGCTGGAGGCCCGGGGAAAAACGGTCATCCCGGGCTTTGTCGATCCCCACACCCACTTTGTCTTTGGGGGCTACCGGGACCGGGAATACGGGATGCGGCTGCGGGGGGCCTCCTATATGGAGATCATGGAGGCGGGGGGCGGCATCGCCTCCACCAACCAGGCCACCCGGGCGGCCTCGGAGGAAGAACTCTACCAGGCGGGCTGGAAACGGCTGGACCGGATGCTGGACTTGGGCATCACGACCGTGGAGGGGAAAACCGGCTACGGGGAGGACACGGAGACCGAGGATAAGCTGCTCCGGGTCATGGAGCGGCTCGACCACGACCACCCCGTCGACATCGTTATGACCTACATGGGGGCCCATGCGGTACCGCCGGCCTTCAAGGGAAGGGCTGGCGACTACATCGATTACCTGATTGCCGAAGGCCTGCCCATGGCCCGGGGCAGGGCTGAGTTCTGTGATATCTTCACGGAAAAGGATGTCTTCGAGCTCCGGGACTCCGAACGCCTGCTGGAGGCGGCCCGGGAACAGGGCTTCAAGCTCAAGATGCACGCGGACGAGATCGTCCCCCTTGGTGGGGCGGGCCTGGCCGCGAAACTCGGGGCCGTGAGCGCCGACCACCTGCTCAAGGCCTCCGACCGGGACCTCCAGGCCCTGGCCGAGGCCGGCGTGATCGCCACCCTCCTCCCCCTGACGGCCTTCAGCCTGAGGGAACCTTACGCCCGGGCCCGTTTCATGATCGACCAGGGCCTGGCCGTCGCCCTGGGCACCGACCTCAATCCAGGCAGCTGCTATTCACAGTCGGTCCCGCTCATGATCGCGCTCGCCACCCTCTATATGGACCTGACCCTGGCGGAGACCCTGACCGCCGTCAGCCTGAACGCCGCCGCCGCCATCAGCCGGGCGGCCAGCCATGGCTCGCTCGAGGACGGCAAGAAGGCCGACCTCCTGGTCCTTGACTGTCCCAACCACGGCCACCTGGCCTACCATTTCGCCATGAACCTGGTCGAAAGGGTGATCAAGGGCGGGGTCCTGGTCCGCTCCCGGCAGGTCTAGCATGGAAGCCGGGCAGGAGATCCAGGGCTTCACCCTGGACCGGATAAGGGAGATAGCCGAACAGAAGGCCGTCCTGTATGAGTTCCGCCATATCAAGAGCGGCGCCGAACTGATCTGGCTGGAGAGGGAGGAAGAGAACAAGACCTTCGCCATCTCCTTTAAGACCCCGCCGGAGGACCACACCGGCCTCTTCCATATCCTGGAGCATTGCGTCCTGGGCGGCTCCAGGAAATACCCGGTCAAGGAACCCTTTGCCGAGCTTTTGAAAAACTCGGTCAATACCTTCCTCAACGCCATGACCTTCGGCGACAAAACCCTCTATCCCTTCTCCAGCCGGCATGAGACAGATTTTTTCAACCTTATGGACGTCTACCTGGACGGGGTCTTCAATCCTGCCCTGCTGGAAAACCCCCTCATCTTCCTCCAGGAGGGCTGGCACTACGCCTTTGACCCGGCGGGGGAGGCAAGCTACCAGGGCGTCGTATTGAATGAAATGAAGGGGGTCTCCTCCACCCTGGAAAGGAAGGCCAGGCAGACGGTCAGGCAGCTCCTCTTCCCTGACAGCTGCTACCATTATGATTCCGGCGGGGACCCCGAGCATATGGTGGACCTCAGCTATGAAGCCTTCAAGGCCGCCCACGCCCGCTACTACCAGGCCTCCAACGCCCGCATCTTCCTGGATGGCCGGCTGCCGATCGAAGCCGTGCTGGCAAAATTGAATGACGGATACCTCTGCCACTTCCAGGCCCAGGAAGCGGATTTTGACATAGGCCTGCAGGCGGCCCGCCCGGCTTACGGGGTCCACGATTATGAGACAGGTCCTGATGAGGATCCCAAGGACAAGTGCCGGCTGACCCTGGCCAGAATCGTCTGCGGCTGGGAGGAACTGGAAAAGCAGCTTGCCCTCTCCATCCTCTGCGACGCCCTGGCGGGCTCGAATGAGGCCCCCCTGAAGAAGGTGATCCTTGAGCGGGGGCTGGCCCAGGATTTCAAACTCTATCTTTCGGACGGAGTCGCCCAACCCTGGCTGGGCCTGGAGGCCAGGAACAGCTCGGAAGACCGCTTCGACACGATCAAGGCGACCTTGTTCGAGACCCTGTCCCAACTGGTGGACAAGGGCTTCAACAAGGCCGATCTCCTGGCCTCCCTCAACCGGCTCCATTACCAGGAACTGGATCCCGAGGAACCCCGGGGCGTCGACCTGGCCGTGACCACCTTGCAATCCTGGCTCTACGGCGGGGATCCCGCCCTCTATCTTTCACCCGGCAGGTATTACGCCAGCTTGAAGGAGAAGATCGACAGTGACTACTACGAGCGGCTGGCCCGGGAGGTCTTCCTGGACCAGCCCCCCTGGGTCGAGGTCCGGTCCTTTCCCTCCCCCCATTACGGCAGGGAGAGGGATGAACGCGAAAGAAAGAGGTTGGCCCAGGAAAGCCGGACCTGGTCCCTGGAGGAGAGGGCTGGGCTGGTCCGGCAGGCGGAGGACCTGGCGGCCTGGCAGGAGAGCCCTGACAGCCCGGAGGCCCTGGCCACCCTGCCCCGCCTGAGCCTGGAGGACCTGTCCGGTGAACCGGTCTACATGGAAAGCATGCTGAGCCGGGAGAAGGGGGTCACGGTCCTGAGGCACCCCTCGCCTGTCAAGGGAATCATCTACATGAAGCTCTTTTTCGACCTTTCGGACACACCCGCCGAAGAGCTGGCCGGGATTACTTTCCTGACCAGACTGCTGGGCCGCTTGCCCACCAGGAAGCGGGACGCCGAATCCCTCCAGCGGGAGGTCAAGACCCATATTGGGGAGCTGGGTTACGCCCTGGCCCCCTTCTCGGATTATGAGAACCCCGACCGCTGCAAACTCTATTTCACGGTGACCTGCAGCCTCCTGGAAGATGAATGGGAGCAGGCGGTCAGCCTGATCCTGGAAATCCTGACGGAGACCCTCTTCGACGACAGGGAAAAAGTCCGGACCCTCCTGGTCCAGGACAGGGAGAGGCTGCGCCAGGCCACCATCTTCGCCGCCCACTATTTCGCCATCCTCCGCGTCAGGGGCCACTTTACGGCCAGGGACGCCGCCAGGGAGAAAGCCGGCGGTTTTTCCTACCTGGCCTGGGTCAGGGCCTTCCTGGCCGCCTTTGAGGCGGACTGGCCGGCCTACCGGCTCTTCGCCCAGGGCTTCCAGGAAAGGGTCTTCCGCAGGGAGAGGCTGACCCTGAGCCTGACCGGTCAGAAGGGGGAGGGGGATCTGGACGGCCTGCTCACCTCCCTGCCCGGAGGCAGGGCCCCGGTGGAGGAATACGCCCACTATGCCGTTGACTACCCCCGGGAGGAAGGCGTCATCATCCCTTCCGCCGTATCCTACGCCTGCCTGGCCGCTGACCTTGCCCCCTTCGGGGGACAATTCTCAGGCCACTGGCTGGCCCTGGACCAGGTCCTGACCCTGGAACACCTCTGGAAGAGGATCCGGGTCCAGGGCGGCGCCTATGGGGCGGGTTTCTCTGTCGACAGGGCCGCCCTGTGCAGCTTCTACTCCTACCGGGACCCCAGCCCGGTCAAGTCCATCCGGACCTTCAGGGCGTCGGGTGACTTCCTGAGGGAATTTTGCGCCGAAAAACCGGATATCGAAACCTATATCCTGGGGAAAATCGGGAGTCTGGACCCGGACCTGTCCTTCAAGGGCCAAGCCGATACGGCCGACACCTGGTACTTTACCGGCTATGACAGGGATCAGGCCCTGGAGACCCGCCGGGAACTCATGGCCTCGGGGCCCGACCAGTTGCTGGAGCGGGCGGGCCTACTGGATAAGGCGGTCCGGGAGGGGGCGACCTGCCTCGTCGGTCCGGAGGAAGCCGTCCGGGCCGGGGGCGACCTGCCACTCATTGATATCAGCTGAGCCTCCCTGGCCTACGCCCTCCCGGCCAGGATGTGGCGGCGGATGGCCTCCACCGCGACCCGGATCCCCCGCAGGGTATCATGGCTCTCCCTGTCGTCCAGGCCCCGGGCCCGGCGCTCCTGGTTCCAGATGGTATTCAGGATGCAGGCAGCCCTGGCCCCCAGGGACTGGCAGACGATGTAGAGGGCAGCGCTCTCCATCTCGGAGGCCAGGGTCCCTCCCCTGAGCCAGGCCTGCCATTTATTCTCCAGCTCGTAGCTGACCGGCATCCGGCCGGGGGAGTGCTGGCCGTAAAAGGAATCCTTGCACTGGACAACCCCGGTATGGTAGCGGTAGCCTCCCGCCCTGGCTGCCTCCACCAGGCAACCTGTCAGGTCAAAATCAGCCACGGCCGGGAACTCGACCGGCAGGTACTCCCGGGTCGTACCCTCCATACGGATGGCTCCGGTCGCGATGACCAGGTCACCGCCCATGACATCCAGGTGCATGCCGCCGCAGGTGCCGACGCGGATGAAGTTCCTCACCCCGGTCATGTAGAGCTCTTCCACCCCGATGGCTGTTGAGGGCCCCCCCATGCCGGTCGACATGACCAGGACCGGTTCCCCCTCGATTGACCCCAGCCAGCTGGTGTATTCCCGGTTGACCCCGAGCAGGCGGGGCTCATCCAGGAGGGCCGCGATCTTCTCGACCCGGGCTGGATCACCCGGCAGGATGGCATAGCTGGCCCCGTGCGAATCATCAAGTTGTATGTGGTAAAGTTTTTCCATTTCCTCACCTCCCGGCTCTTCATTCCTTTTCCAGGTCCGCGTAGGCGGCAGCTATGGCGGCGGCCAGGCGGGCATTGTTCAGGACCAGCGCCTTGTTGGCCTCCAGGCTGGCGCCCCCGGTCTCTTCCACGACCCACTCCAGCAGGAAGGGGGTCAGCTCCTTGCCGCCGATTCCCTCTTTTTCGGCCTGGGCCAGGGCCCTGTCGATGGCCTCCCGGATGACAGCGGGTTCCAGGGCCGCTTCCGGGGGGATGGGATTGGCGATCACCAGGCCGCCCAGGAAACCCAGGTCCCGGGAAGCCTTGAAGACCCGGGCGGCCGCCCGGGGATCATCCACCCGCATGTGAAGCTTGTAGCCACTTTCACGCGTATAGAAGGCAGGCAGGTCATCCGTCCCGTAGCCCAGGACCGGCACCCCCCCTGTCTCCAGATATTCCAGGGTCAGGCCGATATCCAGGATCGATTTGGCGCCGGAACAGACCACGGCGACAGGGGTTTTTTGCAGTTCAATCAGATCAGCAGACACATCCAGGGTGGATTCAGCCCCGCGATGGACGCCCCCGATGCCTCCTGTGGCAAAAAAGGAGATACCAGCCAGATGGGCGGCGATCATGGTGCCTGCCACCGTGGTCGCTCCCGGCAGGCCCTGGGCCAGGACATAGGCCATATCCCGTCTCGACGTTTTGATGACGGAGGGACCCTCCCTGCCGATCCTGTCAATCTCCCCCGCCGTCAGACCCAGCTTGATCCGGCCGTCCAGGAGGGCGATGGTGGCGGGCAGGGCCCCACCTTCCAGGACCTCCCGCTCGACCGCCAGGGCGGTCTCCACATTTTCAGGATAGGGCATGCCGTGGGTAATGATGGTCGATTCGAGGGCGACGACGGGCCGGCCCTCCTCCAGGGCCGCCGCCAGCTCCCCGGACAGGGTCAGGTAGTGGTTCAACTTGCTCATCTGACTTCCTCAACTTTGATTCCGACGGCCCTGGTCTTCAGGGCTTCCAGGGTCAGGTCCGGATTGACGGCCTCGGCCGATTCGACCGTCAGGGAGGCCGCCGCGGCGGCCAGGCGGGCCGTCTCATATAGATCATAAGCCCGGACGCTGGCCCAGGCAAAAGCGGCCGCCATGGCATCCCCGGCCCCGGTCGCGTTGGCTTCCTGGACGATCAGGGGGGGCCGGGCATGAACTGTCAGCCTGCCGTCGGTAAAAAGGGCCCCCTCGATACCCAGTGAAAGACAGACCCGGCCAACCCCCCTGTCCGCGATCTCCCGGGCCGCCCTCACGGCGGCCCGCCTGCTCCCCCCCGCCAGACCCGTGAGCTGCCCCGCCTCCATCCGGTTCAGCTTGAAGCCGGCCAGGCGGGGCAGGAGGGGCAGGAGCCGGTCCACCTTGGCCAGGGAGACGGCGTCGGCGAAAAGGGGCAAATCCCAATGGGCGGCCAGTTCCTGGAGAACCGGCTCAGGGAGGTTGGCTTCAAGAAAGGCACCCGAAAAAGCCGGC
Organism: Clostridia bacterium; assembly: GCA_040767365.1. Classification (GTDB taxonomy): domain Bacteria; phylum Bacillota; class Clostridia; order Saccharofermentanales; family DTU023; genus UBA4923. The sequence goes on from JAXGOR010000005.1 coordinate 87,530, forward strand.
CGACCTTCTTCCTCTCCAAGGCCCGCCCCTGACCAGGGCTGGATCTCATCTGGGGTCAGGCTGTCAAAGAGGGACATATCGTTGATGGCGGCCACCATATCACCCGCCTGATCATGGATGGCCAGGTAGCGGGCGCTGGACCAGGCCTCCCGGACCAGGGCCAGGGAGAGGTCCAGGCCCTTTTCCCGGGCAGCCTGGAAGAGCTTATCCCCCACCCCGTCCCGGCCGCGGGCCGTCAGGAAGTGGACCGGCTCCCCCAGCAGGGCCAGGTTGCGGGCAATATTGAAACCGACCCCCCCTGGCCGCTCCCCTATGCTGCCGGGATTGGAATCATAGAGCTTGAAACTGTCCCGAGCCTTGGCCAGGATATCCAGGTTCAAGCCCCCGGCGACAAGCCAGCCGCCCTTCCCTCCTTCAACCGGCACGGATTCCCCCTAGGCCTGACCCTTGAAGTAGGGCTGTCCCAGGGCCCGTGGCGGTGTCGACCGCTCGACGAAGATGACCAGGATCAGGAGGGTCAGGGCATAGGGCAGCATGGCCAGGATCTGGGTCGGCAGCCAGGGGATTCCGGCCATGACCACGGTCAGGGCCTGGGCAAAGCCGAAGAGCAGGCAGGCCAGGGTCGCGCCGATCGGCTTCCAGTTGCCGAAAATAACCGCCGCCAGCGCGATGAAGCCCTGGCCTGAGATGACGGTCGGGGTGAAGCGGTAGCTGATCGTCAGGGAGGTCACGGCCCCGCCAAGGCCGGCCAGGACCCCCGACAGGATGGTCGCGATATAGCGGATCCGGGTTACATTGACCCCCAGGGTGTCAGCGGCCCCCGGATGCTCGCCGCAGGCCCTGACCCGGAGGCCGATCTTGGTCTTGTAAAGGACAAACCAGATCAGGACGGCGAAGAGGAAGGCGAAGATGACCGTGATGTCGATCTCCGATGATTCGAGCAGGCGGGACCTGCTCTTGTCGATGCCGATCAGCTCCAGGAGCTTGGGCAGGGGCTGGTTGATGGTTGAGTTCGACTGGGCCGCGCCCTCGAAGAGGAAGCGGGTCAGGAAGACGCCCACGCCCAGGCCGATGAAGTTGATGGCGATACCGGAGATGAGCTGGTTGCCCTTGGCGGTAACGGCGACAAAGGCGTGGAAGAGGGCCAGGGTGGCGCCGAAGAGGGCACCGACCACCAGGCCGATCCAGGGGCTCCCCGTGAAATGACAGAGGAAGGAGGCGCCACAGGCGCCGAAGGCCATCATGCCCTCAAGCCCGATGTTGTCGACACCTGCCCGCTGGGTGATGACACCCCCCAGGGCCGTGAAGATCAGCGGCGCCGAATACATGAGGCTGATGGACATGGTCAACAGCAGGGTGTTAAGAAGTCCCATGGCTTACTCCCTTCCTTCCAGGCGTTCAGCCAGCCGCGGCAGGGCGGGGGCAAACGCGATGCAGAGTACGAGGACGCCGATCATGATGTTGATGATCTCCGTGGGCGCCCCCATCCTGGACTGGATCTCCGTCCCACCGATTTTCAGTCCCGAATAAAGGAGGCCGGCGAAGATGCAGCCAATCGGGTGGTTGCCCGCGATCAGGGCCACCGAGATGCCATCCCAGCCATAACCCTCCGTCGCCCCCAGCATGGTGATGAAGTAGGAGGTGGACAGGACCAGCATGGCGCCGCCCAGGGCCGCTGTACCGCCCGATATGAACATGGACAGGAGGGCGTTCCGCTTGACCGGCATGGCGGAGAATTCGGCCGCGTAGTAGTTGTAGCCGACGGCCCGCAGCTCAAAGCCGATCCTTGTGTATTTCAGGACAAGCCAGAGAAGCAGGGTCACCACGATCATGACCAGGAGGGCATAGCCGGCATCTGTCCGGATCAGGCTTTCAAGCCAGGGATGTTTGGTCAGCAGGGCCTCCCCCTCGGCGGTCGTCCGGAACTCCCGGCTGAAAAAGTTGATCTTGGCTGAATCCCAGATTTCCGGTGAATGCTGGGAACCGGGCACCTTGACGCTCTTTATGTTGACGATGAAGTTCATGAAATAGTAGGCGATCCAGTTGAGCATGATCGAGGAAATAACTTCATGGATCCCGAAGCGGTTCTTCAGATAGGCGGCAAAGGCCCCGTAGAGGCCCCCAGCCGCGACGGCGCAGAGCATGATGAAAAGGGGGTGGATGATGGGCGGCAGGGGGACATAGTAGCCCAGTATGGCCCCGGTAACCTGGCCCAGGATGAACTGGCCGTCCGCCCCTATATTGAACATACCCGTCCTGACGGCGAAAGAGACGGCCAGGCCGGTCATGACGATGGGGACGGCATTGACGAAGACCTGGGCGATCCGGCGGGTATTGGCGAACATACCTGTGAAAAGGAGGCTGTAGCCCCGGCCGGGGTCAAAGCCGCCGAGGGCCAGGGTGACGGCGCCGATGGCAAAACCGATCAGGAGGGCGATCAGGACGGCGGTGAAGGGTTTCTTCAGGGCCCGGGTGATGAATTTCCTCATTGGCTACCTCCCGCCATCAAGAGGCCGACGGCCTGTTCGTCCGTCTCCTCGGGATCCAGGTCGGCCACGATCCGGCCATTGTAGATCACATTGATCCTGTCGGCAATGTCCAGCACCTCATCCAGTTCATAGGAGATGAGGAGGACGGCCCGGCCCTGGTCCCGTTGCTGGACCAGGGCGTTGCGGACATATTCTATCGCCCCTACATCGAGCCCCCGCGTGGGTTGGCAGGCAAGGAGGAGGTCCGGTTCCTGCTCGACTGTCCGTGCCACGATGACCTTCTGCTGGTTGCCGCCGGAAAGCTCGTTGGCCCGCTGGAGGGCGCAGCCGGCCGGCCGGATATCGAAGCGGTCGATCTGGCTGTTGGCGTAGTCAGTGATCTTGTTCCAGGAGAGGAGGCCAAATTTCCCCTTGAAGCGCTCCTGCTTGTAGGATTCCAGGATCAGGTTCTCGCCGACCTGGAAGTCGAGGACCAGGCCCCGCTTATGACGGTCCTCGTGGATGGTCCTGATCCCGGCCCGGTGCGCGTCGATGGGGAGGCCGTTCTCGATGTGCCGGCCGTTGACGACGATCTCGCCGCTTTCCACCTTACGGAGGCCCGTGATGGCCTCGATCAACTCTGTCTGACCGTTGCCGTCGACGCCCGCGATCGCCAGGATCTCCCCCCTCCTCACATGGAGGGACAGGTCCTTGACCTTTTCCAGGCCCCGGTTATCCTTGACGGTCAGGTCCTGGATCTCCATGATGACCTCGCCCGGTGTCGCCTTCTTCTTGTCGATCTTCAGCATGACCTCCCGGCCGACCATCTTGGAGGCCAGGTCTTTCTCGGTGACATCCTCGACACGGACCGTGTCGACCACCTTGCCCCGCCGGATGATGGTGCAGTATTCGGAGGAGGCCATGATTTCCTTCAATTTATGGGTAATGATTATGACGGTCTTGCCGCTCTTGACCAGGCGCTGCATGGTCACAATCAGGTTGTCAATCTCCTGCGGGGTCAGGACCGCGGTCGGTTCGTCCAGGATCAGGATGTCGGCCCCCCGGTAGAGGGCCTTCAGGATCTCCACCCTCTGCTGGGTGGCGACGGAGACATCCATGATGATTTCCTGGGGATCCACCTCCAGGCCGTACTGCTCACCAAATTCACGGATGCTTCTGTTCATCCGTTCACGGTCGAGGCGGCCAAAGGATTTGGTCACTTCACTCCCGAGCACGATATTTTCGGCTATGGTCATATTCTCAACCAGCATGAAGTGCTGATGGACCATGCCGATGCCCTGCTCAATGGCCTGTTTGGGGTTTTTGATGTCTTGCGGTTGGCCCATGATCCTGATCTCGCCCGCATCCTTGGTGTAGAGTCCGTACAGGATTTTCATGAGCGTCGACTTGCCCGCCCCGTTTTCACCGAGCAGGGCGTGGATGGTCCCCTTGCGCACGACCAGGTCTACGTCGTCGAGCGCCTTCAGTGTTCCGAAGGACTTGGATATGCCGTACATCTCAACGGCATAGTCGGAGGCCCCCTCCTGACCGGGGTCAGGTACCGGGACCGGCTCCTGTCCCCCCCTTTCGGCAGGGGAGGCCGGTTCGAGTAGAACCCTCTTGTCTTGCTCCATACTTGCCTCTCCATAAGAGTCACCCGGACACCCCGTGCAAGGATGTCCGGGCGCTCATTCCATAACTGACAGCGGTTGACCGCGTCCTGCTACTATCCGAGCTGGCCCTTGAAAGCCTCAAACTCATCGGCGGTGATCGGTACTTCGATGTCACCATCGGCGATCATCTTCTCGATTTCGGCTGTCTTGTCAAGGATGTCCTTGGGGACATGCTTGTCGGAGCTCGGGGCGATACCGACGCCGCCCTCATTGAGGCCGAAGAAGAAGGTCTTGCCACCGACATCCTCTCCCTCCAGAACCTTCTTGGAGAGCTGGTAGACGGCCTGGTCAACATTTTTCAAGGCAGAGGTCAGGACATTGTCCGGAGCCAGTTCATTCTGGTCCAGGTCAACGCCTATGGCCCACTTGCCCATTTCCTTGGCCGCCGTGATGCAGCCTGAACCGGCCTGGCCGGCCGCGTGATAGACGATGTCAGCCCCGTCGCTGAACATCTTGGTCGCGGTGGCCTTGCCCTTGGCCGTGTCACTGAAGGTGTCGATGGTCACGGCATCCACCCTGATATCCTTGCCCAGCTCATCCGCGGCATAGGCCACACCGGCCAGGTAGCCGTACTGGAAGCGGAACATGACGTCCCCCTCCATGCCCAGGACGAAGCCGACATGGTCTGTCTCCGTCACATAGCCCGCGATGTAGCCGACCAGGAAGGATGACTCCTCCGAGTTGAACATGGCGCCGACCAGGTTGGGGTATTCCCCTTCGGGGAAACCGGCGTCGACGATGGCGAACATCTGGTCCTTGTGCTCCTTGGAGGCATCGATGATAGACTGCTCCATCAGGAAGCCGATACCCCAGACCAGGTCGTTGCCTTCCTCCGTCTTGTTGGTGAAGTTGACGGCGTAATCAGCTTCCTTCTCAGATTCTACAAATGAGATGGCGATGCCGTCCTCCTCGAGTTGTTTCATGCCGTTCCAGGCGGACTGGTTGAAGGACTCGTCATTAATGCCACCGAGGTCGGTGATCAACGCGACTTTCTTGCCCTCCACTTCCCCGCCATCATCCTTGGATCCGCAGCCAACGCCCAGTGTCACGAGCAAGGCGAGAACCAAGACCAGACTGAAAAGTCTCTTTTTCATAGGTTTTCCTCCTGATTATTGATGGCCCGGCTGGGCCAATCTTCCTATATAGATGAACGGTCCCTCAGGACCGGTCCTCCCTCCTAAGTCTCTCGCAAATAATCGAGATCAGACGGCCCAAATGAATGCGGCAGCAGGGCATTCAGGCTCGTCTCCCTGTAATCTTCCAACCCCCGGGCCACCAAGATGACCATATCGCCCGAGGCAGGCAGGAATTCGCGGAGGAACTGGCGGCAGATCCCACAAGGGTAGGCGAAGTCCATTCCTCCGGCCGGATCCTCTTCAGAACCGACGACTGCCAGGGCGACAATTTCTTTTGAACCCGCGGATACCGCCTTGACGGCCGCCGTCCTCTCCGCGCAAATGGTGGCCCCATAGGAGGCATTCTCAATATTCGCGCCCGTGTGGACCTGGCCGTCCGGGGTCAGGAGCGCGGCGCCAACCTTGAATCTGGAATAGGGGGAGTAGCTTTTCTCACGTGCCTTGAAAGCCTCCGCCACCAGCCTGTCCTTCATTTTTTCTGTAAGCATGACACCTCCACGCCAAGGCGGGCAGTCCGTCGCCTTTCTTGGTCAGGGTCACGAAGATTCCCCTCATAACTTGCTTTATTTTAGCACATCTGAGCATAATGCCCAAAGGCCGGGCAAGGGTGGATAAGGGGAGGTCAAGGCCCTGATTGACTTGACTTGCCGCCTGATCCCCATCATATTGATAACAGCTTTTTGTTTACGCCAGAGGAGAAGATCATCCCATGAAGCGACGGGCCGCCCTCATCCTATCGGTTTTCCTCCTAGCCAGCCTTGGGGTGGCTTGTCACCGCCCCCGCCTCCAGGAGCCGGGAACCGGTACGACACCGGGGACTTCCACCACCGTCACTGAGAAAACAAGAAGGACCAGCCTGCCCAGGGTCACGGACACTCCCCCGGTCAGCCGGGAGGAGGGGACCTCCCCGACGGAAACGGGAGCCGCCAGCCGGCCCCCTCCGACCAGCCGGACCAGCGCCGTCACGACTACGGCGCCACCCGTCACGGAGGCCTTCTTCGAGGATGATTTCGAGAAGCAGGTCCTGGCCCTGGTCAACGTGGAACGGAAGAAGGCCGGTCTCAACCCCCTCACGGCCAGCCCGGGGCTCAAGGAAGCGGCCCGCGTCCGGGCGGTCGAGTTGATCCAGCTGTTTGACCACGAGCGGCCGGACGGCAGCCTCTATTCCACCGCCGTCAGTATCCCCTACCTGGCTGTCGGTGAGAACGCCGCCCTGGGGCAGTCCTCCCCCCAGGAGGTCATGCGGGGCTGGATGGAATCCAAGGGCCACCGGGAGAACCTCCTGCATCCGGAGTGGACCCACCTGGGCGTCGGCTGCCGGCATGATTCCGGTCAGCCGGGCAGCTACTTCTGGATCCAGCTCTTCGCCCTGATCCCCTCTTCCGAGCAGTATCACAAGGAGGCCTATGACCAGGAGGTCGTCCGTCTGATCAATGAGGAAAGGTCGGACCGGGACCTGCCCCCCCTCATCCTGACCGAGGGCCTTCATCTTTTCGCCAAGGACCAGGCCGTGCATTTCAGCAAGCATAAAAAGCTCCTGGATCTGCCGGGCGGCCTGAGGACTGCCTTCAATACAGTCGTCAGCGGTTCAGCCGGGGAACACGCCTTTGATACGCCAGGCAAGATCGCCGCCCGCCTCCAGGCGCTTTACGGGGAACATCTCTTCAGTCGGGACTACACCCAGATCGGCGTCGGTTACTACCACAGCTGGCAGGAGGATGGCATCCATTGGTGGGGGATTGTATTGGGCACCCCCCTCGATTAGGCCTGGCCTAGCCGGCGGGCAGGCGGCCGCTCATCCGGGTCAGCTCCCTCAGGCCCCTTGCCAGGTCCAGGGTCAGTGAATCGGGGAGCAGTCGCCATTGCCAGTTCCCTTCCGCCGTCCCCGGCCGGTTCATCCGGCTCTCCTCGCCCAGGCCCAGCAGGTCCTGCATCTGAAAGATGACGGTCCGGCAGACGCTGGTCGCGGCGCCCCGCAAGAGCCCTTTCGCCAAGCCCTCCTCCTCATTCAAACCCAGATAGGCTTTGGCAAAGGCCAGTTCCTCCTCCGGCGCGGTCAGGAGCCAGCCCGCCAGGGTATGGTTGTCGTGGGTACCAAGATAAAGGACGGCATTTTCCGTCAGATTGTGCGGCAGGTAGTCACTTGAGGCGTCGGGGTTGAAGGCGAACTGGAGGATCTTCATGCCCGGGTAGCCAGTCTTTTCACGAAACTGATAGACCTCCTCGGTCATATAGCCGAGATCCTCCGCGATCAGGGGCAGGGGGCCCAGCGCTTCCTCCAGGGCCTCAAAGAGGGCCTCGCCCGGCCCTGCCAGCCAACGGCCCCGCCTGGCCGTCCGGTCACCCTGGGGGACGGCCCAGTAGGATTCCAAACCGCGGAAGTGGTCAATACGGACCCGGTCAAAGAGCCGGAGCTGGAAGCGGAGGCGTTCAATCCACCAGCTGAAGCCCTGGGCCCGGTGGGCCTCCCAGTCATAGAGCGGATTGCCCCAGAGTTGGCCGTCATCCGAGAAATAGTCAGGCGGACAGCCCGCGACATAGGTCGGGACCAGATCCTCACCGAGCTGGAAGAGGCCGGGGTCCCGCCATAGCTCAACTGAATCCTCGGCCACGTAGAGGGGCAGGTCGCCTATGATCTCCACGCCGGCCCTGGCCGCGTAGGCCCGGACCTTTTCCCATTGGCGGAAGAAGAGGAATTGGAGGAATTTCTCGAAGCGGATCGCCTGACCCTGCGCCCTTTCAAAGTCCAGGAGCGCGATCGGATCCTGCCGCTTGTAGGGATCCGGCCAGGCGCTCCAGGGAGCGCCCGCCTGATCCGCCTTCAAGCTCATGAAGAGGGCGTAGCTGTGGAGCCAGGCCAGGTCCTCCTTGGTGACAAAGACCGCGAATTCGTGTTCGAGTGCTTCAAATCCCCCTGCCAGGAAGTTCTCCCAGGCGAGCCCGAGCAAGCGCCTCCTGTTGGCCCAGAGGAGACCAAAGTCAACGCGGGCGGGGTCAGAGCCAAAATCGAAGGCCTGGGGTACCTCCTGGGGGAGGAGCCCTTCCCGGACCAGTTCATCCAGGTCGATCAGGTAGGGATTGCCGGCCTGGGTTGAAAAGCTCTGGTAGGGGGAATCGCCGTAGCCGGTCACCCCCAGGGGCAGGATCTGCCAGCAGGATTGCCCCGACAGGGCGAGAAAATCGATGAAGTTCAGCGCCTCCTCACCCAGGCTGCCGATCCCATAGGGTGAGGGGAGGCTGGTGACATGACAAAGGACGCCGCTCTGCCGGCCCTCCCTCAGGACCCGGAAGTCATAGGGATCGTCCCCTTCTATTTTTCCACTTGTCATCATGGGTTGCCTCAAAAGTATGGAATCGCTTCTTCTGATTCTAGCACAGGCCCTACTGACAGGCCGGCCTGGCTTCGTGTAGAATGACAATACGCGACCTTACAGGAGGGATGAGTTTGCTATGCTTGAAAGACTGGATATCACCGGCCTTTCGGAGGCGCGCCAGGCATGGAAGGCGCTTCTGGAGGAAACGGGCCTGAAAACGGACCCCCCCTATTCTGTCGTCCTGGGCATCTACGAAGAAGGACAGCTGGTGGCCACGGGCGCGAGAGATCAGAACCGGCTCAAATGCATTGCCATAAGGCCTGACCGCCAGGGACAGGCTTTATTCAATGAACTGCTCTCAGGCCTGATCACCGAGGCCTACGATAATGGGATAGAGAGGCTTTTCCTCTACACAAAGGCGGAGGCCGTATCCGCCTTCGAACAGCTGGGTTTCAGGTCACTGGCCACCACGCCGGAAGGCGTCGCCTTTATGGAGAACGGAGAGCCGCCGATAGAGGATTACCTGGAGGCGCTCCGGCAAAGGGCTTTGGATTACGAAAAGGAACACGGCCGGGTGACTGGCCCCGTCGAATCCATCGTCATGAATGCCAACCCCTTCACCTTGGGCCACCGGGCCCTGATCGAGAATGCCCTGACCCGTTCGAAAAGGCTGCATCTCTTCGTCATCAGCGAGGACGTTTCCATCACCCCGGCAGACATCCGCTTCCGCTTGGTTGGCGAAGGGACGGCGGATCTTGACGGCATCATCTACCATCCGACCGACAACTACATCATTTCGCGGGCCTCCTTTCCCAGCTATTTTTTGAAGAAGGAAACCGACGAGACCAGGATCCAGGCAAGCCTGGACGCCATCCTCTTCCGCGACAAGGTGGCCCCCGCCCTCGGCATCACCAACCGGACGGTCGGGGACGAGCCCTATGATTCAGTGACCTTTACCTATAACCGGAGTCTCCAGGAACAGCTGGAGGGCAGGATAAGCCTGACCCTGGTGCCACGCGCCAAATCGGAGGACGGGATCATGATCTCCGCCACCCGTGTCCGGGGCCTCCTGATCGCGGAGAAACCCCGGGAAATAGCCCCCCTTGTCCCCCGTTCAACCTACCGTTTTTTCAACTCGCCCGAAGGCCAGAAACTGGTCGAATCCTGGCGGGAGGATTGAGGAGGGCGCGGGTCGCCCTTTTCCTAGTTGACGCGTTCTGTCGTTTCTTCGTCGAAGAAATGAAGTCCCTCCGGGTCGAGCTGGAAATCATGGTCCTCCTCGACCGCGTACTGGAAGTGGCCGGGCTCTGAGATGACACATTCCCTGCCATTGGGGAATCTGCAGTAGAGCAACTGTTCCTTGCCCAGCATCTCGATGACCTCGATCTTCACCTGAATCCCGCTCTTTTCCGCCTGGCCGGCCAGGAAGCGCTCGGACCGGATCCCCAGGACAACCCGCTTGCCGTCGTGGTCCTTCAGCTTCTCCCGGTCCGCTTCCTTGGGCTCGACGACAAAAAGATCGTCGTCGGCCTTGAAAAGCCCCCCTTCCATACTTCCCGGAAAGAGGTTCATGGTCGGCGAACCGATGAAGCCGGCGACGAAGAGATTGGTCGGCCGCTCATAGAATTCGGAGGGTTTGCCGACCTGCTGGACCTTCCCGTCATCCAGGAGGACGAGTTTGGTCGCCATGGTCATGGCCTCCGTCTGGTCATGGGTCACATAGACGGAAGTGGTATCGAGTGATTTATGGAGGCGGACAAGTTCGACCCGCATATGCTCACGCAACTTGGCGTCGAGGTTGGACAGGGGCTCGTCAAGCAGGAAGACGGCCGCCTTCCTGACCATGGCCCGTCCCAGGGCCACCCTCTGCCTCTGGCCGCCCGATATCTCGGAGGGTTTTGAATAGAGATAGTCCGTGATCTGGAGGAGTTCGGCCGCCTCGGTGACCCGGTCGTGGACGACGGTCTTGTCCTCCTTCCTCATCTTCAGCGAAAAGGCCAGGTTGTCGTAGACGGTCATATGGGGGTAGAGGGCGTAGGACTGGAAGACCATGGCGATGTCCCTGTCCTTGGGCTCCACCTTGTTCATCCGCTTGCCGTCGAAGAGGAGGTCACCTTCCGTGATCGAGTTCAGGCCCGCGATCATGCGGAGGAGGGTGCTCTTCCCGCAGCCGGACGGGCCGAGGATGACGCAAAAGTCCTTGTCCTCAATCTCCAGGTCTATATGCCGGATGGTGAAGTTTTCCCTGCCCTCGTATTTTTTGCCGATATTGACCAATTCGACTTTCATGAATGCCTCCTAGCCTTTGACAGCGCCGCTCGCCAGCCCGGAGACCAGCTGCTTCTGCAGTGCGATGAACAAGATGATTATGGGTACCGCCGTCAGCAGGCCGCCGGCCGCGAAGACGGGTTGGTGCATGTTGCGGACATCGGTGATCAGGGTGTGCAGGCCGGTCGCCAACGTATAGGCCCTGGGGTCGTTCAAGAGGATGCTGGGGAGGAGGAAATCGAGGAAGGGCCCGATGAAGGACCAGAGCGCGATGACAGCCAGCATGGGGCGGACGATGGGCATGATGATCAGGCGGTAGACCTGGAGGTTGCCGCAGCCATCGATCCGGGCGGCGTCATCGAGTTCCGTGGAGATGGAGTCGATGTAGCCTTTCAGGATGAAGGTGTTGGCGGCGATCCCTCCCCCCGCGTAGATCAGGATCAGGAAGAGCTGCCGGCTGAACCAGGGGGCGATCGACAGGATGATGGAGTGGAGGGTGTAGAAGGCCGCGATGCCCGCGAAGGAGGGGATGGTCTGGATCAGCATGATGGCCATGAGGGACGCCTTCCGGCCCTTGAAACGGTAGCGGGAATAGGCGTAGCCCGTGAAGGAGACAAAAAGCAGGGTCAGGCCGGCTGTCGCCAGCGCGATGAGGATGGTGTTGACCACCCAGTTGAGGAAGTAGGTCTCGGCGAAGAGGTACTCGAAGTGCTTGAGGGAGAAGGAGAAGGCGACGCCGATCTGGATGTAGGAGCCGTGATTGCCGTTGAAGCTGGCGAAGAGGATCTGGGACAGGGGCCAGAGGACGATGAATACATAGAGGAAGAGCAGGATGTAGCTCAGGGTCAGCAGGGCGACCTTGACCCCGGTCAAGGGCGGCCTGTCGGACAGGTAAAGGCTCTTTTCTTTTTTGCCGGTCATAGTCTCTCCTCCCGGAAGGCCTTGGACCGGCTGAAACCGATCCAGGCAAAGAAGATCAGGACCAGGGAGACGATCAGCGTGATGGCCGAGCCTATCCCCTGGTACTGTTTCTGTATGGTGAGCTTGTAGATATAGGAGATCAGGAGATCCGAGGATCCCGCGATATTGCCGTACTTGGACGGTTCAAAGGGCCCGCCCCCATTGAAGAGGTAGATGATGGAGAAGTTGTTGAAGTTGAAGGTGTACTGGCCGATCAGGAGGGGCGCCGTCTGGAAGAGCAGGAGGGGGATGGTGATATGGCGGGTGGCCTGGAAGCCCGTCGCCCCGTCGATCCGGGCCGCCTCGTAGAGATCCTTGGGGATCCCCTGGAGGATCCCGGTGCAGAGGAGGAAGACATAGGAGGACCCCAGCCAACCCTGGAGGAGGATGAGGACGGTCCGGGTCCCCCAGGTGGAGTACTTTATATTGGTGATCTGGCCGGCCAGGCTGGACAGGACTTCCGTCAAGGGTCCCTCCGGCGAGAACATGATCGAGAAGAACATGATGGTGATGAAGGCCGGCACGGCCCAGGGCAACAGGTAGACCGTCCGGAAGAGCCGCTTGCCGTAGATCCGGTCCTGGTTGACCAGCAGGGCCAGGACAAAGCCGATCAAGATGGCCAGGGAGGTCGCGCACAGGGTCCAGATGATGGTCCAGCCCGTGATATGCCAGAAGGGACCCCCGGCGATCCCCTGGCCCAGCACGATCTGCTTGTAATTGGCCAGCCCCACCCAGTTGAATTTTGACTGGTGGGCAGGATCGTAGTTGGTGAAGGATATCAGGACGGTCACGGCGATGGGGAGGAGGACGATGAAGAGGGTGACCAGGGCGGCCGGCGCCGAGGCGAAGAAGGGGAAGCCCCCGCCCCTGATCGTGGTCCTGGTCTCAAACCAGTTGTGCATCCTGATGCCCCGGATCTGGTTTTTCTCAACCCGGCTGACATCCCGATAGGACTGGTAGAGGATCAAAAGCCCGATCAGGAGGAGGAGGATGGCGATGATGCCCTCCACCATGAAGATGACCGAGCGGTCCAGCCGGCTCCCATCCTGGGCCAGTGAGACCAGGCCGAAAAGACCCCTGCCCCGATAGTTGCCCCGGCCCAGGGCATAGGGGATGGCCAGCAGGTAAAAGTAGAGGGAGCCCAGGAAGAAGAAGGCCGCCTTCAGGCGTTGGCCGAGCAGGAGCTGGCCCAGCCCGGGAACCGGCCAGGTCAACCAGGCGATGACCGGCCTTTGCTTGGTCGACTCGAGGGGCGTCTTCCGGCGGAGGTCCGACAGGTCGGAGTTCAGGACCCTGAGCTGGTTCCCGCTTTCATGCTTCAGCCTGTGCCGGGCGGTGCGCAGGCGCTCCTCCTGCAGGTTGACGGGCAAACGGCGCTTGCCGGACCGGATCTCATCCCTGGCGGCCAGCCGTTTCTCCCTTTTTTCCTGACTGTAGGCCTTGGCCGAGATCGAACCCTCCCGGTAGGCCTTTTTCAGCTCCTTCCTTTCCGCCTTCAGCTGGTCCAGGCGCTCTTTCCTGGCCTCCCGCCAGGCGGCCTCCTCCTCTTGCTGGCCTGCTTCCCTGGCCTCCGCCAGGGCCTTTTCAGCGGCTTCCCGCTCGTCCAGCAGGGTCCGCCGCCGGGCGGCGATCTCCGGCAGTTGATCCGCCCTTTCACGGTTCTCACCGTAGGCCAGCTCAAAGTCGAAGTCGAGTTCGGTCAGGGGTTCATAGAAGGCTGCCCGGGCCTCGCTCTCCCTGGCTGAGAGCAGCCAGCCCCGGATCCGGGGATCGCTGTCATCAATCGCTTCCCCGAAATCTGTCTCTCTTTCCGCCGCTGCCTGGAGGAAGGCCTTTTCCTCTGCCAGGGCCTCCTCCCGCCTGATCTTGTAGGCCTCAAGGTCCTCGGCTGATATCTCCACGCCGCTCTGTTCCGCCAGCAGCAGATTCCTTCGCTCGTGCTCGTTGCCGATATCGTCAAGGACGGTTTTTGGATAGTCCATGCGGGCCTTCTTTCTTGGGGTATTCAGGCTCAAGCCGGTGGATGTTGATGACGGTCAAAAGGAGGCCCAGCCACAGGGCAAGTGACAGGTACCAGAAGGGGGAGTAGGTCTCAAATGTCAGCAGCTTCCAGAGGGCCGAGGTAAAGACCACCAGGCCCCAGATCAAACGGTAGAGGGGGGGCGTCCCCAATCTCTCCAGGGTGAAATAGCTGTAGAGGGCCAGGGCGACGGGTACAAAGATCTCCCAGACAAAGCGGGTCAGGAGCAGGGCGGAGTAGTCAGCGGGGCTGCCCTGGGCGGAGAGTTCCTGCCAGGTCCGGTAAGCCTCCGGCCTGGCCAGCAGGACGGCGGTCAAGGCCGCGAGCACGACATGCGCCGCGCACCAGGCGATCAGGATAGTCAGTTGCCGTCTACGATCAGGCCGGCCCCTGCCAATATGATGGTTGTGTTCGACCTCCATAAGTCTCCTCTTACGGTTTTTGGCTACACAATCCTATCATAAACGAAAACAGCCCGGAAATTAAGCGGGGCAGGAGGGCCGTCCGGCCCTCCTGCCAAAAGATCCGCCCAGGGATCAGGGAACTACTTCAAGTCAGCCATCATGGCGTCAAAGGAGGCCTTGAGTTCACCGTAAGCGGCTTCGACCGTCCCCGGGACGACGCTGTTCCAGGACAGGATCGCGTTCTTCCAGGTATCCCATACAGGGCCGAACTCCTGGAAGAGGGGCCTGCCCGGTGACACGTGGAAGGAATCGATGACGGCCTCGATGACCTTCTTGTCGATCTCATCCAGGTCGGACTCGGCATAGGCGTCAGCCGTTACATTCTCCAGGATCTTGCCGGTCGCCTTGAAGAGGTCAACGGCATAGTCAGGGTTGACAATCTCGGCGATCATGGCTTCCGCCAGCTCCACCTTGGCCGGGTCCTCCTCTATCCGGGGATTGATGGCCAGGCCCCAGCCGCCCTGCCAGTGACGCAGGGGCTGGCCCGCCACCGTGATGTGGCCGATCGGGTAGACGCCCAGGTCAGCCCCGTCATCCGTATTCTCCTTCATACCGCCGGTCTCCCAGGGACCGCCGATGCGAAGGACACCGGCCTGGCCGCTGGTGAACTTCTCGTCGATGTAGCCCCAGCCCGCGTCCGCGTCAAAGAGGGTCGTATTCCCCTCATGGTTCAGTTTCCAGTAGTCGTAGAGGACTGTAAGGGCCGCCTTCTTACCGCCTTCCAGTTCACCCCAGTCCGTGGTCAAGTCCGAAACGAATCCATCCCCCTCTTCTTTCAGGAGCGCGATGTCGGCCGAGTTGGTCAGTGCCACCCCGAACCAGGCGTCAAAGACCGGAAGCAGGATGGTGGCCGGGTCCCCGATCCCCTCGAGCTCAACCGGCTGGTCCAGTTCAAGGCCCTGGGCTTCCGCGTTCTTCGTGTTGGCGAAGACCACCAGGGTCTCGATGTTGTAGGGGAAGGCCAGGTACTCGCCATCCAGCTTGAAGAGGCCACCCAGGCCCCCGTCGAAATCGCTCCAGCCACCCAGACCATCCGCGATCTTTTTCGCGTCGATGGAACCCAGCAGGTCCTTGCCGGCCAGGCCGGTCAAGCGGTCGGCGGGCAGGGCGAAGACATCCGCGACATCCGGGTTGCTGGCGTCAGTCTCGTCCAGGATCCCCAAATGATCGAAAGAGCCTATCTCCATAAGCTTGATGGTGACCTCGGGGTTGGCGTCCGTGATACGTTTGGCCGCCGCCTCATAGAGCTCCATCCAGCTTGACTCCACCTGGACCGTTATCTCTGCGGCTCCCAGGTCGGCCGGCTTGCCCTTGGGCGCGCAGGACACGACCAGGGCAAGGCCCAGAAGCAGGGCCAGGCTAATCAATAGATACTTTTTCATTTTTTCCTCCAGCTTGCAAATATTTCTTGATTCAGATAGATTGACCAATTTATCAAGTATTTCTTGATAAATTTATCGCATTTGCATAATAGTGACGGTGAATTCCTTTAACAACCGCCCGCCCTGCCTGTAACAAGGGGCTCCTGCCAGGGAGAATACCGTGACCACCCAGCTACCCCTCCTGATACTTGAAGCGGAGACCCTCCGCCTGCTCTTCCTGGTCCTCAAATGGGGCGCGATCCTCCTCCTCTTCGCCGGACTCCTCAACCTGCTGAGCAAGTTCCTGGAGTCCCTCAACAAGACGCAGGTGGGAGCCAAGATCAACCGCCAGGGCCTGAAGGAGGTTGTCATCCGAGAAATCAACCAAAGATCGGTCGACGACACCCTGGCCAAAACCCTTATAGGCCATGGGATAGCCGGGTCGCTTGGCGCTGTCCTGGGCGCCCTGTCCGGGAGCCGGGAGGAAAGGGTGAGGTCCATCCGTTTCTGGATCAAGCTTGGCAACGGGGAGAAAGTGGATATCACCCTGAAGCCAAAAGATGATCTTTGCCGAAGGCTCCTCCGCTTCCTGGATGAGCGGGACTACGAGGCCTGGTAAGTTTCCGGCCCACCCCAACGGATCATTGCGCTCACAAGAAGAAGAACCCCGCTGCGGCCTTATCCGCAACGGGGTTCTCCTGGAGCCTTTTGCCGGAATTGAACCGGCGACCTCATCCTTACCATGGATGCGCTCTACCTACTGAGCTAAAAAGGCATGAGATTTTTTACTGCCTGCCTATGATACAAAGGTCCGGCCTCTTTGTCAAAGGCCCTTTCTCCCTCTCAGGGGGATTCCTGCAAGAGCCCCCTGATAACCAGCCGGTAGGCTGTTGAATGGGGCGGCGTACAGGTCACCAGGGTGACAGCCGCTTCCTCGGTCTTGTCCAATACCCAGGTATCCTCCGGATTGACAACCCATTTGTCCGTCACCCGGTAGGGATAAAGCTCTCCCCCGTATTCGATCCGGATCTCATCGCCCTCCTCCAGTTCATCCAGCCGTCTGAAGAACTGGCCGGAGGTAAAGGTCCGGTGGCCCGCCAGGGCCACATTACCCCCAGGTCCCGGCTCCCCAGTACCGGGGAAATGACCGACGGCGAAACGCAGGTCGGCCGGGGTGATCCCCTCAACCATGACCACTTCCAGATCAATCGAAGGGATGGTCAAGAGGCCGAAAGGCCGAAGATCGGAGAGCCGGACCGGCCCCTCCGGTTTTTCATCATCCCGGGGAAGTTCCAACAAATCGTCCAAACCGGAATCAAGTTCTGGCCGGACGCCGGAAGCCACCTGCTCAGCGTAAAGGCTTCGCAGGCGGCCTTGTATCCGATTCTCCTGCCACTTCAGGCGATAGCCCGTATAGATCAGGAGCAAGCCCGCCAGGATGAGAAGGCTGGCGAAACCAGCAAGGAGCAGGTTCCGCCTCTTCATCTCCCGAACAGGATTCCTCCTGACCGGCATTTTATCTCGCTTTGACCGGCTTCAGGCGAAGCAGGAACAAGAGTCCCATCAGGACAAGCAGGATACCCAGGAGCCAAAGCATGGTGGCATCCAGGATTCCACCTGTTTCAACCAGGTCATCATCCAGGTCATCGTCGTCTCCCGCCAGTAGGCTCGAGACATTGACAAGTTTCTCTTCCAACTCGATATCAGCCAGTGTATTGTCCTTACCGATCTCCAGCTTGACCCCGATCACCTCGTCCGTCAGCTGGTAGTCCTTGGGTGCCTCAATCTCACGGATGATGTAGTCACCTGGCAAGAGCCCCTCAAAGAGGATCGTACCTTCTTCGGCTTCCACCTTCAACAAGGGTGTCTCAAAGCGGACATCCTCCGGATCATAGATTCCGAAGAGACCACCGGACAAGGGCTCACCATCCTGGTCAACCTTTTGGAGTGACACGGAGGCCCGGAGCAATTTGTTCTCGACCTCGACCTCCTGGACCATCTCCCCTGCCTTATCATCCGAAAGTACGACTTCCAGATCCTCCAGCAGGCTCTCATAGCCCGGCAACCCGGCAATTTCACGGAGATAATAGGTCCCCGGCAGAAGTCCGGACCACTCGAACTTGCCATCCTTATCCGTCAGGACAGCTTCTCCGATTGGCTCCTTTCCCTCATCCAGTAACTGGAAGGTCACGCCCCCAAGGGGATCCCCTTCATCACCCAGCTTCAACAGGATGATAGCCCCATCCCATTCATTGACGAGATCAGGAAGTAGCAAATCGTGGAGGACGTTGTCCTCATCAACTGTGAGTTCCACAGGAATCTCAACAGATGTGCCCATATAACCGACCGGTGGCTCAATTTCACGGATCACATAGGAACCGTGCGGCAGGCCCTCAAAAAGAACTTCACCACCCGCCACCGCGGAGGCCGTCATCAAAGGAACATCACTCTCCGGCAGGTAAATACCAAAGAGGCCGCCTTCAAGAAACTTCCCGTCCGGATTGATCTTGTGGAAGGAGACTTCGGCAGTCTGTTTATGGTTTGTGAAAATGAGGCTAACTACAGGCACGCTTTCGTTAAGCACTGCCTCGACGTCATCTTCCTCATCAATGCCATAACCATCGGGGGCCCTTGATTCACGGACATAATAGGTCCGATCGAGACTCAGTTTGTCAAAGGTCAACTTGCCATCCAGCCCCGTCGTCCCCTCTTTGAGCAGGACTTTCTTGCTCTTGTTCCACAGTTCGAACCGGGCGCCTCCAAGTAGCTCTCCGTTCTCATCCAGTTTGGTTATATGGATTTTCCCGGCACGACCGGAGCCCCCCGTGTTGACCTGATCTTCCGAGATGCTATACTTATCGGATTCGTCCGCCGGTTTGCTCTCGAATTCCCCCTCAAAGGTAATCGTATTCGTATAGTTACCTCCCTTGGTCACGTCCGTATCGAATTTCAGGACGAAACCATGTGGAGATTCTTCTGTAACTTGAGGCAGATTGACAATAAATATTCGCGTTGCAGGGTCATATTCATAGGAATAATCGTCACTGTCAAACTTATCAGTCTCTTCCAGGGCTTTATGTGTACCGTCTGCATTCTGGTACCAACGGTATAGCGCGACGGACTCCTCATCCAGGACCAAGCCTTCCTGGAGTTGATCCGTGAGCTTTCCATTCTCCATAGGCACTCCGTTTGAGTTGACGTAGACGACCCAGCTAAAGAGCCTAAGCTCATCGTTATAGCCATTTGTTCCCTTTGAGACAGCCTTATTATTGGCTTCTTGATCGCCCCAGACTGTTACATCTTTGGCGCCCGGGATACCCGACTGCAAGGTCACCTTATTCCAAAATGTCACATCCTCGTTGCTATTAAGGAATACGTCTAGATCTGTCACCTTGGTCTTGAAGGTTATGACCACCTGGTCATTTATTTCGCCCAGCGTAATGGTCAGTTTATTGTTGTCGGGATCGATGGTCAACTTGCCATCTGTGTCTGGCTCTTCTGATCCATTTATCTTCATGGAGCCGGGCACATATGCCTGGCCTTCCTGAATTTCATCAATTACAATGGCATGATTCATGAACATTTTGTTCTGGTTGACCGTTATCCGCCAGCTGATCCCTCTCGTCTCGTAGTCGTAGTGTGTCCCTTCTTTAGCGAGCACCTGGCTCCGGGTTCCTTGGTTTACGGTCGTTGTCGATTTTTCGATGCTATCGGACTCCAGTTCGGCCGTGTTGCTCACGCTACTGGTTCCGTTAATAGCTGTTTTATCCGGATTAGTCACTTCCGTTTGGAAGACCAGAAACGGCTTGTCCGTCTCCGAAAGGTCACCCAGATAGATGATCAATTTTTTATTTGCTGTGTCGTAAAAGTAGGTATTTGACGTCAAATTTGCTTCACTGTCAACACTCTCCAGGAAAATCTCATTGCCGTTATCCGTACGTTTGATGCTTTGGTCAGTCTTATTGTCATCATCACCGACCTCTACTATATGAAGAACCTGGTCACTTCCCAGGCTATCCGTAATGGTAGCGCCTTTGATTTCCCGTCCGTTTCCATTGACCTCCAGCTTCCAGGTGATCAGCTGGGTGGCAGGATCATACTTCGGATTACCAATTGATGTTTTGGCAATCAGGCTGGTTGGCACACCCACCCCATCACCGGTCGCACTACCTTTATCGGCTCCGTCCCACTTGAGAGTGGCCGTATTTTCAAAGGAAGTGGTGTTCTGTTGGTCAAAATAGCTGTCGCTAACCTCTGTGGTGAAGGTGAGTGCTTTTGTGCCATTGATGATCGCTACGCCAAGGGTAAAGACAAATTCTCTAGTATTGATGTCATAGGTATATCCATGGTTTGGGGGGGTGGCGCCCGATGCAACTTCCATCTCATCAAAATAGACGGAATCTGCAACCAGCGATAAATATTCGGGCAGTATATCCGTCACCGTGGCGCCAGCGGGGATGGTCCTATTGTTATTGTTCAGCGTTATGGTCCAAGTGATGTAGTGTTTGCCTGAATCTTCATCGTAACTGTAGATGCCTTCCTTTTTAATCCAATCCGTTTTGAAGGTGGCCTTAGCATCATCCGTTGAAACAGGGACGTCGCCTTCTTCCAGATAAAGGTCGACATCATTCTCCACCCTATTGGTAGTCCCTTCTGCGCCAAAAGCCTCATCCGTGGGCTTTGTTACAATATAGAAGGTGTACGGACCTTCCAATTTACCTATGTCAAACTCATAGGAACTGCCTGTCCCTGTTCCTGGTACAGACGTATTCGTACCGTTCGTCTTAGTGTAAGCCTCAACGTAGGTCTGGTTCTCTCCCAGCCTATCGACAACTTTTACACTTTCAAGGGGGAATTCCTCTGATGTGATCTCAATTCTCCAAGTCACCGTGTTGGTGGTGGGATCGTAAACACCGTCTTTTTTCTCTATTGTCGCCTTAGGTGGATCGGGTTCAGGTTCTTCATCCTCTTCGAATATCACCTTGTATTCTTGTCCACCGTCAAACAAAGAAAAGGTATATTCCGTCTCGCCTTCCTCGATATCTTCTTTAAAGCTACCCTTATATTCAAAGAAGAAATTGTACGCCCTATTCTCTATTGCCTCTTCTGTCAAGACTATTTTCAATTTTCCATCTGCGGCCAGAGTCCAGGTCGCCAGATCGTAAGGCTCCCCATCTCCATTGGTTCCTGGGATTGTACCTGACAATATATTAAGATCAGCAATTGCGACCAAATCGGACGGGAGTTCCAACTCCACGTAATCGCCTGCTTCCCAGTAAAACATTTCATCTTCATCAATCAGTTCCTTGAAGGAATAACGTAGTTCGAACTTTGCGTCTTTGGGGACGGCAGATAGGTCAGTTATTTCCGTCAGCCCATCAGCCTCATAGACCTTGAAGTAGGTCTCATTTTCACCCTCTAAGATCTCAACGAGTGGCGGGATGTGGGACAGTAGGTCCTTTCCCTCATCCGCGAACACCTTGGGTATGAAGCTAAACATAATCACCGCCGTCAGCATGAGGGCCAGCAGTTTAATTCCGTGTCTCTTGATCATCTTACATCCTCCTGGGCGCGGTTCTTCACTTGCAACCGCAATCTATATGAAAGCTAGGCTCCTTAAACAACGGGCCGTAGCCCGATCTCGGTCAGAATACCATCTTGCTCTGAAACAATTCTGAAACTTTACCTGTTTATGTAACATAGAGCACTTAAATCCTGTTAAAAAGGCGGTGATTGTTGAGTTTTGAGCTTTATACCTGATCTGATGCCCTTATGCAGCCTTTTGTTGGCTAAGGAAAAGGCCGTCCTTGGGAGGGCCTGGAGCGGGTGAGGGGAATCGAACCCCCGTATTTAGCTTGGGAAGCTAATGTTCTGCCATTGAACTACACCCGCAAGAGATTGCTTCAGGCATTATACCACGGCAGGGTTATTCTAACACTCACCCTGCTTGTTCAGCATGATCTTGAGGAGGAGGTCGTCCATGTTGGTCATACCCTCCTGTGAGATCCTCCCTATGTTGCGGATGGTCTCCTCGACATCGCTCTCTATGACCCCATCGGTCGCCGCGATCTTCTTGCCCCGGATGGCCACATAGGCGGCCTGGACGGCCGCGTAGATGGAGATGGAGACCTTGAGGGCGCAGCCGACCTTGGCCCCGTCACAGATCATACCGGTCAGGGTCCCAAACATATTCTGGACGGTCGCGATGACCTGGTCGATGGTGCCCCCCAGCAGGAAGACCAGGCCGGCGCTGGCGCCGACGGCGGCGGCTGTGGCGCCACAGAGGGGAGACAGGCGGCCATAGCTCTTTTTGACATGGATGGCCACCAGCTGGCTCAGGGTCTGGGCCCGGATCAGGGCCTCCTCCGTGCTGTCCAGGTAATGGGCCGCGGCCGATACGCAGACGGTGGCCGTGATCCCCTGGTTGCCGCTTCCTGAATTGCTCATTACAGGGAGGGGGGCCCCTGCCATACGGGCATCGGAGGCCGCGGCGGTCCGTGACGCGCAATAATCTGCGAGGGAGATGGTTTTATGGTCGATCTTCCGGTTTGTAATCTTATGGGCCTCCGCGATGGACCGGCCCACCTCCAGGCCGTAGCCCTTAGCCAGGCCCTCCTCGGAGATACGCTCGTTCAGGAGCATGGCCTGGCGGATGATATCCAGATGGTCCAGGTCGACTTTGTTGGCGAATTCCCAGATCTGGCGGAGGTCATCGACAGTGATGGCCGCGGATGGCTCCAGCAGGTTGGTCATATCGTTGTAGAAGGTCTGCTGGCCGTCCCTTTCCAGCTCAATGATAAGGTCATGCTTCCAGGCGACCACGGCCCGGCCTGAGTGGTTTTCTGTCTTGATCCCGACATCGATATAGAGGGAGGGGGTAGCTTGGGGCGCCGGTTCTGTGACGATCCGCCCCTGGGCGTGAAGCTCCCTGGCCTCCCGGATATGGGCTTCCTTCAGGTCCTGCAGAACCTGCAGGCCCAGGTCGGGATTGCCGCCTACGGCTCCCAGGGCCGCGGCCATGGCGGCCCCCATCTCGTGGGTGCCGGGTATGTAGACCCCCATGGCGTTCTTGTAGATGTTGACACTCGCCTTCAGCTGGATGGACTCCACGGGCTCCTGTCCTGCCTCCTTCCTCGCCAGGGCTGCCGCGTAGGCGACCGCCACCGGCTCCGTACAGCCCAGGGCAATGACCAGCTCCTCCTCCAGCTGCTTAAGGAAATAGGCTTCTTTCATCTAGACCTCCACCTCAGTTTCAGGCACGCCGCTCCACTGCTTCTCCGAGACCAGGTTGAGCGGCTTGCGGCAGTCAGGGCAATCCAGGGAGGCGATGTGGCCCCGCTTGACCAGGGACATGCGTTCCCCGCAGCGGGGACAGCTGTAGGCGGCCGACTGGGTCCTGTCGGGGGTGATCAGGCGGAGCTGTTTCATGACCGCCAGGGTCCCGCAGTTGCGGCAACGGTAGAGTTCCCTGGAAAAATCCAATTCACAGTCATCCCGCTGGACCAGGTCAATCAGGATCAGGGGATCGATGTGGCCGGCCCGGATTTCGTTCAGGATCTCCTTGAAGAGATAGCTGTCCTCACCGTGCCTGCCCAGGAAAAAGGTTTCCTTGAAGGGGCAGTCGCCGCAGTCCAGCTCATAGGCCAGACGCCAGGGAAGGCGGAAGGGCTTGTAGGAGGCCACCGTGATGGCCGTCCCCTCGACGGGTGCCGTGTGATCGACAAAGAGCATGGCATGCTCCCCCTCATCATCGGCAACAGTCACCAGGGAGAGGGTGACCGGGTCCCCCTTCTTCTTCAGCCGGGTCCCCGGCAGGTTCTCCAGGAGGATGGCCCGCCAGGTCCCATGGTTGGCCGGCATAAGTTCCCGGATCTTGACGAAATTGATGAAATCGTCGGGAATGACAGGTTTTTCAAGATTCTCCAGCCGCTCCGTCAAATCGCCCTTGTCGTCGGAAATGATCGCTTCCAGGGCCGACCTGTAGAGGTCCAGTTCCTCCTCATAGGCCTTCTGTTTCCTGACCTCATCCCGGATGAAGCAGGCCGTCAGGATATCGGGATAGAGGGGGTCTCTCAAATAATCCAGGGACCGGAGCGCCAGGGTACTCCTGGACAGGGCCTTGGATCGGTGAAAGGCCAGGACTCCGTCAACAAAGGGGTGTTTGACAAGCTCCTCCGTCGGTTTGACCAGGTGGACCAGGACCTGGGAAAGGGCCCTGGCGGGAAGGGAGAGAATGTCCTCCCCCTCAAAGAACTGGTAGGTCCCTTCCTTGGGGTCGGCCTGGCCCAGGAAGGCCACCTTGATCTCCTCATCCAGAAAGGCGTAGGCCAGGTAGCCCGTCCTGCTCTCGGGCAGGCCTTCCAGGCCTTCTACATCCAGTAGCTTCCGGTCCGGCGAGACAATGAGAAACTTCTCATCCAGCTGCCAGAACTCATAGGTCTTCAGCTGGTGGCGTTTAATGATCTTGGTATTCAGTTCTTTCATATAGAATGTCGCGGCTACTTACCCATAAGTGTTGGATAGGTGAAGAGACGCGATCCCTCCCTTTCACGTGAGTATTGGGCCTGGACCAGGCTGTGTTGGAAAAAAATGTCCTGCTTTTATCATTCTACAATAGTAGGCCGGCAATTCCGGCCGGCAGGTATCATTCCCCCTCAAAAGCCGGAATCTTCTCCTTGTCCAGAAAAGCCCTCATGGCCCTCTTCTGATCCCTGGTCTCAAAACAGCGGCCAAAGCAGACCGCCTCCAGTTCCAGAGCCTCTTCCAGGGCCAGGTCCAGGCCGTCACGGACGGCGCGCTTCGCCTGGCGGACAGCCACCGGCGCCTTCTTCGCGATTGTTTCGGCCAGCTCCCAGGCGCGGGGGAGGAGCTCCTCCTCCGAAGTGACCTCCGACAAGAGGCCCAGCCGCCAGGCCTCTTCGGCGTCAATACGCCGGCCAGTCAGGATCAGGTCCAGGGCCGTCATGGGGCCGGTCAGCCTGGCCAGTCTCTGTGTCCCGCCCCAGCCGGGGATGATGCCCAGGCCTGTCTCGGGGAAGGCGAAACGGGCGGACCCGGAAGCGATCCGAAGGTCACAGGCCAGGGCCAGCTCCAGGCCACCGCCCAGGGCATAGCCCCTGATGGCGGCGATGAGGGGGAGGGGACAGTCGTAGATCTGCTGGAAGATCCGGTTGCCGAAACGGGAGAAGTCTTCCGCTTCCTGCCGGTTGAGATCGACCATCTCATCGATGTCGGCACCCGCTATGAAGGCCCTGTCACCGGCGCCGGTGAGGATAAGCGCCCGGACATCCCCCCTGTCCCTGAGCTTGGAGAAGACATCCGAAAGCTCCTGGAGGATGGCGCGGTTGAGCGCGTTCAGGCCCTTGGGCCGGTTTATGGTGATCTGGACGACCTGCCCTTTTTCCTCCATCAAAAGATGATCCATATTTTACTCCCCCTTCATCGTTCGACCAGGGCGGCAATCCCCATGCCGCCCCCTATGGCCAGCGCGGCCAGGCCGCGTTTGGCATCCCTTTTTTCCATTTCGTGGAGCAGGCTGACCAGGATCCTGGCGCCCGAGGCCCCGACCGGGTGCCCCAGGGCGATGGCGCCCCCGTTCACGTTGACCCTGGCGGGGTCCACCCCCAGGGCCCTGATAACGGCTATCGTCTGGGCGGCAAAGGCTTCATTGAATTCAAAGAGGTCGATCTGGTCAAGGGTCAGGCCGGTGTCATCCAGGATTTTCCTGGCCGCGTAATAGGGGCCCATACCCATAAGGGCTGGATCCAGCCCGACCGTGGCGCCGGCCCTGAGCGTCGCCTGGGGGACCAGACCCCTTCTTTCAGCCTCCTCCCGGCTCACGACAACCATGGCCGCCGCCCCGTCGTTGAGACCCGAACTGTTGCCCAGGGTCACCGTCCCCCCCTTTTCAAAAGCCGGCCGCAGTCTCCCCAGACCCTCGAAGGTGGTTTGGGGCCGGGGGTATTCATCCTGATCGAAGTCAAGCTGATTTTTTCCGCTTGGGATCTTCAGGGCTAGGATCTCCTCCTTGAAGCGACCGGTCTCCCAGGCCCTTTTCGCCCTCCTCTGACTCTCCAGGGCATAGGCGTCCTGTTCCTCCCGGCTGACCCCGTACTCCCTCGCCACCCGCTCGGCCGTCACCCCCACATGATAGTCACCGAAGGCATCCCAGACCCCATCCTTGACCAGGCTGTCGACCAGGCGGCCATCCCCCATCCGGTAGCCATCCCTCAGTTTATCGAGGAGGTAGGGGGTCGCAGACATATTTTCCATCCCACCGGCCACCAGGATCCCCGCCTCCCCGCTTTTGATCAGGGCAGCCGCCAGGAGGAGGGTTTTCAGGCCCGAGCCGCAACCACAATTCACAGTCAGGGCGGGCGTCTCTTCTGGGAGTCCCGCCCTTATGGCGGCCTGCCGGGCCGGGTTCTGGCCCAGGCCCCCCAACAGGGCGCAACCCAGGAGGACCTCCTGGACCTCCCCGGCCTGGAGGCCGGCCCGGGCCAGGGCCTGACTGATCACCTCCGCCCCAAGTTGGACGGCCGGGACCCTGGCCAGGGAGCCATTGAAGGAACCTATGGCTGTCCGGCAGGCCCCCAGGATTACGATCTCTTTCATTAAGTCAACCCCACGATCAATAGCTATAGAAACCCTGGCCGGTCTTGACCCCCAGTTTACCCGCCCGGACCATGCGTCTCAGAAGGAGGCTGGGCCGGTATTTGGGATCCTGGGTCTCGGAGAGCAGGGTCTCCATGATATTCAGGACAATATCGATGCCCACAAAATCGGCCAGCTGGAGCGGGCCCATGGGATGGTTGGCCCCCAGCCGCATGGCCAGGTCGATCGCCTCCCGGTCAGCGACCCCCCGGTCCAGCAGGTCGACCGCCTCGTTGATCATGGGGATCAGGATCCGGTTGACGATGAAGCCCGGACTCTCCTGGCAGAGGACCGGCTCCTTGCCGATGGCCCTCACAAGGGCCAGGGCCTGGTCCAGGCTCTGGTCCGAACTGGCGGAGCCTCTTATGATCTCAACCAGTTTCATGACAGGGGCGGGATTGAAGAAGTGGATGCCCAGGAACCGCGCTTCATGCTTCAGGCCAGCGGCCATCTCGGTGATGGAGAGGGAGGAGGTATTGCTGGCGAAGAGGCAATCGCTTCGGCAGATCCCATCAAGCCTGAGGAAAAGTTCCCGCTTGGCCCCCAGGTCCTCGAAGATGGCTTCCAGGACCAGGTCAGCGTCCGCCGCCGCCTCCGGATCATTTGCCTTCGACAGCCTTGAAAGCGTTGCCTCCTTTTCCTCTTCCGTCAGGCGGCCCTTGTCCAGCTGACGGCCCAGCTGCCTCTCTATCCTGGCATAGCCCCGGTCCGTCAAGTCGGCCGTCTTGTCATAGATCACCGTCTCGTGACCGTGGCTGGCGAAGACCTGGGCGATGCCCGTCCCCATGGTGCCGCATCCGGCGACAAAAATTTTCATAGTCCATCTCCTCACTTTTCTTGGCCGCTCCGGTCCTCCTGGCGCCTGACCAGCTCGGTCGCGATGAATCCCGCCACATGCTCCGCGTACTTGCCCGGACCAAATCCGGCATCACAGCCCAGCTCCTTGGCCAGTTCATGGGACATGCGGGGCCCCCCGGCGATAAGCAGGAAACGGCTGCGGATGGATTCAGCCTCCAGGAGCTCGACCAATTCCGTAATATTGTGGATGTGCACGTCCCGCTGGGTCACGGTCTGCGATACCAGGAGGGCATCGGCCCCGAAACGGACGGCTTCCCGGATGAAGATCTCATTCTCCACCTGGCTGCCCAGGTTGAGGGTCTCAAACATGGCATATCGCTCCAGGCCAAAATGGCCGGCAAAACCCTTCATATTCATGATGGCGTCGATCCCCACCGTGTGGGCATCCGTCCCCGTACTGGCTCCGACAACCCGGATCTTCCTGCCCAGGTGTTCCCGGATGAATTGGTCGGTCTCCTCCAGGCTCATGACCGGGGATTCAAGGCTGGCAGCCTCTAGCCTCGTGTAGTCGATCCCCTTGTCCAGGGTCCCGTAGGCGATGAAATGGGTGAAACCCTCATCGAGCGCCTCATGCCAGGCGATCAGGGGTTCGGTCAGGCCCAGGGAGAGGAGGATGGCCCGGGCAGCCTCCACTGCCCGGTCATCGTCCGGGACGGGCAGGGTGAAGCTGAGCTGGATCCTTCCGTCGTCCAGGGTATCGCCGTAGGGCTTGAGTCGTGTGAGATCAACCTTCATTTCCATCCTGCAACCTCCCGCGCCAGGCGCTCCTGTTCCTCAAAGAAGAGGGCCGGGAAGGGGTTGTCATAGAGGTCATGCTTGAGGATGACCCCGTCCAGGCCCTTGCCGCCCTCGGCCCGCCTCTTGATCCCGGCAAAACGCCCGGCCTCCAGGGCCTTGAAAAGGCCGTCCCGCCGGATGCTTTCAAGCAGTTCCAGGGCCCTGCCCAGGACCTCCCGGGCCCGCTCCTCCATGATACCGCCTTCCCGGTAGTCGATTTCCCCGCTCAGGCCCCGCAGGGCCCGGTCGATATAGCGGGCGCTCTCCAGGGCCTGGGCCCGGTCCGCCATATGGGGGGTGTGGATGGCCTCGGTCATCATGCCCAGGAGGAGGAACTGCTGTCCGGTCAGGACCGCGACCATATTGAAGAGGGCGTCCTGGACCTGACCCTTGAAGATGTTGCCGGTCATATGCTTGGTCGGCGGCATGTACTTCAGGGGGGCCTGGGGGAATATCTGGCGGGCCATCTGGGCCTGGGCCAGTTCAAAGACGAAGGAGCCGGGCAGGTCGGGGTCCATCTCAAAGGCGTGACCCAAGCCGATCTGTCCTTCGGCCATCCCCGCGTTGAGGGCGAACTGCTCGTTGATGAACTGGGAGGCCAGGACGGTATGCGCCTCCTCAAAGGCGTCCGCCGTCGTCAGATAATTATCCTCCCCCGTATTGATGATGATGCCGGCCGCCCCATTGATCATGCGGGAAAAACCCTGGTCGATCAGGGTCCGGCGCATGTTGATATCCCGGAAGAGAACCCCGTAGAGGGCATCGTTCAGCATGACATCCACCCGCTCCTGGGCCCCCAGGACGGCAATCTCGGGCATGCAGAGCCCTGAGCAGTAGTTGCAAAGACGGATGTAGCGGCCCAGCTCATGGCCTGTCTGATCGAGGGCCTGGCGCATGAGGCGGAAGTTCTCCCGGGTCGCCGTGGTCCCGCCGAATCCCTCGGTCGTAGCTCCGTGGGGGACATAGTCCAGAAGACTCTGACCGGTCGTCCGGATGACGGCGATGACATGGGCGCCCTGGCGGGCGGCCGCCCTGGCTTGGACAATATCCTCGTAAATATTACCGGTCGCGACAATGGCGTAGAGCCAGGGGGCCGGCTGCTCCCCATAGCCTTCAATCAGGCCCTCCCGCCTCTTCCGGCCAGCCCGGATCCCCGCCAGGGCCTCCTGGGCCCTGTCCCGGGCCCAGAGCCGGCAGTCATAGGCGTCCTGCCTCTCAAGTGCCGTGAGGTCCATCCTGTCGGCTCCCAGGGCTTCCGCGATTTGGAGGGGAGACAGGCCGGAGGTAAGGGCGGCCTGGGCCAGCCAGTAGGCGGCGCCCCGGTCCAGGACACCCCGGCTCCTGAGATGGTCGACCACCAGATTGGGCAGGGGGATGCCCGCCTGGTTGATGCCGTCAATCCCCAGGAGGCGGCATACGGCGCGCTCGACCGTGACCGTCGTGAAGGGGGCCAGTTCCTCGCTCACCCGGTCGGCGATGGAGGCGGCCGCCTCCCTTGACGCCCTTATCTTGTCCCAATCCAGTTTCAGTTCGGCCATAGTATCTTCCAATCAGAGGAGGTCGAGGACCTCTTCATCCATGCCCAGCCAGCGGGCCAGGCGGATGGCCCCCTCCTGGGGCAGGGCGTCGCCCTCGACAGCCTCCAGCGAATAGTCCATAAGGGCTTCGATCCGGCGGATGGCCTCGGGGTCTGTCACTTGCCGGGGGCCGGCCCCCAGGACGGCCCGCAGGGCCTCCTCCTGGATGCCCTTGATCCGTATATGTCTTATCCCATCACCGGCCGGGATGGGGTAATGGGTGGCCAGGACCAAGGAACCCGGCCCCCTGGCAAAAAAACGGCAGAGGGCCCCGATGAGGGCCGTCGCCTCCCGGGGGTTGGTACCCCGGCAGGGTTCATCAATGACCAGGAAGCCCCTTGCCTTCCTCGACCGGTCCACAAGGTCGCGGAGGCTCACCATCTCCGAGGCGAAGGAGGACAGGCCCCGCTTGGTCGTATCCAGATGGTCGGAGCTGTAGCTGACAAAGTCAAAGAGTGGCGAGGCCAGGTAGGCGGCGGGCGGGAAGTAGCCCAGGTGAAGGAGAACCAGGGAAAGGGTCAGGGCTTTCAAGGTGACGCTCTTGCCGCCCATATTGGGTCCTGACAAAACCGTGGACCCTTTCTCCACGGCCAGGGTCTGTCTTACATAAACGCCACCCCTGGCCAGGAGATGCCCCTCAATCACCGGGTGGTGGAATTCTTCCAGGATGGCCCTCTCACCCGCCTCCAGCAGGATCGGTCTGGACGCCCCCCAGTGGAGGGCAAGCCCCGCCTTGGCCAGCCGGAAATCCAGCTGTCCCGCCTGGTCCAGGTTCTCCTGGAGGGGGACCTCGTAGGGCCTGATCGCCTCACAGAGCCGGCGGCGGACAATCCCTTCCTCTTTTTCCTCCTCCTCAATCAGGCGGCGGCGTTCCGCCAGCAGGGCCGGCCGGTCCCCCAGGCCCCCCTCCAGCCTGTTCTCGAGTAGGCTGCGCTCCCGGCGGACCTGGGCCAGGCGCGGCGAGTAATCGTCATAGAGGTAGAAGCCGCTGGTTCCCAGGCCCGAGGGATCAAGCAGGGATTCCAGCTCCGGCAGGGCCTTCAGGGTCACGCCCGCCTTTTCCGCGGGGACCTGGTGATCGGCCAGCTTCCTGATGAGGCGGGCGGTCTGTTTGAGTTCAAAGAGTTCGGTGATGTCAAGCAGGCGGCCCTTTTTCAGACCTGCCAGGCTCCCACGGAGATCCCGAAGATGGGCCAGGAGGCCCTGTATGTCCAGAAGCTCCGCCTTCTTGTTTTTGACGAAGTCGGACAGGCGGTCGATGGCTGTCAGCTCCGCCTCCAAGAGGCCCTTCTCCTCCGGCGAATAATACCGGTAGGCCGCTTTCAGGCGCCGGCCCTGGGGGGAATAGCAGCGGCAGGCTTCCAGGGCCTGGGCCAGGCCCAGCCGCTCCCGGTCCTGGCGGCTTGCGATCAACATAGGCCGGTCCTCCCTTTTCGGGTCCAGGTCCGGACCGGGCCCAGGTCGGCCACAGGCCTGTCGACCCTGGCCCGGATGGCGGCCAGCAGCTGACTGGAATCCGCCAGACTGCCATCCCGCCTGGCTGGATTGACAAAGACGGCGGGCAGGCTGAGTTCATGGAGGACATAGAGGGGGACCGCCCGTCCCCGCAGTTTTGACAGGTCCCCGTCATCCAGGAAGAAGCGGGTACCGTCCTCCGCGGCCAGGCCCATATCAGCAAAGCATTCGCTCTTCATAAGTTCTTCTACAAGGGAGCTGGTCACGGCGCCCCGGAGGAGGAGCAAGCGGTCCTGGGGCAGGAGGACCTGGGCAATGTCGGCCCCCCGGCCGACCAGGGAGGGAAAGTCCAGGATCCGGCGGAGGCCTCCTCCGCCATCCAGGATCAGGGCCCGGGCCTGGGGTCGGTCACGCAGGGCCTCCAAACTCTCCTGCCTCAAGGTCCCATCGAAGGTCTTCAGGGTGAGAAGATCGACCAGCCGGGCCGTTTTTTCGGCCAGCTCAGCCGGGCTGCCGGCGTTGGCCAGACCCGCCACAAGCACGGCGGCCTTGGTCAGGCCACCTCCCGCGGGTGATCGACGGGATAGGGCCCCGTCAACGATCAGGAGGCAGTCGGGGGCCTCCGCCCGGAAATAGGCCTCACAGCGCCGGATATCGGCCGCGACCGAAGGGCCGGCCAATTCCAGGAAGCCCCCGGACCGGGTCCTGGCGATGACGATTTCGCCCGTCGCTGTCTGGATCCCGGTCAGGGCCAGGATCTCCAGGACACTGTCGGCCCGGCCGATGGAAGCCCGCGCCGTGGCGATGAGCTGGCCTTCCCTCAGGTAGATGCCGGGCTTGGCGCCACCTGTCACCAGGTCCAGATCCTCCCCGTCACGGCCGATGGAGGTCAGGGCCAGGGTCCGCTTGAAATCCGCCTGGGCACAGGCTTCCAGGATATGATTCAGAAGGGTGGTCTTGCCGGCATTCTTGCCCGTTCCAATGATGGCAAGCGAGGGCAGGCGGTCAAGACCGAGTTCCTCCACAAGACGGATCCTGGCTTCCCCGGTCATGGCTCAGATGTATTCGACGGACGGGTCGACTTTTGTCTTGCGCAGGAGATCCTTGGGTTCAAGCGACTCCTGCTGCCCTTCGAGGAGGCCCGCCACCCCGATCATGTGGATCTGCCTTTCCCCCTCACAGACAGGGCAGTGGCAGTCGCTCTCATAGTCGCGCGGCTGGGTGTAGGTGCTGATCACCCCTTCGTAGTTGCGTAGGACCACCCGCTCTGGGCTTTGTGAAATCAGGTAGTCGGGCATGACGGGGACCTTGCCGCCCCCGCCCAGGGCGTCCACGACAAAGGTGGGGACACAAAAGCCGGAGGTGTGGCCGCGGAGCCCCTCGCAGATCTCAATCCCCTTGGAGACACAGGTCCTGAAATGGGAGATCCCCCGGGTCAGGTCGCACTGATAGATGTAATAGGGGCGGACCTTGATCCAGGCCAGGCCGTTGACCAGCTGGCGCATGACATGGACACAGTCGTTGATGCCGCGGAGGAGGACCGACTGGTTGCCGAGGGGGACGCCGGCGTCGGCCAGCCGGGCGCAGGCCTGCCAGCTCTCGGGCGTGATCTCCTTGGGGTGGTTGAACTGCATGTTGAGCCAGACCGGCTCATATTTCTTCAGGAGCGCGCAGAGTTCCGGCGTTATCCGCTGGGGCATGACCACGGGGGTCCGGCTGCCGATCCGGATGATCTCGACATGGTCGATGCTCCGCAGGGCCTGGAGTATGTACTCCAGCCGATCATCACTCATGAGGAGGGCGTCACCGCCTGAGAGGAGGACATCCCGGATCAGGGGGTGCTCCCGGATGTAGCCGATGCAGGCATCGATCTCCTCCTTTGTCCTGGCCGCGTCCTTCTGGCCGGCCAGACGCCGGCGGGTGCAATGGCGGCAGTACATGGAGCACATATCGGTGATCAGGAGGAGGACCCGGTCGGGGTAACGATGGGTCAGGCCGAAGACGGGTGAGTCCCCCTCCTCGTGGAGGGGGTCATCCTGGTCCTCCGGCGCCGACTTCCTTTCCAGGGCGGTCGGGATAGCCTGCTTCCTGGCCGGATCGTAGGGGTCGTCAGGATCGATCAGGGTCAGGTAATAGGGGGTGATGGCCATGCGGAATTTCTGGAGGGCCTCGCCAACCCCTTCGATCTCCTCCCCGGTCAGGGCCATCCGGTCCGTCAGCTCCTCCAGGCGGGTGATCCTGTTTTTAACCTGCCAGTGCCAGCTGTTCCAATCCTCATCCGCAACGCCCGGAAAGAGTATCTCCCGCCTGGCCTGGGCGCTTTTGTTTATATACTTATCCTCTGCCTTCATGCCTGGTCCCCCTCTACAGATAGGTCTTCTCGAAGATCCTGCGAAGCGCTTCGCTCTCGCGAAGGAGCTGGAGGGAGAAGGCCGCGTGATTT
Source organism: Clostridia bacterium (assembly GCA_040767365.1). Lineage (GTDB taxonomy): Bacteria > Bacillota > Clostridia > Saccharofermentanales > DTU023 > UBA4923. The sequence goes on from JAXGOR010000005.1 coordinate 120,957, forward strand.
TTCGTATAGCCGTTACCGATGATCATGGTGACATCCTTGCCCACGCCTTCGGCGCCCAGGGCAGCCCGGGTGAAGCTGGTCGCCATGCTGAAGAAGTAGACCAGGCCGCCCTCCCTGGCCGGCAGGATGGAGGACATCTCGGTCCCGTCAACATTGACCACATTGATCACCAGATCATATTCCTTCCCCCCGTTCAGGGCCAGGGCCCTGTCCAGTACCTGGACGGGGTTCTGGGCGTCGGCCACGAAAAAGTCGTGGCAGAGGCGGTTGTCGAGGAGGGTCTTTCCTGGCCGGTCATTCCGGCTCATACCGACGACCCTGCCACAGGGGCCGACCCGCTTCATGGCCTCATAGGCGCAGAGCAGGCCACTCTTGCCGCCGGCGCCCAGGATGAGGACGCTGTCGCCTGGCTTGACTATCCTGGCGGTCTGGGCAGCCGCGCCGGCCACATCAAGGACGGCCAGGGCCAGATTCTCGCTCATATCATCAGGAAGCTTGGCGTAGATGCCGCTCTCAAAGAGGATGGCCTGGCCCTTGACCTCCAGGCGCTCGATCTCCGGGTAGACCGCGGTGATCTCCTGGAGGCGGAGGGGGGTCAGCGACAGGGACACCAGGGTCGCGAGCCGGTCCCCGGGTTTCAGGTCGCGGTCCTTCAAGGCCTTGCCGATCCGGGCAACCCTCCCCATGAGCATGCCGCCCGACCCGGTTACCGGGTTCTGCATCTTGCCCCGTTCGGCCACGATCTCCAAGATCCGCTTTTTCAGCCGGTCCTCCTGGCCCTCCGCCTCTTCCCAGAGTTGGCGGAAACTGGCCGCGTCAATGTTCAGGGCGGACACATCGATCAGGATCTCGTTGTCAAAGAGGGTCATACTGTTATCGATCACCCGGGCCGCCTGTGGCAACAGGCCCTCCGGTTCAATAACGCGGTGCGCCCCGTATCTGCTCCCCATGGTCATAATCCGGGCCCTCCTTACCTTCTCGGTGGCAGCTTGAGGATCTCGCGCGCCTCGTCCGGGCTGGCGACCCCCAGGTTCATCTCACCCGCGATCCGGACCAGGCGGGCGACCAGCTCGCCATTGCTTTTGGCGACCCGGCCCCGGGCATAGTAGAGATTGTCCTCGAAGCCTGTCCTGGGGTGTCCGCCCATGGCCATGGCCATGACATTGAGCGGCAACTGCCACCGGCCCATGGCGGTCACCGTGAAACTGGCGTCCTCCGGCAGGGAATGGCGGAGGAAGAGAAGGTCCCTGGGAGTGGCGGCGGCCCCGCCATTGACCCCCAGCACCAGGTTGAAGTGGAGGGGCCTGTCGATGAAGCCTTTCCTGACCAGCCTGAGGGCCATATCAATATGGCTTTTATCGAAACATTCCAGTTCCGGCCTGATCCCTCTTTCCCTCATACGAGCCGCGAATTCAATGATCATATTTTCGGTATTGACGAAGATTTCATCCCCGCCAAAATTCATGGTCCCGCAGTCCAGGCTGGCCATCTCAGGATTGAGTTCCGTCGGCTGCAGGCGCTCCCTGGCCGTCATACCGGTGGCCCCACCCGTTGAGGGCTGGATGATGACGTCCGGGCAGGCCGTCTGGATGGCATGGATCAGGAGCCGGAAACGTTCCCGGTCCTGGGTCGGGCTCCCGTCATCCTGGCGGGCATGAAGATGGATGATGGCGGCGCCCGCCCGGGCTGCCGATTCCGCCTCGCGGACAAACTCATCCAGGGTGTAGGGGACGGCCGGATTCATGGCCTGGGTCACCTCGGCGCCACTGATGGCGGCCGTAATCACGATTTTCGACATGGGGGATCCCCTCCTTTATTTGCGCTGTTTGGCCCTGGGCGTTATGCAGGTGCCGGTCGCCCGGCAGACCAGGACGGGTTCCTCCAGCAGGTCGGCGGCCGTATCCGATAGGTCCGGACGGGGCGCGATGACCCTCCAGGCCTCAAAGCGCATCTTGCGCGAGCTGCCCCCCTCCGACTCGATCCAACCCCTGGCCTCGATGAAGTCCCCGGCCCTGACAGGGGCGAGGAAGTCAACACTGTCGTAGGCGCGAAAGAGGCCTTCGTCTCCGTCGCGCCGGATCAGCAATTCCGTGGCTATATCCCCGAAGAGCTTGAGCATGTGGGCCCCATCAACCAGGCCCCCTCCATAATGCGCGTCCTCCGCGCCGATCCGGACTCGGATCATGGTTTCAATCACGGCAGATCTCCTTCTTCCATTTCGCGATTTTCGTAAAAAAAAGCGCCGCCTATTTCAAAAAATACGCATAGCGCTTCATGCCTGGCATGACAGTAGACCGCCCTTGGTCCGGTCTACCAGGGTCGGGCAGGCGGGGATCACCTGCGGGCCCTTCGGCAACGAACACTTCAGCGCGGCCCCGATCCCGGGTTTTCCACCGCGCCTACCCATCCGCTGCGCCTCTATAGTCGTTTGGTTGTCAAAGTACAAGATAGGGTCTTGTGCCGCCGCGGCATAGAGGTGCCGGGCAACTTTTGCCCGTACATTATACCCGAGGATTCTCTCCTCTGACAAGCGGTCCCCTCCCTTGGAAGCCGTCTCTTCGTGATAAAATGGGGCAGGAAGGAAGCCCCTTTTGCCGGTAAGTCACCGGCCCCGCCTTCGAGCTCTGAGGAGGATCGCAATGGACAAGTCAATGTACGCCTTGGTCAAGCCGGAAAGAAAGGAGGGGCTCGAACTTACCCGGGTTCCTGTCCCCACCTGCAGCCCGGTGGATGTCAAAATCCGGATCAGCAAGACGGCCATCTGTGGAACCGACGTCCACATTTACAACTGGGATGAGTGGGCGCAGTCGACCATCCAGCCGCCCCTGGTCATCGGGCACGAGTACGTGGGCCGGGTGGTGGAGACCGGTTCCATGGTCAAGACGGTGGAGCCGGGTGACCTGGTCTCCGGTGAGGGACATATCGTCTGTGGGGTCTGCCGCAACTGCCGGGCCGGCCGCCGGGTCCTCTGCCCCAACACCCGGGGCGTGGGCGTCAACCGGGACGGGGCCTTCGCGGAGTATCTTGTCATCCCTGAACAAAACGTCGTCAAGCTCCTGACCGGTGTCCCTGAGGAAATCGCCGCCCTCTTCGACCCCTTTGGCAACGCGGTCCATTCCGCCCTGATGTTTGATCTGGTCGGTGAGGATGTCCTGGTGACGGGACCTGGGCCCATTGGCATCATGGCGGCCGCCGTGGCCCGTTTTTGCGGCGCCCGGAATGTGGTTTTAACCGGAACCCGGCCCTATCGGCTGGAACTGGCCCACAAGGTCGTCCCCGGCCTGACCACCATCGACATCAACACGGAAAGGGTCGAGGCCATCATGCCCCGGCTCAACATGCTGGAGGGTTTCGATGTCGGCCTCGAGATGTCGGGTTCGGCGTCCGCCCTGAATACCATGATTGACAACATGATCAGCGGGGGCAAGATCGCCCTCCTGGGCTTCATCAAGAAGGACACCACCATCGACTGGAACAAGGTGATCATGGGCAGTCTGACCCTGCGGGGCATCTATGGCCGGGAGATGTTTGAAACCTGGTACCAGATGATGGCGCTCGTCCAGTCCGGGCTTGACCTCTCCCCCCTCATCACCCACCGCTACGACTTCCGTGACTTTGAAAAGGGCTTCGCCGCCATGAACAGCGGCCAGTCGGGCAAGGTGATCCTGGATTGGTCAACGGCGGGGGATTGACAAGCCCCCTGTCAAAATTATTCAGACCCTTCCCGCATTTGGGAGGAATTATGCAGGCAGGAGGGGTGAATCGCTCATAAACTTGACAGTTATCCTTTGAATATTTATCATTACCCTACGTATCTCATTTTTGGGGTACCATCATAATCCGTCTATCCGCTTACCCGCGGATCTCTCTATCCGAATCAACGGACTGAGAAAGACCATCCGGTCATTGGCCGGATGAAATACTATTGGAGGAAGATTATGACCAAGAAAATTCTCGTGGCGTTGCTTGCCCTGATGATGGTCTTCGCGGTCGTCGCCTGTCGTGGCGATGAGGAACCCGAGCCCACATCCCCGCCGGCAACCGAGGGTGAGGCAGAGCCAACAGAGGGCGAAGCCGAACCGACTGAAGGCGAGGTAGAAGCCGATTACAAGATTGGAGTCTACACTGGCACCGTCTCCCAAGGGGAGGAAGAATACCAGGCCGGCCAGAAGATGAAGGAGCGCTATGGTGACAAGATCATCACCGGGACCTATCCCGACAACTTCTCATCTGAGGTTGAGCAGGTCATCCAGGGCGTTCTGCAGCTGGCCGCTGATGATGATGTGAAAGCCATCGTCTTCGTCCAGGCCGTACCGGGCGCCGCGGCGGCCATCGATAAGGTGAGGGAGACCCGTCCCGACATGCTCTTTGTCGCGGGTGTCTGCGCCGAGCCGCCGGATGTCATGTCAGCCAAGGCCGACGTCAACCTGCTGGTCGATGAAATTTCCATGGGCCACACCATCCCTGAGGAAGCTGCCCGCATGGGAGCGGAGACCTTCATTCACATCTCCTTCCCGCGTCACCTGGGCTATGAGACCATCGCGACCCGCCGTCAGATCATGATCGAGACCTGTAAAGAACTTGGTATCGAATATGAAGACGTCGAAGCGCCCGACCCGACCGGTGATGCCGGCATCTCCGGTGCCCAGCAGTTCATCCGGGAGAATATCCCCAAGCTGATCACCGAATACGGCAAGGACACCGCCTTCTTCTCGACCAACTGCGGTCTGCAGGAACCCCTGATCCAGGAGGTCCTCAAAGGTGGGGCCGTCTATCCGCAGCAGTGCTGCCCCAGCCCCTACCACGCTTATCCCGCGGCCCTGGGCGTTGACCTGGAAGGCCACGAGGGCGATGTAAAGTACATGCTCCAATCCATCCGCGAGAAGCTGGTTGAGAATGGACAGGAAAGCCGCATGTCGACCTGGGGTGTCCCCATCAACATGCTCATGCTTGAAGCCGGAGTTGAATACGCCATCGAGTTCTGCGAGGGCAAGTTCACTGACCGTCACGACCGCGCGGCACTTGAGCGTGCCATCGCCAAGGTTTCGGATGAGTACAAAGCCGGTGAAATCAAGATCTCCAACTATGTGCTGGAGGACGGCACAGAGCTCGATAACTTCTATCTGCTGCTCGCGCCCTTCGTTGATTTCAGCAAGCCGATTGATTAGACCGCGCAGGATAAACTTTAAGCTCATGTTTGCCTGATGCATAGGCGCGCCGGCTCCAGCCTGGAGTCGGCGCGCTTTTTAAAAATGATTTTCCAGGGGCAGGCCGCCGGGCAATCACACCGGCGGCGTCGCTCGGATTGGAGGGGAAGTAAATGGACGGGCCACCCATTTTATCCATGAAGGGGATAAGTAAGGAATACTTCGGCAACCAGGTGTTGAAGGGCGTGGACCTGGTCGTCAGGCCGGGCGAAATCCACGCGCTGGTCGGAGAAAACGGCGCCGGCAAATCGACCTTGATGAATATCTTGTTCGGTATGCCTGTCATCCACACAACGGGCGGCTTCAGCGGTGAAGTGGAAATCGCCGGCGAAAAAGTCGCCATTATGAATCCGCATGAGGCCATGGACCACGGCATCGGCATGGTCCACCAGGAATTCATGCTGATACCTGATTTCACGATCGCGGAGAACATCAAGGTAGGCCGTGAAATCGGCATTCCTACGATTTTCTCGAAATTTCTCGGACCCTCAATGGACGTGCTCGACCAGGAGGCCATGAGCCGGGACGCGCGAAAATCCCTGGCCCGGATCGGCATGAATATCGAGGACTATGTCAAGGTCGCGGGCCTGCCGATCGGCTACAAGCAGTTTGTCGAAATCGCGCGCGAGATCGACAAGACGGGCATCAAGCTCCTGGTCTTCGACGAGCCGACCGCTGTCCTCACGGAGAGTGAGGCCGAACGCCTGCTGGAGATCATGAAACTGATTACCGACCAGGGTATCGCCATCATTTTCATCACCCACCGGCTGGACGAGGTCATGACGGTGGCGGACAGCCTGACCATCCTCCGGGATGGTGAGCTGGTCGACCGGGCCGAGACCAAGGACATCACCATGGTGGAGATCGCCGCCAAGATGATCGGCCGCAAGGTTGAACGTCTGATCGATGTGGCGGAGACCCGACCCGAGCTGGATGAGGAGACCATGGCGCTGGAGATGAGGAATTTCAGTGTCGACATGGCCGGCGAGCAGGTCAAGGATATGGATGTCAGCATCCGGAAGGGTGAGATCTTCGGTTTTGGCGGCCTGGCCGGCCAGGGAAAGATCGGGATCATCAACGGCATCATGGGCCTTTTCCCGGCTGAAGGTGAACTCTTCGTCTTCGGTGAGAAACTCCGGCTTGAAAGACTGGGCGAGGCGCTGAGCCACGATGTGGCCTTTGTGTCCGAGGACCGGCGGGGGGTTGGACTCCTGCTCAATGAATCCATTGAGCGGAATATCATCTTCTCAGCCATGCAGGTCCATAACCAATTTCTCAGGCGGCTTGGCCCCATCAAAATGATCAACAGGAGCAAGGCGAAAAAGCACACGCTGGATATGATCAAACTGCTGGATATCCGCTGTACGGGACCCCAACAGAAGACAGGCAGCCTGTCCGGGGGGAATCAGCAGAAGGTCTGTCTTGCCCGCGCCCTTACCATAGAACCAAAAATCCTCATCGTGGCTGAACCGACCCGGGGCATAGACATCGGGGCGAAAAAGCTGGTCCTGGAGCACCTGGTCAAGATAAACCTTGAGCAGGGCATGACCATTATCATCATCAGCTCCGAACTGGTGGAACTGCGCTCCATCTGCGACCGGATCGGGATTGTCGCGGAAGGCAAGGTGGCGGAGATCCTCCCCCCCGATGCCTCGGACGCGGCCTTCGGTCTGGCCATGTCAGGTGTAGCCCTGAACGATGTTGAAGGGGAGGTCGACCATGAGTAACACCAAGCAAATGATCCAGCGCGTCGGCTGGCCGAGGTTGATCATCGGCCTCTTCTTCATCCTGCTGATCGCCGTCTCCCCCCTGGTGGGCCTGAGACTGACGGATGTCTTCAGTGACGTGCTCCGCCGCTGGTCCATGTTCGGGATCCTCATCCTGGCCATGGTGCCCGGCGTACAAAGTGGCATCGGACTCAACTTCGGCGTCTCGCTCGGTATCGTGGCCGGCCTGATCGGCAGCACCACGGCCATCGAGCTGTCCTTCCGGCACGGTTCGTCCCGGTCCTGGACCGATCTGGGCTTCGCCCTTCTGATCGCCATCCCCATCGCCATCCTGCTGGGCTATGCCTACGGCCTCCTGCTCAACCGGGTCAAGGGATCGGAGATGACGGTTTCGACCTATGTCGGTTTCTCCATCATCGCCCTGTCCAACATAATCTGGCTGCTCCTGCCCTTCAAGTCGGGTGTCCTGATCTGGCCCATCGCCGGGGAGGGCATGCGTAACACCATCAACCTGGACGAGAGTTTCGGTGGCTTGCTGAGCAGTCCCACCGTCGCCGCCCAACAGCCCCCCTACTTGAGGTGGCTGGCCTTCGAGGCGGGAGGGGTGGTGGTCCCCCTGGGCATGATCCTGACCTTCCTCTTCGCCTGCCTCCTGGTCTGGCTCTTCCTCAGGAGCAAGAAGGGAATCGCCATGAGCGCGGCCGGCGAGAACGAACTCTTTACGCGTTCCAACGCCATCAATGTCAACAATATGCGGATCCTGGGCACCATCCTGTCGACTGTGCTCGGGGCCATCGGCATCATCATGTACGCGCAGGTATTCGGCTTCCTACAGCTCTACAATGCCCCGCTCATGATGGGCTTCCAATGCGTCGCGGCCGTCCTGATCGGCGGGGCGACCACCCGCCGGGCCTCGGTGACCAATGTCATCGTCGGTGCCTTGCTCTTCCAGGGAATCCTGACAACGTCACTCCCGGTCATCAAGCGTTTGATGCCATCGGGCAGTACCTTGTCCGAGGTGGTCCGGATCATCATTTCGAACGGCATCATCCTCTACGCCCTGTCGAAAACGAAAGGAGGAAACCAGATTGAAAAATAAGCCGGATATGGATCAATCAGTCGTTTCCCAACCGGACGTCATCCTGATTCAAAAGGAAACGCCCTTACAGAAAACCCTGGGCTGGCTCTTTGAAAACAAGGTCATGCTCCTCTTCGTCGCCCTCTGTATTGGGGCTGTCGTCGTCTCAGGCAACTCGGTGGCCTTCGTCCTCGAGAATGTCCTGGTCCGCTTTGGCCGCAATGGCTTCACTGTCCTGTCCCTGCTGATTCCGGTCCTGGCCGGTATGGGGCTGAACTTCAGTATTGTCATCGGGGCCATTGCCGCCCAGACCGGCCTCTTCTTCGCGGTTGACTGGGGCCTGGCCGGCATGACCGGCATGCTGGTCGCCTTCCTGATCACGACCCCCCTGACCATACTCTTCGGCTTCGGGGTCGGCCGCCTCTTCAACAAGATGAAGGGGGCGGAGATGATCGCAGGCCTGATCCTGGGCTACTTTGCCGATGGTCTCTACCAGCTCTTCTTCCTCTACATCCTGGGGGGCGTCCTGCCGGTCAAGAACAACGCCCTGGTCATCCCGGGCGGCATCGGGATCAAGAACACCATCGACCTGACCGGCAACATGAAGTACGCCCTGGACCTGGTCAAGATGGTCGACCTCCTCCTGGTCCTCTTCATCGCCATCGCGGTCATCTCGGTGGTCCGGATTGTCATGCAGCTGAGAAACAAGCAGGGCATCCCCGTCAAGACCGTGGTCCTGCTCGCGATCTCTGCGGCCCTCTACGGGGTCACCTACATCCCGGCGGTGGAACGTTACCTTATGACAGACCGCCTGCCCCTGGTGAACGCCATTGAGATGGGCAGTGTCATGGTCCTGATCTTCGCGGTATGGAAGCTAGTGGAGAACAAGCTGCGCCCCCGTGAAAGATTCAGGACCGGACGTTATATTTCCTTGATCATCGCCTCGGTGGTCCTCCATGGGGCGACCTACATCCCCATCGTCTACCAGATCATCAAGAATGCCTCGATCTCGGTCCTCCCCTTCGCCCTGATTGTCGGCCTCTGTACCTTCAACAGGACCTTCCTGTCGACCCGGATCGGGCAGAACATGCGGACAGTGGGCCAGAGCCAGGTGATCGCCAACGCCTCCGGCATCCATGTGGACCGGGTCCGGGTCCTGGCCATGATCATCTCCACAGTCCTGGCCGGCTGGGGTCAGTTGATCTATCTACAGAACCTGGGGACCTTCGCGACCTACGGCGCCCACCTCCAGGTGGGACAGTTCGCCATCGCGGCCCTCCTGGTCGGCGGCGCCTCCGTACAAAGGGCGACCAACAAACAGGCGATAACGGGGATCATCCTCTTCCACATGCTCTTCATCGTGGCTCCGGAGGCCGGCACGGTCCTCTTCAACAACGCCATGATCGGTGAGTACTTCCGTGTCTTCGTCTCCTACGGAGTCATCGCCCTGGCCCTGGCCATGCACGCCTGGCAACGGAAAAAGAAGCCGGCCCTGGAATTGCCGGACTAGATTGAAACTTCAGGACCGAAAATGAACTGTCCCCCGCTGCCGGCGGGGGACAGTTTTTTATGGGGCCGCTGACGGCTGGCTTCTGTCAGGACCTAGCCCTAACTGCCGCAATCCTCCTCATACTTATGGTCTCGGCAGACTGAACCGGAGGACACAAGACTGCCGTCCAGCCAAGCCTGGGCGGCCTCCCTGGCGTCTCCTGACGCCCCGACGACGACCTCAATCCCCTTCTCGCAGAAGAGGTCAACAGCGCCGCCCCCCATGCCACCTGAGATGATGACCTTGACACCCTGGTCCTGCAGGTAGTTGGGGAGGAAACCCGGCCGGTGGCCCGGATTGGGCAGGGATTCGCTGGTCAGGATCTCGCCCTCCCTTGCCTCATAGATGTTGAAATTCCTGCAGTGGCCGAAGTGTTCCGTAACCTTGTCGCCTTCGCTCGCGACCGCGATCTTGACCATAGCCTTGTCTTCCGTCCCTTCCAGTAAATCGGCGGCTTCACTCAGCCAGCCGCCTTCCAGATATTCTATCTGTCCCGCGTCGGCCGCCTCCGCGATCCGGGGATCGACCGGCAGGCGGGCCAGGAGCTTGAGGTCATGTTTGTCGGCAACCTCCCCGATATGGCTTTCGCCGAAGATGGGATAATCCTTGCCGTTGTCAGGGCAGCGGAAGTAGGCCATGTTCTCGACCAGGCCCAGGACGGGGATGTCCATCATGCCAGCCATGTTGACGGCCTTTTCAACGATCATGGCGACCAGTTCCTGGGGTGAGGTCACCACGACGATGCCGTCCACGGCAACCGACTGGAAGACGGTCATGGGCACATCCCCCGTCCCGGGCGGCATATCGATGAACATGTAATCGATGTCGTGCCAGATGACGTCGGTCCAGAACTGTTTGACGACCCCGGCGATGAGGGGGCCCCGCCAGATGACCGGGTCGGTGTCCTTCTGCAAAAGCAAATTCATGGACATGATATCGATACCGGACCGGCTTCTGACCGGGAAGAGGCCCAGTTCATTGCTCCTGGCTCTTTCTGTCAGCCCGAACATTTTCGGGATGGAGGATCCTGTCACGTCGGCGTCCAGGATGGCGGTCCGGTAGCCTCTTTGCTTCATAGCCACCGCCAGGAGCGAGGTTACCAGGGATTTACCTACCCCTCCCTTGCCGCTCATGACAGCGATGACCTTCCCCACCTGACTCAGCTCATGCAACTCTTCCGTGAAATCGACGGCTTCCTCTTTTCTGTCCTGGCAGTCCTCCATACATTGGCTGCAGTCCTGGTTACAATTGTCACTCATGATCCAACTCCGTTATTTAAAGTTCTATTACTGTCCCTGTCGCCAGGTAGTGTATCCGTTCGCCCAGGGTCTCCTTCAGGCGCTCATAGGGGGCAAGCCCGGTGCAGTGGCCGGTGTAGTAGACCGACCCGGTATCAAGCAGGAAGGCGGCCACCCGGTCGATTTCCTCGAGACTGTCGTGCTCAGCCCCACCCTTGGAAAGATGGAAGCCCCCAATCACATAGTCGGGGTAGCGGTCCTTGATCGAATGGAAGTGGCTGACGATATTGACGATACCATTATGGGCGCATCCTGTCAGCAGGACCATGCCCTCCCCTTCCTCAATGACCAGGTTCTGTTCGTGGGCAAAGAGATCATCGACCGGCCCGTCCACCCCCTCCTCAAGCAAATCCTTGTTCGAGGCGGGGAGGGCCTCTGTCTGGTCAATATTGGAGAAAACCCGCAGGCCCTTGGTGATGGTGAACCGGTCAGTCGTGTAGACCAGGCGCCTGTTCTCCTTCAAGCCCTGATCAATCCCGATATACTGGAGCCCCCCTCCCGTCCGTCTGGCATAGTAGTTGCCGAAAGCCAGGGGGTGGATGAAGACTTCCGCCTGATCGTTGATCTCCAGGAACTTGGCCAGTCCCCCGCCGTGGTCGTAATGGCCGTGGGAAATGACGGCGAACTCGACCTGGGACAGGTCGACCTCCATTTTTTCCGCGTTTTTCAAGAAGAGGTCACTGGCGCCCGTGTCGAAAAGGATTTTGTGGCCGAGTGCCTCGATATAGAGGCTGAGCCCGTGCTCCGAGCCCAGCTCCTCCCTGATTGATCTGTTCTCCACCAAGGTCTTGATAATCATTGTCAGGTCTCCTCCTTCTCCTGGAAGAGCAGGGCCAGGGTCTTCCGGTAGATTTCCTTGACTGCCCGGCCTGACGGGCAATCGCTCTCAACAATTGTCCGTCCGCTGTTGATGGCCCTGACGGCCTCGGGATCAAAGGGGATCAGGCCGACGAAGGGCAGGTTTTCAGCTTCACAGAAGCTTATGATTTGATCTGTCTTTTCCTGATTGGTGTCATACTTGTTGACGCAAACCGCCAGGCTGACCCCAAACTTCAGGGCCGTATCGATAACCCGCTCCATATCACTGATCCCCGACACGGAGGGTTCCGCGACGATAAGGACCATATCGACGCCGCTCAGGGAGGCGATGACCGGGCAACCGATGCCGGGGGAGCCGTCAATGATGGCAAATTCCCTGACCAGGGCCCTGTCCCGCATCTGCTTCTTGACCTCGGCCACCAGGAGGCCTGACATACCGCTCCCCATCCTGAGCCGGGCAGTGGAGAAGACCAGGTCATCCTCCCTGTAGAGGATCAGGTCGCCCGATACGGTAGGCACCATGGTGACGGCCTCTACCGGACAGACCAGATCACAGACGGCACAGCCCTCACAGGCAAAAGGATCGACCTGGTAGCTGTCCCCCACCCGGATGGCCTTGAAGCGGCAGTGCTCCTCGCACAGCCCGCAGTTGATGCAGGTCTCCGGATCGATTTCGGCCTTGGGCAGGCCGTAAAAGTCCTGCCGGACAGGCTCACTCAGCCGGCCGGCGATCAAGTGGAGGTTGGGGGCCTCAACATCACAATCCGCAAAGGTCTTCGCCTGGGCCAGCTTGATGAAGGCACTTGCCACGGTCGTCTTTCCAGTCCCCCCCTTACCGCTCAGTATCAAGAGTTCCTTCACCGACCCGCCTCCTTCCCGACCGTGTCCAGCAGCTTTGTAAAAAGGTCCCTGTAGTCTGCGTCGACCCGGGCGGCGATCTCGCCCCTCGCGTTCAGGAGTCCCAGCCTGGGATCAAAATCGATCCTTCCGATAACGGGCAGGTCCTGTTCCTGGCAGTACTGCCAGGAGGGATTATCCCCCTCCTGGCACTTATTGAGGATGACGGCGGAAGGCTTGCCCATGAGGCGGACCAGCTCGTGGACCATGGCCAGGTTGTGGGCTCCGAACAGGGTTGGTTCCGCGACGAGAAGACAGTAGTCGGCGCCCGCGATGGTATCCATGACAATGCAGGAAGTGCCGGGCGGGCAATCGATGAAGACAGGCAGGTCGGGCCAGTCCTTTTGCCCCTCCAGCAGGCGGTCGATGATGGGGGTACCCGATTCCTCCCCGGGATTCAGGATCCCGCTGTGAACCTGGACCCCTTCCGAGCGCCCGCGCTCGATCCGGCCGATGGTCTTGTCCTTTTCAGTCAGGGCCTCCTCCGGACAGACCAGGAGACAGCCGCCACAGGAGTGACAGATCTCCTCAAAGACCAGGAGCTGGTCCTTGATATAGGCCAGGGCATTGAATTGGCAGAAATCGACACATTGCCGGCAGCCCGTACACCGGGCCTGGTCGACAAGCGGGATCCTGACCGGGACCTCCTCGGTCTCAATCCCCTGGGGCTTGAAAAAGAGATGGCCGTTGGGCTCCTCCACATCGCAGTCCAGGTAGAGGGCCTGGCCTGCGACCGCCGCCAGATTGACCGACAGCAGGGTCTTCCCCGTCCCCCCTTTACCGCTCAGCAGGGCAATTCTCATAGGGTCAGGCATCAGGATCCGCGCAAGCCTTCATGGATCTCATCGAGCGTTGACAGGCGGCCGTCCAGGAAGGCCTCAATATTCCCTTCAATCGAGTCGCCTTCCGTCCTGTAGATCTTGATGCCCGCCGCCTGAATGACTCCCGCCGCGTTCACGCCGCAGCGCGGGGTGAGCAGGACGTCAACCCCCTGGTCGGCGACAATCTGGGCTGCCCGTATACCGGCTCCCCCTGACTGGGCCGCCGCCTTATTGGTGACGAACTGATTCGCCTTGGTCTCCGTGTCGCGCACCAGATAATAGGGCGCCCGGCCAAAGGACATACATACCTGTGATTCCATTGAGTTACCGTCAACCGGTAGGGCAATTTTCATATTTTTCTCCTTACTTTCCCTTCCTCCTGCCGCTGATAATTGGCGATGGCCTCGCGGAGGGCGCCGACCCCCATAAGCGAACAGTGAAGCTTGCTTTCCGGGAGTCCATCCAGGGCCCTGACCACATCCTCCTCTGTGATGAGGAGGGCCTCCTCCAGACTTTTGCCCTTGGCCAGCACGGAGGTCATGCTTGAGCTCGCGATCGCGCCGCAACAACCAAAGACCAGATAGCTGATATCCTTGATCCTCCCCTCCTCCACCTTGATGTACATGACCAGGCAGTCGCCGCAGGAAGGATCGCCGACACTTCCCTCAGCGTCGGCGTCCGGCATGGTGTGGGCATTCCGGGGGCTCATGAAATGATCGATGACCGTATCCGAATACATGATCAACCGCGCCGGCCGTGATTGCCCCGCTGGCGGCGGCCGCGTCCCCTGTGACGGCAGCCTGGCCCGCAGAGATCATAATCATCGCAGAGCCGGTACTCCCCTCCCTTGATGAGCAGGACCTTCCCATTGACAAGCGAATCGGCGATCTTCTTCCTTGCCCGGACATAGATCCCCTGGACGGTCGTCCGCGCGATATTCATCTGGGCCGCGCATTCCTCCTGGTTGAAGCCTTCCTGGTCAATGAGCCGGATGGTCTCATATTCATCCACGGTCATGACCACATGTTCCCGGGCGCCGGCACCGGCGCCCAAGGGGCCGAAACGGGTCACCGCAGGCAAGGCGCACACCCGGCGCCATTTCATAGGTCTGGCCAAGTCATCTCACCTCAAAATTGATAGTTGAGGGATGGCGGCGCGGTCGCCGGCCCATCCCCCAACCAGTTTACTCTTCTTCCAGTTGCTTTGCGATAGTGTCCAGCCGCCTCTGCAGCAGATCACGTTCTTCCTCCAGCAACTCCCGGTCACTACGGTCGTCGTACGGCATCTCGACGAAGCCGGGACCAAAACCCCAGCCGTAACCTCTGCCGTAACCTCTGCCGTAACCACGCCTGAATCCGCGTCCGGGGCCGAAAGCCCTCCGGCGACCGCGGCGATCATAGGCGTAACCGCCATCATCGTAACAAGGACCCTGGCCCCAGCCCGTCAATGGACCTTCGCCTCTCGGCCCTGTACGTCTCTTCTTGGCATATCATTCACCTCCTTTTTTCTCTATGTTAGTGGACATATGTCATTTACCTATCCTGATTTTATTCCACTTTTTGACATATGTCAATATCTCCAAGACTGGATTTTCAGCCAACAGGAGGCCCCTACCTTCCGTTATAATGAACCCAATGCCTCTTGGGTGGACCGCCGCGCCCCTCCGTCACAGGCCCGGTAGCCCTTGCCCGGAAAGGAAGAGACCATGAATGAGCCAGCCTATGCCAAAGCCATCAAGGAACCGGGCGACCTGTCACCACGCGTCAAATGGCTTCGTGATTACTATTTCAAGGGAATCGAGAGGAACTGGAACAATGAATACCTGGTCTATACGACCGGGACGCCCTGGGATATCCAGTTCGATGAAATCTCCTATTTCATTGTCCCTGAAACCTATGCCTTCCTGAAGACCTTCGTTGTCTCCTGCCGACAGAGCGCCCAAAAAGTACCTGTTCCGGAAGACTTCTTCGACTGGTCCATCCCCGAACGCAAGGCCTGGTTCACAAAGGAGGTCGTCTGCCGTCATCTGCCGGTGGAAATCCTGCCCGGGGATCTCCTTTGCGGCGCCCAATTCAACCTGCAGTACTCCATGTGCCTGACCCGGAAGGAACAGGAAGAGCGGAACCGGCTTGTCAAGGAGGCCCGTGACGCCGTTTTCTTCCTGAATTCACACGGCTATGGCAACTGCGGCGCCACCAGCGGCCATCTGATCCCCGACTACGCGAGAATCCTCAAGGGTGGTTTCAAGGAGGCCTACGAGGAAATCGAGGCCGAGTATGACAAGCTTTCCGAAAGCGAGAGGGCCGGCCCCAGGGGCGGGGTCCTCCGGGCCATGAAGACGGCCTGTCATATGCCAAAGGAACTGGCGGCCAGGTACGCCACCCTCTGCCAAAACCTGGCGGAGGAAGAGGAGGACCCGGTCAGGGCCGGGGAACTCCAGGTCATGGCCGACAATATGCGGACCGTTCCCTGGGAGGGCGCCCAGGATTTCCATCAGGCCGTACAGTCCCTGTGGTTCACCCACATGCTGGTCATGTCGGACGAGAAGTACCCGGGACCCGGGGTCTCCTTCGGCCGGCTCGACCAGTTCCTCTACCCCTATTACCTGCAATCAAGGGAGGAGGGCATGACCGCCCAGGCGATGAAGGACATCCTGGGCTGCTTTTGGATCCACTGCAATACCGCCTACGACGCCCAGATCCGGGTCGGGGGCAATCAGGGCATCACGGCCGGCTTCGGCCAGCTCTTCAACCTGTCGGGCCTGGGCAGGGAGGGGGTCGACCTGACCAATGAGCTGACCTACCTCCTGCTCGAGGTCATCGATGATATGAGCCCCATCCTGGAACCCAAGCCCAATGTCCGCCTGCACCGTGAAAGTCCCGATGAGTTGCTGGACAGGCTGGTCGACATGATCTCCAGGAGTCAGGGCGCCCCCTTCCTTTTGAATTTCGACGAGCGCTCCGCCGCCGGCATGCTCTTGCAGGCCAGCCGGTCGGGGCAGGAGGAACTCATCCATGAGGACAATGTCTTCGACTATGCCGCCGTCGGTTGCCTGGAGAACACCATGGTGGGCAATGACCGGTCCGGTACCGTCGACAACAACATCAACCTGCTCAAGGCCCTGGAGCTCGTCTACGGCAATGGCCGCGACCTGCTCCCCTACCGGGATCCCATGACGGGAAAATGGAGCAAAATCAAGCAGGAGGGCCCGCGGACCGGCCGCCTGGACCAGCTGGACACCTGGGACAAGTTCTTTGACGCCTACCTGGAACAGACCCGCTTCATAGTCAGGAAGATGGTTGATACCTATGAGATGAGTGAGGCGATCCGGGCCCGCTTCAACCCAACCCCCTACCTGTCCATCCTGGTCAAGGGCTGCGCCCAGCAAGGCCTTGATGTCACCCAGGGCGGGGCAGAACTCTCCTACACCACCATGGAGGGTGTAACCTTCGCGACTACGGTCGATTCCCTCCTGGCCATCAAGTACCTGGTCTACGACCGGAAGGAATGCAGTCTTGAGGAATTGGTCCAGGCCCTGAAGGATAATTGGGAAGGCCATGAGATCCTCCAGGCCAAGGCCCTTCACCGCGCGCCCAAGTATGGGCGGGACGAGGAGGAGAGCGATGAGCTGGCCTGGACCGTCATGCGGCTTTGGGCCGATGAGGTCTGGAAATACAAAACAAAATCGACCCGGCGCCAGTTCCGGCCCGGCATGCTGTCCTGGAACTACTGGATCGGGGCCGGCTACATCATGAAGGCCAGCGCCAACGGCCGGACGGAGAACCAGTTCCTGTCAAACGCCATCTGCCCCTCCAATGGGGCTGACCTGAAGGGGCCCACCGCCAACAGTAATTCGGTCGGGACCGCCCTGGGGGGCAAGAGCGATTGCGGGGACTATGTCAATGTCCTCCCCAATGGGGCCAGCCACACCCTGACCTTCAACGCCTCCCTGGTCAGGTCACCCGACCATAAGGCCAAACTCAAGTCCTTCCTCAAGGGCTATTGCGAAAACGGGGGGACGGCCCTCCAGATCAATATGCTGGATCCCCAGGTTCTCAAGGAGGCCCAGGCCCACCCCAGTGAATACCGGCATCTCCTGGTCCGGGTCACAGGCTACAACGCCTACTTTACCTCCATCGGCAAGGAACTCCAGGATGAGATCATTGCCCGGGAAAGTCATCTCCAGTACTAGGCCGGGGAGAGATCATGCGGATCCTCAACATCCAGCGTATGTCAACAGAAGACGGGCCAGGCCTTCGGACCACTCTCTTTGTCAAGGGCTGCCCCCTCTCCTGCGCCTGGTGCCATAACCCGGAAAGCCTCTCCCCCCTTTCCCAGATCGAATGGCTGGGCGAAGGCTGCATCGGCTGCGGGACCTGTGTGGCGACCTGCCCCCTCCAGGCCCTGACCCTGACCGGAGAGGGCCTCCTGATCGATCGGTCCCTCTGCGACCTCTGCCTCCGCTGCGTGGAGGCCTGCCCGACCCGGGCCCTGGAAAGCCGGGGTGAGGACCAGACGGTCGATGAGCTCTTCGCGGAGCTTATCAAGGATGCGGCCTACTTCGGGGCCGGCGGCGGCATCACCCTCTCGGGCGGTGAGATCCTGGCCCAGGCCACCGAGGCGGCCAGCCTGCTCAAGCGCTTCAAGGAAGCGGGCATCCACACGGCCATCGATACCTCGGGCCTGTGCAGCCGGGAGGCCCTGGACCGGGTCCTCCCCTGGACCGACCTGGTCCTCTACGATCTCAAGCTGGCTGACAGCCAGGCGCACAAACGATGGACCGGGGTGGGAAATGAGCGGATACTGGACAATTTCCGCCATCTCCTGTCCAGGCAAAATGAGCTGGACTACGCAATCTGGGTCAGGACCCCCATCATCCCGGGCGCGACCGACAGTGATGACAATATCCGGGCCCTGGCAGAAATAGTGGGGGACCGGGTCGAGGTCTGGGAACTGTGCGCCTTCAACAATCTTTGCGCAGACAAGTACGAGCGGCTGGGCGCCGGTAGCTGGCAGTTCGCGGGCGTCCCCCTCATGACCGGGGACCGGATGCGGGAACTGGAGGAACTGGCCCGGGAAGCCGGCTGCCCCCAGGCCCGGGCGACCGGCAACACGCGGCTGGAAAAGGATCCTGCCTAGGCAGGCCGGAGAAAAAAGGAAGTATCTATCATGGCAAAGATCAATGTCGAACGCGACGCTGAAGATTTCGCATCCCCCTACAAGGTGGCCCTGGTCGCCTGTCACGATGAAGAGGGTGACGTCCACATCAGCCTGCTCTCCTCCCTCATGAACCGGGGTGACGATGAGATGACGGTCGGTGAATTCATTACGGGCCTGAGCAAGAGCTACGTCCACGAAAGACCGGAAGCGGGCTTCCTGATCATGAACCTGTCCCTGCATTTTTGGACGGGTAGCATGGATTTCTACGACAAGAAGACCGAGGGCGAGGAGTATATCCGCTACAACGAGATGCCGCTCTACCGCTTCAACACCTATTTCGGGGTCCATACGGTCCACTATGCCCGGCTGAGGGAGATCTCCGAACGCGAAAAACTCAAACTTCCGGGGATTGTCGCCAACACCCTCCGGGTCGCCCTGGCCGCGCCTTTCATGAAGGGCGAAAACAGGCCGGTCTTCAATGCCTGGACCCGGCAGCATACCAAGAAAACCGGCACCCTGGTCTTTCTCGGTTTTACAGGCCGGGATGGCTACCCCCGTCTCCTGCCGGCCATCCAGGGCAAGTCAAGTTCCAACAGCCGGATCCTCCTGACGGAAGCGCCCTACAAGAAGAGGGCGGAAGGCCTGGAGGACGGGGCGAGGGCCTCGGTTTTCGCCCTCAACCTGGACATGGAGGCCGTCCTCCTCAAGGGTAACTACCACAGGCACCCCGCCGGCTATGGGTCGGTGGAGGTCGACCGTGTCTACAACTGCATGCCGCCTGTCCACCGCCAGATCTATCCCGAACGGGCCTGGGAGGCGGTTACCGAATTCTGATCCCTCCGGCCGGCCGGATGATATTATGGTCAAAAGGAGCCGTCTATGGAAATACTAGATCTCAACCAGGCAATCGAAAGAGGACGGGTATCGCGCGGGCCCGTATTCATCAACAGCAAGCCCAGCCTGCGCTCCGGCAAGCGTGATGATTATATGGCAGGCGAGTTCTATCTCAAGGGAAAGACCTACACCTTCCGGATCTGGGACAAGGAGGTCTATCAGATCGTCATCGAGTACGGTCCCGGCGTCTACATTGCCGAGACGGTGGGGTCCGACTTCAACGGCCCCTATTTGACGGTCAGGAACATCGACCTCTACCCGGGCAATGAACTTTCCCGTCACGATTTCATGGGCGGAATCCCCCGGGAGGAGCTCAAGGCGGGACTCAAGGATGTCAAGGAGAGGCTGACGCCGGTCGGCGTGACGGAAACCTGCTGGCAGCTGGTCAATCTGGCCCTCTCCCGCCCGGAACTTGAGGGCCGCTTCTTTTTGGAGGGGGCCGCCAACCGTCACCATGACAATGTCATCGGGGGCCGGGCCAACCACACCACCAAGATGCTCCGCCTCCTGGCCGCCCTCCTCGACAACAACCCCCAACTCCAGGCCAGCGCCGACCTGCTCACCTTCTCCATCTTCATGCATGACGTCGGGAAGATCTTCGAGTACCGGGACCTCGATATGGGCGAGTTCTGGTACGCCAACCACCGGGTCCGCGGGATCGAGTTCCTGGCCTCCATCAAGGAGGAGATCCTGGCCCGCTATGATGAAGCCTTCTACCGTCAGGTCCAGGCAGTCATCGCCGGCCACCATGGCCAGTATGGCGACCGGCCGACCACGGTCGCGGCCACCCTGGTCCATTACATTGATGTCCTGGAAAGCCAGGCGACCGAACTGGTCCGCGAACAACTGAACTCGCGGGACGACAGGATCCGCCATCCCGATTTTGGCTTCCTCAAGGACCTGCCCCTGACAAGGACAGAGGAATAAAAAGAGGGACCGCCCCGGCCACACCTCAGGACCAGGAGCAATCCCCCAGGCGGATCACCGCTCCCGCGGCCATCCGTCATTCACTTGTTTCAATCGGGGCCGGCTACTCCTTGAGCTCGTCGAGCTCGTCAAAGACATCGCCGCATTCCGGACAGAACTTGGGCGGCTGTGACGGATCATCGGGTACCCAACCACACTTGTCGCAACGGTAGGTCTTTACGAGAGGCTGTGGTTTGCCGCAATTCTGGCAGAACTTGCCCGTATTCGTCGTACCGCACTCGCAGACCCACTCCCCGTCCTCGGGCTTGGGGGCCCCGCAATTGGCGCAGAACTTGCCGACATTATCCTCTTTGCCGCACTCAGCGCACTTCCAGACCGGAAGCTCCGTAGCGGACACGCTGCCCACGACGGGCGCGGCCGCCTGCTGGGCCTGCTGTTCGGCGCCATGCTGGAAGAGTTGTCCCGCCTGGCCGCCCCCGGCCATCTGGGCCATCTGCATACCGGCAAAGGCCATGAAGGGGCCGGCTCCCTCGTTCGAGGCCGCCGCCCGCATGGCGTCCGCCTGGGCGCCGACCAGTCCGGCCGCCGCCATGGTGGGATCGCGGTAGACAGCGCTCTTCTGGAGCTCCTTGATCATCTTCTCGTCCTCTTCCGATGCCTTGACGGACTGGAGGCCAATGGAGACGACGGAGATGCCGCGGAGGTTGCGCCATTTTTCGGACAGGACCTCATTCAGGACTTCAGCGATTTCCTCCGTGTGTCCCGGAAGCTCGCTGTAGCGGATCCCCATGGCTGAGATTTTCGCGAAGACGGGCTGCAGGGCGTTCATGAACTCCGCGCGCAGCTGTTCGTCCATACGGTTTCTCGTGTAGGGTTCCTCCACATTGCCCGATACATTGGTGTAGAAGAGGATGGGGTCTTCAATCTTGTAGGAATACTCCCCGAAGGCCTTGATGGCGATGTCGACATCCAGGCCGATATTCTTGTCGACCACCCGGAAGGGAACTGCGTTGGCCGTGCCAAACTTGTTATTCATCATCTCCTTCATATTGAAGTAGTAGATGCGCTGATCCTTGCCCGTGTCCCCACCCATGGTGAAACGGTATCCGATCCGTTTGAAGGTACCGACAATGTTTTTGCCCAGGGGGCCGTAGAAAAGCGAAGGCTCGGTCGAGGTGTCGTAGACGTACTCACCTGGCTCCGCGCTGAAATCAACAATTTTCCCCTGCTCAACAATGATCATGCACTGACCATTGTTTACCGCGACAATCGACCCGTTCGAGATGATATTGTCTTCGCCCCGAACATTGCTGCTCCGGGAAGAGGTTCGCTTCTGCCCCTTTTTGACAATGACATCATCGGCCAGCGCGTCGCTGTAAAAGAATTCGCGCCACTGGTCGGCCAATACACCGCCGAGCGCCCCTCCCGCTGCCTTCAATAAGCCCATGGTTATCTCCTTTTTGTCCCTTATATTCCTTCAATCACAATGACTTCCAACGGCTCAACCCGTGGTGAATGGTTTCACTCATATTACCATAAGGCCGGGCCGGTCAACCGTCAATTCCCCGCCGGCAACCGCTTCAAAACAGCCCGCGCCGCGTGCAGGCCACTGGCTCCCGCCTGCGATAGACCCCGGGTTATTCCCGCCCCGTCACCAATGGCGAAGAAGTTGCGCAGGCCGGTCTCAAATTCCCCGGTCAGCTCCAGCCTGGCGCTGTAGAACTTGACCTCCACCCCATAGAGGAGGGTATCGACATTGGCCGTCCCCGGAGCCAGCCTGTCCAGGACATCCAGGGTTTCGATGATATTGTCCAGGTGGCGTTTGGGCAGGACCAGGCTCAGGTCACCCGGCGTCGCCTCGAGCGTGGGCCGGACAAAGCTCTTTGACATGCGGTGGGCATTGGTGCGCCGGCCCTCCCTCAAGTCACCCAGCCTTTGGACCATGACGCCGCCACCCAACATGTTGGACAGGGAGGCGATGTGCTTCCCATAGCGGTAGGGTTGCTTGAAGGGCTCGGTGAACCGGTTGCTTACCAGGAGGGCGAAGTTGGTGTTCTCACTTCGGAGGGCGGGGTCGTCGAAGCTGTGGCCGTTGACCGTGATGATGCCATCCGTGTTTTCGGTCACCACATAGCCGTAGGGGTTCATGCAGAAGGTCCGGACAATGTCATTGTACTGGCGGGTCATATACTTGAGTTTGGCCTCGTACATGGCATCGGTGATCTCCTTGAAGACCAGGGCCGGCAGCTCGATTCTCAGTCCCAGATCGACCTGGTTGTTGATCAGGGGCAGGTGGAGATTGCGGCAGACCTCACTGAACCATTCCGCGCCCGCCCGGCCCGGGGCGGCGATCAGGATCTCACAGGCCACCCGTCCCTTGGAGGTCTCCAGCTCATAGGCGTCGGGGATGACCCCATTCAGATGGTCGACCGGCCTGCCATCCTTCATAGGAATGATGGCTTCCACCTTGGTCCGGCAGGACAGCTCAACCCGCTGGTTCAGCCAGTCGTAGACCCGCTCCAGGACCTGGCGATTATTCTCCGTTCCCAGATGCTTGACGCGGGCGTTCAGGAGATGGATATCGTGGGACAGGGCCCGGCGGCGGATGGCCTCGGCCTCCGGCGTCTCTGTGGAGTAGATCTGGTTGGTCGCGCCAAACTTCTTGTTGATCTCATCCACATCATCGATGAGGGCCATGACAGCAGCCGGCTCCATATAGTCGGTCAACCAGCCACCGAATTCCGTCGTGAAATTGAACTTGCCATCGGAAAAAGCACCCGCGCCACCAAAACCCCTCATAATGGCGCAAGGCTTGCAATTGATGCATTTGCCCACCTTGCCCTGCAAAATGGGGCACTCACGCGAGGCGATCGGGTCGCCCTGTTCCAAAACCAGGATCTTCAAATCAGGGCGGTGGGTGATGAGTTCATACGCCGCGAATATACCGGCCAATCCAGCGCCGATGATGGCGACATCTGCTTTTTTCATGGTAACTCCCTATCCGGATACAGGATCAATGCCCAAGGCACAACACCGAACATAATACCACGAAGGAGGGCCTGACGGTCCAATCCTTTGAAATCAGGCAGGTTTTCCAAGTTTGGAGTGATTGCCCGAAACCCCTCAAACCTGGCAGTAGGGACGCTGTCTTCCTTCTCTTTCATTGTTGGCCTTCTTTGCGATTATTGACTTTCAGGGGGCCATAAGCAACATGGCCCAATAGGTCTTATATAGATTGTCCGGCACACAATAGCAGGCAATTCCGACCTGGGTAAATCCAGTTGTATCGCCAGGGATTGTATCCAACATGACATCCCGGTGACAAGCTGAATTCATCCAGCACTTAATCATTCTTTCCGGCGTCTTCTGTCCCGCGCCCAGATTTTCTCCAGCCCTGGAGTGCGGAATTGTGATAATCGTATAACCCGGTAGGTCATTGGGTCTTCTATGCCTTCGGTCAGGGCACTCTGATAACTCTTTTGCCCTCGTTTTGGCAAAGCCGACCAGGGAGGCGTTCATGGCAAGCGCGGGTTTGCCGATTTTGGCCCTTTCAGCATTCAGTAAAAGGAGAAGCCCCTGCGCATGATCCTCCTTATAGTGGGCCCCGGATGGTGCGGTTGGGGTGGTGGTAGCGGCTGCCGTTAAGCCTGTCGTCGCCCGGCTTGTTTCCTCCCTGGTCAAAAGAGGGCCACAGGTCGTTTTTTTTGAGGAGGTCAAGGTCACCCTTCTTGTCGAAAGGGCTGTTTCTTCAGTTTCAACCTGGGTTTCAGAGCTGGTTCTGTCCTCGCTTGTCGTCAGGGTCCGGGAGGTCACGGTTTCTGTCAGGGATGCCTTCGTCCGTGGCTCAGTACCCGGCCTTGCCGTTGTTGGCGAGGCCACCGGAACCTGAGCAGGGACCCCCCTTCCATGGCAGGAGCTGGCAAAAATTAGTGCGGGCAGGAGCAAGGAAAGAAAAAGGAGGACGCCTGTCTTCTTTTTGAATGACCTGACCATTTAACCTCCTCTGGGTAAACCCTGCTTGTTTTCTAGAATCCCGCTTACAGAACTATATATACCAAATTATCCGGGTCACGAGAAGGGCCCTTGCCTTCCCGCTTACCGGTCCAAAGACTGCCTGAGGGGGAAGCCATCACCCTCCACTTGGAATGTATACGCTGTCAGGGGGCCGACCTTCTTCCCCAGGCCAGGCGGACCAGGGAGAAGAGGATGAAAGAGGCCAGGTTGACCAGGACGATGACCGGGCCAGACGGCAGGTCCAGGGCATAGGAAAAGAAAAGACCCAGGACAAAACAGACCAGGGAGGAGGCAGCGGCGACCAGGGTCACCCCCTTGAAACTGCCACAGATCCGCATGGCGGAGAGGGGGGGAAAGATGATCAGGCTGGAGATCAGGATGGCCCCCATGAGCCGCATACCGAGCACAATGGTAACGGAGGCCAGGACCGCCAGGATGGCATTCCAGACTCCGGCCCGCATGCCCGAGGCCCGGGCGAAGCTTTCATCGAAGGTGACCGCGAAAAGCTTGTTATAGGAAAAAATATAGAGGGAGGTCACCAGGAGTGAGAGGACCAGGGCCAGGATCAGGTCGGAGGGACTCATGGACAAGATACTGCCGAACATGAAACTGTAGAGATCCGTATTCATACCCGAGCTGAGCGAAATGACGATGACGCCCACGGCCATGCTGGCCGAGGAGAGCATGGCGATGGCGGCATCCCCACGGACCCGGCTGCTGTCGCTCAGGCGGAGGAGCATGAAGGCCGCGACCAGGACCAGGGGGAGGGCCAGGACCAGGGGGGCGGTGGACAAGGCCATGCCGACGGCCAGGGCGCCGAAGGCGACATGGGAGAGGCCGTCACCGATCATGGCATAGCGGGTCAGGACCAGGTTGGTACCAAGCAGGGAAGCGCAGAGGGCGACCAGGGAACCTCCGACCAGGGCCCGGAGGAGGAAGGAGAAGGAGAAGAAGTCCGAGAAGAAGGCAATCACGGGCGGCCCCTTTCCCGGTTGGGCAGGTAGGAGGCGACCAGGGCACTGTCCATATAGTCCCCCGTCCTGCCGAAGTAGTAATGGTCAAAACCAAGGTGGAGGACATGGGTCGAGTTCCGGGTGACACAGTGGATGTCATGGGAGACCATGACAATGGTGACCCCATCCTCATTGAGCTCACGGATCAGCCGGTAGAAGTCATGGGAGGCCACCGGATCGAGCCCGGCCACCGGCTCGTCGAGCAGGAGCAGGCCCTGTGCCGCCGCGAGCGCCCTGGCCAGAAGGACCCGCTGGCGCTGGCCTCCCGAGAGTTCGCGGAAGGAACGTTTCTCCAGCCCCTCCAGCTTGAGTCTCCGCAGGGCGGCTTCAGCGGCCAGCCTGTCCTCCTTCCCGTAAAAGGACAGGAGGCCATGCCGGTTCAGGCGGCCGGACAGGACGATCTCCCGGACGGTGGCCGGGAAGTCGCGCTGCTCCGGAATCTGCTGGGGGAGATAACCGATCCGATGCGCCTTGAGCGCGTCACTTCGCTGGATGACACCCTCCACCGGCTCCTTCAAGCCCAGCAGGCCCAGCAGAAGGGTCGTTTTGCCTGATCCGTTCTCGCCGATTATGGCCAGGTAATCGCCCTCATGGATTGAAAAGGAGAGGTCCTTCAAGACCTGGCGCCGGTCATAGGCGAAGGAAACGCCATCCACTGTCAGGAGCCGGGTCATTCTTCCAGGGCCAGGCGGAGGTTTTCCGCATTTTGCCGCATGAGGCTCAGGTAGCTGACGCCTGCCTCCAGTTCCTCCTTGGAGACATTGTGGGCCGTGTGGAAGAGGAGTTTGCGGGCACCCGTCTCGCCGGCGATCAGGTCGGCCAGCTTCTCGTTCGAGAATTCGATATGGAAAATATAGGGGATACCCTGCTCTTTCACCCGGGTGATCATGCCTGCCACGGTTTTGGGCTTGGGGTCGGTCTCGGCGGCACAGCCGGGGAAGGCTGCCGTGTAGTCGAGTCCGTAGGCATCCGTGAAATAGATGAGGGGGAAGCGGTCGGCAACCATGATCTCCCTCCGTTTTCCCTCCCTGATCACGGTCCGGAAGCTGTCATCCAGCTGGCGCAACTCCCCGGCATAGCGGTCAAAATTTGCCTCGTAGAGGGCCGCATGCCGGCTGTCCGCCTCGGCCAGCCGTCCTGCTATCCCTTCCGAAATCCGCAGGGCGTTGAGGGGGGCTGTCCAGATGTGCTCGTCATAGGCGTGGAGAGGGGGAAGCGGGTCATGATCATCATGGTCATCCTCAAGGATCCCCTCCTCCGCTTCTTCCAACAGTTCGACGTAATCCATCATCCGGACCGTCCGGTCGGGATCCAGCCCGGCCGCGTCAAGCAGACGCTCCACCCAGCTATCCGAAATGCCGCCATTGTAGATGAATAGGTCACAGTCAGCGATACGGGTCACGTCCCTGGGAGTCGGTTCATAGCTATGGCTCTCAGCGCCCGGGGGCAGGAGCAGGGTCACCGTGACCTGGTCGCCCCCGACCTCTCGCGCGAAATCATAGGCCGGAAAGAGGGTGGCCACCAGATCGAGCCGGCCGCCCTCCCCTTCCGGGGGTCCGGGCGCCTGACAGGCTGTTGCCGGCAGGAAGGCCAGCGCGACTGAAAAGAAGAGGGCAACCGCCACGAATAGGCCTTGTCCTACCCTTTTCAGCTTGTCCTTCATGGCTACCTGATCCTTTCGCTCTGTCCTCTTCAGAATACCATCATGGCCGACCGGTAAAGCATAAGCTCGGAGCTGATGGCCAGGCCGCAGAAGATGCCTGCCGTGGCGACCCGGGAAATGGCCAGCCAGAGGGGGAGGGTTTCCAGGGACCGCTCCAGGAACCTGAAGACAAGGTGGAGGACCAGGTCGGCCAGCAACCAGGCGGCAGGGATCAAAAAGACCTCCCACCGGGTCCCCTCCCTTTCGATCATGGCGATGGTGTAATAGCGGGCGGCGACATTTTCCGGCATGAGGAAGAAGAGGGGCAGGGCAGTCAGAAAGGGCGCCAGGGCGAAAAACCAATAGATGGTGTAGATGGTATCCTTTTTCATCGCTTCACCGCGCGGAGGGCAACGAAGATCCCGTCACCATGGCCCTCGCATACCGGCTGCCTCACGGGTTCGAAGCTGGTGACCGTCTGGCGGATGGCCTTGACATCAAAGCCGGCCTGGTCGAGTTCATCCAGCACTTCAGCCGTCCCCCGGAAGATGGCCTCCCTGTAGAAGGGATCCTGGTCCTTTTCCGCCTCATAGACCGCGCCCAGGGGGGCATCAATATCGACGTGACCCAGGATCAGGTGACCTCCCCCGATCAGGACCCGGCGGCATTCCAGGAGGGCGGGGGCAAGCTCTTCCAGGTAGCAGTCAACCGTGATCAAGAAGACGGCGTCAAATGAACCGTCCTCGAAGGGGAGGGCCTCGGCCACCCCTTCGACCACCTCAATGCCCCGGGCCCGGGCCAGTGCCGCCATGGCTTCCGAGGGTTCCAGACCCAGGCGGATCCCCAGCGCCTGGGCGAAGCGGCCCGTGCCGACCCCCACCTCCAGGGCCCGCTCAAAGGGCGGGGTCACCTGGCGGACGGCCTCGATTTCCGACTCCAGGATCAGCGGATTGTCGTCATACCACTGATCGTACTCCTGAGCCCTCTGGTTGAAAAGTTCCTTGCTCCTCATCGGCTCCCCCGCTCGTCCGGTCCTTCACTTCGCAAGCAGGCCCGGATACGGTTTCATAAGGTCATAGAGTGTTTTCAGGGCAAACCTGATCTGTTCCTCCTTGTGTTCGCTGGTCAGGCAGAAGCGGAGCCGCGCCTGGCCGCGCGCCACGGCCGGGAAGACCGCGGGCGGCGCGATGATGCCCGCCTCCTCCAACTGTTTTGACAGGACGAAGGCAATTTCGTCGGACCCGATCATGATGGGCGTGACGGCTGTCTCTTCGGCCAGGCAGGTATCCATACCGTAGCCCTGCGCCTCGTCAAGGAAGAGCTTGATGTTCCGCCGCAGGCGCTCGACCCGGCTGTTGTCCCTATCCATGATCTCAATGCCTTTCAGGACAGCGGCCGCCAGGGGCGGGCTGATCCCTACCGAGAAGACAAAACCGGGCAGGTTGTAGCGGAGGTATTCGATCAGGTTATGGTTGCCGGCCAGGTAACCCCCACAGGTGCCGAAGCCCTTGGAGAGGGTTCCCATATGGATGTCAATGTCCTTGGGGTCAATCCCGAAGTGTTCATCGACACCGCGGCCCGTCTCACCCAGGACCAGCATGGAATGGGCCTCATCCACCAGGAGGAAGCAGTCATACTCCTTCTTCAGGCGGACAAATTCGGGCACCGGGGCTACATCCCCGTCCATGCTGTAGGCGCCCTCGATGATGATGAGCACCTTCTCATAGCGGTCACGCCTGTTCTTCAGGAGCTGTTCCAGGGTCTCGTAGTCGTTATGCGGGAAGGGGCGGGCGTCGGCCTGGGCCAGGCGGATACCCTCCGTGATGGAGTTGTGACTCAGGATATCGTAGAGGATCAGGTCGCGGTCCGTGCAGAAATTGCCCACAAAAGTGACATTGGTCGCATGACCACTGACAAGGACCAGCGAATCCTCCGTTCCCTTCCAGCGGGCCAGGGCCTTCTCCAGATCCTGGTGGACCGTCTTCTCCCCGGCGATCAGGCGGCTGCCGCTGGCCGACATGCCGTACTGTTTGACGGCGGCTATGGTGGCCTCGTTGACCTCCGGATCACCGGAGAGGCCGACATAGTTATAGGAGGCGAAATTCAGCATCTCCCGGCCATCGATAAAGGACACATCCCTGAGCGAAGAATCCTGGGCGACGAAGTAGGGATTCCCGAAGGATTCCAGGGCCAGGGTCAGGGAATCGCGGCGTTCCGCGAATGCCTGGTATTCCGGCGTTTCCTCGAAGACCCGGATGCGCTTGATGACCCGCTCTTCCTCTTCCACCTGGGGGCCGGGTGGATGGATCCCCCGCGCCCCATCGGCAAACTCACCCCGGAGCCGCCGGTAAACCAGGGCTGAGATATCGTTGACCGTCAGATCCCGGTTGAAGAGGCGCTCATCGATGGCAAGGCCATACTTCACTTCGGCAAGGGTCAGGAGGGAGATGCTCTGCAGGCTGTCGCCCCCAAGATCCTGCGAAAAATAGGAGGAGGGCTGGACCGACTCCGCCGGGATGGCCAGCACTTCGGCCACCATGGCCTGGACGGCCTTCCGCACCTCGAAGAAGGCGGGATCACCCGCGATCTCAGTCGTATAATAGGCCGCCGTCTCGATTTCCGCCTCCGAGGGCAGTTCAGAGACCGGGGTTTTTTTGCCCAGAACCAAGGGATACTCCGTCAGGGGCCAGTCACCGGCGGCGACCGCCTCCGAGACAGGGCCCCGCCTGACCTTGGCCGAGGCCGACAGGTCCAGGGGTTTTTCCGAGATGAAGAATTTCTGTATCCGCTCGCGGAAGGGCAGTCCCACATTGATTTCAGCGACTGCCTCAGCCAGGGATTCGGGGTCGGCCCCCTCGACGGGTTCGACCAGGAGGACCGTATCATCGTAGAGCCCATCAGACAGGCCGAATATGACATAGCGCTGGAAGCCGGGAATGGTGGCGAAAGCGATCTCGAGCTCGTCAGGGTAGAGATTCTCCCCATCCGCCTTCAGGATGATGTCTTTCATACGGCCATCGAGGAAGATCCTGTCCTGGGTGTAACGGCCTATATCGCCCGTGTGGAACCATTCCGTCCGGTCGTGGGCCTGGAAGATCCCCTTGCTCAGGGTGCCGCAAAAGACGGAATCCGTCCGGACGAGGATTTCCCCCCGGTCACGGCCCGCCTCCCCCTCCTCCCCCTCGAGGGGGGCCAGCTTGATGGAGTCGTCGAAGAGGGGGGCCCCGACGCTGCCGTCGAGGCGGTCGGCCAGGACCTCACTGTTGACGACCGAGTAGATGCCGATCTCCGTCATGCCGTAGCCGTTGACCAGGTAATAACCGAGTCCATTGATGGTCCGGAGCGTTTCAGGCAGGATATAACCGCCTCCGCTGACCGCGATGTAGAGGGA
Source organism: Clostridia bacterium (assembly GCA_040767365.1). Classification (GTDB taxonomy): domain Bacteria; phylum Bacillota; class Clostridia; order Saccharofermentanales; family DTU023; genus UBA4923. The sequence continues at coordinate 151,394 of JAXGOR010000005.1, forward strand.
GTCACCGACCAGCTGCTGGCGGATCATGCCCAGGATCCCCTCAACCGGGAGGGGGAGGTCAACGCCGGCCTCCTGGTAGGAGAGGGACAGGTCGATCATATTGTCAAAATCCTCAGCTGTCTTGCCGCTCATCTCCATGAACCGCTTCTTGACCAGCTGGGCGACCCCGTTCCAAACGGCCGGGATGGCGACGAATTGTGTCACCTCGCTGTCCTTGCAGGCCTGGACGATGGATTCAGGCGAGGGCTTCGAGGGAATGACCATGGTGTTGCCAAAAGCCTGGGGAAAGAGGAAGCAGACTATGAAGCCGAAGACGTGATGCCAGGGTATGAAGGCAACCGCCTTCTCCTTGACCCCTTCGCGGGCAAAACGATCGGTGACGGACAGGAGCTTGCCCAGCATGCGGTACTGGTGGACGATCCCCCATCCATCGTGGACGTAGCAGCGTGACCGCCCCGTGGTGCCGCTGGTGCAGAGGGTTATATGATCCGCCCAGCCGCTCCGGTCCGAAGCCCTGGTGTTCTCGAGATTGCCTCGCGCGTAACGGGCCCGGACAGTGGCGTCGCGCCAGTCGGGCATGAGATCGGTCGCTGGGACCAGGGGATAGGAAGTCCTGCGCTCCCGGCCCTCGTCCACAATCAAGGTGACCAGGCCTGTCTCTTCCACCAGGGTATCCGTCAGTCCGTCGGATGCCCTGACGTCGATCAGGACGGCGGGGTGGCCCGCGGCCAGGGCGGCCCAGAAACAGATGCCGAAGCTGGGGCTGTTCTGTAGCTGGATTCCAAGCCAGCCCCGCTTGCCCGGATCCTCATCATCCAGCTCACGCTCTTTTTTGGCCAGGGCTTGGCGGAGGGCCTCCGTCTCGAAGTAGGCCGTCATCCGCTTGGCTGTCTCGTCGATCAGTCCCAGGTATTCAGCGTAGGAGATCTCCATAAGGCCTTGATTGGTATGAATTTCAAAAGCGGTCCCTTCACCGAGATCCTCCATCAAGCGGAAGATCCCCTTGAAGCCGGGCACCTCTTCTTCCAGGAATTTGAAATGCTCAAATATTTTCATTAAATGCCTCCCCGATAAAGGACCTTCCAGGAAGCAGGGTCTGGCGGGCGCGCCAAAACCCCTCTTCGAAACGTCCCCTCAAAGTAACGATAGTATGTCACTTAAATGTGAGCAAGTTATTAATCGACACTTGGCCACTCTTGATTATTATACGAATAATTTTGAGTTTATGTTCAGTTTATTTATCCGGCATGACAGGATCCGGCCTGGGCGACCGCTTCCTTGCCCCGTGTTAAACTATTGAAATGGCAAGAAAGCGTCACACTTTCAAGGATTACAGGATCGGCTTTTGCGACTGCGACCACCAGGGGCAGCTCCATCTGCACCGGCTCATTGATTATGCCCAGGATTGTGATGACACCAATTGCGCCCTGATCGGCGCCACCTCCGAAAGTCTCTTTGAGCGGGGTGCCTGCTGGATCCTGCTTGCCTACGCGGCCCGTTTCACGGGAGAATTCCCCCGGACCGGGGATTCCCTGATCGTCGAATCCTGGTCGAGTGGGGCGCGGGGCGTCCGCTGCTACCGTGAGAACCGTTACTACCGGAACAGGGTGGATCCGGCGCATTCCGTCGGGGTCGGGACATCGGAATGGATCATCTGCGCGCTCGACAACCATTGGCCGCTCCGGCCCTCCACTGTCCTGGACCTGGAGACCTTCGAGTCGGGCAGCTGCCGGGAGACTGCCTATCTGGACAAAATCCCCAGGCTTGAGATAGCCGAAGGCGCCCCCGATGACAGCTTCGACTTCTCCGTCGGCTACAGCGACCTTGACCTGAACCAACATCTCCACAATACCCATTACGTGAAATTGGCCGTCGATGCCACCGCCCGTTTTCTTGCTGTCGATCCCAGGCAGGAGAGCCTGCGCGTCCAGAGCCTCCAGATAGATTTCCTCAAGGAGGCCAACTATCTGCGGACCCTGACCGTGTCTGCCCGACGGGGCCCCGGCGGGTCCGGCCCTGTCCTGGTCGAAGGCTCGGACGGGGATGACCGGTCCTTTCTGGCTGCCGTCACCGGCACCGTGTCCGGGCGGGAATAGGGAAGGGGGAAGCCCATGCTGGTCCTGGTCATAGAGGTCGTCATCAGCCTCCCCTGGTGCCGGTCCCTGAAGGACAAAAGGAGGGTCCGGCAGGGGCTCATCGACCGCCTGGAACGGCGTCACCGCCTTTCCGTCAAGGAAGTGGATTGCCAGGATCAGTGGCAGACCCTCTGTCTTGGTATAGCCGCCGTCGTGATCAGCGAAAGCGGGGGCCGTCAACTGGAGGCGTCAATCCGGAGGACAGTGGAGGAACACTCCAATGGACAGATCCGGGAATGGCGGGCCGAGCTGATATAAAGCCCCTTATCTTTGCTACAATGAAATGAGATTTCCGGGCACAGGTCATAGGACGTATGTGGCCTCAGGTCCCGGACCGTCTGAGGAGACTTTTCGGAGGTGTATCCATGTCACAAGCAGCCGGCAAACTCGACTATAAGAAAACCTTGTTCCTGGGCTTCGGCTTCCTGGCCAGCTCACTAGCCTGGAGCATCTACAACAGCCTGGTTCCCGTCCTTTTGGAGGAACGTTTCCTCCTGTCCACCTTCGCGATCGGGATCATTATGACCATCGACAACATTTTTGGCATAATCTTCCAGCCCGTCGTCGGGGCGGTCAGTGACAAGACCTTCACCCGCTACGGCCGGCGCATGCCCTGGATCATTGTGGGAATCCCCCTCTCGGCCCTGTTTTTCACCCTGATCCCCTGGGCGAAGTCCCTGCCACTCATGATGGCCGTCATCATCGGCTTCAACCTGATCATGTCCATGTGGCGCTCCCCGGTCATTGCCCTCATGCCCGACCTCACCCCCCGCCCCCTGCGGAGCAAGGCCAACGGTGTCATCAATCTTATGGGTGGCATCGGCAGCATCATCGCCTTCCTCTTCGGCGGCATCCTGGCCAATATAGACAGCAGCGGCCGCCTCACCTTCGCCATGGGCTCCCTGATCATGGTGCTGGCCCTGGCCTTCCTGCTCTTCTTCATCCGCGAACCCATCGGGGAGGCCTGGAAACGCGCGCAACGGGAGGCCCTGGGCCGCCGGCTGACCCATAAGGAATTTGCCAAGAGCCTGGAGGAGGAGGAATTCTCGGAGATCAAGGACAAGGGGGGGCTGGACCGCAAGCTGACCTCCGCAGAAAAAGTCAGCCTGATCTCGCTCCTGGGCGCCATCTTCTTCTGGTTCTGTGCCTACAATGCCATCGAGACCTTCTTCACCCTCTTCGCGACCAATGTCCTCAACGTGAGCACAGGCACGGCGACCATCATGCTGACCTCCTTTTCACTGACCTTTGTCGCCTTTGCCCTACCCGCCGGCCTCATCGCAGGCAAGCGTGGGAGGAAGAAGACCATCCTGACGGGGCTGATCCTGCTCATTGCCTTCATGTTGCCCATGATCTTCATCAACCCCCTCCTTACGGTCGTGGGCGTCGATGTGGCGAGCGCTTCCTCGCTCATGATCAAGCAGATCGTGGTCATCGCCCTCCTGGCCTGCGCGGGCTTCGGCTGGGCCTGCGTCAACATCAACTCGCTCCCCATGGTGGTTGAGCTGGCCTCCCATGACAAGATCGGCCGTTTCACAGGCTACTACTACTTCTTTTCCTTTGGCGCCTCCATCTTCAGCCCCATCCTTTTTGGGGCCATCCGGGACTGGACCAAGGACTACAACACGCTCTTCATCTACGCCGTCATCTGTTTCGGCCTGGCCCTGGCCTGCACCCTCCTCGTCAAGCATGGTGAGGTGGAGCCGCCAGACCCTGAACTTATGGAGGAAGCCCTCCTCGATGCTTGAGGCGGGCAGGACGGACTGCAACATTGACGCCGGGAGTGAAGGAAGCTCCCGGCGTTTTATAAGGGGGAGGAGCCCATGAGAACGAAAATATTCGCCCACCGGGGTGTCCGCAAGCATCACGCTGAAAACACCATGACCGCTTTTCGGGCGGCGGAGACCCTGGGGCTGGATGGCATCGAACTCGATGTGCAGAGGACGGCCGACGGACAGCTTGTCATCTGCCATGACGAAAACCTGGAGAGGCTGACGGGGGAGGATCTGTGGATAAAGGACCTGACCTACCAGGATCTGGCCCTGCTGGATGTCGGCTATTACCGCCCCGACTCCCCGGCCGAAACCATCCCCCTCCTGACTGACTTCCTCAAGTGGTTCAAGTCCAGCTCCCTGCTTGTCAACCTGGAACTTAAGAACACCCTGGTCCCCTACGAGGGCATGGAAGAGGAGGTCATCGACCTGGTCAGCCGCTACCAACTCTGCGACCGCGTGATCATCTCCTCTTTCAGCCTGGCCAGCGTCGCCCGGGTCAAGCGGCTGGCGCCCGACCTGGACGTCGGCTTCCTCTACCAGAAATTCCTGCCCTCGGTTGTGGGCAAGGCCCTCCGCTACCAGCTGGACGCCATCCACCCCTTCTATGCCAACCAGCTCTGGTGCTGGATGACCCGCCAGGCCCACCGGCAGGGGCTCAAGGTCAGGGTCTGGACCGTCAACCACCCCTTTTTCATCCGCAATGCCCTCTGGCGGGGGGTGGATACCATCATGACGGACGAGCCGGAACTGGCTTTGAGGCTGAGGGCCCGGAAGGAGGGCGGCCACCCCTCTTTCTAGTCGTAACGATTGAAGCGGCCGTCACGGGCAAAGGCGATCAGGCGGATGCCATGCGCCCGGGCGATTCTGAGCGCCCCTGAGCTGAGGGCCGCCTGTGAGATCACCTGCCGGATGCCCGATCCCGCGACCAGGTCGAGCAGGGTCGCGGTCAAGCGGGAACTTGTTACCAGGATTTCCCCCCCGGGATCCCGCCTTTCCCGGCAGGCCCTGCCCAGCAGCTTGTAGAGGCAGTTGTGGCGGGAGATGTCCTCGCAGTGATCCCTGGTCGAGAGACTGTCGGGGTCGGCAAGGAGCATGTTGTGCGTCCCGCCTGTTTCCCTGAAAAGCGAGGCCCTGGCCTCCAGCTGCTCCATGAGCCCGGAAAGGGCCTGGAAGGTCAGGGGAGGACGGTCATCCCCCGGCCCTTCCCCCACCGGTCCTGGCTCAGGCCCTCCCAGGCCAAGCTGGACCCCGATATCCTCTTCACCCCCGAGGATGTATTCAATCGACTCAATGGCCCGGTCGCTGACCGCCAATCCGCCGGTTCTGAGCCAGCCGACCGCCAGATCCTCCAGTCGGTCCGGTATTGAATAAAGGACTGTGGAAGCCCGGTCCCCGGCCTGGACCCGGCAGCGGATCTCCCGGATAAGCTTGTCCTCAAAGGGTCTGGCCCCCTCCCCTGTCACCCGCTCCACCCCGACTTTTTCGAAGGGGGCATCCTCTCCGGGGGAGGCAGGGGGATAAAATCCTCCCCCCTCCAGGTCGGCGGGGCTATTGATGTTGCGGCTCATAAGACGATCCGGATCCAGCCGGCGGGCCTCCTCCTCAGTCAGCCGGATGAAGGGATGCCGGCGGACAAAGGCCTGCAAGCCCCCCTCCCCTTTTTCCAAGGAGTCGGCCAGAGCCTCTTCCAGATCCTTGGCATAGAAGGCGTTGAGCGGTTCCAATCGGCCCTTGTCCAGGCCCAGGAGGGCACCCGCGGCAGACCCTCCCTCTTCCAGCCTGTCCATCAGGAGCCGGATGAAGGGGGGGGAGACATGGGGCATATCGCAGCCCGTCACGTAAACGTAGGCGCTGCCGGCCAGCTTGAGCCCGGCCTGGATCCCGGCCAGGGGCCCCCGGCCGTAATAGAGGTCGGCAATCAGGCGGATGCCGGTCAGCTCCTCCTGAATCCGCCGGTAGAGTCCGGGCCGTCCGGTCACGACCAGGATCTGGGGGAAGAGGGGCCTCAACTGCCTCAGGATCCGGTTTACGACCGGTTCCTGGCCATACTGGATCCTCTGCTTGTCAAAGCCCAGGCGCCGGCCCTGCCCGCCGGCCAGGAGGATGGCGGTGCCAAAAGGCGGCAAGGTGGCTGCTTGGGCCGTGGCCATGGGTCAGGGCCTCCCTTCGGGGCCTAGCGGCGGATGACCGCGCCGACGGGGCAGACATCCTGGCAGGTCCCACACTTGATGCATTCGTCCTGCCGGATGACATGGAGCTGCTTGACCGCGCCATCAATGCAGGAGACGGGGCAGTTGCGGGCGCACTTGGTGCAGCCGATGCACTTGTCCGTGATGAAGTAGCTGGTCAGGGCCTGGCAGACACCCGCCGGGCAACGTTTTTCCTTGATGTGGGCCTCGTACTCCTCCCGGAAGGCGGCCAGGGTCGAGAGTACGGGATTGGCCGCGGTCTGGCCCAGGGCGCAGAGGGAGGCTCGCTTGGCCGTCCTGGCCAACCTCTCCAGGCGCGGGATGCTGTCCTGGTCACCCCGTCCCTCTGTGATGTCCTCCAGGATCTCCAGCATCCGGGTCGTGCCTTCACGGCAGGGCGTACACTTGCCGCAGGATTCCTCGGCGATGAAGTCCATGTAGAAACGGGCGACGTCAACGACACAGTTGTCCTCATCCATGACGATCATGCCCCCTGAACCCATCATGGATCCGACTTCTGTCAGGCTGTCAAAATCGATGGGCGTATCCAGATCCTTCTCACTGATACAGCCGCCGGACGGGCCGCCCGTTTGGACCGCCTTGAATCGCTTGCCCCCCGGGATCCCCCCGCCGATCGTTTCGATGACCTGGCGGAGGGTCATGCCCATGGGTACCTCCACCAGGCCCACATTCCTGATCTTTCCGCCCAGGGCGAAGACCTTGGTCCCCGGGGACCGGTCAGTCCCGATCTTCCGGAAGGCCTCTGCCCCCTGGTTCAGTATGACGGGGATATTGGCAAAAGTCTCAACATTATTGATCAGGGTCGGCTTGCCCCAGAGCCCCTCATTGGCGGGAAAGGGCGGCTTGGTCGTCGGCATGCCCCGATAGCCCTCGATCGAGGCGATGAGTGCCGTCTCCTCCCCACAGACGAAGGCGCCGGCGCCCAGACGCAGTTCAAGCTGGAAGGAGAAGCCGGTCCCGAAGATATCAGGACCCAAAAGCCCCAGCCCGGCCGCCTGGTCGATGGCGATCTCGAGCCGGTGGACGGCGATGGGGTATTCTGCCCGGATATAGATGTAGCCCTGGTGGGCGCCCACCGCGTAACCGGCAATGATCATGGCCTCAATCACGGTATGGGGGTCACCCTCCAGGATGCTCCGGTCCATGAAGGCGCCCGGGTCCCCCTCGTCGGCATTGCAGATGACGAATTTTTCATCGCCCGGGGCCAGCCGGGTATAATGCCATTTTCGGCCGGCGGGGAAACCACCGCCGCCCCGGCCGCGGAGGCCGGAGGCCGTGACCTGGTCGATCACCTCCTCCGGTGTCATAGCTGTCAGGGCCCGGTGCAGGGCCCGATAGCCGCCGACCGCTATGTATTCCTCGATTTTCTCGGGATCGATATGGCCTGAATTCCGGAGGGCGACCCTTTCCTGGTGAACCGTGAAGGGGATCTGGGAGTAGGCCAGCAGGCCCTCGTCCAGCTTGGCGTCCTCGTGGATCAGGTCGAGGACAACCTGTCCCCCCACCAGATGCTCTTCGTAGATGCGGTCGATATCCTCCAGCTCAAGATGGCTGTAGAAGCTGCCGCCGGGATGGACGATGACAATGGGTCCCGCTTCGCAGAGCCCAAAACAGCCCGAGCCGACAATCTCAATCTGCCGGCCGCGGCCATCACGCTCGATCAGTTCCTCCAGGCGCTGGCGGATGAGGGGGGAACGTGAGGAGCTGCAGCCTGTCCCCAGGCAGATGATGACCGACCACTTATAGGGATCCGAGGGCCTGTCGGAAGGCAGGCCGCGAAGGTTCATGGTCCGGAAGGTCTCCTCCCTGATCTTGTCCAGCTCTTCAAGGGTCATGGTCATGCTTCAGCCTCCGCCTGTCCATACTCCTCTTCAAGGTCGGCGAGGAGCGTCTTCATTTTCTTCAGGTCCATCCGGCCATGGACCTCCCCGTTGACCGTGACAACCGGCGCCAGGCCGCAGGCTCCCACGCAGCGTGTGGTGGTCAGGGAGAAGAGGCCGTCCGCTGTCGTCCCACCGGCCTCTATGCCGAGCGTCCTCTCCGCCTCATCGAGGATCTCAGCGGCCCCCTGGATATAGCAGGCCGTCCCCATGCAGATTGAAACTTCACACCTGCCCTTGGGCAGGAGGGTAAAACGGGTGTAGAAGGTAATGACACCGTAGACGGTTGACAGGGGGACCTTGAGGGTCTCCGCGATAAGTTCCTGTACCGGGACCGGGATATGGCCGAAGCGGTTCTGTGCCCTGTGGAGGGCCTGCATGAGCATGCCCCGACCGGTTTTTATATCCTGCAGCTCTTCCCTGAAGGCCTCTAGATCGATCATCTCTTCCCTGGTTTTGCCTTTTACCGTCATCCTGTCCCCCGCTTGGGTCAGCCGATCTCTTCCAGCAGCCCCGCGACATCCCCGTCCGTGAAGGGTGAGGAAAGGATCCGGTCGGCCAGACGTCTGGTCCTTCTCGCGGAGGCCTTGATCTCCCCACCGGACGCCTTCAACTGGACAAAGTAAGCGGGTTGCAAAAACCGGCGTGCCGTATTCGATTCACAGAGCAGTATGCCCTTGCCGTCCATTGTCTCATAAATATCGCCCAGGATAAGGGGGAGGAGATCACCGAGTTTCGCCTCGGATACGGTCAGGCGGACGACGCGTTCACAGCCCGCTTCAAAGAGGGCGCGGACGCCGGGCTTATCCGCGTCGGGCCCGTCCTCCTGGACCCGGGAAGGCCCCTCCCTGATCTCAATCTTCAGGGCCCGGACAGGCCGGCCCCTTTTGACCAGTCCTCCGGCCAGCGCCCCGCTCAAGGTGGTCTTGCCAAGCTTCCGGGCATCCGAACCGATCAGGACCAGGCGTTCATAGGAAGGGATGGCGACCGGAAAAGGCAGGCTTCCCGTCCGGCCGGTCATCCTGTCAAAGAGGGAAAGCCTGGTCCTGAAAAAGGAGGCCTGGCCCCTGAGGGCGGCCAGGACCTGGCTCCCAAGCTGGCGGGCGGCCGTCTGCAAGTCGGCCGGCCCCTCACCTGCCACCTCCAGTCCCCGGACAAGATCCTCCGCTCCAAACAGGCCCGCCAGGCTACCGGCATAGGGATCGACCAGGCCGGTCAGCAGGACCTTCCCCTCCTCACAGGCGAGCGCCAGGGGCAGGCCCTGGGCCTGGCAGGACGATTCCAAGGCCAGATGATCTTCCCGACGGCTGGCGCAGTCAAGGAAAAAGTCGACCTCCTGGGGGAAAAGATGGGCGTCGCTGTCAAGCCGGGGGACCTGGATCAGGCGGATACCCGCCCCGGTCCCGGCTTCGCGGACCGCCTCCACCAAGCGGTCCGACGGGTTTGGACCTGGATCTGACAGGGAGGTCAAGAAGACAAAGGAAGGGACACCGGCTGCTGCCATGAGGCGGGTGACGGGGAGGGCCAGGCTGCCGGAGCCGGCGATCAGGAGGCAACGGGCGGACAGGGCCACTATCCGCCTGCTTCCCCGGCCGGACCTGCCAGGGGGATTTCCTCTCCCCGGCAAAAGACCCTCCGCACCTTCAGGTCCGGATCCAGGAGGACCAGGTCCGCGTCCAGGCCGGGCGCGATGGCCCCTTTCCTGTCCTGGATACCCAACCATTGAGCGGCATGGGTGGAGAGGCAGGGGATCAGTTCCTCCAGGGGCTTGCCGGTGAAGGCCAGGAGATTACGAAGCGCCTGGTCCATGGTCAAGGTGCTCCCCGCCAGCCTGCCCCCCTCCAGGCGCGACTGGCCCTGGCGGACCCTGACGATCCGGTCGCCCAGCCGGTAATCCCCGTCTCCCAGGCCAGTCGCCATCATGGCATCCGTGACCAGGATCAGATGGCCCGGATTCTTCACCTTCTCCACCAGGCTGACGAAGGCCGGATGGAGGTGGAGGCCATCACAGATCAGTTCGGCATAGAGATCACTGTCCAGGGCCGCGCCCAGGATACCCGGTTCCCGGTGGTGGAGGGGCCGCATGGCGTTGCCCAGATGGGTGACGCAACTGGCGCCTGCCTTCTCGGCGGCCCTGGTTTCTTCCCAGTTCGCCCCGCTATGGCCGAGTGAAACGCGGATCCCCAGGGAGACACAAAGGGAGATCAGATCCAGAGCTCCTTCCAGCTCCGGTGCCAGGGTGATGGCCCGGATCTTGCCTTCGGAAGCCTCCCAGTAGGCCATCAGGAGGTCGGGATCCGCCTCCCTGATATGGGCCGGATCAAGGGCCGCCCGGTAGGCCCGCGCGATAAAAGGCCCCTCCAGGTGTATGCCCAGGAGCTCGGCCCCCGAACAGTCCCGGGCCAGGGCGGAGGCCACCGCCGACAGGGCCTTCAGCGTCCGCTCCTTCTGTCCGGCCACCACGGTGGAGAGCCAGGCTGTTACACCCTGTCCGGCCAGTCGGTGGGACAGGCGGCAGAGATCGTCCGCCCCCGCCCGGGCACAGTCCAGGCCATAGCCGCCGTGCGTATGGGTATCAATGAAACCGGGTAGAAGAAAGCATCCGCCCGCGTCAATCGTCCGCAGGCCGGTCTCCTCCCCCTCCTTGACAGCCTTGATCAGGCCCGCCTCGACAACAAGCCCACCCGGGACCAGGTTTCCCTCCTGGAAAATCAGGGCGTTTTTTAGCTGAAAACTGCTCATATCATCTCTTCCCCTGGACCGGCCAAGCTGGTTTCCCTCCTGGATCAAGGATAAAAAAATCCCGCCTCGGCGTCAAAGGCCTCGACAGGACACAGGCAAGCGGCAGGATCCCTTGTTTATTTAATCATCTGTCCCGGCTGGCTCCAACCCCTGGGAAACCAGCTCCCACATGGCGTCACAGTCAATTCCTTCATCATCCGTATTCGTGCTGGACAATAAAGTGGCGGTCGGCTCCATCTCCTCTTCCGGTTTATCGGCAAAAGCGCCGCTGACCGCAAGTGTCAACAGGAGGACGACAATCAGGATAACTGTGATGATACGCTTCACTAAGGACTCCAATTAAAATGATAATATCCACATTCTGCTATTAAATATAAGACTATATTGAAGGCTCGCCTATTCGGTATTACTAATAATGGCAGTAGCAATACCTACTTGGACCGGATTCAAAATAGCCTTTACTTTTATACCACAAAATTACTAAATGTACAATCCGCATTTTCTGTAACATAGGTGCCCTTTTCTTTTTTCCGCTTTTTGGAGGGCTTCCAAAGGGCTTCCCCCACGCTTGAAAAAAGGCAGATCAGTCAAAAGGGTGATTTGAGACTATAATGAAAAGTAAGAGGCAAACTGCCTCTGAATAATTAAAGAGGTGGCACCTTGAAAGACAAAGCAGAGAATTCCTTCCTCTTCCTGATCAAGATCCGTGATCTCAACGAACGCGGTCAGGGAGTCGGCATCGTCCAAGCCCTCCGGGACCCGGCGGAAACGGCCGAAGGCCCCGACAGGGAAAGCCCCTACGCCGGCAAGGTCTGCTTTGTCAATGGCGCCCTGCCGGGCGAGGAGGTCCTGGCCCGCCTCCTGGTGGAAAAGCGACACTACCTGGTCCTGGATCTTGTATCCATCCTGAAGGAAAGCCCCGACCGGATTGCCAGCGATTGTAGCTATTTCCCCGATTGCGGGGGTTGTCAGCTCCGCTCCCTGACTTATGAAGCTGAGCTCCAATGGAAGGAAAGGCGGGTCCGCTATTTCCTCACACACAAGGGGCCTCTTGAGGATGGTTCAAGCGCCCTCTGTCCCATCATCGGAATGGAATCCCCCTGCCACTATCGGGGCAAGAGCGCCTTCCCCATCCAGGCCGCCGCTGACGAGGGGGGAAGACCTGTCATCGGTCAATACCGGCAGGGAACACACGAACTGGTCGACCTCCACACCTGCCAAACCCATAGCGGGATAGCGCTGGCCCTGGTCAACACGGTCAGGGAACTGATCGCCCAGGACCAGCTTGCCCCCTATGACGAAACCGACCACACGGGCACGCTGAGCCATCTGGTCGTCCGGACCAGTTTCTCCACCGGCCAGGTCATGGTCATTTTCGCCGTCCAGGACCAGGAGGCCGATGAGGCGATCAGTCGCTGGATCCCCGCCCTGGAAAGGGCGGTCGAAGAGGGAGGCAAAAGCCTCCAGTCCGTCTGGATCAACGATAGGGAGCGGCGGGGAAACCGCATCCTTTCGAACCGCTACAGGCTTGTCCAGGGCAGTCCCTGGATCGAGGAGAGGATCAACCAGGTCAGCTACAGGATTTCCCCCGGCAGCTTCTTCCAGATCAACCCCCTCCAAGCCGAAAAGCTTTTCAAGGAGGTCGTCAAGGCCGCGGACCTGAAGGCCGGAGACCGGATCCTGGATCTCTACTCCGGTGTCGGCGCCTTCAGCCTCCAGCTGGCCCAGGCGGCCAGGGACCTGACGCCCGCCATTGAGGTAATCGGGGTGGAAAACGACCACCAGGCAGTCATAGATGCCAATCTGAACGCTGATATCAACGAGCTTTCCAACTTGACCTTCATCGAGGCAGACGCGACAAGCTGGCTGGAGGACTATGGGAAAGATCCCGACAAGAAAGCCTTTGATGTCATTGTGGTTGATCCACCCAGGAAGGGCCTTGACCCGGGGGCAGTTGAGGCAATCCGGCGGTCGGGCGCCACCCGGCTCATCTACATCAGTTGCAACCCGTCGACCCTGGCCCGGGACCTGGCCCTCCTGGCGGATGATTACCGGCTGGACTATGCCCAGCCAGTGGATCTCTTCCCCCGGACGACCCACGTCGAGACAGTCGTTTTGATGTCAAGAAA
>JAXGOR010000006.1:0-153946 GCA_040767365.1 Clostridia bacterium
TCAGCTCCAAGCTGTCGTCACTGAGTGAAATCAACTGGGAGGCCATCATCAGGCAGGTGGGCCTGGAGCCCTTCATTGACCTGCTGGACCAGGCTCAGATCATCGGCTTTGAAAACTGGACCATGGTCCCCCACATGAATGAGATCTGGGAGAGGATCCAGAAGGAGGTCATGCCCCGCCTGAGGCAGCGTGACCCCAAGCCCATGCTCTTCATTGACCTGGCCGACCCTGAGAAGCGCGAGACGGAGGATATCCGCCAGGCGCTTGAATTGCTGGGCGGCTTTTCAGAGAAATTCGACGTCTATTTCGGACTGAACAAGAAGGAGGCCTGTGAGATAGCCGAGGTCCTGGGCATGCGGGTTGGCAGCTTCGAGCTTGAGGAGCTCAAACCCTTGGCGGAGTTCATCTTTGACCATATGCGGGTTGCCTGTGTTATGGTACACCCGCTCAAGGAGGCCTGCGCTGTGACAAAAGAGGGCTACTTCCACGTTGAAGGTCCCTATTGTGAGAAACCGCTTTTGACTACGGGAGCCGGTGACAACATGAACGCCGGCTTTGTTTTGGGCGTCACGCTCGGTCTGGGGCTGGACTACGCCCTGCTCCTGGGCAAGGCGACCTCCGGATACTATGTCCGGGAGAGGAAAAGCCCACAAAAGCATGAAATCATTGACTTCATTGAGAAATGGGCGGCGGACGCCATAGAATGAACCGGCGTCCAGCTGCCGACCGAAAATATCAGAATGCCGGGAGGAGTACATATATGAAGAAGATAAAAGTCGGCGTAATAGGTACAGGATTCATCGGCCCCCTCCACATCGAGGCCGTGAGACGGCTGGGAAATATTGAGGTGGCGGCCCTGTCCGATGTCGATCAGGAAACAGCCGACAGGAAGGCCGCCGAGCTGGGGGTGCCCAAGGCCTATGGCCATTACCGGGATCTGATTGCCGATCCGGAGATCGCCAGGAAAAAAATCTCTTGAATGCGGTCCACTTCAATATCCGTTTCTATCCCCTGGTCCACCAGGCCAGGGCCATGGTCGAGCAGGGTGATCTGGGGAAAATCCTGGCCGTGAACGGCTCCTATCAACAGGACTGGCTCTTTTCCGAACCGGACTACAATGGGCGGCTGGAACCCCAGTACAGCGGGGATTCGCGCGCGGTAGCCGATGTTGGCTCCCACTGGCTCGACGCGGTCGAGTACATAACTGCTTGCTCGGTGCAGGAGGTCTGCGCCGATTTCGCCACCTTCTATCCAATCAGGAAGAAGCCGCTCAAGCCCCTGGAGACCTACTCGGGTAAACTCCTGTCCGCCGAGGATTACGGGGATGTCGAGATAAACACGGAGGACTACGCGACCGTGCTCCTTCATTTCGATAACGGCGCCCACGGGTCACTGACCGTCAATCAGGTTGCCGCCGGCCGCAAAAACCGCCTGTATTTTGAGATCTACGGGGACAAGGCCGCCCTGGCCTATGACTCTGAGAGACCCAATGAAATGTGGGTTGGTCGCCGGGATGGCAACAACCAGACCATCATGTTGCCAACTGTGGTCAATCGCCGCCCCTGTCCCGGGGCAGCGGAATATCCGGAATCAGGGGCCCAGGATCAGGCTGATCCGGGCGATGTAATCCGATTCGACCTGGACCGCGAGCGTCTTCCTGCTCCCCTCATCGTCCAGTGAAATCAGGTAGCCGTTTTCCCTGGCGAAGGGATAACGGAGGTAAAGCTCATAAACGGAGTCGCCCGGCTTGAGCCCTGAACCGGTCCGGAAATTGCTGTGTGAAATGGAGATCTGCCGGACCCGGCCCTCAAAGATCAGGGCTTCCGGATCGCATTCGCCAGCGGCCTCAACAATGAGCCCGGGCCAGGTCACGCGAAAATCCGCCTCAGGGGTCGTCTCGTTTTCCACCCATTCGATATTGAGGGGTATGCCCAAGCGGGCCAGGCTGGTATCCGATGAAATCCGGATCTCCCTCTGTTGCGAATCGAAGAGGGTCTTGTTGTCAAGGAAAAAGATGCCATCCGGAAGCAGGAGCTCCTGGGGAATTTTCTCCTCAACCCGGAAAATACCCTCAGTCTCCGTGAAGACCACCGTCCTGACCCTGGGGGCGCCGGCTTCGTTTGAGGTCACCTGCTCCTCGATCAGGGCGTAGCCAGGCATCATCTCCAGGCAGCGGTAGCCCCCCTTGCCGGCGTTGACCTGGCCGCGGTAGTAGGCCAGCAAATCGTCGGCCCTCCGTTCAAGGGCGGCCTGCCTGGTCTTGGTCCTCACGGTCAGATTGTAGCTGAGCAGGGCGGTCAGGGCCTCCCTTGACCCGGTCGACAGGGCCTGGAGGTAGAGGACGATGTAGTCGTAGAGGGCCGCCTGCCTCTGGAGCCAGGATCCTGAAAAATAGGGGGCCCCCTCCTCATCGAGGGTGAGGGGGATGGCGAAAGCCAGCTCCCTGAGATCGGAGGTCCTGGCCTTGATCCACCAGACGGTGGCCTGATCGGACTTGGGGACCAGCTGTTTCTCCGATTTGGCGGCATGTGCCAGGAGGGCGCCGCTCTCTTCCTCGGAAGCGGCCGCAAAGCTGGTAATGGTGCCCGGCAGGCAGTCGGACAGGAAGGCAAGATAGCGGATGAAGTCCGCCTGGCTGATCTCCGAACGCTGGCTCAGGGGGATGGCCTCCCAGATATTGTCCCTCTGGTCCGCATGGGAGATGGCCAGCGCGATCATCCGGACCCATTCATCCTCCCTGAGGTATTTGTCATTCTGCGGGCGGATGAGGAAGGGGGAGCTGTCCTGGTTCCGGGGGGAGGGATCCTTTTCGGGCAGGCAGGCCGACAGGAGGAGGGCCAGGATCAGGACAAGGCCGAGGAGGCCCGTCCTTTTGACCCGTCTTGTCAATTTTGATCTTGTTTCAGGATTCACCATGGCTTCGGGGGCAGGCCCGCTCCCGGCCGGAGAAGTTCCTGCCCCCCTATTTTGCCTCAAGCTGTCCGGAGCTTCAAGGATTTTGACAGGCTTGGGGGTCCTTTCTTTGTGAGGCGGCCTCGAAGGCCAGGATTCCGCAGGCGACCGCGGCATTGAGTGAGTTGATCCTGCCGTGCAGGGGGATGGAGAGGAGGAAGTCACAATGACCGGCAATCTTCTTTGACATACCCGCTCCCTCGCTGCCGATGATCAGGGCGATCTTGCCGGAATAATCAGCCTGCCGGTAGGAGCTCCCCCCCTCGGCCGCCGTCCCGAATATCCAAAAACCCTCCTCCTTCAGGCGGAGCAGGGTCTGGGTCAGATTGTTGGCCCGGCAGACCGGCACATGCTCAATGGCTCCGGCCGAGGACCTGGCCACCGCGGCGTTGAGGGCAACTGACCGCCTCCTGGGGATGACCACCGCCTGGACCCCCGCCCCGTCGGCGACCCGGAGGATGGAGCCCAGATTATGCGCGTCCTGGATATGGTCGAGGAGGAGGAGGAAGGGATCCCTGCCTTGGGCCTGGCAGTCCGCCAGGATCTGGTCCAGGTCCTGGTAGGCGTAGGGGGCCACCTCGGCAATGATCCCCTGGTGGGCATGGGTGACGGCCATACGGTCCAGGGCCGCCCGGCTGACATAATCGACCAGGGCGCCCTGCTGCCGGCATTGTTCGACCAGTTCGACCAGGTCCTTGCCGGCCCGGCCCCCCCTCGCCCCCTCCAGGACATAGATCCGGTTGATCGACCGGCCCGCCGCCAGCGCCTCGGCGACCGGGTTGCGCCCCTCCAGCCTTGAAGGGGGATCCGTTTCCCTTACCTGGGGATTATTCTCCTGCCGGGCCATCTTCTCCTGCATCTTCCCAATCAGCCAGTACAAAGTCCATAAGTTCCGCAGCCCGGCTGGTCTGGCCGGACAGCCAGAGCCAGCCGATGAGCGCCTCCAGCGCGGTTGCCTTCCTGTAGTCGGGGAGGGGGGTGTTCTTCGGCAGGCTGCTGGCATGAAAATTCCGGGCCCGGCGAAGAAGATTCAGCTCATCCGCCTCCAGGGGATAGCTGGCCTCAAGCAGGCCCTCCATGAGCCGGGCCTGGCCCCGGGCGCTCACGAAGCGGGTTGCCTCCCTGTGGAGGGCTCCCGATCCCGACCTGTCCCTGCCCGCCAACCGGGTCCTGATGTGGAGTTCAAAGACGGCGTCGCCGACCCAGGCCAGGCTTGAGATTGAGTAATCGCTGAGATCCCTTGCCATGTCAGGAAGGCAGGATACGGAAGCCCTGCGGCGTATCCTCAATCTTGTAGCCCCTGGCCTGGATCTCCTCCCGCAGGGCATCCGCCTTGGCGAAGTCACGGGCCTCCTTGGCCCTGCCCCTCTCCTCGGCCAGCCGGGTGATCTCTTCAGGGATCCCGTCTTCAGCGCTGGCGGCCGGGTCAAGCCCCAGGACGGCGAAAAGCTCAATCAGGCTGTCCCTTGCCTGGAGCAGGGCCTGGCCTGATACCCTGCCGGTTGACGCCGCGGTATTGGCGGCCCGGACCAGGTCGAAGAGGGCGGCGATGGCATCCGCCGTATTCAGATCGTCATCCATGGCCTTCTGCCAGGCCTGACGGCAGGCGGCTATGGCCTCGAGCAACCCGTTTTCCTCAGCCGTCCCGGCCGGCTGGTCCTGGGAGGCCGCCGCCACAAAGGCGAGATGGTCAACGCTGGAAGTGATCCTTTTCCAGCTGGTCACCGCAGCGTCCAGCAGTTCGTCGGAGAAATTGACCGGCATGCGGTAATGGGCCTGGAGGATGAAAAAGCGCAGGATGGAATAGGGATAGCGGGCGGCCAGGTCACGGACCGTGAAGAAGTTTCCCTTGGATTTTGACATTTTCTCAAAGTCGATATTGACGAAACCGTTATGCATCCAGTAGCGCACAAAGGGCTTGCCCGTTGCCGCCTCACTTTGCGCGATTTCATTCTCATGATGGGGGAAGGTGAGATCGACCCCGCCGGCATGGATATCGATGGTCTCCCCCAGGTTTTCCAAACTCATGGCCGAGCACTCGATATGCCAGCCGGGCCGGCCGTCGCCCCAGGGGCTGGGCCAGAAGGGTTCCCCTTCCTTCTTGTACTTCCAAAGGGCAAAATCGAGCGGATTGCGTTTCCCCGCCGTATCCCCCAGTCGTTCACTGGCGCCCGCGACCAGGTCCTCCAGCTTATGGCCGGAAAGCCGTCCGTAGGCGGGGAAGCTGTCGATGGAGAAGTAGAGGCCATCCTCCGCCTCATAGGCGTGCCCCTTTTCCAGGAGCCGGCTGATCAGCTGGATGATGGCGTCAATGGATTCCGTGGCGCGGGGGTAGAGGGAGGCCCGCATGATATTGAGGCCATCGGCGTCCCGGTAGTATTCCCCGATCATCCGTTCGGCAAGTTGGGCAAAGGGGACCCCCTCCGCCTGGGCCCGGGTGATGACCTTGTCGTCGATGTCCGTGAAATTCTGAACATAGGTTACCTGATAGCCCAGCCAGAGCAGGTACCTGCGGAGGGTATCGAAGACGATGAAGGGCCGGGCGTTGCCAATGTGGAAAAGGTCGTAGACGGTGGGACCACAGACATAGATCCTGAAATGTCCCGGCTCGAGAGGCGTCAGTTCCTCCTTGCGTCTGGTCAGTGAATTAAAGATCTGCACAGCCCTGCCCCCTACGGTATAACAAGCTTGAGTCCCCGCCTAAAAGGAAACCCGAAATGCCGCACTCTTTTTTTGATACCCAGCCTCTTAGCCAGGTGGGTGCCCTGCGGTGGTCTTAGAATGTCCTTTTCAGGCCTATTCATATTCCACTTCGACCCGGACTCCCCTAAAAAATATGGTGGTCCAAAAACAAGAGCGCCGCGCATTTCAGGCAGCTTCATGATAGCACGGTTTGGAAATGCCTTCAAATTATGCCCCGGTGATTTGCGTCACAAGGGGCTCTCCCTGCGGGGCGCGCGTGATATAGTATCATAGGGAACGGAAAAGATCCGCCGCCCGGATCCTGCCCCTGTCAGGAAGCGGGCCGGTAAGCAATAAAAAGACCCCAGGAGGACCCTATGTCGTCACAGAAGCTTTCGGAAGACCAGCGGACAGCCCTGCTGTCTGTTGAGGTTTCACCCGAAGATTTCAAGCAATCCCTGCAGGCCGCCCACCGGAAGAATGCCCGGCATTTCCAGGTACCGGGATTCAGGAAGGGGAAGGCGCCTTATCCGATCGTAGTCCGCCACTATGGCGAAAGCGTTCTATACGACGACGCGCTCGAAATAGCCTTGCCCAAGGCCTATGCGGAGGCGCTGGAGGAACAGGCGATCGCCCCCTACTCGGACCCCCGTTTCAATGTGAAGGAAATCGGCGGGGATACCGGCCTCATCTTTGAGGTCAGCGTCGCCTTGAAACCGGATATAGAGCTGGGGGAATACCAGGGTCTTGAGGCCTACCGGCCGGCGGTTGAGGTCCAGGAATCGGAAGTGGACCAGCGGATTGAAGCGGCCCGGGAGCGGGTCTCCCGCCTGGTGCCCGTGACCGACCGCCCCATCCGTGAGGGAGACCGCGTCACCTTGACTACCAAGGTTTTCTTGACGACCTGCCCTTTGAGGGCGGCCAGGCTGAAGGCCATAAACTTGAGATCGGATCAGGAAGCTTTATCCCAGATTTTGAAGAGGGCCTTATCGGCCATGAGACAGGTGACGAATTCGATCTTCCCCTGACCTTCCCCGAGGATTACCAGGCCGAGGACCTGGCGGGCCAGGCGGTTGTGTTCAAGGTCAAGGTCGGGGAGATCCTGGTCAAGGAGTTGCCCGAACTCGACGATGAATTTGTCCGCGATGTCAGCGACAGCTGCGACAGCCTGGAGGAGTACAGGGAACAGATCCGGGAGGAACTGGTCCAGGAAAAGACCGAGGAGGCCGACAACAGCTTCAGCCAAAATATCATTGACCGGATCCTGGCGGGATCCCGGGTGGAAGTGTCCGACCTGATCGTTGAGGACGAAGTCGACCGGGCCCTGGAACGCCAGCAGCGGCAATTTGCCATGTACGGATTGAATTTCAGCGACTTTTTGCAGTATTCGGGCAAGACACTGACCGATTACCGGGCGGAACAGGCCGAAAAGGCCCGCAAGGTAATCGAGAGCGCCTGGGTCATCGAGGCCATGCGGGAAAAAGAGCAGGAACGCTTCGAACTGAGCGAGGAGGAGCTGGAGGTGGCCATCCAGGAGACAGCTGAGAAGGAAGGCCTTTCAACGGAAGTCTTCCGGGAGCAGCACCTCAAGGACGAACATGATCTGGAGCATTTCCGGCACGATTACGAAAATCTCAAACTCCTTGAATGGCTGAAGACGGTGAGCGTACCGACAGAGCTGGCGCCGGAAGTTGAAGATGAAGGGGAAAAACCGGAGGAAGACAAGGAAGAAGAGGTGGAAGAATAATAATGGCGTTTCCGCCAGATTAGGGAGAATAAAAGCATGACTATGAGAGAGAAGAATAATTTTGATCCGGCCCTCATGAACCTGGTGCCCATGGTCGTCGAGCAGACGACGCGGGGGGAACGGTCCTACGATATATTTTCGCGCCTGCTGAAGGAACGGATCGTCATCCTGAGCGATAATGTCAATCACGTGACGGCCAGCCTGGTCATGGCCCAGTTCCTCTTCCTGGAGGCAGAGGATCCGGAAAAGGACATCCAGTTCTACATCAACAGTCCGGGTGGTGAAATCTCCTCCGGCCTGCTGATCTACGACACCATGCAGTACATCAAGCCTGACGTGCAGACCATCTGCATGGGTATGGCGGCCAGCATGGGCGCCTTTCTGGTCGCGGCAGGGAGTCCCGGCAAGCGCTTTGCCCTGCCCAATGCCGACCTCATGATCCACCAGCCTAGCGGTGGCGCCCACGGCCAGGCAACCGATATCACCATCGCGGCCGAATACATCGTCAGCCTGAAGAAAAGGCTGAACAAGATCCTGGCCGACAAGACGGGCCAGCCCTACGAGGTCATCGAGCGCGATACGGACCGGGACCGGTGGATGACGGCGGAAGAGGCGCTCGAATACGGTCTGATCGACAAGATTATGACCAAACGCGTCTAAGAGGCCAGGCCGGGAAACGAGGTGCCAACCATGTCGGACAGGAAAGACCAGGACAAATTCAAGTCACTTCATTGTTCTTTTTGCGGAAAGACGGAGAACCAGGTGGAGCGTCTGATCGCCGGGCCCGGGGTCTACATCTGCAATGAATGCGTCATGCTCTGCGATGAGATGCTGGCGGATGATACTGCCGCCAGCCCCCCTTTGGGGGCCCAGGACGTCGAGCGGATGAACCTTCTGACCCCTGAGCAGATCAAGGAAAAACTCGATGAGTATGTGATCGGCCAGGAGGAGGCCAAGAAAACCCTGGCCGTCTCGGTCTACAACCATTACAAGCGGGTCTTCTCGGACCTGGTTGACGATGAGGACGACGGGGTGGAGCTCTCCAAGAGCAATATCATGCTCATGGGGCCCTCGGGCTCGGGCAAGACCCTCATGGCGCAGACCCTGGCCCGTATCCTGAACGTGCCCTTCGCCATCGCGGACGCGACGGCCCTGACGGAGGCCGGCTATGTGGGTGAGGATGTCGAGAACATCCTGCTCCGCCTGATCCAGAACGCCGATTTCAATATCGCGGCGGCGGAGCAGGGGATTATCTATATCGATGAAATCGACAAGATCACCCGGCGCTCGGACAATCCCTCGATCACCCGGGACGTCAGTGGGGAGGGCGTCCAGCAGGCCCTGCTGAAGATCCTGGAAAGCACGGTGGCCAACGTCCCCCCCCAGGGAGGGCGCAAGCACCCCCACCAGGAGTTCATCCAGATCGATACCACCAACATCCTCTTCATCCTGGGCGGAGCCTTCGCCGGGATGGACAAGATCATCCGGGACCGGATCGGGCAGAAGTCAATCGGTTTTGGCGCCGAGATTGAAGGCTCGGCCAAGTTGAGTGACCGGGAGCTCTTTTCCCGCCTCCTGCCCGAGGACCTGCTCAAGTTCGGCCTGATCCCTGAATTTGTGGGCCGGGTCCCCGTGGTGGTCGCCCTTGACGAGCTGGATGAAGAGGCCCTGGTCCGGATACTCCAGGAACCCAGGAACGCCCTCCTGAAGCAGTACAAGAAGCTCATGCGCTTTGACGATGTCGAGCTGGTCTTTGAACCGGCCGCCATCCGGCAGATCGCCCGGGATGCCCTTGAGTTGAAGACGGGCGCCCGGGGTCTTCGGACCATCCTCGAGCGGCTCATGCTGGATGTCATGTACGAGATTCCCTCCTGCGGCGACGTCTGCCAGGTACAGGTCTCCGCCAAGAGCGTCAAGGGGGAGGAAAAGCCCAAGCTGAAGCGGAAGAAGGCAGAGGGCAAAAAGGCCGCCAATGCCTGACCGAATAAGCGCTTAGCGTCGATTCGTCCACCAGGGACACAAGAAGGCCGGAGGGATCCCGGCCTTCTTTCAATTCTCCCGTCAGCATAGAAAAGAAATCAAGGCCGGACAGGGAGACTATGACAGCACCCGGGACAATCAAGACGAGACTGCTGGCGGACGGCCGCAAGGTCATCCTGAAGCCCCTGAGCTCCTGGACCGATAGCCGGCTGGCTGTCTGGCTCCACCGGCTTCGCTCCCCCAGCCTGCCGCGCTGCTTCGGGATAAGCCCGGCCAAGGATTCCCTTGAAATGGACGGGCCCTTGGCCGACCTGCCCCTCCTCCCCTTGGACCAGCCACCGGCGGAGCGGCACCTGGTCCTGGAGTTCATTGAAGGGGTCAGCTTGAGGCAGCTGGCCCCGGAGGATCTGACCTCCCCCGCCCTGGAAGGCTGGTTCGACCAGCTCCTGGACGCCTTGGCCTGGCTGCAGTTCTGCGCCCGTAGCCCCTTTGTCCACCACGATATCGCCCCGGGGAATATCCTGATCACCGGGGACAGGCGGGCTGTCCTGATCGACTTTTCGGATTCCCGTTTCCTGGATCCCCTGGGGAGGGGTGGGGGGAAGGCGCCCGTGGGCACGGCCGGTTATGAGGCGCCGGAGGTCTACTTTGGCGGAACCTGCCCGGAGACGGACCTCTACAGCCTTGCCAGGACCCTGATCGCCGTCCTGGCGGGACGGAAGGCCGCCGACCTGGACCGGGCGTCGACCAGGAGGGCCTTGAAAAAGCTGGATGCCCCCTTCTCCTCCCGCCTGCAGGCCTGTCTGGAGGAGGATCCCGGCCTCCGGCTGGCGGCCGTGGCCGGCCGCTTCTACGAGGAGGTCCTCCCTCTGATCCGGCCGGTGACCGACAGGGGGCCGGAAGACAACCCCCCCCTTGGAGCCGGGGACGGGGAGGCGGAGAAGGCCGGCTGCCCTTACGACCTGGGGGCCTGTCCCTTCCTGGAACTGGCCTTCAGCCTGGTGGAGCAAGGGGAGGAGGATGGAAGGGGGAGGGGGGACCGCGTGCTACAATGAATCGAAGGGAAAATAGAAGGAGCGAAGACCCATGTCTGAAGATAAGGAAGCGCGCGGCAAGGTCCGGCAAAGAGAGATCAAGCCGAGGACCGGAAGCCCGGACAGATCGGCGTCGCCGGACCGTTCCCGGCAGAAATCCTCCGGAGGAAAGGGCCGGCCCCAGCAAAAACGCGGGGGCAAAAAACCTGCCCAGTCCGGCCATAAGCGAAGCTCCGGCCCCAGGCAGGTCCGCGAAGGCTCAAAGCAGGAAACCAGCGACAGGAAAACAGAGGATAGCCGCCGGCAACCCGCCCCAAGGAAGGCGGGGGCGGGCCGGACCGGTCCGCAGAGACAGAAGACCGGAAGACAAGCGGCAGGCAGGGATCCGGAACGGAGGGAGGACCCGGCCCCCGTCCAGGCCCAGGCAAAAGCCCTGGCGGGTGAGGATAGGGGCGGCAAGAGGGGCCGCCGGGCCACAAAGAGGCTGACCCGGGAGCAAAAGCAGGCGGTCCGTGTCGAAGAGACGGCAGAGGATGTCGCCCGCGATATCACGCGAATTGAAAAGGACATTCAGATCGACCTCGATTCGATCCGCAATCTCAAACTGGATCTATAGCCGGCGACGCCCAGGGACTTCCTATGGATGGTGTGAGCCAGGAAAGACAGGAAAGGACGCCGCTTGTCAGCTCCCTCGGGGAGCAGGCGGGCCGGGTCTCTTTTCACATGCCCGGGCATCGGGACGGCAGACTATTGCCAGCTTACAGCAAGGACAGGTTCATCTCCCTCGATATGACGGAACTGGAAGGGACGGGTGACCTGGCCGCTCCCTCCGGCCAGGTCCTCCAGGCCTACCAGCTGGCCGCCCGGTTTTTTGGAGCCGGTGAAAGCTGGTTCATCAGCTCGGGGACGAGCGCCTCCCTTTTCATCGCCCTGGCCTCAGCCCTCCGGGAGGGCGATAAGCTGATCCTGCCCCGGGCTGTCCATCTGGCCGTTGTCCACGCCCTGGGGGTCCTGGGTCTGGAACCCCTCTTTGTAAGGCCGGAGCCGGGCCGGGTTTTCCCTGACGGCCAGCCGGACCCTGAGGCCTTTATCCAGACCATCCGGCAAGAAGCTGACGCCCGGGCCTGCTTTGTCACCTGCCCCGACTATTACGGCCGGACCCTGGATCTTTCAAGGATCGCCCGGGAGGCGCACAAACGGGGGATGGTCCTGATCGTGGACGAGGCGCACGGGGCCCATTTCGCGGCCGCGCCCGGCCTCCTCCCCGAGACGGCCCTCTCCCAGGGGGCCGACCTGGTCTGCCAGAGCGCCCACAAGACCCTGCCCGCCCTGACCCCTGCCTCCCTGCTCCACCTGTCACAAGGAGCCCTGGACCAGGGCCGGGTCGAGCCGGGGAGGCTGGCTCATATGGTCAAGGTCTTCCAGACCTCCAGCCCCTCCTTTCTCATTGCGGCGACCCTGGATGCCGCCCGGTCCCTGGCGGCTACCCGGGGGGAAGAAGCCCTGGCCCGCTTGATCGGCTTGAATGAGGACCTGGCCCGGCGACTACCCGCTTCCATCCATCGCCTTCTGCCAGCCGGCGCCGACCCCTCACGCCTGGTCCTGGACTTTGCCGGGACAGGCCTGGACAGGAGGCAATTCAGTCTTCTGCTTGACAGGGCCGGGATCGACGCCGAGCTGATCGATTTTTCCCGCGCTGTCTTCATCCCGGGCTTTGATCAGGTGGCGGAGGATTATGACCGGCTCCACCGGACACTCCGTGAAGCCGGCGGTCAGGCCGGCAAGGGAGACCTGGACCGGCAGCTGGAAAGGGTCAGGGCCCTGACCCGGAAACGGGACCGTTACCTGTCCGCGCCCCCCCAATTTTCCCTCTCCGTCAGACAGGCCCTCTTTGGCCGGCCCCCTCGAGGGAAGGGCGGGGAGGAGGATTTGTCGCGGTCGGTGATCGCTCCCTATCCCCCCGGATTCCCCCTCCTCTGGCCGGGGGAGGTGATAAGGGCCGAACACCGTTCTTTCCTGGAGGAACTGAAGATGGAGGGCCTGGTTATCCGGGGCGTCCCCTAGGCTTTTTGGGCCAGTTGCCAGATGCTTTATGCTAAGATGAAACCACTCCTGTGAACCGTCACAAGAGAATAGGGCGGGGGTTTTATAGCATTGAAAAAAGGGAAGCTGATCACCTTCGAAGGGGTGGATGGCTCAGGTAAAACGACCCAGATCAAATACCTGGACCACTACCTGCGATCGCTGGGACTTGAGACCCTCCTGCTCCGTGAACCGGGAGGGACTGAGATCGGCGAAGCCATCCGGCAGCTGCTGCTGGATATGCGCTATGTGGAGATGACCCCCGAGACGGAACTTTTCCTCTTCGAGGCCGCCCGGGCCCAGCTGGTCCGCGAGATCATCCGGCCGGCCCTGGAGGCAGGGGTCTGGGTGATCTGTGATCGCTACCTGGACTCATCCCTGGCCTATCAAGGCTACGGCCGCGGCCTCCCCCTCGACCTGGTGGGGGCGCTCAACGATCTTGCCGTCGGGGACACGGTACCCGACCTCACCATCCTGCTCGAACTCGGCCCCCAAGCGCGCGCCGCCCGCCTGGAGAAACGCCATGACGGCGGCTTGCGGGACAGGATCGACGTGGAGACGGACGCCTTCAAGCAGAGGGTCTGTGAAGGCTTCCAGGCCATCGCGCGGGCGGAGCCGTCCCGTGTCGTCCGGATCGGTTCACACGACGAAAAAGAGGAGACAGCAAATCTTATAAGCGAACAAGTTAGGAGATTCTTGCTATGAAACTGATATTTGCCATCGTGAGCGACGACGATTCCCCGCGGCTCATGGCGGAGGTCAACCGGGCGGGTTACCGTGTCACCAAGTTGCACTCAACAGGCGGCTTTCTCCGATCCGGCAATACCACGCTTATGACTGTCGTCGAGGATGAGGAACAAGATGACGTCATCGCCATCATCCGCAAAAACTCGAAGAGCCGGAAGGCGGCCATCAATGCCAGCATCCCCCCCTCCAACATGGGGGCATCCTACGTTCCCTACCCTGTTGAAGTCAACATTGGCGGCGCAACCGTATTTGTCGTCCCTGTCGAGCATTTCGAGAAATTCTAAGATGCCCGGACCTTCCCGACCGGAGGCTCCGGCCCCATCCCGCGGCCTGTCCTTTCCTTCCATCGCCTGCCCCGAATCGCTGAGGGAGGAACTGGCCCTTTCCCTGGAGGGGAATCCCTCCCCGGTTTTGTTGGTCGGCGAGGAGGGGGCGGGCAAGCGCTATATCGCCCGCCGGCTCGCCGCCGCCCTGCTCTGCGACAAACCCAGTCCCCAGGAGGGGGCCTGTGGCCTTTGCCCCTCCTGCAGGACGCTGGCGATCGGCTCCCACCATGACCTGGTAGAGCTGGAACCCCTGGCGGGCAAGACCTCCATCGCCGTCGCCGCCGTCCGATCCGAGGTTGCGGCGACCCTGGACATCTATCCCCAGCTCAGCCGCAAGCGGGTCTACCTCATCTCAGCCATCAAGCCGGACACACTGACCGAACTGGGACAGAATGCCCTGCTCAAGCCCCTGGAGGAGCATGCTGAATTTGTCCGCTTCATCCTCCTGACCGAGGATGACAGCCGGCTGCTTCCCACCCTGGTGTCCCGTTCCCGCCGGATCATCCTGGGCAGACGGGGGGAGGAGGATATCCGGACGATCCTGGAAGAGGCCGGCTTCGAAGGTGACAGGCTGGAACTGGCTGTCCAATACGCCGACGGCCTGCCCGGCCAGGCGATCGCCATCGCGGGCGATGACAATTTCCGTGACTTGAGGGACCAGGCCCTGGCGCTCTTCCTCAAGCTGCCGCAGGCAACCAGGACCTTCTGCCTGACGGAGGGCCTGCGCTTCTTCCGGGATCGCAGGAAGGAGACGGCGGTTCTCCTGCGGATCCTGGAGAGCTTCCTGCGGGACCTCCTTATCCTCCAGAACCGGATCCCTGCCGCCGCCCTGGTCAACGGGGATTGGGGCGACCCGCTGGCCGCCCTGTCAAAACAGTCGCCGCCGGCCGATCCTGCCGGGGCCGCGGCCCTGGTCCGGCAGACCGCCCGGGCCCTTTCAGGCAACGCGAATTATGACCACAGCCTGGCCCGCCTCCTGCTTGGCCTGAGGGCCTGGCTGGGTGGCCTGGATGAGGGCAGGGAACTTTTCCAGGCCCAGGACCGCTTTTCGTGACAAGGCTGAGGCTGGATGAGGGGTATGATGAGAAGAGTATTAAAGAAATGGACTGACAAGCGTGGACAATCGTGACTATATAAATGAAGTGGAAGACAAGCGTGAGGAAAAGGAAACCGAAACCTTTTGCCAAACAGAGGAAGATCTGGACGACCAGGTTGCCGGGGAAACCAGGGAGGATCCTGACAGGGTCCTGCTTGTAGGGGTCAGACTGCACGGTCGTGGCAAGGTCTATCATTTTTCACCGGATGGCCATAAGATCCGGCGCGGCGATCACCTGATCGTGGAGACCTCCCAGGGGATTGAGATGGGGATTGCCACCGACTGGCCCCAGCATCTCCCCAAAAGCTCGATCAAAGCCCCCTTGAAGCGGGTCCTCCGGCTGGCCTCCAATGACGACCTCCTCCACTATGAGGAGAACAAGCTCCTGGAGGAGGAGGCCCTGGAGACCGCCAGGGAACGTGTGGAGGCCTATGGGCTTGAGATGTCCCTGGTCAACGTGGAATACAGGTTTGACAACCGCAAGATCACCTTTTTCTTCACCGCCGACGGCAGGGTGGATTTCAGGGAACTGGTGCGGGATCTGGCTTCCATATTCCGGACCCGGATCGAACTCCGCCAGATCGGTGTCCGTGATGAGGCCTGCATGATCGGCGGGCTCGGGATCTGCGGCCGGGAGTTATGCTGCAGCACCTTCCTGCATGAATTCAAGCCGGTCTCCATCCGCATGGCCAAGGACCAGAATCTCTCCATGAACCCGACCAAGATATCGGGGACCTGCGGCCGGCTGCTTTGCTGCCTCAATTATGAGCACCAGGCCTATGTTGACGCGAAAAAACGCCTGCCGGCCAAAAACGCCCGGGTTCTGACCCCGGACGGCTACGGTCTGGTCCAGGATGTTGATCTCCTGAGGGAGCGGGTGACCGTCCGCCTGGACAGGGATAATGAGTCGGCCGTTGAGAGCTACCCTGTCGCGGATTTGCGCGATCCCAAGGGCCGGCCTGAAGATTGAAGGCCCGTGTTTTTGTGCTATGATCATTGGGTGAAGTTTTGTTGGGAAGGGTGCCTCCGGCGCGCTTTCCAGGTAAAAGGAGGAAGATTATGCCGCACATTATCGATGGTGACGAATGCATCAGCTGTGGCTCCTGCGCCGAAGTGTGTCCCACGGAGGCCATTTCCGCGGGCGACTCATTCTATGTCATTGACGCTGAACTCTGCATTGATTGCGGGGCCTGTGTCGCGGTCTGCCCGGTGGATTGTATCTCCGAGATTTAATCTCGGACCCAAGGACAGGAAAAACAGGCTACCTCAAAGGGTGGCCTCTTTTTTCTACCCCTGACGAAGGAGGGACCCCATGATTGATTTTATTTTTCATAATCCGACCAAAATCCTGTTCGGCGACGGCATGCTGGACCAGCTTCCCGTTGAGCTTGCGGCCCACGGGCCCAAGGTCCTCCTTACCTATGGTGGCGGCAGCATCAAGGAGACAGGGCTCTATGACCGGGTCCTGGCCTTGCTGGGTCAGGCTGGCAAGGAGGTCCATGAGCTGGCGGGCATCATGCCCAACCCCCGGACGGAGAAGGTCTATGAGGGTATTGAGATCTGCAGGCGGGAGGAGATCGATTTTATCCTGGCCGTGGGCGGAGGCAGCGTGATTGACTGCTCCAAGGCGATCGCGGCCGGTACCTTCCATCCAGGCGATTTCTGGCAGGATCTTTACGTGGACGCCCAATGCCTTGAACGGGCCCTCCCCTTCGGAACCGTCCTGACCATGCCTGCGACCGGGAGTGAGATGAACAGCGGGGCCGTGATCAGCAACTGGGAGGAAAATATCAAGTGCGCCTACCGGGACGACCATCTCTTCCCCCGCTTCTCCATCCTGGAACCGGGCCTGACCATGACCATGCCCCGGGCCCAGGTCATCTACGGCGCCGTCGATATGATGTCGCACATTTTCGAGCAGTATTTCTCACCCCCCGATGATGACAATCTGACCGACGATCTTTGCGAGGCCCTGCTCCGCAACATCCGGGTCAACCTGGACCGGGCCCTGGCAGATCTCCAGGATTACCAGGCCAGATCCAATCTCATGTGGGCGGCGTCCATGGGCCTGAACGGCCTGCTCAGGCTGGGGAAGGAACAGGATTGGCAGGCCCACCAGATCGAGCACGCGCTTTCAGCCTGGTACGATATCCCGCACGGGGCGGGGCTGGCCATCGTCCACCCCAACCTCCTCCTCTACATCCGCAAGGAGGCCCAGCACAAGCTGGCCCGCTACGCCAGGCGGGTCTGGGACCTGGATCCCCGGGGCAAGACCGAGGAGGAGCAGGCCTTGGCCGGGCTCAAGGCCATGCGGGATTACTTCAATGCCATCGGCGCGCCCGCGACCCTGCGGGACGTTGGCATCCCGGCCCAGGCCATCGAGCAGCTGGCCGATACGACCAATATCATGGCCGCGGGTTACAGGCATCTCCAGCGGGATGACATCCTGGAGATTTTGAGACTGTCCATCTAGCGTGGAAGGGCAGGTTGACAAGGGCGGGGCTTCCCTTTCGGCAGGGGCCGGCAGCGGTACCCTCTACCTGGTCGCGACGCCGATCGGCAACAAGGGGGATATGAGCCCCCGGGCGGCCGAGACCCTGGCCACCGTCGACTATATCGCGGCCGAGGATACCCGGCGGGCGGCCCGCCTCCTGTCCTCGCTCGGCGTGGGCAACCGCCTGGTCAGCTACTTTGAGCACAACCAGCAGTTCCGGCATGACCAACTGCTCCAGGACCTGGCCGGCGGTCAGTCCATCGCGGTCATCTCGGATGCCGGCATGCCCTGCATCTCGGATCCGGGGGAGGCCCTGGTCCGCCTGGCCCTGGAAAGGGGGATCCCGGTCTCGGTGATCCCCGGCCCCTCAGCCCTCCTGTCCGCTGTCGCCGCCTCCGGCTTTGATACCCGGCGTTTTGCCTATGAGGGCTTCATCCCCCCCAAGGGGCGGGAAAGGGACAGGGCGCTGGCGGCCCTGGCGGGGGAGGACAGGACCCTGGTTTTCTATGAGGCCCCCCACCGGCTGCGGAGGACCCTGGCCGATCTCAAGGAGGAGCTGGCAGGGGACCGCCGGCTGGCCCTGGCCAGGGAGTTGACCAAACCCTATGAGGAATTCCTTTACTTTACAGTGGAAGCGGCGGTTCGCTACTATGAGACAGTGACGCCCAGGGGCGAATTCACCCTGGTCATTGAGGGCCTTGACGAATACAGGGCCAGGACCGGGGCGGATGACTCCGCCTGGACGGAGGAGGAATTGGCCGATCGCCTGAGCCGGCTCCTGGCACAAGGCTCGGGTACCCGGGAGGCCGCCCGCCGGGTGGCGGCGGAGACCGGGATCAAGAGGAACAGGCTCTACAGGCTGGCCCTGAAACTTGTGGAAGATCCGGGGCCCCGGGGACCGGAAGAGGACGAAATATAGAAGATCAGGCCGGCGCCCGGCTTGACGGGAGGGGATTATGCCCAAAGACAAGTACTACATCACGACGCCGATTTATTATCCGAGCGGCCAGCTCCACATCGGCCACTCCTATACCACGGTCGCGGCGGACGCCATGGCCCGCTACAAGCGGATGCGGGGCGCCGATGTTTATTTTCTGACGGGCATGGACGAGCACGGTCAAAAGATCCAGCGGACGGCCGAGGCGGCCGGTATGGACCCCCAGGCTTTTGTGGACGCCATGGCTGTCGACATCAAGGCCCTCTGGCAACTGCTGGATGTCAGCTATGACGGCTTCATCCGGACAACCGACGCCCATCATGTGAAGGCGGTCCAGGCCATCGTCCAGCAGCTGAGGGATCAGGGTGATATCTACAAGGGTAGCTATGAGGGACTCTACTGCACGCCCTGTGAGGCCTTCTGGACCCCCAGCCAGGCCCCGGACGGCAAGTGTCCCGACTGCGGCGAGGAGCTGGAGCATACACGGGAGTCCTCCTATTTCTTCCGCCTGTCCAAGTACCAGGACCGGCTCATGGATCTCTTTACCGGGGAGGAAGCCTTTGTCCTCCCCGCCTCCCGGGCCCATGAGATGATCAACAACTTCCTGAAGCCGGGTCTGGCCGATGTGGCGGTGACCCGTACCACCTTTGACTGGGGCGTACACGTCCCCTTCGACCCGGATCATGTGGTCTATGTCTGGATCGACGCCCTCTCCAACTATATTACGGCCCTGGGCTACCCCGACCAGCCGGAACGCTTCAACCGCTACTGGCCGGCGGATGTCCACCTGATCGGCAAGGAGATCATGCGCTTCCACTCCCTGATCTGGCCGGCCCTCCTCATGGCCCTTGACCTGCCGGTTCCCAAGCGGATCTTCGGCCACGGCTGGCTCCTCTTCAAGGACGGCAAGATGTCCAAGTCCAAGGGCAATGTGGTCGACCCTGTCGTCCTGGTCGACAAATACGGGGTCGATGCCATCCGCTATTTCCTCTTGAGGGAGGTCCCTTTCGGGGCGGATGGCCTTTTCTCCAACCAGGCCCTGATCGAGCGGATCAACAGCGACCTGGCCAATGACCTGGGCAACCTCTTGAGCCGGACGGTTGCCATGATGGTCCAAAGCTTCCCGGAGGGTCTGCCGGCGGACCGGCTGACGGAGCCGGTCGACCAGGAACTTGACGACCAGGCCGACCAAACCCTCCGCCTGGTTGAGGCCCATATGGAGAACCTGGAGTTCAGCCTCTCCCTCGAGGCCATCTGGGCCCAGATTGGCCGTTGCAATAAGTACATCGACGTCACCATGCCCTGGATCCTGGCGAAGAATGAAGCCGACCATCCCCGGCTGGCCGCCGTCCTCTACACCCTGGCTGACAACCTGCGGCGGATCGCGGTCCTCATAGCCCCCTTCATGACCCGGACGCCGGACCTGATCCGGGACCAGCTGGGCATCCCCCCGGTCGACCCTGAAACAGGCACCGACCACAGGGCCTGGGAGTCGGCCGGCCGCCGGGGCCTTTACGCCGGCAATGACCAGGTCCGCAAGGGCCAGGCCCTCTTCCCCCGGATTGATGTCAGGAAGGAGCTGGAATCCCTGGAGGACCTTCTCCCATGACCGTCTGGTTTGATACCCACGCCCATATCCAGGACCGGGACTTCGCCCGGGACTTTGACGCCGTACTCCAAAGAGCCCGGGAACAGGGCGTGACCCGGATCCTCCTGGCGGCCTCCAATGAAAGGGATTCGCGGGCCGGCTGCCGCCTGGCCGCCGACCACCCCATGCTCTATGCCGCGGTCGGGGTCCACCCCCATGACGCCAAGACCTGGGACAGGGGGATGGGGGAGAGGCTCCGTCAGTTGATCAGGAGGACCAATGACCAGGCTGTCGCCGCCGGCCGGGACCGGCCGGTCGTCGCGGTCGGGGAGACGGGACTCGATTTTTACCGGGACCTGTCCCCCCGTGACGTCCAGCGCCGGGTCTTCCTGAAACAGCTGGAACTGGCACACCAGGTCGATCTTCCCGTCATCATCCATATCAGGGAGGCGACGGCGGCCGCCCTGGAAATCCTCCAGCAGGCCCACAGCCGGGGTCTCTTTTCGACAGACCAGCCCGCCGGGGTCATCCACTGTTATTCCGACAGCGCGGACCGGGTAGGGGATTTTCTTGACCTGGGTTTCATGATCGGTTTTGACGGCCCCATCACCTTTGACAAGGCCCACAAGGCGCGGGCCGCCCTGGCCGCTGTCCCCCTGGACCGGCTGGTCCTGGAGACGGATGCCCCCTGGCTTTCACCCGCTCCCTACCGGGGCAAGCGGAACGAGCCCGCCTACCTGCCCCTGATCGGGGAGGAGGCGGCCAGGACCGCGGGTATCCCCCTGGAGGAGATGGCCCGGCGGACGACGGAGAACGCCCTCCGCCTCTTCCGGATCGAATAGGCGGACCAACCCAGTCCCTGGTTTACAGAAAGCGGCCAGCCGGCCGCTTTTCGTTTTGACGGCCCCCGGCAGCTGGAGGTGGCCGTTCAAGGCCTTCCCGGACTCCCCCATCCGTATCTTCAAGCGGAAAGGGGGATACCATGCTGGAGCAAAAACAAGTAAAGAGACTCTTCCGTTGGACGGCCGGCCTGCTCGCCGGCCTCTTGATCCTGCTGAATCCGGCCTCCTGCGCCGCAAAAAACGTACAAGCCTATACGGCCGGCCAGAGGAATTCACTGAAACCGGCGGATATCGCAGTCTCACGTGAGAGATTCCTCCGGTCCGCCGCGGCCCACGTCAACCGGGCCAATCAGGTCGGCTACGGCTACAATCGGGTGCTGAACGGGACCAGCTATCAACCCCTGGCCAGCTCGAACCAGGGTTTTTGTTGTGTCGACCTGGTCACCCATGTCATCTATACGGCCACGGCCTCCATGATCAATGGCAGCTACCACCCGATCGGACAGACCCTGGCGACCGCCCACAACTACAGCGCCAGCAACGGCATTGTCTTTGACACCCAGACAGTTTCCGTACTGGGATCACAGCTGGACCAGATGCCCCAGCTCTATCAGTCCCTTTCGGCCGGCATGGACACCGGTTCGCTGCGGCTGGGCGATGTCGTCCTGACAGGGAACCAGAACAGCTCCGCCCTCAACCACGCCGTCCTGGTCATCGGCAAGGTGACCAGCGCGGAAAACAGCTTCATGCAGATCCCCAACCACAATCCCAATACCAGCTACTTCATCAGTATGAGTTCAACCTCGAAGGCCAGCTATCGCGGGATCAGCTGGTTCAACCGGCCCTGGTACACGGACGATCCCAGCAAGGGCTATTACATCAAGCGGGTCTACCGGCCCCTCTATAGCATCAAGCAGGGGGACCTGGGCGGTTTCAGAATCAGGAAGACGGACGCGTCGAGCGGAGCGGGTCTTACAGGCGCCGAATTCCGTCTGACCTGTCCGGACGGGACCACAAAGACGATCAAGATGACATCGTCGGACTACACTTCCTCCAAAAGTTACGCGCCCGGGCCCTACAGCCTGGTTGAGACCAAGGCGCCAGCCGGCTATCTTTGTGATTCCACGGCCCGGCCCTTTACGATCGCCATAGATGAGATCAACAGCAGCTACTGGAACAGCCCGATCAAGAACACGATCGATACCGGGTCCGTCAAACTTGTCAAGAAAGACGCGGAAATGGGCGGTCCCATCCCAGGCGCGGTTTTCGACCTGTCGCAATCGGCCTCCTTCCCCTCGGGGCGGACGGTCAGGCTGACAACCAAGAGCGATGGGACGGCGGGCCCGGAAACCTTCTACCTGAGTAGCGGTTCCACTGTCTACGCCCGGGAGGTCTCGGTGCCGGCCCCCTATCTGCTCGACAGCGGGGTGAAGAGTGTCAAGCTCAGCAGGGGAGGGACCGTGAATTTGACCTTCCAAAACAGCAGGGCCAGGGGGCAGATTGAGATTATGAAAAGGGACGCGGTCAACGGGAACCCGGTCCAGGGCGCCGTTTTTCAAGTGATCTCCAGTGATGGCAGGGAGGCCGGCCAACTGACAAGCGGGGCCGACGGGAAGGCCCGGACCAAGTCGCTTCCGCTTGGTAGCTACCAGATCCGGGAAAGGGAGGCCGCCGAGGGCTATCTGCCTGATGACAGGACCCATACGGCCCACCTGGTCTACAAGGATATGAGGACCCCCCTCGTGTCCGCGGGTCTGGAGCTGGAAAACCAGCCGGTCAAGGGGAGGATCAGGATCATCAAACGGGCCCGGGACGATGGCCAGCCCATCGAGGGGGTTACCTTCGAACTCCTTGACGCCGAAGGCGATCCGGCTGTCGACCTGGACGGCGAACCGGTCCCGCCCCTGGTCAGTGGGGAGGACGGTTGTGTCGAAAGTCCCTGGCTCCGCCATGGGGGCTACCTGGTCCGGGAGACGGACTCCCCCCTGGCCTTCTATCCCAATGGAGAGGCTTATGAGGCCTGGGTGGAGGAGGAAGGCGCGACAGTGGAACTCGAGATAGAAAACGAGCGGGTCCTGATCCTGGTCCGGATCAGGAAATATGACCAGGAGGAGGGGGGACCGCTTGCCGGCGCGATTTTCCAGGTCTACCGGGAGTCGGATGGCAGCCTGGTCGCGGACCAGTTGGTGACCGATGAAGAGGGGGAGGCCCTTTTACCGGAAGCCCTGCCGGTGGGGGATTACCGTTTGACTGAGATCAAACCGCCTGACGGCTATTCCGCCGGCCCGGACCAATACTTCACCATCAGCAGGGAGACCGGTCAGGAGACCTTATCAAAGAGCCCGGACAGGTGGCTGGAGCTCCAGGCCGGGAACCGTCCCATCCAGGTCGACCTGTCAAAGAAGGGGGTATCGGGCGAGGAAGAACTGGCCGGTGCCCGGCTCCAGCTCTTTGAGCTGGCCTCGGATGAGATGATCGAGGAATGGGTCTCCGGCCAGGAGCCGCACAGGGTCTCCCATCTGACGGTGGGGGCCTCCTATCGGATCCACGAAGTCCAGGCGCCGGCCGGTTACGCGGTCGGGGAGGACCTGGTCTTCAGGGTGGAGGACACGGAAGAGGCGCAGTTCCTGGAGATCCCGAATGATCTGACCGTGACCCGGCTGGAGAAAAGGGATGGGGAATCGGGGGACCCCCTGGCCGGTGTGGTCCTTGAACTGAGGGATCCGGAGGGGGAGCCCCTGCGTTTCTCCTGGGATCCGGAGGAGGGGGCCTACAGCTGGTCCCCTCTCAGCGGGCAGGAAGGGAGCCCAGAGTTGCTGACGGACGAGGGGGGAGAAATCCTTATCCTCGGCCTCCCCCAGGGCCACTATGAATTGAAGGAAAGGGAGGCGGCCAGGGGTTACGCGCTGAGGGAGGAGGCCTGGCTCCTGACCGTGGTAGCTGACGCCGGCCAGGAATCACCCGCCTTCCTGCTCCTGGAGAACCACAAGACCTGTGTGAAACTGCTGAAGACCGACGGGGAGGGCAGAGGGTTGGAGGGCGCCGGCATCGACATCTACAATGAAGAGGATGGCCTCCTCCTCTCCCTGGTCACGGATGAGGAGGGGGAGCTGGTCATCCGGGGCCTGCCGCCGGGTTCCTATTACTACAAGGAATCAAAGGCCCCCAAGGGCTACGAAAGGAAGGAGGAGACCCTGACCTTCACGATCGACCCCCAGGGCCGGGTGAGCGGCCAGCTTGAATGGGTCAACCTGCCCAAGCCGGTACCCGCCATGGGGGAGCTGGTCTCCCTGCTCCCCTGGGCCTTCCTTGTCCTGGCGGCAGGCCTGGCCGCCGCCCTGAAGAAGGGGGGGGGCCGCCGGCAGAAACCTTGAGGGCGGTTCCGGCCTGTCCGGGGCTTGGTAGTCTCCTAGACCAGGGCCCGGCCGAAACGCAGGACGCCCGCTGCCGCCAGGTAGACGATGATACCGGCGCAGATGACCCCGCCGATGGCCGCCAGGACACTTCTCTTGAAGTCCATGTCCAGGATACTGGCGGCCAGGATCCCGGTCCAGGCGCCCGTCCCGGGCAGGGGGATGGCGACGAAAAGGAAGAGGGCCAGGTAGAGGCCCCGGCCGGCCCGGGCCAGGAGTTTTTGGCCGGCCGACTCACCCCGGTGCAGAAAAAAGGAGAAGATGGGGCCTAGGAAGCGTTTGTCGCTCCCCCAGACCAGGAGTTTTCTCGCGAAATAGAAGATGAGGGGGACTGGCACCATATTGCCGATCAGGCCGACGATCATGGCCGCAAGGAGGGGCACCCTCTGCGCGTTGGCGTAGAGGACGGCCCCCCTGATCTCGATCAGGGGCAGCATGGCAATAAAGAAAATCCAGAAATACTTGCGGGCCACTTAAGGGAATCTCTTAGTTGTGACCTGGTTCATGATCATCATGATGGTGGTCACAATCACCCTCCTCGCCTTGGAGTTCCAAGAGTTTTCCCAGGGCGAATTCCGTGAGGAAGACAATCTGGGTCGGCTGGGCCGCGTAGGTTTCCCCCGCCAGCGTAATGCCATTGCTGGTTTCCAGGTAATCGAGCGGAAGTGAGCGGAGGAAGGGCCTGCCGGTCTCCTGGTCCGTCACCAGGAGGCGGACCCGTTCGGCAGTGATCCGGGTGAGCGGGGGAAGGGTTGCCTCACGCTCTTCGGTGATCTGGCCGACAGCCTCCCACAGGAGGGGGATGAGGCGATCAGCCCCCCGCTGGGAGTCATCCAGCCAGTCCTCGATAAAGTCTTTCAGTTCAGTCAGTTTCTCATCCATGATCGAATCCTCTGGGCAGGCTTTGGCAAAGCCGATCTTAACTGTTCTCCATTATCTCATTCAATGGGGTCCCTGCCAAACGGTAACGTCTCTCAACTATTTACTATAGAATAGGTGAATGTGACTTCAGGAAAGGACAGGACGATCAGTGAAAGAAAACAGGGGACAAAGGGCTGGCAGGGTACTGGTAGCCGCGGTAGGCATACAATTCTTTTCCGGTATCCTCCATGTTTGGAGCATCATAAAGGACCAGCTGATCGCTGAATATCATTGGAGCGACGCCCAGGCGACCCTTCCCTACACGGCGGGTACCCTCATTTTCGCCTTTTCCATGTTCCTGGCGGGTCTCATCCAGGCCAAGGCCGGCCCCCGGCTCCTGGTCAGCCTGGGCACAAGTATGCTGGGCCTGGGCTTGATCGCCACGGGCTTTGCCCAAACGGTCTGGTTCACGGTCCTGGCCTTCAGCCTTATCGTGGGTGTCGGCACCGGCATCAACAATGCCGTCACGACACACACGGCCATGAAGTGGTGTCCGCCGGAAAAGAAGGGTCTGATAACGGGCCTGGTCGTCGGTGGCCTCGCCATTGCCCCGGTCATGTATTCTCCCCTGGCCACCTACCTCCTGAAAACCTTCGGCCTCCAGTTGGGTTTGCTTATCCTGGGCGCGGGCGCCCTCCTTTGTTCCCTGGCGCTGGCCCAGTTTATAGACGATCCCCCTATGGGTTTCAAACCGCTCTCAAAGGGAATAGGGGAACAAGAGACAGTTACCGTTTCCCGGGATCCCGAATTCACTTGGAGGGCCATGCTCCGTACACCTCTTTTTTATAAGCTCTTCGCCATGTTTTCTTTTTCTGCCTCAGCCGGCCTCATAGTCCTGGGCCACCTGACCCAGATCGCCAGACTCCAGGCTGGTTGGGAGGGCGGTTTTCTCTTGCTTATGCTGATCTCCGTTTTTAACACCTTGGGCCGGCTTGGCGGCGGCGCGATCTCGGATAGAATCGGCCGGATCAATCTCATGCGCCTGGCCTTCCTTATCCAGGCGGTCAATATGGCGGTTTTCGGCCTGCTGAGAAGCCAGCTGACTCTCAGTCTGGGGGTTGCGGTCGCCGGCCTCTGCTATGGGGCTGTTTTTTCCGTCTTTCCCGCCACTACGGCTGACTACTATGGCCTTAAGCATCTGAGCGCCAATTACGGCCTCATCTTCATGGGCTGGGGCTTGGGCGGCGTCCTGGGGCCACAGATCGCCAGTGGGATTTTTGATGCAAGGGGCAGTTATCAATATGCCTACTGGCTGGCCGCCGGCCTCCTGCTAGCGGCGACAGTCCTCAGCCTGACCCTGAAAAAGGGGAAAGGGCGTCCAGGAGGAGCCTAGGCAGGGACAGGACCTGCCTAGGGGATTTGGCGATTCCTTTGGCAATCGCTTGAATATTCGCATAAAACTCCGTATAAACTTGGTCACCTTGACAGTATTGCCTCCAGGCCTAATAATGAAGTACATGGGTTTTTATGCAATTGTTCAATCTGAACAATCAGGCAGGAGGTGTTTCCAGAATGAAAAAACTGCATTTGACGATCAACGGCGTTCAGCGCGTCCTGATCGTAGATCCTGAGCTTTCGCTGGCCAGGGTACTCCGCGAGCAATTCCTGCTCACAGGATGTAAGATTGGCTGCGAAGCGGGCCAATGCGGGGCCTGTACCATTGTCCTCAATGACAAGGCGGTCAGGTCCTGTATTCTGAAGATGAGTCGTGTCCCTGACTTCTCGGTGATCGAGACCATTGAGGGCATAGGAACACCCGATTGCCTGCATCCCCTGCAGGTTGCCTGGATGGCGCATGGCTGCGCCCAATGCGGCTTTTGCTCCCCGGGCTTTATCATGTCCGCCAAGGTCCTCCTGGAGGAGAATCCCGACCCCAGCCGGGAGGAGATCCGTCACTGGTTCCAGGTCCACAGGAATGTCTGCCGCTGCACCGGCTACAAACCCTTGGTTGATGCCGTTGTAGACGCTGCCAAGGTCCTGCGTGGAGAGATGAAGAAGGAAGACCTCCTCTTCAAGCCAACCGACAACAAGATCATCGGCACCAGCTATGCCCGGCCCTCAGCCCTGGCCAAGGTGACCGGCACCTGGGATTTCGGCGCCGACGTCGCCCTCCAGATGCCCGCCAAGACGGCCCGTCTGGCCCTGGTCCAATCCAAGATCCCGCACGGCCTGATCAAGGGCATCGATTTTGCCGAAGCCGAGAAGATGCCGGGGGTCTACAAGGTCATCACCCACAAGGATGTCCTTGGCAAGAACCGGATTTCCGGCCTGATAACCTTCCCGACCAACAAGGGAGACGGCTGGGACCGGCCCATCCTCTGTGATGAGAAGGTCTTCCAGATCGGGGACGCCATCGCCATCGTGGCGGCCGACACGGTCGAGCACGCCAAGGCGGCGGCCGAAAAAGTGGTCGTCGACATTGAACCCCTCCCCGCCTATATGGACGCCTGGTCGGCCATGGCGGAGGACGCCATCGAGATCCATCCCGGAACCCCCAACGTCTACTACGAGACCAACTGCATCAAGGGCGATGAGGTCGATCCCATCCTGGAGTCGGCTGCCCACGTGGCTGAAGTGGAAGCCTTCTGCTCCCGCCAGCCCCACCTGGTCATCGAGCCGGACTGCGGCAATGCCTATATGGACGATGAGGGACGGCTGACCATCCACTCCAAGAGTATCGGGATCCACCTCCATCACGCCATGATCGTAGCCGGTCTGGGCGTCGAACCGGAGAAGCTCCGCCTGGTCCAGAACCCGGCCGGCGGCACCTTCGGCTACAAGTTCTCACCCACCATGGAGGCGCTCCTGGGCGTCGCCTGCCTGGCCCTTGACGGCCGCCCCTGCTCCCTGGTCTACGACATGTACCAGACCATCACCTACACGGGCAAGCGGTCACCAGGCCACATGCACGTCAAGATCGCGGCCGATGAGGAGGGGAAACTCCTGGCCCTCTGGGGCAACAACTACATCGACCACGGTCCCTATTCCGAGTTTGGTGACCTCCTGACCATGCGCCTGTCCCAGTACACCGGCGCGGGCTATGACATCAAGAACATCCGCAACAAGAGCCAGACGGTCTGTACCAACCATATCTGGGGCTCGGCCTTCCGTGCCTACGGGTCGCCACAGGCCTTCATGGGCAGTGAATTGGCGCTCGACATCCTGGCCGACCAGATGGCTATGGATCCCTTCGAGCTCCGCTACAAGAACATCTACCGCGAGGGCGTGACCACGCCTACCGGCCAGACGCCGGACGTCTACTGCCTGGATGACATGTACGACCGGGCCCGTCCCTATTGGGAGGAGGCCAAGAAGCGGGTGGCCGACCTGAACGCCAAGTCGGATGGTCGCTACAAGTACGGCGTCGGCCTGTCCCAGGGCATCTACGGTTGCGGCCTGGACGGCGCGGACGCCGGCGCGGCCACAGTCCGCTTGGAGGAGGACAATACCGTCACGGTCCTGGATTCCTGGGAAGACCACGGCCAGGGCGCCGATATCGGAACCCTGACCTCGGCCCATGAGACCCTGCGTGAGGCTGGCTTCACCCCTGAGCAGATCAAACTGATCAAGAATGACACCGGCATCACGCCGGCTTCCGGACCCGCCGGCGGCAGCCGCTCCACCGTCATGGTCGGCAACTCCATCGTTGCCGCGGCCCGTATGCTGGTCAACGCCATGAAGAAGGCGGACGGGAGCTACCGGACCTATGAGGAGATGATCGCCGAGGACATCCCGGTTTCCTATGACGGGAGCTGGGTGGCCTCCGACTGCACCAACTGCGACATGGAGACGGCCCAGGGTGAACCCTTCTGCGTCTACATGTACGAGCTCTTCATCCCTGAGGTTGAAGTTGACACCGAGACCGGCAAGGTCCGGGTCATCCGCTTCACCACCATCCCGGACGTGGGTACCATCATGAACCGGACGGTGGTTGACGGTCAGATCTATGGCGGTCTGGCCCAGGGTATTGGGCTGGCGCTCACGGAGAACATGGAGGACTACGAGAAACATACCAGCCTCCTGGGCTGTGGGATCCCCTATATCGAGGATATCCCCGACGACATTGTCATTGACTATGTCGAGACGGCCCGGCCGCTCGGACCTTACGGGGCGGCAGGCTGCGGGGAGGCGCCGCTTACGGCACCCCACCCGGCCATCCTGAACGCCATCTACAACGCAACGGGCGCCCGGATCACCGCCGTGCCCGCCACCCCGGACGTGGTCAAGGCCGCGCTGGATGAACTCGCTTAAACCGTAAACGGGGGCGGGCCGTCCCTGGACAGTCCCGCCCGGGAAACAAGAGGCGGAGCCGGCTGTATACAAGCACCGGCTCCGTCCTTTTTCCGGGTCTTCGTGCTACCATTAAAACAAGCGCCAAGGAGGACCCTATGGATAGCCTCGACAAAGACCAGCTCCTGGCCCTGGAGGATAAATGCATCCAGGAACAGCCGCCGGCGGCCATGGCGGCCTGCCCGCTCAGAGTCGATTGCCGCGGCCTCTGCCA
Organism: Clostridia bacterium; assembly: GCA_040767365.1. Lineage (GTDB taxonomy): Bacteria > Bacillota > Clostridia > Saccharofermentanales > DTU023 > UBA4923. The sequence continues at coordinate 29,346 of JAXGOR010000006.1, forward strand.
GGCGGTCAAGGACGGCCATTTCGACGCGGCCCGGGCCCTCTACACCAGGACCGTCCCCCTTCCCCATTCCCTTTCCCATCTCTGTCGTATGCCCTGCCAGGCAGCCTGCCTGAGAAAGGATCTGGGCGGAGCCCTCCAGCTCCGAGAGCTGGAATGGGCCGCCATGCGCTATGGGAAGCCCCAGGTCCGGCCCCTCCGCCCCAGGCGGAAAATCGGCCGGGCGGCTGTCATCGGTTCCGGACCCTTCGGCCTGACCGCGGCCTTGGAACTGGCCAAAAAAGGCTTCCAGGTTACCCTCTACGAGAAGGAGGGGGAGGCAGGGGGCGGCCTTCGGAAGGCCGAACTGCCCCAGGAGGCCCTGGAAGCGGACCTGGAACTGGTCAAAAAGGCCGGCGTTGACTTCCGCCTGAATCAGGCAATTGAAGATCCAAGTCTTCTCCTGGATGAGCATGACGTGGTTGTGACAGGCCAGGGGACCCCTCTGGAGGGGTCGGATCCCGTGACCTTCCTCAGTCCCGTCGAGGGCCTGCTCTCCGGCGGCGGCTTTGACTCCCTGGTCGAGGCCCTGGCCGCTGGCAAACGGGCGGCCAATACGGCCGACCGTTGGGTCAAGAAGGTTTCCATCACGGCCGGCCGTGAGCAGGAGATGGACCGGACCACCCGGCTCTTTGTGGAGACCTCCTATTTCGGGGAGGAGGCGGCCGTCCAGGGCAGATTCCTGGCCAGGGAGGAGGCCATCCGGGAGGCGGCCCGCTGCCTGGACTGCCAGTGCCTGGAGTGCGCCAAGGCCTGTGCCTTCATCGCCCATTTCAAGCGTTACCCCAAGCTTTACCTGAGGGAGATCTACAATAACCTGTCCATCGCTCTGGGGAACCGGACGGCCAATACCATGATCAATGCCTGCGCCCTCTGCGGCCAATGTGAAGTCATCTGCCCCTACGGCCTGGACCTGGGGGCGGCCATCCAATCGGCCCGCCAGACCATGGTCAAGACCAAGAAGATGCCGGCTTCGGCCTTTGAGTTCGCTGTCAATGACATGAGGCAGGCCAATTCGGACAAATCCTTCTTCTTCCGCCATCAAGCGGGCCGGGAGACAAGCCGCTGGCTCTTCTTCCCCGGCTGCCAGCTGGGAGCCTCGGCCCCCTCCACGGTCCAGAAGACCTATGACCATCTCTGTCAGAAACTGGAGGGTGGCGTGGCCTTCATGCAGGCCTGCTGCGGCATCATGGCCCAATGGGCCGGCCAGACCCCCCTCTTTGAGGAGACCCTGGAGAAAATCAAGGCGGGCTGGGAAGCCCTGGGCCGGCCCCGGGTCATCACGGCCTGCCCCACCTGTAAAAAGACCCTGGAGGCAATTTTCGGGGATCAGATGACGGATATCTGGACCCTCCTGCTGGAAGAGGGCGTCCCCCAGCTGGAAACCCCCCTGCCCCTGACCATCCATGACGCCTGTGGGGCCCGTTCCATGGAGGAGACCCGGGAGGCCGTCCGGAAGCTCCTGGCCCAGCTGGGCTGTGAGGTTCATGAAGCTCCCTACAGCGGTGACCGGTCCCCCTGTTGCGGCTATGGGGGCCTGGTCCAGTTTTCCAACTCGGAAATCGCCCTGGAGATGACAAACTTCTGTATCGGGGACATCGACGAGACCCGGCTGACCTACTGTATGGGATGCCGGGATCGTTTCAGCAAGGCGGGTGCCCGGGCCATCCACCTGCTCGAACTCATTTTCGATGGCAAGGGGGAGGACCGGGCCGCGCCCCGCTACTCCCTCCGCCAGGATAACCGGGAACTTTTGAGAAGGACCCTGCTCTCGGAGCTATGGGGAGAAGTAGAGGAGGCTGAGGATAAATTGAAACTGACTTACGACGACGATCTGGCGGAACTTCTGGACCAGCGCCTGATCCTGGAGGATGACATCCGGCAGGTGATCGAGGAGGCCCTGGAGACAGACTGCTTCATTGAAGAGAAGAAGACTGGCCTCCGCATCGCCCATAAGCAGATCGGCCATGTGACCTACTGGGTCTATTTCGAGCCTGAGGGGGAGGGCTGGCGGGTCCGCCGGGCCTACAGCCACCGGATGGAGATTCGCGGATGAACACCAAGTATCATGAAATTTTCGATCTGACGGAGGGGGAACTCTTCTGCGGTTGCTGCAAGGTCCCCCTGGAAAACGGGGAGATCACCCTCCACTATATGGGGAACGACTTCCCCATCCTCATGCCCAAGTGTCCCCAATGCGGGGTTGGCCTCATCCCTGAAGAGCTGGCTGTGGGCAAGATCCTGGAAGTGGAGAGGGCCCTGGAGGACAAGTGACCTCCCTTTACGAGAGCCAGGCCTGGCGGACCTTTGACCTGGGGCATCCGGGCGGGGAGGCAACGACCCGGACCCTCTTGGCCAGGAGCGGCCTCAAGCCCGGCGCCCAGGTCCTGGACCTCTGTTGCGGGGCCGGGGACAGCCTCCCTATCCTTGATGAGAAAGGCTTGCGGGGCCAGGGGCTGGACCGGGAGAGGGTGCTGGAGCATGCGAGGAGCAAGTATCCGGCCATCAAAAAAGACAGGCTTCACCCCTGGGAGGGCGGGGAAAGACTCCCCTTCCCCGACCGAACCTTCGATGGGGTCCTGTGTGAGTGCAGCCTGTCCCTGCTGGAAGACAGGGACACTGTCCTGGAGGAGGTCCGAAGGGTCCTGAAAGAAGGGGGCCTCTTTCTCCTGTCGGATATGACGGACGGAAGACCCTTGGAGCTTGAAGATTTTGTTCTCCTGGACTGGTGGGATGAGTCAAGGCACCTGAAGACCTTTATTGCCCGCTGGCTCTGGACGACCGGGAGCCCCTATCCCCGGACCTGTCAGGGGGACCGCTATTTCAGCGGGATTTACAGGAAGAAGGATTCATGTTAGGAGTTGACCGTGGATTTTGAAATGGTTTTGTTGGAATTGAAAAAACAGGGGATCAGTGGCTGCTCCCAGATCATGGTCAAGTTGGGCCTGGACCTGGTCGGCCACGACAATCCCGGCCTCATCCGGGCCATGTCCGGCCTGACCGGGGGTATGGGGGACGCCGGTTCCGCCTGTGGGGTCCTGACCGGCGGGGCCGCCGCCATCGGCTACCTGGCCGGCCGGGGCCAGCTGGAGGATATTCCCCACGAAAACTACAAGGAAATCATCAAGGAATACGTGGACTGGTTCCGGGGTGAATACGGCTCCGACCGTTGCTATGACATCATCAAGGGGGACAAGGATTATTCCCGCCAGGTCTGCCCCGGCATCATCGAGGCCGGCTACTACAGGATGGTGGAGCTCCTGGAGGACTATGGGGTCCTGGAGGAATGAGAGCTGATGAAAGGACCAGAGATGACTGACAAGCTATTATTAAGCTGGACCGAGAGCGTCTGCCCCCTCTGCCTGAAGAAAATCCCGGCCAAGCGGGTCAAGCGGGGCCAGGCGGTCTACCTGGAAAAAACCTGTCCCGACCACGGGGATTTTGAAGTTGAAGTCTGGGGCGGCTATCTCTCCTACGAGGACTGGAACCGGATCAAGGAACCTTCCACCCCCATCAATCCGGCCACAAGTGTCCAAAGGGGATGCCCCTTTGACTGCGGCCTCTGCCCGGACCACCGCCAGCACTCCTGCTGCGTCCTCCTGGAGGTGACCGAGCGCTGCAATCTGGGCTGTCCCATCTGCTTCGCCTCCAGTGGCAAGGCCGAGGATGACCCTCCTATGGAAGAACTCCTGGACACCTTAAGGGATCTTCTGACCCGGGGCGGTCCCCTCAATATCCAGCTTTCCGGCGGGGAGCCCTCCGTCAGGGACGACATCCCTGAGCTGATCATAGAGGGCAAGAAGATGGGCCACCCCTTCTTCCAACTGAATACCAACGGTATCCGCCTTGCCGAAGAGGAGGGCTACGCGAAGGCCCTGGCGGAAGCTGGCCTGGACTGTGTCTTCCTCCAGTTTGACGGGGTCACGGACGATGTCTACCAGGAGATCCGGGGCAGGGCCCTGGTCCCTACCAAGGCGCAGGCGATCAAGGCTTGTGAGGAGGCGGGGATAGGGGTGGTCCTGGTCCCCACCTTGAAGGATAAGACCAATACCCACCAAATAGGGGATATCCTGAGATTTGCCGCGGACCATATCCCCACGGTCACCGGGGTCCACTTCCAGCCCATGACCTTCGCGGGACGCTACCCCGAAGGGGCCCCCGTCAACCGCTTCACCCTCTCCCATCTCCTGCACGCGATTGAAGAGCAGACGGAGGGCCAGATGAAGATGACGGACTTTTCCCCCGCCGAAGCGGAGAATGCCTACTGCTCTTTCTCCGGCAGTTTCCTGGTCAACAAGGATGGATCCTTCAGGGCCAAGACCTCCGGCAAGACCACCAGCTGTGGCTGTGGCTCCCCCGTCCCCGAAACGCCTGCCTGCGGTTGTGGTTCCCCCCTCCCCAAGGCCGCCGACCGGGCCAGCCAGGCAAGGGCCTATGTGGCCAAGGCCTGGAAGGGCCAGGCCCGGATGAGACCCGCCAGATCCATTAAAACTTCCAGTACCTCCTCCCTGGATGATTTCCTGGATACCTTAAGAAACAGGCAACTGGCCATCTCAGCCATGACCTTCATGGATGCCTGGAATCTGGATCTGGACAGGTTGAGGGACTGCTACATCCATATCGCGGAGGGACACAGGCTGATACCTTTCTGTGCCTACAATTTGACGGCCCAGGATGGGAGGACCCTGTATAGGTGATGAAATTGTTTGTCCAGCTTTTCGATCCGGATAGGAGCCGGTTGGAAAGAAAAGGTGGCTGAGCTGATACAACAAGGCATTGTTAATGCACAAGCTTGTGGTGAATTTTGGAAACGATGACTGTTCAGTTTTAAGGAAATGAGGCAGTTCAGATGTCGCAGATCGTATGTGTTAATTGCTGGCAGGGCCTGGGTCTTTTATCAGGAAAGATCCGTATCAGTGAAGGATTTGACTGCGGGAATTGCCTTCGCACTACCAAGATTCAAGAGCTGGAAGATCCATGGTCGTTCACTGGACATTAATTGAGATCTGAAATCGCCTCAAGAAATCCAGTAACAAGAACTTGATTTCTTGCGGCGCTGATAAGAATGTTTCTAGCAAATTTAAGCGTCCGTGATGCCCACTGATTAAATTTTCCCACCTGCGAGTGAACGATATTTCGATATTGAATCAAATCAAACCCGTAAAAAATATAAGGACTTGTATGATTCAGTGGTGGTGAGTATCGACGACTCGGACAAATACGGTTGTCAACCCTCAAAACGCAAAATTGAGTTGTTCGCAATAGGTGGGTAATATTGATGTTACTGCTGAAGTCAAGTGATCGGAAATAACCGAGTCATTTTGACAAAGATTTGCCGGACAGGCTGTCACACGAAGTGAACGAACCAGATCAGGCAAAGAGAGTAAAAAGGAATAATCCTTGTCCAATCACAGAGTGAATATCACTTGCGGAGAGTTCGTCCTTCCCGCGCTGGCCCTATAGATCGAGGCATGGGTGTAAACTTTGTTAATGAGCCGGGGGTTTCCCACCGCCAAGTGAAAGATCTACTCGATGGCGTCGTCTGAGAAGATGTCGGAGGGTGAGCCAGCGAAGGTAAACTGCTACCGGATGTAGTCTTTGCTCTCAATCAAGTTCAAGTTTTTGGAAAAAGCAACGCATATTAACCTGCCGGGAGATGGCAAGGATAGCCTGGCGACTCAGCTTATCATTCAATTCTGGCTGTCCTAATAGGACCAAGTCCAAAGGGCTTTCCTATCAACATTGAAGTTCAAAAGGAACCCTAATTCTTCCAGCATCTCCCGGTCCAGGGGATGGACTTCATCAATCAGGATGACAGGCTGGATCTTCTGGGATTGGACCATGAATGAGATCTCTTTATGTAAGAAACGTTTGCTATCTCCCGATAAAAGGCACCCTCCACGCCTAACTGGCGAAGGAACCCGTTGTAGAAGTGATAGGTTGTCAGCTTGGAATCCGCTAGATAGAGGCAACGGTAGCGAAAGGGGTCCAAGGTGCGCATAAGCCGGCGGATTAAGGTGGACTTGCTGCTTTCGCAAAACCTCGTCAGGACAACAAACCATTGCCATTCGATGGCGGAGATCCAGAGCTTGAATCGTTGATCCCGACCGAAGTGGCCGTCAACCTTGACGTGTATGACCACCTGCTCTTGAACATGAAAGCAGGTGTCTAGATGGAACGAGACGAGCGAAGACAACGTATCTCTGGTTATTGCAAACAGCTGAAACTCTCTCAGCGTGTCGTCACGCTTTGTGAAGAAAGAGCTAATAGGGAACAAGAACACTTCCTGCACGATGTATTCCACTCAGAGGTCGAGCACCGTAACCATAGCCGGCGGGTCAAAAGGCTTAACAAAGCGAACTTCCCTTCACATAAAAGCTTGGATGACTTTGACTTCAGCTATGTTAAATTCCCCTCAGGTGTGAGTGTCGAGGACCTGGCCGAGGGCCACTACATTCGGCAAAAACAAAACCTCATCTTTTACGGACAAGTCGGTACGGGGAAGACACATTTGGCGATCGCCCTTGGCATGCTTGCCTGTGAGCAAGACTATGCGGTTGGTTATTATACCCTGTCCGATCTAGTCTTAAGGTTAGGCGAAGCTCATCGAAACGGGACACTGGAGCGCCTGGTCCATGCCATCCAGGGGCTCGACCTGACTCCTCTTATCTGCATCAGATATTTTCTATCTGCACCATTTGATGGTAATATGGTGTAGATAGGAGCGCAATAGAGGAGGTAAAGCGGTGCATATCTTTGACTATCAGAATAAACCTGCAGACTACTTGACTCCCAAGACAGTCAACCTGATTTCGACTATCCGCGAACATAAGGGGCGTCAGGATCTTTTTGCCGAGGCGCATGCGGATGAGTTGGAGGCCCTCTTGGAAGTCGCAAAAATTCAAAGTGTTGTATCCTCCAACCGGATTGAAGGTATCTCAACTTCTGATCGCCGTATGAGAGAGATTGTCCTGTCCAAGTCTGAACCCCGCAACCGTTCGGAAGAAGAGATTGCAGGTTACCGTGAGGTGCTAGCCCTCATCCACGAGAATTACGACCACATACCCATCCGACCCAACTCCATTTTGCAGCTCCATCGGGATCTTTATTCTTTTTCCAGATTCTCTACAGGAGGGATCTACAAGAAGGTCGACAATGTGATCGCTGAGATGGATGATGAAGGCCGGACACTGGTCCGCTTTAAACCGACGCCTGCCCATCTGGTGTCCATCCAGATGGATGAACTTTGTAATGCCTATGGGGAGGCGATAAAAGCAAATCAACACGATCCCTTGATTTTGACCGCCATCTTCATCCTGGATTTTTTATGTATCCATCCTTTTAATGACGGTAACGGCCGCATGAGCCGTTTGCTTACTCTGCTCATGCTTTACCAGGCCGGTTATTGGGTAGGCAAGTATATTAGTTTGGAGACGTTGACCGAACAAACCAAGGATTCCTACTATGACTCACTGCAGTCAGCTTCTTGGCAATGGCAGGAGAACAAAAACTCCTATGAGACCTTTTTACGCTACTTCCTTGGCATCCTGATCAAGGCCTACAATGAATTCGAGGAGCGAGTGGAGTACCTCATTCATCGCAAGGGCAGTAAGGCCGATCGGGTCAAATCTATCTTTGATCGGAGGTTGGGCAAAATCACCAAGCAGGATATTCTCACCTTATGCCCGGATATCAGTCAGTCAACAGTGGAACGTGCCCTGGCGAATCTGGTGAAGGATGGTTACATAAGAAAGGTGGATGCAGGTCCGGCGACGGGGTATGTCAAGGTGGGCAGGGGATAAGGAGAGAGAAATGGTTGATCCCGTTTTGCCAGGGGCTGATGGGGCAGTATGGGGCTGATACCGTAAGAGTTGCGAAAAAAGCCTTAGGAGGGCTCTTCCCAAAAGGAAATTCCCGGCTAAGAAGATTTTGGCCCACCCAATTTTCCTTTAGTGACTATATATAAAACTACAGACAAAGTTGCAATAGCTACGACCCCTCCACTTTCCACAGCCTTTCGTATTCTTATATTGTCTTTCTTCCGACAATTTTTGCAAAGATTCTGTATGCTGTATTCGGACAATTCTTACCCACATCGTTTGCATTTTTTTGTCATGATTTGGTTCCTATTAGTTGGGGAAGCGGTTGCGTTTCTTCAATATTTTGGGAAGAGATGTATTTGGCGAGTACGAAATCAACCGGCGGGGTTGCGGACGAAATCCTGGATATATTGAGAAGTGGGCGTCTGGAAGAAACGAGAATAACCAGAAATCACAGAAACAGACCAAAGTTGTTATTTTCCTTGTAAAGCCTGGCGTCAGGGCAGGGCTGGCCCCTATGACAGCTCGCCGCGGATATCCTCCAGCATGAGCTGCTTCACTTCCTGGGGGTCATTGCTCTCACCCAGTAGCCACATGAGCTTGGTTACCACGGATTCAGACGTCATCTTGCTTACAAAGATCGCGCCCTGCTGCAAGGCGCTTACCCCTACCTCATAGCGGGTCATATCGGTAATCCCATACCGGCATTGGGTCAGGACAACCACAAGGATTCCCGCGTCAATGGCTCTTTTCAACGGATCAAGCAGGCTTCGGTTGATGTTGGGCAAGCCACCCAGACCGAATGCCTCGATGACAAGGCCGCGGTAGTAGTTCATGCCGGTGATCCTGTCAATGAGATCAGGATTGGTCCCCGGAATCAGCTTCAGGAGGAAGACATTCCCGTAGTCGTAATCGTCTTCGCGGATTTCCAGTTGCGTTTCACCGTCATTCCTGCCAGGAGGGTCCAGCATGACCACCTGGTCATCCTCTATCCTTCCGGCAAGTGGGGCGTTGATGCTGGCGAAGGCGGCAAAATCAGTCGTGTGGATCTTGCTTGCCCTTGTTCCCTTTATGATCCTTCCGCCAAACACGATATATACGCCCGGGTATCCCGCAAGGGCCGTTATGATGGCGTCGAATATATTCTTCCTCGCGTCCGTACCCTCCTCGTCAATGGACAATTGGGAGCCCGTGAGGACAAGAGGTTTGTTCAGGTTTTTGAGCATGAAAGAAAGCATGGAGGAGCTGTATGCCATGGTATCCGTCCCATGGGTGATGACAATACCATCGTATCTCTTCAGACCTTCATAGGCTTCTCTTGCCATTATCACCCAATCTTCCGGTTGGATATTTGTGCTATCCACCTTCATCAGATCCCTGATCGAAAGTTCGCATAAACCTTGCAATTTGGGGATCTCTTGCACCAACTGCTCGCCCCCGTATTCAGCGATACGGCCTTCTGTACTTTCCTTGGACGCTATGGTGCCACCGGTTGTCAATATGAGTATTTTTTTCATGTATCTGTCTCCTGTTTGGCCTGCCGCGCGAAAGCGGCTGGCAGGCTGTCTCCCTTGGACCATTATGCTGAAGTTTGTTGAAGTTTGCGAGGTCCCCCCTTCATAGGCTGAAGGGGGGACCTCCCGATTAAGCGAGGCCAGGCCTCAGTCCATCAGAATACAATTACCGCGAAGAAGAGGATAAGTCCAATGATGACCGCGGCGGAAACGGTTATGGGCAGGATCTTCTTCAGGATGAGCCCTTCCAAGCCCAGGATGCCCGCGGTCGTGGTCCCCAGAATAATGTAGCCGGGACAAATGGTGTTGCCAATGGCTCCGCCCGCGGTCTGGGCTCCCAGTATGGCAGCGGGATCCACCTTCAGAATTTCCGCGGTCGTAAGCTGGAATTCCCCAAAGAGGATATTGGAAGCCATATTGCTACTCGTGATGAAGGCGCCAAGCATGCCAATGACGGGGGCGAAGGTCACGTAGACCCGGCCCATGAGGGCGGCTACCCCCTGAGCCAGCACAACCGTCTGGCCCGTCCCCTTCATAAGGCTTGACATGACGATGAAGGCGACGACCGCGATGGCTGAAGGCCCGGTCTTGACCAGTGATTCCCTCAGAGTGTCCCTGCCTCCCCCCTTATTGATCCATCCCTTGTTACTGAAATAGAGGAAACCGATCAGGGAGGCCACAAGCAGGAAGAGGCTGGCGTGGGTCAGGGGTGAATAGGATGAGGCAGCTTCCGGATTGACCAGGCCGTAGCCGGTGCTGGTCTCCGGGGAAACAAATCCGACTTTAAACTGACCCAGGAATTCCTTGACCGGGCCAATGAGGAGGACGAAGAGGGTGATGGCCGTCAGGGCGATATAGGGGATAAAGGCCTGAAGCAAGGACATGCCCTGGGGGAGGCTGGCCTTCTCCTCCCTGAGCTTGTCCCGATCCATGAGGGGACTCTCTTCAATCGACCAGGGTTGATTATAGAGCTTGGTCCTGCCAAGCAGCATGACGACGGCCAAGGCGAGCAGGGCCGGGACAAAGGCGGCCAGGGTCTGGTTGATCTGGCTCAAGAGCAACTGGCCCCCACCGTGGATCAGTGAGATGATCGCGATGGCCGGAAGGCCCTTTTTCAGGGCCTTGGGCCCGCCGTAGAAGAGGGCAATGGCTACGCCGGTAATCGCGTTCCAGATCCAGATGAAGATGGCTGCCCAGAGGGCGGTCCTCAGCAGCATTTCCGGATCCGACGCCAGGTTGGTTGTACCGGCAAGCGCGTCCCAGGCGACGGCGAGGGTTCCAAAAGTGTTCGCCCAGGCGTGACCGACCAGGGGGATGAAAACAGCCCAGATGGGATTGACCCCTATGCCCACCAGGAGAGGCGCCCCGACTGCCACCGGCACACCAAAACCGGTAACACCCTGGAGGAAACTTACAAAGACCCAGCCGATCATCAGCATCTGGAGCAATTCGTTGGGGGAGAATCTTTTCATGCCCTCCCGGATGACGCCGAAGCCGTTTGCCTTGTCCGTAACCTCAAAGATCAGGATGGCGGGCCAGACCACGATAAGAACCATGAGAGAACTCCACAGCCCCTTGCCCGCCTCCACCGCGATAAGGCCCAGGTTGGCCTTGTACAGGGTCAGGGCGGTGATCAGTGAAATAAGCAGGCCGATAGGCGCCGCCTTTGACGCGCCCCACTGAAACTTCACCATAAGGACCAGCAGGACAATAATGGGCGCCGCGGCCGCGAGCCATATTCCAACATTCAACGGTAATGCCATCGTTCTTTCCCTCCCCCAGGCCTCCTCATCCGGCCAGGAATGTCTGTATTTTTTCTTTCAAAAAACGTCTGTCTGTCCGCGAGGACTTATCCGGTATTTAGAGAAATGCCTGGAATCAGCCGCCGATAGGGCAAGCTCCAGACATTTCCCACTTGACCATTAGGGATCATTCTACCCGGTCTTCACAAATTAGCAAATGATAAAACAAGGAATCCACTACAATCCGTATTTATCGCCATAGGCCTTGATCGCCTTGATGAAGCAATCCATGGGGGCGGTGACTATGCCGGCCCCGACCTGGCCGATCCCGGGCTCCTTATGGGCGACACCGGTATTGATGACGGGCAGGATCCCCGTGTCCGCGACCTTTCTGATATCGATACCGGTGGGAACACCCTGGAAATCCATGGTGGGCATTATGTAGAGCGAGCTCCTGCCCTGGCAGATTTGGTACATGTCATTGGTATAGTTGAGGGCGTCCTGGGTGGAACCCGCGCCCACGAATCTCACAACGGCAGGCGCCGCCGCCATGGCGAAGCCTCCCAGGCCATAGACCTCCACAATGGCGCTGTCGCCCATATCGGGGTTTGAGTCCTCCTCGGTGAAGCCGGGAAAGTAGAGGCCGACAGGCATATTGACGGGGGCCTCAAACCATTCCTCGCCCAGGCTGCTGACCTTGATGCCGAATTTATTGCCATTCCTGGCCATGGTGGTGACAATGGTCGAATACTCAATATTCTTTGCCGGGTCAGCTGTCGCCTTCCCCATGGCCATGGCCAGGTTGAGGAAAAATTGCTCATTGCCGACAATGAAATCAACAATTCTTTCCAGCTTGCTGGCGTCACTTGTTGTCCGGATGATGTGGGGCATGATTTCCCTGGCGAAGAGTGAACTGGCCGCCACGTTCCGCTGGTGCATTTCATCGCCCATGGCCAGGGCCTTGGAAGCCATGACCTTCAGGTTGATGCCCCCCGACAATTCAAGGGCCTTTTTCATTATCGGGGCGAAGTCCTTTTCAAGCCAGCTTAATCTTTCCAGGACCTCGTCATCGTTGGCGCCAAACCTCATGACCTTGCCCAGGCCTTCGTTAACGGCGACATAGGCCTTGTTGCCATAAGTTTCATTGACGACTTCAAACAGGGGCATGGAGGAGGAGATCATACCGGTCATGGGACCCACCGCGCCGTAGGCGTGGTTGGCGCCAAACTTCACCTTGCCGCTGGTCGCCACTTTCCAGGCTTCCTCCTCGGTCTCCGCCAAGCCCTCATAGCGGATGACGCCGACGATGGCGCCCTGCATGGGGCCGCTCATCTCCTCCCATTTCAGTGGCGGACCGGCATGAAGGATGGTGTATTTGTCCAGGCCTTCCAGGACATCCCTGGCATATTTCATGTCGACCAATACGGGCTGGGCCCTGTCAATAATATCTACCGTCTCCTGATTCGCTTTTTCAATTTTCTCTATTAAATTCATGGTCATTTACATCCCCTTCGAAATCACATGATCTTGGACAAGATATCCAGTACCCTCTTATCGCCTGCGGCGGATGGCTTCCAGTCAACATGAAGTGTTTTTATATTCTGTTCATCCAAGGATTCCTGGAAACCTTTTACACCTACATTGATAACGGCGAGTTCTTCGGAAAATAATTTTTTGATTTTATTCATTTTTTCACCTCAATGAATCGGATTCAAACGCTTGGGCCTTCGTCAGGATGAGCCCGGCCAATCGCGCTGCCTGGCTATTGCTTGGCAGGACGATTATGCCGGCATCCTTGAGGGTCTTTTCCTGGACGGACAGGACCTGGGGATCTTCTTCCGTGCCGCATACCGAAGCGATGATCGGGATGTATCGTCCCTCCGCCTCGGCGACTTCCCGGGCCTTTTCAACAAAGGGGACCATACTTCCCGCCGGGTCCTCATGGGAACCAAAACCAATGACGAGATCAAGCAGGATGATCGCGGTCTCAGGATCCTTCGCCTCCTCCACGATTCTTTCATTCCTCTGGGCCGGATCCATCATGGGGTGGGGTTTACCGACCGTGAATTCATCCTCGCCCAGGTCGATGAGACTGTGCGCCTTGCTCCTGGTGGCGTCCTCCAGTTTAAAGGCCGGATTGAGGGGTGCATTTGAATAGATGTCCCCGACATAGTCCTTCAAGACCAGGATGCCCTCGTAGTTGAGGGTTCCGCCGGTATACAAGCCCCGGATGTAGCTTTGGCCCGGCTTCAGTTTCGCGGCCTCCCTTTCGACCAAGCCATCGATTTCCGCTTCAGGAACCGAGAACAGCGCTTCCACGGGTTCCCTGTCTTCGAGGAGACTCACGGCTATCTCAGCGGCGTCCTCCAGTGTTTTGGCAGGCACCGCCCCTATAGCCCGGATGGCTTCGGGTTCACTGCCGAGCAGGCAGGCGACGACGGGTTTTTTGCTGCCTTCCACGACAGCCTTCAGCTTTTCAAGCACGGACTTTTCCGGAGGCTTGGAAACCAGGGTGATGACACGGGTCCCCTCATCCTCGATCAGGGCTTTAAGACCGGCAATCATCATCTTCCCGCCGACCTTGTCCTTGATATCCCTGCCGCCGGTACCGATCGCCTGGGAGACCCCCTCGCCCCGTTTGCTGATCTGGGTGGCGACCTCCTGCAAACCTGTCCCCGCTGCGGCGACGATACCAATCTGTCCCCGTTTGACCTTGTTGGCGAAGCCTACGCCTATGCCGTTGATTATGGCGGTACCGCAATCGGGGCCCATCATGAGCAGGCCCTTCTCCAGCGCCTTGTCCTTGAGTTCCACCTCGTCCTCAAGGGAGACATTGTCACTGAACAAGTGCACGTGGAGGTCCTTGTTCAGGGCCTTCATGGCCTCCCTTTTGGCGTAGATACCGGGGACGGAGATGAAAACCAGGTTCGCCTCCTCAAAGCTTTGGGCTGCGGCGTCCAGCGATTTAATGCTCACCTTGCCTTTTTCCGTCTGTTTTTCTTCCTTGCTGTGAAGGAAGTCATCGACCTTGGACAAGGCGGACTCCAGGGCCTCTTCCGTTTCGCCCTGAATGGCGATCACCAGATTATTCGGGTTGTCGACTTCAAAGTCACTCCCGATCAAGCCCGCGTTTTTCATTATGTCGATATTTGGCTCGGTCGCCATCATGACCGCGGCATCTATAATTCCATCAATCGCGCTTATCTGGCTTGAAAGAGCCATCAAAGTCACGGAGTCGTAATACAGGTTCTGTATTGTTTGGACCTTGTTTAACATTCACCCTACCTCCTTGTATATTGATGTCCGTCAAGGTTGTGGTACCTTGGCAGCTTGTTCTATTATTCCCATAAACCACGTGGGATAATGGATCTGTGCAGTTGAGGGCGTCGTCAACACTCCTTGGGGATATGCCTCGCAAGCAAGACTGACGCCTCAGCTTTACGGGCAAGATTCGAATGAGCTGGATGGGAGTTTAGGTCCCGTATCTCTCACAAGGTAGAATTCCCGTAAAGTCCTGTGGATAACCTCTCTGCAACCTATTGAAAAGGTGGTGCACACCGTGTATTACATTGGTGTGTTTGGCAAGTATGAAACCAACCACGCGGAAGCTTAAACCCAACCACCGCGGAAGCTTAAACTCAACCACCCCCCGAGGCTTTTACCTTCTACTGCATTTTGGAATGCTTCAATCGATAGCTTTGGCCGTCATGTAAGATCAGCTTGCCGTGGTGAACAAGCCGGTCCAGGATGGCAGCGGTCAACTTCTGGTCATAGAAGATGGTGTTCCATTCATCGAAAGGCAAATTGGTCGTAATCATCACGCTCCTTTTTTCGTAGCAATCTGAGATAGCCTCAAAGAGTAATTGAGTGCCAACTCTTTCGAAGGGGATATAGCCCCATTCATCCAAAATCAATAAATCCGCTTTGTCGAGCTTCTTCCAAAATTTGTGTTCATTTCTCGTGGATCTAGCCTCAGACAGCAGATTGACCAAGCGACTTGTTTTGTAGTAGATGACCCGGTAGTCGCGTTTACAAGCTTCGAGTCCGAGCGCAATCGCAAGATGAGTCTTTCCGGTGCCTGGCCGTCCATACAAGATGAGATTTTGCTTGTTTGAAACGAACTCACACGAACGAAGTGAATCCGGAGTTGTGCCGCTTGGCAAGGTAAGTCCCGTGAAGTCAAAGTCATCAAATCCCTTCATGAGCTCGAAACCCGCTTGCTGGATATAGCGTTTACGGCGTTCAACCTGTCGCATCTCAAGCGCCTCGGTCAGGACTTTCATCAAAAATTCTTCATGTGAGTGAGCCTCAATCTCTCCATATATCTCTGCAATTTGGGAGCCTAGGCGTAATTGGCGGCACAAAGCCTGGACTACCTCTTTTGACATGCCACACCTCCCATCAGCTGGCTGTAGACGGATAGATCAAGTTCATAGTCTGGTGCGACTTGGATGTGCTCCGGGACCGGATTTTTCAAGATCGGTTCCGGTCTATTGCAGATGAAATGGTAGGCGGCAATCAGGCTGTCTGCATCATGGACGCCCATCTCGACTGCGTCAGTCAGACGGTCAATGGATTGCTGAAGGTCTTGTGCTTGATTGGTTTTCGCCAAAAGCCTCAATACTTGCCGTTTTCCCTCCATTTCGCATGAGTCCAGGAATTGGCGTAGCGAGGGCGGCAGGTCTTCGTAGAAACCACTGTATCTTAACGCCGTGGGACGCTGCGCCAAAACGTCAAGATAGGGCCCCCAAAGCATAGACTCCCCACCCTTGCCATAGAGGCGGGGGTGAACGACCACCTGCTTCATACGGTCATCCAGGACAGTGACATGGTGTGCTCCCACCTTTAGGGTGAGCTGGCAAGATCTAAAAGTGTCAGCAGACGAATAGGTGTTACCCTGGAAGCGAAGTTTCCCGTAATTGTTGGTCCGAACGGGAACATAACGGCAGGCATCGAAGGGATAAGCTGGAAGGGGGCGCAGTTGGGATTGATCCGATTCAAAGAGTTCCGAGACAAGGCGATCGACCTTATAGTGCTCTCGGTCAAGCTGCGCATGGCATCGCGCTAGAAGATCCCGGTTGTACACTTCCAAGTCTTCCACGTGAGGGACAGGCACAAAGTAATTGCGGCGGCTGTAACCGATATAATTTTCTACCGACCCCTTCTCATGTCCAGAATCCGGGTTGCAAAAGTTGCTCTCAAAGCCAAAATGACATTGCAGGCGATGGAAATTGTTCGTTACTTCTCGCTGGCCATGCGACAAGATCTTTTTCACCGCTGTTGACATATTGTCAAACCAGATCCTTCTTGGTACGCCACCTATAAATTCAAAAATGTCGCACAAACCTTGTGCCAGACACTCGAAGTTCTCACCCTTAAAGAGCTGGACATATTTAGCATCCGAATGAGGAAAGGTGAGCCCGAAGTGATGGCCTTCATAGCGGATTTGTTTCTCGTGAAAGACAGTCCTACCAAAATCAGTTTGTGATTCACCTGCCGGATGCAAAAGAGGGAGGGATACCATAACTGCTTGGGAAAGTTCGGCCCGTAGCTCAGCAACTAGTGATCGGATGGCTCGCTCAGACACGTCAAATATCTTGTTTTCCTTTTCATTTTCCTCCTTCAATCGATCGTAAATCCGTTTCGCCGTGTGCCGTTGACCGCGTGGCGCCCCTAGATCTGCTTCCAGCCATTCTCGAACCCTCGAACGATAGGGATCAGTCTTTCCGCCACGGTGAATACGAAGAGGAATCTGCGGACTGAAGTCATCCATCCTGATATATCTTGTGATTGTTGAACGATCATAGCCTGTTAGGGCAGCAATTTGACGAAGACTTAAACCTTCGTCAAAATACTTTTTCCTGATACTATAGATTTGCTCCATTGTTAACATCTCCGTTCATCCTTTCAGTTTGCTTAACCAAAAGGATATCTAATTCGGGGGGTTAGCAGTGGAGCCTTTCGTTTCCACCTGGTTGGTTTCTTAGCTTCCGCTGTGGTTGGTTTCTATTCTGCCAAACACAATTGGCATCGATATCGCAAAAAGTGGCCATGAGGTCTGTTTCACGGATGAAAAGGGGGATGTCCTGGATGGAAATTCCTTCAAGATTCCAAACACGATCTCCGGTATCGACAAGCTACAAAAAAAGCTTGAGAAGTTCAACCTCCATCCGGGCAATGCCATGGTCGGTATGGAAGCCACTGGTCATTACTGGCTCGTGCTCTATTCTTGGCTAGTCGAGCAGGGCTTTGACGTCAAGGTCATCAACCCTTTGGTGACCGACGCCTACCGCCATCTCTTCATTCGCAAGGTCAAGAACGACCGCGTAGATGCTGAGATCGTTGCCGCCGTCTTGCGGCTTGGTGAGTACCAGGAAACCGCTATCGCCGACAACCATACCTTAGCCTTGCGCCAACTATGCCGCTTCCGACTTTGGCAAGTCCAAAGCTGCAGCGACCTCAAGCGCAAAGTCATCGCCCTGTTAGACCAGATCTTCCCAGAGTATGAAAAGCTCTTTAGTAATGTCTTTGGCATAAGTTCAAAAGAGCTTCTCAAGACTTACACGACACCTGAAGAGATCGCTGGCATCCATACGAGAAAACTGGCCAACCTGCTTGAACGGGCGTCTCGAGGTCGCTTTGGCAAAGAAAAGGCTCTGGAGATCAAAGCGGTTGCCAAAGAGTCACTTGGCATTACGATCGGTGTCGATGCCTTGGGAGTTCAACTCTTTAGTGGACAATAAGCTAAGCAACACATGTCTGATACTGCTGTTCCCATGATTTCAGGAAATCATGGGGAGATTGATAGCCCAGACGTTTCTGAACTCTCTTCTTGTTGTAGTAGATCTCGATGTACTCGAAAATAACCTGTCGTGCCATCTCGCGTGTAGGGAAGTGTCTCCAGTGAACAATCTCCTTTTTCATATTGGCGAAGAAACTCTCACTCCAAGCGTTATCCGATGGCTTGCCGACTCTGGAATAACTGGCTAACCAACCATAGGAAGCAAGGAGCGCCCTTACCTCCTTGGCAGTGTACTGGCTTCCACGGTCGCTATGGAAGAGGGTGCCGGCAGGGCAGCGCCACCGTGCCTGGACTTTTCTAATGGTAATCAGGACCAGATCTTTGGTCATTCGTTCTTGTTGATGGCTTGCAAGAACAACCCCCGTGAGGACATCCCGGATTTGGCATAGATAGTCAAACCCTTCACCAGTTCGCACGTAGGTAATATCGCTTGAAAGCACCTGGAAGGGGCGGTCGACATCCAGATTGAGGACTCGGTTCTCATACTCACTGCCTCGGGCCTTACGGCTGTCAGTCAAGGATCGCTGCCTTCGTCGGCAGTGGCTTGAAACAAGGTCATTGGCCCGCATAATGCCTTGGACAACTTTAAACGAAGCAGGATAACCCCAGCTGCGAATGACGCCGCATATCCGCTCAGCCCCGTAATGGCCCTCACCCTCAGCGTAGGCTCTCAGCACACGTGCCTCATAGGCCGTACCCGCTTCTATGCGTCCTTCCTTGCTCGCCTTCCAAGCATAGTAACCTGATCGTGATACGCCCAAGATCCTGGCCCACTTCTCTTTAGCGTGTGTCGTTTCTTCTTCCATCCAATGATACCTATCCTCAGTGGTCATCGTTGATGTTTGGCGAAGTAGGCTGACGCTTTTTTTAAGATGTCGTTCTCCTCTTCAAGCTCTGCTATCCGCATCCGTAAACGCTGGTTCTCCGTTTGTTCGCTGTGCAACTCAGTCATCTCCCCAGCGGATGTATACTCGCGGCGCCAGCGGGTAAGGAGACTGCGGTGGATTCCCAAAGACTCCGCCGTCTCTGCGATCGTGCGCTCACTGCCATAGCTCAGGCGGACTGCCCGACGTTTGAATTCCTCATCGTATTGTCTTCTTCTTTTAACTGACATCTGCTAAGCTCCTTCTCTTCTTTGTATCTTAGCAAGTTGTCCAAAATTCTAGCAGACTCCCCTTTGCCTTCCAACTTCGCCAGATCATCGAGCAAATTGAGTTCATCGAGAGGCAGGTAGGAGGGCTGGACCAAGAGATCGAAGCCTATATGGAAAGGCTACAGTCTCCCATCACTACGATCCCAGGCGTCGGGCCCGTTTACGGGGCCATCATCCTGGCCGAGATCGGAGATATCAACCGCTTCCCCAGCGGCAAGCAAATTGTCTCCTATGCCGGCCTCGATGCCACCGTCAATGAATCCGGTGACTTCAAGGGACAAAGGACCCCCATCTCCAAGCGTGGATCGCCCTATCTTAGGCGAGCCCTTTGGGGGGCAGCATTCGTTGCGGCATTCAAAGATCCAGAGCTTTCTGCCTATTACCAGAAACTTCGCCAAAAAGGCAAGCATCACGGGGTTGCCGTGGGTGCTGTGGCCAGGAAACTCTGTTACCTTGTCTTTGCTATCCTGTCCGAAAACAGGCCCTACGAAGTGAGAGTTTAATCGTCTCTCTTCTTGTCTTCGCAGAGCCTTTCTCCGCGGCTCTGCTTTGGTGTGCATTTATCCTATTCAATTTTCAAATTTCAATGCCTTCCAGCGTCTACGCTGCCTTTCCCTTTTCTATCCTTCAACCCCCATCGCGGGGCTTGACTTCTTATAGCTGGTCTTGCTTCCTATGGTTGGCTAGCCAGTTATTCTAGAGTCGGCAAGCCATCGGACAATGCATGGAGTGAGAGTTTCTTCGCCAATATGAAAAAAGAGATTGTTCATTGGAGATACTTCCCTACACGTGAGATGGCACGGCAGGTTATATTCGAATACATCGGGATCTACTACAACAATAGGAGCGTCCAGAAACGTCTGAGCTATCAGTCTCCTCATGATTTCCTCAAATCATGGGAACAGCAGTATCAGAAATGTGTTGCTTAGCTTATTGTCCACTAAAGAGTTGAATTCCAAAGGTCCGTACAAAGACAGAGTTTGGGGCCAAGCTCACCGTCAGCTTAGTGGACGGCATGTCAGAGATCGTCACCTTATCCTGGGATGCCTACTCGGAGGGAGCTGATCTTCCCAAGGCGATCGAAGCTTACAAAGAACGTTATGGATACTACCCTGAGCGAGTCTTAGGTGACAAGACCTTCAGGACGAGAGAGAACAGAAAGCACTGCCAGGAACGTGGAATTCGCTTGAACGGGCCTCCCCTGGGTCGTCCTCCCAAGGATCGGACAATTTACGATGAGCAAAAGCGCCTTGAGCGGGTTGAGTCCGGTGAACGCAATGCCATTGAGAGTAAATTTGGCGAGGGAAAGCGCCGTTACAGGCTCCCGCTTGTGACGACACGTCTCAAAGAGACCAGTGAAACACAGATCCATCTCATTTTCCTGGTGATGAACTTGAAAAAGATCCTGAGAGATCTTTTTGACCTACCTTTCCAGCGTCTGCTTGAGAGATATTCTCAGGCAATCTTGACCTGTGACCCAGGCTTTTAGTGGGTGGCTGACGGTTCAGCAGACCCTAACCAGTAAACACAGTTTTGCCAAGTCCATTATCCAGAGCATAGCCAGTGTTGACAAGCGTCGATTAAAGGGCGCTTACGATTTTACCCCAAATAGGGACAAATGGTTAATCTAATCAGCAGTTCCTTAGGTTGAAATTTTGGCAGAAAAGTAAGAACCAAGATCACGCCGGCCATGATCAGAAGAAAACCGAAAAGATTACTTCCGCTGAGGCTCTCCTTGAGAATGATCCAACCAAAGAGGGCACCGGTCAAGGGCTCGAGCATGGCGATGATGGAAGTGGTCGATGCACCGCACGTAATGATGGCATAATTGAGCAGGGTAAAGGCACCCACGGCGACCATGAGGGCCACGACGACTGAGCTTAACCAGGCGGCCGGCGTCAGCCGAAAATTCAGTTGATTGGTGACGGAGCCAAAGACAAAGGATAGAACCAGGGAGGTCATGTGCGAATAGATTGACATTTGGATGGCGGGCAGTGCCTGGATGGATGTGCGTTCAATACCAACCATGAGACCAGCGTAGGTAAGGCCGGAGGCAAGAGCCAGCACAATTCCAACCATATCGTTTGCGCTGGATGAACCCATGAAGGTCAGTACACCCAAAAAGCCTAAGGCGAGGGCAAGTAATTTCCACCAGGCGATTCTTTCTTTGAAAAAAAGGACATCGGTCAGCATGACGAAGACGGGAAAGATGTAATGAAGAACGGTAGCCAGGCCTACATTGATGTAGCTATAGGATGAATAGAGTAAAAGAGTCGTGGCAAAGGCGCCAAAGGTACTGACCAATACGATTGGGACCAGCTCAGCCCTGCTGACGCGTAGTTTTATTTTCTGTCTGTGAGCCAGGAGAAAAAGAAAAGGGAGTCCGAAGAGGGCCCTCATGAGGGTCATGGTGATGCCATTACTTCCACCCGCATAGGCCATCTTGGCGATGGCAGGTGATATGCCAAACAAGAGGGCTGAGCTAATGGCGGCGATAATCCCTTTTAATGCAACATAATCGTCCCGACTGCCGTCCAGTTTATTCATCAAGCGCCTCAAATATTTATACCCATTGACCCATCGATTCAAGTCAAACCAACGCCACCTATGATAGATGATAAAGGGGAGCGTGTAAACTGAAATCTCTTAATATTGATGAGTTTTATGTATAATTGATTTCACAAGATTCTAGGGAACTGCTGATTAATTCCGACATTTGTCCCTATTTGGGGTAAAATAAGCCTATCCAAGATGAATTGAATCAAGGTGTGCCCATGTCGTAGCAAACCTTCAGCGATGTCGACTATGGCAAACGTGTTCGTACCACCAAGCGTGAGCAATTCTTAGATGAAATGGACTCCACCATCCCATGGGAACTCTGGGTTGACATCATCCGACCCTACTATTACAAGCCCTATCCTGGCAAGCGTGGCCGCCGCCCTTGGGAGATTGAGACTATGCTTCGTATGTATCTTTTGCAAGCGTGGTTTACCTTGTCGGATGAAGGTGTTGAGGATGCCATCTATGACAGCTATGCCATGCGCAAGTTCATGGGGATCAATTTCATGGAGGGTAAGGCTCCGGACGCCACGACTTTTTTGCACTTTCGCCACCTGATGGAAAGACACAATCTGAGCCAAAAGCTCTTTGAAGCCATCAATCGCGAGTTGGAAGCCTGCGGTCTGATCATGCGTGGTGGCAGCATTGTTGATGCGACTATCATCTCTGCGCCAACGTCTACGAAGAATGAGACGAAGAGCCGGGACCCAGAAATGCACCAGACGAAAAAAGGGAATGAATGGTACTTTGGGATGAAATTACATATCGGTGTTGACGTCGGTTCAGGTAACGTCAAGGCTCTGTCTGCTGGCCCTGCCAATGAACATGACATCACCCGGGCTGCTGAACTTATCCAGGATGACGATGACGATGAGGTGATGTATGGTGATTCGGCTTATACAGGACTTGAGAAGCGCCCTGAGATCCAAGACGACGCACATAAACGTGACATCGACTATCGGATCAATCGTCGACCTGGATCTGTTTATCGTCATGTAGAGAACGATGGTCAAGAGTGGGGGCGGAAGATTGAACGACATAAGTCTTCGGTGCGAAGTAAGGTGGAGTTTGTCTTCCGTTTTATCAAAGTTCAATGCGGATTTAAGAAGACGGTTTATCGCGGGATCGAGAAGAATTTGAACCGGCTTTACATCCTGGCGGCGAGCGCAAACCTCTATGGGAGTGTTCGTGCCGGTCGAGAACTTATCCCAATAGAGGGATAGGTCTGCCTATTTTGAGGAAATTCACCTCATTCAAGTGAGTTGAAGGTCCTGATACGAGCGAATTTGGAGTAAATTCTTCAAATTTGCCTGGTTTAAGCAAGATTTAAAGAAAGACCGCTTTTGATCAGCGGTTCCCTAGCTTTTCCCAAAGCAAGTCATTGAGCTCTTCGATCGAAAAGCAGGTCAAGTGACGGATCTTGGCCAAGACACTCCGAGTGACGTATCCGACGTTGCCTTCAACATTGGGTTTGTTTTTAGGTCTTAGGGGGCGAGCAGGCAGGATGACTGTATCGTAATGCTCGGCCATCTCGTGATAATTCTTTTGGATGGTCGGGCTATACCAGTTTGCTTTTGACACGCCGGTCTCCAAATTGTCGGGCACGATGATCTTAGGTACACCTCCAAAGTATTGGAACATCCGGACATGTGCATTGATCCAAGAAGCCAGAGAACGGTCCAGAAAAGCTTCGATATAGGTGTATTGGCTGTAAGACATGCTGGCGACAAAGAGGTAGGCAGATATTGCCTCACCCGTGTCACGAGTTGATGATCTTGGCACTTTTCCTGCCCAATCCACCTCCACCTGTTCACCTGATATTCGCTCCAGGCGCATGGTTGCTTTATTGATTTGCCGGTACTTACGATAACGGTGGCAAAATTGCGTGTACATGAATGGCTTCTTGTCTGCGGCACGGCATTGCTCGCAATATTCCACCCACAAGAGAGTGAGAGTTACACCACTCTTCTTCATCTCTTTGTCGACCCAGTCAAAGTCGAGCATTACATGTTCGCTTGTGATCTTCGACGGGGGTAAGAGGCATTGCCGGAGCATAGCGTCAGTCATTCCGTTGGGAAGTGGCCAACCAATGTCCTCTTTTTCTGCATTCTTCAGTATTTTGGCAATATGATGGCGAGAACAGCTCAAGGCTGTTGCCATACTTCGCTGTGAGATTCCCTTGCTCGCCATGCGCAGGTTCTCGCGTTCGAGTTTGATCATAGTGGACCTCCTAAAATGCAATTGGACGGTTTTACCATCCAAGTACATTTAAGAAAATCCAGCTCTGAAACTCAAGGTGGCCGAAACACCGAAAGAATGGCTGCTAACGCCGGAACAGTGGCCGGGTTTTGTCGGAATGCTGGCGCTGATTAAGCGAAATACTCAACTGTAGGGACTAAGCGAGAATGGGTGTCCGAATAAAGTGAGAATAACCAATCCAGTCAGCAAATTGAGAGAAAATGAGGCACTGTAAACAGCTCGCTTATCGTACGTTATCTCCTTGTATATTAATGTCCGTCAAGGTCGTGGTACCTTGTTGTGAAAAATCAAGTGCAAGTCCCGAAGTTATCATGAACATATGGCCATTGGGGGGTGCGGAGGGTGGCCAGCCTCAGTTATCGCTAAAACCGGATCATACGAGAAAAGGGCCCAGGATTACGTCGACTCCATCGTTCATTTTGATGTGTCCCAGGTTGACGGAACTGCCAAAAACCCCAACCGTATGTTTGCCCTCCTTCGATCATTTTCCAGGAATCTTTCGACTGAAGCGAGCCTGGCCACTATAACGAAAGATATGGAAAGGGGCGAAAGACAATCCATCTCCCGGCCAACCTTCCAGTCCTATCTACAATGTTCTACAAAGACTGTTTGTCGTGGAGGACTTGGCAGCCTGGAATCCATCGATCCACTCAGCTACTCCTTTACGGGTAACGCCTAAAAGGCACTTTGCTGACCCATCTATCGCAACGGCTGTATTGGGAATTGGCCATAAAAAGTTGCTTTCGGATTTTAAGACCTTTGGGTATTTGTTTGAGTCGCTTTTTATCAGGTACTTGAGAACCTACGAGGAAGCAGCTGATGGCAGGGTATATCACTACCTTGACAAGAGCGGCTTGGAATGTGACGCGGTCATTGTCTTGCGGGATGGACGCTGGGGCGCGATCGAGGTAAAGCTCGGTGCGAAGGAGTTCGACAAGGCAGCACAGAATCTCCTGTCTTATGCCCAAAGGGTGGACACTGACAAGATGTGATACTGACGGGGGCGAAACTAGGCTGCCGGAGAGATGATGGCGTGTTTGTGGTACCCATGGGATGCCTTCGGGACTAATAGATTATGGTACCTCAAGATCGCTAAATAGATATGATTCCGCTCACTTGTAAGCTGTGTTCTGCACAGGGAATAGTTATATTTCAGGGATTATCCCTCATCTAATTGAAAGATCTCCTCCACAGGAATATCGAAGAATCTTGCCATTTTTAGGGCCAATTCCAGACTCGGGTTGTATTTATTGTTCTCGATGGCAATGATGGTCTGCCGGGTTACCTGCAACTGATTGGCCAGGTCTTCCTGTCGGAGATTTTTATCCTTCCTTAATTCTCTTACCCTATTCTTCATGATCTTCCTTGCTCATCTGCTTTCTATAAAAGAGTAGACTGCTCCAGAAATAACCCCGGACAGGGAGCAGAGGATGAAGGGGACGTAGGGGGGTTCCCCTGTGAGGATCAGTTCGATCAGGATCCAGATCAACAGGGAAAAATTCAGGAAAGCATAGGCCAGTCTATTGGCTTTCAGGGCAATGTGTATCTCCATCTCGTCAGCCTTCTTGAAAAATGCCATGGTGGAAACCTCCTTAATGTTAAGAGTGCTTTACATAAACAGGGTAACAGGATTTTATTTAATGTCAAGTATGCTTTACAAATTAATTGGTTAATTTTGGAGATTTTCGTGTGAATCCTTCCTGGATCTCTTGACCAGGTAGACGATGAGTTCAAGGACCAGTCCTGCGATCAGGCCCAGACCGAGGAAGAACAAATAGGTGAGGAGGCCGACCAGGTCCTCCCAGCCTGCGACTCCCTTGCCGAAGGTGGAAAGCATAAGGGCTGAGCCCCCGAGGAAGCCGGTTATGAAGACGCCAAAAGCGTACATTAACCTGAAAAGGAGGAAGAGGAAAACAAGGGCGCCGATGATTAAGCTGAA
Organism: Clostridia bacterium; assembly: GCA_040767365.1. Taxonomy (GTDB): domain Bacteria; phylum Bacillota; class Clostridia; order Saccharofermentanales; family DTU023; genus UBA4923. The sequence goes on from JAXGOR010000006.1 coordinate 55,170, forward strand.
GATCCCGATGGCCAGGATGTTTTGTAGTTGGAGGGGGTTGCCCAGGAGGAGGCCTATGCCAACGATGAAGAAGGCGGCGTTCAGGAGGGCGGTGATCAGGCCGCCAAGCAGGGCGGTACGTTTTTGTTTGGTGCTTATCTTCATAGCATCCGCCTCGCTTTCATTAGACTTGACAGATGAGATCTTACTCTTTACCTGTTTGTCCCTGGAATAACCAGTCCAGGATCACGTATAATTATGCCAGGATCAGGAGCTTGGCCCGGTATCTTCGGGGACACTTCCCAGGGAAGGGCTGGTGGGGGAAAAGAAACTTTATGTGATCTTCGCGATCGGATCTGGTTTCCCTTCTACCTTGAAAAAGGAGCCTGAAAATGAAATCCAAGTACGATGATCTACTCAAGGCAGACAAGCTGAGTCGAATGACCCAGCAGGTAGCCGACAAGACGGTTCGCTATGGAGGAATCAACAGGCTCATCACTTCCCTGCTTCTGGTGGTGCTGGTCGTCTATTTCTTCCTGATAAGATTCAGGGATTCCTTCCCCCTCTACGCGGGGATAATCCTCTTGGTCATCGCCTTGCTGCGCTTGCTTGTAAATGTAGTTTCGTTGGTAAAAATGCGTTCCGAAGCATTTGTGGCTCCTGATCCACCGGATGTCAGTAGCGCTGACGCATTCGCCATGACAACCCAGCGGGTTGGTCTGGGGAGGGCCCGTTACAAGATCTATCGAAGTATTGACTTTGCCTTGCTTCTCGTAAGTTTGGGCGTGCTTGTATTTTTTATCGGACTTCCCTGGTATCTGGCGGCCGCCCTATTTGTCATCGCGGCGGTCGTACCTATCCTCGCCATAATCGAAATGAAGAGGATAGCCTCCATCGATTTGACAACTCCCGTTGGAGGAGACTGGGTGCCTCTGGAAGCTGAAAGGGATGAAATTATCCTGGATAGCATCCCCGGTGCTTTGCGGGTTGGCCTCAGCGCCAAGAGTTCCACGAGCGTCATGGGAAAAGGAAAGGTGGGTTCCCCGGAGAATGCCCTGCTCTTTACCAATAAGGCCATCTATGCCCTGACTGTCCCCTTGATGGGAGGGGACCAGATGGTGGCGGGTGCCGACATCCGCATCTGGCAGTGGCGGACAGCCTACCCGGATATCCGTGATGGCTTGAGGGACATGATAACCAGCCTTCCCCTGGAAGAGGTCTTCAAGAAGGGTCGGGCCGAGCGCTTGATGGGCTGGGGGGAAATAAAGAACATCACTGCCCCGCCTCAAAGGCTTGACCTCTCGCTTTATCGGGCAGATGGAAAAAAATTCAGATACGCCATACGCCAAATGGAAGACTACAACAGGGTCAGGGGGATTTTGAGGATCCCCTGATCCACTATAATCGAGGGGCAATGAAGAGCCATCGGTGAATACTGACGTTATTAATAATTATTCTTTTAAGGGAAAGGGCCTGCCATGAATTCAGTTGAAGCCTTCTTTGAAAGTGTCATCTCCGTCAAATGGGGACCTGATCGGAAATCCGTTGACATTATCGACCAGACCCTCCTGCCGGGGACCATCAAACGTATCCAGCTGGATCAGAAAGAGGCGATCTGGGAAGCCATCAAGCAACTCAGGGTACGGGGGGCGCCGGCCATCGGGGTCATGGCGGCCTATGGCCTGGCGGTCCTGGGCGAAAAAATCGAGGCTGAGGACTTTGACAATTTCTACGAGGTTTTTAAGGATATATCGGATTACCTGGCCAGCTCCCGGCCCACGGCCGTCAACCTCTTCTGGGCCCTCAACCGTATGAACCGTCTGGTAGAGGTCAGTAAAGAGCTCCCTATCGGGCAGATCAAGGAGCTGCTTTTTGAGGAAGCACAAGCCATCCGGGAGGAGGATGTGGCCATCAGCCGGGGGATCGGCCAGATTGGCTTCGGGTTGTTGAAGGATCTAAAAAAAGAGGGGGAGCCTGTGGGCATCCTGACTCATTGCAACGCGGGTACCCTGGCAACAGCCAAGTACGGGACAGCCACGGCCCCCATGTACATGGCCCTGGAAGCCGGCTGGCCGGGCGACGCCCTGCATGTCTGCTGCGATGAGACCCGGCCCCTCTTGCAGGGGATCCGGCTGACCGCCTTCGAGCTCACCCAGGCCGGGATCAGGACAACGGTCCAGTGTGACAGCATGGCCTCCGTCCTCATGGCGCAAGGCAGGATAGATATCATCTTTGTGGGCACTGACCGGGTGGCCCGAAACGGTGACGCGGCCAACAAGATCGGCACCAATATGCTGGCCATCCTGGCCAGATACTACGGCATTCCCTTCTACATCTGCGCCCCCAGCTCCACCATTGACCTGGCAACGGCGACAGGGGCTGACATCCCCATTGAGATCCGGGACCCGGATGAGATCACCACCCAATGGTATGAGGAGCGGATGGCCCCGCCCGGCGTCCAGGTCTTCAACCCGGCCTTTGATGTGACAGACCAGGCCCTGATCACTGGCATCATCACGGAGAAGGGCCTGTGCCGGGCCCCTTACGAAGAGGCCTTTGAAGGGCTGGGGCTCTAGGAGGCCTTATGCAGTATATCTACGGGCCCGTCCCCTCCCGAAGATTGGGGCTCTCCCTGGGGGTCAGCCCCATCCCGAAAAAGACCTGTAATTATTCCTGTATCTACTGCCAGCTGGGGCGAACCCGCCGTATGATCAATCAGAGGCAGGAATTCTTTCCCCTGGAGGACATAGTCCAAGAGCTTGATACCGTCCTTGGGAAGCAGCTTGACTTTGATGTCATTACCATCGTTGGGGAGGGGGAGCCTACCCTCTATTCTCCTTTGGGGGAGCTCATCCAGGCGATCAAGGAGCGGACGGACCGGCCGGTGGCTGTCATCACCAATGGGGCCCTTCTCTACGATGAAAGGGTCCGTGAGGGACTGGCCCTGGCCGACCTGGTCCTGCCCTCCCTGGACGCCTGGGACCAGGCATCCTTCCGCCGGATCAACCGGCCTCACGGCTCCTTGGATTATGAGAAGGTTTTGGAAGGCCTTACCCTCTTTTCCGTGGCCTATTCGGGACAGCTGTGGCTGGAGGTCATGCTCATGGAGGGGGTCAACGATGACCCGGAATCCCTGGCTCTTTTATCGGGAATTTTGAATGGAATCCCTTATGACCGTCTTTATTTGAATACCCCTGTCCGGCCACCGGCCGAGGCAGACGTCCGGCCGGTCTCCCGGGAACGGATGGAGGAAGCGGTTGCCCTTTTAGGGGGCATCGCCATCGACCTCCTGGTCTCGGAAGGTTTTTACAGTGAGCTGGAAGACGACTATGAGGCGGTGCTTGGCATCATCAGGCGGCATCCCATGAACCAGCATGAGATCGAAAGCTTCCTCAAAACCCGGGGCAGGGAAGAAGCCGATCCCCTCCTGAGGCGTTTACGGGAGGATCCGGCTGTAGCCGTCCATTTCTACAAGGGCTATGAAAGCTATCGTTTAGAATAAGAACAAGAATACGTGTGTGAAAGAGGATGACCATGACCTACCAACCCAAACTTTCCTCCGCCTTCAACGATACCCATATGAGAAGCCGCCACCTGTCCCCCCAGTCGGGCATGTGCTCCTTCTGTACCGAAGAATGCGCGGGGACTTGTGAAATCGCCCTGGCCGCCGTCCTGGGAAAACAGGCAGTCTACCCCACCAATACGGGGAACAACCAGATCGCCTCCGAGAAGGACTACCCCGTCGATTACTCCCACTTCAATATCAACGGCAGGGTCTTCGGGGCCCACGGCGCGGACGCCAATTATGAGGACGCCAACATCCACCAGGTCAAACTGGAAAGGGTCTACGGCCGCTATCATCCGGTCCGCCTGGCCCTCCCCATCATTCTGCCCGCCCTGATCAAGCTGAACTGGCAGGATTATTTCGCCGGTGCCGCCATGGCGGGCGTCAGCTGCGTCATTGGGGAAGAGGCCAGGGACAAGGATCCGGACCTGGTCATGGAGCAGGGGAAGATTGTGTCCTTCCCAGCCCTGGAGGCCATGCTCCAGCCCTTCCGCCGCTATGACCGGGGCTATGGCCAGGTCATTCTCCAGTGCAATGTAGAGGACGACCGGCTGGGCCTGCCTGAACTGGCCGTGAGAGATTTCGGGGTGGATGCCCTGGAGTTCAAGTTTGGCCAAAGCGCCAAGGGGACACAGCCGGCCCGCCGTCTGAAGGACCGGGAGGAGGCCCTGAGGAAGCAGGAGGCCGGCATGCTGGTCCTGCCCGATCCCCAGGATCCTGTAGTTCTCGAAAAACTTGGGGAGGGGATCAGTCCCAACTATTATTCCTACGCCCGCCTCCCCCTCTGGGATGAGGCCTACCTGATTGGCCGGATCCGGGAGCTTCGGGAGCTGGGTTACAAGAATATCTACTTCAAGATGGCCGGCTACGACCGGGAGGACCTGGAGAGGGTCCTTCGGCTGGCCGTGGAGGCCGGCGTCGATATGATCACCTTCGATGGGGCCGGCGGAGGAACCGGCTACAGTCCCTGCAAGATGATGAACGAATGGGGCCTGCCCTCCGTCCTCCTGCAGACGGCTGTCTCCCAGATCGCCGGGAAACTCCGGACCTCAGGCCTGGAGCTCCCTGCCCTGGCCATAACCGGTGGTTTCAGCAGTGAAGACCAGGTCTTCAAGGCCCTGGCCCTGGGCGGGCAGGCCATGACGGCCGTCGGCCTCTGTCGGGCCAGCATGACGGCCGCCATGATGGGGAAGAGCATCGGGGAGCGGGTCAGGAGGGGAGAGGTTCCCAAGCATATGGAAAGGCTGGGCGGGACCGTGGAGGAGCTCTTCGCCGACCTGGCGGACCTCAGGTTCCTCTATGGCAAGGCAGCCGATGACTTTTCCCTGGGCGCGGTGGGGGTTTATTCCTATCTCAATAAGATCGCCTTTGGCCTCCGGCATTTCGGCGCCCTCAACCGGAAATTCGACCTGAATCTTTGGGACAAGAGTGACCTCATCCCCCTGACCGGAGAGGCCAAGGCCATCCTGGCGGGTAGCTGGTTCGATGACTGAGGATTTTGCGCCTGGTCTGGAACCCAGCTCCCTGGACCACTGGATCCTGGAAAAACATGGCCTGGATACCGGGGACCGGGCCGCGGTCCAGGCCTACCAGCTGGCAAGGATCCAGGAGCTTATTGACTATACCCGTAGCCGGTCCAGGCTCTACGGCCGGCTCTACCAGGATCTGGCTCTGCCCACATCCTTGGAGGCCTTCGCCAGTTTTCCCTTTACGGAGGCTTCGGATCTCATCGAACGAGGCCAGGAATTCCTCTGCGTCAGCCAGAGTGAAATCGCCCGGATCGTCAGCCTGCAGACCTCAGGGACTACCCAGGCACCCAAGCGGGTCTACTTCACCCGGGAGGACCTGGACCTGACCCTGGACTTCTTCCAGCACGGCATGAAGACCCTCTGTGGGGCAGGGGACCGGGCCCTGATCCTCTTCCCCTGGCAGACCCCTGACAGTGTCGGCGCCTTGCTGGCCACAGCCCTGGAAAGACTGGGCCTTACCGTTCATTGCCGCCAGGTCGAAGAGGCGGCGGAACTCTTTTCCCAGACTCCCCTCCAAGTTGTCTGCGGGCCCGCCTCCTGGGTGGTCCGGGCCGCCGAACTCAATCCAGGGCAGGGGGTTTCCTCGGTCCTTACCAGCAGCGAGACTTTAACCCAGGCCATGAGGGCCTTTTTGGGGGAGACCTGGGGGACGGAGGTCTTTGACCATTACGGCATGACCGAGACCGGCTTGGGCGGGGCCGTCGAGTGCCGGGCCCACCAGGGCCTGCATATCCGGGAGAATGACCTTTACTTTGAAGTGGTCGACCAGGAGGAGGCCCCCTTGCCGGATGGGAGGGAGGGGGAACTGGTGGTGACCACCCTGACACGGAGGGGCATGCCCTTTATCCGCTACCGGACCGGGGACCGGGGACTGATCACCTCCGGGCCCTGTCCCTGCGGCAGCTCCATCAGGCGCCTGCTTTGGGCTCGCCGCATGGCAGAGACGACCTGAAGGTCTTCGGTTATAATCAAGGGTAATTGCTTGATAGGCGCGGTTTTGGCGCGCTTTTGGGGAGGAAAAGATGGATCACTACGATTTTACCGCCATCGAAAAGAAATGGCAGGACCGCTGGGAGGCGACCGGTGTCTTTCATGCCGATCAGCCGGGGGAGGGCTATGTTCCCGACAAGAAGAAGTACTTCTGCCTGGTGGAGTTCCCCTATCCCTCCGGGGAGGGCCTGCATGTAGGCCATCCCAGGAGCTACACGGCCCTGGACCTGGTGGCCAGGAAAAAGCGGCTGGAAGGTTGGAATGTCCTCTACCCCATGGGCTGGGACGCCTTCGGCCTGCCGACGGAGAACTACGCGGTCAAACACAAGATCCATCCGGCCATCGTCACCCGGAAGAATATCGCCCGCTACAAGAGCCAGCTACAGTCGCTGGGCTTCAGCTTCGACTGGTCGCGTGAGATCAATACCACGGATCCCTCCTACTACAAGTGGACCCAGTGGATCTTCCTCCAGCTCTACAAGCAGGGCCTGGCCTATAAAAAGGAGATAGCGGTCAACTGGTGCCCCTCCTGCCTGATCGTCCTGGCCAATGAAGAAGTGGTGGACGGCAGGTGCGAGCGCTGCGGCGCTGAGGCCACCCACCGGATGAAGAGCCAGTGGATGCTCCGTATCACGGAGTACGCCCAGCGCCTGCTCGACGGCCTGGACCAGGTGGATTTCATCGACCGGGTCAACACCCAGCAAAGGAACTGGATCGGCCGGAGCACAGGGGCCGAGGTCAGCTTCGGGACGACGGCGGACGAGCGTTTGCCCGTCTTCACCACCCGGCCCGATACCCTTTGGGGGGCCACCTATATGGTCATGTCGCCCGAGCACCCTTTCATTGATAAATGGCTGGAAGAGGGCAGGCTTGGGAATGGGGCGGAAATCGAAGCCTACCGGGCTGAGGCCCAGCGCAAGTCTGAGTTTGAGCGGACCGAATTGAGCAAGGAAAAGACAGGTGTCCGGCTGGAGGGCGTTCAGGGGATCAATCCCGTGACGGACCAGGAGATCCCCATCTTCATCTCTGATTACGTGCTTATGTCCTATGGGACCGGGGCCATCATGGCTGTCCCCGGTCATGACGAACGCGATTACGACTTTGCCAAGACCTTCGACCTCCCCATCCTCTGTGTCGTCGAGGGGGGCGATATAAGCCAGGAGGCCTTCACCGACATCGAGACGGGGATCATGATCAACTCCGGCTTCATCAGCGGCATGAAGGTCCAAGAGGCCATCGAGGCGGTCACCGATTGGTTGGAGAAGGAGGGGCTGGGCTACCGGAAGGTCAATTACAAGCTCCGGGACTGGGTCTTCTCCCGCCAGCGCTACTGGGGGGAACCCATCCCCATGGTCCATTGTGAAAGCTGTGGCTGGCAGCCCCTGCCGGAGGAGGCGCTGCCCCTGGTCCTGCCGGACGCCGAATCCTTCCTCCCTACAGAGACAGGGGAGTCCCCCTTGGCCAAGCTGACCGACTGGGTGAAAACCACCTGCCCCCGCTGCGGCGATCCCGGGACCCGGGAAACGGACACCATGCCCAACTGGGCCGGGTCCTCCTGGTACTTCATCCGTTACACGGACCCCCACTACGATAAGGGGCTGGCCTCACCGGAGGCCCAGGCCTACTGGTTGCCGGTCGATTGGTACAACGGCGGCATGGAGCATACCACCCTCCACCTCCTCTACTCCCGTTTCTGGCATCAGTTCCTCTACGACCAGGGGATAGTGCCCGTACCCGAACCCTACCTCCGCCGGACCAGCCATGGCATGATCCTGGGCGAGAACGGGGACAAGATGTCCAAGTCACGGGGCAATGTGGTCAACCCCGATGACATCGTGGCCGAGTACGGGGCCGATACCATGCGACTCTACGAGGTCTTCATCGGCGACTTCGAGAAGGACGCCCCCTGGAGTACCACCTCCATCAAGGGCTGCTCCCGCTACCTGGATCGGGTTTGGGCCCTCCAGGATAAACTGGTCCCGGGTGAGGGCTACCGGCCGGAGGCCGAGGTCCTGGTCCACCAGACCATCAAGAAGGTCACCGGGGATATCGACAGCCTGAAGGGCAACACGGCCGTCGCCCAGCTCATGACCCTGACCAACCGTTTCTATGAACTGGAAAGTGTCAATGAGGCTGAATTCAAGACCCTCCTGATCCTCCTCAACCCTTTCGCCCCCCATATCACGGAGGAACTCTGGGAGAGGAAGGGCTATCCGGGCGCCATCACGGACCAGGCCTGGCCCACCTATGACGAGGCGAAGACGGTCGAGGATAGGGTGGAAATCGTCCTGCAGATCAACGGGAGGATCAAGGCCCGGGTCGATATCCCCCGGGATCTCCCCCAGGAGGAGGCAGTCGCCCTGGCCCTGGGCCACGAGTCGATGGCGGACGGACTGGCGGGCAAGCGGGTGGTCAAGGAGATCTACGTGCCGGGCCGGCTGGTCAATATCGTGGTGGCGGGCTGACAGTTGTCGCGGTCGTGTCCGCCAGAATAAAACGAGGCTTGACAGACAAAAAGTTATGTGCGACACTTGCTAGCAATTGAATAGAACAAAGGCAGTGATGGGAAGAGTAAGCTGGTTGGTACCGTACAGAGAACCCGGTAAGGTGGAAGCGGGGCGGGACCGAAAGCCGAACATGGCCCCTGAGCCGCAGGGCTGAGCGAGATCAGTTAGGTCCTGACGGGTGCGCCCGTTATAGCGCCGGAGTATGATGGTACTCTCTGAGGCCTGGATCGTGAGGTACAGGCGAACCCGGGTGGTAACACGGCCTTGTGAAGCGCTCGTCCCGGAACCTTTTTGAAAAGGGTTTCGGGACGGGCGTTTTTTATTGAAACGGGAAAGGGAAAAAAGTGAGCATACTGGCAGTAAAAAACCTGAGCAAATCGTTTCCTCTGGAGGGAACGGTATTGAAGGCAGTCGATGACGTCAGCTTCACGGTTGAAGGTGGCGAGATCTACGGCCTGATCGGTTTGTCGGGCGCGGGCAAGTCTACCCTTGTACGCTGCCTCAATCTATTGACCAGACCCGATGAGGGTGAAATTTGGTTTGACGGCTTGAACCTGGTGGATCAGCCGGAGGAGGTGCTCCGCGATAAGCGGAGGGAGATGGGGATCATCTTCCAGCACTTCAACCTCTTCATGAGAAAGACGGTGCGCGACAACGTGGCCTACCCTCTCCGGATCGCCGGCAGGCCCAAGGCTGAGATCAAGGGGCGGGTGGATGAACTGCTCGATTACATCGGCTTGAAGACACACGCGGCCTCCTATCCGGCGGAACTGTCGGGTGGTCAGAAGCAGAGGGTGGCCATCGCCCGGGCCCTGGCCCTGAACCCCAGGCTCCTCCTGTCCGACGAGGCGACCTCGGCCCTGGACCCGGTCAACACGGAGCTGGTTGTCACCATGCTCCGCAAGGTGGTCAAGGACCTGGGGATCGCGGTCGTCCTGATCACGCATCAGATGGAAGTGGCCAAGGTCCTCTGTGACCGGGTGGCTGTCATGGAGCAGGGCCGGATCGTGGAAGAGAATACGGTTGAGGCCCTCTTCCTGCAACCCAGGGAGGCGGCGACCCGCCGCATGGTCCGGGGCTTTGATGAAGACATATCCCTGGATCACCTGGTCTCGCTGACCGAGGCCCCGGTCTACCGGTTGGGCTTCCGGTCCGATTCAGTCAGGCGACCCCTGATATCGGATATTTCCAGGCGTTTTGACCTGGATGTCAATATACTGGCGGGCAATATCAACGCGCTCGTCACGGGTGATATAGGCTACCTGGTCGTGTCCTTTGATGGCAAAAAAGGCCAGGAGGAGACTGCCATTGAGGCATTGAGGCGGGAAGGCGTTGAAATACTGCGCCTGACCAACGATGGTAACGGGGGGCTTGCTTCATGAATGACTTTCTAAAAGCAACCTGGGAGACACTTCTCATGGTGGGAGCGAGCAGCTTTTTCTCGGTTTTGTTCGGACTTCCCCTGGGCGTTATGCTCGTCTTGACCAAGCCGGAGGGCCTGCTTTCCCGGCCACCCTTTTACCGCGTCCTTGATGTCATCATCAATGTGCTGAGATCCTTGCCCTTCATCATCCTCATGATCGTCGTCTTCCCGCTCTCCCGCCTGCTGGTCGGGCGGGCGACGGGAACGACGGCGACCATTGTTCCGCTGGCCGTCGCGGCGATTCCCTTCGTCGCCCGGATCATGGAACAGAGCCTCCTGGAGGTTGACAGCGGCGTACTTGACGCGGGCCTTGCCTGCGGCGCCCGGGTCGGCCAACTGGTCCGGACGGTCCTGATCCCGGAGGCCCTGCCAGCCCTTGTAAATGGTGTGACCATCACCATCATCAACATTATCGGTAACTCAGCCATGGCGGGCGCCATCGGCGGAGGCGGTCTGGGGGACCTGGCCGTCCGCTACGGCCTCCATCGGCGTGATCCGCAAAAACTACTGATCACGGTTGTGATCATCATCGTCATCGTGCAGATCGTCCAGTTTGGCGGCCGTCTGCTCGAGAATAGCCTGAGACGCGATGCCCCGGTGGTATCGCTCTAATTGCAGATTTGTCTTAAAAATAAAAGGAGATTACGACATGAAGCAGAGAAAGAAAATCGCGATCCTGATCGTCGCCTTCCTCGTCCTCGGCCTGGTATTCGCGGCCGGATGCGGAAAGAAGAAAGAAGAGAGTAAACTGATAATTGGCGTCAGCCCGGCCCCCCACGCCGACATCGTGGCCCTGGTGGTCGATGAGCTGAAAGAGGAGGGGATTACAGTCGAGATCCGTGAGTTCAGTGACTATGTAACCCCCAACATCTCCTTGTCGGACAAGGACATCGACGCCAACTATTTCCAACACATCCCTTATTTCGCCGAAGAGAATAGTGTCGGCAAATTCGGGCTGGAGATCCTGGGTGGCATCCACATTGAACCCCTGGGCCTCTTCTCAACCAAGTATGAGTCCATCGATGATTTGCCGGAAGGGGCTGAGATCATGCTCCCCAACGACACGACCAACGAGGGAAGGGCCCTCCTCCTCCTCCAGCAGGTCGGCCTGGTCACCCTGAAAGAGGGTGTTGCCGGTACCGCGACCCCCAAGGACGTCGTTGACAACCCCAAGGGTCTGAAGTTCACCGAGCTTGAGGCCGCCCTCATTCCGGAGTCCTACAGGGATGCCGACGCCGCAGTCATCAACGGCAACTATGCCATTGAACATGAGCTCAATCCGGTGAAGGACTCGATCGCCATCGAAGACTCCTCCAGCCCCTATGTCAACATCATCGCTGTCAAGGAGGGGGACGCGGACAGGGAGGACCTGAAGAAGCTCCTGAAGGCCCTGCAGAGCGACAAGGTGAAGAATTTCATCGAAGAGAAATACGAAGGGGCCGTCGTGCCGGCCTTCCAATCCAAGGAGGTTGCAGATAAACTGGCGGAGGAATACAAGCCTTAGTCAGCGTCTGACACTCATAGTGGGGGATGCCTGACTCTATTCTTCCTGATATTATAACTTTCAAGCCAGGCACCCCCACGATTGGAGGAATCCGACCTATGAGCAGACTTCTGATTCAAAACGCCCAGGCCGTCGTTACGGTGGATGACCAGGACCGGGTCGCGGAGGGCGTCAACCTATACATCGAAGGCAGGGAGATTGTCGCCATCGATTCTGTCGAACGGGAGGCCGACCGGATCATCGACGCCTCCGGCTGTTTCGTCTATCCCGGCCTGATCAATACCCACCATCACTTTTACCAGACCTTTACAAGGAACCTCCCCCAGGTCCAGCAGCTGGAGCTCTTTCCCTGGCTGACCGCCCTCTATGAGATCTGGCGCTATCTGGACGAGGAGGCGGTCTACCTCAGTTCCCTGACCGCCCTGGGCGAACTGGTCAAGTACGGCTGTACGACCAGCATGGACCACCACTATGTCTTTCCCCGGTCCGGGCCCCAGGCCTTTATCGCGGCCCAGTTCGAGGCGGCGGAGGCCCTGGGGGTCCGTTTCCTGGCCAGCCGGGGCAGCATGTCCCGGGGCAAAAAGGAGGGCGGCCTGCCCCCGGATGACATTGTCCAGGATGTGGATCTTATCCTGAGGGACAGTGAGGACCTGGTGAAGACCTTCCACGACGACAGCCGCTTCTCCATGCGGCAACTGGCCCTGGCCCCCTGTTCACCCTTCAGCGTGACGACCGATCTGTTGAAGGAGACGGCGGTCCTGGCCCGGCAGCTGGGCGTCCGGCTCCACACCCACCTTTGCGAGACCAAGGATGAGGAGCAATTTTGTCTTGACTTGTTCGGCAGGCGGCCCCTGGACTATATGGAAGATTGCGGCTGGACGGGGCCTGATGTCTGGTATGCCCATGGCATCCACTTCGAGACGGAGGAGTTGGACCGCCTGGCCGGAACCGGGACCGGGATCGCCCACTGCCCGGCCTCCAATATGAAACTCTCTTCCGGTGTCTGCCGGGTACCCGAGATCCTCGAAAGGGGGATCCCCCTGGGCCTGGCGGTCGATGGGAGCGCCAGCAATGACTGCTCCAACCTCCTGGCCGAGATCCGGGCCGCCTATCTGCTCCACCGCCTGACCTGGAGTTCCAGGGCGCCGTCCGGTTATGAGATCCTGAAGATCGCGACCCGGGGGAGCGCGGCCCTCCTGGGCAGGACCGACATCGGTCATCTGGCGCCCGGTATGGCGGCTGATCTCTTCCTTATTGACGTGACCGGCCTGGAGGCCGTGGGGGCGGATCTGGATCCCGCCAACTTCCTGGGGACGGTTGGCTATGCCAAACCCGCCAAGGCGGTTGTCATTGATGGTCGGCTGGTCTCTGAAAAGGGGGTCTTGGCCGGTGTGGATGAAGGAACCCTGGTCCGGCGGGCCAAGGCAAAGGTGGGGGAGATCCTGGAGAGGGCGGACCGGTCCTGACCGACCGGCCCGACCATTCTCTCTTATCCGGGCCTAGTAGCCGAAACTGCCTTCGAGGGATTCGTCCTTCTCAACCCAGTCATTGACCGGGATGACCCGGTAGTCGTCCTTGGAGTCCCGTATGTAGACCTGCCGGATGCCGGCATTGATGATCAGGCGCTTGCACATGGCGCAGGGCATGGCGTTTTCGACATAGGCCCCGGTCTTGACTTCCTTGCCCACCAGGTAGAGGGAGCTGCCCAGCATCTCACTGCGGGCCGCGCTTATGATGGCATTGGCCTCGGCGTGGACACTCCGGCAGAGTTCATAGCGTTCTCCGCGGGGGACGCCCAGCCTCTCCCGGGTGCAATAGCCGAGCTCATTGCAGTTGGCCCGGCCCCGGGGGGCGCCCACATAACCGGTGGAGATCACCTCATCGTCCTTGACGATGACAGCCCCGTAATGGCGGCGGATACAGGTGGCCCGCTCGCTGACGACCTCGGCCAGGTCCAGGTAGTAATTGACCTTGTCCCGGCGGGTGAAGACTGTTCTTTTTTCAGGCATGGCAAACTCCTCAGCGTCTTTTATGGTAATTAGGATAGCACAGCCAGGGCCTGGCTACGGTCATCGCCTACAGGATGCCCAGGGCGATCTCCATCATCTGCGTGAAGCTCTTTTCGCGCTCCTCAGCGGTGGTCGCCTGGAAATCGTAGAGGAGGTCGGAGACCGTGAGCAGGCAGGCGGCCTCCTTGCCAGCGACCGCCGCGTTATGGAAAAGGGCAAAACTTTCCATCTCCACGACAAGGCAGTCGTGGTCCTCCAGGACGACCTGCCAATAGGGCCGCTCACCCTCTGCCGGGGGCTGGTAATAGAAGACATCGCTGGAGTAGGTCCTGCCCTCCAGAAGAGGGATCTCCAACCCACGGGCACTTTGGCGCAGGCGCTCGTTCAGCAGGGGGCTGGCGGTCCTGACCTTGTCCTCAAAACCTGCCTGCATCCTGGCGTAGGTGGCGTCGGCGTAGGCATCCGTCACCAGGAGGACATCGTAGAGATTCAGGTTCCTCGCATGCCCACCGCAGCTCCCGACCCGGATGATCCGCTCAACCCCGTAGAAATTGTAGAGCTCGTAGGAATAGATGCCGATGGAAGGCATCCCCATACCGCTTCCCATGGCGGAGACGGCCTTGCCCTTATAGGTGCCTGTGTAACCCAGCATGCCCCGGACCTGGTTGAAAAGGCGGGGATTGTCAAAGTAGTTTTCGGCGATGAATTTGGCCCGGAGCGGGTCTCCCGGCATGAGGACTGTTTTTGCGATCTCACCCTTTTGGGCGGAATTGTGAGGGGTAGACATGGCATTCTCCTTATGGTCTTTATTGTCACCGCCCGTCTTGGCGGCCTGCTCTAATCATTATAATTGACCTCCGGCCTATATGCGATAAAGTCGCAGTATTATACAATGGAAGTCGTCAGGGATTTTCGTTCTCTCACAGAATGAGAGGGCTGGCCTCCGGGAGGAAAGGAAGCGTGAGGGCTGTGACAGGAAGGAAGAGGGGATTTATCCTACTGATTATAATTACAATCCTGCTGGTCTTGTCAGCCTGCAGTCACCAGGGGGAGCCGGAGTCCGCAGCGGAAGGTGACGGGGGCCCCCAGGGGGAACCAGCGGCCCAGGAGGACAGCGGTGAAACGGATCCCGGGCAGTCGGAGGAGGAGACGGAAGCGGTCAGGCCGGAGCCGGAGCTTGTCTGGAGCTGGGGGCACGAGGAGAGGATCCGCTGTCTGGCGCTGTCACCGGACGGACAGACCCTGGCCGTAGGTTCAGGCTATGTCGTCTATACCCACGGGCTGGCGGACGGGACCCTGCTGGATGGCTTTACGGCCGACGGCAGGCCTGAGGATATCGACCTGTCGTCCGACGGGAAGACCCTGGCCATGGGACTCCAGGGTGGGGGCGCCCTCCTGCTGGATCTTGAAAATGGAGGGAAGATCAGCAAACTGCATGGCGGCTACGATAACCGGGTCATCTTCTTCCCGGACGGCAAGACCCTGGCGACAGCGAACCGTGACGGCCTTATATGGACCTGGGATGTCGAGACCGGCGAGGCCCTCGAGACCTACCAATCGACCGATCAGGGCTGGGTGACCCGGCTGGACCTGGACCCTTCGGGCCAGTGGCTGGCCGCCACTCAATGGGTAGCTGACAACCCTGTCCGGATCTGGAATCTGGAACAAGGGGAGATCGTCCATTCCATAGACCTCAGGGACAATCCGGCTGACAAGGTCAATCCCTTCCGTTTTTCCAGGTCAGGGGAGGTCATGGCCGGCGCCGTGGAAGCCGATGGGAAGAACCATATCGTTTTCTGGAAGCTGGATGACGCCAGCAAGCTGGGTGAAATTGAACTGGACAGGGTCCTGGATATGGATTTCTCTCCGGACGGCAAGTCCCTGGTCGTCATTACGGCCAGGGAGACCTCCCTTTGGGACCTGGCCACCTACACCAGGCTTTATACCCTGGATCAGGCCGTCGATGAAGCCGATATTCTCGATACCATGGCGGTCGTGCGCTTCACGCCGGAGGGGGGACATATCGTAGTTGGCCGCGGCAATGGCTTCCTGGAAGTCTGGAAGTTGCCGGATGCCAAACCCTTGCCCACCCTGTCCCCGGATAGTCGCCAGCCAGCCTCTCTTTCAACCGATCTGCTCTTTGACGCGGGGAGCGCCGAACTCAAGGCAAGCGCCTCCTCCGAATTGGAAAGACTCGCGGCCACTATCGAGACTAAATTCAAGGAGGGCAGCTTGACCGTCGTAGGTCACACGGACAGTCAGGGCGAGGCCGCGGATAATCAGAAGCTATCACTGGCCCAGGCCGAGGCTGTCAAGGCCTGGCTTGAGGACTGGGCGGAAAAACAGGAAAAAGAGGATTGGGCCATCCTGGCGGAGGGCCGGGGTTGCTCGGGGCCAAGAGTTCCCGACCGGGATCCTGAGGGCAATTTCACCAGGGACGCGGGCTTACTTAACAGGCGGATCGAGATCCTGCTGGAAGCAGATGATTAGTTGAAGGAAGAAAAACCGAAAATAAAGCCGGACCTTAGGCTGAAAATATGATTTTCTCCAGCCTGAGTCCCTGGAAGAAAGCGTATTCGTCGGCCCAATCTCCCAGGACGCTTTTCGGGATTTTTTTACCTTCCCGCAAGCTAACGTGAATTTCCAGCCCCTTTCCCTTTTTCCTGGCCCTCCACATACCGGCTATGCCACCCTCGTACAAGATGACGCCAGGATTTGAAACGGTCCGCCAAACCTCTCTTTGCCAAAACCTGTCATCCAGGATAAGTTCACGGTCTTGCAGACCCAGATAGGGGTCATGGGCTCCGAGGAAATGAAATCTCCTCTTCGCCTGCGGTGGCGAAAGAAGAAGTTCCCTGTCAGCGGACAGGATGTAGTTTTCTTTTCCGGAGAGCCTGACGGGTTCGATCTCGTCAAGGATAGTATCCCAGAGTCGTTTGGCCTGGGCTTCGGAGGATCCTAGCCAGTTCGCGAAGCCTGCCAAGGATCCGGGCCCGTAGCAGTGAAGATATTTTTTCGCAAGGTTTTTCCCCGGCAGCTCCCCAGCCTCAAGTGAATGGCCTGTCCAGTGCCTGTAGCTGGTGAAGGTTGGGCTGATCCCCTCCCTTTTTCCAAAAACAACCAGGCCCATAAAAGCACAAGGCCGGAGCAAAAAAGAAACGACTGCGCCCCCGACGGTCTGCTTATCCGGATTCCCGTACATGGAGGGCTTGTTCCAAAGATCTTTTTTATCTTCTGGAAGGAGGGTCAAGACCCATTCAGCCAGGGTCTGGTCCAGGCGGGTTTTGCTTTTGATCAGTTCGCCATCCAGTTTCGGCAGGACCTGTTTGAGGAGTCGTAGCAATTCTTCCAAGCCCATTTGCAGAAAATCAAGGGCCAGCTGTATCCCCTGGGTATAGATCCAAGGTTCATCCTCTTCGGGGATGAGGGCCGACAAAAAGGTGTCACTTTCCGAAGCGGGAAAGACCAGGGGCACGCCCCGGAGGCTCCACGCCTGGAGTAGGTTTCTCTCGACTTCAAGGATCCGCCTCATATCGCTCTTCCTGTAATCGGGGATACGGTTGCGCAAGGCGATTTCCCAGTTGCCGGGCGGCGTATTTTGAAAGCCGCAGGCGCCTACAATTTCCTCTAAATCAGCCTGCTGATACCAGCTGTCCAGGTGCTGCGTATGAAGGCGGAATTGGCGGATTTGCTCTTTTGAGATAGTGTCCAAGTCTATCTTCCTCAATCCCCTGCTACTCAATGTCCAGGGGTAGCTTCCTTGTCGGGGGAGGGAAGGCCTGGTCCAGGGTATCCAGTTCCTCTCGTGACAGTTTAATCCTCATGGCCTCAGCGTTCTCGATCGCTCGCTCCGGTCTTTTTGTTCTGGGGATGGGGAGCACCAGGGGCTGAGATAAAAGAAAGGCCAATAGTATCTGGGCCAGGCTGGCATCATGGGAATTGGCGATTTCATTCAAGCTTTCATCCTCAAACAAGCCCTTCTTCAAATCGCCGGCCTGGGCCAGGGGGCAGTAGGCCATGGTCAGGATCTTGTGTTCCTGTAGCCAGGGCAGGAGATCATATTCAATGCCTCGGCTGCCCAGATGGTAGAGCACTTGATTGACCAGGCAGTTCTTGCCCTTTTCAAGTGACAGGAGTTCTTCCATATCTCCCAGGTCAAAATTGGAGACTCCCCAGTCACGGATCATGCCTCTATCTTTCAAGTCTTCCATACACTCAACCACTTCCGATAGAGGGCTGGGACCCCGCCAATGGAGGAGATAGAGATCAAGATAGTCCGCGTCCAGCCGTCGGAGGCTGTTTTTGCAGGCGGAAAGATAGGCACTTTTGTTGGCGTTGTGTGGGTATATCTTTGAGACCAGGTAAAGATCCTCCCGGGGCATCCCCTGAAGGGCTTGCCCTATGAGAAGCTCTGCTCCTCCATCCCCATACATCTCCGCCGTATCAATCAGGTTCATACCACTGGCGATCCCGGCCTTCAGGCTGGCCAGCTCGGTGTCCGCCTGTCCCTGATCTTCACCGAAACACCAGGTGCCTTGACCTATCGGACCAACAGCCAATCCGCTTTTACTTGTCAGCATGAAAAATTCTGGTACTGTCAAGGATCTTTCGCACATTTGTCTCACTTGGTGAATGCTTTAGGTTCCCCCCGGTCGGGGGGAACCTAAAGCGTGGCCCATTTTCCTATGCCCCCTCATATTCCATCTGAGTTTCCAGCTCGTGTTTTTCCAGGTGCTTCATACTCATATACAATTTAGAACCCCAGAGGGAACTCTCCATGTATCTCAATCGGGCACAGACCAGCATAAGTGCTGACTCTCCGTCAGGAAAAGTGCCTACGACCCGTGTTCGCCTCTTAATCTCCCGATTCAATCGCTCAATGACATTGTTGCTTCGGATCTTGCGCCAATGTTCTCTGGGGAAATACATATACTCCAGGGTTTCGACGACCGAATCCTCGACCTTCTTTGCCGCCTTCGTCAGTTTCATTTCCCGGAGTCTTGCGATCACATCCTGGGATTTGGCAATGGCAGCCTGACGATCCTCCTGAGCATGGATGGCCCGCAACATGGCCGCGACCAACTTCATCTTCCCACGGGGGACAACTGACAGCACATTGCGGGTGAAGTGGACGCTGCAGCGCTGGTAACGGGCATCAGGGTAAGTCGTGTGAACTGCTTCCAGCAAGCCCAGGCACTTGTCTCCGATGAAAAGCTGTGTGCCCCGAAGTCCTCTTGACTTAAGATCCCGCAGGAAGCCCATCCAGGACTCCTTGTCTTCTCGTAACCCCTCACAGGCTCCAATGACCTCACGCTCACCTTCCTCATTGACTGCCATCGCGATGAGGATGGCCACATTCTCAAAGTTGCCAGCAAAGTTTCGCTTGAGATAGATCCCGTCAAGGTAGACGTAAGGGTAACTCATCTCAAGTGACCGCTTCCGCCATTCATCAATTTGGGCATATACCTTTTGGTTGAGGCGGCTGACTGTCCCCGCACTCACTCGGGTGCCCCACAGGGCTTCTGTGATGTCCTCTACACGGCGTACAGAGACTCCGGCCAGGTACATCTCCACCAAGGCTTCCTCCACGCTTATCTCGCGTTTCTGGTAGCGCTGGATGATGGCAGTTTCAAATGTCAAGGTCCGAAGCTTAGGCATCTTGAGTTCTACCTCGCCTGCCCGTGTCAACAGTTTTCTTTTGTAGTGTCCGGCACGTGTACTCTTCCTCAGAGCCGTTCTCTCATAACGTTTCGCATTGGTCAGCCGGTCGGCCTCTTCGTCCAAAAGTGCGTTCAGCGTATCTTCCACGCTTTGCCGCACCATCTCGCCCAACTCTTCTTTGATGATTCCTTCGTTCAACTGTATAATTTTCTCGGACATGGTTCTTCACTCTCCTTGGTTCTTTTTTCCTAAAATCAATTTTACCAAGTGAGACGAGGTTCCATGTCCTCTTTATTCAAATGTGCGAAACATATGCTACTTTATCAAAAATTCTCCGAGTACCATTGCATCCGCTTTTCTATCCTACAGCATATTAAATTTTACCCTAACGATAATGATTGGTCGGGCACTACCAATCTTTTAGTTTTCAGGGTAAGGGTCAGATGTATCGAAAAATTAAATCCCCGCTATGCTTTCTTAGGGGTCTTGTATCCGATAAAGATCCCGGATGAAGTTCGTATAGTCGGTGCAAATTCGCAAAGAAAGAGATGAGCCAATTTTGCCCTTTCGGGATCTGTTCTTGATTTTTCACAAAATGTTTGTTACTTCAATTGTGTCATCTGCGGAAAAACACATCAATCTGCCTAATTCCTCCTCTCCGCAGTTTTTCCGCATAAGACCCGGTTAAATTACTTCCGTCGATTTGTTCTCCGTCAACAACGATTTGCCGTACTCTTACCGCATCATCTCCAAAGGTATTCCCTTTTAGCTGGTTATGATATGTAAATTGACACTGAAGATACTTGAAAGAAACTTTCCCCTTCTCTGTGAACACCCATCCAGGCAGTTTAGGTTCGATAGCAAAGGACAACATTCCATTTTTCATTTGGAACAATTGGTTGCCAAGGAACATTCGAATCCAAAGAGTCAGTGTTTCCGCAGTTGCTCCACTAAGACGAGAAATAAACCCCCTACCGTGTTGAGATGGGTCTGGGTGTGCGGAAGACACAAGGTAAGAAGAATTCTCCAGTACGCTCCGTCCATATCGGTTAGGATTCAAAAACGGAATGAGTACTGTTCGCATTTCTTCAAAAACCTGCTTGTATAACCCTGCATCCATCAAAGCCAGCAGGTATTTATACTCTGCATGTGTAAAAATGCTCTCCCGTTCAAAAACACCCGGCGTAAATGCACGAATACGGCCAATTTCAATGCTTTCCTTTTCTATTGATTCACAAGTCCTGTACATTCTGAGGACATCATCATATAAACCGCTAGACTTGACCGTCTCATGAATTAATTCCGGATTCTCAAGGCCCACTCGGAGTAGTTTGGCCTGCCCTTCCAGAAAAAGCGGCAAAGGTCGAGCCACAAAGTGCAAAATATCGTCTTCAGTGGGGGTGTCCGCTTCTGTTCGAAGAACAGGCTCATAAACATGATAGGTATCCAGGAGCCTTTTTGGATTCATCGCACGTGAGATACAGTTAGAAACCAATCTTTCTAATCCGCTCAAGAGATAGAAAAACTCTGATCTTGAAACCATCTCGACTTCATCGGAAATATTCCCACTGTATACAGTTTCCCTCCATACTTCTCTGATTTTTACGGAATCCTTCCAGAAGATCATAGAGGCCCGCTCACAGTAGTCTTCCCTTTCCAATATACGCACCAAATCCCTGGCTACAGCCATCATCTGAATTGGCATCTCTACCTCGCACACATCCAGCGATAGCCATGTCGTCAGCCTGCGTATCAGTAGCAACAAATCTGCACATTCCGAAGAACTGCTTCCAAACAGACCCGGCAGCCCATTCAATGCATCATTCCATCCGGGTTTTCCTGCTTCCATTTCTAAACCCTGTTGCAGAGGATCCAAAGTGGCACATTTCAACACCGAGAGAAAAAACAGCTTTACAAAAGGAGATACCGCAAGTGTACCTCCACCGTTCCTCTCATCACCTGCTACGACAGATTTGTATTGTCTGAGTCCACGTTCTGTCCGGCACACTCGCTTTCGGAACGGAAGAACTTTCATATTACTTTTTGGATATGGAACCCGCGCTGAGAACAACATTTCTCCGAGATACTCTGGGTACATCTTGCTGTAGGAGTCAATTAAATCCAATATATATGTCCAGTGGTCAATCCAGTACCCATCCCGATACACTACTGATTCTCGCGTCACGCAAGATTCAGTGATCTGTTCCAGCATATGGTCTGAATCGCTGACCCTCAGCCGTCTCAACAAACACCACAATCCTCCAGGGGTAATTCCATTTCTCAAAACGCGAAGCACATCTTCAGAATCTATATGTTCACCCATCAGCAGCCGCTGGATTGTATTCTCATGTTCGGGCTGAATAAAAAGTTCGGTCGGTTGAAGTTCCAATGCATTATAGCCGTCCAACTGGATCGACCCAAGAAATTGAATGACATCACGCTCTCTAACCTCGGGGAAAAACAACACATCATTTCGTCGGTTTTGGCAAACATCGCGGAAATTGCCGTCTCCTTGAGAATAATGTCCAGCTTGCAAGCGAAAAAAATTGTAGTCCCGCTCCAAATCTCCATGACGGCGTCCATAGGTGTGGAGTAGCTTTCCGCCAAACACGGTTGGCATACCACCTCTTATAACATTATCAAGCATACTCTGCCTGATATACGCATCAAACAGAGGCTCCGCTGTATGAGTCTCAACGTGTTCCACAATCTCCTTGATTAGGCTGTCTGCCTCCAAAAGTTTTTTCTCACACCATTTGGCATCGGAAAACCTTGAAGCGTATCCCTCGAGATCATGTAAATCAGGAGCATATCCAATCAGAGTGTGAAGGACCTTACTTTCCCCTTCGCAGAGTACGAACTGATCCTCAGACATAGCGCAGGGTATTAGGTCACTTGTAAATTGCTCTTGCCCGACCAACACTTTCTCCTTGGAAAAGAATGCGTGCGGCCAGCCATAACCCATGTCATTGCCATACAGTAACCGGGGATCACGGACTATTGGCAAAATATGCCCTTCGCGGGATGCACAGTAAAAGTGAACCCCCAAAACCGATCCCACTTCGGCTGAATTCTCCACAGATGATTTAGACGAAAACAACACTAAGCCGTCATCCAGTCTCCGCACTTCAAAAAAGCTTTTAAGCAGGTTAGCCATTTCATGAAACTCACTGTTTCGTATGCCGTAAGGTAATACCCTTGCCATCCCATCTACCATATGAATATTCTGTGGGATAGTCCCTGTATTTCGTATTGTGACCTTGCGGATTAATGCCCCTATGTTCTCTTGTGGCAAAGTGCGATACTGAACAGTTGTCTCGAGTCCACTTTGAAGATGGACATCTTTAATAGAAAAACCCTCACTTTGAATCACCATTGTCTGCTTTTGCTGAAGACCATGAGGTGAAAATGGCTCATATTGATAGGTGTTTGTGTGAATAAAGGTGCGAAATCCCTTTCGCTCTGTATCTTCATAGGCCACCACCGCAGGCTTATATTCCATGATGGCCTGATCACGATCTTCCGCCCCGAAAGCGGCAATACCCTGCCCACGGTTCACATAAAAACACCAAAGAGGTACACCCTTCAAACCGGCAATTCCAGGAAGAAAACTTGAAAACGTCGGTTGGTGGTTATAGTCTTCGATGAAAAACAACTCTCCATCGTAATGAAAGTTCATTTGCTTCTTCTCCAAAAATAACCCGCACTCCAAATTCAAGTCACGTTTCCAGATTCTTACCTTCTTTACCGAAAATGTGGGCCACATTGCCGCCGAAGGTAAAGGTAATGCTTTGACCCATAGAGAATCCCTCGGGACGGATTCCAGCAATGTCCACGGTCTGGACGATGGCGATGGCATCCTTACCATAGATACTCATGTGCAAGTGGATGGCACTGCCCATCATCTCGGTGACATCCACAACGCCGCAGAGGGTGCCTTCGCTTGCGTCGGCCAGTATGATGTGCTCTGGGCGGACGCCCAGAGTAACGCTCTGAGGCTCCACACTGTTGGCGGCCAGACGGGCCTGCTTGTCCTTGGAGAGAACCACATGGGCGTTCTCCAGCTCCACAGCGAACCTGCCGTCATTGTCCTTCACCAGCCTGGCGTCGAAGAAGTTCATCTGAGGCATGCCGATGAAGCCGGCCACGAACAGGTTGGCGGGGTGGTCAAAGACCTGCTGGGGGGTGCCTACCTGCTGGATGAAGCCATCCTTCATGATAACGATACGGTCGCCCAAGGTCATGGCCTCGGTCTGGTCATGGGTGACATAGATGAAGGTGGTGTCAATGCGCTGGCGTAGCTTGATGATCTCGGCGCGCATCTGGTTGCGTAGCTTGGCGTCCAGATTGGACAGAGGCTCGTCCATCAGGAATACCTGGGGATCGCGGACGATGGCGCGGCCGATGGCTACACGCTGGCGCTGACCGCCGGACAACGCCTTGGGCTTGCGGCCCAGATACTGGGTGATGTCCAGGATCTCGGCGGCCTCCTTCACCTTTCTGTCAATCTCGCCCTTGGGTGTATGGCGCAACTTCAGGGCGAAGGCCATGTTTTCATACACGGTCATGTGGGGGTACAGGGCGTAGTTCTGGAAGACCATGGCGATGTCGCGGTCCTTGGGGGCAACGTCGTTGACCAGACAGTCGTCGATGAAAATCTCACCGCCGGAGATCTCCTCCAGACCGGCGATCATGCGTAGAGTAGTGGACTTACCGCAGCCCGAGGGCCCGACCAGAACGATAAATTCCTTGTCCTTGATCTCCAGGTTGAAGTCCTGGACGGCGATTACGCCTTCATCAGTAATCTGAAGGTTGGTCTTCTGATCCTCGACCTCGTCACCTTTCTTCTTTTTCTTCTTGGCATCGTTGCCGTTGAAAGGGTAGATCTTCTTGATGTTCTTCAGGGTCATACTTGCCATAATTCCTGACTCTAAGCATACCGACTCCTTGTATGCCCTCGCAGACTGCCGCGCAAGTCGGCAGACGCATTACAGCAGATCTCCACACTACTGCACCGCGAGTCGAAGCGGGGTTAGCAACCTCCTTATTTGCAAGCAAGATCTATGTTGTGGAGTAGATTCCTGCCGGCTCAAATATTGTCGTCACGACATAGTGTTTCCTTTAAAGGCCATCCAGATATCGTTTCTTTCTATGTGCAATGATAATTGCATTAATCATCCTATTTTCTCTTTTTAACCCTCAAATAACTGATGGGTACTAATTATTTCTGCTACTCTCCAGCGGCTTCTTCCCCAGGAATGAGCAGGGATGTAATGCTACACGCCGTACTATGGACTTCAACCAATCTTTTGTTTAACCGCACATAACATTCTGTGTCCTTTGTACCGGTATTTAGTAGGACAGCTACTATTGTTCCATCAGGGTTCTGCAATGCACAGAAGCCGATATCTTCGTGGAAACTCGTAGTTCCCAGCCTGACTGCCATAGGTTTCACATACCGTGAAAAATGACCTATATAGTGATAGCTTAAATTGTATTGCAAAGAACCACTGTTCATATCCGCCATAACAGGTGCATCACAAAAATTTCCCTTGTGGTTCGGGCCACCACCAGCGTCGAGCAGAATATTCCAATCCAAAAATGCATTTAGCCCTGCATTGATTCCGTGCAGAATCTCCCGAGCGTACCTTTGGGCATTCTCCATCTGTGCGTCACCGGAGAATTTGGAATACTCAATACAGCCCTCCGTGAAAATGAGCTGTAAGTCTGGATACTTATTTCGCACTAAACGCAATGCGTCAAAGTGATCACCACTATACCAATGGAAGCCTGCGGCACCTACGGACATATTTACCACAGGGTCCGAACAGATTGTATCAACTCTGTCGAACAGTCTCTCTTTGTTATGATCCCAAATCGTGAGAAGCAGATCGCTCAAACCGCAACGGCGCAATTCTGGGGCTAATGCATCGCGAATAAAATCTCGTTCCTGCTCCGCTGAATAGATACAGGATTCCCAGCTCTGTACCGCATTTGGTTCATTCTGAACCGATAATGCAAATACTCGGTGGCCTCTGTCCATGAATTCGAGAACATATTTGCACAGGTATCTCGCCCATCGGCCATAGTATTCAGTTTTCAGCGCGCCACCTTGCAGGCGACTTCCGTTCTCCTTCATGTACGCCGGAGGTGACCACGGAGACAACATAACCCGAATTTCTGGGCACATTTTTTGAATTTCACGGAGCAAGGGCAGGATATATAGTTCATCCCGACTGAGTGAAAAGGAATTTAGCTCCTCATCGTCACAAGCATCATCCGCACTATAGGAATTAAGTGAAAAGTCACAGCTATCAATATGACACCGACCTAAGGTATATCCCAGCCCATCTGTCCCATAATAAGCCTCAATCAACTCATTCTGCCGCTCTCTTGGCAAGTGAGAATACACATAACCGGATGCTTCGGTAATTGCCCCTCCAAAACCCAGGAGCATTTGAAACTGTTCGCTGGGATAAATATTCAAAATATTAAGTTCCCTGTTATGGATATCTTCGCAAAACTGACTGAAATAGCTTCTCTGATGATGCGATCCTCCACTCATCGTTGTTTCGACAATAATCAATTTACATCCCTGCCATTTCTATGTAATCGAGGAAGACTGTTCCTGAAACGCATTGACATTCTATCCATTGGGGTCCTGGTCCTAAAGACAGACAATACAGTGATTGAAACTCTTGAAGCTCACTGATTATTTGTGTCGTTCCACACCTGACTAAAAGTTCTCCGGCGCCTCCCGCACGGACAAATAGTTTAGTTGCGCCAGTTGGATTGATACGATAGACCACAGCATCACCAGATCTAAGCTTGACATAAATACGTTCGGATTCTGGCTGAGCCTCTCCGCCATATCGTCGATAATTCGGTTCTCCTATGTGCCCGTCCGCAAAGACCAGGGTAACTGGATCCTCACATCTCAATACGGCACCAGATTCTCTCTCAGTTCTGGTACTGGCGCTATCATAGGCTTCGCAAGGAATACGAAGAGGGGATCTTCGATCTAATGCAGCAAAAATCTCATAATGAATTGTCGGGTTCTGAATGCACTCGATCAAGTCTTCAAAAATCTCTATTGGTCTCTCCGGACGGGGGCCTCCATCCAAAAACAAAATCAACTCATTCCAGCGTTCTGGCTCTGGGAAAACAGACACCGAGTTTTTTACCTCCATTTTCTTGTATGACCAAAAACTCCAACTGATTTGTAGCCGATCAAGCATGGGAAACAGGGTTGTATACCAGTCGAGATTGTTTTCCCCTGCTTCTCCGCAGTATAGAGGAAGCCCAAGCTGCGCCGCTGTTTGCAAATAGGTTTCAATGCTTTCCTTATCAGGGGGACTCCAGTACTTGTGAAACTGTAGCATGATGTTCTTTGGTGCAGGCACCTGAGCTAAACCATCAAATATGCTGAAATCGGTTGCCCAGTGCGCGCCCTCCCATATGATGATATGGTTGGGATCCACACTTCGAATAGCCTCCGTTAGCCGGAAGTACAGCGGTAGAAGTTGAGGATAATATTGCTTGTCATCCTTGTGGATTGGTTCGTTGAGCAGATCATATCCTGCCAATGCCGGGCTATTCCGATATCTCTCAGCAAGAAGAGTCCACAACTCTACCAATTTGTCCTGATGTCGAATGTCCATAAAAAGCTCAGGACGATCATTTTCACTGTCGTCAATATTTTGTCCGGTCTGACCGCCGGGCGCACCGTGCATATCCAAAACCATGTGAACGCCATTTTTTTCACACCAGGCCAAGCAATTGTCGATATTAGACACATATGATTCGTTAAATTGCCCCTCTATCAACACATGGCGCGCATTAATTGGCAATCGAACTGAGTTAAATCCCTGTTCCGCAATCAGGTTTATGTCTCCCTCTGTAATATAGGAACTGTAATAATCTCGCCAAAACTGTCCCGCGTATTCTGAACCGCACAGTTCTTCTATCATTGCTTCCATGCGTCGGGGCGGTCACACTTTTTGTAGAGTCTCCACATATACCCCTCTGGTAAAAGCCATCCGCCAAGGCCAAATCCTCGAAGAGTAATTTCCTTCTCCCCTCTGAAAAGTTTTCCGTTTTTTACGCTCAGATACTCCATGGACTATCCTTTCAATGCGCCTTCCGAAATACCCCTCAGAATACGTTTTTGGAAAAATGCGTAGAAAACGATAACCGGCAGAGCGGCAATAATCAATGCGCTTAGAATTGCTGTCCAGTCATTGCTGTATTGACCGAATAATGTGTTGGTGGACAGTAGGAGTGTATATTTCTTGTAATCTGAAATAACAATAAGTGGCAATAGAAAATCATTCCATACCCAAAGAACGTTGGTGATACAGATTGTAGCAGTGATGGGTTTCAGCAACGGGAAAACAATATATCGAAAGGTCTGGATCTTGTTACACCCATCCATTTCTGCTGCCTCTTCCAGTTCCCGAGGTATTCCTTTGACAAAACCATGGTAAAGAAAAATCGCCATACTGACTCCCAATCCTGCATAGACGAACGAAAGCCCAATTAACGAGTTTTTCAACTTGAGGGTCAAAATTACCTTATAGAGCGGGATCATAATTGAACTAAAGGGAATTAGCATTGAGAAAATGAACAAGCCAAACAGAATTTTGGAAAGTCTAGTCTTTGTCCTGCAAAGCCTCCATCCTGCCAAGGAAGAAAAAATAACAATCAATATTACACTGAGACCGGATATCAATACTGTATTGAAGAAGCTTCGTACATACCGCATCTTCACATAAGTCCGGACATAATTATCAAATTTCAGTTCTGTGGGCAAGGACATCACATTGGTCAGCAACTCACTATTCGTCTTAAAAGAGTTCATTAATGCCAGCAATAAGGGAGCAAGCCAAAATACGGCCACGAAGATCAGCACAGCATTAATTACGATACTGCTAACCACACGCTTTCGTTTCATAACTCCTCCTCCCTTGTCTTCATCACCTTAATCTGGACCAATGTAATAAGCATAACGATTATAAACATTAGTGTTGATTTTGCGGTGGCGTATCCATAGCGTAGGTTTCCCCGGAACGCCTCTTCATAAATATTCATAGCAAGCGATTGTGTTGCCCGCCCTGGGCCTCCACCGGTTAGTGAATAAATTACATCGAAGACCTGAAAGCCTGAGTTCAGCGTCCAAAAAACGCAAATCGTCATTGCCGGCATAATCATAGGAATCACTACATGCCAGAATGTCTGTACACTGTTGGCACCCGCCAAGGCAGCCGACTCCTTCAACTCAACAGGAACTCCCTGTAATGCTGCCATATAAATTATCATCAAGTATCCCACTACAGCCCATGCCGCAACAATGACAATGGCAATAAAAGAATAATCGGGATCGCCAATCCAAGACTTATCCAAAAACTTAAATCCCCAGTTATCTGCCATGTAGTAGAGCACCTTTGTGAAGATGAACATCCACATATAGCCGCCAATCACCATACTGATCATATTGGGCATGTAGAAAATTGTTCGATATGCTCCCTTCGCTCTTCGCCTGCTCTCGATGGCAACCGCCAAGGCCAGCGCCAATGCATTGGCAACTACAACAATCACGATCACATACTTCAATGTAAATAAAACAGACTGCCAGAAATATTTGTCTTTTAGAGCGGTAGCAAAGTTTTTAAACCAAACAAAATTGAAGTCTTTGGTCAATCCGTTCCAGTCTGTCATTGCATAATAGAGTCCCGAAAATGTAGGGAACAGTTTAAACACCAAATAAACCAATAGCGCCGGCGCACAGAAGAGTAGCAAGGTTCGATTCATGGTCTTTTTTGACTTCAAGCAAATCCCTCCTGTCTGATGAAAAGCGGGTGGGCATCTGCCCACCCGCTTTGGAAATGATTTGTTATTTGTCGACTGCCTCCTTAAATACTTCATCCAATCTCTCGATAAAAGCTTCCTTAGTAACAGTACCCACATAGTACTCCTGAAGCAGTTTGCCCTGCTCGTCAGTTACTGCAGAAGGAAGAACCAAGTCCTTGTAACAGCGGCCCTCGGAAACATAGGCGGATGCATCGGCTACCCAGCTGGCGGGCTCATAGGTGTGGCAACTTGCCAGAGGATTGAATGAGCAAGCCTCGAAGAGAGCGGAGGAATCATCATCATCCAGCACATAGTTCGCGAACTTTAACGCCATATCCATCTGATCGCTGTCGGGGTGGACTGCCAGTGTAGTGGAAACAGCCAGATTTACACTGGTGCAATCCACATTGTTGTTGATAGGTAGGGCAAAGACACCCAACTGCATATCCGGATTAGTGGACATGATTGTGCCAGAGGCCCAAGTGCCTTGGACAAACATAGCGGCTTCACCATTTGCGAATGCAGCGGCACCCGCTTCAGATCCTTGCTCCATTGCGCGGGGGGTACCATGCTGCATGATCAAGTCAATGACATCAAAAATTTCAGCGACCTCGGTGTAAGAGCCATTGTTGTCATACATTCGGTCTACCCAGTCCGGCAGTTCACCGGACACCTTGCCGCCAAGTGTTAATGCGGTCATCAACTGGGGCACCCACTGCTCCTGGAAAGCCAGCATAAAGGGGGTGTATCCCTCTTGTTCCAAGACCTCCACCACATGTTTCAACTCATCCAAGGTATCGGGAACCTCCAAGCCGCACTCCTTAAAGATGGCCTTATTGTACAAGGGCCCCCATGCCTGGCTCTCAATAGGAACGCCCAGCAGTTTACCGTCGTGGCTTACCATTGCGGCAACATCGGTGTAAATCTTATCTGCCAGTGCCTCCTTCGACAGGTCCGTTAAGTGGCCTGCATCATAATAAGGAACGATATTGTTGCTATGTAGTGTGAACAGGTCAGGAGCGTCATCGCCGGTTAGGCGAGTCTGAAGAATACTCTCGTAATCTTCTGAACTTGGCATCTCCAAATTGATGGTCAACTTAATGTTCTCTTCTGCCAACATTTTTGCCTCAAACTGTTCGCAGTAAGCCTCCCATTGATCCATGAACTGTGGGAAGCTCATCATAATGTCAAGCTCTACTTTCTTCGGCTCCTCGGGAATAGTCCCGGAAGGTTCAGGGTCTGATGCCCCTCCCGGATCCGTACCCGGGGCGTCCCCCGAATCGCCACAAGCTGCGAGTGCGAACACCATTACCAGAACCAACAGGAAAGCTAAGAATCGACTCTTTTTCATCATCATTACCTCCAAAAGAATAGTCTATCAGCGAGTGTTAGTAATATTTGCTTATCGCGTACCTATATTTCATTCCTTTCTTAAGGCACCGCCTACGGTGGTGCAGTTTCAGACAGGATCATACTGCCAGCAAATAGTTGTTTCTATTTTGTGTGCGTCCCCTTTTTTCACTGCTTTCCGGCCTTTTCTGACTACTAACGATCGCCTTGAGCCTCCTTTCTGTCGTTTCTATTGAAAGTCACGAATTTAAGAGAAATTAATACCATAAAATGAGTATATAAGCACAAGTGAAAAGAGGCAAATCGATCCTTCGCCTTGCGACCCAAAAGATAAAAGACAAAGACAATATGGAGTGATCTCCGCGATTTTGAGGTCGCCGGGTCACTCCATATAGTCTTAGCTTTAGAAACAATAACAGCGGAGATTACCGCATACAATGTGGAGGTAACCATAGAATGTATAGTTTTTGTTGGTATCGATGTCCATAAGTCCGGGTTTATGATTTGCTGCTTGTAGCCAGAATTGTATGGCGAAGAAGTGTTTTTCGGTTATATGGAAATTAAGGCATCAGGTGAGGGAGTAAAGAAATCCCTGGACAGGATCTAAGAACGTTACCGGAAGAGCACGGTTAAGAACAGAAGTTTGTCTGCAGCTATGAGACCGGGCTACACGGGCTATACACTCTAGTAAGAATCAAAATCCCTGTGGCACTTTTGCCACAGGGGTTCCTTTTTGACAAACTTTGCGTTGGTTGATACAAAGGCAATGATACCCCTTCCACCCCCGCGACGACATTATGGCATCGGAATCTAATCCAGAAAATGATGGGCGGTCAGGCTCTCTGAAGACCAGGATTACCTTCAATAAAAAGGGTAGGTTATGGAGGAGACCCTTCGTCGTCCATGAGGCGAAGGGTGTTTCGCATTTTCCCGCTCTTACCCAGGAGGGGCTTTTCCAGGCTTGCTTTGAGTTCCAGCTCCCCAAGTCCTTCACGGATGAGTCTCTCTTTGATGACGGCCAGGAGGTCTTTACAGAGTTGTTCATGTCCTTCCCCATCTTCCGGAATGCAGCGAATCTCCAGGCTGGAAGGCCCCCTTTGGACAAACTGAACCTGGGCACAATTGGGGGTACCCATAGAGATGGTAACGAAGAGGGCGGAGGGGAGCTCGATCCAGGCGCCCGCCTCATTCTGGAAGGACAGTCTGTCTTCCTTCCGTCCCTCGATCTCTATATAGGGGAAGGGGGAGCCGCAGGCGCAAGGTTCCTCGTGCAGGACGATCCGGTCCGACACATAGTAGCGGATGAAGGGTTGGACCAGGTTGGCCAAATTGGTCAGGAGGATCCCGTCGCTCTCCTGGCCCGGGGGCAGCGGCCGCAGGGCCTGGTCGACCGGTTCGACCATGACCCAGTCGGAGTTCAGGTGCATACGGTTTTCCCTGCAAAGGCAAGCGAGTTCGCCGCCCTCAGTCGAACAATAGTTGTTCAGTATCGGGCAGCCGAAGCTCTCTTCGATGTAGCGAATGTCCCCTAGGGAAAGATGTTCGGCGCTGCAGACGATCAGGTCGGGGGAGATGTCCAGCTTGCCCAGGCGCTGCTGGCTGGCCAGGATTCGGATGTTGCTGGGGAATCCAGTGAGAAAGCGGGGCTGGAAGGCATTGAGGGCCTCCACCATTTCGCCGGTCGCCATCTCCACGAAGAGGGGGAGGATATCGTCAGCCCGGCCCGCCGCCTCATAGGCCTTCTTGGTCCTCAGGAAGGAAAGGTAGGTGGAGCTGTGACCCCCGCTTGACAGGACACCCGCTGTGCGGGGGTAGGGGAGGGTGGGCACCGGGTTTCCCTCCGCCTTGTTGCTGCCCAGCAGGCGCTGTGAGATCAGGGCCGCATGGATCAGGTTATGGCGGTCGTCCCGGACCATACGGAGGGGGACGCCGGTGGTGCCGGAGGTCGTGAGCACCCGGTAGCGCCCCAGGAAGGGGCTGCTGGCCGAGGCCTCGTCCAGACGGGCCAGATAGCTGTCGAGCCCGGGGCTGGTAATCTCAGGGTCGCAGACCCATCGATCCAGCTGGGGCATGGCTTCTTCACGGAGGGTGACCGGAATATCCGTCAGCTCGGGGTAATCGGGAAGCATCAGGAATTTTTCCCGAAGAAAAGGCGAATGCTGGCGGGCATAATCCAGGAGAATCAAGAGACGCTCCCTTTGGAGTGCCTGGATCTCTTGGCCTGACAGCTTGCCAGCCTGCTTGACCAGGGCAGCTGCCAGCCAAGGGGTCAT
Organism: Clostridia bacterium; assembly: GCA_040767365.1. Classification (GTDB taxonomy): domain Bacteria; phylum Bacillota; class Clostridia; order Saccharofermentanales; family DTU023; genus UBA4923. Next base: position 87,809 of record JAXGOR010000006.1, read on the forward strand.
AAGGGGTGACTTCTGCATAGGGTTTCCCTCCTATTTATTTGGATTTGATCAAATAGGGATGCTCGAAGAACCCCAGGCTGATCAGGTCGCGCAAAAACTTGCGAAGGTAGTCGTTGTCGGTAACCGGCCAGCGCCAATTCATCCGGAGGAGCACCTGGCTGGTGTACTGATTATCGACCGTTACCGGGGCCAGGGTCTTTCCCCCGGCCATGCCCTGGTAGGCCACGAGGCTGGTCAGGTATTCGGCCCGGCCCGCGTCATTCAGGCTGTCCTCAAGAGCTTTTTCATAGGCCGGATCTTCCAGCAAATCAACGAGAATCCCCTCTTCCCGCATGATGGTGACAATGTCACCCAGGAAGATTGAATGATCGTTGAAGGGCTGAAATACCCGGCAGGGAGCGGGTGTCTTGGCCAGCAGGTGCACAGCCTCCGCTGTGCTGTCGATGGGGGCCATGCCGGCAGGAGCCAGATAGGCCGAATAGGGGAAAGACCCGACGACGCTGTAGGCTCGTAAGCGCCCAAGAAAGCTGTTGGCGGCGGCGTTCATCTGGAATTCTCCATCGGAATTACGGGCCATAAGATTGCCGACCCGCATGATCTTGGCGTCCAGGCCCCGGCTGGCAGAGGCCGCAAGCAAATTGCGCTCGGACAGGAACTTGCTGTAGACATACTGGTTTTCCAGATTCTGCCCCAGATAAAGCCGCTGTTCGGTGAACCTTTCTCCCGGCAGGGGTTTTCCGTCGACCGAAAAGCCCGCCACGCTGGCCGTGGAAATCTGAATGAGCCGGGCGCCCGTGTCGAGGCAGAGCTCAATCAGGTTATCGACACCGGCGGTGTTGATCCGGAATATGCTGTCGTCTTTTGCGAAATGGGTGACATTGGCGGCGCAGTTGATGACGGTATCGAGTCCGGCATCCTTGAGCTGGGCCAGGGATTCCGGCTCGGTGATATCCCCTTCCACCGGGATGATGCGGTCCCCGAAGAGGTCGGCGTAGGAATCCTCAAAATAGTAGAAGAGGTGGTTCTTCAGCCTCTCATCGGACTGCTTCTGACGCCCCCGCCGCATGAGGCAGAAGATTTTTTCCGTTCCGGGGTCACGGATCAGTTCGCGGAGGACATGAATACCCAAAAAGCCGGTGGCCCCTGTGAGTAGCACCTGCCCCAGTTCGCGGGGGGACCCGCTCCTGAAGGCCTCAAGGGTATTGTCTGCCAGGGCGCGATCGATCTCCCGGTAATCGTAGTCATCCGCAGATCCGGAAACACTCTCCCGGATTTCCCCACCGGCCAGAAGTGAGGCCAGGGCCCTGGGCGTTGGGTTGGCGAAGACGTCACCGAAACTTATGGCTCCCCCGTCGACTGTCTCCAGGCCGCTTTCTTTCAGGGCAATCACCACCCGGGTAACCGACAGTGAGCTGCCGCCGATATCAAAGAAGCTATCCTCGGCTCCGACTTCGTCAGGATCCAGGTCCAGGACCCTGGCAAAGAGGGTCGCAAGATTTTCCTCTACCGCCGTGGCGGGAGCGGTGTATTTCTGAAGGCGGAGGGGGCTTGGGTCAGGCAACTTCTTATAGTCGATTTTGCCGGTCGAAGTCTGGGGAAAGGCAGGAATCTGCAGCCAGGCTGAGGGCACCATATAGGGGGAGAGAGATTTGGACATCTCCTCCTGCAAGTGGTCGGGCGCGATCGCCTGTTCCGCGGTGTAGTAGGCGCAGAGCCGGTCGGTCCCCTGCACCTCCCGGATAAGGACCGCGGCATTTTTTACGCCCGGGTTGGCCAGGAGGGCCGCTTCCACTTCACCCAGTTCGATACGGAGGCCGCGCAGCTTGATCTGTTTGTCATTGCGGCCCAGAAGCTCGATCTCTCCGTCTTTGGTCCAGCAGGCTAAATCACCCGACCGGTACATCCGGATGCCCTTGTGGACGACGAAACGATCCTCCGTTTGCTCCGGCAGGTTCACATAGCCCCGGGCCACGCCCCGCCCCCCGATCCAGAGTTCGCCGACAATACCGGTGGGCAGTTCATTGCCGTCGGGATCCATGACCGACTCCACCACTCCAAGGAGGGGGCCGCCGATGGTGACCCGGTCGGCGCTGGTCAGTTCTTTGGCGTTGGAGGAGACGGTGATCTCCGTAGGACCATAGGTATTAAAGAGGCGGGCCTTTGGCCCTTCACCCCCCCTTAGCCGCTCCATGAGCTGGGCGGGGTATTTTTCGGCGCCCGCCATAACCACCCGGCAGCGGCGGATGGCGTCAAGCAGGGCCGGATAAGAGATATATTCCATCATCCGGGAGGGCGTGGCGTTGAAGGCATCCGCCCCCGTTTCCTCAAACAAGTCAGCCAGCCGTACCGGGTCCCTTGCCGCATCCACGTCCGCAAAGACCAGTTTCAGTCCGTTGCAGAGGGCAGCCATACTCTCTTTCAGGAACATGTCAAAAGTAACGGTGGTGATGGACATCATGCAGCTGGCGTCCTCAACCAGGGCGTGGATATGAATATTCTCAGGGGCCGGGGTCAGGTAATTGGCAATGCCGAGATGTTGGATCATGACCCCCTTGGGTTTTCCGGTAGACCCGGAGGTGTAGATGATGTAGGCAAGCTGGTCAGCTTCCACGGTTTGATTCGGCCGCCTGTCATCGGGATGGGCGCGAAGCTCATCGATAGCCAGGGCCTCCGGATAGTTGGCCCGCCACTCTTCACTGGTAATAAGGAATCGGGCCTGGCTGTCGTCCAGGATTTGTTCCACCCGCCCCTTCGGGTACTCGAGATCGAGGGGGACATAGGCGCCGCCGGCCTTCAGGATGCCCAGCATGGTCATGAGGATGCGGCCGGTCCGGGGCAGGAGGAAGGCCACCCTTTCCTCGGGGGCCAGCCCCAGGTCCAGCAGGGCGTTGGCGATCCGGTTGGCTTCGGCGTCCAGTTGGGCGTAGCTGTATTGACCTTCACAGGCGATGAGGGCGGTAGCCTCAGGCGACCGGTCCGCCGCCTCCTCAAACATCCCGTGCAGGAGGGGGCAGGGAAGGGGGGGAGGACTGGCAGGCTGGAAGCTCCTGATGAGGGCTGCCTCCTCTTCGGTTAGGAGAGAGACTTCCTTAACTTTTTCTTCTGGCTGGGCCAGCATCTGGGAGAAGGTGAAGGCTAGGCTTTCAGCCAGAGTCTCCATCATGGAGGCCGAATAAAGGGCGTCATTATACTGGACCGAGAAAACCGTATCGGCTCCCCGCTCCTCGACGTGGATGGATAGCTTGAACTTGGGAGCCTGGGTACTCAGTTCCTCGATCCGGGCTCTTTGACCGGCAATCCGGTAGTTCGCCAATACCCCCAGCTCATAGGTATACATGATATTGGGTTGAAAGCCGTGTTCCTGGGCGATGAGGGTATAGGGATAGGCTTCGTGGGAGATGGAGGCATGCAGGAGAGCCTGGGCCTCACGGATGTAATCCAGGACGGACTGATCCTGGCCCATAGGGATGACCAGGGGGAGGGTGCGGACGAACATGCCAAAGCTGTTCAGGATCCGGCTGTCACTTCGACCACTGCTGATCGTAGACAAGCTGACCTGGGGGCTCCCTGTCCACCGGCCCAGGCAATAGCTGGTGGCGGCAAGGAAAAGGCCAGCCAGGGTCAAGCCATGCTTGCCACAGAAGGCCTCCGCTTCCTGGCGGTCTACCGGGCATTCCGCCATTGTCAGACGACCTTCTGTTTTGCCCGGCAGGTCGGGGGCGAGTTCACTGGCGGCCTCGATGTCCGAGAGGAGGTCAGCGAAATAGTTCCTGTGCTTTTCCCAGGCACCCCTGGCTTCCTCCTGCGCTTCCCATTGTCCGTAAGTGTGGCCGGCCATCTCTTCGGGTTCGGGTCTTCCGCCCTCGTAGACCTGGCCCAGCTCCTTGAGGAAGAGATCCATAGAGGCCCCGTCGAAGACGATATGATGGAAATCGGAAAAGATCAGGAGGGCCTCGGGGGACTCCACCAGGGCGACCCGGTAGAGGGGCCCGGTTGCCAGATCGAAGGGCCGGGCGAAGTTTTTGGCAAAGGCCTCGGCTTCTTCCTCTGTCAGAAGCAGGTGGTCAATCTGGACAGGCTCCTCCAGGGGGATCTGCCGGATGCCGTCGGAGTCCTCCTCGATCCGGACGTGGATGCCGGGGTGGCCTTCAAGTACGGTTTGGATGGCGGCCGCCAGTCGTTTGGCGTCGACGCTCGTGGGCAGGACCAGGCGGGAGGGAATATTGTAGCTCAGGCTCTCAGGATCCTTCTGACAGTCCAGGTAGACCCCCATCTGACTGCCGGACAGGGGATAACTGCCGACTTCGGGGGGGAGATCCCCGGCCGGGAGGACAGGTTCCTGTCTTTCATCTTCCCTGTTTAACAGGTCATGGATGATCTTGTTTTCGATATAGAGGGGTGTGGGATTGGCCAGGAGTTCCTGGACAGAGGGTGCTACCCCGAAGCGCTTTTTCAAGAGGCTGCAGAGTTTGATGGCCCCAAGGGAGGCCAGGCCGGCCTGGAGTAAATTCGTTGAAGGGGCAAAGTGGCTGTGCCCCAGAACTTCTTCCATCACCTGGGCAATCTCCTTGCCCAGATCGGTCTGCACGAATTCGGTCAATTCTGTTGAAGTTTCCTCGGCGAAAGAGGGGGCCGGCAATTTTCTCCGGTCCACCTTGCCGTTGGGGTTGAGGGGGATCCGGTCCAGTTGCACGGTGGCCGCAGGCACCATGTAGGGGGGCAGCAGTTCCTCGATAAAGCGGTTGAGCTCCGCTACATCCAAGGTGCCCTCCATGACCACATAGGCCACGGCGCATTTGCCCCCGCCGGGGGCATCCAAGGCAAGGACCGCGGCATCCCGGACCGGGGGGAAGGCCCGGATTCGGCCCTCAATTTCGGGCAGCTCCACCCTGAAGCCGCGGATCTTGACCTGGAAATCCTGCCGGCCGACAAAGTCGAGGTTGCCGTCCGGGAGATAGCGGACCAGGTCGCCGGTCCGGTAAAGGAGGCTGTAGTCTTCTTCTTCAGAAAAGGGGTTGGGGACAAATTGCTCCCGGGTGAGTTCAGGCCGGCCCAAATAACCGTGGGCAACCCCCCGCCCCGCAATGCAGAGTTCGCCCGGCACCCCGATGGGCGCAAGATGATTGTGGTTGTCCAGGATATAGATACGGGTGTTGTCCACCGGCTTGCCGATGGGGATCCGGTCGTAAAAGCGGTCGACCGGAAAGGCGGTGGAGATGATGGTCCCCTCGGTCGGCCCGTAGAGGTTATGGAAGTGATAGCGGTCCGGCGGGTCGAGAGGGACCAGGGTTTCGCCTCCGGTTGACAGGTGCCGGAGGGATCGTCCCTCCATGTTTTCGGCGAACTGACGGCCCAGCTGGGTGGTCATGAAGGCCAGGGTCACTCCCTGCTCCTCGAAGTAGCGGTCAATCGCTTCGACATCCAGACGCATCTCTTCAGGAATGACGTGGACCATGGCGCCTCTTGTCAGGGCCGGGTAGAGGTCCATCAGGCAGGCATCGAAACCGAAACTGGCGTAGGCGGCGACGCCATCTGTTTCCTTTACTCCGTAGTATCTTCGATACCAGGCGCAGAAGTGGGTCATGTTGTCATGGTGGATACAGACCCCTTTGGGCTTTCCGGTGGTCCCGCTGGTGTAGAGGATGACAAACAGGTCTTCCTCCCGGGGGCCTTCCGGAGGCTTTCCGGCCGGCAGGTCCACGATTTGGTCTGTGAAAAGGACTTCGCCGACAAAGCCCGGGACAACCTCAAACAGGGCCTGGTCAGCGACAAGGAGCCCTACACCGGCGTCCTGGAGCATGAACTCCAGCCGGTCGGCAGGATAGCTGGGGTCAAGGGGCAGGTAAGCCGCCCCGGCCTTCAGCACCCCCAGGCCCCCGACAGGCATCATCTCATTGCGGCCCACCAGAACGCCCACACAGTCGCCCCGTCCCAGGCCCCGACGGGACAGTTCACAGGCCAGGCGGTCGGTCAGGTCGTCAAGGTCTCCATAGTCAAGCAAGGTATCCTTGGAGCGAACGGCCGGGCGGTTGGGCAGGCGGCGGGCCTCTTCCCTGAACTGGTCCACCACGGTCAGATCCCTGGCCTCATTATTCTCCATCCCGGAAAAATCCTCCAAGAGACGGCGGCGCTGTTTTTCTGGCAATTCCAGGGCCTCGACCAGGGTAAGCCCAGGGCCGGCACAGACCCGCTCCAGGCTGACCTTGAGCTGGTCGGCCATGTTTTCAGGAATCTCAGGCAGGTAGAGGGCTTCGGAGTAGGATAGTTCGAAACGGAGGAAATCCCCTTCACGGAAGATCTCCAGCTGAAGATCAAGGGGGAGGCGCTGGTTGGCCCGGTGCTGGTAGACGGCCTCAAGATCGTCAGGATCCATAGATGGCAGGCGGCTGATGTAGTTTACCAGGATATCGTAGACCGGATTTCGGGAGGGGACCCGATCCAGTTCCAGACCGCGGACAAGTTCGTGAAAAGGGTAGTCCTGATAGCGCTTGGCCTCGTTGAGCAGGGCCTGGACCTCGGCCAGATAGACATGAAACTCGGAAGTGCCTTGGGGTTTCAGGCGGAGAGCCACGGTGTTGGCAAACATGCCCACGATAGACCGGCTGTTGGGCTCGGCCCGGCCGCTCATGGCAGCACCGACCACCACATCCTCACTGGCGGTATATTTGCCCAGGACCATACCGATGACCGCCATCATAAACGTATAGGCAGTCACCCCATAATGGCGGGCGGTATCGTCGATGGCCTTTGCGGCCAGGGTCCATTCCACAGTCCGGTCCGGGATCGGCAGAACATCCGGTCGGATGGGATGGGTGGGCATCTCGTATTCGGGCAATCCCTCCTGGAACATGCCCATGAAAAATGCTTCAGCTTCCGGCCCACGCGGATGCTCCTTGCGCCAGACTGCCCAGTCAAAGAGGTCCGGGCCGGGGGCTGGCAAGGGCTTGCCATTATAGAGGTCCTGGAGATCTTTAATAAGGATCCCGGCGCAGGAACCGTCCAGGACGATATGGTGGAAAGCCAGGAGCAGGATCCCACTCTCGGGCCCGGTCACCAGCAGGCTGAAGCGGAAGAGGGGACCGGTTTCCAGGTCATAGGGCCGGTTCAGGTCCTTGATCCGGTCTTCGACCTCTTCCGGAGCGCATTCAAGGCGCAGGAGGTCCACGGGGACCTCCTCATGGATCACATGGCAATACTCGCCCTCATGCATGGGATAGGAGGAGCGGAGGATCCGGTGACGGGCCACCAGCTCCTTAAGCGCTTTCTCCCAACGGTCCGCATCAATTTTCCCCTTGAGTGAAAGGGTGTCTTCAATGTTGTAGGCGACCGTACCGGGGTGGAGGGCATATTCCGCCACCATTTGGCTTTCGGCATCGGTCAGGGGCCAATAGGGGCGGTCTGCCGCGGGCAGGAGTTCCGGATTCTCGGAGGTGAGGGAGGCAAGGGCCTTGGGCGTGCGAAGGGAAAAGAGCAGGCCAAGCTCCAGGTAAGGCAGGATGGACTGCAAGCGGACGGCGGCCATGGAGTCGCCTCCCAAGAGGACGAAATCGTCCAAAACACCCACCTGGTCAAGGCCCAGGACCTGGGCAAAGGCCTTGCAGAGGCGTTCTTCTTCTGCGTTGGCGGGTGCTTGGTAGTCTGCCTTGAAACGTTCGATGTCTGGGGCTTTTATAGACTTTCGGTCGATCTTGCCATTGGGGTTCAAGGGCAGGGACTCCACCTGTTCCATGAGGGCAGGCATCATATAGTCGGGAAGGAAACCGCGAATAGCCTCCTCCACCTCCCTGGCTGGAAGCTTCTGGTCGGCAGTATAGACAGCGTAAAGGCTTTCCTGGCCGGACGCGTTTTTATAACCGGTGACCACCGCCTGCCGGGCGGGTGTGCGTTGGACAATGGCGGCTTCAATCTCGCCTGGTTCCACCCGGAATCCACGGACTTTCAGCATCCAGTCTTTCCGCTCGACGTACTCCAGGACCCCGTCCTCTCTGAGATAGCCCAGATCGCCTGTCCGAAAGAGCCTGTCATGGCCCTGGCCTTGGGCAAAGGGGTTGGGAATGAATGTTTCCTGGCTGAGCTCAGGCAGGTTAAGATAGCCGGTCGCAATCTGTCCGCTGACATGAATCTCCCCGGTCTCGCCCGCGGGAAGAGGATGGCCCTCCTCGTCAAGGATGTAAATCGCACTGCCCGGACCGGGCAGGCCGCAGGGGGTGCTGGTGTAAGGCTTGTCGATGGGGAAACTGGTAAAAGGGCCGCAGGTCTCGCTGGCACCGTAGAGGCAGTAAATCTGAATGCTGTCGCTATAGATCCCGGATACTCTTTCAGAGCCTGTCAGCAGGATCCGCATGGGCACCTGACCCCGATCCAGGATCTCTGAAAGCAACTGGGGCGGCAGGATGGCCGTTGTGATGGCATGCTGTCTGCTGTATTCGAGCAAGGCATCCGCATCCCGCCGGACTTCCTCCGATGCGATGTGGAGGGTGGCCCCCAAATACAAGGCGACCAAGCTATCCGCGGTGATGCCGATAAAGGTATGGCTCAGGGTGGATAGGAATACATCTTCTTCGGTACGGCCCAGGACCATGGCCTCGAGGGCCAAATTCAGGGCTTGCCAGCTGTTGACCACCCCCTTGGGATACCCGGTCGAGCCGGAGGTATAGACCACAAGGGCGGGATCTTCCGGCCCGGGCCGGCTATCCGGACAGCTGACATCACTGTCATCTTCAAGGCAGGCGGAGAGAAAAGTCTTGTCGACCGGGGGAAAGCCACCTGCATTTTCAAGTTGAAAGTCGATCCTCTCCTGGGGGTCGTCGGCATTAACCAGGACAAAGGCGGAACCGGCCTTCAGTACACCCAGGGCAGCAACCAGGGCATCAAGGCCCCGGGGAAAGAGGACGGGTACCAGGCTGCCTGGTAGAAGCCCCCGCTTCTTCAACAGGGAGGCGACGGCCTGGCTTGCCCTGTCCAATCCAGCATAGCTTATCGACTGATCCTCAAAGATGAGGGCGGCCTTGCCCGGTGACCTCCGAGCGTGTCCCCGGATGGCGTCCAAGAAGTTATGCATATGAAAGCCCTTTCTACAAGCGTAGTGGTGAGAAATTGTCGCATTAGAAGTTGCAATGATATAGGTAAACTATACCATTTGATCAGGCATAATGGCCCGCAATCCATTCGCATTTTTTTGAGGGAATAGCTGTATAATATTTAATACGACAAAAAAGCTTGGAGACGGGTATTTGGATGAGGCAGATCTCCCGGATACTCGCGTTCCACCCCTTGGGCGGGGGAAGCCTTGAGGCGGTCAAGAGATGTATGCACGCAATCAGCTGCTGGTAACGCACAAGTTCCGAGAGTATCTCCTGTCGGCCCTTCTGATGTCCTCCGCGATTTCCCTGGCGACTGTTGTTGACAGCATCATCGTGGGCAGGCTGCTCGGCAGCGTCGCCCTGTCAGCGGTTGGACTTGCCGCTCCGATTATCTTCGGGCTCAATCTTATTTATTTGCTCTTCTCGGTGGGCGGACTGACGACGGCCTCCATTGTGAAGGGGCGCAGGGACCACAAAACCGCTGACCAATTGTTCACGGTGAGCCTGGTAACGGGACTTGTTTGCATCTCCCTCTATGCCCTTGGAATTTTTCTTCTGGCAGACCCCTTGTCGACCGCCCTGTCGCGGGGGAATGCCCTGGTGCAAGGTCAGGTCCTGGCTTACCTGAGGCCACTCGTGCTGGCAGGTCTACCGCTCTCCTTCTCCTTTGGACTGGCCCAGTTTCATCGCGTCGATGGGAATCCCAGGGCCTCGGCGGTGGTGGCCCTGACAGCCAATGCCGTCAACCTGGTCCTGGACTATATCCTGATCCGCTTCGCGGGCATGGGCATCGCGGGCGCAGGCCTTTCCACCACCCTCGGCTATCTGGCTGGCGCGGCCTTGGTAGTGCCCTATTTGTTTTCGAAAAAACGCAGTTTTCATTTTGTATGGCCGGGGAAAAAACTCTGGTCCCGGCTGGGCAATATCGTCCGCGTCGGACTTCCCAAGGGTCTGAACCACGGGACCTCTTTGCTTCGGTCCATGGTACTCAACTCTCTTGTTATGGTGATCCTGGGGCCTCCGGGTATGGCCGCCATGGCGGTCTGCCTCAATGCCCTGGCCATCACGGCCATCTTCATCACCAGTTCGTCGGATGCCATGCTTCCCATCGTCGGGACCCTTTACGGGGAAGGGGATGCCCTTGGCATGCGGGCTGCAGCCAAGACCGCAAGCCGGGTCGCCCTCTTGGCCAGCAGCCTCACGGCGGTCTTTTTCCTGGCCTGGCCCCGGCTGGTGGGTGGATGGTTTGGAATTGTATCCTCCCAGGACCTGGCCGTCATGGTTCCAGCCCTCCGACTCTTTGCCCTGAGCCTTCCCTTTTATTCCATCAACACTCTTTTGCAGAATTTTTACACCACTACGGGACGCGAAAAGATCGCATCCTTCATGGCGGCCCTTGATGGTTTTGGCTTCGTGGTCTTATTTGCCTTCATACTTGTCCGGATCGACCTCCGGCTTTTCTGGCTCTGCTATCTCTTCTCCGAACTTGCCACACTCACTTTCGCCCTTCTCACGGGCCGGCAACTGCGACGAAGAGAGCCTCTTACCGGACTCTTGCTCTTAAGGGAAGAAGAGGCAGGCGCCCTGTGGGAAGTCTCCATCCCGGCGGAGGTCGAGGCAACTGTAGGCGTGTCGGAGCAGGTGATAGCCTTTGGTCACCAAAACGGTCTGCCGCCTACCCTCGCCAACCGGATCGGCGTTGCCATCGAGGAAATGGCCGTGAACACGGCCATCCATGGAAAAACAAAGAACAGGAATACCAGGCTGGATATCCGGGCCCGGTTCACAGACGAGCATGTCATCATAAGTCTTCGGGATAACGGCATCCCCTTCGATCCCAGTATGGCGCCCAGGCAGGAAGAAAGCTCACTTGCTTCTGGAGGAATTGAGCTCGCACGCCGCATTGCAAACAAATTCGAGTATTCCCACCATCTGGGCTTCAACGCCACTGTCCTGGTTTTTGACCGTCCGCCATCCGACGACGGGCAACTCATCCTGGACGCCGATGGGAGGTGCTGAGGGTCACCCTTTCAGGCCCCTGATGAAGACGGCCCGGACCAGGAGGAAGGGGAGACGCTCTCTTCTGGTTGTGGAGACAAGATTCGAACCTGCGACCTAAAGGATGCAAACGGCTTCTTTGTCAGGTTATTCTTTTACATTCCGAATAAATGTGTCAATACACATAATTTCTGAATAGGCACTTGAAATATGACTTAAAGAATAGCGATATGATTGCGAATTATTGTGTCTTTACACGAAATATCGCAATAGAGGTGCGGGAATGGAAATTTAACGGTCCCAATACTTGAATCGACTTAAGACCGTTAGCTCTTACATCGATCATTTTTTGGATGCATTCCTTATTTCTAAGGCAACTCGCTTTGATATCAAGGGGAGGAAATATATAGGCTCTCCCTAAAAATTCTTCCTTGTTTTCCTCAAGTCCTTCGGGATGACTGGTCTTGGTCAGTTCTTTTCTCACCTGAATGGCCTGCAAACGTTGATTGATCCACTCACGGGAATAGCCCTTGTGTAGATAGGTTTGCAAAGCACGTTCGATCGTGAGTTCTGGGTCAATAATCTCGTCTACACGCTCTTTGCCGACTTCCGCCAGCCACATCTTAAATGGTTCAGCTTTCGGGGAGGGGATGAATTGGATGATACGGATAATTCCCTGGAGATCGGCAGCATCGGTACTGTATTTCTTCCCATCTGAGGACTCCATTTTCAGTTGTACGATTTTTTCGTACAACTGATCTGCACCCTCTTCAGCTTTCATCTTGCGCTTTAAATCGCTCCAATATCGGCGTGGATTGCTACTTTCAGTAAGGACTGCAACCACGTCCACTACTGAGAAATACCATTCTTCTTTTTTATTGTCCCAGAGAGAACGGATCACCTTGTCTTCAAATTCTTGGATTTTGCCCATATGGCACCCCTATCTCACAGCATCTCTCCACAGGGACTGTGGCTCCATTTAAAAAATTCAACACCAGTAGGCAAAAGTTTTTTTTGTTGCCCATTTTCTAACGTTTCCAAATAGCGTCTCATGATTTTCAGATCGATTTTTATGCCTGACTTGTAAACTGATTATCAATAAAAGGTCATTCTTGCCAAACAACAGGGAATGCATCAAGTATGTTGACCGAAGAACAATACCAGACTCGTTATGATGAACTTTGTGACCAATATCGGGCAACAGAATCCAAGATGCAAGGTTTGATAAATGAACGGCAAAAACGGGAAAATAATGCCATAGCGATCGGAGACATGATATTTGAATTTCGAGAAATCGAAAGACTCCCGATCGATTTTAACGAAAAACTCTGGAGTGTGGCCACTGAACGGGTAGTTGGTTTAAACAGACAACGGACTTGCGTTTCGTTTTAAAGATAGAAAACAAGTCATATTCGGTTGCAGGCCGGTCCTTTTGGTTTACATGTTAAAGCAATTGAAAACTCAGATATTCTGCCAATGATTTATAAATAAATAGAAGTTGGTCTTCAATGAGCCTTTGATACTCGAAATACGTCATTTTAAATTGACTTTCGATTAAACCACAAAAAGGAACCGCGAGATTACAGTTTTGTTCGTCAATTAACGGTTTACCATTTTTGTCTCTCAATCCGAAGTGCATCATGCAATTTCGAAAAGCGCTGTTTCTAAGCTTTCCATCGCTATTATTCATAATGTTTTTCAGCACTTCAATTAAATTTGGATCTCCAATGCGTTGATGCTCCGCTTTGCAATAAGTCCACAACTGTCTGAGGCGTAGCAAGATATAATGGTACGCAATATATTCAAAACGGAGTATTAAGCCCGATTCACGAAAAATTTTCTTCTTCAAGGCAAATAATGTGTAACCTATGCTAGACATAATGTGAAGAAGAAAAAGCCGAACTGTCTTAAAGGCCGCATATCGGGTACCTAAGCACCGATTAGTATTGAAGTCTTGCGTTCGCACTTCGATGGGCGTGGGGTCAATGTCTGCGACGATAAAATCACTAATGGAGCTTAAACTATCTGAAAGAGAGCCTATGATAGTCCCTAAGTCATATCCGTATAGTTTGATTTCATTGGAATCTAGCTCTCCTGCTGATGCTCCCTTGGATTCGACTTCTTTACTTTGGGCACTAATCATCTTCTCATCTTGAAATACATAGAAAGCATAATGGGTGTTTCCAACAATGCGTCCTTCTGCATCATAGTATATGCCCAAATTTGTATGTGCTTCATATTTTCTTCCGGGTTCATAGCCCATTTCATTAATGAAATAATCGTTCTGGATAGTATCAATGTTTCTATTGCTGTTTATCAGTTTGTTGGTCGATGTATCAAAAAACTTGGCTTTGTTTCGAATCTTCTTCATCGAATACTTGCTGGTTTGTTCAATTTGCAGGGGATAACCTTTCTGTTTCATCCATACAGCTACTTCATAACAAATTAAGGATAGATTAGGAAGCAGTTGATACTGGAGCAAAGGATCGAGGTTTAAGGCAAATTTCTTTAAAATATCAATATCCCGCTTAACAATTAGCAGTTCAGCGTAGTCCAAAACACTCTCATACGTCTCGTTCATTTTCAAATTCTCCTTTTCACTCAACAAGAGATCCAGGTTGGTTATATTGTAGGCCACATTCGCACATATATATTCCATTTCAGATGTTCAGATTGATGAACGATTTGGGCATAGAGAAAATGTGCTAAAAAATACCGCTACCCGATTGTATCAAGTAGCGGTATTAAATTTGGTTGCGGAGGCAGGATTCGAACCTGCGACCTCCGGGTTATGAGCCCGACAAGCTACCAGCTGCTCCACTCCGCGGTGTGCTTGGTTTCGTTTGGTGCTCGTGGCCGGACTCGAACCGGCATGGATGGGAATCCCGCGGATTTTAAGTCCGCTGCGTCTGCCGATTCCGCCACACGAGCAGCATTGAAACGCTTAGTAACTTTAGCACGCAAAAAGAATACTGTCAAGATAAAAGAGGGAGAAGGTCAGACCTAGATAAATGACAATGTAACCTGGACAGTGAGTCAAAAAAAACGTCCAGCTTAATCTGGCAAATAGAATGTCCTACTTAATCTGGCAAGAGTGACCTCTTTCGTCAACCAAAACTTTATACTGTCCCAAGAGAAGAACCAAGCTCAAGGCGGGCCTTCCCTAAGGAGGTTGCCATGAGCCACTACCAACACCTGACCCTGGAGGACAGGGTCTTAATCAAAATGAAACTGGAAGCTGCCGACTCTTTTCGTAAGATCGCAAAAGACTTGGGTAAATCCCCCACCACCATCTCCCAGGAGATAAAAAAGCATCGGAGCCGTATCGAGAAGAATGCCTTCAATACCCGCTACAACCCTTGTAAGCACCGATTCCACTGTCCTGCCCAACTTTTATGTGGCAGGCTCTACTGCAAGAAGAAAACCTGTGCCTCCTGCAAGGAAGGCTGCTCTCCTCTTTGCCCTGACTTCGAAGAAGAATACTGCCCACGCCTGCAAAAGGCACCCTATGTCTGCCATGGCTGCAAGCAAAAGAATCGCTGTGGCCTGACCCGCTACGAGTACATGCCCACCGTTGCTCACCATCAATACCTGGAGCTCCTGTCCGAATCCCGTCAAGGGAGGTCTTATTCGCCTGAAGAGGTCGACTCCATCCGCAAGATCGTGAAGGCAGATCTCAAGCGGGGGCTATCGCCTTACATCATCTGGGCCAACCACAAGAACGAACTGCCTTGCTCTCACCGGACCATCTACCGGCTCATCCAGGACCGAGCCCTGGCTGAAGTCTCAGGCTTTGACCTGCCCTACAAGATCCGTTACCGGCCCAGAAGAAAGAGGCGGGAGCACAAGATTGACACGCATGCGCCGTCGGGGGAGGACCTGCCAGGACTACCTGGCCTTCATGGGGAGGACCCCTGGCCCGTCGTCGAGATGGACACGGTCATCGGGACGGTCGGGGGCAAGGTCATCTTGTCCCTCTATTTCCAAGAGTCCTCCTTGCTCCTCTTATACTTGAGAGACGTAATACGGCCCAGTCCGTCATCGATTGCTTTAATCGCCTCTACGATGTCCTGGGCCGGGACAGCTTTTGTCGACTCTTCCCGGTCCTCCTCACCGACAACGGATCGGAGTTCTCCAATCCTGTTGCCATTGAGTTTGACCAAGAAGGCCAAAGGCGGACCCGGATCTACTATTGTGACCCGGGGATGCCAAACCAGAAGCCTGGAGTGGAAGGGGCCCACAAGCACTTAAGGCGCATTTTACCCAAGGGGACGTCTTTCAATGATCTGACCCAGGAAGACCTGAACCAGGTCATGGGCCATGTCAACGGTTTCCCCAGAAAAAAAGCTGAATGACCGGTCACCAACCCAGTCATTCAGCGCCCTTTCGGGAGGGACATCCTGGAACGCTTAGGCGTTCCTTGTATCGATCCTTCCCAAGTAGTTTTACGGCCCAGCGCCCTACAAAAGTAGACCGCTGATTTTTCGGGAAAAAGCCCGCCTCGAACGCCGTTCTTCTCTAACGTTCCAGGCCATCCAGCTTAAAGTGTCGTAAACGACAAATAGCTCGATGGTTCTGTTAAGCGCGCTCTTCTTTCCTGCCGTGCTCCCCATTCTACCATTTATCTTCGCTTTACGGGGTTTTTCTTGTGACTGCCAAACCCCTCGCTACAGTTTGTTTCAAGTTTTCTTGGATCCCTACTCTACTGTCCAGGTTAGCTTGTCATTTATCGGAAGGTCAGACCTCCTGCCTGTTCTGGAAGGCCCGGGCCAGGGTCACCTCGTCGGCGTACTCCAGGGCAGCGCCCATGGGGATCCCGTGCGCTATCCGGGTGGTCCTGATGCCGGAGGGTTTGAGGAGGCGGGCGATGTAGAGGGCCGTTGCCTCTCCCTCGATGGTGGGGTTGGTGGCCAGGATGATTTCCTCGACATCCGGTTCCTTCTGGAGCCTTTGGAAGAGTTCCCTCAGCTTGATGTCTTCGGGCCCTATGTCGTGCATGGGGGAGATGGCGCCGTGCAGGACATGGTAGAGTCCCCGGTATTCGTTGACCCTTTCCATGGCCGCCACATCCCTGGGGTTTTCGACAATGCAGATCCGGCTGCGGTCCCGCGAGCCTGAAGTACAGATGTCACAGGGATCCTCCTCAGTCAGGTTGCAGCATTGGGAGCACAGGATGACCGTCTCACAGGCTTCCTGGATGGCCTCTGCCAGGGTCAGGGCGTCCTCCCGGGATTCATCCAGGATGTGAAAGGCGAGTCGCTGTGCCGTCTTCTGACCGATGCCTGGCAGTTTGGCCAGGGCATTGATCAGTTTGGCGACAGCGGGTGAAAAACGGTAGGCCATGATCAGAAGCCGGGGAGGTTGAAGCCGCCGCCGGCCACCTGGGCCATTCTGGCTTCGGTCATTTCGTCCAGCTTCCGGGCCGCCTCATTGACAGCGGCTGTGATCAGGTCCTGGAGCATTTCGACATCCTCGGGATCGACGACCCCGGGATTGATCTCGAGCATCTCAATCTGATGGCCCGCGCCCAGGATGACCCGGACGACACCGCCGCCCGCGCTGGCTTCGGCCTTCATGGAGGCTGTTTCCTCTTGGGCGATCGCCAGTTCCTCCTGCATCTTCTGTGCCTGCTTCATCAGCTGGTTCATCTGGCCTCCGCCCGGCATGCCGCCGCGCGGAAAACCACCTCGTCTACCTTTTGCCATGCTATCCTCTCTTGCTAGTTGTTCCCCTCCTGAAGGGGTGGGGGAATATCCTTGCTCAGGGCCTGCTCACGGGCCTGTCCCAGCCAGGGCCATTCGGCCGTGGCGCCGACCAGTTCGTCGAGGGCCTCGTCGAGTATGACGCGTACGGAATAATTTTGACCCGTACGCTGGTTGAGCAGGCGCCCGATCAGGTCGGTGCATTCTTTCTTGTTCAGGCAGGCGTACTGACCGAGCAACTTGTTTTCGAAACGGATCTCGAAGGTATTCTCATTGACCAGGACCCGGGCAGGCCGGGCGCAGAGGGAGATGTCTATACGGCGCTCCTTCTGCAGGAGATCCAGGATGTCGCGCCAGACATTGAGAAGGGGCTCCGGCCCCTTGTCCGTCTCTATGGTCTCGCGGCCGGGACTGACGCAGTCCGGCGGTGGGGCGGTCAGGGGGATGGGGGAGGGAGCTTTGACTTCCTCCTTTTTTGGTTCCGGTATTTTAGGGCTTTGAGGGACGGGTCTGGCGGCCGGGGTCTCGTCTTTTTCCGCTGAGAGCCGGATCAGGCCAATCTCAAGCGAGGTCCGGATGTCAGGGGAGAAACGCAGGGATACCTGTAGCTCAGCCAGACCCGAGATGAAATCGGTCAGTCCGGCCGGGGTCGACCTGTCGGCGATCGATCGGAGGAGGTCAAGATCCTCACCCCGCATCTGGATCAGGCGCTCGGGGGCGGTTGATACCCTGGTGACCAGGAGGTTGCGGAAGTAGCCAGCCAGGTCGGTGACAAAACGGCCCAGGTCGCGGCCTGACATGACCAGCTCCTGGATATTGGTCAGGAGCGCCTCGGGCTTATGCTCGATCAGGGCCAGGGCCGTCTCCGACAGGAACTGGTCCGGGACACGGCCGGCCAGTTTCAGGACCTGGTCCCGGGTCACCCTTCCGCCGGTCAGCTGGCGGGTCTGGTCCAGCAGGCTGATGGCGTCGCGGAGGGCCCCTCCCGAAAGGAGGGCAATGACCTCAAGCGCCTCCTCCTCGATGGCAAGCCCGATGCTTTCCGCGATGTCCCGCATCCGGTTGATGAGTTCCTCATTGGCAATGCGGCGGAACTGGAAATGCTGGCTCCGAGAGATGATGGTGGCCGGGATCCTGTGCGGCTCAGTCGTCGCCATGATGAAGACGGCATGGGCCGGAGGCTCCTCCAGTGTCTTCAGGAGGGCGTTGAAGGCCCCCTGTGACAGCATATGGACTTCATCGATGATATAGACCTTGTAGCTGGCCCGTACCGGTGTAAAGGCGATCTCATCCGTCAGCCGGCGGATGTGGTCAACACTGTTGTGGGAGGCCGCGTCGATCTCATTGATATCCATGAGGGAGCCGTCGTTGGCGGCCAGGCAGATTTCACAGCTGTTGCAGGGATCCCCCTGGTCGGGCTGGAGGCAGTTGATGGCCTTGGCGAAAATCTTCGCCAGCGAAGTCTTGCCGGTCCCCCGGGTGCCGGAGAAGAGGAGGGCATGTGAAAAATTGCCCTGGATGACGCTCTGGCGGAGGGGGAAGACGACCTGCTCCTGGGCGACCATCTGAGAAAAAGTCTGAGGCCGCCACAGGCGGTAAAGCGCCAGATTATCCGCTTCCGACATAATAATTCCCCTTCCCCGTCTTTGGAAAACCGTACCTGAGCCGCAACCGAATCAGGTTTCCCCGCGGCGCCTGCAGGGGTCCGCTTACCGCTGCTTCCTTCCGGACCTGACGGGGTTCACAGGCCTGCATCGCACGGGCCCCGCGTTCAGTTGCGGCTCGGATACGGCTTTGTAACCGAGCCCGCCCGACAGCAAAGAATGACGCCGGCGGACACTTACCAGTGTATCACATGGGGACCCCTGGAGAGCCCGGAAGCCGGTCAGGATTCAGTCCCCTGTGGGTGAAATTCAGACCTCTCCGATCCAGTCCCCGTAGCCCTCGGCCTCCATTTCAGCCAGGGGGATGAAGCGGAGGGCGGCGCTGTTGATACAGTAACGCAATCCCCCTTCTTCTTCGGGTCCGTCCTCGAAGACATGGCCCAGATGCGAATCGGCGCCGCTGCTCCGGACCTCGACCCTTTTGCGCCAGAGGCTGGTGTCGTCCTTGTAGACCAGGGTGCCCCTGGCCACCGGCCGGCTGAAGGCCGGCCAGCCGCAGCCGGCATCGTATTTGTCCCGGGAGCTGAAGAGGGGTTCGCCGCTGACAATATCCACATAGAGGCCGGGTTCGTAGAAACGGTCATAGGCGTTGTCAAAGGGACGTTCGGTCTCATCCTCCTGGGTCACCCGATACTGGATCCCGGTCAGGCGTTGGCGAAGTTCCTGGTCCCCGGGCCGGCTATAGCTTACCCATGACCTTTTCCCGGTCAGCTTCGACTCAAAGAGGTCCGGGTCGAGCGCGCCGGTCGGCTGGACAGGTTCACTCACATGTTCCGGAAGCTCATCCGGCCGAAGGGGGACCCCGGCCTGGCTGAGGTCGACATGACAGTAGCCGGAGGGGTTCTTGACCAAATAATCCTGGTGGAAATCCTCAGCCGGATAGAAATTCTCCAGGGGCAGGACCTCGACGACCAGGGGCTTGGCGTAATCCTTCCGCCTCTGGTCCAGATAATCGCAGATGAGGGGGAAATCCTCCGGGTCGGTATAGTAGATCCCAGGCCGGTACTGGTCGCCCACATCGTTGCCTTGGCGGTCCCGTGTCGTGGGGTCGATCATCCGGAAAAAATGGGCGAGCAGGGCCCTGAGGGGGAGGAGGTCCGGGTCGTAGGCGATCCGGACCGTTTCAGCGAAACCCGTATCGCCCCGGCAGACCTCCTGATAGGTGGGTGAGGCCGTCCGGCCATTGGCGTAGCCAGCCTCTGTTTCGAGTATGCCTTGGGCCAGGAGTTGGTAGTAGCGCTCAACGCCCCAGAAACAACCGCCCGCCAGATAGATGGTCTTTCGATTCATTTGACTTCCTTTCTCATACGGAACCTCCCTATGATAATTGGCCGGTCAGCCGGTACGCCAGATGCCTCTTGCCTCCCCCCTGGCTTTTTCCTCCAGGCTTTCAAAATAATCGTTGAAATGGGTGTTGGGAGGGTAGCGGTGTTGCCAGACCAGGCCCTCCCGGACCAGGACCTCGTTGACCATGGTGTGGCTGTCAAGCCAGACGTAGGCCAGGAGGCGCTCGTAGGGATCGAGGTGCTCCTGGTCGAACTGGAGGTAGATCGGCCGGTCCTCCAGCCAGGCGGTGGCGACGCGGGAGACCGATTCCCCCAGGTCGGTCCGCAGGGACTCCTCGTGGTGGGAATGGGATTCGGGGGCGTCTATCCCGATCAGGCGGAGCCGGGTCGGCCTGTCCTCCCACTCAACGATCAGGGTGTCCCCATCGACCACCCGCAGGACGGTCGATTCCTTCATGGAGGTGAGGTCCGCGGCCCCGCCTGGTCTCAGCAGGTCGTAGGTCTCCAGGGGGAGGTCGAGTCGGCTGGCTAGAGCTTCCGCCTCCTCCGGAGTCAAGGGCTGGTCGCCCGACAGGAGGGGGGCCGGTTCCCGGTCCCTCTTGTTGTCAGGCGCGGTCAGGGCCGGCGCCGGGGAGGAGGATTGGCCCTTGTCCCGGGTCTGCCGGCAAGCGGGGACCGAGAGGACCAGGAGCAAAAGGAGGACAAGGAGGCCCGCCAGGCGACGCCTCCCCAAACTTGACTTTTTGTTGCGTCCTATCACGCAATTGTGACAATTGTTCAAATTCATGCTGTTTCTGCGCTACAAATGGGCGTTATATTGTTGTCGTAGCAATAGGCTACAACAACACCTCTTCATACGTCTCCTCGATAGGGATCCGAATCCGGATCCCTATCAACTTTTTGGGAGACTTTCCTTTTGAGCCTGATCTCAAGTCGCGAGTGCCGCCAATTTTTCATCCCGGATCCGGCAGGCCTGCCAGACAATCTTCTCGATATCCAGGGTCTTGAACTCACCGTCCTCGTAGAGCACCCTGCCGTCCACCATGGTCAGGACGACATCGGAGGCATTGGCGTTGGTGAAGAGGGCGGTCCCGTAATCGTAGAGGGGCTGGAAGCGGGGCTTGGACATATCGACCACCGCCAGGTCCGCGCGGAAACCCTCCCGCAGGAGGCCGGTATCCGCCCTGCCCTGGGCAAGCGCGCCGTTTCGGGTCGAGAAGGTGAGGAGCTCGCCCGTCGAGAAGAGCAGGGGATCACGGTGCTGGCCCTTGGCCAGGTAGGAGGCCAGGGTGACCTCCTCGATCATGTCCAGGTTGTTATTGGTTCCCGCCCCGTCCGTTCCTATGGAGACCCGGATGCCCCGGTCCCACCAGGCCTTGACCTGGGCCAGGCCACTCCCGATCTTGAGGTTGGAGGAGGGGCAGTGGGCCAGGGTCACCTCCTTGTCCGCGAGCAGTTCAAAATCCTCCCCCTCGATGTGGACGGCGTGGGCGGCCGTGGTCGGCAGGTCGAAAAGTCCGAGATCGTGGAGGTAGGCCGCTGGTGTCTTGCCATGCTTTTTCTTGCAGTTCTCGTGCTCACCTTCCGTTTCCGACAGGTGGACATGCATGGGAAGTTGCCTGTCCTTCGCGTAGTCCACCAATTGTGTCACCAGTTGGGGTTCGCTGGTGTATTCGGCATGGAGGGAGGCATTGGCAATGACCAGGCCGTCCGAGTCCTTCGCGTCCCTGATCAGAGTCTCCGTTTCCCGGTACCAGGCCGTTTCCTCCAGCCGGGTCCGGGCGTCACCGGTCAGGCCGTTGGACAGGCTGGCCTTGATGCCGGTTTCCAGGACCGCCCGGTAGATCCCCTGGATCCGCATATACATATCGGTGAAGGATACGGTCCCCCCACTCAGCATTTCGGCAATGCCAAGCAGGGCCCCCCAATACATGTCCTCTTCGGTGAGCAGGGCCTCAAAGGGGAAAATCCGTGTGTAGAGCCAGTCATACAGGGGCAGGCCCTCTCCGTATCCCCGGGTCAGGGTCATGGGGATGTGGGCATGATTGTTGAAGAAGCCGGGGATGAGCAGCTTGCCCCTGCCGTCATAGACAGGGGAGCTTGGGGGGCTGGAGCTGTCGGCCGCCTCATGGGGCCGGATGGACTGGATGAAGGGACCTTCGATCCGGACATCCATGTGTTCCCGGGTGAGGCCGTCCTCCCCCATGAGGGCAATATCCTGGAAGAGCATGGACCTATCCTTTCCTGCGGATGACGCCTTCGATGAGGGCGCCCAGACGGCCTGCCGCGGCCTGGGCGGCAAGGCCGACCTCTTCATCGGACAGGGGCTGGTCGAGTACCCCCGCCGCCATGTTGGTTATCAGGGAGAATCCCAGGACCTCCATGCCGCAGTGGCCGGCGGTCAGGGTTTCGGTCACCGTCGACATACCGACGGCATCCCCGCCCAGGGTACGGATGGCCCGGATTTCGGCCGGGGTCTCGAAGTGGGGACCCGTGCAGAAATAGTAGTTGCCTTCGACCAGCTTGAAGGGGGGATCCAGGCTGGCGGCCGTCTCATGGGCCAGCTTCCTGAGGGCGGGCGTGTAAAGCCAGGTCACATCGAAAAAGCGGGGGCCGAACCGGTCCAGGTTGGGACCCGTCATGGGGCTGGCCCCGGTCAGGTTGATGTGGTCCCTGATGACCATGATGTCGCCGACTTCGAAGTCCAGGTTGACCCCGCCGGCGGCATTGGTGACGATCAGGGTCCTGACACCCAGGAGCGAGAGGACCCGGACCGGGAGGGCCAGTTCAGGGTAGGAGTAGCCCTCGTAATAATGGAAGCGCCCTGACATAATCACGGCCGGGCGCCCACCCAGATAGCCGAAGACAAGCTTGCCGGCGTGGGAGGGATTGGTCGAGAGCAGGAAGCCGGGGATGTCCTTGTAGTCAAAGCTCTCGGTGTCCTGGAGCCGGTCGGTGATGGCTCCCAGGGAGGAGCCGAGGATGACGGCGGTCTCAGGGCGGATCCCGGTCCGCTCCTTCAGCCATCCGGCTGCTTTTTCGTAGCGATCAAAATGATATAGATCCGACATAGAGCCTCCTTGTCAAGAAAAGTGATTGTCCCCATTATCCCATAAGTTGGAAGGGGGCTGGCAGGAAGAAAGCCCGGCCGCCTGCCGCGGTCCGGGCCTTGGAATACAGATCCCGATCAGGTTGAGGGTTCCCCCTCCGGAGTCTCCACAGGCGGGGTATCCACAGGCGGGGTATCCACGGGAGGAGCCTCCTCGGGCGGGGTCTCCACAGGCGGTACCACGATTTCAGGATCCGTCGTTTCAGGTTCACTGGGCTCAGGTTCAGGCTCCACCACCGGCATACTGTGCAGGGTGCAGGGGATCCGGGGGAAGGAGAGATTCTTGGTTGAATCAAAGTATTCCGTGATCCTGTTGGGGCAGTATTCGGTCGGCAACATGCCCGATTCGGCGCAGACACTCCGGGAGACCACTTTGTCGGACATGGGGAACTGCTGGATCTCCAGATCCTCGTGAATCTGGACCATGACATCCCGCCAGATCTTGATGGGGCTGGGCGTATCCGACCGGTTGATCTCGGACCGCCTGCCATAGGCGTTGTCGAAACCGTACCAGACGGCAGCCGTGTAGTAGGGGGTGTAGCCACAGAACCAGCGGTCGATCCGCTCATCTGACGTTCCCGTCTTGCCGGCGGCCGGTTGCGTGCCGATGCTGGAATAGGGCCTGATCCAGGGGGCGTTGCGGAGGGTATCGACCAGGAGATTGGTCATGATATCCGCCGATTCCGTGGAAAAAACCTGTTCAAATTTTGGCTTGTGCTCCAGCAGGACCTTGCCGTCCGCGTCGAGGACCCGGGTGAAAAGATAGGGCTCGGTGAAGATCCCCCGGTTGGCCAGGGTCATGAAGGCCCCTGCCATCTCGACCGTGGTCATGCCCTTGCCGAAGGCCCCTATGGCGCCGGCCGGCTGTGGTTCGTCGGACCGGTCCACACCCATACGCTTCAGATAGGAGAGGCCGATCGAAGGGGTAAGCAGTTCGGTGTAGACTTCCACTGCCGTTGTATTGAGCGAATGGCGGAGGGCGTGTCGTATGGTCACGGGACCCTCATAGCGCCTGTCTGAATTCTGCGGCCAGGCCCGGGTCGGATTTCTGGGATCCAGGTGTTTTTCCTCATCCATGAGGACGGAAGCGGCCGTCACGACCCCCGTGTCAATGGCGGGCGCGTAGACCAGGATGGGCTTGATCGAGGAGCCGGGTTGGCGGTAGGCCTGGGTGGCCCGGTTGAAGCCCAGGTTGGTCTTCTTCTCCCCAAAGCCGCCGACCAGGGCCACAATCTGGCCGATGGAATCCGGTTCATTGGAGATGACGGTAATCCCCGCCTGGGGGATCTGGGGACTTTCAGGGAGGGCATCGTAGTTGGTGGAGAAAAGCTCCTTCTTGTTGAAGGACAATTCGGCCATGTGCTGGATATCGGGATCCAGTGTCGTCTCGATCCGGAGGCCGTGCTGGCAGACGGCGATATTGGCCAGTTGGCGGGAGTAGCCCCGCTGGACCATGAGCTGGGTGATGACCTCGTTGATGACGGCGTCAATGAAATAGGAATGGATGGAGGAGTCGCCCGTCGACTCTTCCTTCTGCTTGAAGACCAGTTCACGGTTGAGCGCGTCCTGGTACTCCTCCTCTGTAATCCGGCCAAGCTCCAGCATCTTGGCCAGGGTGATCCGCATACGGCGGAGGGCATTCCTTTTGCCGTACTCGGTGGCGGGATTGTAGATGGAGGGGAGGTTGGGGATCCCGGCCAGGAAGGCGCATTCGGCCAGATCCAGCTCCGACACGTCCTTGTCGAAATAGGCCTTGTAGGCTGACTGTACCCCCACATAACTGCCGCCCATGGGGACCATGTTGACAAAGAGTTCCATGATCATGTCCTTGGACAGCTTTTTCTCCAGGTCGATCGCCCGCTCCCATTCCTGGATCTTCCGCTGGGCGGACCGGTCGTCGGCGCCGGACATCATCTTGACCACCTGCTGGGTGATGGTGGAGGCCCCATGGGTGTCGCTTCCAAAACTGAGGAAGATATTGCCCACGGAATTGGCGATTCTTTTCGGATCGATCCCGCGATGGGTCTCAAATCTCTCGTCCTCGATGGCGATGAAGGCATCATCGATGTAGGTGGGCTTGATGACTGTTATGGAGACGTACTCACGGAGGATATTCTGGGAGCCCGCCAGAACCGCGGCCTCTTTCCCGTTCCGGTCATAGATGAAGGTGGCCTCGTAGGTCTCCTTGACGTCAACCAACTCGAGCGGCCGGGCCGTCGAGATATAGCCGGACAACATGCCCAGCCCGCTCCCGCCGATAAAGGCCAGGAGGGAAAGCAGGATGACCAGGGCCACCAGGAGGGCCTTCTTGACACCTGACCAAAGCGCCTCGGGGACCGATACCACCGACATGCTCCGGGAGGGTCTTCCCGTGACCCGCCTTCTCAAAACCCGCTTGTTCTTCTTGTAGCCCCGGCTGTCCCGGATGTCCGGCGGCAAGGTGTGTGAGGCAGCCCAGACGGGCGGCCTGCGTGACGCGCCCGATACCCGGGTGGATTCCCGTCCGCCGCCCGCTTTCCTGGCCGGCCTCTTGCGCCGGTTATTTTTCTGATCGAAATCGTTCATGTCCCGTAAATTCTCTTCAAGGATAAAAACCGTCGAGTAGCGCCGACGGCATTACTTGTCTTTGCTCAAAGCATGACCATTTTATCACAGGCGGACAAGTATGCCCCTGATAAAAGCCTGCCCGGATCCGGGCCCTCCAGCCCGCGGATTCCCACCCCGGCGAGGATATGGTATATAAAGAAGAGAGGACAAGGGCGGCGACGGATTGAGTGCCGGCTGGCCCCAGGTTGCGAGAAAGAAAAGAGGTTCCCCTATGAAAACCTGTCCCCAAGGTCATCCTGTCCCCGATGGGGCTTCCTTCTGCCCCGTCTGTGGTATGCCGGTCCAGGAAGCGCCCTACGGCCACACTTATCAACAGGCGCCTCAACAAACGGTTCCGCCTTACACCTATGCGGGACAGGGGGCTGCCCCCTACCCGCCACCGCCCCTGACGGGGTTCAGGGGGGTCATCCGGTCGCCCGCGACGGTCATCCTGTTGACGGTCCTGACCTGTGGCATCTACGGCCTCTACTGGTTCTATTCCATAGCCCAGGAACTCAATGCCGTGCTCGGTGACCAGGGCGCGACCAATCCCAGTTATTCACTCTGGGGGATCCTCTGCTTTGTCTTCAGCTTCATCCTCATGTCCCAGGTGGACGCGGCGGTCATGGAGGTTGACAGGCGGAGGGGCCGGTTCTCGGAGAGCCGCTTCCTGATCTGGCTCCTGCTCTCCCTCTTTGTCGGCATTGGCTTCTACATGATGGAGTATGACGTCCAGACAAGGCTGAACGCGCTTTATGAAGGCCGCTACTAGCGGCCGGCCGGGAGAAGTCGCCGGATCAGGGCGATCAGCCGGCCCCAAACGGAATTGTGGTTGAAGCACATGGGCTCCGTGTGGGGGAAGTAGAGGATCATCCTGACCAGGTAGACAATCAGATAGAGGGCGACCAGCGAGAACATGATGATGTTCAGCGCGCGGGGAGGAAGGGAGAAGGGCATCTCCCTTCCTTTTCTTACCAGAACCAGCTTCAGGATGGCCCAGGCCAGGAGGGCAAGGAGGAGGGCCAGGCTGACCAGGATCAGGGGATGCATGCGGATCGCTTCACTGAGCCTGCCTTGCAAGAGCAGGGAAAGGGCCCGGGTACTGCCACAACCGGCGCAGGGGATGCCGAAGACGGAGGCGAAGAAACAGGTGGAACCGAACAATTCGAGTATGAAGAGCAGGAAGAGGACGATGGCCAGCAGGGCCCTGGGCTTCTGTCGGCCTTTTGGGGATGACGGGTCAGCCGGTTTCTTGTCTTTCCTGAAAATTGCCACGGCGGCTGTCCCTTCCCTCCCTCTCCCGGACGAAAACAATTATAGCAGTCGGGGCCTGCCCCTAGGCTGAAAGAGGGGTGGGGCTACCCGAAACTAGCGGAGGACGTCCAGCATCCTGGTCAGGGCTGTGACCGAGGACAGGATACCGGCAAAGATAATGATGGACAGGTAAGTCAGTTGCCAGGTCCTGTTCTCATCGAGATGGGTCAGGGCGGCCACCTGCCTGGCATGGACGACGACGGCAAAGACCAGGCCCATAAGGACCAGGGTCAGGCCGTAGACAGCCCCTCCCGTGAAAAGGGAGGGCAGGGCCAGGCCCAGGAAAAGGGAAAGATATTTCCAGGCGGCCTTGCCGGCGGCCAGGGTATGGAGAAAGGGCAGGCCACCCTGGCGGAAGAGGAAACGTGAAAGTAGCCAGAGTGTGAGGGTATAGAGGAGGAGGACCAGGGCGACCAGGGCAAAACCGGTCAGCCAGGACAGGAGGAGGGTACCCAGGGGGATCTTGACTGCCTGCCCGCCCAGAAGAACCGTCAGGCTCCGGTTGAAGAGGCTGTAGAGGATACCGGAAAGAAGAAGGGAGAAGGAGACCCAGAGGGTGTGTGAGGGGGTCCAGCCCGGCGACAGGTCTGCTGCCATGGCGTCGGCGGGTCTGGCGAAGAAACTGAGAAATGACAGGAGGGTCTGTCTGCGGTCCCGGGTTGTCGTACGGCTGCTGGTCACCCGTTTGGCGCGGCTTTCACGGGTCCGGGGCCCGGTTGATCCTGTTTCGCCCTCATAGCGCCAGCCCCCTGACGGCTCTTCCCGGGATGCCCCGTCTTCGTATTCGGCTTGCGGCTTGGCAGGCTCGGGGGGAGGGGTGGAGGCGCTGCCCCTGCCTTCGCCCGCGACATAGGTCCGGTTCCGGCAATCGCACTTCTCATAGTCCTTCAGCTCACGCCCGCAATAAAAACAATACCTGGCCATACCTCATCTCAAATCAGCAAAAGATCATGTTCCGGACCTTGGCCGGTTACCTGTTCAACTCTAGCGCTAAGATGTTAAAATAGTGTGGCATAAATGAAAAGAGGATTTCATATTGACGCAGGTCAGTAAAAAAGAAGAGCCGGCCCGCCAGACCGTACAGGGGCCCCGGCCGGTGGTCTACGGATTTTTTCTTTTCCTGGCCCGCTTGATATTCAAAGTCCTCTACGGTATCCGGTTTGAGAGGGATCCGCAGGTTAAAGCGGGGTCAGGACCCTATTTCATAGTCGGCAACCACATATCCTATGTGGACCCCATCCTCTGTGCCCTCGCCTTCCCTGACCAGCGCATCCGGTTTGTCTCGGGCCAGGAGATCGCCAATACCCGCCTCCTCCGTTCCTTGTTGCGAAAATTCGCCATCATCGAGATCAAGCCCTTCCGGGTCAATTTCTCCACGACCAAGGCAATCATCGGCTCGATCGCGGCCGGCCACTCCGTGGCCCTCTACCCTGAGACCCAGCGGTCCATGGCCGGTGACCTGACCCCCTTCGGCCTGGCAACCGCCAAACTGATCAAGCACTTGAAGGCGCCCGTGGCGGCCGCCCTGTGCCGGGGGGCCTATCTGGCCTGGCCCCGTTGGGCTACCAGGCCGAGGCCCGGCAAGGTGGAGGTTCAGACCCGACTTCTCCTGACAGCGGAGGAGGCAGCCTCCCTGCCTCTTGAGGCGATTCAGAGCCGCCTGGTCAGTCTTGTGGACAGGGATGACTACAGCTGGCAAATGGGAAGGAGGCGGCCTGCCCGTTACTGGTCCAGAAAGCGGGCGGAGAAACTCTCCTTCATTTGCCACTGGTGCCCCGTCTGCGACCAACCTCTTATAATGAGGAGTGAGAAAAATAAACTCTTTTGCTCTTCCTGCGCGCTCAGTCTCCGGGTCGACGCGGCCGGCTTTTTCAGTGCCTCGCCCGGATCCCCGGCCCCCTTTGACCATCCCCTGGATTTCGCCCTCTGGCAGCGGGACCGCCTGGCAAAGGGCCTGGATCAGGAGATGGTTTTTGAAAGCGGCTGCCGCCTGCAGTTCCTTGAGAATGTGGACCAGGTCTCCGATCCGGACCGGGGGGAAAGGGAGGGAAAACTCCTGCTTTCAGGCCAGGGCCTGAGCTTCATTGACCGGGAAGGGGCGGAAGTTGTTAAGCTTGAAATCGGCGATACGCCCTCCCTCTACTGTTCACCGGGCCGGTTTGTCAACCTTCTGGAAGCGGGGAGGGTCTGGCGGGCCTGGCCGGAGGAAGAGGGCTATGTCGCCCTGCTCACCGATTACAGCCGACGGGTCTGGTCAAGGGATAACGGGTTCGACCGCTATTTTTCTGAATTATAAGTTCCTGCTGGCGCCGGTAAATCATCCTTTGATTTTGTCCACGATTGTGGTATCCTATATCCTGTTAATGGGACTGCGGGGGCCGTTTTTTTGTGTCCGGCCCCGAGCTTTTTGCGGAAGGTGTTTGACGCCTTATGTTTGGAGGAAAGTTGGGTGACTGATCACGATTTCCTTGAAGAGGTCAAGAAGACGGAGACAGAGGCTGCTCTAAGAGTTGACAAAGCACAAGAGGAAGCACAGCTTCAACGCCAGATGGCTAGGCAACATGCCAGTGACATAATCAACGAAGCCTACCGATCGGCCAGCGCTATTCGTCAGGAAAAAGTCAGTGAAGCCGAAGAGCGGTACCGTGAACTCATATCTGATTCCACTTCCCTGAATGTCCAAAAACCCGATCAAGTCCCCGGTCCCCTGAAGGCCGAGGCGGCGGCAGTGCTCGCGGAAAGGATTGTTACCCTCCTTGAGCATCGTTAAAATGGGTAAAATGACGATCCTCGGAGTGCGTGGGGATCGGGAGGATGTGCTGGATGCACTGATGTGTTCCGGAGCCGTGGAGATTGTCGAGGACGAGGATTCGGAACTGGCGGTCCCGACAGGCCCGGCCTTCGCCGACAATATTGACACGCGCAACCGCTTGCAGCGGGCCATCCAGGACATGCGAAACCGCTTTCCGGAGGCCGAAGCCTTCTCCGTCAAGAAACTGACCGTCTCCGAAGAGGAATTCACCTTTACGGAGGATGAGGAAAAAGAACTCCGGGGCCTGCTCAGCCGCTATGAGGAATTGCTGGGCCAGGAGGAGGGGATCGGGCATACGATCGCCCTGCTGGAGCAGCAGATCGAACAACTGGCCCCCTGGGAGGCGGTACCGATCGACCTGGCGGTAAGGGATACCAGACGGACCGCCTTGATCTACGGCATCTTTACCGACGAATCCGCGATTGAAACTTTCGAGGCCGACAGGGCGGAGGATTATCCCCTGACGGCCCTTTATTATTTGGAGGATACCCCCAGCTTCCCGGCCAAGACCGCCATTGTGACCCTCAAGGAACAGTTGCCGCGTGTACGGGCACAGTTGACCTCCTGCGATTTTCACGAGATCCCCAACCTGCCCTTTACGGGAACGGCGGAGGCTACCATCCGGTCCCTGAAAAAAGATATTACGGAAAAGGAAGCTGAAAAGGAGGCGGTCCAGGCCCAGCTTGAAGAAATCGCTGACGGCTGCGCCCGCCTTATGACCTATCATGACTACCTGCTGGTCCGCTCCGACCGGGCGGAGGCCAGCCGGAAGGTCTACGACTCAAGCTATACCTTCTTCCTCCATGCCTGGGTTCCCGCCAAGCAAGCCAAAAATATCGGCCGGGAACTTTCGGACAGGTTCGGGGTTGCCTGGTCCTACCGCGAAGCCGGGAAGGATGAGGAGACGCCCGTCAAGTTGCAGAACAATGCCTTTGTCAGGGCCTTTGAGGTGGTCCTCGAGATGTACGGGGCGCCCAGTAGCCAGGAAGTTGACCCCATGCCCATCATGGCCCCCTTCTACATGCTCCTCTTCGGCATGATGCTGAGCGATGTCGGCTACGGTGGCCTCCTGGTGGCCGGAACGGCCTACATGCTCTTCAAGCGGAAGGTTGAAGGCAACATGCGGCAGATGAGCATGATGCTCTTCATCTCGGGCATATCCTCGATTATCTGGGGCTTTCTCTTCGGCGGTTTCTTCGGCGATATGCTGACAGCCGTCACCCAGGGCAAGCTCAACTTCCCCGCCCTCTGGTTCAATCCCATGGATTCGCCGGTCCAGCTGCTGATCTTCAGCATGCTCTTCGGAGTCATCCATCTGTTTTTCGGCCTGGCCCTCCACATCCGCAATGAAAAGATGAAGGGCAACCTGATCGGCGGCCTGGCCGATTCGGTCACCTGGTACCTGATCATTCCCGGTTTGGGACTCATGTTGGGCGGCAGCGCCCTCTCAAGCGATCCCGCGACCGTCCAGTTGCTTGGACAGATCGGCCAGTGGACCGCCCTGGCGGGGGCCGCCTTTGGTCTTATCTTTGCCGGCCATGGCATCAGGAATCCGATCAAACGGCTTATCAAGGGACTGAGCGCCCTTTATGGGATCACTTCCTATCTGAGTGATATCCTGTCCTACTCGCGGATCCTGGCCCTGGTCCTGTCGACCAGCGTGATCGCGACAGTCGTGAACATGCTGGGCATGTTGGCGGGACCGTCATTTTTTGGATACATAGTATTTGCGCTAATTGGCGTTTTCGGCCACGGCCTCAACCTGGCCCTCTCGGCGCTCTCGGCCTTTGTCCATACCAGCCGGCTACAATATGTCGAACTTTTCGGGAAGTTTTTCGTCGGTGGAGGCAGCTTCTGGAAGCCTTTCCGCCGGAATACGACCTACGTCAAGATAGAGAACAAGGCGAAGACGCTGTCCCCCGGCACCAAGGTGAAGGGGGAGGTCAGCTGATTGTTATCAAAGAAGCGCCCCGCGCTTCTTGAAAGGCCGGATCGTCCGCGATCAGGCTAATAAATTAACCGTTATCGGTTAGATATTTGGAGGAAACATATGGCATCCATTTATGGTCCGCCTTTGGTCTACCTGGCAGGCGCCCTCTCGGTCATCCTGCCCGGCTACGGTTCGGCCAAGGTTTTGGGTAGATTAGGACAGGTCGCAACGGGCATCATGGCGGAAGACCCTTCGATGTTCGGTAAGTTGCTTATCTTGCAGGCCCTGCCGGGGACGCAGGGAATTTACGGCTTGTTGGGCTGGTTCATGATCATGAACCAATCCGGTATGCTGGCGGGTAATTTGAACATCAGCCTGCAGCAGGGACTCCTCTTCCTGGCCGCCTCCCTCCCGATCGCTTTGGTGGGACTCTTGTCGGCATTTGGACAAGGTGTTGTCGCGGAAGGTGGTATGGCGCTTGTCACCAAGCGTGGAGAGACCAGCGGTAACGCCATCGTTCTCGCGGTTATGGTCGAAACCTACGCCATCCTCGCCCTGCTCGCGACCATTCTTGGAGTGCTGAGTATCGCGGTTTAACCGGTTGGCCGGTTTAACAACACGAAATGGAGCGCTCTTAAGGTGGAAGGAATCGAAAGAATTAAAGGCCACATCCTGGCTGAAGCCGATGCGGCCGTTGAAGCCATCGTCGAGGAGACGCGTGCTTTTGTCGCCAAAGAGACCGGTGACGCCGAAAAGCAGCGCGACATCATCCTCGCCGAGGCAGTCGAACGCGCGCAACAGGAAGCCGACATGCTCCTCAAGAGGGGCGAAAGCGTGGCGGATGCTGAGCGGAGAAAGCGCGACCTTGAACAGAAGCAGGCGCTGGCCGATGAAATCATCGGACTGGCGCTCGGCCTGCTGGGCGATGAATCGCCCGCGGTTCGTGTCAAGCGCTATGCGGCCTGGATTGAACAACTGGGCCTGCCGTCCGGGATCATAACGCTATCGGCGGCTGACAAGGCGACTATTGGCGCCGAGCTTATCCAGGCCCTGCCTGAAGGCCGGTTTTCAATCGATGAGGCAACGGGGGATTTCACGGGGGGGATCGTCATCACTCACGAGAGGATACGCGATAACCTGACCTATGACCTCACGGTCCGTGATCACCGTTCCGAGCTTGCGCGGCTGGCCTTGGAATATCTGGAAGGCCATAAGGCGAAGGAGGAAGCCGGTGGCTAGAGCCGTGGTGTCATCCGGCCTGCCTTTGCCTGAGATCAAAAAAGACAAAGCCGGTTTATGGGGACACGCCTCAGGCAGAATCTGGCACCGGGAGAAGGACCTTCTCGGCCGGCCCGGCCTGGACCGGCTCTTTGCCGCCAGCTCTGTCGATGAAATCAGGCGCCTGCTTCTCGAACACCGCTATCCCCAAAAGGATACCGTGCTAGAGATGATCTGCGCGGAGCGGTGCGAGATCTATGAACTGCTGGCAACCATCGCGCCGGACGGTGGCTTTCACCACGTCCTCCTCTTGGCCGATGAAGGGCATAATCTGAAAACAGCCCTGAAAACATCCCTGCTCGTGGATGATCCCGACAAGGACAGTTTCATGGCGGCCCTGGGCAACCCCTCCCTGATCAATCACGAGATCCTCTGGCGTTCCGTCGTGCGCGGCGAAAAGGGCTGCGGCATGCCTGAATGGGCGGATGTGCTTGTCACGCGGGCACGCGGGGCCTACGCGGAGGACTATGACCCGGCTACGATTGACCGGTCCATTGACCGGGATATCCATTCGATTATCGCCGACATGGCAGCCGATCTGGATACAGCCTGGTTGTCGGACTATTTTGTCAGGGTGCGTGACTTGAGGAACCTGGAGACCCTGCTGAGGGCAAAACACCGGGGCTTGAGCGAGGCAGCCTTCGACGCGAATCTGCTGCCCGACGGCATCCTGGATCGGGAAGAGTGGCTCCATTACCTGAAGTCGGACGACCAGACCGTCGTCGATGATTTGTGCGATACGCCCTACAAGGAGCTGTCAACGCATTTTGCCAGCTACGGCGAAAAGGGGGGAGCGGCCCTCTTCACACGGGATCGTGACAAGCTCCTCTACGACTATCTGGCAGGCGGCATCAAGATCCTGACCGGTGCCCCCCGGGTCATCGCCTATGTCATGGCCCGTGAATGTGAGTTTAAGAATACAAGACTGGCCTTGTCCGTCTTGGCCGACGGACTCGAGGCCGAGTCGGTACGGCCGCTCAGGCGCGACTTCCAGAAACGATAGAAGGGTGGCGGGCATGGAGCAGAAAATCGGAATCATCGGCGAATGGGACAGCATTGCCGGTTTCCGGGCGCTCGGGCTGACAGCCGCCGAAGCCCTCGATGCCGAAGGGGCTGAAAAGATCCTTGAAGCTTGGGCTGAGGAGGATTACGCTGTCATCTTCATTACGGAAAAACTGGCGGAGAAACTGGGGCCGCAACTGGCGGCCTGGCGCCTCCGCTATCTGCCGGTGGTGACTGTCATCCCCTCGGCCCGCCAAGCTTCCTGGCTGGGCAGGCTTGAGCTGAGGACAGCCATCCGCAAGGCCACGGGTATTGATATGATCGGGCAACGTGAGAAATCCCGTGAACAAGAGGCGGGAGACTAGTATCGCCAAGTGATTGGCTGGCGATTGCCCGCGGTAAGTAAATTAATTGAGGGAGAGATTCCATGAACAAACGAAGTCAGGGTGAGATCGTCAAAGTATCCGGACCGCTCGTCGTCGCCAAAGGCATGCGGGACGCTGATATGTTCGATGTTGTCGAAGTATCGGAGGAGCGGCTGATCGGTGAGATCATCGAGATGCACGGTGACGAGGCATCCATTCAGGTCTACGAGGAAACCGCGGGCCTCGGCCCGGGTGAGCAGGTGGTGTCGCGCGGCACCCCGCTTTCCGTTGAGTTGGGACCGGGGCTGATCGGGGAGATCTTCGACGGCATCCAGCGTCCGCTTGACGTACTTGTCGACCGGGAGGGTGACCATATCACGCGCGGCGCCTTCGCGCCGGCCTTGAACCGGGACAGGGAGTGGGACTTCCAGCCGGTGAAGCAGGTGGGTGACCGGGTCAGCGCGGGCGATATCATCGGCGTCATCCAAGAGACGGAGATCATGGAACACCGGATCATGGTGCCCCCCGGCAAGTCCGGTGTCCTCAAGGAAATCAAGGCCGGGACCTTCAAGGTGACTGATCTTGTCGCCGTCCTGGAGGAGGACAATGGTCAGCTCTACGAGATCACCCTGATCCAGCGCTGGCCTGTCAGGATCGGCCGGCCCTACCGCGAAAAGATATCACCGATCGAGCCGCTCATTACGGGCCAGCGCCCGATCGACACCTTCTTCCCCGTCGCCAAGGGCGGCACAGCAGCTGTGCCCGGACCCTTCGGAAGCGGCAAGACGGTCATCCAGCATCAGCTGGCCAAATGGGCGGAGGCGGATGTTGTTGTCTATATCGGTTGCGGTGAGCGGGGCAATGAGATGACGGACGTCCTCATGGAGTTCCCCGAGCTCCGTGACCCCAAGACGGACTACCCGCTTATGAGGCGGACCATCCTGATCGCCAACACCTCCGACATGCCGGTCGCGGCCCGGGAGGCCTCCATCTACACGGGTATAACCATCGCCGAGTACTTCCGGGATATGGGCTATTCCGTCTCCCTTATGGCAGACTCGACCTCACGCTGGGCCGAGGCCTTGCGGGAGATGTCAGGCCGCTTGGAGGAGATGCCGGGTGAGGAGGGATATCCCGCCTACCTGGGGTCCCGCCTGGCCACCTTCTATGAACGCGCGGGTATGGTCCACTGCCTGGGTGGTGAGGATGAGGAACGCGTCGGCGTGCTGACGGCAATTGGCGCCGTCTCGCCGCCTGGCGGCGACCTCTCCGACCCGGTCGCCCAGTCGACCCTCCGGATCGTACAGGTCTTCTGGAGTCTGGACTCCGATTTGGCCTACAGGCGCCATTTCCCGGCCATCAACTGGTTGACCAGTTACTCGCTCTATCAGACCAAAATCGACAGCTGGGCCAACGACAATGTGGCGCCCGATTTCAGCCGGCTCCGGCTGGACGCCATGACCCTCCTGCAGGAGGAATCCGAGCTGGAGGAGATTGTCCGCCTGATCGGACAGGACGCCCTCTCCGACAACGACAGGCTGAAGCTTGAGTCAGCCCGTTCACTCCGGGAGGATTTCCTCCACCAGAACTCCTTTGACGAAGTTGACACCTATACATCCTTGAATAAACAGTACCGTATGCTTTCGCTGGTCATGCTCTTCTACTATGAAGCGCAGAAGGCGCTGGCCAATAAAGCTGATTTTGACGCCCTCTTGAGGCTACCCATCCGTGAAGACATCGCCCGGTTCAAGTTTGTTCCGGAACAGGAAGTGGACCGCTGGTTTGAGCTTCGAAAAGAGACACTGATCGCCGAGATGGGCGGCTTGACAAAATAGGAAGAGGAGATAGTTATGGCTAGGGAATATCGCACCATCGAGGAAGTCACCGGTCCGCTCATGCTCGTTCGCGGCGTTGAGAATGTGAAGTTTGACGAACTCGGTGAAATAGAGCTGGAGGATGGCCAGATCAGGCACTGCCGGGTCCTGGAAATTGAAGGGACCGACGCCCTGGTCCAGCTCTTTGAAAGCTCGATCGGCCTGAATATCGACAAGAGCACGGTCCGGTTCCTGGGACGCGGTTTGGAACTTGCCGTCGCGCCCGACCTCTTGGGCCGGATTTTTGATGGTATGGGCAATCCCAAGGATGGCGGGCTGGATATCATTCCGGAGGCCATGCGGGATATCAATGGCACGCCGATCAACCCGGCGGCCCGTGACTACCCCAACGAGTTCATCCAGACGGGCGTTTCCGCCATCGATGGGCTCAACACCCTGGTCCGCGGGCAGAAGCTGCCGATCTTTTCCGGCTCCGGCCTCCCGCACTCAAGGTTGGCGGCGCAGATCGCCCGCCAGGCCGAGGTGCTCGACAGCGAGGAGGAATTTGCCGTCGTCTTCGCGGCCATGGGAATCACCTTCGAGGAGGCTGACTTCTTCATCGGGGACTTCCGGCGCACGGGGGCGATCGACCGGACGGTCATGTTCATCAATCTGGCGGATGACCCCGCCATTGAACGTATCGCCACGCCACGGATGGCGCTGACGGCAGCCGAGTATCTGGCCTTTGACCTCGACATGCACGTCCTGGTCCTCATGACGGATATCACCTACTATGCCGAGGCCCTGCGCGAGGTGTCGGCCGCCAGGAAGGAAGTGCCGGGCCGGCGCGGTTATCCGGGCTATCTCTATACCGACCTGGCCAGCATCTACGAAAGGGCAGGCCGTATCAAGGACCGGAAGGGCTCCATTACCTTCGTGCCTATCCTGACCATGCCGGATGACGATAAGACCCACCCGATTCCGGACCTGACAGGCTATATCACCGAGGGCCAGGTCATCCTGTCCCGTGACCTCTACCGGCGCGGCCTTGAGCCTCCCATTGATGTGCTCCCCTCGCTCTCGCGATTGAAGGACAAGGGGATCGGGGAGGGCAAGACCCGGGCCGATCACGCGGATACCATGAACCAGCTCTTTGCCGCCTACTCACGCGGCAAGGACGCCCGGGACCTGCAGATTATCCTGGGCGAGGAGGCTCTGAGCGACCTGGACCTGATCTACGCTGATTTCTCGGTCGCCTTCGAGGAGAATTACGTGTCACAGGGCTTTGAAGCCAACAGGACCATTGAGGAGACACTCGCCATCGGGTGGAAACTGCTTTCAATGTTGCCGGCCAATGAATTGAAACGGGTCCACCAGGAGTACATCGATCAGTACTATGAGGCCGGTGACGAGGAGGTCGAAGGCTGATGGCGGTTCTGCGCGTCAATCCAAACAGAATGGAGCTGCTCCGGCTCAAGGAGCAACTCCGTGTCGCCCGCCGGGGCCACAAGTTGCTGAAGGACAAGCGGGACGAACTCATGAGGCAATTCCTCCTCCTGGTCCTTGAAGTGGACGAATTGCGCCGTGAGGCGGAGATCCTGGTTGAGCGGTCGCATGCCGAGATGCTCCTGGCCAAGGCCGTCAATGGTGAGCAGGCCGTCAACGAGGCGCTCATGGCCGAGGGCAATCTTCTCTGCGCTGAGGTAGGGCGTGAGAATACCATGAGCGTACGAACCCCGGTTATTTCAGTCCAACTGGAAGAAAGGGAGGGCCGTCTGCCCCTGCCCTATGGGCTGGCTACGGTTTCGGGCGAACTGGACGAGGCGATCGACACCCTGGCCGAGGCCCTGCCGCTTCTTTTGAAGCTGGCGACCTTGGAGCATAAGTCCCACCTGATGGCGGCCGAGATCGAGCGGACCCGGCGACGGGTCAACTCCCTGGAATACGTCATGATCCCTTCTTTTGAGGAAACGATCCGGTCCATCACCATGAAGATGGATGAGAATGAGCGGGGTAACCTGACCCGGCTCATGAAGGTCAAGGACATGATCATCGAGCAGGAGATCGAGAAGCGCCGCAGGCAGACAGAGGAACGCCGGGCCCTCCACGGAAGCGCCTAGGGGAGGCGGTGGGGCGGCGCCTTATCCGGAATAAGCCAATCCCGTTTGCATAATCAAGCCGGAAGTGCTTGAATGATAGGTAGTTCAACGAGTCTTTTGTCTGAGGGGGAATTTGACAGAAGCTCGTTTGTCATGGATCCCCCTCCGATCTATTCTGTGACCGGAGGCTACTGCGATGGAACCGACAGGTTTGAGGAATTACTCGGAGATCGGACGTCTGCGGCGGGTTGTCCTTCACCGCCCCGGGCCTGAACTCGACAATCTGACGCCTCTCAACATGAAAAGCCTCTTGTTCGACGACATCCCCGACTATGTCACGGCCGCGCGCGAACATGACCATTTTGCCCAAGTCCTCCGCCAGTCCGGGGCCGAAGTCCTCTATGTCACGGACCTTATGGCGGATGTCTTCGCCGATCCCGGGATCCGCCGCCGCTTCCTGATCGATTTCCTGGAGGAGGCCCGGGTCTTCCAGAACACCCGGGATGCCCTCTTCGAGTACCTCCTTTCAATAGAGGATCCGCTGGAGCTGACCAATCTTCTGATTGTCGGCCTCCGCATCGAGGATTTTCCCCGGAATGGCTCCCAGCTGGACAGGCTTGACTGGAAGAAAACCCTCATGTTCGATCCCATGCCCAACATGTATTACACCCGCGACCCGCTCTCCATCATCGGGAGCGGCGTGACCGTCAATTGCATGTGGGACGGCTCCCGCCGGAGGGAGACTCTCTTTGCCGATTACGCCGTCAAATATCATCCGCACTTCCAGGGTATACCGCACTACTACGAACGGACGGAGAACGCGACCCTGGAGGGTGGCGATATCCTGGTCCTGTCCAAGGAAATCCTGGCGGTGGGTGTCTCGCAGAGGACAGAAACCTCAGCCGTCAAAACCCTGGCCAAACGGATCCTGAGCAATGGCGAAAGTTTTCAGCGGGTCCTGGTCTTCTTCATACCGGAACGCCGGGCCTTCATGCATCTGGATACGGTCTTCACCATGGTGGACCGGGAGATATTCACCGTCCATCCCGAGATTGAGGCCCCGCTCGAGGTCTTCGACCTTACCCTGGACAAGGGGGGGCAACTGAACCTGAAAAGCGTGGGCAACGATTTGAAGAACATCCTGAGGAAATACCTCGGGTTGAGTGAGGTGGAGCTCATCCGATGCGGCGGTGACAGCAAGATCGACGCCAGGCGGGAGCAGTGGAATGACGGATCAAACACGCTGGCCATCGCGCCGGGCGAAGTGGTGGTCTATGACAGGAACAGGGTGACCAACCGCCTGCTTAAGGAAGCCGGTCTCACCCTGCACGAAATCCCCTCCTCCGAGCTGACGCGGGGACGCGGCGGCCCGCGCTGCATGTCCATGCCACTCCTGCGGGATGATATTGACTGATTGACGGGATCCCGTCATCATCAGGCCCGCGGGACACCGGTCCGGTCCGCCCTCCCGTCCTGATCCTGCCCGCTGGCCCGAGGCCGGGATGAGGGGGTTTTTCGATGGCTGGCCATTTTGAAATTCCCTTTTTATAAGCTAATCTTAGATAGGTATCATACGCAAAGGAGAATTCGCATGGCCATCAACTTGAAGGGCAGACACTTTCTGACACTGAAGGATTTCTCACCCCAGGAGATTATGTGGCTTCTCGATCTCGCGGCTGACCTGAAGAGCAGGAAACGACTGGGAATCCCCGGCAATTCTTTGCGGGGGAGGAACATTGTCCTCCTCTTTGAGAAGACTTCGACCCGGACCCGGTGCGCCTTTGAGGTCGCGGCCCTGGATGAAGGGGCAGGGGTCACCTTTCTGGGGTCGGGCGATTCACAACTGAATAAAAAAGAATCAATTGAAGATACAGCCAAGGTTCTCGGCCGCTTCTACGACGGTATCGAGTTTCGGGGCTTTGAGCAGGAAACGGTCGAACAGCTGGCCCTCCACGCCGGTGTTCCTGTCTGGAATGGCCTGACCGACCTCTACCACCCGACCCAGGTCCTGGCGGATATCATGACCATCCGTGAACAGGTCGCCAAACCCCTCAAGCAGGTGAAATTTGTCTACGCCGGCGATGCCCGCAACAATATGGGTAATTCACTCCTGATCGGTTGCGCCAAGCTGGGCCTCCATTTTGTCGCCCATGCGCCGCGGGAGCTATGGCCGGATGAGCGGCTGATTGGGGAGATGGAGGCGGTCGCCCGGGAAACAGGTGGCCGCATTGAGTGCTCGGATCAGCCGGAGTCGGTCAGGGATGCCGATGTCCTCTATACCGATGTATGGGTTTCCATGGGGGAGGAGGACAAGTTCGAGGAACGTATCCGGCAGTTGAGGGATTACCAGGTCAATGAAGCTATGATCCGGATGACAGGCAACCCGGAGGTCATCTTCCTGCATTGCCTGCCGGCCTTCCATGACCTCCATACCACGGTAGGGAGGCAGGTTCATGATGAATATGGCTTGACGGCCATGGAATGCACGGATGAGGTCTTCCGTGGCAAGCATTCACGGGTCTTTGATCAGGCTGAAAACAGGTTGCATACGATCAAGGCGATACTGGTCGCCACGATCGGTTGCTGATAGAGGACAGCTGAGCTGTCCGTATTTCTTTAATCGGAGGATTAAATATGATGAAAAAACGTATCGTCGTAGCCCTGGGCGGCAATGCCCTGGGCACAAACGCGCAGGAACAGCGCGAACTGGTCCGTCAGACAGCCGTTCCCATTGTGGATCTTATCGCGGAGGGCCATGAGCTGGTCATTGCCCACGGCAACGGACCCCAGGTTGGTATGATCAACCTG
Source organism: Clostridia bacterium (assembly GCA_040767365.1). Lineage (GTDB taxonomy): Bacteria > Bacillota > Clostridia > Saccharofermentanales > DTU023 > UBA4923. The sequence continues at coordinate 128,659 of JAXGOR010000006.1, forward strand.
GCCTTTGATTGCGGCGAGGTGCCGCCCATGCCCTTCCCGGAGTGCGGTGCCATGAGTCAGGGCTACATTGGTTACCACCTGCAAAACGCCATCCGCGAGGAATTGCTTTTACGCGGGCTTGACCGGCCTGTCGCGACCATCGTGACACAGGTTGTGGTGGATACCAAGGATCCCGCCTTTCAAAATCCAAGTAAACCGATTGGTTCTTTTTATAGCAAGGAAGAAGCCGAAAAGATTGCCGCGGAGACGGGCTTTGTCATGAAAGAGGACGCTGGCCGCGGCTATCGGCGCGTTGTCCCCTCCCCCAAACCGGTCGCTGTTGTCGAGGACAGGACGGTCAGGGCCCTGATCGATGACGGTCAGGTTGTCATCACGGTGGGCGGGGGAGGTATCCCGGTCGTCCGCGAGGGCGACCGCCTCGAGGGGGTGGCGGCGGTCATCGATAAGGACTTCGCCTCCGAGGTCCTGGCCGAAATGATCGAGGCGGACTATCTGATCATCCTGACCGCGGTCGAAAAGGTGGCCCTGAACTACGGGACGCCGGAGGAAAAATGGCTGGACCAGGTAAGGGTCAGCGACATGGAAGACTACATGGCCGAGGGACATTTCGCCCCGGGTTCCATGTTGCCCAAGGTTGAGGCCAGTGTCGCCTTTGCCCGATCGGGCAAGGGGAGGACCGCGCTCATTACATCGCTGGAGAACGCCTGTGACGGCATCGCCGGCAAGACAGGCACCCATATAAGTAACTAGAAGGCAGGTTCGGATCAGGGGGCCCGGGGGAGCCGGGCGGAGGAGGGAGATCAATGCGGGATATAAGAGTTGCCCTGTGGGGTTTCGGCGCCATGGGCAGCGGGATCGGCCGGATGATCGCTTCGAAGGAGGGGCTGGTCATCGCCGGTGTCTGCGACCGTTGGGACCGCCTCATCGGGCAGGAGGTCTATACCTATCTGGGCCTGGAAAGGGGGGACCGCGAGCCGGTCGTCATCACCGGTGACATCACCCAGGTCGTCCGCAAGGACCTTTGCGACCTGGTTATCCTGGCGACGGATTCCTTCGTCGCCGCCCAGTATGAAAAGATCATCTTCTGTTTGGAACAGGGCCTGCCCGTCATCTCCACAGCCGAGGAAATGGCCTGGCCCTGGGCCCAGAACCAGGAGCTGGCCGACAAGATCGACGCCCTGGCCCGGGAAAGGCAGGTGGCGGTCCTGGGGACGGGGATCAATCCGGGTTTTGTCCTGGATTACCTTATCCTGGCCCTGAGCGGTACCTGCGAGGAGGTCCATTCGATTGAGGCTTCCCGGATCAACGACCTGGCGCCTTTCGGCAAGGCGGTTATGGAAGAGCAGGGCGTGGGGATTTCCGTGGAGGAATTTGACCGGCGGATCGCTGAGGACAGCCTGGCCGGGCATGTCGGCTTCCCCGAGTCCATGGCCATGATCGCGGCCGGCATGGGGGTCGAACTGACAGAGATCGAGCAGACCCGGGAGCCCATCATTACCGGGGTGGACCGGAAGTCCGCCTACGGTGAGGCCAGGAAGGGTCATCTGGCGGGGATCAGGCAGCAAAGCTACGGGCGGAGGGCGGATGGTGAGGTCTTCATCCATCTTGACCACCCCCAGCAGATCTGCCCGGAGGATGAGGGGGTCCATACGGGTGACTACATCACCCTCCATGCCGACGGCTACGACATGAACCTGTCCATTGTCCCCGAGACGCCCGGCGGCATCGGGACCATCGCCATGGTGGTCAACATGATCCCGCATTTACTCCTGGCTGAGCCGGGCCTCCGGTCCATGCTTGACCTCCCCGTCCCCCGGGCCATCCTGGGCAGTTATGCCCAGCAGCTGGAACGGGGCAAGAAGCAGCTTTACCAGGAGGATGACTTTGTCGTTATCGAGAAGATCATCCTCCCGGTCGGCCAGCGGGCCCCGCAGCTACCGGAGGATACGGCGGCTACCCCGCTCATTGCCCTGACCCGGGGCTGGCTCCTGGACCAGGAGGCCCGGGTGGGTGATGAGGTCAGGATCAGGACCTTGAGTGGCCGGACCGTCACCGGCCGGCTCACCAACCGGGGCACTGCCCCTGTCCACGGCTATGGGGAATCCGTCCCCGAGTTGCTGGAGATCCACCAGCAGGTCCGCCAACTTCTTTTTGGAGGTGCCCAATGAGTCAAGACAAGTCTTATGAAGCGGTCCTGGCCCGGCAAAATGAAATTATGAACCGGGCCCTCGGTATAGACTACGAGGACTTCGAGCGTGGCGGCCTGGCCTTTGATTACGAAGCCCTCATGGACCAGGTGGGGGTCCCGGTTGAGGAGGCCGTCAAGATCCTGGCCGATCTGGGTGTCGGCAACACCCCCCTCCGGGAGGTGAGGAATATGACAGCCCTGGCCAGGCAATTCTCTCAACCGGGTTACGGGGCCCGCATCCTGGTCAAGGATGAGGCGGCCAACCCCTCCGGGAGTTTCAAGGCCCGCCGGGCCGCCCTCTCCGTCTGGGACGCCAAACGCAAGGGTTATCCGGGCGTCATCGCCGCGACATCGGGCAATTACGGGGCCGCTGTGGCCAGTATGGCCGCCCGTCTGGGCCTCAAGTGCCTGGTCATCCAGGAATGCTTTGACAGTGACTTCAAGGGACAGCCGGAGATCCTGGAGAAGGCCCGCAAATGCGAGGCGCTCGGCGCCGAGGTAATCCAGATGACCGTCGGCCCGGAGCTTTTCTACCACGCCCTCTGCCTGCTCGAGGAGACGGGTTATTATAATGCCTCCCTCTATTCGCCGTCCGCGGTGGCGGGGATCGAGACCCTGGGCTACGAGATCGCCTGCCAGTGCCGGGACGATTACGGTCTGGAACCTGATGTGGTCATCGCGACCCATGCCGGCGGCGGCAACCTGACGGGGACAGCCCGTGGCCTGATCAAGGCGGGGTTGACCGATACCGGGGTCTACGCGGCCAGCGTCGACCTGTCCGGCCTTTCCATGGCATCGGACCGGGACTTCAACCGCAAGTCATTCACGACGGGGCATACGGGTTTTGGCATCCCCTTCGCCCTCCTGCCGGACCGGTCCGATGTCCCGCGGAATTCAGCCCGGGCCCTCCGCTACATGGACCGCTACCTCCTGGTCAAGCAGGGGGAGGTCTTCTATACAACGGAGATGCTGGCCTCCCTGGAAGGCCTTGAGCGCGGCCCGGCGGGCAACACATCCCTGGCAGCGGCCTTCGCCCTTGCGCGTCAGCTGCCGGAGGACCAGACCCTTGTCGTCCAGGAGACGGAGTACACGGGGGCAGGCAAGCACCCCCAGGCGCAGTTGACCTTCGCCCGCCAAAACGGGATCAGGGTCTATTTCGGGGATCCGGAGGAGGAAATCGCCGGACAGTCCATTGTCCTGCCCCGGGATCCCTCCTGGATCCGGGTCCGGGATTACGATATGGGGCAGCTGAGGCGGTCGGCGCTCCGCCGCCTGGCCGAAAGAGGCGGTCCCTTCACGGAGGAGGAAATCACCTTCATGGCGGCAGAGATAAAACTGGACAAGGAGGCGACCCGGGCCCTCCTTCAGGATTTGTAAAGCTGAGGCAGGAGGAGAGGAGAGAGGCCATGGCCGAAAAAATTGAAGATAAGAGGTCCGCTTCGTTTGAGGACCGCCGCAAACATCTGGCACGTCTGTCTGACGAGGAATTGTACAACTATTTCTGGGAACTGGCCGGGAAGATCGTCGACCCCCTGGTTGAGGCGGGGAGGATCTACAGCTCGCCCGCCATTGAGCGGAGCGTCCTGCTCCGTATGGGATTCTCCAGCCTGGAGGCCCAGGCCCTGGTCAACGGCCTGATCGAGCGGCACCTGATCGCGCACGGGGCGGGCCATGTCATCTGGAAGCTGGCGGAAGAGCTGGGTCTTGAAATCCGTGAGACCGGTCTGGCCCTGATTGAGGGCCGGCACTGGGACCAGGCGGCCGGCCTTTTCGAGGAGGTGGCCTCATGAAGCTTGAAAAAGACCTTAGCCTGGAAGCCGACCAGAGGTTGGATATCCGGAAAATCCTGGATGGGCTCGAAGACTACCGCTCCCCCAGACGGCCCTGGCATTGGCGTGAGGAGCGCGGTGAGCCGAGGGAAATCGGCGACTTCACCTATTACGAATCGTCAAAACCACTTGAAAAATCCATCCCCCTGCCCGGCAGCCGTGGTTTTGGATTCATTGATCCCCAGGCAGATTGCGTCCTGACGACGGAGATCGCCTCGGGCCGTTTTGAGGATGATGTCCGGCGTATGCGGATGGCCGCCTGGAACGGGGCCGACCATATCATGGTGATCCGGACGACAGGCCAGTCCCATATCGATTCTCTGATTGAGGGGACTACCCAGGGGATCGGGGGGATCCCCATCACCCGGAAGCAGTGCCGGGCCACCAGACGGGCCCTCGACCTGATCGAGGAGGAGGTCGGCCGGCCCATCAATTTCCATTCCTATGTCTCCGGTGTCGCCGGTCCTGACATCGCCGTCATGTTCGTTGAGGAGGGCGTGTCAGGTGTCCATCAGGATCCGCAATACAACGTGCTCTACCGGAATATCAATATGCTCAGGAGCTTTGTCGACGCCTGTGAGAGCAAGGCCATCATCGCCTATGGCGGCCAGCTCCAGATCGACGGGGCCCACAATGCCAACGCCACCGCCATGGAGGCCTGGAAGGTCATGCCGGAGCTCATGGTCCAGCACGCGATCAATACGGCCTTTTCCGTGAAATGCGGGATCAAGCCGGAAAATATCGCCCTGTCCAGCGTCCCCCCCACGGCGCCGCCGGCCCCCTGCATGCGGCTTGACCTGCCCTATGCGGTGGCCCTGCGCGACCTCTTTCGCGACTACAAGATCCGGGCCCAGCAGAACACCAAGTATATGGAATCGGAGACCCGGGAGGCGACCGTGACCCATACCCTCAACCTGGTGATCTCAAGATTGACCTCGGCCCATGTCCAGTCGACCATCACGCCCGATGAGGGCCGAAATGTCCCCTGGCATTACTTCAATATCAACGCCGTCAACACGGCCCGCCAGTCACTGGCCGGCCTGGACGGTATCCGGCAGATGGTGGACATCAAGCGGGAGGGCCCCCTGGGCGACCGGGTCCGGGAACTGAAGGAACGGGCCATCCTCTTCATGGAGGAGATAATCGAGACCGGTGGCTACTACAGCGCGGTCGAAGCGGGCTTCTTCGTCGACAGCGCGGAGTATCCGGAAAGGAAGGGCGACGGCATCGCCCGCCAAGCGGACGGGGGTATCGGTAACGACAGCCTCTTCCTCCGGGCGGATGACTATTTCGCCCCTGTTTCCGTCCATTTCGGCAACAACAGGATACCGGCCCAATTTGAGTGCGCCAGCGAGGCGATCGGCGGGGATACCTTCCAGGATCCTTCCAAAATCCAGTTCATCGATGAACTGGATGATTACGACAATGTCCAGACGAGGATCGCGGAGAAGCAGAAATACTATGACAACCCCATGCTGATCCGGCCCGAGGTTGAATTCCTCGCGGACGGGGTCCTGGTGCTGACCATGATGTTGCCCTGCGATGAACGGTACGCGGAAGCGGCGGCGATCGCCGTCGGGGAGAAGCTGAACCTGGCCGACTGCGAGGTCATTCACAGCCAGGTCATGCATCCCTCGGAAGGGACCTACATCGAGATGAAGGGGAGGGTTGATTTTGACATCGACCTGGCCGGGCTCGAACTGCCCGAGATCGTGGAGACCCTGTCAGAGGCTGAAATCCGGGCGGATATAATGGAAAATCCCCTCCTGGTTATCGCGGCCACGGTAGGGGAGGACGAACACTCCGTGGGCCTGAAGGAGATTTTGGACATCAAGCACGGGGGGATCGAAGGTTTCGGGATCAAGTATCAGTATCTGGGCACCTCCTGCCCGGTCGACAAGCTGGTTGACGCCGCCATTGAGACCAAGGCCGAGGCCATCCTGATCTCCACCATCATCTCCCACAACAATGTCCACTACGAGAACATGAAGAAGCTGGCCAACACCTGCATTGAAAAGGGGGTGAGGGACCGGCTGATCCTTGTCGCCGGGGGAACCCAGGTGGTGGCGGAGACGGCCCTGGAGTCCGGTATGGATGCCGGATTTGGCCGGGGCAGCCAGGGCATTGATGTCGCCAGCTTCCTGGTGAAGCGGCGCCGGGAGTTGCGGGGGGACCAGGCGGGCGATGAGGATTGACCTGCTTGTCGCGGAGATAGGCAGTACGACGACGGTCGTCAACGCCTTCACCGGTTTGAAAAAAGGAAGGCCGGCCTTCCTGGGCCAGGGCCTGGCGGCGACCTCCATCAGGGAGGATGACGTCACCCTGGGCCTGGAAAGGGCCAGGCGGAACCTGGCCGCCCTGCTGGGCTATCCTTGCCTGGAGGCCGACCAGATCTTCGCGACCAGCTCCGCCGCCGGAGGCCTCTCCATGACAGTTCACGGCCTGGTGCCGGAGATGACGGTCAGGGCGGCCCGGGAGGCGGCCCTTGGCTCCGGGGCCGTCCTCCGTGGCGTGACCTCAGGCAGCTTGCGTGAATCGGATCTGGCCCGTGTCAAGGCCATGGCCCCCCGGATTATTTTGATCGCGGGAGGGACCGACGGTGGTGAGCGGGAGACGGCCCTCACCAATTTCGACAAGCTGTCGGAGATCCTGCCCGGTACGCCCATCCTCTATGCCGGCAACAGGGACAACCAGGATGAGATCAGGGAACTGGCCGCCCGGAAGGGCCAGCGGGTCTACCTTACTGAAAACGTCTACCCCGCCCTGGACCAGCTCAATATCGAGCCAGCCCGCCGGATCATCCAGGCCATATTCGAGGAGCACATCACGGAGGCCCCCGGCATGGCCCATATCCGCGAAGCGGTCAAGGGGACCATCATGCCCACCCCGGGCGCCGTCATGGCCATGATGGAAAAAATGTATGAGTGCTTGGGGGACCTGGCCGCCCTCGATGTCGGCGGCGCAACGACGGACGTTCATTCCGTGACGGAGGGAAGTGATAATTTCCGGGACTTCCAGCTGGACCCCGAACCCCTGGCCAAGCGGACAGTGGAGGGTGACCTGGGGGTCTTTCTCAACCGGGACCAGGTGATCCGGGCCATGACGGCCCAGGAGCGTTCCCGTCTGCCGGAGGATTACGAGAGCCGGCTTGAGGCAGTCCCCGAGATCCCCCGCGATGACCAAGAGGCTGACCTGATCCGGCCCCTGGTGGGGACCTGCTGCAGGGAGGCCCTGGACCGGCATGCGGGCAGGCTGGTAGAGCAGTTCACCGCCAGGGGCCGGCGCCTGCTCGTCCGCGGCCGTGATCTGACGGCCGTCAAGACCATAATCGCGACGGGGGGTGCCCTGACCCGGTTGCCGGGGGTGGAGGGCGTGATCCGGGGGGCCTTGGAGGCGGCGCGCCAGGAGCGGCTCTACCCAGGGCCGGAGGCGCGTGTTATGATAGATCGGCACTACCTGACGGCGGCCTGCGGTGTCATATCAAGGGCCTATCCCGAAGCGGCCGTTGAGCTTTTACTGGACTCGTTGAATGAGAGGACGACAGGAGGTTAGTATGTCATATCCCGAATTGTTGATTGATAGGGTCAAGTTGATGCACAATGTCAGGACCCTGCTCGACCGGGCGGCGGAGGCGGACATCCAGCTTCATTTTGTCACCAAATGCCTCTGCGCCTTCCGTCCCGCCGTGGAGTGCATGCAGGAGGCCGGCGCTGAATTCTTTGCCGACTCCCGCCTGGAGAACCTGGCCAATATCCAGGCCATCGGTCTGTCCCATATGCTGGTGAGGATTCCCATGATCTCCCAGGCCATGGATACCGTCCGCTACGCCGATCTCAGCCTCAACTCCGATATGGGCGTGATCGAATCGCTCTCCGACGCCGCCCTTGCCCTGGAACGCCAGCACGGCGTTGTCCTCATGGTGGAGATGGGAGACCTCCGCGAGGGATTCCTGCCTGAGGAAATTCTTGATGTGGCCTCCCGGGTCCTCAACCTGCGGGGTGTCTGGCTGGCCGGCATCGGCGCCAACTTCAACTGCTATGGCGGCGTTATTCCCGAGGAGAAGCAGCTCGAGGACCTGGTCGGAATGGCAGAGTCCCTCCGCCAGCGCTTTGACATACCCCTCCCCATCGTGTCGGGTGGCAACACCGGTTCCCTCTATCTGCTCAAGGAGGGCAGGATGCCGCGGGGCATCACCCATCTCCGGATCGGGGAGGCCTTCCTGATTGGGATCGAGACATCCTTCCGCACGCCTATCCGGGATCTCTACACCGACGTCTTCACCCTGAGGGCGGAGATTGTCGAGCTCAGGCGGAAAGCCTCGGTCCCGACCGGCCGGATCGGGCCGAATTCCTTCAATGAGATCCCCGTTTTCGAGGATCACGGCCATATCTGGCGGGCCATCCTTGCCATCGGGGAACAGGACACCCGTTGCGACACCCTCCAGCCCCGTGACGCCAACATCGATTTCCTCGGTGCCTCCAGCGACCACATGCTGCTCGATGTGACCAAGGCTCTCCGCGATTTCAAGGTTGGGGATGTCCTGGACTTCACGCCCGATTACGCGGCCCTCCTGCGCGCCATGACGTCACCTTATGTGACCAAGCGGATGGTCTAGTCTGGTCCGCGGGTAATAGGAAGCCAATGAAGTATTCGCAAGTAAGAGATCCCTGGTATACGAAAAAGACCTGGGCGGAGATCTCGAAGGGGGCCCTGATAAACAACCTGGAGCTGATCCGCTCCCAGGTGCCGGACAGGCGGGTTGTGGTCGCGCCGGTCGTCAAGGCCGATGCCTATGGCCATGGGGCGGGGCTGGTCGTCCCCGTCCTTGAAGAAGCAGGAGTCGATACCCTCTTCGTGGCGACAATTGACGAAGCCATCTCCATCCGACAGGGGGGGAGTCCTTCCCGGATCGTCATCTTCGGGACGACAAAAGCTGATTATGTCCCTTACCTGAAGGAATATAAGCTGGTCCAGTCCATTGTGACGGAGGCTGAGATCCAGGTTTTTGCCCGGGCCTCGCTCAAGGCCGGCGGCCCCCCTCTGGAGGTCCAGGTCAAGCTTGATACGGGCATGGCCCGGCTGGGCCTGCCGGCGGATGAGGAACGCCGGCAAAGGACGGCAGGGGTCCTGCTGGAGATCGCCTCCTCCCCCGGGCTGAAGGTATCGGGTGTCTACTCGCACCTGTCGACAGCCGGCAACGACCTCGCCTATATGGCCCTTCAACGCCGGCGCTTCCTTGAATTGATTGATGAAGCGGAAAGCATAGGTTTTCCCAGGATTACCCGGCATCTTGCCAACAGCGCCGCCATCCCCGGCCGGCCTGACTATCATTTTGACCTGGTCCGCCCAGGCATCGTCCTCTACGGGGGCAAGGCAGATCCCCCCGGGGAGACCTGGGCCCCCCTGAGGCCGGTTATGACCGTCAGGAGCGTGATTGAACAGGTGGGCCGCTTCGAGGCGGGGACCCGGGTCAGCTACGCCGGCACCTGGACGACACCGGGGGAATCCCTCCTGGCCGTCGTCAACATGGGCTACGCCGACGGCTTGCCGCGCCTGCTTTCAAATCAGGGAGTCTTCTATCACAAGGGGAGGAGGGCCCCCATCCGCGGCCGGGTCTGTATGGACCACTGTGTGATCGATGTCAGCGGGATCTCCGGCGTTGAAGTCGGGGATGAGGTCATGCTGTTTGGTGACGACGGCTATCTGCGAAAAGACGCGAGTGGGATCGCGGAGATGTGCGGCACCATCGATTATGAAATATACACGAATATACAAGAACGGGTCCCGAGAATCCTGGTGGATTGACGGCTTCCATAAGCTTTCCGGCAAAATTTACGCATAAAGACAAGCGACCGGGAGGGGGTCCGGCCGCTGTCCTATGCAAGAAGCAAGAATATTTGCTTTCCTTAACTACATCGGAAGCATAGCACTTCCACTATCTTCTTGTCAAGCGGAATTTGAATTATTCTGCAGAATACCCGTTTATTAATACAAGTGTCCAAAGGGGGCAGGCCTAAAAGCGCTTATGCTATGCTATTTAGACTATCTTGAAAAGGAGACAGCCGCATGGCCGGTACAGAAGACGCGATCCTGAAAGAGCTCTACGGTGTTGTGCTCGAACGGGCCCGCAACCCGGAACCGGGCTCCTATACCAACTATCTTTTGGATAAGGGCCTGGACAAGATTCTGAATAAACTGGGCGTCCAGGCAATTGAGGTCGCCATAGCGGCGAAGAATGGCCGGAAGAGCGATATCGTCTATGAGAGCGCCGACCTGGTCTATCACCTGATCGTCCTGCTTGCGGCTTCAGCCATCCCCCTGGAGGATTTAATCGCGGAATTGAGAAAACGCCGGGATTTTTCAGAAGCCCAGAACGGCTAGGAGGCTGGAGGGGGCCCCCGGCCTCAAGGCCTGATCCCCCCGTAATAGGCGCGCAGTGAGTTCAGGACCGTGAGGAGCATGAGGCCTGTGTCGGCGAATACGGCCCCCCACAGGGGTGTGATGCCAAGCGCGCCCAGCAGGAGGAGGACCCCTTTGGCCAGGAGGATGAGGGTGACATTCTCCCGGACCCTCCTCTTTGTCCCCCGCGCGATGGCGACCGCGTCGGGTATCCGTTCCAGTTCGTCGGTCATGATGACCACGTCGGCCGCCTCAATGGCGGCATGGGAGCCCAGCCCGCCAATGGCGATCCCCACATCCGCCAGGCGGAGGACCGGCGCGTCATTGATGCCGTCCCCGACAAAAGCTGTCCGCCCCGCCGTCAAGCCCCGTAGTTTTTCCAGTTCATCGATCTTGTCCCCGGGCAGGAGGCCTGCCAGGCTCAAGTCGGCCCCGATGGTCCGGCCGATGCCAGACACGGCCGCCTGGTGATCGCCTGACAGGATGCCGATGGTTGATGTGCCCTGGGAACGGAGGCGGTCGACCGCCCGGCTGGCCCCTTCCCTGAGCGCGTCGGATACCAGGAGGCTGCCTATCCAGCGTCCCTCCTCCGCCACATGAATCAAACTGGCGTCCCCCCTGTCTTCGAGCCGGTCAGGTACCCCTATCCCATGGTCTTTCATGAGTTTGCCGTTGCCTGCCAACAGGGACCGGCCTTCCAGCCTGGCGGAGATCCCCTGCCCCGCGATCTCCTCTAGATCTGTCAGGGGAGGATAGCTGACTTCACCCTCTTCATTGAGCTCATGGAAACGTTTGACGGCCTCGGCCAGGGGGTGGGTTGAATATTGCTCTGCCGCCGCCGCGACCCGGATCAGATGATGACCGCTGACGCCGGGCGCCGTCTCCAGGTCGATGACCTCAAAGTTCCCGCTTGTAAGGGTCCCTGTCTTGTCAAAGATCACGGTCTCCAAATTTGTCAGGGCTTCAAGATATTGGCTGCCCCGGATATAGATGCCCTGCCTGGAAGCCTTTCCTATACCGGCAATGAAGGCGAGGGGCACGGAGATGATAAGGGAGCAGGGGCAGGCAATGACCAGGAAATTGAGGGCCCGGTAGATCCAGACACTGGAAGTCTGTCCTGCCAGAAGGAGGGGAGGGAAGACCGCGAGGGCCAGGGCAAGGAAGACGACGGCAGGCGTGTAGACCCGGGAGAAACGCTCCATGAACATTTCCACCGGGGTTTTCTTCCGGCCGGCCGCCTCCGCCAGCCGCATGATCTGCATGACGGCGGAGTCACTCTCCTGACGGACCACAGTCAGGGTCAGGGGGCTGGCTCCATTGATGGCCCCCGCCATGACCTCCTCACCCGCGGCCAGGTGGACCGGGCGCGATTCACCGGTCAGGGCCGAATAATCCACCGAACCGCCCTCCCCCTCCAGCCGGCCGTCCAGCGGGACCCGCTCGCCGGGATAGACCAGGATCCGCTCTCCCGGCCGGATCAGGGCAGGGCTTAAATCAAGCTTCCCCTCCTCCCTCACTACATGGGCGATCAGGGGCCGGATGGCGTTGAGGGAATCGATGGACCGCCGGGTCCTGTCCACAGCCCGGTGCTCCAAGGCTTCCCCGATAAGGAAGAGGAACATGACCGCGAAGGCTTCCGCGTATTCGCCGATCAGGAGGGCCCCGACCGTGGCGACCGACATGAGGAAGTATTCTGAAAAGAATTTCCCCCGGAAAAGGCCGGCAAGGGCCTGGATAAGGACGCCTGTCCCGACGGTGAGATAGGCCGCGATGAAGAGGATCAGGGAAGAAGAACCGCCGCCCGGGATGAGGAGAGCGACCAGAAAGAGGGCCAGGCCGGCCAGGAGCCTCAGGCGGGCCGAGAGCAGACGGGCCAGCCAGGGATGGCCTTCGAGAAGGCGCTCAAAGAAAGGCAGATCCACTGTTCCGCAACTGCCACATTCGGAGGCTTCAAGGGATCCGCACCCAGCCAGATCACAGGCGGGGGCGGCCAGGGGTTTTTCTTTCAAGTCCATCATTTCTTCTTCATTCTTCAGCCAGGTGCTCAAGACCAACCTGGAGGATCTCCTTGACGTTCTCGTCCAGGAGAGAGTAGTAGACAACCCTACCCTGCCGGCGGTTGCGGACCAGGCGGGCCGTCTTCAGGACCCGCAACTGGTGGGAGACGGCGGATTGGGAGAGGTCGAGGAGGGCGGTCAGGTCACAGACGCAGAGCTCGGACTGGCGAAGTGCGCAGAGGATCCGGACCCGGGTCGCGTCCCCAAAGACCTTGAAGAGATCGGCAAGCCCAAACATCTCCTCCCTGGGGGGCAGGAGGCCGTGAACCCGGCGAACCACATCTTCATGAATCATGGGTAGATCGCAGAAAAGATCCTGCTCCTTGATCCTGCTTTCCATGGCTGATTTCCTTTCTTTCATATTTACATATGAGCATTTTTTCATATATAATAACCCATATTCGGGAAATGGCAAGCACTAAATTTGATTTGCAGGAATGATTAAATGATGTTAGTATACCAGTTGCGCCTTTTGCGTGAATTGAGACCGGGGCGGTGCCCCCTTTAAGGAGATAGACAATGGCCAGATGTGAAATTTGTGACAAGCACATGTTTTTTGGCAGGAAAATCAAGATTACGCGTTCGCAGATTTCGGGCCGGGGCCTGCACCGTCAGCGCGCCAACGTCAAAAAAGTGAAAGTTGTCGTCGATGGTGTCCCCAAGACCATGAAGGTCTGCACCCGTTGTCTGAGAAGCGGGGCCGTCGAGCGCGCCTGACCCTCAGTCTTTGATCTTTTGCCGGTTACCCGGCCATAAGGAAGTCAAGCGATCCGCTTGACTTTTGCTTTGCCCCCTTATCCCGGCCCTGTCAGCCTTCCTCCTCCGGCCCACCCAGGAGCCCCTGCCGGATGGCCTTTGTCGGGCAGACCTCGACGCATTTGCCGCAATGGATGCAGATCTCCTGGTCGATGACGGCCAGATTGTCCTCGATCCGGATGGCTTGAACAGGGCAAACACGGACGCAACGGCTGCAGGCGATGCAACCTGTTTTGCAAGCCTTCAGGACGACCCTGGCCGGCCAGTGGTTGGAACAGGTTACCTTGGTCGCCAGCTCATGCTTGGGGATCAGGTGGATCAGGAATTTGGGGCAGGCCTTGACACATTTGCCGCAGGCCGTGCAGTTGTTGTGGTTGACCTGGGCGATCCCATCCTTGAGATAGAGGGCATTGAATTCGCAAACGGCGACGCAGTCCCCAAAGCCCAGGCAGCCGAAGGTACAGGAGTTGGGTCCGGAGAAGAGGCCAGCCGCCGACGCGCAGTGGGGGGTGCCTGTGTAGTGGTAGCGTTCCGTGGTATTCTGCCTGGTCCCCTGGCAGAATACCTGGGCTACCAGGGGGACGACCGTGCCGGCCTCGACCCCCAATACTTCGGCTACTGCCGTCGCCGCATCCTGCCCCCCTGCCGTGCACAGGGTCGTCAGGGCCTCGGAGCCGTCGGCCAGGGCCGCCGCGTAGGCGGCGCAGCCGCTGTAACCGCAGCCGCCGCAATTGATGCCCGGCAGGACATCCTCCAGCGCCTTTTGAAGCGGGTTGACCTTGACCGAGAAGAAGTGGAAGACCAGCAGGATCACCATGCCGGCCAGCAGGGAGATTCCCGCCCCGATAAGGGCCGGCAGGAGGATGGGATGGGTGGATGCAGCTAGCAGCATGAGGCAGACCTCCGGTTCAGCCGAAAAGATTCTCGATGACGCCCTTGAACCCCATGAAGGAGACCGAAACGATCGAGGCAGCCATGAGGGTGGAGGGCAGTCCCTCCATAAATTCGGGGATATCGGCCTTTTCCATCTTTTCGCGTACACCGGCGAAAAGGAACATGGCCAGCATATAACCGACACCGGCTCCCAGGGAAGACATCATGGCGGCCCCGAAGCCGTAGATCTCCTGGATGTTGATCAGCATGACGCCCAGGATGGCGCAGTTGGTCGTGATCAGCGGCAGGTAGATTCCCATGGCCCTGTATAGGGGGGGGAAGGCCTTGCGGATGACCGCCTCCAGGACCTGGACGACAGAGGCGATGACCAGGATGAAGACGACCGTCTGCAGGTAACCCAGGCCAACCGGCTCCAGCATCCGCCAGTAAATCGGGTAGGTGACCGCCGTGGCGACCAGCATGACAAAGATAACAGCCAGGCTCATCCCCATGGCGTTCTTGACATTCTTGGTCAGGCCCAGGAAGGAGCAGACGCCAAGGAAGCGGGAAAGGACCAGGTTGTCAATCAGGATGACGCTGAAGAGGATGATCAGAAACTCCTTCATTCACCTTCCTCACTTTCTGTGGATGCCCCGTCTTCTTCCTTTTTTACAAAGGCGCCCGGTTCGGTGGCGGCTTCCGGGACGGCGTCCCGGGCAGGGGTACGGGCGGGGCGCGGGCCGTCGACAACTTCAGTTTCCTCAAAAACAGCGTCCGTCCGCTTGCTTATGCTCCCCGGGTAGCGCTCCCGGTCCATGGTCTCCTGGGGTCGCCGTCCGTAGAATTTCTTATTCAGTTTCTGGGTGACCGCCACCATGAGGCCGAAGATGGCGAAGCCGCCGGCGGGCAGGCCGAAGATCATCATGGGTTGCAGGCCCCCCTCGCTGATCCAGGGCATGTTGACGCCGAAGAAGGTACCGAAGCCGAGGATCTCACGCAGGGAGCCGATGATGAGAAGGGCCAGGGTGAAGCCCGCTCCCATACCGAGCCCGTCGATGACTGAGTAGAAGACGCCATGGTTGCTGGCAAAGGCCTCGGCCCGGCCGAGGATGATGCAGTTGACGGTAATAAGGGGGATGAAGATCCCCAGGGAGGCGTTGAGCGCGGGCAGGTAGGCCTGGAGCAGGAACTGCAGGATGGTCACCAGGCTGGCGATGATGGTGATGTAGGCGGGGATCCGGATTTTGTCCGGTATGACCTTGCGGAGCAGGGAGATGACAAGATTCGAGAGAACCAGGACCGCGGTCGAGGCCACACCCATCCCCAGGCCGTTGATGGCCGAGGTGGTGACAGCCAGGGCGGGGCAGGTCCCCAGCATGAGGATAAGGAGTGGATTCTCCTTGATGATGCCTTTGACCAGCTCGTAGGTCGCGGAGTTTTTCCTGGCCAAGTCACTCACCTCCTTCTTCAAAGAGGGCGCTGAAGGCCTTGGAGGCGGCCTGGACGGAGACGACAACCGAATCGGACGAGATCGTCGCGCTACTCACCGCGTCGATGTCGGCAAAGGGATCCCCGGCCAGGCGTCCCTTGAATTGATCGGTGAAGGCGGGATCCGCCGTCTTCTGTCCCAGGCCGGCTGTCTCTCCGTTGGCGTCAACGACAAGTCCAACGATTTGCCCCGACAGATCAAAACCTACCATGACGGGGAGCTGGCCCCCGTAGCCCTTGCTTGAGACACGGAAAATGACGCCGGCGGTTTCCTGGCCGCTGCTTGCCGCCGCCAGCAGGGAGATCTCGGGCTGGCGCCCAGTCAGGTCCAGGATCCGGGCACCGGGAAGTCCCTCCCCCGCGCGCTCAAGGGCCTCCTCGGGGAAGGCGTCGGCCTGGGGGAAGAGGCTTCGCTTGCTCTGGTCAGCCAGCCACTGGGCCTGATGGGCCCTGGCTTCCGCCGTCACGGAGGCGGTCAGGGCCAGGAGGGCAACGCAGACGGTACAGACCAGGACCAGGATGGCCGCAGGTACAGGTCCGCGCTCAAGCCAGCCCCGGCTGGCTCCTTTCTCCCGCTTAGGATTCCTTGGCATGTTTGACACCTCCGACGGTCCTGGGTGTGGTCCAGCGTTCAATGTGTGGCGTGAGGATATTCATAAGGAGGAGGGCAAAGGACACCCCCTCGGGCATGGCGCTGAAAAGCCTCAGCAGGCCGGTCAAGAGGCCTGCCCCCACACCGAAGATGATCTTGCCGGCCAGGGTGGTCGGCGTCGTCACATAGTCTGTCACCATGAAGAAGGCGGCCAGGATCAGGGCCCCCGACAGGAGATGGACCAGGGGATCAGCCCCGGCCAGGGTGACGAAGAGGACAGTGCTACCGATGAAGGCGAGGGGGGCCCAGATATCGATGATCCCCCGGATGAGCAGGAAAAGGCCACCGGCCAGGAGGGCGATCACGCAGGTTTCCCCGATCGAGCCGGCATGGCGGCCAAGTAGGAGGTCCAGGGTGGAGGGCAGGTCCCCTCCATTGGATTTGGCGATCATGAGCGGGGTCGCGCGGGTGATCAGGTCGACACCCGGGAATTTTTCCGCGACGGCAAAACTGGAGATTTGGCCGGCAAAGGAGACTGACAGGACGATCCGGGCCGTGATGGCGGGGTTGGCGAAATTATCACCCAGGCCACCAAACATCTGCTTGACGACCACAATGGCGACAAAGTCACCGATGGCCAGGACCCAGAGCGGGCAGCCGACGGGCAGGCCGGCCGCCAGGAGCAGGCCGGTGACGACGGCGGAGAGATCACCGATGGTCTGTTCCCTCTTCATGATCAGACGGGAGATGGCCTCGAAGGCGACCGCCAGGCCGGCGCTGACCAGGAAGAGCATGGGGCCCGCCAGGCCGAAGATGAAAAAGGAGGCGATGACGACGGGGACCAGGGCTATGATGACCTGGAGCATGATCGAACGGGTTGTGATCCGGTCGCGGATATGCGGGGAGGCGGAGACGTGGAGCATTACGGTTTCCCTCCTTTTTCGCCCGCCGCGGCGGCGCGGACAATCATCTTGCCATTGCGGATATTCTGGACCAGGTACCGCTTGGCCGGGCAGACATAGGAGCAGCTGCCGCACTCGATGCAGTTCATGACGTGACGGCTGTTGAGCTCGTTCGGGTTATTGGCCCGGGCCGCCTTGTCGAGGGCCATGGGCATGAGGCGCATGGGGCAGGCACGCGCGCAACGGCCACAGAGGATGCAGGCCGATTCCTCCGGCAGGACGGCAGCCTGCCCGTCGAGGACCAGGATGGCGTTGTTATGCTTCAATATGGGCCGGGTCAGGTCGTCGACCGCCACCCCCATCATGGGGCCGCCCATGATGATCTTGGCGGGCTTGGCAATGGTCCCGCCGGCCTTTTCGATCACGTCCTCAATGGTTGCCCCGATGGGTACCTCAAAATTACCCGGTGACCGGAGGGCGTTCCCGTCCAGCGTGATGGCTTTCTTGATGAGCGGGATGCCCGTCTCAAGGTAGCGGGCCAGAAAATGGAGGGTGGTCACATTCTGGACGATGACGCCGACATCAGCCGGTAGCCCCCCTTCGGGAACGATCCGGCCGTTGATAAGCTGGATCAGGACCTTTTCAGCGCCCGTGGGATAGGCGGTGGGCAGGACCTTGACACTCAGGCCCCCGGCCGGCAGTCCTCCGGAATCGCCCGCCCGGGCGATTGCCTCCCTGAGGGCCCTGGCCGCCTCTTTCTTATTGTCCTCAATGCCGAATACTACGGTGTCGATCCCACACCAACGGGCGACCGCCAGGGCACCCCTGACCGCGTAATCGCCCCCCTCCAGGCAAATCCGATGGTCGACCGTGATATAGGGTTCGCACTCGGCCGCGTTGACGATCAGGGTGTCGATCTTTTTTCCCGGCGGAGGGTCGAGTTTGATATGGGTGGGGAAGGCCGCGCCGCCCAGGCCGACCAGGCCGGCGTCCCGGACCGCTTTGAGGAAGGACTCCCTGTCCTCTATCCGGGGGGGCGCGATATCAGGTGAAAGGGTTTCCAGGCCGTCCGACACAATGGTCACGTATTCGGCGTGTCCGCCATCGCTCAGGATCTGGACATTCACCGATTCCACCTGGCCGGAGACGCTGGCGTGGACGGGGACGCTCCAGGGACCAATCGGTTCGCCGAGTGTCTGGCCCACCTGAACGAGATCCCCCTTCTTGACAACGGACTCACAGCCAGGACCGGTCTGCATATTGAGTGGAATGGATACCCTCGCAAAGCCCTGGAGCGGCCTGATCGCCATATCGGTCGTGTTCTTATTATCTTTTGGATGAATCGAACGCGATAAACCAAAGAGGTTCATTTGCATCATCTATTTTAAAACCCCCGCCCAGAATCTATTACCCAGTGTATGACAAGCGCCCCCGTCTTTCAATGCCAGGCCTTTGAAATACAAGCTGGGTGGGGAGATTGCTGTGTTAAAATCAGTTGAAATGTCAGACAGGGAAAACCAGGGGAAGAAGAGGCGGCAGATCGATCTGCTGGAGGGCCGGATCCTCCCGACCCTCATCAAACTGGCCATGCCGATCATGGCCACTTCCTTTGTCGGGCTCGCCTATACCCTGACCGATATGTTCTGGGTGTCAACCCTGGGGGAGCGGGCCGTGGCGGCGGTCGGGACAGCGGGCACCCTGCTCTGGCTGGTGGACAGCATCTTCGCCATCCCCCGGGTCGGCGGACAGGTCCTGGTGGGTCAGGCCCTCGGGGCCGGTGAAACCGACGAGGCGCGGGGCTGGGCCCGGACAGCCCTCCGGCTGGCCTACCTGATCGCGGCTGTCCTGACCCTTGTCTTCGTCCTTTTCAAGGGTCCCTTGACTGCCATCTTCCGCTTCAACGACCTGGAGACCATAGCCAGGACGGAGAACTACCTGTGGATTGTTGGACTGGGATTGATCCCGGTAGCCGGTGGCCGTATCTACAGCGCCGTCCTGACTGCCTCGGGCAACAGCTTCACCCCCTTTGTGATCTTCGTGACGGGCCTTGCGCTCAATATGATCCTGGATCCCCTCTTCATCCTTGGCCTGCATCTGGGCGTGGCCGGGGCCGCGCTGGCCACCCTCCTGGCGGAGACGGTTGCCTTCCTCCTCATGCTGATCGCCGTCAGGCGCAATGAGACTTTTTCCGGCCTCGGGGTGCTTGGGGCACCCCTGGAAAGGGACCGGCTCAGGCCGCTCGTCAAACTCGGCCTGCCCGTTTCGGCCCGGTCGGTTGTCCACGCGACCGTCTCCATCCTGATCTCCCGTGTCATCGTCCGTTTTGGCGACCTGGCGGTGGCCGCGCAACGATTGGGGGTCCAGATCGAAAGCCTTTCCTGGATGACGGCCGACGGTTTTGCCGCCGCTGTCAATGCCTTTATGGCCCAAAACTTCGGAGCCAGGAGGCAGGACCGGGTCCGCCGGGGCTACTGGACCGGCTTCTGGCTGGTTTCCCTCATCTGTACGGTGACCACGCTTGTCCTCTTCTTCCTGGGCAAGCCGATCACCGGCCTCTTCTTCAGTGATCCAGAGGCCATAGGTCACAGCATCGACTATCTGAGGATCATCGCCCTCTCCCAGCTCATGATGGGGATCCTGATCCTGGTCAGCTCCTCTTTCGCCGCCCTGGGCCAGTCCCTGGTCCCCTCGGCCATTGAAATGGGTTTTATGGTCGCCCGCCTGCCACTGGCCTATCTGCTCTCTGAAACCCTGCTGGGGGTGAGGGGGATCTGGTGGTCCTTTACCTTGACGACCAATCTGGCCGGCCTCATCCTGGTCGTCTTGTTCCCCCTCTATATGCGACGGCACCAGGACGATCCGGCCCTGGCGGTCAGATCCTACAGCCGGGAGGAGACCTAGGGCTGAATATTTGCGCTCGATCCCTTCTACTTGCGGCGGCCCTTCTTAATATGCTATGATTGTCCGGCGTGCGACGCACTGAGGGAGGAATTGAAATGAGAGCCGCGCAAATCACCTTTGCCATACTCGACATACTGACCTGTATCGGCCTTATCGTGACCGTCATGTTGCAGGAAAGCAAATCAAAAGGGCTGGGCGTCCTGTCGGGCGACTCCGGCGGGGCTGACACCTTTTACGGCAAGACCAAGGGCCGTACCAAGGAAGGTATCCTGAAAACCCTGACGACAGTATTCGCTGTTTCCTTTGGCGTGATTACCCTGGTCCTGTATCTGCTCACAGGCCGCGGCGCTTAAGAGGAATTCCCATCCGGGACAAGAAGGAGAGCCTCCCGGCTCTTTTTTTGTCCCTGGAGGGATCAAGCCTGAAAGGACAATGCCATGCGGATCGCGGTATCGGCGCTCGGATGCAAGACCAATCAATATGAAATGGATGCCCTGGCGGAATCCTTCCGCCGCCGGGGTTTTTTGCTTGTCCATGCCCGGGAGAAGGCGGAGGTCTATGTCCTCAACACCTGTACGGTGACGGCGGAGGCGGAAAGAAAATCCCGCCAGCTCCTGCGGCGATACAGGCGGCGGAATCCCGAAGCGCTTATCGTGGCCTGTGGCTGCTACAGCCAAAGGGATGACCTGTCCGGCCTGGCCGATCTCCTGATCGGGACCCGGGAGCGGGACAGGCTGCCCGACCTCATAAGCCAAGCCCTGGAGGAAGGTCCAGGCCTTCAGCCAGCCAGGCTTGATTCCGGGCGCTGGGTCTATGAAGAGCTGGGAGCGCCTGCCCTGCCGGAGGAAACACGGGCCTACCTGAAGATCCAGGATGGCTGTGACAACCGCTGCGCCTACTGCGCCATCTGTCTGGCCCGGGGACCGGCGCGAAGCCGCCGGCTCGATGGCCTCCTTGAGGAAGCCAGGGTCTTTGTCTCACAGGGCTTCAAGGAGATCGTCCTGACCGGGACCAATCTCAATTGCTATGGCCGTGATTTCAAAGAGCCGGGAAGTCCTGACCTGGCCTCCGTCCTGGAAGCGCTCGACCCGATCCCGGGTCTCCGCCGGATCAGGCTGAGTTCGCTCGAAGCGGGGACCATTACCCCGGATTTCGTCAGCAGGCTGGCCCAGCTGAATCATTTTTGTCCCTCCTTCCACCTTTCCTTGCAGAGTGGGTCCGACCGGATCCTCAGGCTCATGCGCCGGCGGGACACCCGGGCCTCCTTCCGGGAGGCCGTCGGGCGTATCAGGGAAGTCCTGCCCCAGGCCGGTATTACGACGGACCTTATTGTTGGCTTTCCCGGGGAGACAGACGAGGATTTTGAGGAGACCCTGGCTTTTTGTGAGGCTATCGGTTTTCTCAGGATTCATGTCTTCCGCTTCTCGCCCCGGCCCGGAACCGCCGCGGCTACCCTGCCGGACCGGGTCCCCGGTCCGGTCGCGGCCGAGCGGTCGCGGATCCTGCGGGACAGGGCGGCGGAATTGACCCATAAGGCCATTGAGGACCGGCTAGGACTGACCAGGGAAGTCCTGGTCGAGCAGGTTGACGCATCGGGCAGGGCGGAGGGTTATACGCCGGAATATATCCTGGTCAGGGGCGGACCCTCTGGGACAGGCCTACTTCCGCCGGTCCCCGGCGAGATCCAGGCCATGAGGATCACAGGCTTCGAAGACGGTCTGGCGCTGGCTTCCCTCCTGTAAATTTCCCCGCCGGACGTGGTAAACTGTGCCAAGGAGGTGCCTATGCTCGAACAAGATACCAATAGATTTGAAGTCGGCGGGGAGAAACGCCTGGCCGCCCATCAAATCATGGCCGAGGTGATGAAGGCGCTCGAGGAAAAAGGATATAATCCGATCAATCAGCTGGTCGGCTATTTTCTTTCAGGGGATCCCACATACATTACCAGCCATCTGGGCGCCAGAGGCGTCATCCGGCGCATGGAACGCGATGAGCTGCTGGAAGTCGTCATCAGGGACTACGTCGAACGTCTCTGATCCAATGCGGAAGCGTGTGCTGGGCATCGACTTCGGCCTGAGAAGGGTGGGCCTGGCGATAAGTGACCCGCTTCGCCTGTTCGCGCGCCGGCTCATGACCCTGAACCGGCCGCGTGAAGATGGCCCGGGCCCCATCGGGGAGATCGCCCGGATCTGTGAGGAATACGATATCGATACCGTGGTGGTCGGACACCCGGTCCGGACGGACGGCCGGGATTCGGATATAGCGGAAGCCGCCTCCCGCTTCGCGGAGGCCCTCTCCCTCTCCCTCTCCTGCCGGGTAGAACTCTACGATGAGCGGTACACCTCCATTCTGGCCTCCCGGGTCATTATGGAAACGGCTCAGAACAAGAAAAGGGACAAGGGCCTGGTCGATCGTGTCGCCGCGGAAATCCTGCTTCAGGATTGGCTTGACCGGGAAAGAGGCGGACTGACGGCAGCTTTTGATTAATCGTGCTATAATGCGTTCGTTTATGGGTGGCCGCCCGCGCAAGCGGGTGTCCCTATAAGGAATAAAAGAGAAAAGCTTTGGAGGCTATGGACTATGACCGGGTTTCAGCTGATGTATCAAGCGGAGGACGATGGCGACTGCTGTTGCTGTGAGGAGGGCGTGGACGAGCTTTTTGACGAGGACGCCTATGTTGTCTTGACCGACACGGAGACGGGGGAGGACTACTCCTTCATCATGGCGGACACCTTCAGCCACGGGGGGGAGGACTATTGTGTCCTGGTCGATCCCTCCGAGGGCGATGAGGATGAAATGAGCCTCTTCTTCATGAAGTTTGTTGTCGGGGATGACGGGGAAGAAGTGCTTGTCGGCCTCGAGGACGATGAGGACGAACTCGTCTATGAGGCCTACCAGGCCTTGCTTGAAGAGTGCGACCAAGATGGAGACCCGGAAGAAGGCTAAGCGGACCGCGCGCGGCCGCGCCGCCAGGGATGGCAGGAGGAATCGTCCGAAAAACGATGTGCTCGCCATCCTGGTCGATGAACGGAGTGGCCGTGAGTATTATGTGTCTGTCCTCGACTCCTTTACCATAGAGGGGCAGACCTACTCCGTTATGTACAACTACGAGCCCGACGACGGCTCCCGGTCGGATCCGGAGATCGTCATCATGCGCTCGTGGAAGGACAAGAACGGCGAACAGGTGTTCTCATCAATCACAGGCAGGAAGGAACTCGATCTCGTCTTCGAATATTTCTTCGAGCGGTACACCGATTCACTCATCCGTTCATAGCCGGTCCCTTGACCGGGTCAGGTTCCGGGGACGGAAGCTTGCCTGCTTAACATGGAAGAGAAGAAAGACTACAATCAAGACTTCCCATCCGGCCGGGACCAGGCCGCTTATGAGTGGCGGGGGACGCCCGTTTCCGGGAGCGTGGGGAGGCGGTTGCGTGCCCGGACCTTTCTGGCCCCCCTGCTCTTCATGGTCCTGCACCACCTCCTGCTCAATCTCGCCTCCTTTGCCTACCTCTTTTTCTATCTGAAAGACCGCGCCACCCTGGGGGGCGGCATCCCCTACAATCCGTCCGACAGCGGTTCATTGATCGAGCTCCTGGTTGAGGGGAATGTGATGACCTACGCCTCTCTGATCGCCATGATCATCCTGATTCCCTCCTACCTCACCTATCTTCATGTGAGAAGAAAAAGACAGGAGGCCCTCCTGTCCTGCCGGCGGATCACAACCCTCCAGGCGGTGAGTTCAATCGCGGCCATTCTCGGCGCGCTCGGACTCACCCAGTTGTGGATATCCATCCTGGCCTCCCTGGAGCCTACCAGCCTGCCCGGCAGGCTTTTTCAGGAATACTCGGAAAAAATGATCCTCTTTGATGGACGGACCGCCACCTTGGCCCTGGAATTCCTTGTGACGGTCCTCCTGGTTCCGATCGGTGAGGAGCTTTTATTCCGGGGCATCGTCCAGGGGGAACTTGGCAGGAGCTTTTCGCCCCGGGTGACCGTCGCCGCGACCACCCTGCTTTTTGCCGTCTTCCATCTGGACCTGATCCAGGCTTCCTATGTCCTGATCGCTGGTTTTGTCCTCTCCTATGTTTATCAGCTCACCCGCAATATCCTGGTCCCCCTTGTCCTCCACGTGATCTTCAATTTCATCGGGTCAGGCTGGATCCTCCGCCTGGCCAAGGCGGATGAATTCACGGAAAGCCTCTTTGTGTACACCCTCTACTCTTTTATACTCCTGGGGGCGGCGGGTCTTTATATCCTGAATCGAAGCCGCTATAAGGAAGAAGAGGTGGCGGGCTGATGGCAAGAGGATTTCGATTGCTCCCTGTCAGCCTCAGGCGGCGTTCGGCCCTGGTCACCGCCCTTGTCCTGCTTGTCACGGTTTCTGTGGCCCTGACCATCGTCTGGCAAGCAGCTGGCTCGCGCGGGAGCAGGCGGGCCAGCCTGATCCAGGTCAGCGACAAGACGGTCAACCAGATGACCCTTGCGGGTACGGGCTGCAATCTGACGGGTCTTCCGACGACCAACCTGGTTTCCAACGGGTCTTTCACCCCGGAGATGATCAAGGCCCACTTCTTCGCGGGTGATGGCGGCAGTGACCGCTTCGACATCAAAATGTCGGAGACCCAGCATCAGTTGCCCCTGGCGGAGGACTTCTACAAGGGCGCCATTTTCCAGCATTTCCACCAGACCCAGTCGGAGATGAGCCTGGTCAACACGGGCCGGGTCACAGGCTATGAGCTGGGCATTGTATCGGGCAAGAGGGAGCTGGAACTGCCTGCCTTCGCGGGTGACGTCCGCTGGCATGCCTTCGCGGAGGCGGCCGATGGCAGGACCTATCTGTGCGGCAGCGCGGGGGCCCTGGTAAGGCTGGACCGTGACGGCGGGGCCGAACGCATCCCCTTCCGGTTCCCTGCTGACCTGACTGCCTTGGCAGCCGGGCCGGGCGGCCTGATCGCGGGCGACGCCCGGGGCCAGTTCTATGCCTCGGCGGACGGCCTGGTCTGGAACCTCATGTCAACAGGCGCGAGCGGCCGGATCCGTGCCCTCTCCTATATTGACCTGCCTGACTATGAAAACGGGTTTTTCCTCGCTTCCGGAGGACCGGGTGAGCTCTTCTTCGGGCACCCGTCCGGCCTGGAGAAGCTTCAATTCCCCCTCAAGGATACGGTGACCGCCCTCATCCGGACCGGGGACGGCATCCTCTTCGCCTTGGGGGATCAGGGTCAGGCCGCCTACTCCTCAAACGGCATAAAGTGGCAGAGGGACGAGTCGCTCGAAGCCGAGCAGGGCTGGATGACCGGTGA